>NZ_JBIAWY010000018.1:0-72249 GCF_042896185.1 Amycolatopsis sp. NPDC001319 | reverse complement strand
GAAGGACCTCGGACCGAGGGGCTGACCAGCCGTGAGTGCCGGGTGGGGGTGGGGCGGGGCGGTGGTCATTAGACTTCAGCGGGATAGTCGGTGGGAAGAAGGACGTTCGATCATGGCGATGCGCGCTCTGCGCTACTTCGGGGACCCGGTGCTCAAGACGGTGTGTGATCCCGTGACGACTTTCGACAAGAAGGTCGAGGCGCTGGTCACGGACCTCATGGATTCGGTGAAGCCGGACGGGCGTGCGGGGTTGGCGGCGCCGCAGATCGGGGTCGGGCTGAGGGTGTTCAGTTACGACGTGGGCGGGCTGACGGGCTACGTGATCAACCCCGAGATCGTCTCGCTGTCGGAGGAGACGCACGAGATCGACGAGGGCTGCCTGTCGGTGCCGGAGCTGTGGTTCCCGACCGTGCGGGCCAAGCACGCGGTGGTGCGGGGTGTCGACCTGCGCAACGAGCCCATCGAGGTCGAAGGCGTCGACGTGCTGGCGCAGTGCCTGCAGCACGAGACCGACCACCTGGACGGCATGCTCTACCTGGAACGCCTGACGCCAGAGCGCAAGAAGCAGGCGCTCAAGCAGGCGCGGGGCAAGGACTGGTTCTGGAACCGCTGAGCACGGTCGAAATGCGCGGAAAATTTTCCGCGCGCATGAAGTGCCGGCGTTGTTCACGCTCTTGAATCTCGCGCGCGGAATAGTCCGGTGAAATGGGGGGCGGGCAGCGCCGGAGCACGGTAGTCCTCGGTCGCGGTGAAATCCTCGGTCGAGCGCCACAGGTTCGGGAGCGAGGAAACCCGGCCTGGCTGCCGGTGCCGGGGTGGGTGCTGATGGCGGCGCCGCGAGGGGGCTGTTGGGATCGGCCCGACCATCGAGCAACTCGCCCGGCTACCGCACCACGGACACCTGAACCACCACCCACGCCTGACCACGCCGGAGAAGCAGCCCCGAGCCAGCTCACCCGGCCTCCGCACCGCGGACACCTGGACCACCGCCCACGCCTGACCACGCCGGAGAAGCAGCCCCGACCCAGCTCGCCCGACTACCGCACCGCGGACACCTGGACCGCCGCCCACGTCTGATCTCGGGGAGAAGCGGCCCGAGAACCCGCTTCCCCCACAACCGAAACCTCACCGGCACCAGTCCGGATCGCCCGCCGTCATCAGTGTTCGACTGCCTTCTGCGAGAGCGCGGCGAGTGTTGCGTCGTCGGTGAAGGAGCCGTCCCAGACGGCGGTCGCGCGGGTGATCAGGCCGCGTGCGTCGAGTTCGAGGGCGGTGACGCCGTGGGGTACGGGGCCGCGAGAGGTCCACTCGTAGCCGCCGCCGAGTGGGCCGCCCAGGGTGTGGCGCACGGCCGAGCCCGGGCCGGCGTACGGGAGCAGGTCGCGGGCCGAGGTCAGGAAGCGCGTGATCGCGGCGGGGCCCACGAGGTGCAGGTGCGCCGTGACGTCCTCGAACACCGCGTCCTCCGCGAAGAACTGCTGCGGCGACGCGCCGGTGGCCAGTGCGCCCGCGAGACCGGCGACGGCGCGGCGCATCACCGGGGCGGCCGTCTCGCCGACGGTCCCCTCCTTGAAGTCCGCGGGGAACGGCTCGCGCTTGCCGCGCACGTAGTCGATGCCGACGTGGCGGCCGTCCCAGTAGTCGACCCAGCGCGCCATCTTGCCGCCCTGCAGGTTGACCACGCCGGTCGCGCGGATCTCGCCGGGCGCGAAGAGGCCCGGTGTGTTCGAGAAGAAGACGATGGCGCTGCGGTCGTCGCCGAGGATGCGCGTGGCGTAGGACTTCCCGTCGGCGGGCCACTTCGGCATGTTCTTCGCGAAGAGATCGTGCAGCGACTGCCACGACGGCCAGATCTCCCCGGTCACCGCGTCGAGGTAGTTCATCTGCGCGCGGTTGACCTGCGCCATCGTCTGTTCGGGTTGCTTCCCGGTCTTGGCGAGGAAGTACGCGCTCAGCACCCGCGAAACGCCGGGCGTCGCGTGCGAGGTGTCGATGACCGTGCCGATGCCCGAAACCTGACGCACACCCGAGCCATACGCCCGCGAAGCCGCACTCGCGGTCGCTGCCGGCAGCACCGTCGCGACGGCCGCCGCGGCCCCGGTGATCGCGGCACCCTTCAGCAACGCCCGGCGACCCAGATTCCGCTCGTTCACCACTACCTCCTCGCGAGGCCGCCCGCGCGGCCCTCCTCTTTCGATCAGTGTCATTCACTTATCTGCATCGAGTTTACGGAAAGTGGACGAGTTGTCGAGGCGCACGCGGGAAGCACCGCCGTACGCAAGGGCAGACCGCGGCTCGCCGAGGCGGCTCACCCCGCCGGATCCGGCGCCGGACCGGCCGTATAGTCCAGCACGTGGCAGCCCGGGAACCCGAAGACGACCGCCAGGGCATCCAGTCGGTCGAGATCGCGATGACGGTCGTGCGCGCCCTCGAGCAGGGCCCGGGTCCCATGAGCCTCAAGCAGGTCGCCGAGGCGAGCGGGATGGCGCCGAGCAAGGTGCACCGCTACCTGGTCAGCCTGTCGCGCGAAGGCCTGGTCGCGCAGTCGCCGAACTCCGGGCGCTACGACCTCGGCCCCGCGCTGCGCCGCCTCGGCATGGAAGCACTGCGGCGCATGGACGAGGTCGAGGTCGTCTCCGAACACCTGCCGGGCCTGCGCGACCGCACCGGCCACTCCGTGAACCTCGCCGTGTGGGGCGACCACGGGCCGGTCATCGTCGGCTGGCACTACGGCGCCCACGTGCTGCCGATCACCGTGCGGGTCGGGGCGATCCTGCCGCTGCTGTCCACGTCGGTCGGCCGCGTTTTCCTGGCCCACCTGCCGGAGACGATCACCGCCCCCGTCCTGCGCGGCGACTTCGACCCCGGTTCGGCACCCGAAATCCCTTCGCCGGCCCAGGTCACGCGCATCATCCGCGACGTCCGCCGCTCCGGCGCCGCGGTGACCACGGACGCCATGATCCCCGGCGTCACCACGGTCGCCGCGCCCGTGTTCTCCGAGGCCACGCCGCTGCCGCTGGCCGTCGCGCTCGCGATGCCCGTCGGCCACGCCGGCCCGGAGCAGGTCGCGAGCGCCACCGAGGAACTGCTGCGCACGACCACCGCCGCGTCGGTGGAGCTCGGCGGACGCGGCCCCGCCGCCGGCTGACCCCCGGCTCGAGCCCTCAGCCACACCACCGGAAAGCCAGGCCGGCCCTGGTCCCTTCGCGCTCACCCCTGGACACAATCATCCACTTTTCGTAAACTCGATGCACATAAGTGAACGAGCCGAAGGAGACTCCCGTGTCCACGAGCATCGTCGCTCCCCGGCCCGAGCGCGCCGGCCCGCGCGGCCTCACCGATCTGCGCCCGGACCGCGAGTGGTTCCGCTGGTCGGGGCGCCACCCCATCGGCGCCTTGCTGGTCACCGCGTTCGTCGCGACGCAGATGGCCACCACCGCCGGCTACTTCATGCCCGCCATCGGGCTGCCGGAGCTGCCGTGGCCGTTGCACAACGGGCACGTCGCCGCACCGGCGACTCCCGAGGGCACGGCCGCCTCGTACTTCGCCGGGCAGTTCATGCACTACTTCAACGGGATCGCGTTCGTGTTCGTCTTCGCGCTGCTCGCGTACCCGAAGCTGCCCTTCCGTGCCACGAACACCGGGAACCTGCTGAAAGCGCTTACCTTCTGCACCGTCCTCGCGCTCGTGGCCGCGGGCCTGCTCGCGCCACTGATCTACCGGCCGGGCACCGGGCTCGGGTTCTTCTCGTTCGGGCACGGCTGGAAGTTCCCGTTCGCGATCCTCGTGTGGCACCTGTTCTTCGGCGTCCACATCGCCGCGCTGCACAACCCTGTGCGGGTCAGGCAGATCCAGCTCGAAGACGCCCAGCGCGACCAGGACTGATCCGGAAAGGACTTCCACTGTGGACGGCAAGATCGCCCTCGAAGAACACTTCGCCACCGAGGAGACGCTCGGCGACTCCGAGCCCTACGCTCCCCCGGCGCTGTGGCCCACCCTGCGCGCCCGCCTGCTCGACGTCGACGGCCGGCGGCTGCGGCTGATGGACGCCCACGGCATCGAGCTGATGCTGCTGTCGCTCAACTCCCCTGCGGTGCAAGGGATCCCGGACGCGGTGAAGGCCGCCGAGCTCGCCCGCCGCGCCAACGACACCCTCGCCGAGCACGTCGCCGCGCGGCCCGACCGGTTCCGCGGGTTCGCCGCGCTGCCCCTGCAGGACCCGGACCTCGCGACGGCCGAGCTGCGCCGCGCGGTCACGGACCTCGGATTCGTCGGCGCACTCGTGAACAGCTTCACCGAGCTCGACGACGCCGGCACCGTCACCTACTACGACACCCCCGAGTACGACCCGTTCTGGGCCGAGGTCGAACGCCTCGGCGTGCCGTTCTACCTGCACCCGCGCAACCCGCTGCCGCAGGACGCCCGCGTGTACGCCGGCCACGAGTGGCTGCTCGGGCCGGCCTGGGCGTTCGGCCAGCAGACGGCCGTGCACGCGCTGCGCCTGGCCGCGTCGGGGTTGTTCGATCGCCATCCCGGTGTCACGATCATTCTCGGCCATCTCGGCGAAGGGCTTCCTTACTCCCTTTGGCGGATCGACCATCACAACAAATGGACCAACACCGAGCTCCCCTATCCCGCGAAACGGCCGATCACCGAATACTTCACCGAGCACTTCCACGTGACGACCTCCGGCAATTTCCGCACCCAGTCCCTGCTCGCCGCGATGTCGGAACTGAGCGCCGACCGCATCCTCTTCTCCACCGACTGGCCGTTCGAAAACGTCGACCACGCGGCCGGCTGGTTCGACTCCGCACCCCTGAACGAGCCCGACCGCCGCAAGATCGGCAGGGACAACGCGCGAGCCCTGTTCCGACTCCCTTAATGCAAGCCGACGGTTAACTCAAGGCAAGATCACGATTTAATCCGGACAATCCACGAGTACGACTTGCTTCGTCCGAGCCCCGTTTCCCGATAGTTCACCCGGCACCGGTTCGAGATTAATTTACCGTCCCTAAGTTCCTGACGCACGTTTCACGACGAAAGCAAAGGGACCATGGACACACCTGCGGCAGTCCGGGCTCGGGGAATCACCAAAAGTTTCGGCGAAGTGATCGCACTCGACGAAATCGATCTCGACATCGCCCCGGGGCAGATCCACGGCGTGGCCGGGCCGAACGGCGCGGGCAAAACCACGCTGCTGGGACTGTTCCTGGGCCTCGCCGTCGCGGACGAGGGCCGGCTGGAGATCCTCGGCTCGCCCGTCGGGCGGACCCTGGACGCGCCCGGCGGCGTCGCCGGGTTCGTCGACGGCCCCGGCCTCTACCCCTCGCTCACCGCGCGCAAGAACCTCGCCGCGCTGGCCGCCCTGCGCGGCGGCGACACCCGCGCGGCCGACCTCGACGACGCGCTCGCCCAGGTCGGGCTCACCGACGTCGCCGACGACCGCGTGCGCGGGTTCTCCCTCGGCATGCGCCAGCGGCTCGGCCTCGCCGCCGCACTGCTCACCCGCCCGCGGCTGCTCGTGCTCGACGAGCCTGCCAACGGCCTCGACCCCTCCGGCAAGAAGCACGTGCACGGGGTCCTCACGCGCCTCGCGGCCGAAGGCGCCACCGTCGTGCTGTCCAGCCACCGCATGGACGACCTCGAAGCGCTGTGCTCGGAGGTCACGATCATCGCGACGGGCCGCGTCGTCTTCACCGGCCCGCTGGGCAAGCTCTCGTCGGAGAGCCAGGAGCTCGACTACCGGCTCATGACCTCCGATCGCGAGGCCGCGCGCAAGCTCGCCCTCGAAACCTCCGGCATCCGGCTCGGCGACGAGTCCGGAAAGGACAGTGGCGTCCTCGTCGTGCGTGCGCTCGTCCCCGCCCTCGACGAGCTCGTGGTGCGCCTCGTCCGCGACGGCGTGGCCATTCGCGAGCTCGCCCCCGTGGTTTCGCCGCTCGAAGCCGCGTTCCTCGCCCTGACCGAAACCGAGGCCGCGCCCGAAACCGGGGCCCGGCAGCAGGAGTCCGCCCGATGACCGCGACCCTCACCGAACCCGAAGCAGCGCCCGTCCGCCCCGCCTCCGTGGCCCGCGGCTACCGCTTCGAGCTCGTCAAACTCGTCTCCCAGTGGCGCGTTCGCCTGCTGGTGCTCGCCTGCTGGATCGCCCCGGCGCTGTTCGTCGCCGCCGTGAGCCAGCAGAGCGACCTGCCGGTGGACACTGTCTTCGGCCGCTGGATGAACGCCACCGGCTGGGCCGGCTCGCTCGTGATGCTCGGCTTCGCCGGCAGTTACGCGCTTCCGCTGCTCACGTCGGTGGTCGCCGGTGACGTGTTCGCGTCCGAGGACCGGCTCGGCACCTGGCGCCACCTGCTGGTGGCGGTCCGGTCGTACCGGCGGATCTTCGTGGCCAAGGCGCTGGCCAGCCTCACCGTGATCTTCGTGCTCGTGGCCGGGATGGCGATCTCCAGCGCGGTCGGCGGTGTCATCGGCGCCGGCAGCCGGCAGCTGGTCGGGCTCGACGGGCACCTCCTTTCGCCCGGCTCCGCCGCCGCCACCGTGTTGCTCGCCTGGGTGTGCGCACTGGCGCCGACGCTCGCGCTGGCCGCGGTCGGGCTGCTGGGGTCGGTCGCGCTGGGCCGGTCGCCGATGGGCCTGCTGCTGCCCGCCGTCGTCGCGCTCGCGATGGCGGTCGTGCAGCTGCTGCCCCTGCCCGTGGCCCTGCGCCTCGCGCTGCCGACCTACACGTTCATCGCGTGGGAAGGCCTGTTCACCAGCCCCGCCCAGGCCGGGCCGTTGCTGATCAGCATCCTCGTCTGTCTGGTGTGGACGGTCGTGGCGACCTCGCTGGCCTACCTGCTGTTCCTGCGCCGCGACTTCACCAACCTGAGCTACGACGGTTCGGCCCGGCGCACGATCACCGCCGGCGCGCTGCCGCTGGTCGGGCTGATCGTGGTCGCCTTCGCGGTGATCGCCGTGGCCACGCCGTCACTCGGCTCCGGCGTCACGCAGGACAAGGTGCAGCAGTCGCTCTCGACGACGTTCGCCCACCTCTACCGGCTGCAGACCGACGAACTGCACCGCCCCGCCGTCACCGAAGCGCAGCTCGGCGTCACGTCGGCCTGCCAGAAGGGCGGCGGCCTGGTCGCCCAGGAAGGCCCCGGCAACGACTGGCGGTGCGTCGTCTCGTGGCATCTCCCCGACGTCGAAGCGACTGGTCAGGCCATCTACCAGCTCGACGTCACCTCAGACGGGCGGTTCGTCGCCGACGGCGACGGACCGAAGGAAGTGAACGGTTACTTCCAGGTGCGGACCCCGATCGGGGACCAACCCAACCCGCTGTGGCAGTTCGACGCCAGCGTCGAACTGCTGTCCTCCACCCCGAAGGGATGACCCCATGCAGGTAACACGCCGCCGCAGGCGTGGTGGGAGAGCCGCGTCCGGCTCTTCCGATGCCGGCAGAGCGCGGAAGATCCGCCTCGCCACCGCCGGCACTGCCACTCTCGCTCTGGTCGTGACGGGCTCCGGCATCGGCACCGCGTCGACGCAGGAGTTCGGCAAGCAGCACGTCGGCGAGAACACCAAGGACGGGCTGGTCGTCTCGAGCGACCAGTATCTCGACCCGATCGGTGACCGGCTGGTCGTGAACGACGGCAAGATCATGGCGTCGTCGATCAGCCCGGACGGCACGCACCTCGCCGCGCTGACCACCGACGGCGACGCCGCGCTGACGATCGTGGACCTCAAGAGCTACAAGGTCCAGCAGCTGATCGGCACCTCGGCGAAGGTGAACCTCAAGATCGCCGGCAACGACGTCGGCCAGGAAGGCCCGTCGTACTCCCCCGACGGCAAGTTCCTGTGGCTCGCCCAGACCGACGGCTACACCAAGTTCTCGGTGAACGCCGACGGCTCGCTCGCGAACCCCGTCTCGATCAAGATCCCCGCCGACGGACCCAAGCACGCGCTGGTCGCCCAGGCGGTGTTCTCGCCTGACGGCGCCGTCGCGTACGCCGCGGTGAACGGGCAGAACCGCGTGGTCGCCATCAACGCGTCGACCGGCGCCGTCCAGCAGAGCTGGAACACCGGCATCGCGCCGCGCGACCTCGTGCTCGTGGGCAAGAAGCTCTACGTCAGCAACGAGGGCGGCCGCCTGCCTCGCCCCGGTGAGACGACGATCAACTCCTACAACACCCAGGTGCCGGCCGACCCGTTCACGGGTGCCTCCACCACGGGTACGGTCTCGGTGATCAACACCGCGAAGCCCGCCGCCGCTGTGGGGACCATCAACGTCGGGCTGCACCCGACCGCGGTGTACGCCAGCAACGGCACGGTGTTCGTCGCGAACACGTCCAGCAACAACGTGTCCGTGATCGACTCGGGCAAGGACAAGGTCATCCAGACCATCGCGACCCAGCCGTGGCCCGAGGCCACGGTCGGGTACGAGCCCGACGGCATCACGCTCACCAAGGACGGCCACCTGCTGGTGACGCTCGGCCGCGCCAACGCGATCGCCGTCTACAAGTACTCCAGCCCCAAGGAGCCGGCCAGCTACATCGGCCTGCTGCCCACGGACTACTTCCCGACCGCGATCGCCACGGTGGGCAAGGACATCGTCGTGTCCAACACCCGCGGCATCGACGCCCAGCGCCCGACCACGGCCGCCGGGCACGGCACGCACGACACGACGGCCAGCGTGCAGCGCTTCCAGCTGCCCGACGACCGCACGATCAAGTCGTACACGCCGAAGGTGTTCAAGCAAAACGGCTGGACGGACAAGTCCGTCCTCGTGTCGAACGGCAAGAACAAGAAGCCGGTTCCCGTGCCCGCGCGCCTCGGCGACCCGTCGCCGATCAAGCACGTGTTCCTGCTCGTGAAGGAGAACCGGACCTACGACCAGGTCTTCGGTGACCTGCCGCAGGGCAACGGCGACGCCGCGCTGGCGCAGTTCGGCGAGAACGTGACGCCGAACCAGCACGCGCTGGCGCAGC
Organism: Amycolatopsis sp. NPDC001319; assembly: GCF_042896185.1. Lineage (NCBI taxonomy): Bacteria > Bacillati > Actinomycetota > Actinomycetes > Pseudonocardiales > Pseudonocardiaceae > Amycolatopsis > Amycolatopsis sp. NPDC001319. The sequence continues at coordinate 63,280 of NZ_JBIAWY010000018.1, read as the reverse complement.
AGTTCGGGTTGTACGACAACACGTACGACATCGGCACGAACTCCGCCGAGGGCCACAACTGGCTCATGCAGGCCGACGACCCGGAGTACACCGAGTCCTCGGCCGGCGAGTACCTGCGCAGCTACGACACCGAGGACGACGTGCTGGGCCACCAGGCCTCCGGCACGCTGTGGTCGGGCGCGGAGGCCGCGGGCAACACCGTCCGCGACTTCGGCGAGTTCCAGCAGTTCCTGACCAAGCCGTCGGGCGCGTCGTGGCAGAACCTGTACTGCGACAGCAAGAACATGGCCGCGACGGGTGAGCCCAGCGCCTACCCGCTCGTGTCGTCGTCGCCGATCCCGTCGCTCAACGACGTGTCGGTGCACGGCTTCCCGAAGTTCGACACCAGCGTGCCGGACGTGTACCGGGAGCAGATCTGGCAGCAGGACTTCGAGAAGAACGGTCCCGCGAACCTGAACATGTTCTGGCTGTCCAGTGACCACACCGGTGGTCCCGCGAACGCCGCCGCCCAGGTCGCGGACAACGACCTCGCCGTGGGCAAGATCGTCGACACGATCTCGCACAGCCAGTACTGGAAGGACTCCGCGATCTTCGTGGTCGAGGACGACTCCCAGGCCGGGCTGGACCACGTCGACGGGCACCGGGCGCCGATCCAGATCATCAGCCCGTACGCCCAGCACGGGGCCGTGGACAGCACGTACTACTCGCAGATCACGATGGTTCGCACGATCGAGCAGATCCTCGGGATCCAGCCGATGAACCAGAAGGACAGCGCGGCCACCCCGATGGCGAGTGCCTTCACGGACAAGCCGAACCTGGCGCCGTTCAACGCGGTGGCGAACCGCACGTCGCTCACGGGCGGCCTCGCGACGCAGCCGTCGTGCGGTCCGGACGTGGTGGCTCCGCAGTTCGCCTCCGTCCAGCCCGACACCGCGGTGCCGGCGGACAAGCAGCAGGTCGCTTCGCAGTGGTCGGCCTGGCAGAAGAACCAGCGCCTGACCGGTCCGAACGCGACGGCGGACTACGCGAACCCCGCGCAGATGAACCGCTTCACGTGGTACCAGACGCACGGGTTCAAGACCCCGTACCCCGGTGAGAACAAGGTGTTCGCTCCGGACCAGGTGCCGGGTGCGTACATCCCGTCGGCCGAGTCGGACGGCTGAGTTTCCGGTTGAGTGACACGAAGCCCCGGCCGGCTTCCCGCCGGCCGGGGCTTCGTGCTTTCGGGACAGGAATCCCTGGCGATTCGGGCAGCCGCGCCCCGGTGCGGGCCCGGCGCTGGTAACGATGGGGAGATGACCGGTCCCGTCGTCACCACCCCGTACGGCCGGGTGCGGGGCAGCGTGCGCGAAGGCGTCACGCGGTTCCTCGGCATCCCTTACGCGGCCGCGCCGTTCGGCGAAGCCCGGTTCCGGGCGCCGCGCCCGCCCGAGGCGTGGGACGGCGTGCGGGACGCGCTCGAGTTCGGGCCGACCGCGCCTTCGGCGCCGTTGCCGGGTTCGTTCCTGGCGGAGCCGGTGGTCGAGGGGCCGGACTGCCTCAACCTCAACGTGTGGACACCCGACCCGTCCACGGCGGGCCTGCCGGTGCTGGTGTGGCTGCACGGCGGCTCGAACGTCACCGGCTCGTCGGCGATGCCGATCTACGACGGAGCGGCGTTCGCGCGGCGCGGGGTCGTGTTCGTGTCGGTGAACTTCCGGCTGGGCGCGGAAGGCTTCGCGCTGCTGCCGGACGCGGTCGCGAACCGCGCTCTGCTCGACCAGGTCGCGGCGCTGGAGTGGGTGCGCGCCGGGATCGCGGCGTTCGGCGGGGACCCGGACGCGGTGACGTTGTTCGGCACGTCGGCGGGCGCGGGTGCGACGCTCGCGCACGTAGCGATGGACCGTGGTTTGTTCCGGCGGGCGATCGTGCAGAGCGCCAACGCGCGGGCCGCGCTTTCCGCGTCCGACGCGCTTCTGGTCACCGGCGAGATCGCGCGCGCCGCCGGCGTGGAGCCGACGGCGGCGGGGTTCGCGCGCGTTGCCCCGGAGAAGCTCGCCGCGCTGTCGACGGCGGCCGTCACGGACCTCACGGCCGACCTCGACCCCGCGCGCTGGGGCGCGACGACCGTGGCCGCCGCGCAGCCGTTCCTGCCGGTCGTGGACGGGGAGGTGCTGGCCGAACCGCCGTTCGACGTGGTGCTGCGCGGAGGCGGGGTGGATCTCTTGATCGGCACCAACGCCGACGAACTGCTGGCGCTGGCCGGCACGTCGCTTCCGGACGGTGTCTCGCATTCCGACGTGACGGAGTTGCTGGGGCGCCTGGGTCTTGCGGTCGAGGCCGTTGCCGAAGGGACCACGCCGGTCGAGCTTTACGCCGACGTGCTGACCGATGCGCTGTTCCGCCGTCCGGCCTCGGAGATCGCGCGAGCGCGGGCGGCGTTCGTGTACGAGTTCGCGTGGCCCTCGCCGTTGCCCGGGGTGGGTGCGGCGCACGGGCTGGAGCTGGGGTTCGTGTTCGGCAACCTCGGGTTGTCCGCGCTGGAAGGGCCGACGCCGCCGCGCGAGCTGGCCGATCGGGTGCAGGCGGCGTGGGTGGCCTTCGCCGCGACCGGTGACCCGGGGTGGCCGCGGCACAGCGAGGACGGCGGGGTGTTCGTGTTCCGGGCCTGACGGCCTTGAAAAACCACGCGTTCGCCTCCGTGTGGATCGCCGTTACTGTCGGATGCATGTCCGACGCCGTGCTTCTCGCCGTCGACGAGAACGCGGAATCGCTGCGTGACGTCGAACGGGAATTGCGCGAGCGCTACGCGCGCCACTACCGCATCGTGAGCCTTGCTTCGGCGCAGGAAGCGTTGGCGCTGCTCGAAGAACTCGCCGCGGACGGTGAAGACGTCGCGCTCGTGCTGGCCGGTCAATGGCTTTCCGGGACGACGGGCGGCGAATTGCTGGCCCAGGCGCGCCGGCTGCACCCGCACGCGAAACGCGGGCTGCTGATCGCGTGGGGCGAATGGGGAGACCGCGCGACGGGTGAGGCGATCTTCGACGCGATCGCGCGCGGGCACATCGACCACTACGTGCTCAGGCCGCTGGCCGCACCGGACGAGGTTTTCCACCACGCGATCTCGAACCTGCTGCTCGAATGGACCGAGGTGCGGCGCACGTCGCCGTACACGATCCACGTGGTCGGCAACTCCTGGTCGGGCCGGGCCTACCAGCTGCGGGAGGTCCTCGGGCGGTGCGCGATCCCGCACTCGTTCTCCCTGGCCGACTCGAATGAAGGCCGCGCCCGCATCGCCCAGGCCGGGCCGGGCGAGCTCCCGATCGTCGTCTTCCCCGACGGCACGGTCCTGCGCAACCCGACCGACGCCGACATCGCCGTGGCCTCGGGGGCGCCGGTCAACCCGGACCGCATGGAGTTCGACCTCGTGATCGTCGGCGCCGGGCCGGCCGGGCTGTCGGCGGCCATGTACGGCGCGTCGGAAGGGTTCGGCACGCTGGTCGTCGACGAGGGCGGTCTCGGCGGCCAGGCGACGTCCAGCTCGCTGATCCGCAACTACCTCGGTTTCCCGCGCGGCGTCAGCGGCCGCCGGCTGGCGCAGCAGGCGTACGACCAGTCGTGGGTGTTCGGGGCGAAGTTCGTGTTCATGCAGCGGGCGGCCGAGCTGCGGCGCGACGACGAGCTCGCGATCACGCTGTCCAACGGCACGCAGGTGCGCTCGCGCGCGGTGCTGCTCGCGCTGGGCGCCACCTACCACCGGCTGGGCGTGCCGGAGCTGGAGGCGTTGAACGGGGCCGGCGTCTACTACGGCGGCCCGGCTTCCGAGGCGCCCGGTGTCGCCGACCGCGAGGTCTTCGTCGTCGGCGGCGGGAACTCGGCCGGCCAGGCCGCGCTGTACCTGGCGCGGTTCGCCAAGCAGGTCACGCTCCTGGTCCGCGGCCGGTCGCTGGGGGCGGGCATGTCGCACTACCTGGCCCGGGAGATCGAGGCCACGCCAGGGCTGCGGGTGCGGGTCGCCACCGAGATCGTCGGCGGAGGGGGCACCGGGTGGCTGGAGCAGCTCGTGCTTCGCGACCGGCGGACCGAACGCGAGGAGATCGTGGCCGCGGACGGGTTGTTCGTCATGATCGGGGCGCACCCGCACACGGACTGGCTGCCCCCGGAAGTCGAACGCGACGACCGCGGCTTCATCGTGACCGGCGCTGATCTCCGTGCCTGGCCGCTCTCGCGGGACCCGCTGCCGCTCGAGACGAGCCTGCCCGGCGTGTTCGCGGCGGGCGACGTGCGGCACGCTTCGGTGAAGCGGGTGGCTTCGGCGGTGGGCGAGGGTTCGGTCGCGATCCAGCTGCTGCACCGGATGTTCGCGGCCGAGGCGCTGCGGCCGCGCGGGCGGCCGCAGGAACCGGCGGAGCCCGTCGGGCGGTGAGGGCTGTTTTCAGGCTTGTCGGTGGGAGAACTCGTTGCCCTCGGGATCTTGCTTGGGGGACAACGGATCCGCACCCGCAGCCAGTTCGAGCCGCAGACGGTTGCGGCCGCGCTTGGTGTCGGTGGAACTGAGGAACTCGATCGCCGGGCCCCGGCCGGACGGACTGCGCACGCCGACGATCTGCGGCCCCTGATCGGCCGTGATCGGCCAGCCGATGAGCTCCGACCAGAACTCCGCCAGCCGCGCGGGTTCTCTCGTGTCGACGACCAGCGCCGCAAGCGCCCCCGAGCCGTCGTACTCCGGCCGCGGCTCGAGGACGCAGAACTCGTTGCCCTCGGGGTCGGCGAGGACCACCCAGGGGACGTCACCCTGGCCCAGGTCAAGGTGCCGCGCGCCCAACGACCGGGCTCGCTCGACGACCTCGCGCTGGTGCTCCGGGGTGCGGCTCGCCAGGTCGAGGTGGAGGCGGTTCTTGTGCACCTTGGGCTCCGCCTCGGGGACGAACACGAGGTCGAACTCGCACCCGTCCTCGGCGGGCGGCCGCACGGTCGGCGCGACGAGGCCCTGCGCGGGACTGCTCCCCGCCCGGCGCTGCCCGCCGGCCAGGATCGGTGGTGGGTCGGCAACGTCGCTTTGGTCGCCGGGTCGGGCTTCTGGTTGCCCAGCACGACTGTCCCGCCCAGCGCTGACGGCGGCCGCTGCGGAAGGCGGCCGGTCCGCCGCAGGCCCCGGCAGCAAGGCATCCGGCTCGACTTCCACGCCGGGCAAGCCCGGCGCCTCACCGACGCCGAGCGACTGTCCCTCGGCCGCGGCGGAAGCCAACCCACCGACCGAACGGCCCGGCAGCACCGTCGCAGCACCCGTACCGCCGGCGGCCGATTCGACATCTGCGTCGATCGCCGCGTCTTGTTGCTCCGCGAACCTGTCCGGCCCCGCACCAACAACCGCCTCGGACGACGCGGGAGCAGTGGGTGTGCGGACGGCCGGAGGTCCAGCCGGCGCGGCAGATGCAGCCGCACCCTCGTCGGTCGGCTCGGTGAGGTGCCAGTCGAGCAGCGCGGCCCAGAAGCGGGCCAGCTCCTGGGGCCGCGCGGCGTCGAGGGTGAGGGCGGACGGCGTCGTCATGAGGGCGAAGGTAGCGGGGGCCACCGACAGGAACCGGGGAAGCTTCCCCACTTTCCGGTTCAGCGGGTGGCCAGCCGCAGCAAGGCCCAGAGTTGCGCGGCCAGGTCGTGGCCGCGCGAGGAGACGACGGCGGTCGGGGCGGCGCGGCCCCACAGCCAGAGGTAGACGTTGGCCGGGTCGCCGCTGACGAGTTCGTCGGCGGACCGGGCCTCCTCGGGCGAGCAGCGCCACGCGTCCATGGTTTCGGGGCCCGCGCGGGCGATCCAGCTGTGGCCGCCGGTCTGGATGCCGACGGTGCCGTGGCGGGTGCCGGTGAGGCCGAGCAGGGCGAGTTTGTGGCCGAAGTACAGGGTGAGGACCTCGTCGACGCCGTCGGTGGCGAGGTCGGCGGGCACGGCCGGGTGGTCGACGCCGGCGGCGCGCTCGGCGTCGACGCGGTGGACGAGCGTCTCGTGGAGGGTGCGGCGGCGCCAGAAGCCGTACGTGGGATCGGCGGACCACCAGGTGGCGGCGTGGTCGGCCGGGTCGTGGGCGGCCAGCTCGGCGATCAGCGCGTCGCGGCCCGAGGCGTAGTACTCCGCGACCGTTTCCTCCTGGTGCGGGATGCGCTGCCACTGCGCGGGCTTGTGGCCCTCACGCAGCCAGCCGAGGGTGACGCGGTGGACGCTGCCGACGTGCCGCAGCAGCTCCCCCAGCGTCCAGCCGGGGGCCGTGGGCACCGGCGCCTCGGCCGACGCCGTGTGCGCCACTTCCCCCAGCACGCGCGCTTCGATCTCCAGCGCTTCGAGCAACCGGCCGTGGTCGACCGGACCGAGCTCACGCGACATGGGCTTCGCCGGAGATGGGCAGGCCGTGGACGAGCCGGCGGACCAGTTCGAGGAACAGACCGGTGGCGCGCAGCAGGTTCGCGGCCGACTCGGCCGTGACTTTGCCCGTGATGCCGGCTTCGGCGGCCGCACGGGTGGCCGAGTTGGCGGCGAAGAAGGCAGACCACTCCTGCAGCTCCGGCGCCACGGCGTCGAGCAGCACCCAGCCGCTGGCCGGACGGCCGCGGCCCCGGCGCGGCCGCCCGCGCACGGCGAGCACCGCCGCCGCACCGCGCAGCGCCGCGAGGTAAGCGCCGATGAACCGCTCGGCGGGATCACGTTCGTTTTCGGCGTCGGCCAGACCGCGCTTGGCCTGGGCGAGCAGGGTGGCCGCCGCCGGGGGTGCCGGCGGGCGAAGCGACAGGGGCAGCTGAGGCTGCCCGGGGTCAGGGGACACGACCGAGACGGACATGACGACCCTCCTCCCGCTCGGGCGAGTCCGGCAGGTGCCCGGCCGCGGGGCGCTTCCCCCGCCCCTCGCCGGGCACCTGCCGGTGAACACTCACCGGATGTCGAACGTCTGTTCGAACGATTTCCAGAGTAACCCTCGGTGCCGCGTTCTCTCAACCCCGCCGGTGGAATCCGGGGACGTGGTGCGGGACACGGTGCCGTCGTCGTGGTCTCATAACGGCATGAGCTCCCTCGACCATCCCGCCGTCGCCAAGGTCACAGCCGCTCTGAGCGAAGCAGGCCAGCAGGCCGCCGCCGAGGGGGTGCGCGTGTTGCCGGCCGAGGTCCGCACCGCGGCCCAGGCCGCCGAAGCGCTCGGGGTCGAGGTCGGGGCGATCGCCAACAGCCTCGTGTTCCGCGCCCGCACGACCGGGGGCGAGGAGACGGCCCTGCTCGCCCTCACCTCCGGCGCCCACCGCGCCGACCCGGCCCGCCTGGCCGCGCTCGCCGGCCTCGCCGAGGTGGGCAAGGCCGACGCGGACTTCGTGCGCGAGCACACCGGCCAGCCCATCGGCGGCGTCGCCCCCGTCGGGCACCCCCGGCGGCTCGTGACGCTCGTGGACACGGCCCTGCGCGCGTACGACGAGGTGTGGGCCGCGGCCGGGCACCCGAAGTCGGTGTTCCCGACGACGTTCGACGGGCTCGTCGAGCTGACCGGGGGCACCCCGGGCGCGCTCGCGGCGGGAGTGGAGGATGGACAGCCGTGACCGCCATGTCCTCCGGGTGTTCCCGATACGTGCAGTTGTCCGCGGACGAGTTCCGCACACGCCTGCCCGAAGCGCTGGCCATCTACGTGAAGGCCATGCAGTACCCCGAAGGCACCGCCGAGCAGCGCGCGCCGATGTGGCTCACCCACGCGTTGCGCGAGGGCTGGCGCTGCATGGCCGCCCTCGACGCCGACGACGTGCTGCTCGGCCTCGCCTACGGGTACAAGGGCCGCGCCGGGCAGTGGTGGCACGAGCAGGTGCGCCACGGCCTCACCCGCCGCTCCGGCCCCGAGGAGGCCGAGCGGTGGATGAGCGACTACTTCGAGCTCACCGAGATCCACGTGCGCCCCGAGAACCAGGGCAAGCAGATCGGCGAGGACCTGCTGCGCCGGCTGCTCGACGGGGTCCCGAACGCCAACGTGCTGCTGTCCACGCCCGAAGGCACCAGCCGCGCGTGGAAGCTCTACCGGCGCACCGGTTTCGTCGACGTCCTGCGCGACTACCAGTTCACGGGCGACCCGCGTCCGTTCGCGATCCTCGGCCGTCCGCTGCCGCTCGACCCGAAGTAGGTTCCGGGCGCCAATAGCCGACGGCCAGGGCCGCGGTCAGCAGGGCCGCGCCGCCCCAGGCCTGCGGGCTCAGGTGCTCGTGGAGGAAGGCGACGGACAGGATCGTCGCCGTGAGCGGTTCCAGTAGCGCCGACAGCGCGCCGAGCACGGGGTGGGCCGTGGTGAGGCCCTTGAAGTACGCGGCGTACGCGAGCGCTGTTGGCACGACGCCGAAGTAGACCGCGACGAGCAGCACGTCGGGGCGCGCGGGCAGCGCCATGCCCAGCGTGAGCGCGGCCGGGGTGAGCAGCAGACCGCCGGTGAGGCAGCCGTACGCGGTGGTGGCCAGGGGGTCGTCGACCGGGCGGGTGGTGAGGATCGCGAACCCGGCCGCCGCGGCGAGGGCCAGGACGATGGCTGTTTTCGAGGTTTCGACGTGCGGCGTCCAGGACAGCAGCACCAGGCCGGCCAGGGAGCCGACGACCGACAGCAGGGTCCAGGACCGCGGCGCCCGCCGCTTCCGGACCGCCGTGGCGACGGTGAGCATCACGGGCGCGGCGCCGATGGTGGTCATGGTCGCCGTGGCGACGGACCCGAGCGCGACGGCGGCGAAGTAGGTCGTCTGGAAGAACGCGAACAACACGCCGACCACGAGCACCCGCCCGATCCGGGCGCGCGGAACCCCCTTGCCGGACACCGCGATCGCCGCCGCCCCTCCCAGCAGCAAGCGATACGCGGCGACGGCCAGCGGGTGCAGCCCGGCCAGCTGCCCGAGCAACGACCCGGCCAACCCCCCGGTCCCCCACAACACCCCGGCGACAACCAGCGCGACCGACCCCCGGGCGCGCTCGGACAGCACAACAGACATGGACAACGCTCCAGCGTCGAAGGATTTCGGACATCGACGACGCGGGGCGGTTTTCGCTTTCGTGCAGCACTGATCAGCCGCGGGGTCCTGGGACGGACTCACACGCGGCGGACACCACCCCGCTCAGAGCGCGGGCGGTGGGGTGACGAGGAAGATCCGATGCACGGGCGGCAGTTTAGGGCGTGGGGCGGTGGTGGAGCCAAAGGGTTTTCGCGCGAAGGGAAGTTCCCCGAACACGGTGAAGCCCTCCACCGCCGCGGCCGTGGAGGGCTTCACCGAGCCGAACCAGAGAACTCAGCTCAACAGAGCCAACTGCTCCCGCAGCGTGTCCAGCCCCATCCCGCCCATCTCCAGCGCGCGGGTGTGGAACTGCTTGATGTCGAACGCATCCCCCAGCCGGCGGCGGGCGTCGTCGCGGGCGGCCAGCCAGAGGCGTTCGCCGAGCTTGTACGCGGGTGCCTGGCCGGGCCAGCCGAGGTAGCGGTCGATCTCGTCGCGGACGTGGGCCTGGTCGGTGATGGTGCGGGTGAGCATGAACTCCAGGCCGAGGTCCGGGGTCCAGCGCGAGCCCTCGTGGAAGCCCGTGCCGCGCGGGATCTCGAGTTCCAGGTGCATGCCGAGGTCGACGACGACGCGGGCGGCGCGGAACAGCTGTTCCGAGAGCATGCCGAGCAGGTTGCCGTCGTCCGACAGGTAACCGAGTTCCTGCATGAGGCGCTCGGAGTACAGGGCCCAGCCCTCACCGTGGGCGGAGATGAAGGTCATGAGCCGCTGGTACTTGTTGAGCGACGCGGCCTGGTTGACGGCCGTCGCGATCTGCAGGTGGTGGCCCGGCACGCCCTCGTGGTACACAGTGGACACTTCGCGCCAGGTGGTGAACTCGTCCTTGTCCGCCGGCAGCGACCACCACATCCGGCCGGGGCGGGTGAAGTCCTCGCTCGGGCCGGTGTAGTACGCGCCGACGCCGCCGCCCGGCGGAGCGATGCGGCACTCCAGCGCCATGAGGCGGTCGGGGATGTCGAAGTGCTTGCCGCGCAGGGACTTCAGGGCCTCGTCGGACAGCGACTGCATCCAGGCCTCGAACTGCGGGCGGCCCTGCACGCGGTAGCGCGGGTCGGCGTCGAGCACCTCGGCGGCCTCCGCGACGGACGCGCCCGGGCGGATCCGCTCGGCCACCGCGCGCATCTCGGTGTCGATGCGGGCGAACTCGTGCCAGCCCCATTCGTACGCCTCGCGCAGGTCCAGCTCCGCGCCGATGAAGTACCGCGACCACAGCCGGTAGACGTCCTCGCCCACGGCGTCCTTGGCCGGGGCCTTCGGCGCGAGCTCGGCGCGCAGGAAACCGGCGAACTCCGCGAACGCCTCGTCGGCCGCGCGAGCGCCTGCCTGCAGATCACTGGACAACGCGGCACCCACCTCGCCCGCGTTGCCCACGAGGCCGGCGAAGAAGCTCGGCCCCTCGCCGAGGCCGGCGTAGGTCTCGCACTGCTCGGCGACCTTGCCGACCTGCCGCAGCGCCGACACGCGCCCGGCGTCGGCCGCGGCCAGCAGCGACGCGCGCACCCCCGCGAGCGCTTCGGGCACCTTCTTCAGGCGGGCCGCGATGTCAGCCCACTGCTCGGGCGTGTCCATCGGCATCAGGTCGAACACCATGCGCAGGTCCTGCACCGGGCTCGCGATCACGTTCAGCGCGGCGATGTCGAGGCCGGCGTCGTGGATCTCCACGTCCAGGCCCACGCGCTCGGTGAACACCGTCTTCGCGACCCGCTCCCCCGCGTCGGCGGGCTCGGCGGCGGTCACGTCCGCGAGCGCCTTCGCCGCGAGCTCGGCCCGGGCCGCGTGGCCGGCGGGCGAGTAGTCGGTGAGCTGGTCGTCGTACCCCGAGACGCCGAGCATGGTGGCCGCGACCGGGTCCACGGCCGCGTAGTCGTCGACGTACCGGTCGGAGATCCCGTGCACGCTGTGTTCGCTGGAAGCCATGGGCCGAACCGTACCGGCCGGGCCCCGGCCGGGGGTACGGACTTACGCGCGCGCCGGCACGAGCCCGAGGCGCGTCACCACCTCGCGCGTGGCTTTGGACCGGTTGAACGTGTAGAAGTGCAGGTCCGGCACACCCTCGGCGAGCAGTTTCTCACCCAGTTCGGTGACGGCGTCGATCCCGGCCGCGCGGAACGCCTTCGGGTCGTCCGAAAGGGGCTCCAGCCGGTCGAGCAGCCGCTGCGACGCGGGTGCGCCCGAGAGCTTGATCGTGGTGTGCAACGTGCGCAGCGTGGTCAGCGGCATGATGCCGGGCAGCACCAGCGCGTCGCAGCCCGCGGCGGCCACGCGGTCGCGCAGCCGCAGGAAGTCCTCGGCCTCGAAGAACAGCTGCGCGATGGCGAAATCGGCGCCGGCGCGGAACTTCCGCACGAGGTACTTGGTGTCCGACTCCAGGTCCGGCGACCGCGGGTGCCCGTACGGGAACGCCGACACGCCGACGCAGAAGTCGCCCAGCGAGCGGATGAGCTCCACCAGCTCCTCGGCGTACGTGAGACCTTCGGGGTGCGGCACCCAGTCGCCGTACACCTCGCCGGCCGGGTCGCCGCGCAGCGCCAGGATGTTGCGCACGCCGACGGCCGCGTACCAGCCGATCACGTTGCGCAGCTCCGACACCGAGTGGTCGACCGCGGTCAGGTGCGCCATCGGGCAGAGCGTGGTCTCGGTGGCGACGCGGGCGATGCTGCGGATCGTGCCATCGCGGCTCGAACCGCCCGCGCCGTAGGTGATCGACATGTACGCCGGGTCGAACGGCTCGAGCTCCCGGATGGAGCGCCAGAGCACGGCCTCGTCGGCCTCGTCGCGGGGCGGGAAGAACTCGATGGAGAACCGGGGCCCGTCCCCCTGCAACCGCTCGATCACCGACGTCATGAACGCACATGTTAGTGGGCGAAACCGGACACTGGCAGCCCCGGCGCGTGGCCTTGGCCACGGGTACCGTCGGACTCGCACCCTCCGGCGAGGAGCCACCGATGAGCCGCGAAGACGACACCGCCTGGGACGAAGACGTGCGAGTGGCCGTGTACCGGGCCTTCGCCACCCACGGACGCGCGCCGACGGCACCGGAGCTGGCCGACGCGGCGCACGGCTCGCTGGCCGTGGCCAAGCAGGCCCTGCACCGCCTCGCCGACGCCCGCCACCTGGTGCTCGACGAGTGCGAGCACGTGGTGCTGGCCCACCCGTTCGCGGCGATTCCGCTGGGGTTCTCCGTGATGGGCGAGCGAACGCTGTGGTGGGGCGGCTGCGCGTGGGACTCGTTCGCGATCCCGCACCTGGTGCCCGCCGAGCCCGAAGTCCTCGTCGCCACCCGCTGTCCGTGCTGCACCGAGCCCACCGCGTTGGTCGTGAGCCGCGAAGCGCCGCCCGAAGGGCCTCAGGTCGCCCACTTCCCCGTGCCGACGGCCCGCATGTGGGACGACGTGCGCCACACCTGTTCCGTCCAGCGCCTGTTCTGCGGCGAGTCCTGTGTGGACGAATGGACCGAGCGCACGGGCATGGCGAAAGGCACCGTGCTCGACCTCCCGGCCCTGTGGCGCCTGGCCGAGGGCTGGTACGCCGGACGCCTGGCGCACGGCTACCGGCGCCGGGAACCGGCGGAGGCCGCCGCGTACTTCACTGCCGCCGGGCTGCCCGGCGAGTTCTGGACAGGACGGTCGTAAGGGCCGCGACCGGGCGGGCAGGCTGAGACGACTCGGCCGCGAGCACCCGCCACGGTGCGCACCGACGACCGGCCGAGCACATCCCGCAGCAGACGTCTCGTGCGCCACATCGGGGGCACCCGGCGCGAGCGGCCGGGCCCGCGCCCCGGATGATGGCGGCATGGACGCGCCCGGTTTCGACGACGATCTGCCTGCCCACGTCGAGCGTGCGCTGACCGCGTTCCTCGAGCGTGCGGGCGACGAGATCGTGCGCACGGAGCCGAGTGTCGCGGCGGGCATCGACGTGCTGTCGGGCTTCGTGCTGTGCGGGGGCAAGCGCATCCGGCCGACGTTCGCGTGGTGGGGCTGGCGCGGGGCCGGCGGGGCGGCGTCCGGCACCGAAGCCGAGGGTGCGCTGCAGGTCGTGGCAAGCCTGGAGCTGATCCAGGCGTGCGCGCTGATCCACGACGACCTCATCGACTCCTCCGACTCGCGCCGCGGCAACCCGACCGTGCACGTCGCGTCGGCCAAGGTGCACGCCGACCACGGCTGGCTGGGTTCGCCCGCGACGTTCGGGCTGGCCACGGCGGTGCTCGTCGGCGACCTCGCGCTCGCGTGGGCCGACGACATGTTCGCCGAGGCCCCGCTGCCCGCGCAGACGCTGGCGAAGGCCCGCCCGGCCTGGCGCGCGATGCGCACGGAGGTCCTCGCCGGGCAGTACCTCGACGTCCGCACGCAGGCCGTCGGCGACGCGTCGCCCGAGGCCGCGCTGCGCATCGACCGGCTGAAGACCGCCGCGTACACCGTGCAGCGCCCGCTGCACCTGGGCGCCGCGCTCGCCGGGGCCGACGACCGGCTCGTCGACACGTTGCTGGAGTTCGGCGGCGACGTCGGCGTGGCGTTCCAGCTGCGCGACGACCTGCTGGGCGTGTTCGGCGACCCGTCCGTGACCGGCAAGCCCGCGGGCGACGACCTGCGCGAGGGCAAGCGCACCCTGCTCGTGGCCCTGGGCCTGCAGCTGGCCGACGAGCGCGGCGACCGCACGGCCGCCAAGGTGATCGCCGACGCCATCGGCAAGGCCGACCTGTCCGACACGGCCGTGGACGCCGTGCGCGAGGCCCTGACGAGCGTCGGCGCGGTCGACGCCGTGGAGCACCGCATCGACGACCTCACCGCCTCGGCGATGGCCGCCCTCGAGCGCGCGCACCTGGCCGAGCCGGCTCCGGCCGCGCTGGCCGACCTCGTCGGCAAGGCGACGCGGCGGACCTCGTGACCAAGACCGTCGCCGGGCCCACCGACCACGTGGTGGTGGTCGGAGCGGGCCTGGCCGGGCTTTCGGCGACGCTGCACCTGCTCGGCGCGGGCCGCCGCGTGACGCTGCTGGAGCAGGACAAGGTGCCAGGCGGGCGCGCCGGGCAGCAGGACTTCGGCGCCAACGCGGTGGACACCGGCGCGAGCGTGCTGACCATGCCGGAGCTGGTGGACGAGGCCCTGCACGCCGTCGGCGAATCGCTGGCGGACACGCTGCCGCTCACCAAGCTCGACCCCGCCTACCACGCCCGCTTCGCCGACGGCAGCACGCTCGCGCTGCGCACCGACGGCGACGCGATGGAGCAGGAGATCCGCGCGTTCGCCGGCCCCACCGAAGCCGCCGGCTACCGCGCGCTGCGCCGCTGGCTCACCGAGCTGTACGCGGCGCAGAAGGACCACTTCATCGGCGCCAACTTCGATTCGCCGCTCGACCTGGCGCGCCCGGAGCTGGTGAAACTCGCCGCGCTGGGCGGGTTCGGGCGGCTCGGCCCGAAAGTCGCGAAGTTCCTGCGCGACGAACGCGTGCGCCGGCTGTTCTCCTTCCAGGCGCTCTACGCGGGGCTCGACCCGGCGCGGGCGCTCGGCGCGTACGGCGTGATCGCGTACATGGACACCGTCGGCGGCGTCTACTACCCGCGGGGCGGCATGGGCGCGGTTGCGCGCACGATGGCCGCGGCCGCCGCGAAAGCGGGCGCCGACCTGCGGTTCGGCACCGAAGCCGCGTGGCTGGAGCGCGTGTCGGCGCGGGTGCGGGCCGTGCGCACGCGTTCGGGCGAGCGGATCGGGTGCGACGCGGTCGTGCTCGCCACCGAGCTCGGCACCGCGTACCGGCTGGTGGGCGCCCGGCCCGGTCGCGTGCTCCCGTTGCGCTACTCGCCTTCGGCCGTGGTCCTGCACGGGCGCGCGAAGCGGTCGTGGCCGCAGCTCGGGCACCACACGATCTTCTTCGGCCGGGCCTGGGACCGGACGTTCGCCGAGATCGTGCGCGAAGGCCGGCTGATGAGCGATCCGTCGCTGCTCGTCACGCGGCCCACCGCGACGGAACCGGGGCTCGCGGGCGACGGCGGCGAGATCGTGTCGGTGCTCGCGCCCGCGCCGAACCTGCGCCGCGGCGGCATCGACTGGCCGCGCGTCGGCCCGGCCTACCGCGAGGAACTGCTGCGCACACTGGAATCCCGCGGGCTGACGGGGTTCGGCGACGAGTTCACCGTGGACGAGGTCGTGACGCCCGCCGACTGGGCCGCGCGCGGGCTGTCCGCGGGCACGCCGTTCTCGCTGGCCCACACGTTCACCCAGACCGGCCCGTTCCGGCCCGCCAACCTCGTGCGGGCCGCGGGCAACGTGGTGCTCGCCGGCTGCGGCACCACCCCCGGCGTCGGCATCCCGCCGGTGCTGATCTCCGGACGTCTCGCCGCGGAAAGGATCACCGGCCGGTGACAGAACTGGACGCCGCCGGCATCTCGGACCCCGGCCTGCGGGCCGCCTACGCCGAATGCCGCCGCATCAACGCCCACCACGGCCGCACGTTCTTCCTCGCCACCCGGCTCCTGCCCGCGCGGGCCCGGCCCGCCGCGCACGCGCTGTACGGCTTCGCGCGCATGGCCGACGAGCTCGTGGACAACCCGGAACCGGGTACGGATCCCAAGGCCGCGCTGGACAACGTGGCCGGGATGGTCGACGAGGTCTACGAAGGCGGCGCGCCGGCCGATCCCGTGCTGGCCGCGCTCGCCGACACCGTGCGCCGCTACGGCATCCGGCGCGAGCTCGTGGACGCGTTCCTGCACTCGATGCGGATGGACCTCACCGTCACCGAGTACGCCACATATGCGGAGCTGGCGGAGTACGTCCACGGTTCGGCGTGCGTGATCGGGCTGCAGATGCTGCCGGTGTTCGGCACCGTCGTTCCCTTGGCAGAGGCCGAATCCAGCGCCGCTGCGCTCGGGGAAGCGTTCCAGCTTACGAACTTCTTACGGGACATCGGCGAAGACCTCGACCGCGGCCGGCTTTACCTTCCCGTTGAAGAACTTTCGGCGTTCGGTATCGACCGCGAACTGCTCGTAGAGTCACGCCGGCGCGGGGTGCCCGATCCGCGCGTGCGGCGCGCGCTCGCCGTCGGCGTGTCGCGCGCCCGCGCGGTGTACCGGCGCGCCGAAGCCGGAATTCCCTTGCTGCGTCCCGAATCCCGGCCCTGCGTGCGCACGGCGATCACGCTGTACGAAGGCATCCTCGACGAGATCGAGGCGCTGGACTACGACGTGCTCAACCGGCGCGCGGTCGTCGGCAAGGGCCGCCGCCTGGCCGTGGCGCTGCCGCGGTTGGTCACCGTGTGGGCCCGCGGCCGCGTGCGTAGGCTCTGAGCCATGACTTCCGCTTCGAACCGGCGGCTGCGGGTCGGCCTGCAGCTCCAGCCGCAGCACGCCGACTACGACACCATCCGCCGCACCGCCTCGGCGGCCGAGGACATCGGCGCCGACATCGTCTTCAACTGGGACCACTTCTACCCGCTCTACGGCGATCCCGACGGCATGCACTTCGAGTGCTGGACCATGCTCGGCGCCTGGGCGGAGTCGACGTCCCGCGTCGAGATCGGCGCGCTGGTCACGTGCAACAGCTACCGCAACCCGGAGCTGCTCGCGGACATGGCCCGCACCGTCGACCACATCTCGGGCGGCCGGCTCATCCTCGGCATCGGCTCGGGCTGGTTCGAGAAGGACTACGACGAGTACGGCTACGAGTTCGGCACCGCCGGCGGGCGCCTCGACAACCTCGCCGAGTCGCTGCCGCGCATCGAATCCCGGCTGGGCAAGCTGAACCCGGCGCCGACGCGCAAGATCCCCGTGCTCATCGGCGGTGGCGGCGAGAAGAAGACCCTCAAGATGGTCGCGAAGCACGCCGACATCTGGCACGGCTTCGGCGACCCGGAGGTCGTCGAGCGCAAGGTGAAGATCCTCGACCAGCACTGCGCCGACCTCGGCCGCGACCCGCTCGAGATCGAGCGCTCCTGCGGCGTGCAGGGTGACCCGGAAGAGCTCGGCCCGAAGCTCGTCGAGCTGGGCGTGACCACGTTCACCGTCGGCGTCGGCGGTCCCGACTACGACCTCACGGCCCTCAAGACGTGGGTCGCCTGGCGCGACAAGCAGAACGGCTGACACACGAAGTTCTCCGAAGGCCTCCTCGCGCGAGCGGGGAGGCCTTCGGGCGGTTCGGACGGAAAACTCGGAGCGGCAGGCCGCGATCGGCTACCCCACGTGGTCGGACCGGCGCGGAGCGAATCGGGCGAAAAGCCTAGAAAGCCATGGCCTGGGCGCGCCGCTTCACTTCGGTGCCGTGGCTCGTCCGCAGCGCGTTGACGGGGGTCACGCCCGGCAGCGTGTCGTCCTCCGCGAAGAGCCAGCGCAGCATCTCGGTGCGGCTGAACCCCGAGTCCGCGAGCACCGTGATGGTGCCCGCCAGGCCCTTGACCACTCCGTCTTTGACGAAGAAATCGCTGGGCACGCACAGCTCGCCTTTGCGGCGCACGGCGATCAAGTGACCGTCGCGCAGCATCTGGCGCACCTTGTTGGACGAGATCCCGAGCACGGCCGCCACCTGGTTCAGGGGAAGGACGGTGACAGCGGAGTCGAGGACGTCATCGGCGACAGGAATCCCACTCACACGTGACACTGTGCCACATTCGACCGGTTTCCCGACTGGTACGCACGGGTGACCCGCCTCCTCACCTCACCCAGGCGGGCGTGGTTCCGTACGATAGCCAGCCGTGACACGCACGCACCCCAGCCTCGTCGGCACGCTGCTCGAACGCCGCTACCGCGTGGACAGGCTGCTCGCCCGGGGCGGGATGTCGTCGGTCTACCGGGGGATGGACACCCGGCTGGACCGCGCGGTCGCGATCAAGATCATGGATCCCCGCTTCGCCGACGACCGCTCGTTCGTGGACCGTTTCGTGCGCGAAGCGCGTTCGGCCGCCCAGCTGCACCACCCGAACGTGGTCGCCGTGCACGACCAGGGCTTCGACGTCCCGCCCGGCGAGGACGCGGGGCTCGCATTCCTCGTGATGGAGCTCGTCGACGGCGGGACGCTGCGCGACCTGCTGTCCGAGCAGGGCAAGCTCGACGTCGCCCTCGCGCTGAGCATCGCCGAGCCCGTGCTGTCGGCCCTGGCCGCCGCGCACGCCGCCGGGCTGGTGCACCGCGACGTGAAGCCCGAGAACGTGCTCATCGGC
This sequence comes from Amycolatopsis sp. NPDC001319, assembly GCF_042896185.1. Lineage (NCBI taxonomy): Bacteria > Bacillati > Actinomycetota > Actinomycetes > Pseudonocardiales > Pseudonocardiaceae > Amycolatopsis > Amycolatopsis sp. NPDC001319. The sequence continues at coordinate 45,104 of NZ_JBIAWY010000018.1, read as the reverse complement.
CGCAGCAGCGGCGCCCTGTCGGGCGGTGTGGTGAAGGTCGGCGACTTCGGCCTCGTGCGCGCGGTCGCCAGCGCGGGCACGACGAGCTCGAGCGTCATCCTCGGCACGGTCGCCTACCTCTCGCCCGAGCAGGTCACCACGGGCGTCACAGGGGCCCGCGGCGACGTGTACTCGGCCGGGATCCTGCTGTACGAGATGCTCACCGGCCAGACGCCCTACTCCGGCGACACGGCCCTGTCGGTCGCCTACCGGCACGTGAACGACGACGTGCCGCGCCCCAGCGAGCTGCGGCCGGACCTGCCGCCTGCGCTCGACGACCTCATCCTGCGCGCCACCCGCCGCGACCCCGAGCTGCGCCCGGCCGACGCCGGCGTGTTCCTGGCCGAGCTGCAGGCCGTGCGCGCGGAGCTGGGCCTGCCGGTCGTGCCGGTGCCCGTGCCCCCGCCGCCGGACGGCGACCGCATGTCCGACACCGAGCGGACCATGCCGCGCATCCCGGTGACCGAGCAGACGATGCCCGGCTCCGGTCCGCAGGGCACGCGAGCGCTGACCCGGGCCGTCCCGGTCGGGCCGCCGCCGTCGCCGCCCGCGGGCCAGCCGATGCCGACGCAGCAGGTTTCCGCGGTCCCGCCCACCCCGCCTCCGCCGCGGCGCCCGCGTCCGCCGGCCGACGAGCCGAAGCCGCGGGACCGGCGGAAGATGTTCGCCCTGATCGCGGTGGGCGTGCTGGTGCTGGGTGGGCTGATCGGTGCGTTCGCGTTCATCCTCAGCGAGTCGGCGCCCACCACGGCGGCCGTGCCGAAGCTCGTGGGCCTGACGCAGGCCGAGGCCGGTGACAAGCTGCGCGCGGCGAACCTGACGCCGCAGTACAGCCAGGAGTTCAGCAACACCGTGCCGGCCAACACCGTGGTCAAGGTGACACCGGCCGAGGGCACGCAGCTGGAGAAGGACGCGAACGTCTCCGTCGTGGTGTCCAAGGGCAAGCCGGTGGTGCCGAACATCCAGGTCGGCACTTCGCTGGCCGAGGCGACGAAGGCCATCCAGGCCCAGCAGCTCAACGTCACACAGGGCACGCCGGCGTTCAGCGACACCGCGCCCCAGGGCACCGTCGTGAGCGTGAGCCCCGCGGCCGGCACACCGGTGGACATCGGCGGCCAGGTCACCGTGGTCCTGTCGAAGGGCCCGGAACCGCTCCCGCCGGTGCCCGACGTCACGGGCCGGCCGAAGGACGAGGCGTTCCAGCTGCTGCAGCAGGCCGGCTTCCAGCCGGTGGACGGCGGCGAGGAGTTCTCGCAGACGATCCCGGCGGGCGGCGTCACCCGCACCGACCCGCCGGCGAACTCGCCGGGCAGCAAGCAGGTGAAGGTCTTCGTCTCCAATGCCGTGCAGGTGCCCGACGTGCGGTTCAAGCAGTTCGACGAGGCCGAGCAGATCCTCAAGCAGGCCGGGCTCGACGTCGACAAGCAGGGCGGCGGCGGTGGCCGCGGCCACGGTGGCGGCGGCGGCTTCAACTTCGTCTTCCAGCAGGACCCGCAGCCGGGTTCGCTGGTGCCGAAGGGCACGAAGGTGAAGATCCGGGGCTTCGGCGGATGATCGGCAACCGAGGCCGCGTCACGGGCGCCGTCGGCCCGGGCCTGATCGGTGAGGTGCTGCTCAGCGTCCGCGGCGGCACCGAGGCCTTCTACGCCTACGCGGCCGACCCCGAAGTGTCCTTTCCGACCGGTACGCAGGTCCTTGTGGTGGATTTCGAACCCCCGCGCACGGTTTACGTCGAACGGTGGCAACCGCTGAAGCCTTAGCGGCGTCGAAGAGCTACCAACAACCGAAAATCGGGCTGCGAGGGGTTATGGAAATCTGGCTCATCGTCGTGATCGCGGTCGTGGCCGTGATCGTGCTGTTCGGGCTCCTGCGGATCCTGTACAAGGTCGCGGAGCCGAACGAGGCGCTCATCATCTCCGGGTGGGGGATCCGGGTGGAGCGCACCGAGACCGCCGACAGCCTCGGATTCAAGATCGTGACCGGCCGGGGCGTCAACGTGATCCCCGGTTTCCAGACCGCGCGGCGGCTTTCGCTGGACACGCGCGGCGTCAACCTGCAGGTGTCCTGCGTGACCAAGCAGGGCCTGCCCGTGACCGTGCGCGCGGTGGTGATCTACAAGGTGGGCGACGACTACGCCTCCATCGCCAACGCCGCCCGCCGCTTCCTCGACCAGCAGAAGGGCATGAACGACACCATCCACGAGCTGTTCTCGGGCCACCTGCGCTCGATCGTGGGCGGGCTGACCATCGAGGAGATGATCCACAACCGCGACGCGCTGACCGGCGAGATCCGCCAGTCTTCGGCGACGGAGATGATCAAGCTGGGCCTGATCGTCGACTCGCTGCAGATCCAGGAGATCGACGACGAGTCGGGCTACATCCTCAACCTCGGCAAGCCGCACGCCGCGGCCATCGCCGCGTCGGCCCGCATCGCCGAAGCGCAGCGTGACCAGGAGGCCACGCAGGCGGAGCAGGCGGCCGCCGCGCAGAAGGCGGGCGCGATGCGGGAGAGCCAGATCAAGCAGGCCGGGTACCAGGCCGAGGTCGACCAGGCCAAGGCGAAGGCCAGCCAGTCGGGTCCGCTGGCCGAAGCGACGGCGCGGCAGGAGGTCGTGGTCCAGGAGACGCGGGCGGCCGAGCTGGAGGCCGCGCTGGCCGAGCAGCGCCTGCAGTCGCAGGTCCGCAAGCCGGCCGACGCGAAGGCGTACGAGACCCGCACGACGGCCGATGCCGACCGCGACGCACAGATCGCCCGCGCGCAGGCCGAGGCCAAGGAGACCGAGCTGCGGGCCGCGGCCGACGCGACGCGTGTGAAGACGGCCGCCGAGGCGGAGGCGCAGGCCACGAAGGCCCGGGCCGAGGCGTCGGCGGGGGCCACGCGCGCCACCGGTGAGGCCGAAGCGGCGGCCGCGCAGGCTCGCGGTCTGGCGGAGGCAGAGGCTGCGAAGGCGCGGGGTCTGGCGGAAGCCGAGTCGGCCCGGGCCCGTGGTCTGGCCGAGGCCGAGTCGATCAAGGCGCGAGCGGCGGCACTGGCGGAGAACCAGGAAGCTGTGGTAGCACAACAGCTGGCCGAACGTTGGCCGGAAATCGTCGAGGCCGGCGCGCAGGCGTTCGGTAACGTCGACCACATGGTGGTCCTGAACGGCGCGGACGGGATGTCGGACATGTTCACCAAGGCGTTGTCGCTCGGCGGAACGGGCCTCGGCCTGGCCCGCCAGCTGATGGACGCCATGGGCAGCCCCTCGAAGCCGTCGGGTGGCAAGAGTTCGGAGCAGGCCCTCGGTTCGGAGCAGGCGCTGTCGAACGGCGACCTGTCCCCGCGCGAGTAGCCCATGAGCTTCTTCACGGACGGTCCTCGTGAACGCCCCCTGTTCCCCGTGCGGGAACGGGAGCTGTTCGGCTACGAAGGCCGTCCGTGGATGGGCCCGCCGAACGACCACATCGTCCCGGCGCTCCTGCCGTGGGCGCGGCCGCTCGGCCGTTCCGAACGCACGATCGTCGCCCTGCGCGGCATCGAGGTCTGGCCGTCGGCGCTGACGCTGCGGCTGGCCGTGTACTCGCGCGACAGCCTGGAGGAGGGCCGCAGCGGCTCCCTCATCGACCACCGGCGGGTCCCGGACTACAACGCGCTGCTCGTCGGTGTGCTGTACCCCGACGGGAGCCGGGCCAGCTCGGAGTCCATTTCGGTGCCGTCGGCCTCGGAGCCCACTTCGCCCGTGCTGCGCGCTGTCGGTGGCGGCGGGACGCAGTTCCACCTGGACCACCAGATCTTCGTGTGGCCGCTGCCGGGGGACGGGCCGTTCACACTCGTGGTCCAGTGGCTGGACCGGGACATCAAGGAGACGCACACGGAACTCGACGGCGCGGCGATCCGGGCGGCGGCGGAGGAAGCCGGGGAGTTGTGGCCGGGGCTGCCGAAGCAGCCGGGCAACGGGATGGCGCTGCGGAACGCCGTGGCGGTGACCGATTCCGGTGTTTCCGCCGGGCCTTCGGCTGCCAGGACCGACAGCGCGCTTGCCCAGCGCACCGACCCTGGTTCCGAGGCCGGCCACGAGACGGAGGACAGCGGCGCCGCTGAGCCGGTGACCGCACCCGGTGAGCTTCGGCCGGAACGGTCCCCCTCCGTGCTGCTCCCGCGCTTGGCCGACGGGGGCTCGCTGCTCCCCCGCCGCAACGTCGCACTCGGCCCCGAGCGGCCGGTGCCGCGCCCACCCGGCACTGCCACGCCCCTTCCCCGGCGCACCCCTACCAGCCGGTCCGGCAACGCGCCCCTCCCAGAACCGCCGGCCGGTCTCGCGGACCTGCTGGCCGGGCCCGTGCCACCGGAGCCGCCGGCCGAGCCCGCAGGGTCACCCCCGGACACCACCGACAGCCCGACCGTCGCGCTGCCTGTGCCCGGAGCAGCCGAACCGGCACCGCGGCCCGAGCGCACGGGCGACACGGGCGACAGCCCCACGGTTGCGCTGCCTGCACCCGCAGCCGCGGGTCCGAAGCCGCAGGCCGCAGAACCGCCGCGCCCACCGGCGCCGCTCCCCCAGCCCTCGCGGCGGTTGCCGCAGCCGTCGAGGTCGGCGAAGGACGCGCCGCAGAAGCCGGGGCGGGGTGGCCGGGCGTGGCGGTGGCGTGACCCGGGTGAGTGAAACCGCGGGTCGTTAGCGCCCGCGAAACACGGCGACCACCCTCCCGTCATGTCAAGGTGGTGTCGTGGGGCGCATTCCACCCCTGCCTGCCGCAGAAGGACGGTCGCGATGGTTCGCACCCCGCTCAGCCCGCTCGACGTCGCGTTCCTTTGCCTGGAAAGCGAAACCGCGCCGATGCACATGGGTGCGGTACTGGTGTTCACCTCTCGCGGGCGAGCCGATGGCGCGGAGCTCGCGGCGCTGCTGGCCGAGCGCGCGGAGAAAATGCCGCAGCTGCGCCGAAAAATGCGGACCGAGCTGTTTCCGCCCGGTTCCGCGACGTGGTCGGACGACCCGGATTTCGTTGCGGCGCACCACATCCACCACCACCAGCTGAGCACGCTGTACGACCCCGACCCGCTCGCGGACTTCGCCGCGCGGTGGATCGCCGAGCCGCTCGACACGGGCCGCCCGTTGTGGGATCTGACCGTGGTGACCGGGCTGCCCCAGGGTGGTTTCGCGGTGCTGCTCAAACTGCACCACGCGCTCACTGACGGCGAAGGCGCGTACGCGGTGACCGTCGGCCTGCTCGACGGCCTGGCCGTCGCGGACCGCACCCTCGCCCGCGCGTCCGGGCCGGCGCCGATCCCGCGGCCGCGTTCGGCACTGAACAGCGTCAGAAACACCGTGAAGGACAGCCTCGCCCACGCCGGGGAGACGGCCGGGATCGCGACGTCGCTCGTCCGCGCGGCGCGGCCGCCGCTGTCGCCGGTGTCGGCGCCCGCGTCGGCCGAACGCCGGCTCGGGTTCGTGCGGCTGCCCACCGCCGACCTCCGCCGCATCCGCCGCGCGCACGGCGGCACGAGCAACGACGTCGTGCTCGCCGTGCTGGCCGGCGCGCTGCGCGAGTGGCTGGTCAACCGCGGCAAACGCGCCGACGGCCGCACCCTGCGAGCGCTGATTCCCGTGAGCGTGCGCGGCCGCGCGAACGCCCAGGTCGGCGGCAACAAGCTGTCCGGCTACCTGTGCGACCTGCCGATCGGCGAGGACGACCCCGTGGAGCGCCTGCACGTGGTGCGCCGCGCGATGACGCGCAACAAGGCCGCCGGCCCGGCCCGCGGCGCCGGCGCGTTCCCGCTGCTGGCCGACCGCGTGCCCCCGGTGCTGCACCGCCTCGGCACGAAAACGGCCGGGCTGGCCGCGCCGCTGCTGTTCGACCTGGTCGTGACCACCGTGCCGCTGCCGGCCGCCCGCCTCACCCTCGCGGGCGCGCCGCTGGCGCAAGTGTACCCGTTCGTGCCGCTGGCCCCGCGCCACGCCGTGGGCATCGCCGTCGCGACCTACCGCGACGGCGTCCACATCGGACTCCAGGCGAACGCCGAGGCCGTCCCCGACCTCGGCGGCCTGCGCGACTCGGTCCTCAAGTCGACCGCGGCGCTGCTGAACACCGTTTAGGCGTCAGCCCCGCAGCATCTCCGCCACGAGGAACGCCAGCTCGAGCGACTGCTGGGTGTTCAGGCGCGGGTCGCAGGCGGTTTCGTAGCGGCCGGAGAGGTCGACGTCGGAGATCTCCTGGGCGCCGCCGAGGCATTCGGTGACGTCTTCGCCCGTGAGCTCCACGTGGATGCCGCCCGGGTAGGTGCCGAGCTTGTGGTGCACCTCGAAGAAGCCCTGCACCTCGTCGACGATGCGGTCGAAGTGGCGGGTCTTGTAGCCGGTGGACGACTCGTGCGTGTTGCCGTGCATCGGGTCGCACTGCCAGATGACCTTGTGGCCCGAGGCCTCGACCTTCTCGACGATCGCGGGCAGCACCTCGCGGACCTTGCCGTTGCCCATGCGCGAGATGAGCGTGAGCCGGCCCTCTTCGTGGCGCGGGTCGAGGCGCTCGACGTACTCCAGCGCCTGCTCGGGCGTGGTCGTCGGGCCGATCTTGAGGCCGATCGGGTTGGACAGCAGCTCCGCGAACGCGATGTGCGCGCCGTCGAGCTGGCGGGTGCGCTCGCCGATCCACAGGAAGTGCGAGGACAGGTTGTACAGCTTGGGGTTGGCCGCGTCGGCGTTGTCCAGGCGCAGCAGGGCGCGCTCGTAGTCGAGCAGCAGGGCCTCGTGGCTGGCGAAGATCTCGGTGGACTGCAGCGACGTGTCGGTGACGCCGCAGGCGTTCATGAACCGCAGGCCGCGATCGATCTCGTTGGCGAGCGCCTCGAAGCGCTGCGCGGCCGGGGAGGCCGACACGAAGTCCTTGTTCCAGTCGTGCACCTGGTGCAGGTCGGCCATGCCGGCGCCGGTGAGGGCACGGACCAGGTTCATGGCGGCACCCGCGTTGGCGTAGGCGCGGATCATGCGGCCGGGGTCGGGCACGCGCAGCTCGGGCTTGGGCACCAGCGAGTTGATGATGTCGCCGCGGTACACGGGCAGGCCCAGCGCGTCGGTGGCCGCCGAGCGGGGCTTGGCGTACTGGCCGGCGATGCGGCCCATCTTCACCACGGGCAGGCTGGCGCCGTAGGTGAGGACCACGGCCATCTGCAGCAGCGTGCGCAGGTTGGCACGGATGTGGGGCTCGGTGTTGGACTCGAACGTCTCTGCACAGTCGCCGCCCTGCAGCAGGAAGGCCTCGCCGCGCGCCACCATCGCGAGCCGGCTCTGCAGCCGGTCGATCTCGGCGGGCACGGTGATCGGCGGCACGCTCTCCAGCACGCCGCGGACCCGCTTGGCCAGCTCGACGTCCGGCCACTCGGGCTGCTGGGCGGCGGGCAGCGCCAGCGCCGCGTCGAGGCGTTCGCGCAGCTGAGGCGGAAGCGGCGGGAGCTCGGGAAGCGTGTCGACGGGAACGTCCACTGTCCAGTTCACGGCTCCCAGGATAGGGTTCGCCGCCCGCGCGGCTCCCGGAGGGCGGTGCGGGTCACACGTCCGGGTCGTCCTGGTGATCGTCCTGGCTCGTCCGCATCGAGCGCCGGGAGGACCACGGACCGGAGGTGGAGGCTCACGGCTGCGGCGACGATCCGGCAGCGGGCCCGGCACGACGAACCGGCTCCGGCGCGTCCGCACGCCGGAGCCCGGTGGACCGCGAAACGTCAGGTGCGCAGCGTCAGCTTTTCGATCGAGCCGGACGGCTTGCCCGCGCTCGGCGACGTGCCGTGGTTGGCGATGTACACGTCGTCGCCGTCGTTGGCGAGGCCTGCGGGGTGAAAAACAGGCCCCCAGCGCGCCATTGCGCTGGAGGCCTGCGTACAGGGGACGGATCAGACCACTGCGAGGGGCAACGCCGTCGGGTGCACCGGAGCCGGCAGGTCCGAGTCGCCCATGAGGAACGCGTCCACGGCGTTGGCCACGGACCGGCCCTCGGCGATGGCCCACACCACCAGCGACGCGCCGCGGTGGGCGTCGCCGCAGACGAACACGCCCGGCGTCTCGGTCTGCCAGTCGGCGCCGCACGACAAAGTGCCGCGCCGCGTCAGGGAAAGGCCGAGCCCGTCGAGCAGCGGCATGTGCTCCACGCCTTCGAAGCCGATCGCCAGCAGCACCAGGTCGGCGGGCAGCACCTCGACCTCGTCGCTCGTCGGCACGACCTCGCGCCGGCCCGTCTCCGGGTCCTTCACCACGCGGACCTGCTGCAACTCGAGGGCCTTGACGTTGCCTGCACCGTCGTCGACGAACCGCTTCACGGCCACGGCGAACTTGCGCTCGCCGGCCTCCTCGTGCGCCGGGTAGGTGCGCAGGATGTAGGGCCACGTGGGCCACGGTGAGCGGCCGTCGTCGCGGCTCGTCGGCGGCACGGGGTACTGGTCCAGCTGCGTCACCGACAGCGCGCCCTGGCGGGTGGCGGTGCCGTAGGAGTCGGCGCCGGTGTCGCCGCCGCCGATCACGACCACGTGCTTGCCGGCCGCGTCGATCGGCGACGGGCCGTCGCCCTCCACGAACCGGTTGGCGGGCACGAGGTGCTCCATGGCCAGGTGGATGCCGCGCAGCTCGCGGCCCGGCGTGGTCCGGTCGTCGCGACCGCGCAGCGCGCCGACGGCGAGCACCACAGCGTCGTACTGCTCGCGCAGGTCCTCCACCGTGAGGTCCACGCCGACCTCGCAGCCGGTGACGAACCGCGTGCCTTCCTTGCGCAGCTGCGCAAGGCGCCGGTCGAGGACCTTCTTCTCCATCTTGAACTCGGGGATGCCGTAGCGCAGCAGGCCGCCGAGGCGGTCGTCGCGCTCGAACACCGTGACCTCGTGGCCCGCGCGCGTGAGCTGCTGGGCGGCGGCGAGCCCGGCCGGCCCGGACCCGACCACGGCGACGCGGCGGCCCGAGGACACCTCGGACACCTGCGGCTGCACGTACCCGGCTTCCCACGACTGGTCGGCGATCGTCGCCTCCACCCGCTTGATGGCCACCGGCCCGCCCGAGAGCGGCGAGATCGACAGCACGCAGCCGGCCTCGCACGGCGCCGGGCACAGCTTCCCGGTGAACTCGGGGAAGTTGTTGGTGGCGTGCAGGCGGTCGCTCGCCGCGGCCCAGTCGCCGCGGCGGACGAGGTCATTCCACTCGGGGATCAGGTTGCCGAGCGGGCAGCCCGAGGCGCCGGAGTGGCAGAACGGGATGCCGCAGTCCATGCAGCGCGAGGCCTGCGTGCGCACGGTTTCGTTGCGCTCGCCCGGCTCCACGTCCGCGTAGACCTCACCCCAGGAGGCGAGACGGTCCTCTTTGGACTTCTTCTTCGGCTCTTCACGCCGATACTTGAGAAAACCGGTCGGGTCAGCCACGAGCGGCCTCCATGATCGCTTCGTCGACGTCGCGGCCGGCGGCACGAGCCGCCGTCGCCGCGTCGAGGACCCGCTGGTAGTCGCGCGGCATCACCTTGGTGAAGGCCACCGAACGCCGCGTCCAGTCGCCGAGGAGCGACGCGGCCACCGCCGAGCGGGTCAGGTCGTGGTGCTGCTGGACGATCTGCTTGAGCCACACCAGGTCCTCGGAACCCGGCACGGACAGATCCACCATGTCACCGTTGACCTTGGCGCGATCGAGGTCGAGCACGTACGCGGTGCCGCCGGACATGCCGGCCGCGAGGTTGCGGCCCGTCGGGCCGAGCACCACGGCGCGGCCGCCGGTCATGTACTCGAAGGCGTGGTCGCCGACGCCCTCGGCGACGACCGTGGCACCGGAGTTGCGCACGCAGAAACGTTCGCCCACCTGGCCCCGCAGGAACATCTCGCCGGCCGTGGCGCCGTACGCGAGCGTGTTGCCCGCGATCGTCTGGCGCTCGGCGGAGAACACGGCTTCGGGGTCGGGCCGCACGATGATGCGGCCACCGGAGAGGCCCTTGCCGACGTAGTCGTTGGCGTCGCCGACCATGTCGAGCGTGATGCCGCGCGGGAGGAACGCGCCCAGCGACTGCCCGGCCGAACCGGTGAGCAGCACGTGGATCGTGTCCTCGGGCAGGCCCTCACCGCCGTAGCGGCGGGTGATCTCCGAGCCCAGCAACGTGCCGACGGTGCGGTTCACGTTGCGCACCGGCAGCTCCAGGCGCACCGGGTGCGCGTCCTCCAGCGCCGCCTCGGCGAGCTGGATGAGCGTGCGGTCCAGGGCGTGCTCCAGGCCGTGGTCCTGCGCCCGCACGCGCCGCTTCGCCCCGCCGTACGGGGTCTCGGCCGGCACCTCGAAGATCGGCTTGAGGTCGAGCCCGGCCGACTTCCAGTGCGCCTCGGCCTCGGCGGTGTCGAGCACCTCGGCGTGCCCGATGGCCTCGTCGAGCGTGCGGAAACCCAGCTGCGCCAGCGTTTCCCGCACCTCCTCGGCCACGAACTCGAAGAACTTCACGACGTGCTCGACCTGGCCGGTGTACCGCTTGCGCAGCTCGGGGCTCTGCGTCGCGACGCCGACCGGGCAGGTGTCGAGGTGGCACACGCGCATCATCACGCAGCCCGCGACGACGAGGGGGGCCGTCGCGAAGCCGTACTCCTCGGCGCCGAGCAGCGCCGCGATCACCACGTCGCGCCCGGTCTTCATGGCGCCGTCGACCTGCACGGTGATGCGGTCGCGCAACCCGTTGAGCAGCAACGTCTGCTGGGTCTCGGCGAGGCCGATCTCCCACGGCGTGCCGGCGTGCTTGAGCGAGTTCATCGGCGAGGCGCCGGTGCCGCCGTCGTGCCCGGAGATGAGCACCACGTCGGCGTGGGCCTTCGACACACCGGCCGCGACCGTGCCGACCCCGAGCGAGGAGACCAGCTTCACGTGGACGCGGGCCTGCTCGTTGGCGTTCTTGAGGTCGTGGATCAGCTGCGCCAGGTCCTCGATGGAGTAGATGTCGTGGTGCGGCGGCGGCGAGATCAGCCCGACGCCCGGCGTCGAGTGCCGCGTGCGCGCGATCCACGGGTACACCTTGTTCGGCGGCAGCTGGCCGCCTTCGCCGGGCTTCGCGCCCTGCGCCATCTTGATCTGGATGTCGGTGGCGTTGACCAGGTACTCGCTCGTCACGCCGAAGCGGCCCGAAGCGACCTGCTTGATCGCGCTGCGGCGCTCGGAGTCGTACAGGCGCTCCGGGTCTTCGCCGCCCTCACCGGTGTTGGAGCGGCCGCCGATGCGGTTCATCGCGATGGCGAGCGTCTCGTGGGCCTCGGCCGAGATCGAGCCGTAGGACATGGCGCCGGTGTTGAAGCGCTTGAGGATCGCCGACGCGGGCTCCACCTCGTCGAGCGGCACGGGCTCGCGCACGCTGTCGCGGAACTTGAACAGCCCGCGCAGCGCGCCGCCCTCGCGGTAGAGGCGGTGCACCTCTTCGGTGTAGGAGCGGTACACCTCTTCGCGGCCGGTCTTCGACGCGTGCTGCAGCAGGAACACCGTCTCCGGCGTGAACAGGTGCAGCTCGCCCTCGCGGCGGTAGGCGTACTCGCCGCCGGTGTCGAGTCCACGGTGGACACGGTCGGTCGGGTTGTCCGGGTAGGCGCGGCGGTGGCGCACCGCGACCTCCTCGGCCAGCACGTCGAGCCCCACGCCGCCGAGCTTCGAGGACGTGCCCGTGAAGTACTCGTCGAGCAGGTCCTGGCTCAGGCCGAGCGACTCGAACACCTGCGCCGCCGTGTATGCGCCGACGGTGGAGATGCCCATCTTCGACATGATCTTCAGGACGCCCTTCACGAGCGCCTGCACGTAGTTGCGGATCGCCTTGCCCGCCTCGATGCCCGTGACCGCGCCCTGGGCGATCATGTCCTCGATCGTCTCGAACGCGAGGTACGGGTTCACCGCGGCGGCGCCGTAGCCCAGCAGCACGGCGATGTGGTGCACCTCGCGCGCGTCGCCCGTCTCCACGACGAGCGCGACGCGCAGACGTTCCTTGGTGCGCACCAGGTGGTGGTGCACCGCGGAGACCAGCAGCAGCGACGGGATCGGCGCCATGCGGTGGTCGGAGTCGCGGTCGGACAGCACGAGCGTGCGCGCCCCGGCGGCGATCGCTTCCGACGCTTCCCGGCGTACTCGCTCGATCGCGGCGGCCAGCGCCTCGGCGCCGCCGTCCACTTCGTACAGTCCGGAAAGGACACTGCACGCGAAGCCCGGCAGGTCGCCGTCGTCGTTGACGTGGATGAGCTTGGCGAGCTCGTCGTTGTCGATCACCGGGTAAGGCAGGTTCAGGTGCCGGCACGACGCGGGGCCGGGCGCGAGCAAGTTGCGCTCCGGACCCATGATGCGTGACATCGAAGTGACCAGCTCTTCACGGATCGCGTCGAGCGGCGGGTTGGTGACCTGCGCGAAGTTCTGCTTGAAGTACTCGTACAGCAGCCGCGAACGCTTCGACAGCACGGCGACCGGGGTGTCCGTGCCCATCGAACCGAGCGGCTCGGCGCCCTTGGCGGCCATCGGCGCGAGCAGGATCTTGAGCTCTTCCTCGGTGTAGCCGAAGGCGAGCTGCCGGCGCAGCACGGAGTCGTGGCTCTGCACCACGTGGTCGCGGTCCGGCAGCTCGGCGAGCTTCAGCAGCCCGGCGTGCAGCCAGCCCTCGTACGGCTGTTCCGCGGCCAGCGCCGACTTCACCTCGTCGTCGGAGACGATGCGGCCGGCCTCGGTGTCCACGAGGAACATCCGGCCCGGCTTGAGGCGGCCCTTCGCCACGACGTCTCCGGGGGCCACGTCGAGCACGCCGGCCTCGCTGGCGAGGACCACGCGGCCGTCGACCGTCTGCCACCAGCGCGCCGGGCGCAGGCCGTTGCGGTCCAGGACCGCGCCGACGAGCGTGCCGTCGGTGAACGTGACGCAGGCCGGGCCGTCCCACGGCTCGATGAGGCTCGCGTGGAACTGGTAGAACGCGCGCCGCGCCGGGTCCATCGTCGCGTGGTTCTCCCACGCTTCGGGGATCATCATCAGCACCGCGTGCGGCAGCGACCGGCCGCCGAGGTGCAGCAGCTCCAGCACCTCGTCGAACGACGCCGAGTCCGACGCGTCGGGCGAGCAGATCGGGAACAGCCGCGTGAGGTCGCCCGGGATCAGGTCGGACTCCAGCAGCGCCTCGCGGGCGCGCATGCGGTTGCGGTTGCCGCGCACTGTGTTGATCTCGCCGTTGTGCGCCACGAACCGGAACGGGTGCGCGAGCGGCCACGACGGGAACGTGTTGGTGGAGAACCGCGAGTGCACCAGGGCGATCGCGCTCTCGAGCCGCTCGTCGGTGAGGTCGCTGAAAAACGCGGGCAGCTGCGCGGTGGTGAGCATGCCTTTGTAGACGATCGTGCGCGCCGACAGCGACGGGAAGTACGTGCCGCAGCCCGAGGCCGCGCTCTCGTGCTCCACGCGCTTGCGCAGGCAGAAGACCAGCCGTTCGAGCTCCAGCCCGGCTTCCCCGCCCGGCGACGAGACGAACAGCATGGCGAAGTGGGGCATCACCGAACGCGCGGTGGGACCGATTCCGGCCCGGTCCGCGTCGACGGGGACCTCACGCCAGCCGAGGACCTCCAGGCCCTCTTCGGCGGCGATGCGTTCGGCCAGCTCGACGGCCTTGCGGCGCTGCTCGGCCTCGCCGGGCAGGAACGCGATGCCGGCGGCGTAGGCGCCGGCCTGAGGCAGGGCGAAGCCGGCTTCTGCGCGCAGCAGCTCGTCGGGCAGCTGCAGCAGGATGCCCGCGCCGTCACCACTCGTGGGTTCGGCGCCCGCGGCGCCGCGGTGTTCGAGGTTCGCCAGCGCGGTCAGCCCGTCGGCGACGATGCCGTGGGAGCGGCGCCCCTGGATGTCGGCCACCATGGCCACACCGCAGGAGTCCAGCTCGTTCGCCGGGTCGTAGAGACCCTGCTTGCCGGGAATGGCGGAGAAGATCATGGAAAAGGGACCTCCTTCGTCGTCTTCGTGCGAGGCCGGCGGACCGGCCGTGGGGAGCGCACGGGACGACGATGGCCCGCTTGTTAGCGCGACTTTAACACCTGGGAAACACCGGAGCAGCACCTCAGAGCGCCCCGGACGACGGTGAACGGTAACGATCTGGCTGCGCGGAACGACGTAGTTCCTGACGGCACCCAGGTCGTTCGCTTAGCTAACTATCGGATCTGGGCTGTTCCGTCAAGTGTAACCGGACTTTTACGCATCCGGCCTGACACAGCCGTTTCCGGCCGTTTTCCTGGGATCTGTGCGCGCTGAGTGATCGCCCGTGTGACCGATCCCGCTCGCCGCGCAACCGTGTTAGCGTCCGCCGCATGATCCTCGATCGGTTCCGTGTCACGGACCGCGTCGCGGTGGTCACCGGCGCCGGTCGCGGCATCGGCGCGGCCACCGCCGTGGCGCTCGCCGAGGCGGGTGCCGACGTGGTCATCGCCTCCCGCACCGAGTCCCAGCTGAACGAGGTGGCCGCCCGCGTGGCCGCGGCCGGGCGCCGCGCGCACGTGGTGACGGCCGACCTGTCGGACCCGGCCGCGGCCGGCGCGCTGGCCGCCGAGGCCATGGAGGCGTTCGGGCGGCTTGACATCGTCGTCAACAACGTCGGTGGCACGTACCCGCGGCCGTTCGTCGAGTCGACGACGGACTTCCTCGAGGAAGCGTTCCGGTTCAACGTCGCGACGGCCCACGCGCTGACCGTCGCCGCGACCCCGGCGCTGCTCGAAAGCGGCGGCGCGGTCGTCAACATCTCGTCGATCATGGGCCGCGTGCAGGGCCGCGGTTTTCTCGCCTACGGCACGGCGAAGGCCGCGCTGGCGCACTACACGCGGCTGGCCGCCGTGGACCTCGCGCCGAAGGTGCGCGTGAACGCGATCAGCGTGGGCTCGGTGCTCACGTCGGCGCTGGAACTGGTGGCGGGCAACGAAGAGATCCGCGTGAAGATGGAGAGCGCAACCCCGTTGCAGCGCATCGGTTCCGCCGACGACGTGGCTTCGGCGGTGCTGTACCTGGCTTCGCCGGCCGGCGCGTACGTGACGGGCAAGGTGCTCGAAGTGGACGGTGGGCTCCAGGCGCCGAACCTCGAACTCGGCCTGCCGGACCTCTGACCGTCCTTTGTGGATTCGTGACTGATATGCCCGTTTTGACGGGTTGCTGTTTCCGAACCGGTGGATTTCCCGAAACACCCCACGCTGGGTGATCACTTCCTGCCATAGTGTTCGTCGACCGACGATCACGGGGAGGGAATCGGTGTCGGACTTCGACGTACACACCGACGTCATGCGCGAGTACGCGGACGTCGTCGACGGGCTGCACGCCCAGGTCGGCAAGATCAGGGACTACATGCGCACGACCGCGTGCGACAAGTCGGGCTTCACCGGCTTGTTCGCGTTGCTGCAGCCCGTGGTCGACCTGGTCGGCAACCTCTACGGCAGCACCCTCGACTTCGGCGACAACCGCCTCACCTCGCTGAGCCAGGGCGTCCGCTCCGCCGCCGACTCCTACGACCACCACGACGGCCAGGTCGCGGCGGTCCTCAAGGAGTTCGGCATCGCGATCGACGAGGTCGGCGCGCCCGCCGCGAAGTGACCACCCACCACTGACTCCGACCACCACCGAGGGGGAACGACATGGCCAGGCACAGCCACCCGGGCGGGTCCGGCGGAACGACGCACCACACGCCGACGCACCCTGCCCCGCCCCGGCAAGGGCACGCGAACACACCGCCACCGCCGCACCCGAACACGCCGCCGCAGCACCCGACCGCACCGCCGAACCGGCCGGGTTCGCCGCCGCAGCAGCACACCCCCGGCACGCCGGCGCCTGGAGTGCCGCCGCAGGGGCACCAGCCGGAGGACCCGCGCAACCCGAACCGTCCCGGCCAGGACGAGGGCGACGAGCGCAAGCGGCCGGGGCAGGGCGAGGACGAGGACGGCAAGAACAAGGGCGACGAGGACAAGGACGAGAAAAAGAAGAAGGACGACGAGGACGACTCCGACGAGCCCGAAGACGACGACTCGGACGACGACTCGGACGATGACGACGACTCCGATGACGGTGGTGATTCCCCGTCGTCGTCCGGAGGGGATCCCGGCGCCGCGCCGACGACGTCGCCGAGCGGGTTCGACGAGGGCAGCTCGATCAGCGAACAGCTGCAGCCGCCCGAGGACACGTCCGGCGAGGACATCCAGGACCTCGTCAAAGAGGCCGGCGTCGAGGTCATGGCCGTCGAGTGGATCTTCCAGCAGCTGACGGGCCAGACGCTCACCCAGATGTTCATCGAGCCGATCACCGGTGACTTCTCGAAGATCTCCGCCGACGCCAAGGCGTGGCGCAACATCGCCGAGGCGATGAAGGCGTTCTCGACCGTGATGGTGGGCAATGAGAAGATCCTCGGCGAGAGCTGGTCGGGCCCGGCATCGCTGGCGCACAAGGCGTACGTGGACCTCGGGTGGCGCGCGGGGCTGGCCGCGGAGGCCGGGATCGCGGAGCTGATCGCCAAGGGGTTCGAGCTGCTGTCGGACACGTCGCAGAAGCTGGCGGCCAAGGCGCTCGACCTGTTGAAGAGCCTGATCGACCGGCTGCTGGTGATGGCGGCCGAGGCGTGCGTGCCGATCGCGGGGTGGATCGCCGACGCGATCACCGGGCTGTCGGAGATCCTGCCGCTCATCAACGCGCTGATCTCGATCATCGACATGATCAAGGACATCGTGCAGAAGGTCGGCGACCTGTGGAACTCGGTGAAGGACATCGGGTCGCAGCTGGCGAAGATCAAGGACGTCGGCAGCATCTCCGACGTGGTCGACATCGGCAAGGGCATCGCGGGCGACGTCGGCGACATCAAGGACAACGCCAAGGACATCGCCGGCGACGTGGGCGACATCAAGGACTCCGTGAAGGACGGCGTCGAGGAGTCCCGCGGCAACCACGAGGACAACAAGGACCACTGGGACAGCCGCCGCAAGACCCGCACCCCGGCCCACTCCGGCAGCGGCCGGATCAGCGGCCGCATCGACGACTGAGAGGACCCGCCGTCATGTCACGGCCCACCCCCGCGCAGGACGCGTGGAAGACGCCGGAGATCCGCCAGGCGGAATCGGCGCTCGACAGCACCGTGAGCAAGTCGCGGCAGCTGCTGAAGGACCTCGAGAAGATCCGCCTCAAGCCGTTGCCCAAGACCGACACGCCCGAACGCGTCGAGGCGCTCAAGACCGCCGCCTCGAAGCCCGACGCCCCGGCCGCCCTGCGCCTGGTCAAGCGCAAGGTCGACGCCGGCGAGCTGACGTGGAAGGACGTTGCCTCCGGCAAGGCCTTCGCCGACCCCGAAGTGCGCGCCCTGGCCGATGCCAAGCTCGGCGACGCCAAGGACATGTACGAGGAGATGCAGGAGGGCCTGTCGCCCGAGGAGGTGCTCGAAGCCCGCACGGGCTCGCGCGACTTCCTCGCCGACTCGAACCGCTCCACGTACCCGGCCGCCGCGGAGGAACCGAAGGGCTTCTCGACGGACGATCCGCTGGCGAGCAGCGCCTCACCGGCTCACCCGGCGCCGCCGCCGGGCCGCCACAGCGCTCCCCCGCCCGACGACGACTTCGCGAACCCGCTGGCCGACCGCAAGCCGCCGGCATCGCCCGCACCGCCTTCGCCGCCTTCGCCGGAACCAGACCACGGCCGGCACGCCGCACCCCGGCACGAGGACCCGCGCCTGCGCTTCACCACCCCGGACGACGACGAGTTCACCAGCCCCCTCGCCGACCGCGGCACCCCGAAACGCCAGGACCCGCCCTCCCCGCGCCGCCCCCGCGGCGAAGACCGCTCCGACGGCGACGACGACTACTTCGGCGGCTCCCCGCTCGGCTGACCCCCGGCTGACGGGTGGTGGTGCCGGTGCTCACCGCCACCACCACCCGCGAGCGCCGGGAACCCAAGCGCAGGCGCGAACGGTCTCGGACCATCCACCGCACCGAGCCCGCAACGCCCGATGCCGCCCCAGGCGACCGCGGCGCGCGGCCGGCTACGAGTGCCCAGACCACCAACGCACGAGGTCCCCGGCTCGAACCGCGAGCCGGGGACCTCGTGCGTGAAAAACCGGGTCAGGACTTCTCGGGTTTGTCCGAGTCCGAGCCGGACGAACCGGCGTCGACAGTGATCTCGTCGCGGGCTTCCACCGTCGGGCCGTCGTCAGGCGAGTCGGCCTCGGCCTTCGGCGAAGCAGGGGCCGAGTCCGAGGAAGACGAGTCCGATTCCGGCGATTCCGCCACCGCATCCCGTTCATCGCCCCGGCTTCGCAGGGTCTCGGGCAGCTCGCGAGGACCGCGTTTCTTGGCCACGATCATGTAGACCACCGCGCCGATGAAGACCAGGATCGAGGTCCACACGTTGACGCGCAGGCCCAGGATGTGGTTCGCGTTGTCGGTGCGCATGAACTCGATCCAGCAGCGGCCGAGGGTGTAGCCGGCCACGTACAGGGCGAACGCGCGGCCGTGGCCGAGCTTGAAGCGGCGGTCGGCCCAGACCACGACGAGAGCGACGAGCAGGTTCCAGATCAGCTCGTACAGGAAGGTCGGGTGCACGGGGCTGTCGGGCAGCGGGACGTGGCCGGTGGCGATGCCGGTGAGCTCGTTCGGCAGCCCGGTCGTCGGGTCGATGCGCTGGTAGATCTCCAGGCCCCACGGCAGGTCGGTGTGCGCGCCGTAGAGCTCCTGGTTGAAGTAGTTGCCGATGCGGCCGATGGCCTGCGCCGTGACGATGCCGGGGGCGATCGCGTCGGCCAGCGCCGGGAGGGGGATGCCCTTGCGGCGGCAGGCGATCAGGGCGCCGACGCCACCGAGGGCGATGGCGCCCCAGATGCCGAGGCCGCCGTCCCAGATGGCGAAGGCGTTCCACGGGTTCTTGCCGGCCGTGAAGTACAGCTCGGGGTCGGTGATCACGTGGTAGAGGCGACCGCCGACGAGGCCGAACGGCACCGCGAACACGGCGATGTCGATCACGGTCCCCTTGGTGCCCCCGCGCGCGGCCCACCTGCGCTCGCCCCACCAGATCGCCACGATGATGCCGGCGATGATGCACAGTGCGTAGGCGCGGATCGGGATGAACCCCAGGTGCCACACACCGCGGTCGGGGCTCGGGATCGTGGCCAGGAAGGCTGCCGAGGCGGAATACACGCGGTCACCGTAGCGCGTCAATGCTCCGGTGTGGTGAGGGAGCCGCCGAAGGGTTCGTGAAGGACCGGTCACGGTCCGGTCGCGACGGTGACTACTCGTAGCCGCCCGGCTGCAGAGCGGCGAGGTACCCGGCCATCAGTGCGCGCGCCACCTGGCCGACGGCGGCGTCCTCGGGCAGGAACACCTCGTCGTGCAGGCTGGGCGCGCCCGCGGTGTCGCCGAGGCCGACGAACAGCATCAGCCCGCGGGTGCCGGTGCCGCAGTAGTGGGCGAAGTCGTCGGCGCCGAAGGAGCGGAAGTCCACGTCGACGTCGGCACCGCCGTCGAGCAGCCACGTCTGGGCGCCCGCGGCGAGCGCCGGGTCGTTGACCAGCACGGGCTCGCACGGGCTGATCTGCAGGTCTGCGGTGCAGCCGTAGGCGCGGGCGGTGGCGTGCACGATCTCGGCCAGCACGTCCAGCGCGCGGTCGCGGTCGCTCGCGCGCATGAGCCGCAGCGAGCCGAGCGCGGTGGCGGTGTTGGGGACGACGTTGGCGGCCGTGCCGGCGTGGATGCGCCCGACCGTGCAGACGGCGCCGTGCACGGGGTCGATCCGGCGGCTCGCGAGCTGCTGCAGGCTGACCACGAGCTGGCTCAGCGCCAGCACCGGGTCGCGCACCAGGTACGGGTACCCCGCGTGGCCGCCCTGGCCATGGAGCACGATCTCGAACTCGTCGGTCGACGCGTTCACCGGCCCGGGGGCGGCGGAGACGACGTTGTGCGCGAGCCGCGGCTGCACGTGGGCGCCGATCACGGTGTCCACGCCGACCTCCTCCAGCGCCCCCGACTCGACGATGTCCAGCGCACCCGAAGGCGATGTCTCCTCACGCGGCTGCAACACCGCGACCAGCCGTCGCGGCAGGTCCACGCGTTGCGCCGCCCGGCAGACGGCGACCAGTGCGGCCAGGTGCACGTCGTGGCCGCACGCGTGCATCAGGCCCGAGTCCGACGCCCAGGCTGCGCCCGTGCGCTCGACGATCGGCAACGCGTCCATCTCCGCCCGCAGCGCCACGGCGGGGCCGGCGTGCTCACCGGGCAGCTCGACCAGCCGTCCCGTCTTGGCGACGCGCAGGCCTTCGCCGGCGCCCAGCGCGGCGGCCACCACGCGCGCGGTGTCCTCCTCGTCGCCGGACGCGCGCGGGTCGGCGTGCAGCCGGTGGCGCAGCTCGATCGCGTCCGGCAGCTCGTCGGCGAGGGCGGCGCGCCAGCGCGCGGCCAGGTCGGTCATCGGGGCTCCAGGCGGTAGATCCGGGTCGCGTTCTCGTGGCCGGCGAGGCGCACGAGCCGTTGGGCGTCCACTTCGGACAGTGCGTCGGCTTCGAGCGTTGGCTGCAGGAAGTCGGAAAGCCCTTGGCGGAACAGGGTTGTGCCGAGGTGGTAGAGCTCCGCGAGGCCGAACGCGTCGGTGGAGAACAGCAGCTTGCCGAACGGCACGAGCTCCAGCGTCTCGGCCAGGATCGCGGGCGCGCGGAAGCCGGCGTTGTGCGTGATGAGGCCGGTGTCCACGAAGACGTGCTCGAAGACCTGCGCGAGGTAGGCGGCGTTGCGGTGGAACGGGTAGTTGTGCAGCAGCAGGATCGGCACGCCGGTCTCGCGCGTCGCACGCAGGAACTCGGTGAGCAGCAAGGGATCGCAGCGGTGCAGGTCGACGTCGGAGTCGCCGTAGCCCACGTGGAACTGCACGGGCAGCCCGAGGTCGATGCCCGCCCACACGAGGTGGCGGTGCAGCACCTCGTCGGCCAGGCGCAGCCCCAGCCCGGCCCCGACGCGCGCGAGCCACCGCCCGGCCGCGTCGACCACTTCGACGGCGTCGGGCCGCTCCCCCGACAGCCCCAGCCCCACCCGGTACGCCGCGATCGACTTCACCCCGACGGCGTCCTTCGCCCGTTTTTCCAGCTCCGCCCCGAAGTCGGCGGCGAACCGGCCCGCCGTGGTGCCGGCGCGCACCACGTCCTCGGCGACCTGTTCGAGCCGCACCACGTCGTGCGCGCGGGCGCCGGCGAGGCGGGCGAACTCGGCGGTGCCGGTGAGCTCGTCGGGCTGGAAACCGCCGTCGAGCAGGAAGTCGGTGGTCCCGGTGCCGCGCAGGAACCGCCGGTTGACCTCCTCGGCGCCCAGCTCGGCGCGCCGGGCGAGGTAGTCGTCCGGTTTTGCGTGCTTCGGCAGGTCGAGGACCGGCGCGCACCGCTCGCGCACGGCGAGCCCGACGAGCGAGTCGAACAGCGACGTCCCCAGCGGCGAGACGCTGTCGGCCTCGGTGAGCATCCGCTCGAAGCGCTCGCGTTCCAGCGTGCCCGTCACCACGCCGTGGCAGTGGTGGTCGACCAGCGGCGCCTCCGCGACGAAGTCCAGCATGTCCCCACCATAAGGGCGGACAGCGGAAAGCCCTCAGCGTTCTCGGGTCGCTGAGGGCTTTCCGCTGTTCAGTACCGGCTGGTCAACGCCCGAGCTGCGCGAGGAACGCCGACCATCCGTCGCGGGTCGCCATGAGGTGACCGGCTTCCCGCTGCTTCGTGTCACGGACACCGACGAGGTCGGCTGTCACCGCGACTTCCACGCAATTCGAGGTGTTCTGCGACCGACTTGACTTCCGCCAGTCGGTGAAGGGTTGTTTCATCCCGTCGTCTCCAAGTCGCCGAGGACATCGGCGATGAGCTCTTGTGTCGCTTCGGGGCTCATCGCAATGTCCTGAACTCTATCGATCGCCTGCTGGTAAGCCTCGACATCGACGGCTTCGTGGAAGAACAAGGCGGATCGCCGGTTCTCGATCTGCACCACCGATGTGCGGTCGGAGAACTCCAGCAGATCGAACGGGCCTTCCAGTGCGGGGTGCCAGCCGGCCGACTCGGGAATGGCGCGCAATGTCACGTTGCCCCAGCGGCTCGCCTCGTCGAGCGCCTGCAGTTGCTCGGCCATCACGACCGGTCCGCCGATGTTCCGGCGCAGCGCGGTCTCATCGATCACCGCAAGCAGCTCGGCCGGTCGCGAACGCCGCATGATCACGTCACGACGGCCGATCCGGACGGCAACCCGGGTTTCGACCTCGCCGGCAGGGACTCCGCCGCCACCGATGATCGCGCGCGCATAGCCGGAGGTCTGGAGCAGCCCGGGGATCAGCAACGACGACACGTTCACGATCCGCGCCGCATCGCGCTCCAGTTCGAGCAGGGCCGCGAGCTGGCGCTTCTGCTCCGGGAGGCCGGAGGCGACCCAGTGGCGCCCATCGGTGTTGCGGGACAGCTCGATCAGTTCCTCGCGCAGCTCGTGGTCCGCGCCGAGTGCGCCGAGCACCGCGGCGACGTCGGTCGGGCGCGGGCTGCGCTCGCCCGACTCCCAGCGACCGACCGTGGTGTGCGCGACGCCCAGCCGGGCCGCCAGCGTGCGTGCGCTCAGCCCGGCGTCTTCTCGGGCCCTGCGGAGTTCGGCGCCGATGGCGCGCGCTCGGGGAGTGGTGCCAGCCATGCACCACAGCAAAGCACATCTTTTGGTGCCACCAATTAACTCTATCGGTGCATTGTGCTAACTGGTGCCGCCGTTCATAGTTCTTCGGCTTTCGGCGGCACCGAATGGCACCAGGGCGGCACCGGCCGGAAAGACGGGAGAGGACATGACAGTGGAACTCGCGGAGCAGGAGACAGCGCCGATCCGGCTGTCGGCTCTCGAGCAGCTCGTCACCGTGGCCGAGCGGCTCGACCAGATCCGCCGGGAGGAGGGCCTGAGCTTCCGCGAAGCCGGGCGGATGCTGGGTCTCCGGGCGGCGAACGTGCTCGTGGTGAAGACGCGGGCGGCGACGAGTACGACGGTGCCGTTGCTCGAGGCGTACGCCGGGTTCCTCGGCTGTTCCCTGCGGGTGCTGCTCGTGGAGGACGATCCGGGGCAGCGGCGCCCGCCGTGGCGGCAGCGGATGCCCCACGGCGACAACCCCGCCGACGAGCACGCGATGACCGAGCTGTGGCGCCTGCAGCGGCAGCTGCGCCGGCTGCGGCAGCGGGCGGGGTACACGTGCGACGAGGTCGCGGCGGCGTTGGGGATCGACGCGATCGCGTTGTGGCGCAAGGAGAACGCGCCGGTGTTCGTGGATCACGCGGTGGCGAACGTGATGATGTTGGCGCGCTTCTTCGGCTACACCGTGCGCCTGTACCTGGTCGGGCCGGAGGTGATGGACGTGGGCTGGTGGATCGGCGACGACGATTCCGTGGTCTACGACGGCAACCCCGAAACCGGCGACGACGAGCCGCACCTGCCGGGCGAATGAGCTCCCGGCCGCCGCGGCCGTACCCCGAGCGGGCGCGGTGGCCGGGTTCCCGCTTCGCCGCGCGGCGGCGGAGGCCGGCGCCCCCGGTGGCTTCTCGGGCTCCGGGGGCGTCGTCGGGCGGCTACCCGTCCGAGGCGGCCACGCTCAGCTTCTCCCCCACCCGGCGGGCGAAGCCGGGTGCGGCGATGACCAAGAGGATGGCCAGCACGAGCACCGCGCCCGCCGTGACGGGGAACCAGCGGGCCGGGCCTTCGGTCGGGTAGGGGACGACGTTGACGTACACCGTGTAGCCCAGCAGCGCGAGCGCGCCGAGCGGGAAGATCAGGTGCCACCACGGGACGTGCATGCGCCGGCGCACGAAGAGCAGCAGGATGGCGCCGAGGGTGGTCAGCAGGTAGATCACCAGCAGGATCAGCGTGCCGATGGACCCGCTCCACGCGAAGGTGTCCGCCGCCGTCGCGCCGAAGAACACCGCACACACCACGATGATGAGGGCGGCCGCCGACGCCACCGCCGTGACGGCGACGACCGGCGTGCCCTTGGGGGACGTGCGGCCGATGCCGTGGCCGCCGAAGGCGTCGCGGCCCAGGGCGAAGAGCAGGCGCGAGCCGCCGACCACGCAGGCGAGGCAGCAGCCGAAGGCGGAGATCGCCGCGCCCACGCTGATGACGTCGCCGGCCCACGAGCCGACGAACGTGCTGCCCAGATCGCCGAGCAGGGAGGGCGAGTCGTGGAAGGCCTGGGCGTCGGAGCGGAACGCCATCATCTCCACGGCCGTCACGATCACGAAGAACGCGCCGCCGAAGATGGCGGTGCCGAGGATGGCGCGCGGGATGTTGCGGCGTGGGTCGCGGGTCTCCTCGCCGAGCGTCGCGGCGGCTTCGAAGCCCGCGAAGGACAGGAAGCCGAACACGGCGCCGAGGAACACGCCGGACAGGCCGACGTCCGGGGTGAAGGTGAACACCGACATCGTGAAGTGGGCGTCGCCGGGTGCGTTGCCGGCGATCAGGCGGACCAGGATCACGGCGGTGACCAGGAGGATGACCGCGATCGTCGCGCCTTCCACGGCGAGCAGCGTCGACGTGCCGCGGCGCGCGGGCGCCACCGCGAGCAGCCAGCTGCCGACGAGCGCGACGCCCGTGAGCACGAACGGCCCCCACCACGGAGGGTTCGGCCAGATCCCCACCTGCGTGAGGAAGGCTGTACCGAGCGTGCCCGCGGCGGAGCTCGTGACCACGGCGTAGAAGGTGTACGTGCCGAGCAGGCCGATGCCCGACACCACCCCGGCGCGCGGGCCGAGCGTCGCGCCGACGAACGCGTAGACCGAGCCCGCGTGGTGGTAGTGCTGGCAGAGGCGGACGAAGCCGTAGGCGACCAGCAGCACGCCGGCGGCCGAGAGCAGGAAGGCCAGCGGCACGGCGCGCCCGGCCGCGGCCGCCGTCTGCTGGGGGTTGATGTTGGCGGCCATGCTCGGCGCCATCAGCGCCACGGACAGGCCCACGGCCTGCCACACCGAGAGAGTGCGCCGCAGCGCTGGACGGGTTTCGACGATGTCTGACACGATGCGCTCCTTCGTCCGGAGGCAGCAGGTGGTTCCACGGCCGGCGAGGACGACGGCGTGAAGTACACAGTGAACATCGCGGGGGCAGGATGAGCCAGCTCGATCGGGTTGAACTTTCCAGGCGAGGTGCCGAGGAAGCGGCGCGGCTGGGCCGTTCGGGGGTCGAGGTGGTGGCGGTGACCTTCGTCGACAACTCCGGGATCTCGCGCGTGAAGGCGGTTCCGGTGAACCGGCTCGCCGAGGTCGCGGCGTGGGGTGTGGGCGCGTCGAACTCGTTCGACTTCTTCCTGTGCACGGACACGATCACGTCGGGCGCGTACTCGCTCGGCCCCGTCGGCGACCTGCGGCTGCACCCGGACCTCGACGCGCTCACGGTGCTCGACGCGCAGCGGGGGTGGGCGTGGGCGCCGGCGCTGCGCTACGACCAGGAAGGCGAGCCACACCCGCAGGACTCACGCGCGCTCGCGGCGACGGCGGTGGCGAAGCTGGCCGAACGCGGGTTTTCGGCGCGGATGGCGTTCGAGCTCGAGTGGGTCGTCGCCGGGCCGAGCGGGGCGCCCGTGGCGGGGCCGGCGTACGGGTATTCGCGGCTGGCCGAGCAGTCGGCGTACGTGCGAGATCTGGTGTCCGCTTTGGACAGTCAGCAGGTCGGGGTCGAACAGGTGCACCCGGAGTACGCCGCGGGGCAGTTCGAGGTTTCCGTGTCGGCCGACGATCCGGTGCGCGCGGCGGACGTCGCGGTGCTGGCGCGCGAGACGATCCGCGCGGTGGGGATGAACCACGGGTTGAAGACGTCGTTCACGCCTAAGTTCGCGCCCGGCGGCGTGGGCAACGGCGGGCACGTGCACTGCAGCCTGTGGGCGGGCGGGCGCAATCTGTGCGCCGGCGGCGACGCGGTGTTCGGGCTGAGCGAGGTGGCCGAGTCGTTCGCCGCGGGGATTTTCGGGCGGTTGCCGGCGTTGCTGGCCGTCGGGGCGCCTTCCGTGGTGAGTTACCTGCGGCTCGAACCGCACCACTGGGCCGGCGTGTTCACCGCGTGGGGCCTGGAAAACCGGGAAGCGCCGCTGCGGTTGGTGCGCGGCCCGGCGGGGAAACGGGACACGGCCGCGAATTTCGAAGTGAAATGTTTTGATCTCACGGCCAATCCGTATCTGGTCGTCGCCGGGCTGCTGTTCGCGGGAATCGCGGGCCTCGATTCCGCGGCGCGGCTGCCGGAGCCGGTGGCGGTGGACCCGGGGACGTTGTCTCCTGGTGACGCTGCCGCCGCGGGCGTGGTTCGCCTCCCCCGCTCACTGGAGGAGGCCGTCGCCGCGTTCGTCGCCGACGACGCGCTGAAGTCGGCCTTCGGCGCGGAACTGGCGACGACGTTGATGGACGTGCGCCGCGGCGAGATCACCGAACTGGGCGGGCTTGACGCCGACTCGTTGTGCGCCGTGATGCGCTGGCTTCACTGAGCTGCGCGGCGACTTCGTCACGCAGCTGCGGGAGCTTCGCGTAGAGCTTGTCGCCCGGGCATTCGGTGTTGTAGTAGTCGCGGTGGCCCTTGATCTCCTCGACGGGGATGCCGTACTGCTCGCAAACGTACGCGACGAAGACGACCAGCGAATCCCACTGCGCCTGCGGCGGTTCGACCAAGGTGTAGGTGCCTTCGTTCTCGATGCCGATCGCATTGTCGTTCTGCCCGGGACAATGGGCGGCGCGCACGATCCGGTTGCCGCTGCGCAACGCGTCGAGGCTGCCGTGGCGGCCCTCCATGCGGTAGCCGCCGCGGGAGATCGTGAAGTGCTGGCCGGTGTCGGACCAGCCGTTGTTGTCGATGTGGTCGGCCTGATCGTCGCGCGCCACCTGGAACGCGTGGGCCAGCGAATACTCCGTGCTGTTGGGGCACGCGATGTGGTGCACGAGGACGCGGTTGGCCGGGTGGTCGAGGGTGGTCAACGGATCCGCGGGTGGGCGGGCGCCCCACTCGGCGCAGCTGTAGATGCGGGGTTCGGTGGCGGCTTGGGCTTCGGCTTGGGCTCCCGGCAGGAGCAGCCCGGCGGCCGTCGCGGCGGTGAGACCGGCGGCGCCACGAAGGAACGAGCGCCGGGGAAGGTGAGTGAATTCCATGCTGTGGAGGGTCGGCGCGGGGCGTACATGATCTGTACAAATGGCCGAGTTCCTGCACAGCCCCCGCCGCTCGTCACTGTGACCCCGTGGCCACCAGCCTCGCCGTAATCGGCTCCAAAGCAGCGATCAACTCGTCGAGCTCCGCAGCAGACAGCGCCTCATACGGCGGAGCGGCAAGCTCGTCCGTCACAGTCTCGATGCGTTGCTTGGTCTCGCGGCCGGCGTCGGTGAAGTGGCCGCCGGCGTCGACGAGGCCGCGGGAGCGCAGGCCGGCCATCACCGCGGCCAGCCGAGGCTCAGGGAGGTGGTGGACGCGCCCGAACGACTCGGGCGGGTGGATGCCCATGTCGATTGCGGAAAGTACGTGGGCTTCCGTGCCGTCGATGCCCGCGCTGAGGAGGGCGGCGATGTGGCCGTCTCCACGGTGTTCGCGCAGCATGGTGGCGGAGTGCCACAGGCGGGCGACGGGGTCGGTGGGCACCGGGAGGGTGCGCATCCCGGCGAACATCATCCGGCCGACGGTGGGCGCGAGCGTGGCGGCCTGGGTGGTCAGGTCGGCGGCGCGCACCAGGCCCGGGGAGCCGGCCAGCTCGTCGCCGAGGATTCGGCGCAGCGAGGCGGCGCTGCCGCGTTGCCGGGCGGCGACGGAGGCCTCGGGCGGGATCGTCTCCCACGCGCTCGGGATGTGCCGCGCGACCTCGCCGTCGGCGAAGTTGTAGAAGGCCGCGTGCACGACCTCCGCCGGCACGCGCCCCAGCGGTGCGGCGCGGCTGGCGAAGTAGCCGTCCCAGTAGGTGCGGTGGCCGAGCGCCGCCAGCTCGTCGTTGCACTCGTCGGACAAGAACGTGACCAGGCAGATCGGCTCCAGGAGCTCGAACATGCGACGGGCGGTGCGGGTCATGGCCCGCATCCTGCCAGCGATCACGGCCCCGCGGAGCAGAACGCCGAAGTCAGGCCCGGGCCGGAGCCCGGCGCACGCCTTCCGCGAGCTCCTCGGCCAGCTTCCGCACGCCGTCGACACTGCCCTCGGCCGCGGCCGTGACCAAGGCGGACCCGACGATCACCGCGTCGGCGAAGCCGGCCACCTGGGCCGCCTGGTCGCCGGAGCGGACGCCGAGGCCGACGCCGATCGGGAGGTGCGTGTGGGCCCGCGTGCGGCGGACCAGGTCCTCCGCGTGCACGCCCACCGCGTCGCGGGCGCCCGTGACGCCCATGACCGCCGTTGCGTAGACGAAGCCGGACGACGCCGCGGTGGTCAGCGCCAGGCGCTCCTCCGACGACGACGGCGCCACCAGGAAGATCCGGTCCAGGCCGTGCGCGTCGGACGCGGCCGTCCACTCGGCGGCCTCGTCGGGGATCAGGTCCGGTGTGATCATGCCCAGCCCACCGGCCGACGCGAGGTCGCGCGCGAAGCGGTCCACGCCGTAGCGGTGCACGGGGTTCCAGTACGTCATGACCACGGCCTTGCCGCCGCGCGCCGACACCGATTCGACGACCTCGAAGAGCCGCTTGAGCTTGAACCCACCGGACAGCGCCGACTCCGCGGCGGCCTGGATCGTCGGCCCGTCCATCACCGGGTCGGAGTACGGGACGCCGATCTCGAGCAGGTCGGCGCCGCCGTCGATCGTGGCGGCCAGGAGGTCCTTCGAGCCGTCGACCGACGGGAAGCCGGCGGGCAGGTAGCCGACCAGCGCGGCCCGGCCTTCCGCCCGCGTCGCCGCGAAGACGTCGTCGAGCGCGCTCACTGGTCCTCCCCGTCCACGAGGCCGAACCACTTGGCCGCGGTGTCCATGTCCTTGTCGCCGCGCCCCGAGAGGTTCACGACGATGAGGCCCTCGGGCCCCAGCTCGCGGCCGAGCACCAGGGCACCGGCCAGCGCGTGGGCCGACTCGATCGCCGGGATGATGCCCTCGGTGCGCGAGAGCAGCCGGAACGCGTCCATGGCCTCGGCGTCGGTGACCGGGCGGTACTCGGCGCGGCCGGAATCCTTGAGCCACGCGTGCTCCGGGCCGACGCCCGGGTAGTCGAGCCCGGCCGAGATGGAGTGCGACTCCACCGTCTGGCCGTCCTCGTCCTGCAGCAGGTACGACATCGCGCCGTGCAGGTTGCCCGGGCTGCCCTTGGTGAGCGTGGCGCCGTGGCGGTCGCCGTCGAGGCCCTCGCCGCCCGGCTCCAGGCCGACCAGCCGCACCGACGGGTCGTCGTAGAAGCCGGAGAAGATGCCGATGGCGTTGGACCCGCCGCCGACGCACGCGGCGACGACGTCGGGCAGCCGGCCGGCCTGCTCCAGGATCTGCTCGCGCGCTTCCTCGCCGATGACCTTGTGGAAGTTGCGCACCATCATCGGGAACGGGTACGGGCCCGCGGCGGTGCCGAACAGGTAGTGCGTGGTCTCGGAGTTGGTCACCCAGTCGCGCAGGGCCTCGTTGATCGCGTCCTTGAGCGTGCGGGAACCGGTCT
Source organism: Amycolatopsis sp. NPDC001319 (assembly GCF_042896185.1). NCBI lineage: Bacteria > Bacillati > Actinomycetota > Actinomycetes > Pseudonocardiales > Pseudonocardiaceae > Amycolatopsis > Amycolatopsis sp. NPDC001319. The sequence goes on along the minus strand of NZ_JBIAWY010000018.1, from coordinate 15,528 downwards.
TGACCGGCACGACCTCGGCGCCGAGCAGCTTCATGCGCGCGACGTTGAGCGCCTGGCGCTCGGTGTCGACCTCGCCCATGTAGACCAGGCATTCCAGGTCGAGCAGCGCGCACGCGGTGGCCGTGGCCACACCGTGCTGACCCGCGCCGGTCTCGGCGATCACGCGCTTCTTGCCCATGCGCTTGGTCAGCAGCGCCTGGCCGAGCACGTTGTTGATCTTGTGCGAACCCGTGTGGTTGAGGTCCTCGCGCTTGAGGAACACCCGCGCGCCCCCGGCGTGCTCGCCGAAGCGCTTGGCCTCGGTGAGCAGCGACGGGCGGCCCGCGTAGTCCTTGAGCAGGCGGCGCAGCTCACCGGTGAACTCCGGGTCGCGGCGCGCCTTGTCGTACTCGGCCGCGACCTCGTCGACGACGCCGATCAGCGCTTCCGGCATGAACCGGCCGCCGTACGGGCCGTAGTAGCCGCGCTCGTCCGGGTCGTGCTTGCTGTGCTCTTCGGTCACCGCGACGGCCTCGGGCAGGCGGGGTGCGAACCGGCGGTGACGAGCTTCACCAGTGCGCCCTTCGGGTCGCCGGAGGCCACCAGGCCCTCGCCGACCAGCACGGCGTCGGCACCCTGGCCGGCGTAGGACATCAGGTCGCCGGGGCCGCGGACGCCGGACTCGGCGACCTTGAACACCTCGAACGGCAGCCCCGGGGCGAGGCGGGAGAACACGTCCCGGTCGACTTCCAGCGTGTGCAGGTTGCGGGCGTTGACGCCGATCACCTGGGCACCGGCCTCCAGGGCGCGGTCGGCCTCTTCGGCGTTGTGGATCTCCACGAGCGCGGTCATGCCGAGCGACTCGACGCGGTCGAGCAGCGCGGCCAGCGCGTTCTGCTCCAGCGCGGCGACGATCAGCAGCACCATGTCCGCGCCGTGCAGGCGCGCCTCGTGGACCTGGTACGGGCTGACGATGAAGTCCTTGCGCAGCACCGGAACGTCGACGGCCGCGCGCACGGCGTCGAGGTCGGCGAGCGAACCGCCGAAGCGGCGCTGCTCGGTGAGCACGCTGATCACGCGCGCGCCGCCGTCCTCGTAGTCCTTGGCCAGGGAAGCGGGGTCGGCGATCGGAGCGAGGTCGCCCTTGGAGGGGCTGCGCCGCTTCACCTCGGCGATCACGCCGATGCCCGACTCACGCAGGGCAGCCATCACGTCTCGGGGCGCCGGGGCCTTGGCCGCGCGGGCCTTCAGTTCGTCGAAGGGCAGGGCGGACTCGCGCACGGCGAGGTCCTCCCGCACACCGGCGACGATGTCTTCGAGCACGCTCACCGGGCGCACCCGCCCGTCGGCGAAATCATCGATCCTGTCGCAAGTTCGCTCACAAAAACCTTCCCCTTCCCGCCGAAACGATGCTAACCCCCGCTCGAAGACCGGCCCGTTCCGGGTGCACGCCTTGCTCCGAATGCGCTTCGGTATCCGGCGCTCACCTGCTCGCGGTGGGGTCCTCACCCTCGGAAAGCGCCTCCCACAGCTCGATGTCCGGATCGCGCTTGGCGCGCTTGGCGCCCGGCGCCGCGTACCGGGTGCCGAGCCGCCGCGCGGTGCCCGCACCCTTGACCGCAACCAACCCCGCGACGACGAGGAGAATTCCGCCCAGCACGGCCAGCCCGCGGCCCAGCAGCAGCTCGGTGACGGGCAATCCCGGCGCCCAGCCGGTGAACTTGACGCCGTTCACGCCGGTCCAGACACCCGCGACGCCCGCCAGCGCCAGCACGACGCCCAGGATCCGCCGCGCCCAGCCGCCGGTGGCGATCACGCCCGCGACACCGGCCAGCGCCAGCAACGCCAGCGGCACGAGCGCCGTGGCGCGCTGTTCGCCGTCTTCGGTGTAGAGCTGTGTGCCGAGCACGCCGCCGTCGCGGAACTCGGCGAACCACGCGAGCTTGGACGCGCCCCACAACGCGAGCGCGCCCAGCAACAGGCCGACGACGATCATCCACAGTGGACGGCGCGAGGGCTTGGCCTCGGTCTGTACCTGCTGCGGTCCGGCCGGTTCCGGTTCCTGCTGCTCAGACACCGGCGGAGTCCTCGGCCGGATCCAGCTCGCCCGCGGGGACCATGGTCTGGGCCGCCGCGACGGCCGAAAGCACCGTGCGCGCCTTGTTGAGCGACTCGGTGTCCTCGTAGTCGGCCACGGAGTCGGCGACCACACCGCCGCCGGCCTGGACGTAGGCGACGCCGTCGCGCATCAGGGCGGTGCGGATGGCGATGGCCGTGTCGGCGTCGCCCGCGAAGTCGAGGTAGCCGACGACGCCGCCGTACAGCGCGCGGCGCACGGGCTCGAGCTCCTCGATCAGCTGCATCGCGCGCACCTTGGGCGCGCCCGAGAGCGTGCCGGCCGGGAAGCACGCGGTGACGGCGTCGAAGGCCGTCTTGCCCTCGGCCAGCTCGCCGGTGACCGTGGACACGATGTGCATCACGTGGCTGTAGCGCTCGATCTGGAAGAAGTCGACCACGTGCACGCTGCCGGGGCGGCAGACCTTGCCCAGGTCGTTGCGGCCGAGGTCGACGAGCATGAGGTGCTCGGCGCGTTCCTTCTCGTCGGCCAGCAGGTCCTTGGCCAGCTGCGCGTCCTCGTCCGGATCGGCGCCACGCCAGCGCGTACCCGCGATGGGATGCGTGGTCGCCCGGCCGTCGCGCACGGTGACCAGCGACTCGGGGCTGGAGCCGACGATGTCGAAGCCCTCCAGCCGCAGCAGGTACATGTACGGGCTCGGGTTGGAGGTGCGCAGCACGCGGTAGACATCGAGCGCATCGGCGCCGGTCTCGATCTCGAACCGTTGCGAGGGCACGACCTGGAACGCTTCGCCGGCCTTGATCGCTTCCACGGCCTTGTCGACAGCGGCGTGGAAGTCCTCCTTCGTGCGGCGGCGCTTGAACTCCGGCGCCGGCCGGTCGAACGTCGCGACGGTGGGCGGCGCGGGCACGCGCAGCTGCTCGGTCATCGCCGACAGGCGCTCCAGCGCGCTGTCGTAGGCCGCGTCCACGCGCTCGGGCGAGTCGTCCCAGTTGACGGCGTTGGCGATCAGCGTGACGGTGCCCTCGTGGTGGTCGAACGCCGCGAGGTCGGTGGCCAGGAGCATGGTCAGCTCGGGGATGTCGAGGTCGCGCTCGGCGAGCTCGGGCAGCTTCTCCAGCCAGCGCACGGCGTCGTAGCCGATGTAGCCCACCATGCCGCCGGTCAGCGGCGGCATGCCGGGCAACGGCTCGGTGTGCAGGGCCTCGACGGTCGCGCGCAGCACCTGCAGCGGGTCGCCTTCGGTGGGCAGGCCGACGGGCGGCGTGCCGGTCCACACGGCCTTGCCGTCCCGCACGGTCAGCGCGGCCGGGCTGCGCACGCCCACGAACGACCAGCGCGACCACGACTTGCCGTTCTCCGCCGACTCGAACAGGAACGTGCCGGGCCGGTCGGCGCCGAGCTTGCGGTAGATCCCGAGCGGGGTCTCCCCGTCGGCGAGGACCTTGCGCACCACGGGGATCACGCGGCGGCCTTCGGCGAGGGCGCGGAACTCGGCGCGCGAGGGGCTGACCGGGCCGGGCCCGGCGGATTTGCCGGCTGCTGAGCTGACCATGGGCCCCATTGTGCCGCGCGGGCCTCGGCGGACCTTGGGCGGCCCTTGAATTCAGCACCTGTTGAATTCAAGGGGGCGACGAGTCATAGTGGACCCGTGAGCACCGAAGACACTACCTCCCGCAGGCGCGGCCGCCGCCCCGCCGGACAGGACACCCGGACGGCGCTGATCGAGGCCGCGCGCGCGGTGTTCGCGGAACACGGCTACGAACGCGCCACCGTGCGCGCGATCGCCGCGCGCGCCGGCGTCGACGCGGCCATGGTCAACCACTGGTTCGGCGGCAAGGAGGGCCTGTTCGCCCAGGCCGTGCTGGAGCTGCCGTTCTCCCCGCACGAACTGCTCGCGTCCCTGCGCGACGGCCCCGACGAACTGCTGGGCGAACGGATCGTCCGCGTCTTCGTCACCCGCTGGGACGGCGCCGGCGGCGACACGTTCCAGGCGCTCATCCGCAGCGTCGCGGGCCACGAGCTGGCCGCGACCGTACTGCGGGAGTTCTTCTCGCGGTTCTTCGCCGAGGTGATCGGCGACATCGGCTCCGACCAGCTCGGGCTGCGGACGACGCTGTGCGCCTCGCAGGTCGTGGGCCTCGGCATGGTCCGCTACATCGCCCGCTTCGAGCCGATCGCGACGGCCGAGGTCGAAACGCTCGTGACGGCGATCGCGCCGAACCTGCAGCGGTATCTGACCGGGGATCTCGGGCTTTAGGTTTCGGACTCAGGTCCAGCGCGTGGACACCGCCTCCACCGCGACCGAGCCCGTGCCGGGGACGAGCAGCAGCATGTGTGCGTCTTCGCCCGCGAGGAAGCCGGTGCGCCGTCCGGTGCCGAAGCGCGCGTACTCGCGGGACAGGCCGCGGACCGGGCGCAGCCGCAGGCGCGTGCGGTCGCCGAAGGTGGCGAGGACGACGCCCGGCTCGCCGAAGTCGAACCGGGCCGCCCGCCACCCGGTCTGCCGGGCCGCGCGACGGCGGCGCCGCGCGGCCGCGCCGAACCCGACCCCCGTCAGGACGCCGGCCATCCCGGCGGCGATCAGCAGGCTCGCGAAAGTGGCCATGAGGCCGTCGATCCGCGAGCCGGCCACCTCCCGCGCGGCGGCGGGCGCGCCCTCGTCGTAGGTCACGTCGATCCGGTCACCGACGCCGCGGACCTCGCCGTCCCGTTGCGGCATGAGGGTGGTGTACTCGCCGCCCGGGCCCTCGTAGCGCGCCTGGAAGTACTTGTCGCCGGCCCAGACCACCAGCGCGGAAGCGGTGAACGCGGCCGGATTGCCGCGCGCCGCCCACGCCGCGGTGTCGAGTGCCTGGACACCGCCCACCACCAACCCGACGGACACGATCACGCCGACGATCCCCTCCACCGCCCGGCGCGTGAGCCGGGCGACGGCGGCCTCGCCATCGCCCGGCGCCGCGTCGGGTCCCGGAGGAAGCCACGGCTGCAGGTCGCCGGGCGTTCCGCGGACGACCGGGAACCTGGGCTCGCGGCGGCGTTTCTTGCCGACCGGACGGTTCACGGGCCGGTTCACCGGCCGGCGATCCGGCGCGAGCCGCGCGGGACGTGCAGCGGGATCGCGTACGGGCGGGTCGAGAAGTCCGGCAGCACGAGGGCGAAGCTGCGGCCCTCACCGGAGATCCACGCGTCGACCGGGCCGGCACGCAGGAACGAGTAGCGCCCGCGCACGGCCGCGACGGTGCGGGCGATCAGCTGCGCTCCGCCGGGGAAGTCGAGGCGCAGCACCTGGTAGCCGCCGGAGGAGTCGACCACCGTCGCCGTCACCGGCTGCCACCCCTCGCGCCGGGCGATCTTGCGCCGGCGGGCCCAGACCACCGCGTACGCCACCGTCATCGGGAAGGCGAACACCGCGACGAGCAGGGGCACGACGAAGACTCCCGTCCAGCCCTCGGAGAGGTTCTGCTCGTCGGCCGTCCGCACGTCGTGCGGGTCGGCCGGGTCGTAGAACACCCGCACGGTGTCGCCTTCGGCGTACGTACGGGCGGAGTCACGGGTGACGACGGCCTCGTCGAGGACGTCGCCGACCTCGTAGTCGACCGTGATGGTGGGCGTGCCGTTCCCGCGGTGGGGGTTGTCCACTGCGGTCACCGTCCCGGTCACTTCCGTGCCGTGGGTCAGCAGCCAGTCGGCGTCCGTCGTGAGCAGAGCGACCCCGGCGAAGGCGGCGGGTATCACGAGGAACCACACCACCGCGGCCAGGAGCGCGCGCCGGAAACGGTGGCGCAGCACCAGATCCCACTCTCCGGCGGCGGCCGGCTGGGGTCGGGTCCGGTCTCGGTGGGTTCGCTCGGCTCCGCCGGTGGCGTGTGGCGGCCGGGTCTCGTCGCGGTGGCGTTTGGCTCGCGGCCGTCTCGCGGGTCGGTCATCCCCCAGATCCATCAGCAGAGATTACGGCCGGGAAATCGCGCTCCACCAGCGAAAAAGCTGCGATCCAAAACACCGGACGGGAAGGCAACCGGCAGTGCCGGTCGAGCGTGTTGCCGATTGGCGTCCCCCTGGGATCGCGAAGCGCTACTTTCCGGCGCGTGCCTTCAAGGCGACGACCCGCGGCCGGCCGCGGCGGGAACCGTGGGGCAGCACGAGAACGAACCGACGGCCCGCCCCCGCGATCCGCGCGCCGGCCCGGCGGTTCCGCTCGGCAGGGGGCACGCGCGTCAGCGAGGTCGGGCGGGCGACGAGCCGACGGCCGCCGAGGGCGAAGCGAACCTCCTGCGCGCTGTCGTCGGAGTCGGAGGCCTGGACGTGGATCGGCCGCCAACCCGTGTCGCGAGCGAGCCTGCGGCGACGCGCCCAGCCCACCGCGAGGGTGATCAACCACGGCAGGAGGATCACGACGAAGATCAGCGGGATCGAGAAGACGGCCATCCAGCCGTCGCCGACGTTCTGTTCGTCTTCGGTGCGCACGTGGGTCGGATCGTCGGGGTCGTAGAAGACCGAGACCGGTTCGCCCATCTCGTAGTCGCGGTCGGCGTCGCGGTTGATCTCGGCCTGTTCGGGGACTCCGCCGGCGGTGTAGGAGACCGTGACCGTGGGAGTCCCGTCGCCGCCCTGAGGGTTGGTGACCCGCACGACCTTGCCGGTGACCTCGTCGCCGTGGTCGAGAAGCCAGTCCGCGCGGTTCTCCTGCCACCCGATGCCCAGCGCCGACGCCGGCACCACCAGCGCGCACAGCACGGCCCAGCCGACGGCCCGCCGGAACTGCCGGCGCAACGCGCGGTCCTCGGACACGGCGTTCACAGCCGGCTCGCCGACGGTTTTGTTGGTCTTCCCCAGTGCCACCGGCAAAGCGTACGACGGCGCGGGGTTCAGGCGAGCTTCCACTTCGAGGCGGACGTCAGGCGAAGCGGGACCGCGTACGGCTCGCCGCGAGGGCCGACGGACAGGACCACGACGAGGGTGCGGCCGGAGCCGGAGACCCAGGCCGTTCGCCCGGCGCGGCGGAGGAACGCGTACCGGCCGGGCAGGACGGAGGTGGTCTTCGCCTCGATGGTGACGCCGCCGGGGAGGGCGAGCTCCAGCGTGTGGAACACCTCCGGCGCGGTGGTACTCAGCCGCGGAGGCAAGACGATCGCCGTGGCGGGGAACCAGGGCGAACCCCGGCGGCGGGCCCAGCCCACGACGTAGGCGATCTCGATGGGGATGGCGACCAGGCTCACGAGAACGGCGAGGAGGGACGGCAACGTCAGCCAGGGGCTGAGGCTCACGTCGTCGGGCAGGCGCGCGGCGTGCGGGTCGGCGGGGTCGTAGAACACCGGCACGGTCTCCCCGGTGACGTACCGGTGGTCGGAGAGGTGGTCGATCACCGCCCGCAAGCTCACGCCGGCGACCGCGTAGTCGACGGTCACGGCCACGTCGCTCACGTCCGCCACCTTGCCGTCCGTGCGGGCGCCGTGGGTCAGGAGCGTTTCGGCCACGACACCCGCCACCAGGAAACCGCCGACCCCGGCGAGCAGCACGACCAGCCACGCCACGGCAGCCCGCACGGAACGCCGGAAGCGACGACGGACCGCGGCGACCCACTTCCGCTGCTGTTCCGCGAGCCGCTTGTCCTGCCGGCGCGCGCGGGCGTTCCGAGGCCGCACCGGCCCGCTCACCGGCGTCGCCCGGCCCGGCGGAGGCGGACCACGGCGTTGTCCCGGTCTGCCGGAAGAGGCTGGTCGTTTGCACCGCCGACGCTTTCGCGTCCGCCGGTCCTCCCCAGGTCCATCGGGAGAGGGTACGGCCAGGAAATCGCACTCCACCAGGGAAAAGGTGCGATCGAAAACACCGGCGGCGAAGGCAACCCGACAGCCCTGTGCGGCGTTTTGGCTCAGCTGCGCGCAACCACGGCCGGCACGGCGTACGGCGCGTCGCCGCGGCCGTGGCGGAACAGGACCACCGACGCGGACCCGGTGCCGCCCAGCCAAACGGGGCGGTCGGTGTAGGTGCGCAGGAAGCGGGCGCCGTGGGTGGACGGTACGGCACGCAGGCGGACGGCTTCGCCGGAGAGCAGGCGCACGTGCAAGTACGGCGGGTTCACGCCCCGGCCGGTGCCGGGCGCGAGGACGACGGTGGCCGTGCCCTCCTGCCAGCCCGTGCGGCGCACGGCGCGGAAGCGGCGGGACCAGCCGACGGCGCCCGTCGCGGCGACCAGGAAGCACAGCAGCGCCAGGCCGAAGCCGATCCAGGCGAAGCCCAGGCCGTTCTCGCTCAGGCCGTCCTCGGCGGTCGTGCGGGCGCGCGCCGGGTCGGCCGGGTCGAAGACCACCGTCACGCGCTGGCCCGGGGTGTAGGCGGCCCGAGAGCTGCGGTCGACGCGGGCCGTCAGCACCCGGCCGTCGGCCCGGAAGGACACGTCGATCCAGCGCGTGCCCTTCGGCGGGGTGGCGACGGAAACGACCGTCCCCGGCACGCGCGTGCCGGTCGACAGGAGGGTGTCCGCCGAGTGGAGGACGCCCAGCACCGCGGCGAGCCCGCCCGCGGAAACCAGGCACCACAGCGCCGCGAGCGCCCAAGCCCGCGAGGCGACGGCACGCAACCGCCGCGTCTCGCGGGCCGGATCGGCGGTCAGCGCGCCAGCAGCACGAACACCAGCGCGAGGACGCCCGGCAGCACCTGCACCAGCAGGATCCGCTTGGACGCCGTCGCGGCGCCGTACAGGCCGGCGACGATCACGCAGGCCAGGCCGTAGAGCTTGAACTGGAAGCCGGTCGGGTCGGTCGCGATGAGGCCCCAGATCAGGGCGGCCGCGAGGAAACCGTTGTAGAGCCCCTGGTTCGCGGCGAGCGCCTTGCTCTCCTGCGCGAACGCCTCGGTGGTGCCGAACGCCGCGCGGGCGCGCGGGGTCGTCCAGAGGAACATTTCGAGCACCACGATGTAAACGTGGATGAGGGCGACCAGCCCCACCAGCACGTTCGCGACAACCGTCACGGGGTGTTCTCACTCTCGTCGGCGAGGAGCAGGCGCTCCGCGGAGTCGAAACAGGTGTGGGTGCCCGTGTGGCAGGCCGGGCCGGTCTGGTCCACGCGCAGGAGCACTGTGTCACCGTCGCAGTCGATCCGCACTTCGCGAACGTGCTGGACGTGGCCCGAGGTCTCGCCCTTCACCCACAGCTCCTGACGGCTGCGGGACCAGTAGGTCGCGCGCCGGGTGGTGAGGGTGGATTCGAGGGCCTCGTCGTTCATCCAGGCCATCATCAGCACGTCGGACGTCGAGTGCTCCACGACGACGGCCGCGATCAGGCCGTCGGCGTTGCGCTTGAGCCGCCCCGACAGGTCCGCATCGAGGCTCATCGGACGACGACCCCGCCCTCGCGCAGCGCGCCCTTGACGTCGCCGATCTTCAGCTGTCCGAAGTGGAACACGCTCGCCGCGAGCACCGCGTCGGCGCCGGCCTCCACGGCGGGCAGGAAGTGGTCGACGGCGCCCGCGCCGCCGCTGGCGATCACCGGCACGCGCACCGCGCGGCGCACCATCTCGATCAGCGACAGGTCGAAGCCGGACTTGGTGCCGTCGGCGTCCATCGAGTTGAGCAGGATCTCGCCGACGCCCAGCTCCTCGCCGCGCGCGGCCCACTCCACCGCGTCGATGCCGGTGCCGCGCCGCCCGCCGTGGGTCGTCACCTCGAAGCCCGACGCCGTCGGCTCGCCGCCCTCGGGCACGCGCCGCGCGTCGACCGACAGCACGATGCACTGGGCCCCGAACCGGCGCGACGCCTCGCGCAGCAGCTCCGGACGCGCGATCGCGGCCGTGTTGATGCTCACCTTGTCCGCGCCCGTGCGCAGCAGGCGGTTGACGTCGTCGTTGGAGCGCACGCCGCCGCCGACGGTCAGCGGGATGAAGACCTGCTCGGCCGTGCGGCGGACCACGTCGAAGGTGGTCTCGCGGTTGCCCGACGACGCGGTGACGTCGAGGAAAGTCAGCTCGTCGGCGCCCTCGTGGTCGTACAGCCGGGCCAGCTCCACCGGGTCGCCCGCGTCGCGCAGATCGGCGAAGTTGACGCCCTTCACCACGCGACCCGCGTCGACGTCCAGACACGGGATCACCCTCACCGCCACAGCCATGCCACCAGGGTAGCCGTCCACCTGCGACGGTCCGCCCGCCCGGTCGGGGCACGGGCGGTCAGAGCACGGGCGGCGTCCAGTCCCACAAGGGCGCGGCCTGGCGGCGGATCACCGACGCGGGCATCAGCGGCACGGTCACCGTCAGCAGCGCGTGCAGCCACCACGCCGACGACGTGTCCGCCACCGCCTTGCCGCGCGCCTGCTTCGTGACGTACGCCGCACGCGGGCGGCGCGCGGCGTCGTACGCGGCGAGCGCCTCGGGCACGGGGTGGTCCCGCAGCGAGGCGGCGAGGACCACGGCGTCCTCGATCGCCTGGCACGCGCCCTGGCCGAGGTCCGGCGGCACGGCGTGAGCCGCGTCACCGAGCAGCGCGACGCGTCCGCTCGTGAACGCGGGCAGCGGGTCGAGGTCGAGGATGTCGTTGTGCAGCACGGCGTCCGGCCGCGTCGCCGCCACGAGCTCGCGGGTCTCGGCGGGCCAGTCCGCGACGCGGCGGGTCACCTCGGCGTGCTCGCTCGGGTGGCGCACGCCGGGTGTGGACTCGGCGGCGCCGAGGGCCCAGCAGGCCCGGCCGCCGGGCAGCGGGTGGATCATGAAGTACGCGCCGCGGCCCATCGTGAAGCTGCCGCGCACCGGCGGCGCCGCACCGGGCTCGGTGACGCCGCGCCAGGCCGTGTAGCGGAACCCCGGCTCGGGCGCGGCGGGGAAGAGCCGGCGGCGAAACCCGCTGTGGACTCCGTCGGCCGCCACGATCACGTCCGCGTCCACTTCGGACGGATCGATCACCTCGGTTCCCGTGTGCACCAGGGTTTCCGGCAGCTCCGCGAGCAAAGCCGAGTGCAGCTCCGCGCGGTGGAACGCGGCGAGCGGCTCGTCGCGGCCCTCCCGGAACCGGCGCAGGAACCGGCCCGAGGACGTCCGCAGCGTGCCGGTGACCTCCGACGGCGCCGAATGCTTCCGCACCCGCTCCCCGATCCCCAGCGCGTCGAGCGCCCGCATCGCGTTGGGCGCCAGGGAAAGCCCGGCGCCGATCTCCCGCAGCTCGGGCGCGCGCTCCAGCACCGTGACGTCGTGTCCCGTGCGGCGCAACGCGATCGCGGCCGTCAGCCCGCCGATCCCACCGCCGACCACCGTAGCCTTCAAACTGGCCTTCACTCGGCCCTTCACTGTGCCCTTCACTCTGGCTCCCCCGCGTCCGCGAACGCCTCGGCCAGCCACGCGAACGCCGCGTCGGCACTGCGCACCCGGGCCGCCCGGGCGCCGTCGCGTTCGAGCAGCTCGATGCCGGCGTTGGTGATGTCGCGGAACGAGCCCAGCGTGGCGATGCGGCGGCGGATCACGCGCTGCCACGCGTCGTCGTCCACGCGGTAGTAGGCGGTGCGCTCGCCGCGGCCGGGGCGTTTGCCGACGAGCCCGGCGTCGAGCAGCAGCCGCAGGTTCGTGGTGAGCGACGCGCGGCTCGCGCCCACCGCGGCGGCCAGCTGCGCCGCAGACTGCTCCGGCGGGTCGCACGCCATGAGCCAGCCGAGCACGCGCCCGGCGATCGGCGGCAGGCCGTACTCCTGCGTGAGGAAGCCCGCGACCCGCTCGACCCACACGAGCACCTCGTCGTCCACGAGTGTCAGCATAGGCTAGTCGTCACTGAAATTCGCCCGGAATGCATCAGAACGGGTCCCTCGCGCGTCCGAGGGAACGTGACCACCAGCTTCGACGAGTTCGTGGCGGAGCGCCTCGACGGGCTCCTGCGCTACGCGACCGTCCTCACCGACGATCCGTACCTGGCGCAGGACATCGTGCAGGACGTGCTGCTGCGCGCCCAGGAGCGCTGGGCGAAGATCGACTCGCCGCCCACGTACGTGCGCCGGATGGTCACCAACGAGTACCTGTCCTGGCGGCGCCGCGCGGTGCGGCGCGTGGTGCCGTCGAGCCACGAGGTGCTCGACGCGATCAGCCCGCCGGCGGCCGACCCGTCGGTGGCCTACGACGAGCGTGACGAGATGCTGGCCCGCCTCGCGACGCTGCCGCGCAAGCAGCGTGCGGCGCTGGTGCTGCGCTACTACGAGAACTACTCCGACGAGGAGATCGGCGACGTCCTCAGATGCGCCACCTCCACCGTGCGAAGCCAGATCTCGCGCGCGCTCGCGACCCTGCGCGCCACGGCGTACCCCTTGCCCACCGCCCTGACCACCGGAGCCGGAGAATGAGCCAGCCCGCCCGCGACACCGAGACGCTGCTGCGCGACAGCCTCGAACGGCTTGCCGAACGCGCTCCCGACGGTCACGAGGTCCGCAACGCGCTGGCGCGGGCCCGGCAGGCGCGGCGACGTCGGCCCGGGTTGGCGTTGGCCGCGGTGGCTGCTGCGGTCGTTGCGGTGACCGTCGGGGTGTCCGTGGTGGTCACGTGGCCTTCGCGGGTGCCGCCGGCCGCAGGTGAGCCGGTGCTCGGGTACTCGCCGGGGTGGTTGCCGGACGGGTTCACGGAGCAGTACCGCTCGGCCGGACCGGAGACGGCGCCGCAGGTGCGGCGGTGGTTCGCGGGACCGAGCCGGATCGAGTTGTCGGCGTTTTCGACGAAGGATCCCGAGTGGTCGGCGACGGCGCTGAGGATCGCGGCGGTGCGTGACCAGGTGCTGGTGCACGGGCGGGTCGCGATGCTGACCGGGTCCACGACGTCGGCGGAGCTGACCTGGTCGCCTGACGAGACCCACGTGCTGCGGGCCGAGGTTGATGCGGTGCCGTCGGCGAAGGAGGTCGCGCAGAGGATCGCGGAGGATGTTTCCCGGTCTCAGCCGATCCCGGTTCGGGGAGAGGTGCGGTTCGGGACGTTGCCGGATGGGCTTCGGGAGACGGGGACGACCGTCAGCGGGATGAGTGCCGCGGAAGCGACGACGACGTTGGAGGCCGGGCCGGTTCGGGTCACGGCGGGGGCGGCGTCGCCCGGACTTGGGGGGTCGGTGCCGGTGACGGTGCGGGGCGTGCCGGGGGCGGCGGTGGCGGATCTGGTCACGGTGCGGTTGGCGTCGGGGCGGTGGCTGACGGTGTCGGGGAAGGTGCCGCGGGGGGAGTTGGTGGCGGTTGCCGGGGCCGTGGTGGTGGATCCGGCGCCGGATTACGGCTGGCTGGGGTCTTGATCGCGGCTAATGTGGATCCATGTCTACGGAGCTGAGCCGGTTTGCCGGTGAGAAGTACGTGGTTCTCACTACGTTTCGCCGGGATGGGCGGGCCGTGCCCACCGCTGTGTGGTTCGGGATCGACGGCGACGAGTTGCTGATTTATTCGGAACGCAAGGCGGGGAAGGTCAAGCGGATCCGTAATGGTGGGCGGGTGGAGGTTCAGGCTTCCGATGTCCGGGGGCGGACGCATGGGCCTGCGGTGGGGGGAACTGCGCGGTTGCTGGATGATGCCGGGACTGAGCGGGTTCGCAAGGCGATTCGGCGGCATTATCCGTTGGTGGGTCCGGTGTCGATGTTCTTCAGCAAGTTGCGTGGGGGGCCGGAGCGCACGATCGGGATCGCGGTGAAGCTGGACTGAGGGTCATGGGGTGTTGGTGAGTCCTGCGGCCAGTTTTGCCGGGTCGTGGTCTGGGGCTACGCCGTCGATCAGTACTACGTCGCCGGTCAGGTGGTCGGTGCGGAGGGGGAGGATCTTGCGGTAGGCGGGTGAGTCGTACCAGTTCCGGGCTTGGGTCAGGTCCGGAAAGGAGATCACGACGATCGGGCCCGGCCATGCTCCCTCGACGACTTGTGCTTGTGCTCCGTGGATGAGGAAGCGGCCCTTGAAGGGGTCCAAAGTGGATTGGATGCGGCGGAGGTATTCGCCTACGTCGGGGTGGATGACGCCGGGCTGGCGTAGGTGGGCGATGGCGTAGGCGGTCATTTCGGTCTCCTTGGATGGGGTTTTCTGGGTGGGACCGATGGTGCCTGGGGGACGTAAGGGAGTCGATTACCTGGGGGGTAATGGGGTGTGGCGGGGGCACCCCGATTTTTGATTGTCACGACGGTAGAGATCGGCTTGTCAAGGCGGGAAAGCGTGCCTTGACAAGCCGATCTCTACCGTGTGGGGGAAAAGAATCGGGGGGCTGGGAGGGGGAAGGTTGCGGGGAGGGTAGGGGGATTGTGGGTTGGGTTGCCGGGTGGGGGTTGGGTGGGGGCAAGGGCGCGCGAAGGTCCGTTGTGCGGTGGGGTTGTGCTGGCGGCCGGAGGCTGGGTAGAAGCAAGAACACGCGCGGGTCCGTCAGGCGGTCGGGTTGCGCAGGCGGCCGGAGGTCGGGCAGAGGCAAGAACGCGCGTGGGCCCGTCGGGCGCTAGGGATGTGCAGGCGGCCGGGGGCTGGGTAGAGGCAAGAACGCGCGAAGGTCCCTGGTGCGCTGGGGTTGCGCAGGCGGCCGGAGGTTGAGGTGGGGCCAAAGCGCCCCAATGCGGCGTTCGGCGCGTTGGGCGCAACCAACGCCGCATTGGGGTGAGGGGGCGTCTAGCGGACGGCGGCTAGGGCTTCCGGGAGGGTGAAGGCGCCGGCGTAGAGGGCCTTGCCGACGATGGCGCCTTCGATGCCGTCGCAGGAGAGGGAGGCCAGGGCCTTGAGGTCGTCCACACTGGACACGCCGCCGGAGGCGATGACGGGGGCGTCGGTGCGGGCGGCGACTTCGCGGAGCAGGTCGAGGTTCGGGCCCTTGAGGGTGCCGTCCTTGCTGACGTCGGTGACGACGTAGCGGGAGGCGCCGTCGCGGTCGAGGCGTTCGAGGACCTCCCACAGGTCGCCGCCGTCGGAGGTCCAGCCGCGGGAGGAGACGCGGTGGCCGGCCTCGGTGATGCGGACGTCGAGGCCGATGGCGACGCGGTCGCCGTAGGTGGTGACGATCTTGGCGGTCCAGGAGGGGTCCTCCAGTGCCGCGGTGCCGAGGTTCACGCGGCGGGCGCCGGTGGAGAGGGCGGCTTCCAGGGAGGCGTCGTCGCGGATGCCGCCGGAGAGCTCCACCTGCACGTCGAGGCGGCCGATCACCTCGGCCAGCAGCTCGCGGTTCGAGCCCTTGCCGAAGGCCGCGTCGAGATCCACCAGGTGGATCCACTCGGCGCCGTCGCGCTGCCAGGCGAGGGCGGCGTCGAGCGGGCTGCCGTAGGACGTCTCGGTGCCGGCCTCGCCCTGGACGAGTCGGACGGCCTGGCCATCGGCCACATCAACTGCGGGAAACAGCGTGAAAGTCACGGCGACAGCGTAAAGGCGCCGGTCACGGTGCCGGCCCACCGGGCCGACCTACCGCGCCGAACCAAGCCGGACTAGATGTATTTGGCCAGGACGTTGGTAGCGGAAGGTTCTGGTTGACGTGGGGAGAACCTCCGGTTGAGGTGTGGCTTGTCTAGGACCCACGTCA
>NZ_JBIAWY010000017.1:0-198381 GCF_042896185.1 Amycolatopsis sp. NPDC001319 | reverse complement strand
CTGACGTCGAGGCGACTCGACGCCTGGGTTTCGGCGCACGGCTGCGTACCCCAGGGCCGCATCGCGCAACGGCGACCTCCCCGCACCGACCGCCCCACCTCACCAACGCGGGCCACCCACCTCAGCCCGCCGCCACGTCCGCCGACCGCCGGCTGCGGCCGGAAGTCCTGGCGCTCATCGAGGCGGGCCGCGAGCTCGGCTGACGTCGAGCCGACTCGACGCCTGGGTTTCGGCGCACGGCTGCGCACCCCAGGGCCGCATCGCGCAACGGCGACCTTCCCGCACCGACCGCCCAGCCTCACCAACGCGGGCCACCCACCTCAGCCCGCAGCCACCTCCGCCGACCGCCGGCTGCGGCCGGAAGTCCTGGCGCTCATCGAGGCGGGCCGCGAGCTCGGCTGAAACGCGAAGTGGCGCCCGGCGCGAGAAGCACCGGACGCCACCTTCAAGCCGAACCTCACGAAGCCGGCAACGCCGCCAGCCGCGCCTCGATGCGCTCGATGTCCGCCGCGGCGGTGGCCCGGCGGGTCTTGATCTTCTCGATGACCTGCTCGGGTGCCTTGGCGATGAAGGATTCGTTGCCCAGCTTGCCCTCGGTCTGTGCGAGCTCCTTCTGCGCCACGCCCAGGTCCTTCTGCAGGCGCTTGCGCTCGGCGGCGACGTCGATGGTGCCGGACAGGTCCAGCTCCACCACGGCCACGCCGCCGGCGAGGGCGACCTCCAGGGAGGCGCTCGCCGAGAACTCCTCGGTGACCGGCGTCAGGCGCACGAGCGAGCGGATGGCGTCGTCGTGGCCGGAGACCTCGGTGAAGCCCGCGCCGGACAGGCGGGCGGCGACCTTCTGCCCCGGCTTGAGGCCCTGGTCGGCGCGGAAGCGGCGGATCTCGGTGACGAGCTTCTGCACGTCGGCGATCCGGGCGTCCGCCACGGCGTCGGCGTAGCCGGCCGGCGCGGTGGGCCAGGCGGCGATCACCAGCGACTCGCCGCCGGTCAGCGCCGTCCACAGCTTCTCGGTGATGAACGGGATGAACGGGTGCAGCAGCCGCAGCACCGTGTCCAGCACGTGGCCGAGCACCGAGCGGGTCGCCGCGATCCGTGAGGAATCCCCTTGGTACAGCTGGACCTTCGCGAGCTCGAGGTACCAGTCGCACAGCTCGTTCCAGGTGAACTGGTACAGCGCGCCCGCGACCTTCGCGAACTGGAACTCCTCGAACAGGCCGTCCACTTCGGACACCAGGGCGCCGAGGCGGCCGAGGATCCAGCGATCGGCCTCGGTCAGCTCCGCCGCGGCGGGCAGCGGAGCCGAGACCGAAGCCCCGTTCATCATCGCGAACTTGCTGGCGTTCCACAGCTTCGTGCAGAAGTTGCGCGAGCCCGCGGCCCACTCGTCGGCCAGCGCCATGTCGGTGCCCGGGTTCGCGCCGCGCGCGAGGGTGAAGCGGGTGGCGTCGGCGCCGTAGGCGTCCATCCACTCGAGCGGGTCGATCACGTTGCCGCGCGACTTCGACATCTTCTTGCCGTTCGCGTCGCGGATGAGCCCGTGCAGGTACACGTGGTCGAACGGCGACCGGCCCTGCATTTCTTGCACGCCGAACATCATCATGCGCACGACCCAGAAGAACAGGATGTCGTAGCCCGTGGACAGCACGCTGGTCGGGTAGAACTTCGCCAGATCGTCGGTCTGCGCCGGCCAGCCCATGGTCGACATCGGCCACAGGCCCGACGAGAACCACGTGTCCAGCACGTCCGGGTCCTGCGTCCAGCCTTCGCCCGACGGCGGCTGCTCGTCCGGGCCCACGCACACGACCTGGTCGTCGGGGCCGTACCAGACCGGGATCCGATGCCCCCACCACAGCTGGCGCGAGATCGTCCAGTCGTGCATGTTGTCGACCCAGTCGAAGTACCGCTTCTCCAGCTCGACCGGGTGGATCTTCGTGCGGCCGTCGCGCACCGCGTCGCCCGCGGCGCGGGCCAGCTCCTCGACCTTCACCCACCACTGCAGCGAAAGCCGCGGCTCCACCACGGTGTCGCACCGCGAGCAGTGGCCGACCGCGTGCACGTACGGCCGCTTCTCCGCCACGATCCGGCCCTGCTCGCGCAGCGCCGCCACGATCGCGGGCCGCGCCTCGAACCGGTCGAGCCCCTCGAACGGGCCCGGCGCGGTGATCTCGGCGCGCTCGTTCATGATCGTGAGCATCGGCAGGTCGTGCCGGCGGCCGATCTCGAAGTCGTTCGGGTCGTGCGCCGGGGTCACCTTCACGGCACCGGTCCCGAACTCCGGGTCCACGTGCTTGTCGGCGACGATCGGGATCTTGCGGCCGGTCAGCGGCAGCTCGACCTCGGTGCCCACCAGGTGCGCGTAGCGCTCGTCGTCCGGGTGCACGGCCACGGCGGTGTCGCCCAGCATCGTCTCGGCGCGGGTCGTGGCCACCACGATGGCGTTGTCGCCCTCGCCGTAGCGGATCGACACGAGCTCGCCGTCGTCGTCGTGGTGGTCGACCTCGATGTCCGACAGCGCGGTCTGGCACCGCGGGCACCAGTTGATGATGCGCTCGGCGCGGTAGATGAGGCCGGCGTCGAAGAAGTTCTTGAACACCGTCTGGACGGCCTTCGACAGGTTCTCGTCCATGGTGAAGCGCTCGCGCGACCAGTCGACGCCGTCGCCGAGGCGCTTCATCTGGCCGAGGATCTTGCCGCCGTACTCGGCCTTCCACTCCCAGACGCGCTCGACGAACTTCTCCCGGCCCAGGTCGTGGCGCGAAAGGCCCTCGCCGGCCAGCTGGCGCTCGACGACGTTCTGCGTCGCGATGCCCGCGTGGTCCATGCCCGGCAGCCACAGCACCTCGTAGCCCTGCATGCGACGGCGGCGGCTCATCGCGTCCATCAGGGTGTGGTTGAGCGCGTGGCCCATGTGCAGGCTGCCGGTGACGTTCGGTGGCGGCAGTACGATCGAGAACGGCGGCTTCTCCGACGAAGCGTCGGCCGTGAAGTACCCGGCCGCTACCCAGCGGTCGTACATGGGTGCTTCTTCGGCGGCCGGGTCCCAGGCACCCGGAAGGTCGGTTTTCTGCTGCGGAGCGTTCTCGGTCACAATGGACAAGTCTACGAACCCGCTCCGGCGGGGTTGCTCAGGGGGAAAGGCGGTGCACGGATGACGCGACCGGAAGATCCGGACGACCGGATGGAGACGCACCCGGACCTCGTCGATCCGAACTGGCGCAAGCACGCCGAGCTCGACGCTTGGCTGGGTGCCAAGAAGGAGATGAAGAAGCGCCGCAAGCGCGAACGGCGCTCCGGTGTCTCCGCGGGCTACGGCTACACATCAGCGCCGAGCCGCTGGCCGGGCGTGCTGGCGCTGACGATCCTCGTGCTGCTCATCGTCGGCGCGATCGTCGTCCACCAGATCCAGGGCGTCGGCGTGAACGAGAGCTCGGTCCTGGAGCTCTTCGGCCTGTCGTAGCCCTCCCGGGCGGCGCTCAGCCGCCGCCCCAGATGTCCTCGACGTACCGGTTCGAGGCGCGAAGCCCGGCCAGCCAGGCCTGTGCGTCCGCCTCGCCGGTGCCCGTCTTGTCGGCGAACAACCCGGTGAAGGCCGCTCGGACGCCGGGCGCCATCGTGTTCGCGTTGCCGCACACGAACACCGCCGCGCCGGCCTGCAGCAGCCGCCACACCTCGTCGCCCGAGGCCGTGATCTCGTGCTGGACGTACTTGCGCCCGTCGACCGGGGAGCGGGAGAACACGACGTGCAGCTCGGCGACCCCTTGCCGGTCGTATTCGCGCAGCTCGTCGGCATACAGGAAGTCCAGGTCCGCGCCGCGGCAGCCGAAGAACAGCAACGACTCGGCGATCGGCACGCCCTGCGCGCGCAGCGCCGCACGCTCCTGCAGGAACCCGCGGAACGGGGCGAGCCCGGTCCCGGCCCCGACCATGATCATCGGGGTGTGCGGGTTGTCCGGCGGCCGGAACTCGATGGTCGGGCGCCGCACGAAGACGAACACCGTGCTGCCGTCGGGGCTGCCCGCCAGGTAGTTGGAGCAGACCCCCGAGAACGTGGTGTCGCCGCCACCGCGCACGGGGGCGCGCAGCACGCCGGTGGTGATGCTGGCGACCTTCGCGTCGGTGAGCGGCGAGGACGAGATCGAGTAGTAGCGCGGCCGCAGCGGAGGCAGCAGGTCGAGGTAGACGCCGAACGGCACCGCACAGGCGGGGAACTCCTCCAGCAGGTCCAGCAATGACCGGCGGGGAGTGAAGACCCGCTCCTGGTAGCGGGCCTGGGACGCCTCGTCGTCCCCGGCGAGCGACTCGAGCCCGGCGCGCTGCGCGGGGTCCTCGGTGTAGCCGGCGAGCACCTCGATGCCGGCCCGGGTGGCCACGTCCTGCAGCTCGACGCAGCTCGCGAGGATGCCGAGCAGCGGTGCGGGCTCATCGACGGGCAGGTGGGTGTGGTCTCCGCTGTGGGGGATGATCGTCGCGTACATGCCCCCGTCGAGCTCGAAGCGCAGCATCACCCGGCGGATGAGGTCGAGGTGGTTGCGCGGCAGCACCCCGAGGTGGTCCCCGGCGCGGAAGTCGGCGCCCTCGGGCAGCGCCACCTCGATGTGCTTCGTGGACCGCCCGCCGTCGGACGGGTACAGCTCGCGGTTCGCCCGCACCAGGGCCGGCTGCGCCTGGTACGACATGATCACCGGGTTGTTCAGCTGGCGGTTGACCAGCGTGATCGACAGCCGGGGGCCGGTGGTGGCCGGCTCGGCCGCGCTCTCGGGCAGGCCGGCGCTCGCGGCCACGTCGGCCCAGAGCCCGTGGTGCCAGGTGCGGTACTGGGCGTCGAAGTCGCCGTTCGCGTTGCCCTCGCCCCGGGGGTGCAGCCGGGTGGCGCCGTGCGCAGCCAGCTCGGTGTCGATCAGCTTCGGCACGGCTTGGTAGGTCGCCGCCCATTCGGTGTTGCCGCAGCCGAACACGGTGTAGGACAGCCCGGCGGCGGCGTCCTTCGCGGTGCCGGGCCGGCGCAGCCAGTCGCAGAACTTGCCGGCGTTGTCCGGCGGCGTGCCGTTGTAGGACGACGTGACGATCACGGCCAGGCCCGGGGACGGCAGCGCGTCCGTGACGTCGTCGAGCGCGCTGAGGGTCACGGCGTAGCCGCGCTCGGTCCCCTCGCGGGCGAGCCGTGTCGCGAGGCCTTCCGCGGTCCCGAGGTTCGAGCCGTAGGCGACCAGCAGCGGGGTCTTGTGCGCGTCCGGCGGGAGCGCGACGCGCGGGGCGGGCGCCGCGGAGACGGATTTCGCCGGCGCCGCGGGGGCGCCGCCTGGCCGGGTCAGGACGAACCCGGGGCGCGGGCGCACCCGGATGTGCATCTCGTCGGGCTTGATGGTCAGCGTCGTCTTGGTCTTCAGCTGGTAGTTCAGGTGGTCGACGAAGTCGAAGCGCTGGATCAGCATGCCGAGCACGAGCACGGCCTCCTGCAAGGCGAACTGCCGGCCGATGCAGGCCCGCTGCCCGGTGCCGAAGGGCTTGTACACGTTGGGCGAGAGGGCCGCGAGCCGTTCCGGGGCCATGTGGTCGGGGTCGAACTCCTCCGCGTCGTCGCCCCACACACTGGGGTCGCGGTGCAGCATCGGCGTGAGCACGGTCAGTGGGAGGCCGTGCTCGACCAGGTACCGGTCGCCGATCACGGTCTCCTCGAACGGCGTGCGCGTGAACCCGGGCGCGGTCGGCCACAGCCGCAGGGCCTCGCTGAGCACCTGCCGGACGTAGATCAGCTTGTGGATCTGCTCGTAGGTGGGCTCGGCGCCGGTGCCGAACACCTCGTCGACCTCGGCGCGGGCGCGCGCGAGCACCTCGGGGTTCTTGAGCAGGTAGTAGATCGCGAACGACAGCAGGCCGCTCGTGGTCTCGTGGCCGGCGATGAGGAACGTGATGCACTGGGCCCGGATGTTCTCGTCGGGCAGCCGCTCGCCGCTCTGTTTGTCGACCCCGTTGATCATCTGGCCGAGCAGGTCGTCCTTCTTGCCGGCCTCGCCCTCGGCGCGGCGTTCGGCGATGAGCTTGTCGACCAGGTCGTTCATGAACGCCTGGTCCTCCTCCAGCTGCCGCTGCGCGTGGATCCGCAGCCGGGTCTGGATGGGCAGCCGGCGGGCGCGGGCCTGTGACTCGGTGAGCGTGCGGATCATCGCCGCGACGAACGGGTGCTGGGTGTCGCGGTAGAAGGAGTTGAACCGGTACCCGAACCCGCACAGCGCGATGGTGTCCAGCGTCAGCCGGGTCATGTCGGCCGGCACGTCCACGTCCTCGTCCGGGTTCAGCCGCTCCCACTTGTCGACGAGCTGGCCCGCGATGTCCAGCATCATCGGCACGTAATCGCGCATGGACTGCAGGCTGAAGGGCTTCATCAAGATGTTGTGCGCGCGGTGCCACAGCGGATCGTCCGTCTCGGCCGTGAACAGGCCGGTCGAGGTCGCCGTGCGCCGCACGTTCACGAGGCCGCCGCTGACCACCTTGTCGAAGCGCGCGTCGTCGCAGATCTCCTCGACCAGCGAGGCGCCGGACACGATCAGCCGCACGCCGCCGGGTGTGGTCAGCCGGAAGATCGGGCCGTACTCCCGGGCCATGTTCATCATGCTCTCGAAGGGGCTGTGGGCGTCGATGTCGAAGGCGTTGCCGACGATGGGCAGCGCGCGCGGGCCGGGGATCTCGTCGACGGGGGTCCTGGTGGTCATGGCGTTCACTCCTTGGAGAGGTGCCCTTCGGCCGGCGACGGCACGGCGCCGGCCCGGCTCGGCTGAGAGGTCCGTGCCTTGGCCTGGTGGGCCCGGACCACCGCCACGACGCCGACGACGAAGACCCAGCCGGGGAAGATGAGCGCGAAGACCGGGTGGAAGGTCCAGCTCAGCAGCACCGTCGCGGCGCAGAGGTAGCCGAACCACACCAGCGGGCGCGCCAGCACGCCGGCGGAGTTGAGCAGCGTCGTCGTGGTGATCATGTACATGCCGGCGACCCGGGCACCGAAGACGAACACGAGCCCGTAACCGGCCGCGCTCAGGGCTCGCGCCACGTACACGGGCGGTAGCGGCGCCACCGAGAACTGCTTCAGCAGGGCGATCGCCCCGGCCAGCGCCATCCCCGAGAACAGCAGGATGACGAACGCCACCCCGGAGGCCAGCTGCAGCGCCCGCGGTATTTCCCGGTTCTGCGCGGCAGGGAGGCTCGCGATGAATTCACGCGTGGCCATCATGTGCCACAGGAACACGATGCCCGCGAACGGCACGATGTACACGCCGGCGGTCACCAAGGCACTGGAACCGCCGTCGGCGTAGAAATTCGCGTACCGGCTGTCCGGCACGGCCAGTCCCGGCGCCCGGTGCACCAGGATCAGCGCGACGGTGAACAGCACCGCGAAGAGGATCCCCGACCAGCCCGCGACCAGCGCGTACCCGGGCCCGCGTCCGATCTCGGCGGCAGCCCGCGCGTCCGCCCGGCTGTGCCGGCGGTTCCGGATCCAAGCAGGCATCGGTGCCTCCCGCCACGCCATTTTCCGAAAATGGCGCGCATGTCAGCCGGCTCAAAGAAATGGTGCCGTGGTGCAGCGCGAATCCTCATCGTCCTGCCCGGATGAAGGGGTGTCAACAAGCGATGATTGCACCGGAAACGACGTGAAAAAACGGAGAAGAACCAGTTCTCCGCCCGTCGAAAAAGCCGTTACCGCTTCCGGTGTGGCGTTCGTTCACTTCGTTCCGAGCCCTCGCACCCCGCCCGGCCGCGGAGACCTCCGTCACCGGGTGTGGCCAAGGTCGCCCCTCCGCAGGATGCACAGGCCAGACTACACAGCCTAAACTGTGGATATGGCCACCGTACCCGCTCCAGTCGCCGAATCCGCAGGCTGGCTGCGCGGCGTCGTCGCGCAGCTGCACCGCCGGCTGCGGCAGGTCGACAACGCCGACAGCCTCACGCCCTCGCAGTCGGCGGCGCTCAACCGCCTCTACCGCGAAGGCCCGGCGACACAGGGTGAGCTCGCCGCCGCCGAGCACGTGCGGCAGCAGTCGATGGCCACCACGCTCTCGGCGCTCGACGCGCTCGGGTACCTCGCCCGCTCGCGCGACCCCGCCGACGGCCGCCGCACCGTGCTGTCGGTGTCCGAGCTCGGCGCGAAGACCGTGCAGGGCATCCGCCAGCACCGCGACGAGTGGCTCGCCCACGCCCTCGCGGCCGAGCTGACCGCCGAGGAGCTGGAGACGGTGCGCCGGGCCCTGCCCCTGCTGCAACGCGTCGCCGAACACTGATCATCCGGCCTGCCCGGCACCGCCGCCGGGACCGGAACACCGACGTCAGCGCGGACGCCGTGGAGGACACCCGACCATTCCCCGACATCTCCAGGACGAAGGAGCCGTGACGACCACCGCAACGCCCCGAAAGGCACCGGCGAGCTTCGGTGCCAAACTCGTCACCCCGCTGGTGGCGAGCGCGGTGCTGAACCCCATCAACTCCACCCTCATCGCCGTCGCGCTCGTGCCGATAGGGCAGAGCTTCGGCGCCGGGCCCGGCAAGACGGCCTGGCTGATCTCCGCGCTCTACCTCGCCACCGCCGTCGGCCAGCCCGTGGTCGGCCTGCTGGTCGACCGCTACGGCGCGCGGCGCGTGCTGCTCAGCGGCGCGTCCGTGGTGATCGTCGCCGGGATCGCCGGCATGATCCCGTTCTCCGTCGAGTGGCTCACCGGCGTGCGCGCGGTGCTCGGCATCGGCACCTGTGCCGGCTTCCCCGCCGCGATGGCCGTGCTGCGCAAACGCGCCGACGCGCTGGGCCAGGGTGTGCCCGCGCGGGTGCTGTCGCTGCTCTCACTGTCGTCGCAGACGATCATGGTCATCGGCCCGACGCTCGGCGGCGTGCTGATCACGCTCTTCGGCTGGCCGGCCATCTTCGCCGTGAACATCCCGCTCGCGGGCGCGTCGCTGCTGCTGGCGATCTTCTGGGTCCCGAAGGACGCACCGGTGCGCGACGAAGGCACGAAACCGAAGCCGATCGACGTGCTCGGCATCGCGTTGTTCTCGCTCTCGCTGCTGGTGCTGCTGTGCTACCTGATGGCGCCGGGCATCGGCGACCTGTGGCTGCTCGCGGCGGCCGTCGCCGTCGGCGCGGCGTTCGTGTGGGTGGAGCTGCACACGCGGGTGCCGTTCATCGACCTTCGGATGCTCGTGGCCAACACCCCGATCCTGCGCACCTACCTGCGTCAGGCCCTGAGCTTCATGGTGATCTACGCGATCATGTTCGGCTACGTGCAGTGGCTCGAGGAAGGCCGGGGCTTCAGCGACGCGATCGCGGGGGCGCTGCTGCTGCCGATGTCGGTCGTGGCCGTGTGCGCGGCGGCGTTCTCGGGCCGCGCGACGGGGATCCGCGCGCGGCTGGTGGTGGTCGCCGTGGCGCTGCTGGCCGGTTCGGTCGCGCTGCTGTTCGTCGGCGACACGACGTGGCTGGTCGGGCTGCTGGCCCTGGTCGCGGTGTTCGGGCTGGCCCAGGGCCTCACGAGCGTCGCGAACCAGACCACGCTCTACCGCGAGTCGCCCGCCGAGACCATGGGCACCGCGAGCGGCCTGTTCCGCACGGCCCAGTACCTCGGCGCGATCGTGGCCTCCACCGTGATCGCCCAGTGCTACGGCGTGCACGCCGATTCGGCCGGCCTGCACCACCTCGGCATGGTGCTCGTGGTGATCAGCGCGGTGCTGCTGGTCGTGACGGTCGCCGACCGCGGGCTGAAGCTCGCCGAACGCCGGGAGCGGGCTCACCGGGCGTGAATTGTCGACGTGAAATGCGCTACCCGGTGTTGGACTGTCGATCATCGAGGCGGACGATGGACCCATGCACCGTGATGCGCCGAAGCACGACGTGGACGAAGCCGACCTGAAGGTGGGCAAGCCGAAGAGCTACGCGGCCGGCATTCCCGGCGTCGCCGTTTCTCTCCGGCGAGGCGTCGAGCAAATGGGTCCCACGCGCACCGCCCTCACGCTGCGCTTGCTCAACCAGCGCGCGGGCTTCGACTGCCCGGGCTGCGCGTGGCCCGAGCCGCGTCAGGCCGACGGCGAGAAGCGCAAGCTGGCGGAGTTCTGCGAGAACGGTGCGAAGGCCGTCGCCGAGGAAGCCACGCGCCGCCGCGTGGACCGCGAGTTCTTCGCCGGCCACGCGGTCGCCGACCTGCAGGACAAGACGGACTACTGGCTGGGCCAGCAGGGCCGGATCACCGAGCCGTTCGTGCTGCGCGAGGGCGCCACGCACTACGAGCCGATCTCGTGGGACGCCGCGTTCGACCTCGTCGCGGCCGAGCTCAACGGGCTGGCCAGCCCGCACGAGGCCGTGTTCTACACCTCGGGCCGCACCAGCAACGAGGCCGCGTTCCTCTACCAGCTGCTCGTGCGCTCCTACGGCACCAACAACCTGCCGGACTGCTCGAACATGTGCCACGAGTCGTCGGGCTCGGCGCTGTCCACCGGCATCGGCATCGGCAAGGGCTCGGTGTCGCTCGCGGACATCCACGACGCCGACCTGATCGTGGTCGTCGGGCAGAACCCGGGCACCAACCACCCGCGCATGCTCTCCGCGCTGGAGACGGCGAAGGGCAAGGGCGCCAAGGTCGTGGCCGTGAACCCGCTCCCCGAGGCCGGGCTGATGCGGTTCAAGAACCCGCAGAACGTGCGCGGGGTCGTCGGCGAGGGCACCCCGCTCGCCGACGAGTTCGCGCAGATCCGCCTCGGCGGCGACCTCGCGCTGTTCCAGGCCGTGGGCCACCTGCTGCTGCAGTGGGAGGAAGAGGCGCCGGGCACGATCGTCGACCAGGACTTCGTGAACTCCTCGACCTACGGGTTCGAGGACTGGGCGAAGAACCTGCGCGAGCTCGACTGGGCCGAGACGGAGACCGCCACCGGCCTGCAGCGGGCGCAGATCGAGCACGTCGCGCGGATGATCGCCACGTCCGAGCGCACGATCTACTGCTGGGCCATGGGGCTCACGCAGCACAAGCACGCGGTGCCCACGATCTCCGAGATCACGAACCTCGCGCTGGCGCGGGGCATGATCGGCAAGCCGGGCGCGGGCCTGTGCCCGGTGCGCGGCCACTCGAACGTGCAAGGCGACCGCACCATGGGCGTCTGGGAGAAGATGCCCGAGCCGTTCATGGACGCGCTCGACCGCGAGTTCTGCATCACCGTGCCGCGCGAGCACGGCTGGGACACCGTCGACGCGATCCGCGGGATGCGCGACGGCCGCGGCAAGGTCTTCTTCGCGATGGGCGGCAACTTCGCCGCCGCGACACCCGACTCCGAGCTCACGGCGAAGGCGTTGAGCTCGTGCTCGCTCACCGTGCACGTGTCGACGAAGCTCAACCGTTCGCACGTGGTCCACGGCACCACCGCGCTGATCCTGCCGACGATGGGCCGCACCGAGCGTGACGTGCAGGAGTCGGGCCCGCAGTTCGTGACCGTCGAGGACTCGATGTCGCAGGTGCACGCCTCGCGCGGCCGCGTGAAGCCGGCTTCGGAGCACCTGATCTCCGAGGTGGCCATCATCTGCCGGCTGGCCGAGCGCCTGCTGGGCGCGGACCACGCCGTGCCGTGGCGCTCGTTCGAGAAGGACTACGACCTGATCCGCGACCGGATCGCGGCCGTGGTCCCGGGCTGCCACGACTACAACCGCCGCGTGCGCGAGCCCGACGGGTTCACGCTGCCGCACGCCCCGCGCGACTCCCGCGAGTTCACCGGCACGGCCACCGGCAAGGGCACGTTCACCGTGTCGGAGCTGGAGTATCCGCAGGTGCCGGAAGGCCGGCTGCTGCTGCAGACGATGCGCAGCCACGACCAGTACAACACCACCATCTACGGCCTGTCCGACCGCTACCGCGGCATCGAGGACGGCCGGCGCGTGGTGTTCGTCCACCCCGAAGACCTGGCCGAGCTCGGCATCGCCGACGGCGAGATCGTGGACCTGGTCTCGGAGTGGCGTGACGGCGACCGCCGGGCGCCGCGCTTCCGCGCGGTGTCCTACCCGACGGCCCGCGGCTGCGCGGCGGCCTACTTCCCGGAGGCCAACGCGCTGGTGCCGCTGGACTCCGTCGCGGAGAAGTCCAACACGCCGGTGTCGAAGGCGGTCGTGGTCCGGCTGGAGCCGCACCACCACTCGTGACGCTTCGGTCCGGTCACGCGGGGGTTTTCCGGCGTGACCGGACCACGGTGGCCAGCAGCACGCCGAGTGCCGCGCCGAGGGTGTTGAGCAGGACGTCGTCGACATCGGCACTGCGACCCACGAAGTACTGGACGATCTCGATCACTACCGAGAACCCGGCCAGCGCCGCGATCACGGCGGCTTTCCGGCGCGTGGCCACAGTCGCCAGGAAGCCGAGCGGCACGAAGAGCGCGATGTTGCCGGCGTTGTTGATCAGCCCGAGGCGACCGTTGGCGTTGCGGGCCTCGTCGACGATCCCGGCGAGCGGCACGAGGTTGACGTTCTCCGGCGGGCTGAGGTGCCCGGGGCGGAGCGTGAGAGCGAGCACCACCAGAACGGCGGCGGCGAGCAGCCAGCGGGCCCAAGATCGCATCGGTCCAGTCAACCAGCTCCGCCCACGCGGCCGCCGCCCCGCCACGCCGACCGGCGCCGGCGACGATCGCCCTCGCCCGGTCGGCCGGCGCCGGAGACGAGTGCGCCGTCAGTTCACGCAGTTCTCCCCGGCGCCCGTGATCGGTGCGTCCCCCGCCCCGGCAGCAGCTCCTCCGCCCGTGTCCCCACTGCCGGTGCCGCCGCCCGACGACGTGCCCGGTCCGGCGTAGACCTGGCCGAGCGTCACCTCGATGTGGCCGGCCGGCACGTCGGCGGACTCGGCGGTGGCGAGGCCCCCCAGGAGCTCCGCCACCGCCTTGCCCTGGGTGGCCAGCGCGGCGCCGTACCGGACCAGTGAGGTGCGGCGCGCGGCGGCGTTGCCGGTGGTGCCGGGTGCGAAACCCTTGTCCTTCAACACGTCCGAGACGCGCTGGGCCAGACCACTCGCGTCGCCTGCGTTGGCCACGTCCACCACCACACCCGAAGGTGCTTGCGGTTTCGAGGAAGTCGGCGGCGCACCGATCAGGCTCGCCGCGAACTGCTTGACCTGCGCGGGATCCACCTGCACCGCCGTCGCGCGCGGGTCGCTCTTGCTGTAGCGGTAGTCCGGGTTCACGATCGGGACCGTCGAGAACTGGATGCCGCCGCCGGAGATCCCCCGCATCTGGCCGACGAAGTCGAGCAGGTTCCAGGAGTCGTCGAGGACCACGGACTTCTTCACGGCATCGATGAGATCGCTGACCTTGCCCGGGTTCGAGAGCGTGCCCGCCGAAAGGACCTGGTGCGCCAGCGAAGCGAGGAACACCTGCTGACGGACCACGCGGTCGATGTCGCCGCGGGGCAGCGGCTTGCGCTCGCGCACGAAAGCGAGCGCGGCGGCGCCGGAGATCTTCTGCGGCCCGGCCGGGAAGTTCGCGCCGGAATCGCGGTCGGACGACGCCTGCTTCAGGCACACCTCGACGCCGCCGACGGCGTTGCTGATGTCGTAGAAGCTCAGCAGGTTCACCTCGGCGAAGTGGTCGATCGTCACACCCGTGAGGTCCTCGACCACCTGCCGCGTGGCGCGCCGCCCGGCTGTGAGCGACTCCTGCTCGATCTTGTCCTTGTCGGTCTCGCCCGCGGCGCGCAGTTTCTCGGCCTCGGCGTTCTTCGCGCGGCCGAATGCGGCGTTGATCTTGCCCTTCTGGCCGCCCGGCAGGGTCACGTAGGAGTCGCGCGGGATCGAGAACGCCTTAACCGTCTGCGTGCCGTTCGGGATCCGCAGCACGATCAAGGTGTCGGTGAGGTCGTCACCGTTGGGCCCGGCCCGCAGTTCACGCAGGACGTCCGCCGGGAGCGGGTTGCCCTTCTCGTCGGTCCGCGAGTCGCGGCCGACGAGCAGGATGTCGAGCGACCCGTCGGCCGGCTGTTCACCGGGTCGGGGCTGCTTGCCGGCGTCGATCACGCTGCTGCGCGTGACGTCGTCGAGTGAGCTCAGCGTCGAGTAGCCGTAGGCCGTGCCGGCGAACACCACCAGCGCCAGCGTCGAGACGACGATCTTCCCTGCGATCCGCACGCCCTACCGACGCATTCGTGCCGCCGCCTGCTGCACGCGTGACCCAGTTCACAGCTCAGCGCAGGTAGGAAGCGCCGTTCAGGTCGAGGATCGCGCCCGAGGCCCAGGTCGCCTCGGCCGACGCCAGGTACACGACCGCGTTGGCGATCTCCTCCGGCTCGGCCACCCGGCCGAAGGGGCTCTGGGCCCGCACGGCGTCGGTGATCCGGTGCGCGACGCGTTCGGTCGCGGTGAACCCGGGTGCCACCGAGGTCACCGAGATCCCATGCGGCGCCAGCTCGACCGCGAGCGACTGGCCGAGCGCGTGCAGCGCGGCCTTGCTCGCGCCGTACGCGGGGTGCTCGGGTTCGCCGCGGAACGCGCCGCGCGAGCCGACGTTCACGATCCGCCCCGGCGCCTTGCGCGCGATGAGGTGGCGGGCGACGTGGAAGGACAGGTTGGCGGCGCCCATCAGGTTGACCTCCAGCGTGCGCCGCCAGACGTCCTGCCAGTGTGCGTAGCCGACGGTCGCGACGGGTGTGGACGTCTCGGGGGTCGTGCCGACGGCCGCGTTGTTCACGAGCACGTCGACGCCGCCGAGCAGCTCCTCGGCCGTGTCCGCGATCCGTTGCGCCGCTTGGGGATCGCCGAGGTCGCCGCCGACGAGCACGTGCCCCTCGCCCGGGAGTGCGGCAAGCGTCTCCTCGGCTGCTTCGGCGTTCGATCCATAGTGGACGGCCACCCGGTCACCCCGGGCGGCGAAGGCGTGGGCGATCGCGCGGCCGATGCCGCGGGAGCCGCCGGTGACGAGGACGTTCACTTCGCGAACAGCTGCGCTTCGTCGCGGAACGCCTTGAACTCCAGGGCGTTGCCGGCCGGGTCGTGCAGGAACATCGTCCACTGCTCCCCCGGCTCGCCCGCGAAGCGCTGGTACGGCTCGATCACGAACTCCGTCCCGGCGCCGCGCAGGCGGCCGGCGAGCTCGTGGAAGGAGTCGACGTCGAGGACCAGGCCGAAGTGCGGCACGGGCACGTCGTGGCCGTCCACGGGGTTGCGGCCGGCCTCGGCTTTCGCGCCGGGCACCACGTGCGTGACCACCTGGTGGCCGCGGAAGTCCCAGTCCACCCACGCGTCCGACGACCGGCCCTCCGCCAGGCCGAGCACGCCGCCGTAGAACGCGCGGGCGCGGGCGAGGTCGTCGACCGGGATGGCGAGGTGGAACGCGGGGCGCATGGGCTCTCCTTCGGCTCACGGTGGCTCCCCCACCTTGAAGTGCTCATGTCCGAATGTCAACATTGACCGATGGAGCCCCTGCAGAAGGCCGCCCGGCGCGGCCTCGCCGAGGAAGCGGCCGACCGCGTGCGCGACGCGATCTTCGCCGGCCACTTCCCGCCCGGCGCGCCCCTGCGCGAGGTCGAGCTCGCCGCGGCGCTGGAGGTCAGCCGCGGCTCGGTCCGCGAGGGCCTCGCCCTGCTCACCCGCGAGGGCCTCGTCCGCGGCGGCTGGCACCGCCCGACCACGGTCGTCGAGGTGACCGCGGTGGACGTCGAGGAGGTGTACTCCGTGCGGGCCGCACTCGACCGCCTGGCCGCGGTCACGGCTCGCACGCGGTCCACTGTGGACGATCTGGCCGCCCTGGACGACCTCGTCACGGCCCTGTCGTCCGCGGTCTCGTCCGGCGCGGACGGCCCGCAGTTGCTGGCGTTGGACATCTCGTTCCACGACCGCGTCTACGCGGCCGCAGGCAACCGTCGCCTGACGGAGGCGTGGGAGGCGGTGCGTTCGCAGGTGTTCCTGTTCCAGCTGCAGCGCGTGTCGCTGGGCGGCTCGCAGTACCGCTCCCACGTCGTCGCCGAACACCGCGAACTGGCGGCCCTGATCCGGGGCGGCGACGCGGCCGAGCTGGACCGCGTCGCCGCCGACCACGTGGACTCCGCGCGGCGCCGGCTGCTGGCGGAGCTCTAACCGTCCACTCTGGACTCCAGCGCCGCTTTCACCTTGGCGTTGCTGGTCATGCTCATCGTCACCACGGTCATCGTCAGCAGAACCGCCGCGGCGGCGAAGTACGGGGTGCGCAGGCCCGCCGCCGAGGCGAGCCAGCCGCCCAGGAGCGCGCCGAGGGGGCCGGCCGACAGGGCGACCAGACGGGAGGCCGCGGCGACCCGGCCCATGAGCCGGCCCGGGACGATCGCCTGGCGCAGCGACCAGCCGAGCACCATGGTGGTGGCCATGGCGCAGCCGCAGAGGGCGAACATGGCGCCGGCGAGCCACGGGTTGCCCGCGAGTCCGAAGACGAGGATGGACGCGCCCTCCACGACGGCCGTCAGGGTGAGCGCCGTGCCCGTGCCGAGGAGTTTCTCGAGCGGTCCCGCCACGACCATCGCGCCCAGCAACCCGCCGACGGCGTCGGCGGCGAGCAGGAAGCCGTAGCCGACCGCGGACAGGCCCAGCGTGTCCTGCGCGAACAGCACCAGCACCGCGCCCACCGCGCCGAACGCCAGGTTGCCGACCGCCGGCCGCAACGCCAGCCCGAGCAGCAGCCGATCCCGGACGACGTACCCGAACCCCTCCCGCGCGTCCGCCCACACGCCGCGGCCCTCGACCCGCTCGGGCACCGGCGCCGGCGGCAACGTCCGGATCAGCAGCGCACTCGCCACGAACGACACGGCGTCCACCAGGAACGGCATCGTCCGCGCCAGCGAGAACAGGAAGCTGCCCACCGGCGGCCCCGCGAACTGCCCGGCCGCCGTCGACGCACCCCGCAGCCGCCCGTTGGCGCGGCGCAGCAACGTCTGGTCGCGCCCGAGCAGGTCCGGCAGGTAGGCCTGCGAGGCCACGTCGAAGAACAGCTCCCCCACGCCCAGCAGGAACGCCAGCGCCAGCAACGCCGGGATCCCCAGCGCCCCGACGGCCCCCGCCACCACCGCGAGGGCCAGCAACAACGCCTGCCACAGATCCGCGACCCACATCGTCCGCCGCCGGTCCCACCGGTCCACCAGCGCGCCCGCCACCAGCCCCACCACCAGGTGCGGCAAGACCATCGCCACCGACACCAGGCTGATCACCACGGGATCCTTGCTCAACGCCACCGCGAACAACGGCAGCGCCGCCGCATACGCCCCGTCCCCCAACGCCGACACCGTCGCCGCTCCCCACAGCCGCGCGAAGGCGGGCGGCATCTTGGGCGCCGCACCCGAGCGGCGGAGAACACGCACCATCACGCTCATCGCGCCGCCCCCTCGCCGGGCCGGAAGAACGCCACCGCGACCGTCGCGGCGGGTTCGTCCGGTTCGCGGGCCGCCTGCATCTCGTCGAGCAGCGCGCCCAGGCGGCGCTCGAACTCCGCGTAGCGGGACTCCCCCAGGCGCAGGTGCGCCATGCGCACGTACCGCGCCCCCTCCGGGGCGGTGGCCAGGTCGTCGATCGCGTGCTGCAGCAACACGTCCCGCTGGCCGGGTGCCGGGTCGGGCAGCACCACGGACTTCGCGACCATGCCGTAGTAGCGCTCCACCACGCCACGCACCTTGCGCGTCCGGACGACGTGGATCAGACCGGCGCGTTCCAGCACCCGGACGTGATAACTCGAGCTCCCTTTCGCGAGGTCGAGGCGCGCGGCGATCTGCGTGATCGTCGCGGGCCCGTCGCGCAGCACGGCGAGCACGCGGTGGCGCACCAGGTTGTTCACCGCGCGCAGTTGTTGAGTGGTCCGCACCTCGACGCTGTCGGAGGGCGGAACGTAGTCGTCCCCAGTCACGAGGAGCAATGGTCAACGACTCTTGACCATTTGTCCAGTGAAAAACCCCCGGAAGGATCCGGGGGTTCTCACGGAACGAAAGTGACCGATCAGCTGCTGAACAGGTCGATGACCTTCAGGATCAGCTCGTAAACGCCGTACACGAACGGCACCAGCACCCACAGCCAAGCGACCACGAGCAGCGCGGTGCGCCCGGCCGGGCGTCCTTCCACGTTCGGTGCGCTCATCACGCCTCACTCCCCACCTGGGTGCTCGCCACGGGTTCGTGGAACTTCGCCTTGACCGGCCGCACGAACTCGTTGGCGATGAAGCCGACCACGAGCAGTGCGATCATGATGTAGAACGACGTCGCGTAGAGGTCCGGACCACTCTTGCCCGCGGACTTCTCGCTGTCGGCGATGCCGTCGACGATCAGCGGCCCGAGCACACCGGCGACCGACCACGCGGTGAGCAGCCGGCCGTGGATGGCGCCGACCTGGTAGTTGCCGAACAGGTCCTTCAGGTACGCCGGGAGCGTCGCGAAACCGCCGCCGTAGAACGAGAGGATCAGCATCGCGCACAGCACGAACAGCAGCTTCGACGAGTTCGTGGTCAGCGCGATGATCAGGTACAGCACCGCGCCCACGCCGAGGTAGAAGCGGTAGATGTTCTTGCGCCCCACCAGGTCCGAAGTGGACGACCAGACGAACCGGCCGAGCATGTTGGTGAGCGAGAGCATCGCGACGAAACCGGCGGCGGCGGCCGTGCTGACCGGAGCCGAGGTGCCCTTGAAGAAGTCCGTGATCATCGGCGCGGCCTTCTCCAGGATGCCGATGCCGGCGGTCACGTTGAGGCACAGCACGATCCACAGGCACCAGAACTGCGGTGTCTTGAGCGCGTTGGCGGCCGAGACGTTGTGCGTGGAGACGAGCTTCCGGGTCTCCAGGACCTTCGGCTCCCAGCCGGCGGGCTTCCACCCGTCGGCCGGCACGCGCACGATCAGCACGCCCATCGTCATGAACACCGCGTAGACGATGCCGTGGATCAGGAACGCCACCGCGATGTCGCTCGCGGTCGGCGTCGAGCCGAGCATCGCCGAGGACCACGGCGAGGCGATGAGCGCGCCGCCGCCGAAGCCCATGATCGCGATGCCCGTGGCCATGCCGGGCCGGTCGGGGAACCACTTGATCAGCGTCGACACCGGTGAGATGTAGCCGATCCCGAGGCCGATACCGCCGATCCCGCCGTAGCCCACGACCACGAGCCAGAACTGCCCGGTGGCGACGCCGAGCGCCGCCACGAGGAAGCCGGCGCCGAAGCAGATCGTCGCCACGAACATGGCCCAGCGCGGGCCGTTCTTCTCCACGAGCGTGCCGCCGAACGCCGCCGACAGGCCGAGCATCACGATGCCCAGCTGGAACGGCAGCCCGGACTCCGTGCCCGAGAGGTGCATGGTTTTCTCGAGCGGCGTTTTGAACACGCTCCATGCGTACGCTTGACCGATCGAGAGATGTATCGAGAGCGCTGCGGGTGGGACCAGCCAACGGGTCCAGCCGGGCGGTGCGACGATACGAGAGCGGGCCAGGAAGCCGAGGGCCATCGTCAGACTCCTCCGAACTGTGAGGTGATGCTGGGAATGTATTACTTATTCCCCGACGTTGCATCGGCTGGGTGTCGTAGATCGTCTGCGCACGTCTTCAAAGGCCGTTGAAAGGTGGACAGATGGGCAGGGTGACCGTCCGGCGACCGGTGCGGAGGATTTCCTCGACCGGTGAACGTCGTCGCCCCGACTCACTGGCGGCCGAGGAGCCGTTGGAGATCCGGGTCGGCGGCAAAGCACTCGCGGTGACGATGCGCACTCCGGGTCACGATGTCGAGCTGGCCCACGGCTTCCTGTTGTCGGAGGGCGTGCTCGGGTCCCGCGAGGACATCGCGGCCGCGCGTTACTGCGACGGCGTCGACGACCAGGGGCGCAACACCTACAACGTGCTCGACGTGACACTCGCGCCCGGAGTGGCACCTCCGGATGTCGGGGTGGAGCGCAACTTCTACACCACGTCCTCGTGCGGCGTCTGCGGCAAGGCCGCGCTCGACGCCGTGAAGCTGAAGAGCCGCTTCTCGCCCGCGGACTCGCCGTTCGAGGTCAAGACCGACGTGCTGGTGAAGCTCCCGGATACGTTGCGGGAACAACAGAAGGTGTTCAAGTCCACTGGCGGGCTGCACGCGGCCGCACTGTTCACTCCGGACGGTGAGCTGGAGGTCGTGCGCGAGGACGTGGGGCGGCACAACGCCGTGGACAAGGTGCTCGGGTGGGCCGTGCAAGCCGGCCGGATCCCCGCGCCCGACTGCGGGCTGCTGGTTTCCGGCCGGGCCTCGTTCGAACTGGTGCAGAAGGCGGCGATGGCCGGGATCGGCCTGCTCGCCGCCGTGTCCGCTCCGTCCTCTTTGGCCGTTGAGCTGGCGGAGGAGAACGGCATGACGCTCATCGGTTTCCTGCGTGGCGACAGCATGAACCTCTACACGGGCGATCAGCGGGTGCTGACGTAGGCCGTTCGGGCTAGCCGATCGGCACCCAGTTGCCGTGGAAGCCGTGGGGCACCCGGTCGGGCAGGTGCACGGCCGCGACGGGCTCCAGCGTTCCCGCGTCGAGCAACGTCAGGTCGCTGCGCTGGGTGGCTGCGTCGAAGACGAAACCCATGAGCACGCCTTCGTCCTCGGCAGCGTCCACACGGGACGGAACGAACACGAACTCGCCGGGCACGCGGCCGGGCCCGAATCCGTGCCGCTGGGCGGTCCCGGTGCGCAGGTCGTGCTTGTACACGGCGCCGGTGAGGTTCGAGAGCCCGTCGACGGCCACGGCGTAGCCGTAGCGGTGCGCGCGCCCGACGCGACGCTCGTCGACGCGCGGGAACTCCTGGCCGTGCTCGTCGATCCGCTCTTCGAGGACCTTGCCCGCCCCGAGGTCGACGGTCCAGCGGTCGAGTGTCGGCTCGCCTTCGGTCGGGCCGTGCACGCCGTGGTCGAACACCTTGGGGTGGCGCACGACGTGCAGGACGATCCGGTCACCGTCGTCGTAGGCGTTGAGCGGGTGGAAGACGTAGCACGGCTCGACGTCGAACCAGCGCACGTCCGCGTTGTCCCCGTCGCGCGGCATCACGCCGACGCGCGCCGGGTATTCGGGGTTCCAGCGGTACGGCAGTGAGCTCACGCCCCGGCCGGAGCGCGCCGTGACCGGGTCGGGCATGTCGACGCGGGCCGGCGTCTGGTTGAGGTCGAAGGTCACGGGCAGGTCGTAGAAGATCACGTGTTTTTCGGTCAGTGAGAAGTCGTGCATCATCGGCTGGCCGGTCACCTCGATGTCCACGACGCGCCGCGCCCGCCCGTCGGTGCCGACGACCGAGTACCGCACGCGGTTGCCCAGCCCGAACGTGTAGGTGACGGCGTGCAGCTCGCCCGTGGCCGGGTCGCGCTTGGGGTGGGCTGTGTAGCCGCCGGGCAGCGTGCCGTCGAAGTCGCACGCGCCGACGGTGTCGAGCTCCTCGGTGAGCTCGTAGGTCGGCAGGCCGCCCTCGATGAGCGCCAGCGTGCGCCCTGCGTGCCCGATGACGTTCGTGTTGGCCCCGATGCCCATGTTGGGCGCTTCGGGGCCTTCCCCCAGCAACCCCGCGACGTGCGGCGTGCGGATCCAGCGGTTGCGGTACCACTCGGCCCGCCCGTCCCGCAGGCGGACGCCGTGGACCATGCCGCCCCCGAGGAACCAGTGGTAGCTCTCAGGGTCTTGGCGCGCGAGCGGGTTGGGCCCGTTGCGCAGGTAGCGGCCGTCGAGGTAGCCGGGCAGCTCCCCGGTCACGTCGAGCCGCGTGGCGGTGTGCTCGTGGGTGACGGGGGCGAAGTTGCCTTCGAGGAACTGGTTGGTCATGGTCGCGGTCCTTTCGTAACAGTGTTATTCATTGATAACAGAGTTATGGAACACTGGCAAGGCCCGGGTTTTCAGAACTGGCGCCGGGGCCGCGGACTCTGCACGATGATCGGTGGCACCCGGCAACGCGCGGATGGTGAGCTGCGTCCAGGTGGGTGGGAGTTTCGTGCGTGTGGCGTGGTCCGGGACGGAGGCCGAGGTGGACGGAGGGGTGAACCGCCGGGTCGTGCTCGCCTCCGGGGCGACTGCCGGGCAGTGCTGGTCTTCGGATGAACGACGTCTCCCCCTTCGCGGAGACGGCGTGAATCCCGCCGCCGGCACCGCGGCCGGAATCGCCGGGCCGGAGGCCGCGGTCGGCGGACGAACAACTGCTCCCCGGTACTCGCTGCCAGGCTCCGGTTCCACCGGCACCGTCCGCGCACTCGTCGGCGAACCGACCGCAGCACGGTGCCCGCGGTCAGCGCGACGCGGCTCGTCAGGTGAACGGCGAGGCCGCCAGCCTCGCCCCTGGTGCCGTGTGAACGGCCGCACCAGCCGGCGCACCGCGCTCTCCGCCGGCCCGGCTGCCGCGGGGCTCACGCCGCTCGACCGACTGAGTGCCCGAGGCCTCGCCGGCGGTGCCGCATGAGCGGCCGCGTCAGCCGGCGCACGGCGTTGGTCGCCGGGGTGGCCGGCCTGGGTGTCGCCGGGGTGGCGGCGGCGACCGCGGCGGGGCTGTCGCCGCTCGGGCAGGCGCTGGAGGTCCTCGGGGTCACCGCCGGGTCGCCGGTCACGCACGTCGGCTCGTTGCGCGTCGAGCGGGTGCATTCCGCCGCGCGGGGCCGCGACGTGGATCTGGTGCTGTTCCTGCCGAGCAAGAAGCCGCCGGCCGGGCTGCCGATGTCGCTCATGCTCCACGGCCTGCACGGAAACGCCCGCAGCGCCGCCCCCAGTGGTCTGCTCAAGCAGCTCGCCGCGGACGTCGCGCGCAAGGCCGTGCCCGCGCACGGCTACGTCGCCGTCGACGGAGGCGACAACTACTGGCACGAGGTCCGCCCCGGCGACGACCCCATGGCGATGCTGCTGGAGGAAGTCCCGCGCTGGCTCGCGGCGCGCGGCCTCGGCGGGGCGCACGGCCTGCCGTTCGCGTGCGCAGGCGTGTCGATGGGCGGCTTCGGCGCGATGGTCTACGGCCGGCGCCGCGCGGAGCGTCGCCAGCCGCCGGAGGCCGTCGCGGCGATTTCGCCGGCGTTGATCACGAACTGGCCCGAGATGGCCAAGCGCCACATCTTCACGGGCCAGACGGACTGGACGTCACTCGACCCGCTGCGCCACCTCACCGCGCTACGCGGCATCCCGACGGCCCTGTGGTGCGGCACGGAGGACTCCTTCATCACCGGCGTCCGCCGCTACATCGCGGCCACCCACCCGGCCATCGGCTACACGGCGAAGGGCATCCACAGCGACACGTTCTTCCACTCCGTCGTGCCGAGCCTGGTGAGCTTCGTCGGGAAGCACGTGCCCCGCGCGGTGTGAAGTCACGCGATCGCGCTCATCACCTGCTCACGCAGCCATTTGTGGCCCTTGTCGAAGTTCTGGCGGGCGTGCCGGACAGGTAGTACGGCAGCGGCCGCAGCACGCGCAGCTCCGGCGCGACGCCGGCCACCATCCGCTCCGGCGTCGACAGCACCAGGTCGGTCCCGACCACCGCGGCCGGCGCGGCGGCGTGCGACGGCAGAGTCAGCGCCGCGGCTGACGCATACAACCCATGGCAACTATGCCCGCGACGCAATCGCGGACGACGTTGTTACCGGATAACGGTTGTGCAGCAAGGGAAATCCGCTTCACCAGGACGAGCCGGCTTCCGGGCGATCCAAAAGCGACGGACGCCCCGCTCGAGATCAGCTCCGAGCGACCAGCACCAGCACGATCAACCCGGTCACCAACCCACCCGCCGCGAGGCCACTGCACCACGCCAGCCCGCGCAGGTCCCGCACGGTACGCGCCCGCCACAGCGCCCCCAGCGTGACCACGAACGGCAACACCGGCCACACCGCCCCCAGGTCGCCACGCCGCACCGCCACGACGAGCGCGAACACCACGAACAACCCCGCCAGCCCGCCCAGCGACCAGTACAGCTTCGGCGCCGCGAGCGCACTCCCCCGGAACACCCCGGAGCCGGACAGCCCGGTCCGGCGCGGGCCGAGGCCGAACTCGTCGGAACGCTCGTCGTCGGGCTGGTTCAGGAAGCTCATCCCGCCATCCAGCCCGCTCGCCTTCAGCCGCGCAACACGAAACCGATCAGCCTGGCCCGTGGGCCCGGCCTCCCGGGCGTGAACTCGCAGCACGCATCACCTCGGCCGGCTGCTGTGCCGATCGCTCAGCCGCTCAGCGCGAGCTTCAGGAAGAAACCCACCGAGCCACGACCGAGATCAGCCAGAACCCCACCATCGTCGCCAGTGCCGTCAGCAGGGCCCACCGCAGCTGCAGCCGGCGGGTGTCCGCGGCGCGCAGGAAGCGGAGGAAGTACCAGGCCAACGCGAACAGCGGCAGCGGGATCAGCGGCAGCGCCGACAGCCGGGTGCCCACCGCCACCAGGCAGACGACCGCGAAGACGGCCAGCATGATGTTGCCCGCGCGGTACAGCCAGGGGACGCGCGTCAGGATCGACGCGACGACGCGTTCACTCAGCTCGACGATGCCCACCGACGGGGCATCGTTCGAGGCCGGCGGGGGCGAAGCGGCGTCATCCACGTCCGGCACCGACGTGGTGGCGTTGTCCCCTGGGGCTGCGGTCAGCGGCACGGTTGTCATCCTGTCCATTATCGCGCGTGCCGCGAACAGCCTGGCAGCGGACTCCCGCAAACGGCTCAAGCCGATCGGCTAACGGCTCAGGCCGACTTCTCACCACGCTCGCTGCGAGCCCGCCGGGACGGCTGCCGCGCGACGATCGTGGGGTTCACGTTCTCCCGCACGGTCTGCTCGGTGATCACGACCTTCGCCACGTCGTCGCGGCTCGGGATGTCGTACATGACCGGCTGGAGGACTTCCTCCATGATCGCACGCAGACCGCGGGCACCCGTGCCGCGCAGCATCGCCTGGTCGGCGATGGCCTCGAGCGCCGTCTTGGTGAACTCCAGCTCGACGTTGTCCATCTCGAAGAGCTTCTTGTACTGCTTCACCAGGGCGTTGCGCGGCTGCGTGAGGATCGAGACCAGCGACTCCTTGTCCAGGTGGTTCACCGTGGCGACCACCGGGAGGCGGCCGATGAACTCCGGGATCAGGCCGAACTTGATCAGGTC
Organism: Amycolatopsis sp. NPDC001319; assembly: GCF_042896185.1. Classification (NCBI taxonomy): domain Bacteria; kingdom Bacillati; phylum Actinomycetota; class Actinomycetes; order Pseudonocardiales; family Pseudonocardiaceae; genus Amycolatopsis; species Amycolatopsis sp. NPDC001319. The sequence goes on along the minus strand of NZ_JBIAWY010000017.1, from coordinate 173,346 downwards.
CTCGGGCATCGTCTCGGAGAAGACGTCGCTGCCCTCGATCTCGGCCTTGGTGCGGATCTCCGCGCCGAAGCCGAGGCCGCGCTTGCCGACGCGCTCGTTGATGATCTTCTCGAGCCCCGCGAACGCACCGGCCACGATGAACAGCACGTTCGTGGTGTCGATCTGGATGAACTCCTGGTGCGGGTGCTTGCGCCCGCCCTGGGGCGGCACCGACGCCGTGGTGCCCTCGAGGATCTTCAGCAGCGCCTGCTGCACGCCCTCGCCCGACACGTCGCGCGTGATCGACGGGTTCTCCGACTTGCGGGCGATCTTGTCGACCTCGTCGATGTAGATGATGCCCGTCTCGGCGCGCTTCACGTCGTAGTCGGCGGCCTGGATCAGCTTGAGGAGGATGTTCTCGACGTCCTCACCCACGTAGCCGGCCTCGGTCAGCGCCGTGGCGTCCGCGATGGCGAACGGCACGTTCAGCAGCTTCGCGAGCGTCTGCGCCAGGTAGGTCTTGCCGGTACCGGTCGGCCCGAGCATCAGGATGTTGGACTTCGCCAGCTCGACGGGCTCGTCCTTGGAGTCCTTCGGCCCGGCCTTGTCGTCGGCCTGGATGCGCTTGTAGTGGTTGTACACCGCGACCGCGAGCGTCTTCTTCGCGTCGTCCTGGCCGATGATGTACTGCTCGAGGAACTCGCGGATGTCCGCGGGCTTGGGAAGCTCGTCGAGCTTCACCTCGCCGGCTTCGGCCAGCTCCTCTTCGATGATCTCGTTGCAGAGGTCGATGCACTCATCGCAGATGTAGACCCCGGGGCCGGCAATGAGCTTCTTCACCTGCTTCTGGCTCTTCCCGCAGAAAGAACACTTCAGCAGGTCGCCGCCGTCACCGATCCGTGCCATGGCCGTTGACCTCGTCCCCTCCGGTGCGCGGTACGCACCTGACACTGTCTTGCCGCTCCGACCGGGAGCCGGCTGCTTTCGCGCCGACCGACCGGAGCTTCACGCACTGCCACTGACGGTACCCGTCCGAAGCCGCGAGCGGGAACACCCGGGCGAGGAGAAGGCACGTCAGAGGTCGACACTAGACCAGAGAGCCGGTGCGTGTCGCCGATTCGACACGCACCGGCCCCGTGATCAGTTGGCGGAGGCCTTCCGGTACGGAAGGACCTCGTCGATCAGGCCGTAGGCCTTGGCCTCGTCGGCGGTCAGGATCTTGTCCCGCTCGATGTCGGCCCTGATCTGGTCGGGCTCCTTGTTCGTGTGCTTCGCCAGGATGACCTCCATCTGGCGGCGCACGCGCTGGATCTCGTTGGCCTGGATCTCCAGGTCCGAGACCTGCCCGTAGGTGCCCTCGGTGGCCGGCTGGTGGATCAGCACGCGCGCGTTGGGCAGCGCCATGCGCTTGCCCGGCGTGCCGGCCGCCAGCAGCACCGCGGCGGCCGAAGCGGCCTGGCCGAGGCACACCGTGGAGATGTCCGGGCGGATGTACTGCATGGTGTCGTAGATCGCCATCAGCGACGTGAACGACCCACCCGGGGAGTTGATGTAGATGCTGATGTCGCGGTCCGGGTCCTCGTGCTCGAGGTGCAGCAGCTGGGCCATCACGTCGTTGGCCGACGCGTCGTCCACCTGCACGCCGAGGAAGATCGTCCGCTCCTCGTACAGCTTGTTGTACGGGTTGGACTCCTTGACGCCGTAGCTGGTCCGCTCGACGTACGACGGCAGGATGTACCGCGACTGCGGAGTCTGCGGAGCCCGGAAGTCACCCGGGAGCCGGTAATTGCTCATGAGAGGTCTCCTGTGTGCTTCGCGCTCAGTTGTTCGAGGTGATGCCGGCCGACAGCACGTGGTCGACGAAGCCGTAATCCTTCGCCTCCTGCGCCGTGAACCAGCGGTCGCGGTCGCCGTCCTTGACGATCTGCTCGGTGGTCTGCCCGGTCTGCTCGGCCGTGATGCGGGCGAGCTCCTGCTTCCACTTGTTGTACAGATCCGCCTGGATCGCGATGTCGGACGCGGTACCGCCGACACCCGCCGACGGCTGGTGCATCAGGATCCTGGCGTGCGGGAGCGCGTACCGCTTGCCCGGCGTGCCCGACGAGAGCAGGAACTGCCCCATCGAGGCCGCCATGCCCATGGCGTACGTGGCGACGTCCGGGCGGATCAGCTGCATGGTGTCGTAGATGGCGAACCCGGCGGTGACCGAGCCACCCGGCGAGTTGATGTAGAACCGGATGTCGGACTCACCGTCGTCCGCGTCGAGCAGCAACAGCTGCGCGGTGATCCGGTTGGCGATCTCGTCGTTGACCTCGGAGCCGAGGACGACGATGCGCTCCTGGAGCAACCGCTCGAAGACCGAGTCGGTGAGGGTGAGTCCGGAGGTGCCGGTCCGCCCCTCGGGCATGTGCTGCTTCACGTCTGCCTGCCTTTTTCGCCGGCGGCGGCCCTTCGTCGTGTCGGCCACCGCTGTCGTGTTCAGATGCTTGAGATCTTGCAACCGACCCTAACGAACTCGGGCGGTGCGGAATGCCCGACACCGCCCAAGTTCGCTCACAGCGTCACTCCGCAGGGGTCGCGGCCGCTTCCTCGGTGACCTGCGTCTCGTCGCCGGCCGGGGCGTCGGCCTCGTCGGCACCGAACAGCTCGGTCAGGTCGACCTCCGCGCCCGAGGCGTCCTTCACGGTCGTGCCCCGGACCACCGACGCCAGCGCCTTGCCGCGGCGCACGTCGGCGTAGATCGCGGTCAGCTGGCCCGACTGCTGGGCGCGCTGCACGTACTCGTCCGGGCTGATGCCGAAGCGCTGGGCCTGGTACATGATGCGCTCGGTGAGCTCACCGTCGTTGACGGAGGTCTTCTCGTTGTCGGCGATGGTGTCCAGCAGCAGCTGGGTGCGCACCGCCTTCTCCGACTCCTCCTGGACCTCGGCGTTGAACTCGTCCAGGGTACGGCCTTCGGCCTCGAGCGCCTGGGCGAACTTTTGCTCGTCGTGGTCGAACGGGTGCACGGCGTCGTGCTTGCGGTTCTCGATCTCGGCCTCGAGCACCTTCTCCGGGATCGGCACCTCGGTGCGCTCCAGGAGGATGTCGAGGACCTTGTCGCGCGCCTGCACGCCCTGCTGCATCTTCTTCACGCGGCCGAGGCGCTCGCGAAGGTCGCTCTTCAGCTCGTCGATGGTGTCGAACTCGCTCGCGAGCTGCGCGAACTCGTCGTCGGCCTCCGGCAGCTCGCGCTGCTTGACCGACTGCAGGGTGACGGTGACCTCGGCGTCCTGCCCGGCGAACTCGCCGGCCACGAGCTTGGTGGTGAAGGTCTTCGTCTCGCCCTGGCTCGCGCCGACGATCGCCTCGTCGATGCCGTCCACGAGCTGGCCGGAGCCGATCTCGTAGGACAGGCCGGTGGTGGAGGCTTCCTCCACGGCCTTGCCGTCGACCGTGGCCGACAGGTCGATGGACACGAAGTCGCCGTTCTCGGCCGGGCGCTCGACACCGGTCAGGGTGCCGAAGCGGGCGCGCAGCTCGTCGAGCTGCTCGTCGACCTCCGCGTCGGTGGTCTCGACGTCGTCGACGCTCACCTCGAGGCCTTCGAGGTCGGGCAGCGCGATCTCCGGCCGCACGTCGACCTCGGCGCTGAACTCCAGGACGTCGCGGTCCTCGAGCTTGGTCACCTCGAACTCCGGCTGGCCCAGGGTGCGGACCTCGCCGGCGCGGACGGCCTCGATGTACTTGGCCGGAATGGCCTCGTTGACGACCTCGTCGAGCACCGGCGCACGGCCGATCCGGCTTTCCAGGACGCGAGCGGGCGCCTTGCCGGGCCGGAAGCCCGGGATGCGCACCTGTTCGGCGATCTTGCGGTAGGCGCGGTCGAAGTTCGGCTTGAGCTCGTCGAACGGCACCTCGACATTGATCTTGACTCGCGTCGGGCTGAGCTGCTCGACGGTGCTCTTCAAGGTCTTCTCCTCGAGCGGTAAACAATGGGGGTTGGACAGTCCCTCGGGACGGTCCCGGTCACCTGCCGACCGGGACGACCGAGTCTAGGCCCTTCGCCTCACCGGACCTGGTCGGGGGCACCCTGACACCCCTCCCGATCAGCGGTCGAGCATCCGCCCGAGCACCCAGCGCACGTTCGTGGCCGTCCGCCCGACCGGCCCGCCGGGCTGCACCACGTGGCTGAGCAGGAGCCGGACGAACGTCTCGGCGAAGACGGACCACTCCGCTTCCGACAGCCCGCGTTCCGGGTACTGCGCCCGCAGCACGGGCGTCACCGCGGTCACGGCGCGCTCCAGCACGGCCTGCGAACGCGTGGTGATGAGCGGCAACAGCTCGTCGCCGTCCTGGCCGCCCAGCACGGTCTTCAGCAGCGGGTTCACGCGCGCGGCCTCCACGATGTGGCAGAACGCGGCGGTGACGGCCTCGGCCGCGTCGCCCGGGTGGTGCGCGAGGATCTGGCCGACGGTGCCGGCGAGCTTGTCGGTCTCGCGCAGCACGAGGGCCTCGGCGAGCCCGGCCTTGGAACCCACCTCGTTGTAGACGGTCTGGCGGCTCACGCCGAGGTCGGCCGCGAGCCGGCCCATCGTGAGGTTCGCCCAGCCGCCCGTGCTGGTCAGCTCGGCCGCGGCCGCGAGCAGCCGCTCCCGCGAGCGCTCGCGCCCCGGGGACTCCTCGGCGACACCGGATTTCACGGGAAGTGAGCTTAGCGACGACGGCCTGCGCAGCCACTGACCAGGACGCACCCCTGAATCCGTGCCAAACCGATTTACAAACCCCGTGCGGTTGTCTAAGTTGTCAGCGCTTGGCCAGGAGCGATCGACCGAGGAGACCGCTCGATGCCCGTCGTCGACAGCCGGCTCGGCCCCGGGCAACAGCCTGCGGCGCCCGAGCGCGCCGCCGTGCCCAGTCCCCGGATCCCGCTCGCGCCCGCGTCACTGCCCACGCTCGCCCTGTTCGCGGGTGGCCTGGCGGTGTGGGGCACGGCGACGTGGCTGCTGTTGTGCGGCTTCGCGCCACTGTGGGTGACGATCCCGCTGCACGCGCTCGTCACGTTCACGATGTTCACCGTCGCCCACGAGTCGGCCCACCACGCGGCCGGGAAGCTCACGTGGCTCAACGAGGTGCTCGGCCGGCTGGCGATGCTGTTCGTGGCCGCGTACGGCTCGTTCCCGTTCCTGCGGTTCATCCACCTCGAGCACCACCGCAACACCAACGCCGACGCGAGCACCGATCCCGACGCGTGGACGTCGCAGGGCCCGTGGTGGCAGCTGCCGTTCCGCTGGCTGACGATCGACTTCTGGTACGTGCGCTTCTACTCCGGCCGCGTGCACGGCCGGCCCCGCGCCGAGCGCGCGGAGACGCTGGTGGCGCTGGTGGCGTTCGCCGCGATGGTGGTGACCGTGGTCGCGTGCGGCCACGGCTGGGAGCTGCTGGTGGTCTACCTGATCCCGCAGCGGCTGGGGCTCGCGCTGCTCGCGTGGTGGTTCGACTGGCTGCCCCACCACGGCCTGGCGGAGAACCGCTTCGGTGCCACGCGGGTGCGCGTGGGGCTGGAGTGGCTGATGACGCCGATCATGCTGTACCAGAACTACCACCTGGTGCACCACCTTCACCCGGCGATCCCGTTCTACCGCTACGTGCGCGCGTGGAACGACAACCGCGACGCGTACCTGGCGCGCGAAGTCCCGATCACCACGGCGTGGGGCCGCGAGCTGACGGCCGCGGAGTACCGCGCGTGGCGGCGGCTCACCGAGTGCTTCGAGAAGGAGCCCGCGCCGGAACCGTTGCGGCGCGGGCCGCGGCGCTTCCACGCGTTGCGGGTCCGGTCCGTGGCGCCGATCGCCCAGGACGCGGTGGTGATCACGTTCGACGTGCCCGCGGAGCTGGCCGAGACGTTCCGCCACGTGCCCGGCCAGCACGTGGTCGTGCGCACGAGGGTGGACGGCACCGTGGTGCGGCGCACGTATTCCGTGTGCTCCCCCGCGGGTTCGACGTCGTTGCAGATCGCGGTGAAACGCCGTGGGGGCGGCACTTTCTCGTCGTTCGCGACTTCGCGGCTGAAGCCGGGCGACGTCCTCGAAGTCCTGCCTCCTTCGGGCGGCTTCACGCTTTCGCCGTGCCCCGATCGCTCGGCGCACTACGTCTTGCTGGCGGCCGGCAGCGGGATCACGCCGGTGCTGTCGATCCTGTCCAGCGCCCTGCGCGCGGAGGCCCACAGCCGCGCAACTCTGTTGTACGTCAACACTTCCGGCGCGACGACGATGTTCGCCGACGAGATCAGCACGCTGGCCCGCGAGTGGGCCGGCCGGCTCCACGTGGTCCACTTCCGCACCGACGAACGGGATCCCGACCTGCACGCCCACCGTCCGGTGCGCCACTTCGACACCGTCGGCGAGGCGCTCGCCATTTCCCACGAGCGCTACCGCAGCGGCCGCCTCGACGCCACCCGGCTGCGCGCGTTGCTGCAGAACCGCCTCCACCCGGCCAAGGTCGACCAGTGGTTCCTCTGCGGCCCGCGCGGCCTGCTCGACATGGCGCGCCGCACCCTGCACGAGGCCTACGTGCCTGACGAGGACGTGCAGTTCGAGCTTTTCGCCGGCGCCCCGGCGCGCCGCCCGGAAGGTTCGCCGGCCACCCTGTCGGTCACCGTCGGGCGGCACGTGACGGACATCGTGACCAAGCCCGGCGAAACCGTCCTGGACGCTTCCTTGCGCGCGCGCCTCGACGTGCCGTATTCCTGCACGGGCGGCGCGTGCGGCAGCTGCGTCGCGAAGCTGGTGCGCGGGCGGGTGGACATGGACGTGCAGTACGCGCTCACCGAGGCCGACGTGGCGGACAACCGGATCCTGACCTGCCGCGCCCGCCCGACGACGCCCGAGCTGGCGGTCGATTACGACCGGTGAGTGCTGTTGAGGTGGTCACCCGGCTGACGGGTCTCGAGGTGGTGCGGACGCGCTCGTCGGGCTCCTTGGTGGAGGCCGAGGTGGCCGACGGGTGGGTGGTGGTGAAGCACGCACCCGGTGCGGCTGTCGCGGAGGCTTCGGGGTTGCGGTGGCTGGCTTCGGCTGACGCAGTGCCGGTGGTCGGCGTGCGGGGCTATGACTCCGATTGGCTGGTTCTGGATCGGGTTGCGGTTTCCGCCCCGACGGTGGCTGCGGCGCGTTCGTTCGGGGCCGGTCTGGCCCGGCTGCATTCGGCCGGGGCGCCGGCTTTCGGCTCACCGCCTCCGGGTGGCCCGGTGTCGGCGTGGATCGGGTCGGCCCCGATGGCGAACGTGACAGGCGCCGAGTGGCCGCAGTGGTATGCGGAGCAGCGGGTCCTGCCGTACGTGCGTCTGGCGGTGGACGGCGGGGTGCTGGACCTTGCCGAGGCGCGCGTGTTCGAACGGGCTTGTTCGCGGTTTTCTTCGGTCGCCGGCCCCGCCGAGCCTCCCGCGCGGCTACACGGGGATCTGTGGAACGGCAACGTCCTGTGGACTCCCGGCGGCGTCTGCCTCATCGATCCGGCCGCCCACGGTGGGCATCGCGAGACGGATCTCGCGATGCTCCGGCTGTTCGGCTGCCCGCACTTGGAGGAGGTGCTCGCGGCTTACGACGCGGCCGCGCCACTGGGTGATGGGTGGCGGTCGCGGGTGGGGCTGCATCAGCTGTTTCCGTTGCTGGTGCATGTTGTCTTGTTTGGACGGTCGTATGTTTCGCAAGCTCTTGCGGCGGCTCGGGGATTACTGTGAGGGTGGGCCATCTGTGGCTCCCTTCCTGAGCCGGGCCGCCGCTCACGGATGCTTTCTTCGGCGGTCTTGTTCCGCGTAAGCCCTTGCCTCAACCCGAAACCACTGCGGCGATGGCCCCTGACTGACTCTTGCCTGGCCCGGCAAGCTCGCGTTTCGGCTGTCGTGCGCCGCGCAAGCGCTTGCCGCGCCCGGGATGCGCTGAGACAGCCGCAAGGCGTGTGGCGACGGCCAGACACAGGCCGTCGCCAGCGGGCGCCACTCGCTCGCCGATCTTGCTCTTGGTTGCATCGCGTCGCGCAAGCCTCCACTGCGACGGTGCCATGACCGCGCGCCACCGGTCGCTGCCGGTTAGCGGGCGCCAGGTGTTTCCGCCGCTCGCCCGTCCCGGCCTTCGGTGTTGCGCCGCGCAGACCTTTCCGCGATGAGGTGCCGACATGAAGGCGGGCCGGCCATCGCTGCCGGTCGAGGCCAGCCCTGCCGGTTCGGTCGTGTGCGAAGCGAGCGACGCCCGCGGACCTTACTGTGACGGCGGGCCGTCCATGGCTTCCGTGACGGAGGTGGCGGTGGCCGTGTCGCCGGTGGTGGTGGCGATGACGGTGACCTTCTCGCCGGTGGTGATGCCCGTGGCGGTGGTGGAGTCGAGGGTGTAGGTCTTCGTGAAGCCGTCGTCGCTTCGGGTGGTGAGGGAGGTGGCGGAGAGGGCGGTGACGTTGCCGGTCTGGAGGAATTTCGTCACGTAGGCGCCGGTGTCGTCGGTGGTGGTGAATTCGCCGTGGAGGGCTTGGCCGAGGGCACCGGCGGGGCCGCCAGAGCCGACGGGGCCGCCGGTGCCGAGACCGCCCGGGCCTGCGGCGGTGGCCGTGCCGGCGTCGGCGGAGCTGCTCGCGATCCAGATCGCGGCGCCGCCGCCGACGGCGACCACTGCGGCGACCCCGCCGGCGACCCATTTGCGCCGCGGGCTGCTCGGCGTCGCGCGCTTCGGTTGTGGGCTGCTCGGCGCAGCGCCGTTCGGCTCCGGGTTGCTCGGCGTTGCGCCCTCCGGAGCCGGGCGGTTCGACACGGCGCCCCAGGTGGGAGTGGTGTCCTGAGTGGACTGTTCGGGCATCGTGTGCTCCTTACGGCTGAAGGGGAATGACCACCAACCGTCGAGGCGGACCCTGTGCCGGGGCTGTGGCTGCCGTCAGCCCCGGCTGTGACCCCGACTTTTCGGACACCCGACATCACAGCGGGCTCACAGGCAGCACACATGCGGCCCACACCCGGCGCCCGCACGCTCGTGGCATGACTCAGCGCGCGAGGACCCGCTTCGGGCGGCTGTCGTTGCGTGTGAAGCTGACCGTGGCGATCGTGGCGTTGCTGTCGCTGGTGTGCCTGGTGATCGGGGTGGTGAGCGAGTTCGCGTTGCGCGCGTTCCTCATCGACCAGACCGACGGGCAGCTCTACGCCGCCGCCGGGCGCGCGCAGGACTTCGCGACGCACGGCGGGCCGCTGGGCGGCCACAACCCGCTCGACGCGCCCGGGCAGGGCGCCGGCACCGTCAACGCCCACTTCTCCGGCGGCCGGCTCATCGACGGCGGCTCGCTCTCCCAGCACGGCCAGCGCGTCACGCTCACCGACGACCAGCTCGCGGCGTTGCAGAGCCTGCCGGCCGACGGCCGGGCGTACTCGCGCACCGTCGGCGACCTCGGCGACTACCGCCTCACCGCGACCCCGATCCCCGACGGCGTGGTGGTGACCGGCGTGCCGCTGGAACAAGTGCACCAGACGCTGCTCACCGTCGGCTTGATCCTCTTCGGCGTCGCGGCCGCCGGTGTCACGGGTGCGGCGTTCATCGGCGCGTTCGCGGTGCGGCGGACGTTGCGCCCGCTCGACCGCGTCGCCGCGACGGCCGCCCGCGTGTCCGAGCTGCCGCTGGACCGCGGTTACGTGGACCTGTCCGTGCGCGTCCCCGACGGCGACACCGACCCGCGCACGGAAGTCGGCCAGGTCGGCTCCGCGCTCAACCTCATGCTCGGCCACATCTCCGCCGCGCTCGAAGCGAGGCACGCCAGCGAAATGCGCGTACGCCGCTTCGTCGCCGACGCCAGCCACGAGCTGCGTACGCCCCTCGCCGCCATCCGCGGCTACGCCGAACTCGCCGGCCGCGGCCGCATGCACGTGCCCCCGGACGTCGCCCGGTCCCTGGCCCGCATCGAATCCGAGGCCGACCGCATGACGACGCTGGTCGAAGACCTCCTGCTCCTCGCCCGCCTCGACGCGGGCCGCCCCCTGGACGTCGCCGAAGTCGACCTGGCCCGCCTCGTCGCGGACGCCGTCGGCGACGCCCACGTGGCCGGCCCCTCGCACCACTGGGAGCTCCGCCTGCCCGACTCCCCCGTGCTCGTGCAGGGCGACGTCCAGCGCCTCCACCAGGTCCTGGCCAACCTGCTGGCCAACGCCCGCGTCCACACCCCACCCGGCACCACCGTCGTGACGTCGCTGGCCCGCTCCGCCGACGGCACCGCCGTCATCACCGTCACCGACAACGGCCCCGGCATCCCCCCGGACCTCCTCCCGGCCGTCTTCGAACGCTTCGCCCGCGGCGACTCCTCCCGCTCCCGCGCCGCCGGCTCGACCGGCCTCGGCATGGCCATCGCCGCGGCCGTCCTGGTGGCGCACCACGGGACCATCGAGGTGCACAGCATCCCCGGGCGGACGGAATTCGCCGTCCGGCTGCCGGTCGCCGTCCCCGCCCAGCGCACGGGCGAGCCCGTGGCGCAGATCGAAGCCTGACGCGGCGGCGAAAGCTCGCGGGAAAGCCCCGGACCACCGAGGTCCACAGCACGCCCCCCGAGTTCGCCGTGCGACCGCCGTCCGGCACGGCGCACAAGCAAGCTCGCGGCACAAAAGCCTGACGCCACGGCGACCGCACTCGTGACCCGCGACGACCGTCGAAGCCGCAGCACGCCCCGCCGCACCGAGTTCGCGTCCCTGTGCAACGCGCCCGCGAGCCCGCGCAGATCGAAGCCTGAATCCTCCCCCTACCACCCGTGATGTCCGCTCACGCTGTGACGTCGCGTCGCACAGGGGGTACACAGGGTGTCCACATGCCCGGCCCAGGCGGGGGCGCCAGGGTGGCTGTCATGACCGCAGTCGCGATTCCCGCCGCGCAGCCCAGGCCGGCGGATGTCAGCCGGCCCCGGTGGGTAAGGCCGGCGTTGGCCGTCCTGCTCGCGGGGACGGCGGTGGGGTACCTGGTGGACCTGAGTGCCTCCGGGTGGGCCAACGCGTTCTACTCCGCGGCCGCCCAGGCGGGGGCGCAGAGCTGGAAGGCGTGGTTCTTCGGGTCGAGCGACGCGGCCAACGGCATCACCGTCGACAAGACCCCCGCGGCGCTCTGGGTGATGGGGCTGGCGACGCGCCTGTTCGCGGTGAACGCGTGGAGCGTGCTCGTGCCGCAGGCGCTGATGGGGGTCGGGTCGACTTATCTGCTCTACGCGACCGTCCGCCGCACCTCGGGAGCCGCGGCGGGGCTGCTGGCCGGGGCGATCCTGAGCCTCACGCCGGCCGCCGCGTTGATCTTCCGGTTCAACAATCCCGACGCGCTGCTCGTTCTGTTGCTCATCGCGGCCGCCTACTGCACGGTGCGGGCGATCGAGAAGGCCAGTCCGAGGTGGCTCGCGTTGGCGGGGGTGGCCGTCGGGTTCGGGTTTCTCGCGAAGATGCTCCAGGCGTTTCTCGTGCTGCCCGCGCTGGGGCTGGCGTATCTGATCGCCGCGCCGACCCCGGCAGGCAAACGCGTCCTCCACCTCGCCGGCGCGCTGGGCGCCGTCGTCGTCTCGGCGGGCTGGTACCTCGCCGTCGTCGCGCTGTGGCCCGCCGCGGATCGGCCCTACATCGGCGGCTCCCAGGACAACAGCCTCCTCGGCCTCACCTTCGGCTACAACGGCTTCGGCCGCATCACCGGCGACGAGACCGGCAGCGTCGGCGGCGGACGCGGCGGCGGCTGGGGCACCACGGGCCTCTTCCGGCTGTTCGGCAGCGAAATGGCCGGCGGCATCGCGTGGCTGCTCCCGGCCGCGCTGCTTGCGTTGGGCGCCGGCCTGTGGTTCACGCGCCGCGCCCGGCGCAGCGACCAAAGCCGCGCGGCGCTCGTGATCTGGGGCGGCTGGCTGCTGGTCACGGCGCTCGTCTTCAGCTACATGGGCGGCATCATCCACCCGTACTACACGGTCGCGCTGGCCCCGGCCGTCGCGGCGCTCGTCGGCACGGCCGTGGTGCAGCTGTGGCGCCTGCGCGACGACCACGCCGCGGCCGGCGTGCTCAGCGGCGGCCTCCTGATGCAAGGCAGCTCCGGCAGCGACGACGCCCGGCAGATCGCCACCTGGGTCGCCGACACCTACCAGGCGACCACAGTGGACGGTGTCACCGTGTACGACCTGACAACCTGAGATAAGCCTCGCCCCGCGGCGAAATCCGGTACCCCACCTCGAGCGAGAGCGTGAGGCCCAGGTCCTTCAGCTTGCGCACGGACCGCTTGAACACCAGCAGTTCCGCCCACCCCAGCTGCTCGGCCAGCGTCCCCGCCCGCAGCCCCGGGTTCGCCTCGATCGCCTCCAGCACCGCCCTCGTCCACGGCCCATCCGGACCCGAAGCGTCAAACCTCGTCAACCGCGCGGAAATCGCCTCGACGTCCGAACCCGACAGTGCCGCGTCCGCCGCCAGCGTGTCCCGCGGATCCCCGCCCTGCACCACGTGGAACGACACCCGGTACAACGGCACCGACTCGTCCCCACGCAGGTTCGCGACCAGCTCCGCCACATCCGCGTAGCCGGCCGCCACCGCGTCCTCGTCCGTCAGATCCTCGACGGCCACCTCGTCGACGTGCTCCACCTCGATGAGGTCGACGCCCGTCCGGTACCGGTGCCCGGCGATCGCCTTGTTGCGCGCCCACCTGCGCACCATCACGGTCACGCGCCCCGCGTGGATGCCTTCCCGCAGCCGTGCCTCGAACAGCATCGGCCCATCCTACGAGCAACCCCCAGCCGTTCAAGATCACCCGATCGGGAGCCGACCCACAGGCGCCCCACAGCGGCGCCACAAGCCGGCCAAAGCCGGGAGCCGAACGATGGCTCCCATGAACGCCACCGCACCCTCCCGAAACGGAACCGGAACCGGGGCCAAGGCGGAAGTGCCGCAGCCCCGGCCCGGGTCGACGCCGGTCGGCCTCGGTGGGCCGCAGCCGGTGCTCGACGTCGTGATCCCGGTGTACAACGAGGAAACCGACCTGGAGCCCTGCATCCGCCGGCTGCACGCGCACCTCGAGGAGCACGCCGGCTACGCCTACCGCATCACCATCGCGGACAACGCGAGCACCGACAAGACGCTCCCCGTCGCCGAGCGGCTCGCGAGAGAGTTCGCCCAGGTCGAGGTCCACCACCTCGACGAGAAGGGCCGCGGCCGCGCGCTCAACGCCGTCTGGTCCACTTCGGACGCCCAGGTGCTGGCCTACATGGACGTCGACCTCTCCACCGACCTCGCCGCCCTGCAGCCGCTCGTGGCGCCGCTGCTGTCCGGTCACTCGGACCTCGCCATCGGCAGCCGGCTCGCGCGAGGCGCGCGCGTGGTGCGCGGCCCCAAACGTGAGTTCATTTCACGCTGCTACAACCTCATCCTCAAGAGCGCACTCGCCGCCCGGTTCTCCGACGCGCAGTGCGGCTTCAAGGCCATCCGCGCCGACGTCGCCCGCCGTCTGCTCCCCCACGTGCGGGACACGGGCTGGTTCTTCGACACCGAGCTCCTCGTCCTCGCGCAGCGCGCGGGCCTGAGGATCCACGAGGTCCCCGTCGACTGGGTGGACGACCCCGAGTCGTCCGTCCACATCGTCAAGACGGCCACCGAAGACCTCAAGGGCATCGTGCGCATCACGCGGGCCACGTTCACCGGCGAGATCCCCGTGCGCCGCCTGCGCGAGCAGCTCGGGCGCGAGCCCATCGGCGTCACCGCGCCCGGCGTCCCGCCCGGCCTCGTGAAGCAGCTCGTGCGCTTCGCCGCCGTCGGGGTCGCCAGCACCGCCGCGTACCTGCTGCTGTTCCTTCTGCTCCGCAACGGAATCGGCTCGCAGCCCGCGAACTTCCTCGCCCTGTTCGTCACGGCTGTCGCCAATACCGCGGTCAACCGGCGCGTCACGTTCGGCGTCCGCGGGCGCGGCGGGGCCGGGCGCCACCAGTTCGAGGGCCTGATCGTGTTCGGCCTCGGCCTGGTGCTCACCAGCGGCTCGCTGGCCCTGCTCAACCACACGACCCACCCCGGGCTCGTGCTGGAGACCACCGTGCTCGTGCTGGCGAACCTCGCCGCCACGGTGCTGCGCTTCCTGTTGCTGCGCGGCTGGGTGTTCAACCCTCGCCGGCGCCCGTCCGAGGAGACCCCATGACCGCCACGCTCGCCGTCCCCGCCAAGAAGAACCCGATACATCGCAAGGAAAACTTGCCGCCGTGGGTGCGCCCGGCCGTGTTCGGCCTCCTGGCCCTCACGGCCGGGCTCTACTTCTGGGACCTCACGGCCTCGGGCTTCGGCAACTCTTTCTACGCCGCCGCCGTGCAGTCGGGCACGCAGAACGTCGAGGCCTGGCTCTTCGGCTCGCTGGACTCCGGCAACGTGATCACCGTCGACAAACCACCCGCCGCCCTCTGGGTCGGCACGGCCTTCGCACGCATCTTCGGCTTCTCCAGCTTCACGGTGCTGGCCCCGCAGGCGCTCATGGGCGTCGCGTCCGTCGGACTGCTCTACCTGACGGTCCGCCGGGTCTCCGGCCCCGTCCCCGGCCTCCTCGCCGGTGCCGGACTCGCCCTGACACCCGTCGCCGCGCTGATGTTCCGCTTCAACAACCCCGACGCCCTGCTCGTCCTGCTGCTCATCGCCGCCGCCTACTTCACCGTGCGGGCACTGGAAAAGGCGAGCCCGGGCTGGCTCGCACTGGCCGGTGTGGCCATCGGCTTCGGCTTCCTGACGAAGATGATGCAGGCCTTCCTCGTCCTGCCCGCCTTCGCGCTGGCCTACCTCATCGCCGCCCCGGTGACGCTCGGGAAGCGCTTGCTCCACCTCCTCTCCGCCGCGGCCGCCGTGGTCGTGTCCGCGGGCTGGTTCGTGGCGCTCGTCGAGCTGTGGCCCGCCGCGTCCCGGCCCTACATCGGCGGCAGCACCGGCGACAGCCTCCTGGAGCTGGCACTGGGCTACAACGGGCTCGGGCGCATCTTCGGCGGCGAAGGCAACGCCGGAGGCGGTTTCGGCGGCGGTGGCAACGCGGGCGGCAACACGATGTTCGGCGGCAGCTCCGGCCTCGGCCGCATGTTCGGCGCCAGCTTCGGCACGGAGGTCTCCTGGCTGCTGCCCGCCGCGATCATCAGCCTCGTCGCCGGCCTGTGGTTCACCCGCCGCGCCGCGCGCACCGACCGCACCCGCGCCGCGCTCGTCGTCTGGGGCGGCTGGCTGCTCGTCACGGGACTGGTGTTCAGCTTCATGAGCGGCACCATCCACCCGTACTACGCCGTGCAGCTCGCCCCCGCGATCGCCGCCCTGGTCGCGATTTCCGGCCACGCGCTGTGGCGCGGCCGCGCCCAGACCGCGCCACGGGCCGTGCTCGGCGCGATGATCGCCGTGACGGCCGTGTGGAGCTTCATCCTCCTCGACCGCACGCCCGACTGGTTCCCCGCGCTGCGGTGGATCATCGTGGTGCTGGGGGTGCTCGTCGCGACGGTCGTGGTCGTCGGCGTGCCCCCACTGCGCAAGGCGCTGGTGGTGCTGGCCGCGGTGAGTGTGCTGACGCTCGGCCTCGGCACCGCCGCCTACGCCGTCGACACGGCCGCCCAGCCCCACACCGGCTCCATCCCCATGTCCGGCCCGGCCACCACCGGCGGGTTCGGAGGGGGCGGCTTCGGCGGCGAACAAGCCGACACCATGGTCAGCCGGCTACTGGCCCAGACCACCACGAAGTGGGCCGCCGCCACCACCGGCTCCCAGTCGGCCGCGAGCCTGGAACTGGCCGGCGGCAAGTCCGTGATCGGCGTCGGCGGCTGGTCCGGCAGCGACCCGGCCCCGACGCTCGCGGAGTTCCAGCAGTACGTGGCGAACGGCCAGGTCTCCTATTACGTCGACGGCGGCCGCGGAGGCGGGCCCGGTGGCGGCTCCAGCGAGATCACCGAGTGGGTCGCGACGAACTTCACCGCCACCACCGTCGGCAACACGACCGTCTACGACCTCACGAAGTGACCACCCGGAGGCCATCTCGCCCAGTGCGAGGTGGCCTCCGCCGGTGTGAGGCAGAGGTTTAGGCCAACAGGGGAAAAACAGCCACTCCTCAGGATGTTCCCAGGAAACGGGCGCATTCTGGAAAGTGCAAGGGGGAAAGCCGCGAACACCCGGGAGGTCACGATGGCCGGATACCCACGCTGGCACACCGCCAGCGCCCAGGGCCCCCGCGAGCGCAACGCCGACGCCGTGAGCGCCTACGCCCTCGCCGGCGCGCCCGGGATCACCTTCGCGCTCGCCGACGGCGTCGGCGACGACCCCGGCGCCGGCCGCGCCGCCCAGACCGCCGCCGCGGCCGCCGCGCGCACGCCCGTGCAGAGCGGGCCCGTCGCCGCGATCCTCAACGCCCAGCGCGCCCTGCGCGAGCTCGGCGGCACCGGCGACGCCGTGCTCGTGGTCGCCATGCCCTTCCCCGGCGGCTACCGCATCGCGTGGGTCGGCGACTCCCGCGCGTACGCCTGGGACGGCACCATGATCCGCAAGCTCACCACCGACCACACGCTCGCCGAGTACTTCCGCGCGCGCCACCAGCCGTACTCGCCGCGCATGGAGCACATGGTCACCACGAGCGTGCGCACCACGAAACCCGACGAGATCGGCACGACGGAGGTCGTCGGCGGCGGCCTGCTGCTCACCAGCGACGGCGTGCACAAGGTCCTCCCGCCCTCCACCATCGACGAGATCCTGGCCGACCCCGAGCGCGGCGCCGCGGCGCTGGTCGAGACGGCCATCGCCTTCGGCGGCACCGACAACGCCACCGCGCTCTTCGTCGAACAGCCGGAGGTGGACGTGGCCGCCATCGTCACCGAACGATTTCCTTCAGCTGCCTGAACCGGCGCCGCCTGAGCCCGGGCTGCCCGGCTCACGCTGATCGGCGCGTTCCCGGCGCAGCTGCCGGTATTCGCGGTAGACGAGCACGATGATCACCGCGTCGAGCGCCGCGAAGAACGGCAACGCGATCGAATGCGTGTCGATCGCCCGGTACACCTCGTAGACCACGAACGCGCCCAGCACCACCATCGCCACCGGGTAGGCGCGCACCCACTTGCGCGAGAGCGCGAACACCAGCGCCAGCTTGATCACGCCGTGGGCCAGCAGGTACGCGACCGCGAACGTCTTCGTCCCACCGTCCACGAAGTGCTCGGTCGCGAGCTCCAGGTGGTGGGCGAGCGTGCCCGACGGGTCGCCCAGCAGGTCGCGCGTGATCACGGCATGGGTGAATCCGGTGACCACCGACGACGGGATGAACGCCAGGATCAGCGCCCCGACCAGCTGCAGCGCGCCGTCGAGCCCTTTGAGCGCGATCGCGATCTTGAACAGCCGCTCGGTGCTCGTCTTCTGGCTCTTCTGGTTCTTCGGGTCGTTCTGGTCCTTCTCGTCCTTCGCCCCCTGCTCGTCCTCTGCCATCGGTCCAGCCAACACGAAAACCGCCGGTCACGCTCGCGAAGAGCCCCGGGCTTGGCACGATTCGCACCTTTGGTGCCGTGCCGCGCGGTTCGTGGCGTCGCGGCCGTAGAACGGGTAACACGCCGAACCGCACAACGCCAGGAACACGTTCCCGCACCGCAACGGCCTCGGCCCCACCTGGTGCACCAGCCCGATGACGTGCCGGCGCGTGCCCGCCTCCGGCAGCCAGCCGTCGGGCGGCAGCACGGCGAGGATGGCGGCGTTCAGCTCGTCCGACCTGGTCACCAGCGCGCCACCCAGGTCGAGCAACCGCTCGCCGAGGTCGCGCAACGCGTCGGGGCGCGGCAGGTCTTCCTCGAACGTGCGCGCCAGGAACGCCAGATCCGTGGCCAGCGACGCGTGCAGATCCCGGATCCGCTCGAGGAGCACGGTGTCGTTCACGTCCGGCTCAACCACGCCGACGAACACACCGCACACGTCGGATCGAACCAATTCCCGCCGAGCTGCGGAACGTCCTCCCGCGCCACGGTCACCTCCACCCCGCACAACGCGACGAACGATTCCTCCGGACGCGGCGCGAAAGGCCCTTCGAGGGCGTGCCGTTTTCCCTCGGCCTGCTGCCATCTCAACACAACGGTCTCCCCTATTCAGCAACGTGCCGAACTTAGCCTTCTGTGCACAGCGGTAAACGCCAACGGCGGCCCGGGTGATCATCCGATTACGTATGCTGACGCCCATGACCAAGCCTTCTGGCACCCCGCGCGCCGTGGCGCTGGGTGCGGCGCTGCGCGAAGTGCGCGAAGCGAAGAAGTTCGGCCTTCGCGAACTGTCGCGGGCACTCGACCTGAACCCGAGTCTCGTTGCGCACTGGGAAGCCGGAACCCGCATCCCCTCCATCGAGGACGTCTCCGCCATGCTGGGCTTCTTCCGCGTGATCGGCGAGTCGAAGCGGCGGATCATGGACCTGGCGCGCAATGTCCGGGACCCCAACTGGATGGCCACCGGCGAGGCGGAGCTGACTCCGGAATTGACCACCCTGCTGCAATACGAACAGGGTGCAAAGTCAATCAGCGCGTGGGCTACCTATGTCATTCCGGGAATATTGCAGACACCGGATTATGCACGCAGGGTATTCGAAGCTTCGGGACTCACCGACACCCAGACAGATGCGCGCATTCGGGTTCGGCTCGATCGACAGAAGATTCTTACTCGGCGCGATCCGATCAAGTATTCCGCGACCATTTCCCTCCATGCCATCGATGAACCGTTGGCACCTGATTGGGTCATGTCAGACCAGATGGATCACCTACTGGCCTTGTCGGAGCGACCCAACGTCACGCTGCGAGTCCTGCCACGACGGCCACAATACCACCCCGGCATGGCGGGATCGTTCACGATTTATGAATATGGCCATCGGAATCCCGTTGTACTGCTTGAGCAGTTCAGTACTACCTCGTTCCTCAGCAGCGATAAGGATGGGAGTCTCTATCAGCAGCTTGCTAGGCTTCTGGCCGGAGAGGCGTTGAGCGAAGAAGCCAGCCGCGAGGTGATCGCGGAGGCAGCGAGATAGGCGGAGGCCAGACATGCAGGCTGCCCAGTGGCGGAAGTCGTCCTACAGTCAGGCGAATTCCGAGTGTGTCGAGGTGGCCGTCTCGGAGGAGATCGGTGTCCGGGACACCAAGAATCGCGAAGCGGGACAACTCACCGTCTCGCGCGAAGCGTGGCAGGGCGTGCTCGCCGCGTTGCAGGCGAAGCACTGAAGCAACTGAAGCTCGCGAAGCACTGAAGCCCGGGGTTGCGGCCCTGTTGGACCGCAACCCCGGACTTGTCAGGCGCGCGCCACCGCCGGCGGACCGGCGTTGACGCCCCAGCTCGTCGGGGTGTCCGAGAGCTGAATCTTGATCGTCCCCGCACGCAGCAGGTCCTTGTGCGACAGCCAGCTCTGGCGCAGCTTGCCGTCGTTGCCCCGGTTGCCGGGGCCGTCGGTCTTGACCGAGGACACGTACTGCAGCTTCGACGCGCTGGCGCCCGGGGCCTCGATGGTGATCGTGCGGCCGTGCTCGGGCCTGATCTCGACCTTGTCGAACATGGGCGCGGTGATCACGTAGGTCGCGGAGCCGGGCTGGGCCTCGAAGATGCCGGCCATGGCGAAGACGAGCAGCGACGAGGTGGCGCCGAGGTCGTCGTTGCCGGGCATGCCGTAGACATTGTCGGTGAAGAGCGTGCGCATGGCGCGCAGCACGGCCGACGTCTTCCACGGCGCGCCGGTCCACGTGTACATCCACGGGGCGGCGAAGTCGGGCTCGTTGTTGGGGTTGAAGGCGAAGTTGTTGTGGTAGTCGTAGGCGCCCGTCACCCAGGAGTCCGCGGCGGCCTTCGCCGGGTCCGTGAGCACGGTGGGCATGTCGAAGAACTTGTCGAGCCGCTGCTCGGCCTGCCCGGCGCCGCCCATCAGCCCGAAGAGGGTCTGCGGGTCCTGCTGGCCCATCCACTGGTACTGCCAGGCCGTGCCCTCGTGGAAGGCGTTGGTCTGCGTCGGGTCGGGGTTGCCCACGGTCGAGCCGTCGGCGTTCTTCGGGACGGGGAAGCCGGTGAAGCCCTGGGAGGTGATCGTCGGGTCCCAGAGTTTGGTGAAATTGTCACAGCGGCTTGCGAGAGTTTTCGCCTTGTCCTGGTAACCCAGCCCCGCCGCCATGGTGGAAAGCGAACAGTCGCCCAGCGCGTACTCGAGCGTGGCGGAGCCGGCCTGGCGGCTGTCGCCGAACTTGTAGCCGGGCAGGTTCTGGTAGGCGACCCAGCCGTTCTGCACGTAGCTGGGGTTGCCGTCGCGGCCGCGGAAGATCGACTGGTCGGCGGGGACCTCGTTGGCGTTCTTCCAGAGCGCGTCGAACAGGCCGTGCGCGGTGCGGTTGTCGAGCAGGCCGCGGTTGTAGAGGTCCACGACCCACGGGGTGATGGGGTCGCCGGACATCACGTTGGTCTCGCTGTTGCCGAGGCCCCAGCGTGGTAACCAGCCACCGTCCTGGTAGATGTGCAACACCGACTTGGCCATGTCGGCGGCCTTGTCCGGGTGCAGCAGCGCCACGAGCTGGTTCTGCGAGCGGTAGGTGTCCCAGAGCGAGAACATCTGGTAGTACGTCGAATCGGCCTTGTGCACCTGGTCGTCGAAGCCGCGGTAGCGGTTGTCCACATCGGACCCGACCGACGGGTGCAGCAGCGAGTGGTAGAGCGCGGTGTAATACGTACGCTGGTCTGGTGTTGTTCCACCAGCCACCCGCATGCGGTCGAGCTCGTTCTCCCAGGTGTTGTGCGCTTGGGAACGCGCGTTGTCAAAAGACTTCGGCTGCTCGGTCTTGCGGTTGAGCCGGGCGCCGTCGATCGAGGTGTAGGACAGGCCCACGGACGCGCCGACCTGGTCACCCTTACTGGGGTCGAACGTCAGGTAGGCGCCGGCGCGCTGGGTGCCGCGGGAGGCGTCGCGCTGGTTCGGGGTGATCGTGCCGTCGGTCCAGGTGCCGAAGCTCTGGAACTTGCGGTCGAACTTGGCGCTGAAGAAGATCCGGTAGCGCTCCTTGCCGGTCTCGCCGCAGAAGTTGCCGCCCTGCAGCCAGCCTTCCACGGTGTCGCTGCCGACCACGTGGACGTCGCCGGCGTAGGTGGAGCCGTTGCTCTGGCCGACCTCCACCAGCACGTTCTCGGGTCCCGAGCCGGCGGGGTAGGTGTAGCGGTGCTGGCCGGTGCGCTGCGTCGCGGTGAGCTCGGCCTGGATGCCGTTGTCGAACTTCACGCCGTAGTAGCCGGGCGCGCGGGTTTCGTTGGCGTGGCTGAACTTCGCGCCGTAGGCCGCCGGGTCCGACGACGTGACGGCGCCGGTGGTCGGCATGAAGCGGAAGTTGCCCATCGTCTGGCAGCCGACGCCCGAGAGGTGCGTGTGGCTGAAGCCGAGGATGGTGTCCTGCTTGTAGTCGTAGGAGGCGTACTGGTTCAGCTGCGTGTCGGGGCTCAGCTGCACCATCCCGAACGGCACCGCGGCGCCCGGGAACGTGGTCCCGTCGCCGTTGTTGCCGATGCTGGTGTCGACGAGCGTGGTGGGGTCGTCGGCGAACTTCGGGCCTTGCTGGGCCTGGGCGGTGGCTGCCGTGGTGGTGGCCGCTGTGGCCACGGCACTGGCGAGCACCAAGGCGGCGAACACGCGTTTCCGCGCTCTCATCGCGTTCCTTTCGGGTGACAACGTTGTCAGATCGGGGTGTCTACGATCTTTGCCCGTTCCGTGGGGTTCCGTCAATCCACCGCCTGTACCAGTGGCCGATTCACCTGGCGGCTGAATCGGTTCCGGTGGTGCAGACCACTGGTGTGCCGGTTCCGCTGGTCAGTGCCAGGCTTCGCGCTCGGTGCGCACCACCGCGTCGCGGTCCGCCGCCTCCTCGATCGCCAGCGCGATCCGGTGGTCCTCGATGCCGTCGGCCAGCGGGTACGGCGGCGGGCCTTCGTCGCGGACCCAGGCGCCGGTATCGGCCAGGAGGGTGGCGATGGCGATCTCTTCGTCGTTCCACCGGCGGCCCTGGTAGGGGTTCCGGTGGAGGACCTCGGAGCCGAAGGTGAGGTGGTCGGTGTCGAAGCCGTCGAGGTCGAGGTCGTAGCCGGTCTGGCGGCGGACGATCGGGGTGTGGACGATCGTGCGGTCGGCGGTCAGCCGCAGGACGTCCTGGTCGGCCAGCTCGCCGCGGGTGCCGCGGACGAGCAGGCGGCGGTGCAGGAGCTGGTTGTGCCACTGGTTGTCGGTGAAGTCGTAGACGCCGAGACCCTGCTCGAAGACGATCGTGGCGAACGTGGTGACCGCGGGTTTGGTCTCGACGTTCTCGGCCCAGCCCGCGCGGGACAGCGGGTCCGCCAGCAACGCGGTCGTCCGCGTGGCGCGCACCTCCACCGGCCCGCGGCCGGCGCCGAGGAAGGTCCGCATCGACGACACGGCGTGGTACTGGTGCGTGGAGGACACGTCGACGCGCGTGATGTCGCCGATCACCCCCGAGCGCGCCAGCGCGATGCGGGCCGCGTGGGCGGGCATCCGGCTGTACTGCTCGGCGACCTGGACCAGACCACTCGGGCCGACGTCTCGCCACAGCGCCCTGAGGCCGTCCAGGTCGGGCGCCGGCGGTGTCTCCGCGAGCACCCGCACGCCGCGGCCCACCAGCTCCCGGATCAGGCCGGGCGTCACGTGCCAGGGCACCGACGTCACCACGAAGTCGGGCTTCTTCGCGAGACACTCGTCCAGCGAGGTGAACACGGGCACCGGCAGCTCCTTCGGGCTGCGCGACACCACACCGAGGCAGTCGAGCTCGTCCGCGAGCCGCCAGAAGTACTCCGCGCGCCAGCCGGACCCCACGATCGCGTAACTCGTCACGTGATCAACGTAGCCCGGTCGCAGGTGCCGCGACCATGCGTGCTTCGACGGTTCTCGGTTCGGCGGTTCTCGGTTCGGCGCCGGGTGGATCCGCGGCTCAACGCTTGCGGGAGCGCTCGGCGGCCCATCGCGCAAGCAGGCCCGCCCCGAGGACCACGAACACCGTCAGCGGAACCTGGAGGTAGTCACCGCCGGTCAGCGAGACGACCAAGATCGCCAGGCCCGCCGCGAGGACCAGGACCAGCAGCGTTCTTGTCACGGGGCTGTCGCCTTCGGGATCAGGTCGTCCGCGAGCGTCTTCGATTGTTGCACCGGTGGCTCGTCGCGGATGACCTTTCGGACCGATATTTCTGGCCGTGAATCGGGAATAACCGCTGTCCCCAGCGGACGGCGCCCCCGTGTGATTCCCACGATGTGGTTTCTGTCGGTACCCGTCTATAGGGTCCCAGTGATCGGTCACCCAGACCGTTCTCGACCCGAGGAGTGTGGGCACGTGCGCTGGACCCGGACCATCCGAGCGGCCGCGCTGCTGGCCGTGGCGGCGCTGGGCCTCACGGCCTGCGGTGGCGGCGGCAGTGACCAGCCGGCTGCGCAGAGCAAGGGCGGCGCGCCGATCGTGGTGGCGTCGTTCAACTTCACCGACAGCCAGATCCTCGCGGAGATCTACGCGGGCGCGCTGGAGGCGAAGGGCTACCCGGTCACGCGGAAGCTGAACCTGGGTTCGCGCGAGCTGATCTACCCGTCCCTGAAGAAGGGTGAGCTGCAGTTCGTGCCGGAGTACCAGGGCGCGGCCATCGCGACCGGCTTCGGCAAGGACGCGGTGAAGGACGCGGCCGGGGAGCACACCCAGCTGGCCGCGCTGTTCAAGCCCGAGGGCATCGGCCTGCTGAACTACGCGCCGGCCGAGGACAAGGACGTCTACATCGTGAAGGCGGACCTGGCGAAGTCCAAGGGCCTCTCGACGATCGGCGACCTGAAGAAGCTCGACAAGGTCGTGATGGCGGGCGGTCCGGAGTGCGAGACGCGGCTGCCGTGCTTCAAGGGCTTCCAGGACGTGTACAAGCTCACGAACGCGACGTTCAAGACCGTGCAGGAGATCGGCCCGCGGGTGCAGGAGCTCGACTCGGGTGGCGCGACCGTGATCCCGGTCGACTCGGTGAGCCCGGTGGCCGGTGACTCGAAGTACGTGGTGCTCAAGGACGACCTCGGGATCGAGCCGACGGAGAACGTCGTGCCGGCGGTGAGCCAGAAGGTGCTCGACGAGCGGGGCGCGGACTTCGCGGCGACGGTGAACGCCGTGAGCGCGAAGCTGACCACCGACGAGCTGCGCGACCTCAACAGCCGTGTCGACGCCGACGGTGACCCGGCCGCCGACGTCGCGAAGGACTGGCTGAAGCAGCAGGGCCTGGCGTGATGCGACCGCTGCACTTCAACGCGTTCATCTGGCCCAACGGCTACCACGAGTCCGCGTGGCGCGTGGTCGGCGACGACGTGCGCGGGGTCCTCGGCCTGCCGTACTTCGCCGACATCGCGCGCACGGCCGAGCGCGGCCTGCTGGACACGGTGTTCCTGGCCGACAACATCGCCATCCCCGAGTACCGGGTGTCGCACCTGCCGCAGACGCAGTTCGACCCGATCTCGGTGCTGTCGGCGCTGGCCGGCGTCACCAGCCACATCGGACTGATCGGCACGGGATCCACCACGTACAACAAGCCGTGGGAGCTCGCGCGCCGCTTCGCGACGCTCGATCACCTCAGCGGCGGGCGCGCGGGCTGGAACATCGTCACCACGGTCACCTCACTGGCCGCGGCGAACTTCGGCGAGGCCGCGCACCCCGACCACGCCGACCGCTACGCGCGGGCGCACGAGTTCGTCGACGTCGTCAAACGTTCGTGGGACAGCTGGGAAGACGACGCCATCGTCGGCGACCGCCCGGACGGTGTCTGGGCCGACCGGTCGAAGCTGCACGCGCCGCACTTCCACGGCGAGTTCTACGACGTCGAGGGCATCCTGCCGTTCCCGCGCTCGCCGCAGGGGTGGCCCGTGCTGGTGCAGGCGGGGCAGTCGGCCGCGGGCATCGGGCTCGCCGCGCGTCACGCGGAGCTGGTGTTCTCGGGTCCGCCGTCGCTGGAGGCGGCCGTCGCGTTCCGCACCGACCTGCACGCGCAAGCCGCCAAGGCCGGGCGTGCTCCCGAGCACGTGCTGGTGCTGCCGGCGTTGATGATCACGCTCGGCGACACCGAAGCGGCCGCACAGGAAAAGGCCCAGCGCCTGGAGGACCTGTCCAGCGAGGAGTTCCGCTGGCAGAACGTGCTCTACACCGCCGGGCTCGATCCGGACGCGTACGACCCGGACGCGCCGTTGCCCGCGGAGCTGCTCGAAGCGCCCGCGGCGTCGAGCCGGGCGGCGCAGCTCGTCGAGGCGGCCCGAGCCGAGCCGACCGCGACGCTGCGACAGCTGACCTCGGCCATGAAGAGCGGTGCGGGGCAGTACCACTTCGTCGGCACACCCGAGCAGCTCACCGACCACATCCTCACCTGGCAGGACGCGGGCGCGGTCGACGGGTTCACGATCATGGGCTCGACCCTCCCGTACGAGCTGGCCACCTTCGTCGACCACGTGGTGCCGCAGCTTCAGGCGAAGGGCCGCTTCCGCACGGAGTACACCGGGTCGACCCTGCGCGAGCACCTCGACCTGCCCCGGCCCGCGGGGCGCGGCTGACGCGATCGCGGGCACCACGGAAGCCGCCGGCGCAGGTTCCGGGGTGCCCGCGATCGCGAGAAACCGCAGTGGCGCAACGGAAAGCGCCGAACTCCGGGACGAAAGTTGCCCGCCGGACGTCCACCCGGTGAACTCTTGCCGAGAGGTCTTCGGGTGGCCCGGCCCGGGCCGCAGAATCTGCTCGTGACTCAACGTTTCGCAGCGCGTCTGCGCACTGTTTTGTTCTGTCTGCTGGCCTTCGGGCTCCTGTCCCCCGCCGTCACCACCGCCATCGCCGGCGCGGCCGAGGCCGGGCACGGGCGGTCGCCGTACTCGCTGCTGCAGATGAACGTCTGCTCCAGCGGCTACGCCGGCTGCTACCCCGGCACCCAATACCCGAAGATCGTCGACGAGGTCGTCGCCAAGATCAAGGCGAACAACGTCGACGCGGTCACCCTCAACGAGGCGTGCAGCGGCGACGTGGCCCAGGTCGCCGCGCGCACCCGCTACCACTACCGGTTCGCCACGGTGATCTACAACGGCGCCCCGCTGGCCTGCAAAACCCCGGAAGGCCGCGGGTTCTTCGGCAACGCCGTGCTGACCAAGGACGCGATCCGCGCCGCCCAGGACGCGCCGTACTCCGTGTTCAGCGGCGTGGAGCAGCGCCGCTGGCTGTGCGTGACGACCGCGCGCGGAGTGGACGTCTGCACCAGCCACCTGTCGACCGACGGCGAGGCCCCCGGCACGACGAACTCCGTCCAGTGCACCGAGCTGTCCACCGTGCTCGCCGCCCGGCACCGGCCGGCCATCTTCGCCGGTGACGTCAACCGGCACCCTTCGTGCGCGCCCCAGGGCTTCTGGACGCTGACCGACGCGGCCGCCGCCAAGGACCCCGGCATCCAGCACTCCTACGGCACCCTCGCGGCGCCCCGCGCGCAGATCCTGCCGACGACCTACACCGACCACGACGCGCTCCTGATCCACGCCGAACTCCGGCACTGACCCGACGCCGGTCCGGGCGCCCTGGCGTCGCGGCGCCCGGACCGGCTCTCACTTCTTTCGGCGGTTGGCCAGAATCGACTTCAGCAACGTCCCCGGCCGAGCCAGCGTCGACGGATGCGCCAGCAGGTAGGCGACCTCGTCGAACCGGCGCGCGATTTCCGGGTCGTGCACCGACGCGGCGACGATCTGCCCGATCGCCCACTTCTGCAGCCGATAGCCACGCGGGTAGGGGCCGTCCACGTGGGGCAGTTCGAGGTCACCGCCCGTGGACAGGCCCCAGGCGGCGTCGACGATCACGCGTTGCAGCGCGAAGAACGCGCTCGCGGGCACAGCGAGGTCCGGCGCCGAGCGCAGGTACTCCGAGAGGCACGAAGCGTGCAACGCGGCGCAGGCCATGCCCTGCCCGTAGATGGGGTTGAAGGACGCGACGGCGTCCCCGGTGGCCACCAAGCGCGCGGGAAAACGGCGGACGCGGTCGAAGTCGCGGCGGCGGCTGTCGGCGTGGCGGTAGGTGGCGATGCCGCCGAGCATCTCGTGGTCGGCGACGGCGCCGAACTCGTCCGGCAACGCGGTGCGGCACAGGTGGACGAAGTCCTCCGGCGTGCTGCCGGGGCGCCGGTCGAGGTAGCCCGACAGCGTGGCGATCCACCGGTCGTCCTCGAGCTGAACGGTGACCGCGGCCGCGATGCCCGACGGGTCGCCCGGCGAGTGCATCGACAAGCCCACGCGCGCCTCGGGCCGCTCGTCGGTGCGGCGCAGCACGGCGGTGGCGTAGTTCAGGTCGATCTTCATCCGCGTCATCGGCGGCTGGTCCCACCCGGCGCCGGTCAGCCAGTCGCCGAGGCGGCTGGAGCGGCCCATCGCGTCGACGACGAAATCGGCGTCCCTGCGCCCGCCCTCGTACTCCACGGCGGTGACCGCGGTGTCCGAGAACTCCAGCCCCGTCACCCGCGCGACGAGCACCCGCACGTTCGGCAGCGCCAGCGTGTGCTCCCGGATCTGCGCCTCCAGGAACGGCCGGCTGCTGGTCAGCATTTCGGTGTCCGAGCCGACGACCTTGCGCACGCCGTCGGAATACGTGTGGCGCAACCGCGCCGGCGCCCGCCGCGCACCGGCGGCCACGGTCTTCTCGGTGAAGCCCGGGAACCACCGTTCGAGCTGGCGCAGCCCGGCCGGCAGCAGCACGTGCGTCTGCGACCCCTGCGGCGCTCCCGGCCGCGCGCCGGGGCCGGGGTCGTCGCGCTCCAGCACCACGACCTCGTCGGCGTGGTCCGCGAGCACCCGCGCCGCGAGCAGCCCCGCGACGCTCCCGCCCAGCACCACGGCGGTCTTCACCACCACCGGTCCCGCCGCCGGCGTGCGGGTATCACTCAGCCGCGCGAAAACCTCAGCGGGCGACATGCTCGTTTCCTCCCCGGAACCGCGGACACAGATCGGCAATCCTGTCAGTCCGGCGCGGACTTCCCGATTCCCGTCAACCAGGACAGTCATCGCCCGAGCCGATCGGGCACGGCGACGTGACCGATCCGCCCCCGCGCAACGATCAGCGAGCCGGTGCCGCGAACTGCTCGTGCCCCAGCACGCCGAGCAGCTGGATCTTCTCCGCGGCCTCCGTCCGCGGCGCCGCCGTCAGCACCAGCAGCGACTGCGACCAGTCCTCCGTGAACAAGGCCTGGCAGTCGACCTCGATCGCACCCAGCTGCGGGTGGATCAACGTCTTGTGGTCCTCGAACCGCCGCGCCACCTCGTGCCGTTCCCACAGCTCGGCGAACTCCGCGCTCTCGTGCTGCAACGCGCGCACCAGCTCGCCGGCCCGGGACTGCGGCCCCATCGAGCCGTACGCGGCGCGCAGGCCCGCGACCTGGGCGCGGCTCTGGCGGGCGCGGTCGTCCTCCGGGTAAATGAGGCGCTCGTCCGGGTCGGTGAACCAGCGGTAGATGCCGCTGCGGGCGAGGCCGGTGTGACGGGAGTGGTCGCCGTAGAGGGCGTCGGCGAAGCGGTTCTGCACGAGGACCTCGCCGAGGTTCGACAGGATCAGCGCGGGCGTGTCGTCGAGCCGGTCGAGGACCCGCAGCAACGCGGGCGCGACGTGGGTGGCGACGGCGACCGCCGAAGGCGCGTTGCGACCGGAGATCTGGAACAGGTAGTCGCGCTCGTCGGCGTCCAGGCGCAGCGCGCGGGCCAGCGACGCGAGCATCTGCTCGCTCGGCTGCGGGCCGCGCTGCTGTTCGAGGCGGGTGTAGTAGTCGGTGGACATGGCGGCCAGCGACGCGACTTCCTCACGCCGCAGCCCGGGCGCGCGGCGACGCGCGCCCACGGGCAGGCCGACGTCCTCGGGTTGCAGCTCCTCCCTGCGTCGGCGCAGGAACTCCGCCAGTGTCGCGCGATCCATGACACTCAGTATCCGGGCCCCGCCGCGCGCGAACCAGGGAGCGGCGATCCCCCGATGAGCGGTCTCTGCACCTCGGCCCGGCGAAACGTCAAAGTCGAGGCATGGACATCAGCGGAAACACCATCTTCATCCCCGGCTCGACCAGCGGCATCGGCCTGGCCCTCGCGCTCGAACTGCGGGCGAAGGACAACACCGTGATCATCGGCGGCCGCCGCACGGAGCTGCTGCGCGACCTCGCCGCCCGGCACCCGGGGCTCGGCACCGTGGAGATCGACACGACCGACCCGGCGAGCATCGACGCCGCCGCGAAGGAGGTGCTGGCGAACCACCCCGACCTCAACGTGCTGGTCACCATGTCCGGCATCATGCGCGTGGAGGACTGGCACCGGCCCGAGACGTTCCTGGCCTCGGCCGAAACCACCGTGGCCACCAACCTGCTCGGCCCGATCCGCCTCATCGCCGCCTTCGTGGAACACCTGCAGACGCGTCCCGACGCGACGATCATGACCGTCTCCTCGGGCCTCGCCTTCACGCCGCTCAAGATCACGCCGAGCTACAACGCGTCGAAGGCCGCCATCCACATGCTCAGCGAGACGCTGCGCCTGCAGCTGGCCGACACGTCGGTGAAGGTCCTGGAGCTCGAACCGCCGTCGGTGCAGACGGACCTGCTCCCCGGCCAGGCCGACAACGACCACGCCCAGCCGCTCGACGAGTTCATCGGCGAGGTCATGACCCTCATCGAGACCCGACCGGACGCCCGCGAGATCCAGGTCGAGCGCGTCAAGTTCCTCCGCTACGGCGAAGCCCGCGGCGACTACGACCAGGTCGTCGCCGCCCTCAACACCGCCGACCCGCACGGGAAGTAGGCCTCGGCGAGCTCGACCGGGAGCCCGAACAAGCCGAACAGCCGCGGCTCGAGGTGCGCCTCGAGCGCGGTGACCCCCTCGCCTGCGACCTCGACGACCAGCACCGCGAAGGCCCGCGAGCCGTGGTAGACCGCGAAGGCGGGCGAACCGTTCGCCTCGATCGGGACGAGCCTCGACGCGCGGCAGGGGCTGTCCTCGCGCAGGAACCACCGCGAGATCTCGGCCCGGCCGGCGAGCCAGAGGCCGTAGGGCGGCATGGCGAGCGTGGCGTCCTCGTGGAGCAGGGCGGTCAGGGCGGGCACGTCGTAGCGTTCGAAGGCCTCGACGAACCGGGCGAGCAGCGCGCGCTGGGTGTCGGTGAGTCCGGCCGCCGGCGCGGGGCGCTCGGCGAGCCGCCCCCGCGCGCGGCGCAACAGCCCGTTCGCGGCGGCCACGGTGATGCCGAGGAACCCGGCTGTCTCGTCCGCGCTGAACTTCAGGACGTCACGCAAGATCAGCGTCGCGCGCTGCGACGCGGAGAGCGTGTGCAGCGCGGCGACGAACGCGAGGCGCACCGATTCGCGCCGCACCACGGTTTCCGCCGGATCGGCACCCGGTGGCAGGAGCCAGCGATCGGGCGCGGGACCGACCCACCTCGCCGGTTCGGCCAGGCCGAGCGGCGAACCCGCGTCGCCGGCCGTGGCGACGTCGACGGGGTGCTCCCGGCGCGGCCGGCGCCGGAGCTGGTCGAGGCAGACGTTCGTGGCGATGCGGAACAGCCACACCCGCGGCGTGGCGGCACCGGTGAAGCCGTCGCGCCCGCGCCAGGCCCGCAGCATCGTCTCCTGCACGGCTTCGTCGGCGTCGACGGCCGACCCGAGCATCCGGTAGCAGTAGCCCAGCAGCTCCGGCCGATGCCGGGTGTCGAGGTCGGTCCAGTCGTCAAGGGTGGTCGGCGTCACAACCCCGGCAACGCGCCGGACCTCCGGGGGATTCCGCGGTCAGTTCGCGGCGAGCGCTTCGTCTACAGGGATCGAGAGGGAAATTCGACGAAGGAGCCACCCCATGATCCTCATCACCGGCGGCACCGGGCTCACCGGTTCGGCTGTCGTGCGCGAGTTCGTCCGGCGAGGTCACCCGGCGCGGGCGCTGGTCCGCAGGCCGCTGCCGGCGTTGCCCGGCATCTCTCCGGTGCACGGCGACCTGCTGGCGCCGGAAACGCTCGGCCCGGCGCTCGACGGCGTCGACACGGCCGTCCTGATCTCCGGCGCGGACGGCCGGATGGCCGAGGCGCAGGCCAACCTGATCGACGCCGCCGTGCGGTCCGGTGTGCGGCGCGTCGTGAAGGTGTCCGGGATGGGCACGGACGCGGAATCGGCCTTCCGGTTCGCGCGGCTGCACGCCCGGATCGAGGAGCACCTGCGCGGGTCCGGCCTCGCCTGGACGATCCTGCGGCCGAGCCAGTTCATGCAGGTCTACCTGCGAGAAGTGCCGGCCATGCTCGCCGACGGCGAGCTCGCCCTGCCCCTCGGCGCGACCCGCCTGGCCCCGATCGACGTCGAGGACATCGCGAAGGTCGTCTACGCCGCGGCGACCTCCGACGGCCACGAATCGGCCCGGTACGAGATGACCGGACCGCAAGCGCTGACCATGGCGGAGGTCTGCGAAATCCTGACCGGCGTCGTGGGACGGCCGATCCGCTACGTCGACCTCGCCCCCGAGGAGCACCACCGCCGCGTCGTGGCGGCGGGGATCCCGGCGGAGTTCGCGGACGACGTCGCCGCGCTCTTCCACCTTCGCCGCGCGGGGAGTCCGGAGTCCACTGTGGACACCGACGTGTTCTCGAAGCTCGGCCTCCGCCCGACGTCCTTCGCCGACTTCGCCGCCCGTGCGGCTGGACTGTTCCGCGGTGAGGTGCAGCCGGATCGGCTGTGGGCCTCGGGCTGGCAGGCGGGTACTGCCGCGCCCTGACGCGCCGAACCGACCCCCGCGCTCACGCCAGGTGCGTCGGCTTCCCCGCCAGGATCGTCGCCGTCAGCGGCATGTCGCGCAGCTGGGCCGGAGACAAGTGCGACGGGTCGGCCGCCGTGATCATCAAGTCCGCCACGTCGCCGACGGCGATTCCGCGGCGGCCGCCCGAAGCCGCGGCCAGGGCGTCCGCCAGCGGGATCGCCTGCTCCGGGTGCCAAGCCGGCCGGTCGTCGTCCGTGCGGCCCACGGCGGCGGCGATCCCGTCCCACGGGTCCAGCGGCGCGACCGGCGCGTCGGAGCCGATTTCGAGGCGGGCGCCGGAATCCAGCAGCGCGCGGTAGGGGTAGGCGCGGTCGGTGCGGCCGTACCAGTGGCGGTCGGCGACGTCGCGGTCGTCGGGCTGGTGGGCGGGCTGCACGCTCGCCACGAGGTCGAGCCCGGCGAACCGCGGCACGTCGTCGGACGACAACAGCTGCGCGTGCTCGATGCGGCCGGGGCAGCCGACGGCGGCGAACGCGTCGAGAGCGATGGTGTTGGCCTTGTCGCCGATGGCGTGGACCGCCGGTACCAGGCCGTTTTCCCACGCCCGCCGCAGCAACGGCTCGAGCTCCGCGGGCGGGAGCTCAAGCAGGCCAGGGGAATCCGACTCCGGATACGGGTCGTGGCAGTAGGCGGTGCGGGTGTTGAGCGAACCGTCGACGAACAGCTTGAACGGCCCCACGGTCAGCAACCTGCCACCGGCCGGCAGCACGTCGCCGGTCCGGTGGCCGCGGGAGATCGCGACGTCCAGCAACGGCCGCGAGATCACACAGGCCACTCGCGTCGCCGGCGCCGCGGCGGCAACGCGGCGGGTCCAGTCGGTGACGGTGTCCGCGTACTCGTAGTCCACGATCCCTGTCACACCACGGGAAGCGGCCGCACCGAGCGCGTCGGCGACCCAGCGGTCTTGCACTTCCAGCGCGGCCGACGGCAGCGCGGCCGTGGCGGTCATGCAGTCGTTTTCCAGCAGCACGCCCGTCGGGTGGTCGCGGCCGATCAGCTTGAGCGCCGCGGGACTGAGCCAGAGCGTGTGCAGATCCGCGCTGAACAACGCCACCGCGCGGCCCGGCAACGCGCGCTGCAGCAGGTCCTTGTGCGGCTTGTCGGGCCAGAGCCCGTCGCGGAACCCGGCGCCGACGACAAGATCCCCCGGCTGGTCCGCCGTCTCCAGCAGCCGCCGCAGCAGCAGCTCCACCGCCTCCGCCGCCGAACGCGCGTCCTCCAGCGGAATGCGCCTTCGGAAGGTGGCCCACTGCACTGCGTGCACGTGAGCGTCGACAAGGCCTGGCAGCAGCGTGCCGCCGTGCCCGTCGAGCACGCGCGCCGCGAAGCCCGACCCGGCGCCCGGCTCCTCGATCGCGGCCACGCGACCGTCGTTCACGCGCACGTCGGCGAGCCCGCCGCCCAGCCCGACCCGCACCCGGCGGAGGAGGAGATCGTCCATCCGTCCAGCCTGCCAGGCCGGTGCGGGGAAAGGGAATCACCGGCACAGCGAGATCACCGTCACCCGGTCACTGCCCGAACGGGTGACGAATGTGCGATGCTGGGAATGTGGGGGTACTCCTCCCTTGTTGGAAAGTACGGCAGCCGTCGCCCGCCGAAGGGTCAGGGCCGGTCAGGGGCGCCGCCTTCACAAGCCGCGCAGGGTTCGACTCCCTCGGTTGCCACGAGCGAGTGGGCGGAGTGTGTCCGCGGAGTGCGCGGGCCTTGCTCGCTCGTTGTGTCTCCGGGGGTGCAACCCCCGGGCCCCGCCCGGAGGGCTTCGCCCCCGGAACCCCCAGAGGTGGTCGCCTTGGTAGGCCGGTCGCGCTTCGGCGGTCCCGGGGCTTCAGCCCCCAGCGGGGTCACCTGGTCAGGCCGCTCACGCTCGGGCGTTCCCGGGGCTTCGGCCCAGCCCCAGCGAAGTCACCTCATCAGGCCGCTCTCACTTCGGTATTTCCGGGGCTTCGCCCCGACCCCAGCGAGGTCACCTGGTCAGGCCGCTCGCGCTTCGGCATTTGCGGGGCTTCGCCCCGACCCCAGCGAAGTCACCTCGTCAGGCCGCTCACGCTTCGGCATTTGCGGGGCTTCGGCTCGGCCCCAGAGGTGGCTGCCTTGGTGGGTTGTCTTGCCCGTCGGGTTCCGGGGGGCCCCAGTGGCGGTGGGGGTTAGGCCGTTCGTCTCACGTCGAATTGCGGCCGATAGGCTGACTGTCTGATTGATGCGGATGGTCCCGACCTGTGTACTGCTCCGATGACACAGCAGAGATCACGCTGGAGACGGCGGGCCGGGATCACCCTCCTCGCCACCGCCCTCGGCGTCGCGCCCGTCGGGGTGCCCGCTGCGCTCGCCGCGCAGCCCCCGTCCTCCCCCGGAAACCCCGCCGCCACCGACGGCAAGACCCTCGATGACCACGACCGCGCGCTCGTCGCCGAGGCCCAGCGGGCCGGCAAGCGCACCGTGACGCTGCTGGTCGCGGCCGAGCGTGGCCGGTCGAGCGCCGCCGTGAACGACCTCAAGGCCCTCGGCGGAGTGGTCGAGTCCACGGACGCGAAGCTCGACTACGTCAAGGTCTCCGTGCCCGTCGCGAACGCCGAGAAGGCCGCGAAGCTCAAGTCGGTGAACGCCGTGGACGTCGACGGCCTCATCCACCGCGACGACCCGAAGCCCGAAGGCGCGGCCAACCCCATCCCGCAGCCGGCTCCGGGCAAGAAAACCCCGCGCGTGAACCCGTACCTGCCCACCGGCGACACCTACGCCGCGCAGTTCGGCCAGACCTTCGGCGGCTGGGACGGCAAGGGCACCACCGTCGCCGTGCTCGACTCCGGCGTCGACCTCGACAGCCCCGCGCTGGCCAAGACCAGCCACGGCGACCGCAAGATCGTCGACTGGTACAACGCCAACGCCACCAACTCCGGCGACGGCACGTGGGTCCAGCAGTCCACCCAGACCTACACCGGCACCTTCAACTCCAGCGGCCGCGACTGGACCGCGCCCGCCACCGGCGGCCCGTACACCTTCGGCCTGTTCAAGGAGACCGCGGGCGACCTCGGCGGCGCCGGCAGCGAGACCGGCGGCGACCTCAACCGCGACGGCGACCGCACCGACTCGTGGGGCGTCCTCCTCGACACCGCCACCAAGCAGGTGCGCGTGGACCTCGACGGAGACGGCGACTTCACCGACGAGAAGCCGATGTCCGACTACGCCAAGAACTTCGACGTCGGCTACTTCGGCACCGACAACCCGGCCACCGACCGCGCCGAGCGCATGGCGTTCGTGGTGCAGACGGACAAGCCGGGCTTCGTCAACATCGGCATCGCGGGCGCCGAGCACGGCACGCACGTGGCCGGCATCGCGACGGGCAACGACCTGTTCGGCGGCAAGATGGACGGGGCTGCGCCGGGTGCGAACGTGATGGCCGTGAAGGTCTGTCTCACCACGGACTCCTGCACCTCCAGCGGCCTGCTCGACGGCGTGGTCTACGCCGCGAGCCACGGCGCCGACGTCATCAACATCTCCATCGGCGGCCTGCCCGCGCTCAACGACGGCAACAACGCGCGCGCGGAGCTCTACAACCGCACCATCGCCGAGTACAACGTGCAGATCTTCATCTCCGCGGGCAACTCCGGCGCGGGCGCGAACTCGGTCGGCGACCCGTCGGTGGCCACGGACGCGATCAGCGTCGGCTCGTACATCACGCGCGAGACGTGGCTGTCGAACTACGGCTCCAAGGTGTCGAAGGCCGAGGCGCTGCACCCGTTCTCCTCGCGCGGCCCGCGCGAGGACGGTGGCTTCAAGCCGGACATCATCGCGCCCGGCGCGGCGATCTCCACCGTGCCGCGGTGGGAGGCGCCGGGTCCGGTCGCGGGCACGTACGAGCTGCCCGCCGGCTACGCGATGCTGCAGGGCACGTCGATGGCCTCGCCGCAGGCGACGGGCGCGGCGGCGCTGCTGGTGAGCGCGTACAAGGCGACACACCACGGCCAGCGGCCGCCGGTCGCGGCGCTGCGTTCGGCGATCAAGTCCACGGCGCGCTTCGTGCCGGGGATCGGCGCTTACGAGCAGGGCGCCGGGCTGTTCAACGTGCCCGCCGCGTGGGTCGCGCTGTCGCTGAACCCGAAGCCGGACACGGTGACCACCGCCGTCGACGTGCACACCGTGCAGGCGAACCTGCTGAAGCCCACCCCGGGCGTCGGCGTCGGCATCCACGACCGCGAGGGCGTGACCGTCGGGAAGTCCTACACGCGCACGTACACGCTCACGCGCACGTCCGGTTCTTCCCGTCCGGTGGTGTATTTCGCACGCTGGGTGGGCAACGACGGAACATTCTCCTCGGGTTCCCTGGTGTCTTTGCCACTGAACAAGCCCGTCTCCTTCCAGGTCAAGGTGAACCCCAAACAGGCCGGCGCGCATTCGGCGTTGCTGTACCTGGACAACCCGCTGACGATCGGCGTCGACGTGCAGACCATGAACACGGTCTTCGCGCCGGCGGAGTTCGCCTCGTCGGGCATCTTCACCGCATCGGGCACGATCGCGCGCAACCAGTCGGTGAGCTACTTCCTGCGCGTGCCGCAGGGTGCGAGCTCGCTGCAGGTGGACCTGACCGGCGGCGGTGACCCGGGCAAGGGCCAGGTGCGCTTCCTGCGCTACGACCCGACCGGCGTTCCGGTCGACAGCAACACCTCCACCAACTGCTACAACCCCGACGCGGGCGCGGGCTGCGTCGGCGGCACGCCGACCAGCCGCACGCTGACCAACCCGCTGCCGGGCGTCTGGGAGATCACGGTGGAGGCGCGGCGGACGTCCGATGTGGACACCGCGCCGTACAAGCTGACGGTTTCCGCGCTGGGCACCGCGATCACGCCCAATCCGGACGACATCGCGTCGGCTCCGCTGGGTGCCGCGGTGAACCGCACGTACACGGTGAAGAACTCGCTCAAGGCTTTCACCGGGCACGTGGTGGGCAGCACCTTCGGCAGCGCGAAGATCACGCGGCCGACGATCGCCCAGGACGCCCAGCAGCAGACGCAGCTGAACGTGCTGCCGGGTTCGTCCTCGCTGACGGTGACGATCGGCAACACCGCCGACACCGCCGCCGACCTGGACCTGTCGGTGTACAACTGCTCCAGCGGTTCGTGCGTCCTCGCCGGCCAGAGCGCCGACGGTGACTCCGAGGAGTCGGTGACGATCCAGAACCCGGCCGCGGGCGGGTGGATCGCGGTCGTCGACGGGTACTCCGTGCCCACCGGGACCACGGCGTTCGACTACCTGGACGTGTTCGTGAACCCGTCGTTCGGCGGCGTCACGGTGACCGACCCGGTCGCCGCGCACGCCTCGGGCACCACGTGGACCGTGCCGGGTGTCGTGACGGCCTCGGCCGCCCCGGGTGCGGGCCGCGTGCTGCGCGGCCGGCTGTCGGTGGTCGACGACGCGGGCGCGACCGTGGGCGGCGGCACCGTGCTGGTGCGCTCGGTGAGCTAGGTGTTCTCCGGGGAGCGCGCCGCCGCGCTCCCCGGAAGCACGCCCTGCGCCGCCTTCTCGCCGCTGCGTCCGCCGCCGCGGCCGCGCAGGATGTACGCGATCCCCACCGCGATGATGCCGCCGGCGATCGGGCCGGCGAGGTAGGCCCACCAGGACGTCCAGTCGCCCCGCACCAGCGCGGGCCCGAGCGAGCGGGCCGGGTTCATCGACGCGCCGCTGACCGGCGCTCCCCACAGCCCGGCCAGCGCGATGTAGCTGCCCACCGCGATCGCCGCCAGCGGCCCCACCTGCTGGGCGCCCGAGGCGCTGCCCAGGATCACGCTCACCAGGCCCGTGGTCAGCACGAGCTCCCACAGCATCGCCGTGACCGTGCTGATCCCGCTGCCGGGCAGCGTCAGCCCGGCGTCGCCCTGCTTGCCGAGCAGCGCCCACAGCAGCAGCGTGGCCAGGGCCGCACCGGCGAACTGCGCCACGAGGTAGGCGGGCACGCGTTTCCAGGGGAAGTCACCGCGCGCCGCGAACGCGAGCGTCACCGCCGGGTTGAGGTGGGCGCCGGAGACCGTGCCCATGAACAGGATGATCGCGGCCACCATCAACGCCGGCGCCACGACCTGCGCCGACGTCGGGATCGCCGAGCCGCCGAACCGGGCGTTGACGACCCCGCCGCCCACGGCGACGAGGACCAGCAGGAAAGTGCCGAACAGCTCCGAGAACAGCCGCCGCCCCTCGTAGCGGTCGTTCCAGAAGTCGAACTCGCCGGCCACGGAGTTCGGCTGGCCCATCGAGCGCAACGCGACTTCGGCGTGGCGCACGCGCGCCTGGTCGGGTGTCCGGGCGGTCGGCTGGGCGGTCATCGATCACCTCGATTCGGCGGGGCTTCGTCGTCATCGTCGGCCCGCCGGTGCCGAAGTCACCTCACCCGTCGGGGATGAGCCGGAGTCAGGAACGGACCGGGGTCGGCCAGCACGTGGTGGATGGTGCGCCCGGCCGCGCCCAGGGTGGCGGCGTCACCGCCCACAGTGGACGGTGCGAGCGTCGGGACGGAGCCGCGCAGGCGGCCCAGACGGGCGGCCAGCACGGTTTCCGCGGCGGGCGCCAGCCAGGGGAAGAGCGGGGCGAAGACGCCGCCGAGCACCACGTGGTCGAGGTCGAGCAGGTTGACGGCCGAGGACAGCGCGAGGCCGAGCGCTTCGCCGGCCGCGGTGGCGGCCTCGGCCGCGGTGGGGTCGCCGGTGCCGAGGTTGCGGAGCAGCTCGGGGACGGTCTTGACGCCCGCGGCCGCGAGCAGGGCTTCTTGTCCCGCATAGGTTTCCAGGCAGCCGGACGCGCCGCAGCGGCAGCGCGGGCCCGCCGGGGACACGACGACGTGGCCGAGTTCGCCGGCGAGCCCGTGGCTGCCGGGGAACAGCGCCGAGTCCACGACCAGGCCCGCGCCGATGCCGATCTCGCCGGAGACGAACAGGAAGTCCGGCGGTCCGGCGCCGAACCAGAGCTCGCCCAGCGCGCCGAGGTTGGCCTCGTTGTCGAGCGTGACGGGCACGGGCAGGTGCAGCATGTCGGCGGCGCGGACGTCGCTCCAGCCGAGGTTGGGGGCGCTGAAAAGCACGCCGTCGCCGACCGGGCCGGACACGGCGAGGACCGCGCCGGCGACAGTGAGGTTCCCGGCTGCGGCGAGGGCTTTTTCGGCGAGGTTCTGCAGCTCCCCCAGCACTTCCTCAGGACGCGAACCGCGGTTGTCGCGCTCGCGGCGCTCGGTGAAGCGCACGGTGCGGGCGAGGTCGAGCAGGCAGACGGCGAGGTAGTCGACGTTGATCTCCAGCCCCAGCGACGCCACGCGCGCGCCGGAGAGCACGACCTCGACGCCGGGGCGGCCGCGTTCGCCCGCGCGGGCCGGGCCGGTCTCGGCGAGGAAACCGGCGTCGAGCAGGTCGCCGACGAGCTTCGACACGGTGGACTTGGTGAGGCCGGTGAGCTCCGCGAGCGCCGCACGGGTGAGCGGGCCGCGCCCGGCGACCTCGCCGAGCACCAGTTCGAGGTTGCGCGCGCGCATCGAATCGTGCCGCACCGCCTGCGTCATCCCCGTGGCCTCCTCCCGGAACTGTACCGAGGCCCCGGTGAAGCGGTGACCCTTGACGGGCGGGCCTCCGGGGCGCATATTTAGTCTACAACGTGAACTAAATACTCACTGGATTGAATCTGCACTGGATTGAAGGGGATCGTCATGACCGACTTCGCGCCCACTCCGGACGACAAGTTCTCGTTCGGCCTGTGGACCGTGGGCTGGCCGGCCGCCGACCCGTTCGGCGTGGCGACGCGGCCGGCGCTGGACCCGGTCGAGAGCGTGCACCGCCTGGCCGAGCTGGGCGCGTACGGCGTGTCCTTCCACGACGACGACCTGCTCGCCACCGAGCCCGACCGCGACACGGCGGTCAAGAAGTTCAAGGCGGCACTGGAGGCCACGGGCCTGAAGGTGCCGATGGCGACCACCAACCTGTTCACGCACCCCGTGTTCAAGGACGGCGGCCTCACCAGCAACGACCGCGACATCCGCCGGTACGCGCTGACGAAGGTGCGCCGCAACCTCGACCTGGCCGCCGAGCTGGGCGCGTCCACGTACGTCCTGTGGGGCGGCCGCGAGGGCGCCGAGTCCGACGCGGCGAAGGACGTGCGCGCCGCGCTGGACCGCTACAAGGAGGGCCTCGACCTCCTGGCCGACTACGCCGTCTCCCAGGGCTACGCCATCCGGTTCGCCCTGGAGCCCAAGCCCAACGAGCCCCGCGGCGACATCCTCCTGCCCACCATCGGGCACGCGCTCGGCCTCATCTCGCAGCTGGAGCGCCCGGAACTGTTCGGCCTCAACCCGGAGGTCGGCCACGAGCAGATGGCCGGCCTGAACTTCGTGCACGGCATCGCGCAGGCGTTGTGGCAGGGCAAGCTCTTCCACATCGACCTCAACGGCCAGCACGGCCCCAAGTACGACCAGGACCTCATCTTCGGCCACGGCGACCTGACGTCGGCGTTCTTCCTGGTCGACCTGCTGGAGACCGGCGGCTACGACGGCCCGCGCCACTTCGACTACAAGCCGCTGCGCACCGAGGACCCCTCCGACGTGTGGGACTCGGCCGCGGCGAACATGCGGATGTACTTGATCCTCAAGGAGAAGGCCGCCGCGTTCCGGGCGGACCCGGAGGTGGCCGCGGCTCTGTCGGCTTCGCGCGTTGACGAGTTGTCAGTGCCGACGGTGGCCCCGGGCGAGACCCTGGACGACCTGGCGGCGGACTCGTTCGACCTGGAGGCCGCGGGCAAGCGGGGGTACCACTTCACCCGGCTGAACCAGCTGGCGCTGGAGCACCTGCTCGGCACCCGGTGACGGTGCCGGGCGCTTCGATTCACTGACTTCGCCGCGATTCGGGGCCGGGCCCGGGCTTTCCAGCTCGGGCCCGGCCCCGAACCGTTTGCGGGGACGGGAACCGCGGGTACGGGCGCAGCCGGGGCCGAGGTCGCCGCGATGAACGGCGTTCGCTGGTCGCGCGAGTGGTCGAACCACTATGTTTTCTTCTCGCCAAGCGGTCCTGCCAGCGAGGGAGTCCCCACCATGACCGAGGGTCCGCAGCCCGAAACCGATGCGCCGGAACCCCGGCCGGACGCGGCTTTCCCGCCGCCGCCACAAGGGCCCGTGTTGCGGTACACGCCGGGTCAGCCGCCCGCGGCCGAGGCCGGGCGGCTGAGCGGCGGGACGCAGCAGGCGTGGTCCACTCCCGCCGCGGTGCCGCAGCCTCCCGCCGGGGTGCCGCAGCCGCCGGCCGCCGGGGTGCCACAGCCGCCGGCCGCCGGGGTGCCGCAGCCGGGGTTCGCGCCGGCGCAGCAGCCCGGCGGGCCCCAGCAGTGGGCCGGGCAGCCCGGACAGCCGAAGCCTGCCGCCGAGGGCAACGCCACCCCCGCCGTGCTCGCCCTGGTGTTGGGCGTGCTCGGGCTGGTGGTGCCGTTCCTGCCGTTGCCGCTGGACGACGTGCGGGCGTGGATCGCGTTTCCGTTCGCCGTGGTCGGGCTGGCACTGGGGATTGCGGGGTGCATGGGGCGGCGGCCGATGAAGGCGCTGGCCGTGATCGGGATCGTGTTCGCGGCGCTCGCCCTCCTGGCGGGCGTGATCATGGTCGGCAACCGGGTGGCCTCCGACGCCCATGCCGCGCCTGTCGCCCAGGTGCTCACCCGCTAGGGCTTCGACGAGAAAGCCGCGTCGAACGCCGCCGTCGGAGGCGTGAAGTTCAACCGCTTCAAGAACTCCAGCGCCTCCGGCGCGCCGGTCAACCGGTCCATGCCGGCGTCTTCCCACTCGACGGAGATGGGGCCGTCGTAGGCGATGGCGTTGAGCATGCGGAAGACGTCTTCCCACGGGACGTGGCCGTGGCCGGTGGACACGAAGTCCCAGCCGCGGCGCGGGTCGGCCCACGGGAGGTGGGAGCCGAGGCGGCCGTTGCGGCCGTTGAGCTGCTTGCGGGCCTCCTTGCAGTCCACGTGGTAGATGCGGTCCTTGAAGTCCCACAGGAAACCCACGGGGTCGAGGTCCTGCCAGACGAAGTGCGACGGGTCGAAATTGAGCCCGAAGGCCGGGCGGTGGCCGATCGCCTCCAGCGTGCGCACGGTCGTCCAGTAGTCGTAGGCGATCTCGCTCGGGTGGACCTCGTGGGCGAAACGGACGCCGGCCTCGTCGAACACGTCCAGGATCGGGTTCCAGCGCGCCGCGAAGTCCTCGTAGCCGCGGTCGATCATCGACTGCGGCACCGGAGGGAACATCGCCACGGTGTGCCAGATGGACGACCCCGTGAAACCGACCACAGTGGACACCCCCAGCAACGCGGCCGCCCGCGCGGTGTCCTTCATCTCCTCCGCCGCCCGCTGCCGCACGCCCTCGGGTGAGCCGTCACCCCAGATGCGGGCGGGCAGGATGGCCTCGTGGCGCTCGTCGATGGGGTGGTCGCACACGGCCTGGCCCACCAGGTGGTTCGAGATCGTCCACACGCGAAGGTCGTACTTGGCGAGGGTGTCCAGTTTGGACTGCACGTACCCGTCGTCGGAAAGCGCTTTGTCGACTTCGAAGTGGTCGCCCCAGCAGGCGATCTCCAGGCCCTCGTAGCCCCAGCCGCTCGCGAGGCGGCAGACCTCCTCGAAGGGCAGGTCGGCCCACTGCCCGGTGAACAGCGTCAGCGGTCGTGCCATCGAAAAAACCTCCTGATCAGACAACGGTCCACACGGAATCGGCGGCGGCGCTGCGTTCCACCGCGTCGAGCACGCGCTGCACCTGCAGCCCGTCGGCGAACGACGGCGCCGGGTCGGTGTCCGAGGCGAGCGCGTCGAGGAAATCGCGCACCTCGTGGGTGAAGGTGTGCTCGTACCCCAGGCCGTGGCCCGGCGGCCACCAGGCGCCGACGTACGGGTGCTCGGGTTCGGTCACGAGGATCCGGCGGAACCCGGCGACCGCCGGGTCGAGGGTGTGGTCGTGGAAGTGCAGCTCGTTCATGGCCTCGAAGTCGAACGCGAGACTGCCCGCGGAACCGTTGAGCTCGATCCGCATCGAGTTCTTGCGCCCGGCCGCGAACCGCGTCGCCTCGAAGCTGCCCAGCGCTCCCGACGCGAAGCGCGCGGTGAACAGCGCGGCGTCGTCCACCGTCACCTCGCCCCGCGCCGCCGCCGAGGACGCCGCCAGCCCCGACGAGGACGCGACCAGCGGCCGCTCGCGCACGAACGTCTCCGTCACCGCGCTCACGCCCGAAATCCGCGACCCGGTCAGGAACTGCGCGAGATCCACGATGTGCGCGCCGATGTCGCCGAGCGCGCCCGACCCCGCCCGCTCCCGCTGCAGCCGCCACACCAGCGGGAACTCGGGGTCGACGATCCAGTCCTGCAGGTACTGCGCGCGCACGTGCCGCAGCTGTCCCAGCCGCCCGTCGGCGACGAGCCGGCGCGCGAACGCCAGCGCCGGCACGCGCCGGTAGTTGAACGCCACCATCGACCGCACCCCGCGCGCGGCCGCCTCCTCGGCGGCCGCGGCCATCGCCGCGGCTTCGGCGACCGTGTTGGCCAGCGGTTTCTCGCACAGCACGTGCTTGCCGGCCGCGAGCGCGGCCAGCGCGATCTCCGCGTGCGTGTCCCCCGGCGTGCAGATGTCGACGAGCCCCACCTCGTCCGACTCCACGAGCCGTTTCCAGTCCGTCTCCACGGAAGCCCAGCCGAGCTTCTCCGCGGCAGCCGACGCCGCCGCGGCGTCCCGGCCGCACAGCACCGCCATCCGCGGCGTGAGCGGCACGTCGAAGGCGTGGTGCACGGTCCGCCACGCCTGGGAGTGGGCCGCGCCCATGAAGGCGTAGCCCACCATCCCGACGCCGATCTGCCCGGCCATCGAAAACCCTTTCACTCGAAGGAAACCGGCAGGTACTTGTCCACGTTCTGCTTGGTCACGACGGCCGAGAACGTGGTCACCGAAGCGGGGATCTCCTGCTCCGCCAGGTCCGACACGCCCTTCGCCTGCCCGAGCAGCCGCGCCAGCCGCACGGCGGACGCGGCCATCGTCGGCGGGTAGAGCACGGTGGCCTTGAGCACCGAGTTGTCGCTCTTGATGGCCTCCATCGCGGCCTTCGACCCGGCGCCGCCGACCATCAGGAAGTCCGACCGCCCGGCCTGGCGCACGGCCTGTAGCGCACCCACGCCCTGGTCGTCGTCGTGGTTCCAGATCGCGTTGAACTGCGGGTGCGCCTGCAGCAGCTCGGCCATGCGCGCCTGCCCGGTCGGCACGGTGAACTCGGCGGCGGCGCGGCCGACCTTGCGGATGCCCGGGTAGTTGGCCAGCGCGTCGTCGAAACCCTGCGTGCGCTGGCGGGTGAGCTCGAGGGTGTCGATGCCGGCGAGCTCGAGCACGGTGCCCTGCCCGTTGAGCTGCCGGCCGATGTAGTTGCCGGCGTTCACCCCCATGCGGTAGTTGTCGCCGCCCACCCACGTGCGGTAGGCCTGCGGCGAGTCGAAGATCCGGTCGAGGTTGATCACGGGGATGCCCGCGT
The DNA here is from genome assembly GCF_042896185.1 of Amycolatopsis sp. NPDC001319. Classification (NCBI taxonomy): domain Bacteria; kingdom Bacillati; phylum Actinomycetota; class Actinomycetes; order Pseudonocardiales; family Pseudonocardiaceae; genus Amycolatopsis; species Amycolatopsis sp. NPDC001319. The sequence goes on along the minus strand of NZ_JBIAWY010000017.1, from coordinate 129,092 downwards.
CCATCGCCTTGCGCCCGGCCGGCGTGAGCTGCTTGCCGTCGGCCGGCAGCACCACGAGCACGTCGACCTTGCGGTTGATCAGCGCGTCGATCTGCGCCGACTGCGTGGCCGCGTCGTTCGACCCCTCGGCGACGACGAGCTCCACGTCGGGATGGCGCTGCGCTTCGGCCCGCGCGTTGACGGTGATCGCGTTGAGCCAGCCGTGGTCGGCCTGCGGGCCGGCGAACCCCACCGTGACTCTCTTGCCCGGCGCGTCCTGGGCACCTTGGGGTGCGGTCGCGGCGGCGGGTGGTGGTTCCTCGTTGCTCGTGCACGCGGCGAGCGCGCCCACGCCCGCGAGGGTCGCTCCGGTCAGGAACGCGCGGCGGCGGATGTCGGTACTCATCGGGTGGTCCTCTCACTCGAGTAGAGCGAAGCCCGCCGCTGCACGAGCACGGCGAGCACGATGATCACGCCCTTGGCCAGCTGCTGCACGGCCGTGGGCAGGTTGTTGAGGGTGAACAGCACGCTGATGACCGTGAACACGAGCACCCCGAGCACCGAGCCGACGAGCGTGCCGCGCCCGCCGGAGAGCAGGGTGCCGCCGATGATCACCGCGGCGATGGCGTCGAGCTCGTAGAGGTTGCCGTTGCCCGAGGTGCCGCTGGAGGTGAGGATGATCAGCATCACGCTGGCGATGCCGCAGCACAGTCCGGAAAGGACGTACAGCAGGCAGGTGTGCAGCTTCACGTTGATGCCCGCCAGGCGCGCGGCCTCCAGGTTGCCGCCGATCGCGTAGGTGCGGCGGCCGAAGGTCGTGCGGTTGAGCACGAGCCAGCCGACGATCGCGACGGCCGCGAAGATCAGCACCAGCGGCGGGATGCCGAGCACGTAGCTGTCCTGGTAGCCGAGGTCGACGAGCGCCTGGTTGCTCGACGTCACGGTCTGCGTGCGCCCTTGCGAGAGCTGGATCGCCAGGCCGCGGGCCGACGCGAGCATCGCCAGCGTGCCGATGAACGCGACCAGGCGTCCGTACGCGATGAGCAGCCCGCTGACCAGACCGCAGCCGACCCCCACGGCCACGGCGGTGAACACGATCCCGCCGATGCCGAACTGCTGCGTGGAGCGCGTGGTCGCCCACACCGTCGCGAGCGCGACCACCGCCCCGACGGACAGGTCGATGCCGCCGCCGATGATCACGAACGTCATGCCCACGGTGATCACGCCGATGACCGACGCCTGCGTGAGCACCAGCACCACCGTGCCGGTGGTGAGGAACTGGCCCGGTTCGGTCAGTGCGCCGATCAGTACCAGCACGGCCAGCACCCCGACCAGGCCGAGGTTGCGCGCCTCCCGCAGCCGCACCGAGAACCGGCGCGTGGGCTCCGGTGCCACCGCCTGTTCAGCGTTCATTCCGCACGCTCCTGCTCTTCGAGGATGAGGTCGAGCACGGCCGATTCGTCGAGGTCGCTCGCGCGGGTTTCGGTGAGCACGCGGCCTTCGCGCAGCACCAGCACCCGGTCGGCCAGGCCGAGCACCTCAGGCAGCTCGCTGGACACCAGCACGATCGCGACGCCGGAATCGGCCAGGTCGCGGATCACGCGGTACAGCTCGGCCCGCGCGCCCACGTCGACCCCGCGGGTCGGCTCGTCGAGCAGCAGCACGCGGCAGCCCTTGAGCAGCCAGCGCGCGAGCACGGCCTTCTGCTGGTTGCCGCCCGACAGCTTGCCCGCGGGCCGGCGGATGTCGGGCGGGCGCAGGTCGAGCGCCTCGGTGTGGCGGCGGACGGCGGCGGTCTCGGCGCGGGAGTTGAACCAGCCGAACCGCGCGTAGCGCCGCAGCGAGGCGAGGGAAACGTTGCGGGCCACGGATTCCTGCAGCAGCAGGGCCTGGCTCTTGCGTTCCTCGGGCGCGAGGCCGAGGCCGGCGCGGACGGCGGACGTCACGCCTTTCCGCAGGGGTTTGCCGGCGAGCTTCACGTGGCCGGTGGTCGGTTTCCGTGCCCCGTAGACGGTTTCCAGGACTTCGGAGCGGCCCGACCCGACAAGTCCCGCAAGGCCGACGATCTCGCCTTCCCGCACGGTGAACGACACGTCCTCGAACGAGCCGGCCACGGTCAGGTCCTCGACCTCCAGCAGCACCGGGCGGTCGTCGAACACGTCTTCGGCGGGCCGGGGCGGGAAGAGGTACTCGACGCGGCGGCCGGTCATCAGCGCGACCAGCTCGGTGGTCGGCGTGGTGCGCGCGGGCAGTCCGGTGGCGACGGTGTGGCCGTCTTTGAGGACCGTGACGCGGTCGCCGATCTCGCGGATCTCTTCGAGCCGGTGGGAGATGTAGACGACGGCGACACCGCGTTCGGTGAGTCCGCGGATGACGCGGAAGAGGTTCGCGACCTCGTCGCTGGCGAGGACGGCCGAGGGTTCGTCGAGCACGATCAGGCGCGCGTCGAGCGAGAGCGCGCGGGCGAGGCTCACGATCTGCTTGCCCGCGGCCGAGAGCGAGCCGACCTCGCGTTCCACGCGGATTTCCCGGTGCCCCAGACGGTCCAGGAGTTTTCGCGCCTCGGCCCGCATGGTCGCGCGGCGAACCCAGCCGACGCTGGCCTGCTCGTGGCCGAGGAAGATGTTCTCCGCCACGGAAAGCCCGTCGACGAGGTCGAGTTCCTGGTACAGCGTGGCGATGCCGCACTTGATGGCGGCGGTGGGGTTGGGCAGCTCCACGGGCTCGCCGCCGACGCGGATCTCCCCCGTGTCGGGCCGGTGGGCGCCGGCGAGCACCTTGATCAACGTGGACTTGCCGGCGCCGTTCTGCCCGAGCAGGCAGTGGACTTCGCCCTCGGCCACGCTCAGCTCGACGTCGTCGAGGGCGCGCACGCCGGGAAAACCCTTGCCGATCCCCGTCATTTCGAGAAGCGTCATCCGCTGTCCCTCTCCCCAGCTCCGGCGACGACCCGCGCGGGGTCGTCGAACACGGCTTCCAGCGCCACGTGGGCCCCGCCGCGCGAGGCGGCCGAGAAGCCCAGCCACGACAGCTCCACGCGGCAGCCGCCGATGTCGGGCGCGACCACGCGGGCCTTGAGCTCGGCCATCATCGGGCCGAGCAGATACGGGCCGAGCTGCGCGAAGTAGCCGCCGAGCAGCACCACGCGTGGGTTGAACACGTTCACGAGCACGGCCGCGCCCACCCCGAGCCCGGTGCCCACCTTCGCCAGCGCGTCGAGCGTGCGGCGGTCCTTCAGCTCCGCGCGGCGGCGCAGCATGTCGAGGCGCTGCTCGAGATCCAGCGACGGGTCGTGCACCGGGTCGTTGGGCTCGGCCGCGAGCCGCAGCATCCCGGCGAGGCCCACGATCGTCTCCCAGCAGCCGCGCCGGCCGCAGCCGCAGCGGCGGCCGTTCGGGTCGAGCTGGATGTGGCCGATCTCGCCGGAAAACCCTTCCGCGCCACCGAGAAGCCGGCCCCCGGAGATCACGCCGCCGCCGACGCCGATCTCGCCGGTGAGGTACACCAGGTCCGCGGTGCCGGCGACGCTGCCCATCGCGTGCTCGCCGAGGGCGCCCAGGTTGGCGTCGTTGGCCATGCGGACCGGGAAGCCCAGGCGGCCCAGCCGCTGGGTGAGCCGTTCGGTCAGGCCGGTGACCACGGGGACGTCGGTCCAGTGCAGGTTGGGCGCGAACGCCACCGTGCCGGCTTCCACGTCGACCAGCGCCGGGATCGCCAGCGTCAGCCCGACGGGCGAGACCTTGAGGCGGCGGCATTCCCGCAGCGCTCGCGCGGCCAGCTCGGCTGTCGCGTCGAGGACCTTGGCCGGAGGAAGCGCTTGCACGTCGAACGCCACGCGCTGTTCGAAGAGGACGGTGCCGGTGAGATCCAGGGCCAGCGCGGTGAGGTAGTCGACGTTCACCTCCACGCCGACGCCGCCGACCCCGCGCCCGTCGAGCTCCACGATCGTGCCCGGCCGCCCGACCGACCCCGCGCGGTCCAGCTCGCCCTCCCGCGCCAGCCGGCGCTCGACGAGCTCCGCGACGAGGCTCGACACCGTGGCCTTGTTCAGCCCCGTCTCCGCCGCGATGCCCGCCCGCGACCGCGGCCCGGCGTCACGCAGGTGCCGCAGCACGAGCGCGAGGTTGCTGCGCCGCACCGAGGCCTGGTCCGCCGGCCGCGGCGGGCCGACGGGTCTCAGAGGCAGGGAGGAGTCCACGCTGACACCGCCAAGTTCGTCTGGTGGGGCAACAAATTAAGTCAGCGCGAACGAAGGGGTCAACGATGGAGGGATGGTAACGATCCCGGCAAAAGCCCCTAAATGCCGATGTGACCTGGGGAAACTGTTCTTCTGGGCGGCGCGGGCGATCCTTCGGATGGAGCACGGATTGAGATGACCGACGTCCGAACCACTCACCCGTTCGGCTTCAGCTGCTCGGATGAGCCGGCCGGATCGGCGCTCGGGGCTTGCTGGGCCACCCGGGTGAACCCGGCGGGGTGGCCGCGGGGGAATTCGTTGGAAACGGCAGATAGTCACCTTTCGTCGCGGCAAGTCGAAAGTCCTGCACTTGGCCGGTGTTAATTGGCGCGACTTCCGGCGGTGCCTGTGCCTAGACTTCCGCGCAACGCGCTGACGGAACCGAGTAGCGCGGGGTCCCGCGCCCACAGAGAGCCGCCATCGCTGAGAGGCGGCGCCGCGCCCCCGCCGCGAAGACACTCCCGAGCAGCGGGGAGGCAATGCCCCGCCGGCCGGCCCCCGACACCGGGCTCAGCTTTCTCGAGGCCGCCGGTTTCCCCATCGGCGGCGAAGGTGCGGTGGTACCGCGAGCTCCCTTCTCGCCCGCACCCCCAAGGGTTCGCCGAGTTCACTCAAGGAGAGTGGATGTCCCCTCGCACCCTGGTCGCCGACCTGCCCGCCCACGCCGGCGCCACCGTGACCATCGCCGGCTGGCTCCACCGCCGGCGCAGCCTGAAGTCCGTGACGTTCCTGGTGATCCGGGACCGGACGGGATTGGCTCAGGTGGTTTTCAATGCGCCACCTCACCCCAGCCCGAACACACCCCCGCCCCCTCACCCCGACCCGAACACGCCCCCGCCCTCCCTGGGGGGCGTCCCCGTCTCCATTCTATCGCCCACCCCCGACAAAAACGGGGGCCAAGCCGAATCAGGCCCGAGTTGTCCACAACTCGGCTCGGGTGTGGACAAGTCCCCCGACAGCACCGAAATCCCGCAGCTGAGCGAAGAAACCGTCGTCGAGATCACCGGGCGGGTCGTCGCCAACAAGCAGGCACCCGGCGGAATCGAGATCGCGGAAGCGACCGTCAAAGTCCTTGCCAAACCTGAGAAACGGCCGCCGTTCGACCTCTACCGGCCGACGATCCCGGCGGCATTGCCGACCGTGCTGGACAACGCGGCCGTCGCACTCCGGCATCCCGAGCTGAAGCGGCGCCACGAGATCGCGGCGCGCAGCGTCGCGGCGTTCCGGCGTGCGCTCGACAGCCGCGGCTTCACCGAGGTGCACACGCCCAAGATCGTGGCCACCAGCACGGAATCCGGCGCCAATGTCTTCCAGCTCGACTACTTCGGTAAACCGGCTTACCTCGCCCAGTCGCCGCAGTTCTTCAAACAGGCGTTGGTCGGTGTCTTCGAGCGCGTGTACGAAGTCGGCCCCGTCTTCCGCGCCGAACCCCACGACACCGCGCGCCACCTCGCGCAGTACACCAGCCTGGACGCGGAACTCGGCTTCATCACCGACCACCGTGACGTGATGGCTGTGCTGCGGGATGTCGTCGCGGAAATGGCCGCCGCCGTGGGGCCTGAGGCGCCGCACGTCCCTGCCGAGATCCCGAGTGTCTCCTATCCCGCGGCGCAAGAGATCCTGCACAGCACCGAACCCGACCTCTCCCCCGAAGACGAACGCCGCCTCGGCGAATGGGCCCTGGACAACCACAATTCGGAGTTCCTCTTCGTCACCGGCTACCCCATGGCCAAACGCCCCTTCTACACCCACCCGGACCCAGGGCACCCGGGCCTGTCCAACAGCTTCGACCTTCTCTTCCGCGGCCTGGAACTCGTCACGGGCGGCCAACGGCTGCACCGCTACGCCGACTACCTCGCCGCCCTGGGCCCCGACGCCGACCAGTACCACGACTACCTCGCCACCTTCGCCCACGGCATGCCACCCCACGGCGGCTTCGCCATCGGCCTCGAACGCTGGGTCGCGCGAGTGTTGAAGGTGCCCAACATCCGTGGTACGACGTTGTTTCCCCGAGACCTGCACCGGTTGCGGCCGTAGGAGACCTAAGTGGACGGTTCAGGGCGTCGGTCGGCCCTTCGGGTAAAATCCAGCCGTCCGCGCGGGTGAGAGGCCAGCGAACCAGGGGGTCAGCCGTGGTCAGTCGACGCCGAACCGTGCTGTGGCTCTGCGGCGCAGGACTGGTCCTCTGCGCCGGCCTCCTGGTCATCTCCGGCACTCCCACCGTGTGGCTCGGCCGGCAGATCACCGACACTCGGACATTGCCCGTGCCGACCCGAGGCGAGGCCGAAGCCCTGCTGAGCCAGGCAACCGGCTTCGCCCGGGCTCACGACTACGCGGGCCTGTGCCAGACCGTCGCACAAGATGTGAGCGCCTGCCAGAAGGTGCTGGATCGGGCTGATATCTCGCACGTCGCGCCCTCCCCCGCGCCGCCCGCGGTGGAGGGCGCGCGCAGCCAACCGGACAACGGCACCATCCAGGGAGCCGAGGTGCTGCACATCCGCGGCACCCGCGCCGACGGCACCTCCTACACCGCCGACTTCTCCGCCGTCCGGACCACGGACGGGCAGATCCGCAGCCAGAACGCCGTCTACTGGTTCAGCAGCTTCGGCAAACCGGCCTAAGTGGACGGTGTCGACTCCGGCGAAGGCGAAGGTGAAGGCGACGACGAAGGCACCGGCGACGGCACCTCCGGCACCCCCTCCGGCTCCGGCTCCAGGTGCGGCAACAACCGGTCCAGCCAAGGCGGCAGCCACCAACTGTGCTTCCCCAGCAGGAACATCGCCGCCGGCACGATGATGAGCCGGATGATCGTCGCATCGATCAGGACGCTGACGCCGAGGCCCAGGGCCAGGATCTTGATCACCACGTTCGGCGAAGCCAGGAACGCGAAGAACACGCACACCATGATCACCGCGGCCGAAGAGATCACCCGGGCGGTCACGGCGAGGCCATCGGCCACGCTCGCGTGGTTGTCCTTCGTCCGCAGCCAGGCCTCGTGCACCCGCGAGAGGAGGAACACCTCGTAGTCCATCGACAGGCCGAACACGATGGCGAACATGATCATCGGCACGTAGGACTCGATGGGCACCTTCTCGTGCACCCCCAGCAGCGCCCCGCCCCAGCCCCATTGGAACACCGCGACGATCACGCCATACGAAGCGGCGATGGACAGCAGGTTCAGCAATGCGGCCTTCAACGCCAGCACCGGGCTGCGGAAAGACAGCAACAGCAACACGAACGCGGCCGCCACCACAACGCCGATGATCGTGGGCAGGCGGGCGGCCACGATGTCGCGGAAGTCGAGCTGGCCCGCCGTCATGCCGGTGACGTAGCTGGTCGCACCGGCCAGCGCCGGGGGCAGGGTCTGGGTGCGCAGGGTGGCGAGGAGCTCGTCGGTGGCGGCGTCCTGCGGGCCGGTGGTGGGCGTGACGGTGGACAGGATCACCGCGCCGTCCGGGCTGGGGGTCATCGGAGTGGCCGAGGCGACGCCGGGGGTTTTGGCCAGGGCCTGCTGCACGGTCGAACCCAAGGCGGCGTCGGAGGATTCCACGACGACGGTGAACTGGCCGTTGGCGCCCGGGCCGAAGCCGCTGCTGATGGCGTCGTAGGCCTGGCGCGTGGTGGTCCCGGCGGGGTCGGCGCCCTCGTCGATGTGGCCGAGCTGCATGGAGAACGCGGGGATGGCGAGCACGGCGGCCACCAGCACGCCGCCGCCGAGGTAGCGCCAGGGATGGCGGTCGATGCGCACGGCGTAGCGGTGCCAGGCGCTTTCCTTGCCGTCGGCCGACTGCTCGGCCACGGGCTTGCGCACGTGCCAGCGGTCGATCCGCCGTCCGGACAGGCCGAGCAGCGCGGGCACGAGCGTGGTCGCCGCGATGCCGGCCACGACCACCGTGATCGCGGCGGCCAGGCCGAGCTTGCCGATGAACGCGACGCCCACGGTGAACAGGCCCATCAGCGCGATGACCACTGTCGTCGCGGCGATGAGCACCGAACGGCCGCTCGTCGCGACGGTGCGGCCGGCGGCCGTGACCGGATCGGCGCCGTCGAGCAGGTGCTGGCGGAAGCGCGTGGTGAGGAAGAGGGCGTAGTCGATGCCGACGCCGAGGCCGATCATGATCGCGAGCGTCGGCGACGCCGTGGCGAAGCTGATCGCGGCCGCCAGCAAGCCGAGGATGCCGAGACCCGTGGCGACGCCGATCACCGACGTGACGATGGGCAGGCCGGCGGCGATGACGCTGCCGAAAGCCAGCAGCAGCACCAGGATCGCGACGATGATGCCCACGGACTCCGAGCGCAGGTCGCCCGCGCCGGGTTCGGCCGCCTTGCCGAGCGCGCCGCTGTAGTCGACCTGGACGCCGGCCGCTCGGACGGGGTCGGTGGCCTTGTCGATGCCGTCGACGAGGCCGGTGCCGAGCGTGGCGGGCTTGTCGTCGAACTGGATGTTGGCGAAGGCGACGCGGCCGTCGGGCGCGGTGGTGCCCGGCGCGAGCGGGTCGGACAGCGACACGACGTGGGGCACGGCGCGAACCTGCGCCGCGGCCTGCTCGATGGCCGCGCTCTGGCTGCTCAGCGTGCCGGAGTCGGTGGTGAAGACCAGGCGCGCGCTGTTGGAACCGCCGACGATGCCGTGCTCGGCGAGCACGGCGCTGCCGCGGCCGGACTCGGCGTCGGGCAGGCTGAAGTCGTCACTGTACGTGCCCCCCACGAGGTTGTTGGCCACCGTCGCGCCGGCCAGCACCAGGATCCAGACGACGATCACCGGCCACGGGTGCCCGGCACACCAGCGGCCGAGGCGCTCGAGTATTCCGGCGGGAGCTTCTTCCGTGGTACGAGCGTTTTCCGTCATTTCGCCACCCGGCTTCCGGGAGTTTTCCCGGTTCAGCGTCACGCCTGGAACCGCTCCCGCCTAGGGCCGAAGGTCCTCGGAGGGCCCCAGCCGGATGGTGACGCTGCGTTACTGCTTCGCGAAGGCGAGCGACCCCAGCGCGCCGACGAGGGGCGCCAGTTCCGGCAGCTCCTCGGCCTCGGCGAGCGCGGCCGACAGTGTGGCGTCGTGCGTCGGGCGGGCCGCGTCCAGCAGCTCGCGGCCCGCGACGGTCACCTCGGTGTAGATGCCGCGCCGGTCCGTCGGGCAGAGGTAACGCGACAGCAGGCCGCGGTCCTCGAGTCGCGTGACCAGGCGGGTGGTGGCCGACTGGCTCAGCACCACGGCGTTGGCCAGCTGGTTCATCCGCAGGTGGAAGCCGTCCTGGCGGGCGAGCACGTCGAGCACGGTGTACTCGCTCACCGACAGCTCATGGTCGCGCTCCAGCGCGCGCTGCAACCGGTCTTCGATGCGCGCGTGCAACGCGGCCAGAGTGCGCCAGCCCTGCGCCCGGGCCTCCACGGCGTCGTCAGCCAGTGACACGGTTCACCCCTTCTCGCCGACCCCCGCGGTTGCGGGTGGTTCGCCCTTCAGGCAGTATCGAGCGTGTGCAAATAACCGCGTGTGCAAGTATTGCCGACGCTCGTAATCGTCTGCTGTCACTGTACTCGCGAACGCAGGAAGGGGTATCCACCCGATGAACATCGACCTGAGCGGGCGCACCGCGCTGGTCACCGGGTCCACCGCCGGCATCGGCGAGGCCGCGGCCGCCGCGCTGGCCGCCGCCGGGGCCGACGTGGTGGTGAACGGCCGCAACGCCGACCGCGTCGACGAGGTCGCGAAGCGCCTGGGCGTGCGCGGGATCGCCGCCGACGTCGGCACGGCCGACGGGGTCGCTTCGGTCATCGAGCAACTGCCGGACGTGGACGTGCTGGTGAACAACGCGGGCGTCTTCGCGGCGATCCCGGTGTTCGAGATCAGCGACGACGAGTGGCTGCGGATCTACCAGGTCAACGTGCTCTCGGGCGTGCGCCTGACGCGGCACTACGCACCCAGGATGGTGAATCGCGGGTGGGGCCGGGTGATCTTCGTCAGCAGTGAATCGGCGGTCCAGCCGCCGACCGAGATGGTCCACTACGGTATGACGAAGACGGCCCAGCTGGCGTTGTCCCGCGGGATGGCTCAGGAGGTGGCCGGCACGGGCGTCACCGTCAACAGCGTGCTGCCCGGACCCACGCTCACCGAGGGCGTGCGCGAGTTCGTGAGCAGTCTGTACCCGGACCTCGACTTCGCCGAGGCCGAGCGGCGGTTCATGGCCCACGACCGTCCGACTTCCCTGCTGGGCCGCCTGATCCGCCCGGAGGAGGTGGCGAACCTCATCACCTACGTCGCCTCCGACCAGGCCGCCGCGACCACCGGGGGCGCGCTGCGCGTCGACGGTGGGGTCGCGTCGGCGATCATTCCGTAAGTTTCTTTGCTATGGAAGGGTTTTCGAGTTGACCAGCGTTCCTGTCACCAAGTTGAACAACGGCGTCGAGATGCCACAGCTCGGCTTCGGCGTCTTCCAGGTGCCGCCCGCCGAGACGAAGGCCGCGGTGAAGACCGCCCTCGACGCCGGCTACCGCAGCATCGACACTGCCACGGCGTACGGCAACGAAGCCGCGGTCGGCGAGGCCCTCGCCGAGTCGGGCATCCCCGCCGACGAGCTGTTCATCACCACCAAGCTGTGGAACAGCGACCAGGGCTACGACGAGACGCTACGCGCGTTCGACTCCAGCATCGCCGCCCTGGGCCTCGACCGGCTCGACCTCTACCTCATCCACTGGCCGCTGCCCGCGCGCGACAAGTACGTCGCCACGTGGAAGGCGCTGGAGAAGCTCTACGCCGACGGCCGCGTGCGCGCCATCGGCGTGTCCAACTTCCAGCCGGCGCACCTGCGCCGCGTACTCGACGAGGGCAGCGTGGTGCCGGCCGTGAACCAGATCGAGCTGTCGCCGTACCTCGTGCAGCAGGAACTGCGCACCTTCCACGCCGACCACGGCATCGCCACGGAGGCCTGGAGCCCGCTGGCCAAGGGCGGCGACCTCCTGGGCGAGCAGGCCGTCGCCGACGTCGCCGCCGCACACGGGCGCACCCCGGCCCAGGTCGTGCTGCGCTGGCACCTGCAGCTGGGCAACGTGGTCATCCCGAAGTCCGTCACACCCTCCCGCGTGGCCGAGAACTTCGACGTCTTCGGCTTCACCCTCACCGACGCCGAGCTGGCGAGCCTGTCCGCGCTCGACCGCGGCCTGCGCACGGGTCCGGACCCGGACACGTTCGACGTGGCGTGAGATCGTGTTGAAACGGGCGGCTTCCCACGTGGGAGCCGCCCGTTTTTCGTTCTACGGTGCGGTATGGAGATCGAGCTGCGGGACTGGCTGCCCGACGACGCGGCGTGGTACGTCGCGCAGGTGCAAGACCCCGACACGCTGCGCTTCACCACGGAACGGGCGACGCTGACGGTCGCGGAGTTCCGGCGCGCGCTGGAGGCATTGCGCCACAACGAGAACGCCCTCGGCTTCGTCGCCATCGCCGCCGGGTCCGGCGAACGGCTGGCCAACGTCGCGGCGGAGCGCAGAGGTGCCGTCGCCGAGGTCAGCTACTGGGTGGCAGCCTCCGCGCGAGGCCGCGGAGTCGCACGGCGCGCGCTCGCCGAGCTGTGCCGCCGGGTGAGCGCCGCGTGGCCCGGCACCGAGATCCGCCTCTGGACGCACGCCGACAACATCGCTTCGCGGCGGGTGGCCGAGCACGCCGGCTTCGGCCGCGTCGAAGGCCCGCCCACGAAGGAGGTCGGTGGCCAGGTCTGGCCGGTGGTCCACTACGCCAGGGAAAACCGTCAGGAAGACTCCGGCTTCCTCGCCACGCCACCCAACGTCAGGTAGTTCAGATCCCCCAACGGAATCATCCTCGGACCGTCCGGCCACCACTCGTGCAGCGGGCCCAGGCCCGGCTCCAGCAGCTCCAGCCCGGTGAAAAACGACTCGATCTCCTCGCGCGAGCGGTGCACCGTGCCGAGGCCCGTGCCCTGGAAGGTCGAGTCGATGAGGTGCGCCAGGGCCTGGCGAGGGGGGTCCGCGGGGGGTGTGTGGTGGTGGGTGAGCAGCAGGTACGAGCCGGGGGCCAGCTGGTCGACGTAGCTGCGCACGATGAACTGCGCGCGGTCGAGGTTGTCGATGTGGTGGACGATCGAGCAGAGCAGCAGGGCCATCGGGCGGTCGAAGTCGAGGTGGCGGTAGACGATGGGGTCACCGAGGGTGGCGCCGGGGTCGGTGAGGTCGGCGCCGGAGACGTGGGTGCGGTCGTTGGTCTCCAGGACGGCGCGGCCGTGGACCTGGACGACCGGGTCGTTGTCGACGTACACCACGCGTGCGTCGGGGTTGTGGCGCTGGGCGACCTCGTGGGTGTTCTCCGCCGTGGGCATGCCGGAGCCGAGGTCGAGGAACTGGTCGATGCCCCGGTCGGCGGCGAGGTGGCGGACCACGCGCATGAGCCATTCGCGGTGCTCGCGCGCCATGGCCTGGGCGCCCGGGGCGACGGCGAGCAGGCGCTGGAGCATCACGCGGTCGGCTTCGTAGTGGTCGCAGCCGCCGAGCAGAGCGTCGGACAGGCGGGCCAGGCTGGGCCGGTCGTGGTCGAACCGCGTCGAGGTCCCCGAAACCACCACTGCCCCCTTCGCGCCACGGACAGTGCACAGGGTACGACACCGGGTTCACCCCGGGAACCCACTCCCCGCAGCCTGCTCCACCTGCAGTAACGCTCAGGAGAACGAGAGTTCTACCCACGTGCTCCCGGCGTCGGTCGTCCGATATACAGCGGAGCCGCTCTCGGCGTCCGGCAGGCCGTCGACGACCACGCCGACGCCGTCGCCCACGAAGGCCAGATCCGACAGCCCCACGCCCCGATCAGACAGCACCGCGGTGGTCCACGTGTGGCCGCCGTCGGTGGTGTGGTGGAGGAAGCCGTCGCCGCCGCCCTCGGCCGCGACGGTCGCGGTGTCGGCGGTCGCCGCGCCGAAGCCCTGCGTGATGCCGACGGCCGGCGCGTCGGCCGTGCCGCTGAACGTGCCGCCCAGCCTCGGCGCGCGCCACATCCGCCGCTCCGACGAACCCGGCTGCGGTGAACCCGGGCTGCTGCTGCACAACGCGATCACCTGTCCGGCCCGCACCCCGCCCAGCGACGCCGTGGTCCCCGACGGGCACGGCGGCGAAGCGGGCGTGAACACGACACCGTCCCGCGAAGTCCAGTACTCCTCCCTGCGGTAGTCGGCGCCCAGCGCGATCTGCACCCCGCCCGCGGTGGCCACATCGCCGTAGGTGATCCCGCCCGTGACCTCGAACCCCGGCAGCGGCGCCAGCACGGGCCCGCCCGCCGGGCCCGAGTACACGGACGTGGTGTTGCCGTACGAATTGCTCGTGACCACGGCGAAAATCCGCCCGCCCGTCTCGGCCAGCGCCGACACGTACCGCTGCCCGCCGCCGGCGACCAGGACCGTGAACCAGTGACGGCCGCCGTCGCGGGTGGCGAGGATGCGGGAACCGTCGGTGACGTACAGGTGCTCGGTGCTCGCGGCGACGAGCCGGACGTGGTTGTGGTTGTCCGGCAACGACATCGGCGGCGCGCCGAGCCGCCGCCAGTGCGCGCCGCCGTCGGTCGTGGCGAGCAGGACCGGGCACCAGCCCGGCTCGCCGCAGTCGGTGTAGCCGAGCACGAAGCCGTGCTCCGGCCCGGTCCAGCTCGTGGACGCGGGCGCGAAGCCGGCGGGAACGGCAGGAGCGGCGGTGGCGGAGGCAGGGACGAGGGCCAGCACGGCGAGTGCGGCCGCGACGACGGCGGCGCACCGGGTGGATTTCATGATCGGCAGACGTCCGGCTCTCACCCAGGTTGCCCGCCTGCCCCCGGACGGCGCGGAATTCAGCCCTTCGGCTTCCGCGGCGCCGGAGGCGCGGGTGGCCCCGGAGGTTCCGGCTGAGGAACCTGAACCTCCTTCACGGCCTTGTCCCCGGCAGGGGCGGGCGTGTCGAAGTGCTCCCGGCACCACCGGCCGTATCGCCTCGAATGCACTGTCATCGCGTCACCTCCTCCCGCATCGCACGGCTCGGACCCATCAAGGGTCCCCCGCGGACCGGAAGAGCGCCACTGCTTTGCGCGTGTCGATGACAAGCCTCAGCCGACCGGGTGGCGCCCCTCGGCGAACTCCTCGATCACCTTCGCGCAGAAGGCCGGCAGGTCGTCCGGGTTCCGGCTGGACACGAGACCGTTGTCCACCACCACTTCTTCGTCGACGACGGTGCCGCCCGCGTTGCGGATGTCCGTGCGCACGCTGGGAAACGACGTCAGCGTGCGACCGCGGAGAACGTCGGCCTCCACGAGCGTCCACGGTCCGTGGCAGATCACGCCGACGGGTTTGCCCGCGCGCACGAAATCGCCCGCGAACCGCACGGCCGCCGGATCGCGGCGCAGGTTGTCGGGGTTCATCGTGCCGCCGGGCAGCAGGAGGGCGTCGTAGTCGTCCGCGGAGACGTCGGCGACGAGCCGGTCGACCGGGAACGTGGCGCCCTTGTCGATGTCGCCGTTCATGGCCTGGATCTCGCCGTCGGCGAGCGAGACCAGGTCCGCCGTCGCGCCTTCGGCGGTGACCGCCTTGCGCGGCTGTTCCAGCTCCACCTGCTCGACGCCGTCGGCGGCCAGGATGGCCACCTTGCGGCCCTGAAGTGCGTTCCCCATCGGGTTTCCCTCCATCCGGGTCCAAGTGACTGGTCCCCGGCTACCCGCGTGGCGGACCGCTCAATCCGCGCGCGCCGCGGCTTCGATCGCGAGCACGGCGATGTCGTCGTGGCCGGAGTTGCCCAGCCACGCGCGCACGGCCTCGCGCAGCCGCGCGACGACCCGGTGCGCGGGCAGCCCGACGCAGTCGGCGAGGACGCTGTGGAACCGCTCGTCGCCGAACAGCTCGGCCGATTCCGTGCGGTTGCGCGCTTCCGTGACGCCGTCGGTGTAGAGCAGGCAGACGTCGCCCTCGTCGAGGTGCACCGTCGCCTCGGCGAAGCGGGCCTGCGGCGAGATCCCGACGAGCGTGCCCGGCACGCTCACCTCCTCGACCCCGCCGTCGCGGCGCAGCACGAGCGGCGCCGGATGCCCGCCCGAGGCGAGCGTGACGTCGAGCCCCGATTCCGCCGGCACCACCGAGCCGAGCACGAGCGTCGCGAAGCGGTTGGAGCCGCCGGCGATGAGCAGTTCGTTGAGCAGGCGCAGCATCGTGCGCCCGTCTCGTTCCACGAGCTGCAGCGCGGCCAGCGAATGCCGCACGCGGCCGGTGAGCGCGGCCGCCTCGGCGCCCTTGCCGCAGATGTCGCCGACCACCACGAACGCGCTGCCGTCGTCGCGGGCGAGCACGTCGTAGAAGTCTCCGCCCACCCCGAGAACGCCGCCGGCCGGCTCGTACCAGAGCTCGAAGGTGGCGCCCTCGACCTCGGCCGGCGGGGTCGGCTTCAGCGTGGTCTCCAGGCCGCGCGTCGCTTCTTCCTGACGCGCGTAGCGCTGCGCGTTGGCCAGCGCCGTGCCCGCGGCCGTGGCGAACGCCTCGATCGCCCGCGGCTGCCCGGCGCCGAACGCCGGTTCCGAGCGCCGCCCGATCAGCACCGCGCCCGTGACGCCGCCCTCGTCGACGCCCAGCGACACCACCGAAACCTCGGCGTGGCCGGAGAATCGCTCGGCCACCGCGGCGGGCATCGTCGCCACCTCCGCGGCCGGCACCACGCGCACCTCGGGCGGGCCGACGGCCGCGAAGGTCTCGGCCACGGCCGGCGCGTGCTGCGCCGGCACCCGCCGGATGCGGCCGTGGCCGGGCGCGCCGTGGTCCTCGCAGCTCCACCACTCCCAGCGGCCGCGGGTGGTGGGCAGCAGCACGAACACGCAGTCGCCCAGCGCCGACGCGGCCAGCTCGGCGATCACGCGCGCCGTGCCGTGGCGGCCGCGGGCCGCCGCGAGTTTCGGACCGGCTTCCGCGAGGAACTCCTCAGGACGGCGAGGACTGTCGTCGACCACGGTCCACACGCGCCAGCCCTCGGGCAGCGCACGCACGTGCGCGGCGCGGCGGACGTCGCCGAGGTCGATGCGGCCGGTGGTCTCCGTCACGGTGTCGAGCACGGGCGGGCCTTCGGCGGCCAGCGTGCGCGCGGCCGCGTTGGCCCAGCGCACAGCGCCGGCCGGGTCCTGGACGAACACGGGGTCCCGCACGTCTTCGAGCACCGAACGCCAGAACCCCCCGTACTCGGGCAGCTCGGCGCCGGGTGGCAGGGCCGACGCCGGAGCGGGCCGTGACACCATGCACGAACCTCCTGCCTCCGGGTCGACCGACTTGTCGTCAGTACAAGGTTGGCACAGCGTGAGCGGGCGGACTGGCTCGAAGTGTAGGGCGAACCGTGGCACGCTGGGTCGACGACCATGGCTGGCACACGCGTGGTGGAGAGGGTCGGCACACATGACAACCGGTTCCGAGCGGGACGAGATCACCGGTGGCACGGGCATCCCCGCCGGTGAGGCGGCCGCGCTGGAGCGGCTCCTGGCCGCCGTCCGTGACCTCGGCGAAGGCAACTTCCGCCGTCGGCTCGTGGCGAGCGGCGACGGGATCGCAGCTCAGCTCGCGGGCGCGTTCAACGACATCGCCGAGCGCAACCAGCGGCTCGTGACGGAACTCATGCGCGTGCGCGGCGCCGTCGGGCAGGAGGGCCGGCTCACCGAGCGCGTGCGCGCGGAGATCGGCCCCGGTGGTTGGACCACCGCCGTCGAGACCGTCAACGGGCTCATCGAGGACGTCAGCAAGCCCGTGGTGGAGCTCGACCGGGTGCTCGGCGCCGTGGCCGAGGGCGACCTGTCGCAGCCGATGGCGCTGCAGCTGGACGGCAAGCCGCTGCAGGGCCAGTACGCCGACCTCGCGAAGACCGTGAACGGCCTGCTCGCCCAGCTTTCGCGCTTCGCCGCCGAAGTGATCCGCCTCTCGCGCGAGATCGCCGGCGAGGGCCGCCTGGGCGGTCAGGCCGAGGTCCCCGGCGTGGCCGGCACCTGGCGCGACCTCACCGACTCCGTGAACTTCCTCGCCGACAACCTCACCGAGCAGGTCCGCAACATCGCCCAGGTCACCACGGCCGTGGCGCGCGGCGACCTGACCAAGAAGATCGACGTCGACGCCCGCGGCGAGATCCTCGAGCTCAAGACCACCATCAACACCATGGTCGACCAGCTCTCCGCGTTCGCCGACGAGGTCACGCGCGTCTCGCGCGAGGTCGGCAGCGAGGGCCGCCTCGGCGGCCAGGCCCGGGTGCCCGGCGTCGCCGGCACCTGGCGCGACCTCACCGACTCGGTGAACCTGATGGCCGACAACCTCACCGACCAGGTCCGCAACATCTCGCAGGTCGCCACGGCGGTCGCGGCGGGCGACCTGACCAAGAAGATCGACGTCGACGCCCGCGGCGAGATCCTGCAGCTCAAGACCACGCTCAACACGATGGTCGACCAGCTCTCCGCCTTCGCCGACGAGGTCACCCGCGTCGCCCGCGAGGTCGGCAGCGACGGCCGGCTCGGCGGCCAGGCCGAGGTGCCGGGCGCGGCCGGCACCTGGCGCAACCTCACCGACTCGGTCAACCAGATGGCCGACAACCTCACCGACCAGGTCCGCAACATCTCCCACGTGACCACCGCCGTGGCGAAGGGCGACCTGACGCAGAAGATCACCGTCGACGCGCGCGGCGAGATCCTCGAGCTCAAGACGACGATGAACACGATGGTCGACCAGCTCTCCGCCTTCGCCGACGAGGTCACGCGCGTGGCGCGCGAAGTCGGCACAGAAGGCATGCTGGGCGGCCAGGCACAGGTCCCCGGCGTCGCCGGCATCTGGCGCGACCTGACCGGGTCCGTGAACTTCATGGCCAACAACCTCACCGCACAGGTCCGTAACATCGCGCAGGTGGCCACGGCCGTCGCGCGCGGCGACCTGACCAAGAAGATCGCGGTGGACGCCCGCGGCGAGATCCTCGAGCTGAAGACCACGCTGAACACGATGGTGGACCAGCTTTCCGCGTTCGCCGACGAGGTCACGCGAGTCGCGCGCGAGGTCGGTACCGAGGGGAAGCTCGGCGGTCAGGCGACCGTGCCCGGCGTGGCCGGCACGTGGAAGGACCTCACCGACAACGTCAACTTCATGGCCAACAACCTCACCGACCAGGTGCGGAACATCTCGCAGGTCACCTCCGCGGTGGCGAAGGGCGACCTGACGCAGAAGATCAGCGTCGACGCGCGCGGCGAGATCCTGGAGCTCAAGAACACGCTGAACACGATGGTGGACCAGCTTTCCGCGTTCGCCGACGAGGTCACGCGGGTGTCCCGCGAGGTCGGCACCGAGGGCAAGCTCGGCGGCCAGGCGCGCGTGCCCGGCGTGGCCGGCACGTGGAAGGACCTCACCGACAACGTCAACGGCATGGCCGACAACCTCACCGAGCAGGTCCGCAGCATCGCGACCATGGCGAGTGCGGTGGCCAACGGCGACCTGTCGAAGAAGATCTCCATCGACGCCGCCGGTGAGGTCGCGGCGCTCGCGGCCACGCTGAACAGCATGGTCGAGACGCTGCGCGCGTTCGCCGACGAGGTCACGCGCGTGGCGCGCGAGGTCGGCACGGAAGGCATCCTCGGCGGCCAGGCGCGCGTGCCCGGCGTGGCCGGCACGTGGAAGGACCTCACCGAGAACGTCAACTTCATGGCGCACAACCTGACCAGCCAGGTGCGCAACATCTCGCAGGTGACCACGGCGGTCGCGCGAGGGGACCTCTCGCGCAAGATCGACGTCGACGCGCGCGGCGAGATCCTGGAGCTCAAGACCACGATGAACACGATGGTCGACCAGCTCTCCGCGTTCGCGTCGGAGGTCACGCGTGTCGCGCGCGAAGTCGGCACCGAGGGCAAGCTCGGTGGCCAGGCCGAGGTCGAAGGCGTATCCGGCACGTGGAAGCGGCTCACGGAGAGCGTGAACCAGCTGGCCGGCAACCTCACCACGCAGGTGCGCGCCATCGGCCAGGTCGCCACGGCCGTGACCGCGGGCGACCTGACCCGCCACATCACCGTGGACGCGTCCGGTGAGCTGGCGGACCTTAAGGACAACATCAACCAGATGATCGCGAACCTGAAGTCGACGACATCGGCGAACCGCGAGCAGGACTGGCTGAAGACCAACCTCGCGCGCCTCGGCGGGCGGATGCAGGGCCACCGCGACCTCGCTTCCGTGGCCACGCTCATCCTGTCGGAGCTGGCGCCGCTGGTGAGCGCCCAGCAGGGCGCGTTTTTCCTCGCCCACGACGACGGCAGCGACCCCGACCGCAAGGTGCTCGACTGCATCGCCGCCTACGGGCTCGCGCAGTCGCGCGCGGGGCTGCGGTTCACGCTCGGCGAGTCGCTGATCGGGCAGGCCGCCGTCGACCGGCAGACGATTCTCGTGCGCGAGGCGCCGCCGGAGTACGCGCTGGTGTCCTCGGGCCTCGGCTCGGCGCCGCCGGTGAACGTGATCGTGCTGCCCGTGCTGTTCCAGGGCGAGGTGCTCGGGGTGCTGGAACTGGCCTCGGTCAACGAGTTCTCCGCCGTGCACCTGGATCTGCTGGAGCAGCTGCGCCACACCATCGGCGTCAACGTGAACACGATCCTGTCGAACTCGCGCACCGAGGCGCTGCTGACCGAATCGCAGCGGCTGGCCCAGGAGCTGCGCGCGCGGTCGGAGCAGCTGCAGGCGCAGCAGGGCGAGCTGCGGCGCTCCAACACGGAGTTGGCCGAGAAGGCGGCGCTGCTGGCCCAGCAGAACCGCGACATCGAGGTCAAGAACATCGAGATCGAGCAGGCGCGCCAGGAGCTGGAGGAGCGCGCCGGGCAGCTCACCGTGGCGTCGCAGTACAAGACCGAGTTCATGGCGAACATGTCGCACGAGCTGCGAACTCCGCTCAACAGCGCGCTGATCCTCGCGAAGCTGCTGTCGGAGAACCCGGAGGGCAACCTCACGGAGAAGCAGATCCAGTTCGCCCGCACGATCTACGCGGCGGGCAGCGACCTGCAGCAGCTGATCAACGACATCCTCGACCTCGCGAAGGTCGAGGCCGGGCGCATGGACCTGCAGATGTCGGACGTGACGCTGCCGGAGCTCGTGAACTACGTCGAGTCCCTGTGCCGCCCGCTCACCGCGGACAAGGGGCTGGAGTTCGCGGTCCGCATCGATCCGCCCGTGCCCGGCAGCGTGCACACCGACGAACACCGGTTGCAGCAGGTGCTGCGCAACTTGCTGTCCAACGCCGCCAAGTTCACCGACGAGGGCGGCGTGCGGCTGCACATCCGCATGGCGTCGGCCGAGGAGGTCGAGCAGGAGGCGCTGCAGTCGGCGGCGGGGATCATCGCGTTCGCCGTGGAGGACACCGGCATCGGCATCCCCGAGGAGAAGCTGGCGATCATCTTCGACGCGTTCCGCCAGGCCGACGGCACCACCAGCCGCAAGTACGGCGGCACCGGCCTCGGGCTCTCGATCAGCCAGCAGCTCACGGAACTCATCGGCGGCGAACTGCGGGTGCGCAGCGAACCAGGCAAGGGCAGCACGTTCACGCTGTACCTGCCCGTGGGCGCCGCGAACCTCATCGCGCCCGCCGTCCCGGTGCGGCCCAAGCCGAAGCTTCCGGTCCTGCCGAGCACGATCACCGTGACCGAACCGGACAGCGCCCCGAAGCGCTTCAACGGCGAGAAGGTCCTCATCGTCGACGACGACCTGCGCAACGTCTTCGCCCTCGCCGCGGTGCTCGAACAGGCCGGCCTCGAGGTGATCTACGCCGACACGGGCGTCGCGGGCATCCGCGCCCTGGAACGCCACGAGGACACCGCGTTGGTGCTGATGGATGTGATGATGCCCGAGCTCGACGGCAACGCCACCATCGCGGCCATCCGTGCCGAGGCTGCGCACGAGGACCTGCCCGTGATTGCCGTCACAGCCAAGGCCACCGCCGAGGACCGCGAACGCACCCTCGCCTCGGGCGCCGACGACTACATCACCAAGCCGGTGGACACCGACCTGCTCCTGGACGTGATCGCGACCCGCCTCGAGGCCGACGCGGCCTCGTCTTCGCAGGTGAACGGATATGGAGCGGGTGACGGGAATCGAACCCGCGTAGCTAGTTTGGAAGACTAGGGCTCTACCATTGAGCTACACCCGCAGCGCCCCTCGGGGACCCAGTGGACCCGGAGGCTGGCCCAGCTTAGCGTGAGGGCTAGGCTGGTGCCGCACACCCCCTCCGGACCACGTTCCGGCGGGTGGCGGGCATCGGGATGTGGCGCAGCTTGGTAGCGCATCCGCTTTGGGAGCGGAGGGTCGCAGGTTCAAATCCTGTCATCCCGACTCAGGCAATTGGTTCGACCAGCGAGACGGCGGGGCTTCTCCGGGTGGAGAGACCCCGCCGTCTCGGTTTTCGTCTCAGTACAAGCCGTTATACGCAGGCCGGATGATTCGTCGTCATCCGGGCTCGCCGCCTACCCCATCGCGGCGTCCGGCAATCGCTGGGCGGGGACAGCGATGGGCGGGCGCATGAACGAGCCAATGTGGACAGAGACCGCGGACCTGTCCATGAGGTACGGGATTCTCGCCATCGGGGACTTGACCGCGGGCTCACCCATCCCAAGCCTGCCACTCGTTACGGCACGTTGGCCATCGTCTGCCGCTCGGCGGTGATCCGCCACGCGACAACCACCTCCGTGCAGCACACGGTCTAGCCTGCCTCGTGGACCGTGGTGGTGTAGGTGTCGATCGAATCGCCCGCGGCGTACTGCGTCAACACGACACCGTCCGGGGTGGGCGTGGCGAGGATTTCGTTGGCGTTGCCGCCGCCGATCTTCGTCGGGTAGCCGTTGAGAATCGCGTGGTCGGGGTCCTCGAGGTCGATCAGGTCGAACCCGCCGTGGGACTGGATGCCTTCAGCGGCACCGGAGCAGAGCATCTTCTCGTACGGCACGTACTGGCAGTCCTGGTAGCCGACGTAGTCCGAGGGGTTCTTCCAGGTGCCGACGAGCTTCCCCTTCAGGGTCCACTCGTAGAAGGTCCGCGAGTCCCAGCTCTGGCCCACCAGGGTCTTCTTCACCGGGTCGTAGACGACGCCGCCGACGTGGTCGTAGTCGACCGTGAAGAGGGTCGTGACCTGGTAGGTCTTGATGTTGATCCGCAGGATGTCGGCCGAGCTGTGCGGCGAGTCGACCGCGAGCGGGACATACGCGTAGTCGCCGTAGACCTCGAAACCGCCGGCGTGGGTGCGGGCGCCGTCGACGAACGCGATGTCCTTGATGAGGGTGCCGTTCTTGCCGAGGATGACGAGGTGGCCGTCGTTGGCGGTGTGGTCGTAGACCGAGATGTAGTAACGGCCGTTGTAGTACTTGAAGCCCTCTTGCTCGTAGTCGACGCCGGCAGGCTGCCAGGTCTGCGGGATGGAGCCGGACTTGGTCCAGACGGTGTTCTGGTCGACCTGCTCGAAGGCAGCCACCAGCGAAGCGTCGCGGTGGTCGGCGCCCGGGGTCTTGACGTTGTCCTTCGGGGACTGCGCCGCCGGGCCGGCCTGGACCTCGATCGGAGCCGGGTCGGCCAGGGTCGCGGCGACAGCGGTGGAGGCGATGCCGGCCACGGCGAGGGACGCGCACGCGATGACAGCGAGACGCGTGCGATTGCCGTGGCGCGAGCTCGGGTGCGCTGCAGCGGACCTGGTGGGGAAGATTCTCATGGGCCGACGCTCTCGAAGGCGTCTGGCCGGTTCGTGAAGAAGGACGGATCGGATCGCGAACCTTGCCTGAAGCCATGATCAGGTGTTCACCAAGAGGCCCACTTCGGTTTGTCCGGTAGGGCTGATTTCGCAGCTGTCGCGGACGTGCTGGTTCACGGATGGTCCCGCGCCCGCCGCAGGTCAGCTCCGGTCATGGTGACGACGGTGCCTTGGTTGGCCGGGGTGATCTCTGGTCCGGTCCCGAGAGGGGAAGGGTCACGTGCAGGGCGGTGCCCGCGCCGGGTGGGCTTTCGAGGTGGAGCCGGCCGCCGATGGCTTCGGCGCGGTCTTTGAGGCCGAGCAGCCCGGTGCCCCGGGTGAGGTCGGCGCCACCGACGCCGTCGTCGCGGACCGTGATGCGCAGGACGCCGGTGGCGGGGTCGGGATCGATGGTGACGGCGACCGAGGACGCGCGTGCGTGTTTGGCCGCGTTGGTCAGGGCTTCGGCGATGATGAAGTAGGCGCTGACTTCGATGGGCTCGGGCAGAGGTGGCAGCGGGTGGAGGTCGAGCTCGACCGGGATCGGCGAGCGGCGGGCGAGAGCGCGGACGGCCGGTGCGATTCCGCCGGTGGCCCGGATGCCGGGGTGGAGGCCGTGGGCGATTTCGCGTAGCTCGTCCAGCACGCCGATGGTTTCGCCGGCGAGGTTGTCGAGTTCGATGGCGAGGTGGCCGGTGTCCGGTGGCATCTCGGCTTGGATCGCGCGCAGGCGGAGGGTGAGGGTGACCAGGCGTTGCTGGGCGCCGTCGTGCAGGTCGCGTTCGATGCGTTGGCGTGCTTGGTCGGCGGCGGTGACGATGCGGGCTCGGGAGGCGGTGAGCTGGGTGTAGAGCTGGGCGTTGTCGAGGGAAACGGCGAGTTGGCCGGCGATGAGTTTGACGGCGTCGAGCCGGTCGGCGGTGAACGCGCCGCGGATCAGGCGGTTTTCCAGCAGCAGCGCGGCTCGCAGGACGGCGCGGCTGAGGATGGGTACGGCGAGCAGCGAGCAGCCGGAGAGGTCGGTGAAGCACGGGTCGTGGGCGAAGCGTTCATCGTGGGTGACGTCATCGACGACCAGTGGTGTCTCGGTCCGGCGGAGGTAACGCAGCACCGACATCGGCACCGCGCGGTCGTGACCGGGGGTGCCCGTGGTTTCGGGCAGCAGCCAGTTCTGCTGGTCGTCGCTCCACAGCAGCAGGCGGACGTCGGTGGCCCCGGTCATCGCGCTGAGCACCTCGACGACGCGCGCGTGCAGGCGCTCGATGCTGGTCTCGGAACTCAGTGCCTGGGACGCGGAGAGAATGCCGAGCAGGTCGAGGGTGCCCGTGGTGACTGCGCCGGGTTGATTCAGCAGCTCGCCGGGCTGGTTCAGGGCCGGCCCGAGGCTGGCCTCGAAGTGTCGTCGCAGCGTGGGGTAGGCCCAGTCGAGTTGGGTGACCTTGGCGCTCGCGCCCCAGGCGGCGTAGTGCCGATGGGCCTGGGCGAGCAGTTCGCGACCGGCGTGGTCCAGACCGCGGGCCAGGTGGAAGCGCGCGGCGCGCTCGGTGATCAACGCACGGTGCCAGGGCCTGGCGCGGCGGGAGACCTCGCTGCGGGCCGCGTCGAACGCCAGCTCGGCGGCCTGCACATTACCCGCCGCCCAGGCCCGCTCGGCCTCCATCCACCGCAGCAGGTGCAGGAAATTGTCCGGGGCGTCCGCGGCCCGGGCGGCCAGCCAGCCCGTCACCTCGTCCAGTTCGGACAGCAGCGCGCAGCGTTCGTCGCCGTCGGCCGCGCGGGCGCGCTCGGCGAGGGCCAGCCCGTGCAGCGAGCGGACCACGGCGGTGGGGTAGAAGCCGGCGGCAACCGGGAGCAGCCGCATTCCCGCCGCGCTCTCCCGGATCAGACTGTCCAGATCCCCCGAGACGGCGGCGGCGATCGCGCGAGCGAGATGCGCGTGGAGAAGCGCGAGCGGGTTGTCGGTGAACCGGTCGAGGGTGATCGGGTCGGCAGGGCTGTCGCCGCGGAGCACGTCGGCCAGCCAGCGGTAGGTCTCGAGCACCTGTCCGGTCTGCTCGTTGCCGGTCCGGTGCACGAAGTTCAGTCCACTGTCGACTTCGGCGAGGAGGCTTTCCAGCGACGGGGCGCAGTCCGCCAGGGACCGCACTGTCAAGAGGAAGGTGTAGCCGGCGTTCGTCAGGTCGCCCTCGGCGATCAACCCGTCCCGGGCCCGCTGAGCTTCGTGGACTCCGTTCTCGATCGGCTCCAGCCAGCAACTGAAGAGGGCGGACCGGTGGCGCGCCCGCGACATGCCGGGCTCGGCGCCGCGGGCCTCGGCCCACGCCAGGAGCCGCTGTGCCGCCCGGTATCCCCCGACGTAGTCGCCGCGCTGCGCCACGGCGCAGTAGGCGGCGGCGCCGGCGGGCCCGAGCAAGGTGGGGCCGGGGCCGTGGTCGATCCAGATCCGCAAGCCTTCCAGCCCGATCCACGCGACCGAGGCGAAATCGGCGGCGAAGTAGGCCGCCAGGAACGCCGCGTCGAGCACGTCGGTCGCGTCCAGGAGCACGGAGTCGGTGAGATCCGGCCGGGCCAGGTCGTCGGCGGGGTCGCTGTGCTCCAGCCAGTGGTGGAGGAGCGCGAACCCCCGGTCGATTTCGGCGGGGAGCCGCTCCGCCGACGGGACGTCGAGCCCGCACTCCCGCAGCGACTGCAGGCTGAGACTGATCGCCTCCCCGAACCGGCCCTGGTAGCTGAGGCTGCGCACGTGGATCGCGATCGCGCTCGTGCGCTCCGGTGTGCTCGGGCAGAGCCGTTCGATCTCCCGGTACTCGTCGTCGGCCTCTCCCAGGCGGCCCAAGCTGAACAGCGCCGCCTGCCGGGTCCTGCGCAGCTCGAGCGCCACCGCGGTCTGCGCGGGGTCGACCACCTGCAACGCGGCCACCAGGAGCGCGTTCACCAGCGCGTGATCGCCGATCAGCGCGGCCTGGCCGGCCGCGCGCTGCAGCAGCTCGGTCACCTCTCGCCGCTCGGTGAGGTCTTCGACCGCGTCGAGCACCGCCAGGTACTGCTCGGCGGCGACCGCGAACAGGTCAGGTGCTCGGGCCAGCCGTCGTGCCATGGCCAGTTGCAAGGCGCTTCGCCGCTGGGGACTGAGCCCGCGCAGGATGGCCTCGCGGATGCGGTCGTGGCGGAACCGCACGGCGTCGCGCTCCAGGACGAGCAGGCCCTCGTCGGCGGGCGGAGTCAGGCGCTGTGCCACCACGTCGGCCGCTTCGCCGGTGGCGGTCTGCAGCACCTCGGTCTCGACCTGCCCACCCACGCAGGCCATCGCCTCCACCAGCTGCCGCGACGGCGGCGGCAGGGCCCGGATCCGCGACGTCAGCAGGTCGCCGCCCTCCGCCGGGCCCAGGCGGGCGCGCACTACCGCGGGGTCCCACTGCCAGCCCGCGGAGGTCGCGGTGAGGACGCCGTGGTGAGCCAGCGCGGTGAGCAGCTGCACGGTTTCGTAGGGGTTGCCGCGGGTGTGCGGTGCGATCACCCCGACCAGGCCCGTCGCGGCGGCTGCTTCGGCGTGCAGCATGTCGGCGACCAGGGCGATCAGGCTGGGGGTGGGCAGGTTCTCCAGCTGCACGTAACGCACGCCGGCCCGGTCACGTGACCGCGACAGCGTCGGTGGCTGTGCCGTTTCCCCCTCGTTGTCCCGGTGCACGCCCACCACCAGCAGGCCGGGGATCGGGTCGGTGTCGAGCAACAGGTCGACGAAGCCGAGCGGGCCGGGGCCGGCCCATTGCAGGTCGTCGAGGAACAGCACCAGCGGCCGGTCCGGGGAGGCGACCGCGCGCAGGATGCGAACACTGTTGTGTTGCGCGCGCACTCGTGCGGTGAGGAGATCGCCGGGATCGGGCGGCACGGCCAGCAGGGCGGCGAACTCCGGCACGACGGCGGTGAGCAGGCCCGCGTTCGGGCCGACTGCGTCGGTGATCCGTAGCCGGAGCTGGGCCAGCTCGCTCTCCGGCTGGGCCAGGAGCAACCTGCCGAGCGAGCGGAACGCCTGGAACACCCCGTCGAATTCCAGGTCGCGCCGGTACTGGTCGAACTTGCCGGCCAGGAACCAGCCGCCCCGGCTGGTGACCGCCGGCCGCAGCTCGTGGGCCAGGGCCGTTTTGCCGACTCCGGCCGCACCGCCGATCAGCACTCCCCGGCACCGGCCCGTCAGCGCGTCCTCGAACGCCGCCCGCAACGCGGCCACCTCGATGTCGCGCCCCACCAGCCGTGCCGGGGCGAAGGGCCGGCGCGGGAAGTCGTGGTGCCCGATCGGGATCGGTTCCGTCGCGCGCCCGGTCCGGGCGTCACGCAACCGTTCCAGGTCGTGCGCCACACCCTCCGCGGTCTGGTAGCGGTGGTCGGGTTCCTTTTCCAGGAGGTGCGCGATGATCTCGGACAGCGGGGCGGGGAGGGCCGGGTTCACCTCGGCCGGGGGCGCAGGTACCCGGGCCAGGTGGTCGTGGACCAGTCGCAGCGGGTTGTCGGAGCCGAACGGCGGCGCGCCTGTTGCCAGTTCGTAGAGCGTGGCACCCAGCGCGTAGAGGTCGCTGCGTTGATCCAGCGGACGGCCGGTCCGCCCGGTTTGCTCGGGCGCGAGGTAGGCCAGTGTCCCGACGATGTCGCTGTGGCCGGGGAAGGGTGGGCCGGGGTCGGTGAGGGAGGCGGCGAGCGCGAAGTCGAGCAGGCACGGGGTGCCCTCGGGGGAAAGCACGATGTTCGCGGGGGTGATGTCGCGGTGCAGCACCCCGCGCCGGTGCATGGCCGCCACGGCTCGGGCCACCCCGAGCCCGACCCCGAGCAGGACGTCGACGGGAAGTGGCTCCGCCCGTCCGGCCAGGCTTCGGCCGCCGGCGTCCGCCAGCACGATCGACCCCGCATAGCGCGGCGCGTCCAGCAGCTGGGCGACATTCGGAACCCCGCGAAGCCGCTCCAGCATCGCCCGCTCGTGCCGCAGCCGCTCGGGTGCGTCCGGGCCCAGCGGCTGTTTGCACACCACAGTCCGCTTCCCGAGGAACACCCGGCTTACCCGCGTGCGCCCGGTCTCGCTCAGCACGGCCACCTGCGCGGACGAACCCCGCCCCGGCAGCCCACCAGTGTCCATCCGACACCTCCACGACCCACCGCGACTCCTGCCTACACCTGTTCCGGCCCGATTTCGACCCCCCTCACGCGAAGGTGAACCGATTTCTCGTCCGGCGCTCCGCGGGCTCATTCGCCACTCGGTCGCCGAGGAGCAGTTCATGCACCCGGCGGAGCGGAAGTACCTCTGGAACGGGGACGAGCTGAAGCAGTTCGAACGGCTTCGGCCGGACGATGCGAAGTTCGACGAGCTGATCGACGGACTGATGCGGGACATCCGTCACTACAAAAAGGGGAACGAGCGCGCCGCGCAGGCCGCCCCGCAACGCCCAGTGCCTTACCACCTACGAATGCCACACCAGTCATGTCGGGCGCGACATTGACAAGACCGGCCGGCCACACCCGACGCCATCCGCGTTCAGGGCACCATCCACGAGAGCACAGGGCTGGACTGCAGGTAGACGAGCACGCACATCACCGCGAGGAAGACCACGCTCCAGAGGAACACTTTGCGGAAGAGGTCGCCCTCCCGTCCGGACATGCCCACGGCCGCCGCGGCGATGGCGAGGTTCTGCGGGCTGATCATCTTGCCGAGCACCCCGCCGGAGGAGTTCGCGGCGGCGAGGAGGGTGGCGCTCAGCTCGGCCTTCTGCGCGGCGACCACCTGCAGCGCGCCGAACAGCGAGTTCGACGACGTGTCGGAGCCGGTCACGGCGACGCCCAGCCAGCCCAGGATCGGCGAAATGAGCGCGAAGATCCCGCCGGCGCCGGCCATCCACGTGCCGAGCGTCGTGGTCTGCCCGCTCGCGTTCATGACGTAGGCGAGTGCGAGCACGGCCATCACGGTCACGATCGCGGGAGCGAGCTGGCGATACGTGGCGAAGTAGGTGCGTAGCGCGGTCACGGGCCGGATGCGGATCACGGGAATCGTGAGCAGCCCGGCGATGATGAGCAGTGTGCCGGCCGCGGCGAGCCAGTCGAACTTGAACATCGGCAGCGTCGACATTTTCCCGCTCGCGGATGTGATGTGCAGCCCGGGCCAGGCGAAGGTGCGCGTGACGCTGGTCAGCGCGTGCTGGATCGCCGGGATCTGCGCGAGCCCGAACACCGCGATGATGATCAGGTAGGGCGAGTAGGCGCGGAACACCTCGGCGCCGCTGTCGCGGCGGCCGGGTTCGGTGTCACCGTCGCCGCCTCCGCGCGGTGGACCGTCGCGGCCCGCCCGGGGAGCCTGCCGGTCGATCGTGGCCGTCGAGGTCGCCTTCGCCTCCGCGGACCCGTCCGTGCCGGCGCCGGTGCGGGTGACCTCGGGGGCGCCGGTCTCGGTGAACCGCTCGACCGGCTGCCAGACCCGCAGGAACAGGACGACCGCGCCGGCGCTCAGCAGCGAGGCGATGATGTCGGTGAGCGGTGCGCTCACGTAGTTCGAGATCGCGAACTGCGCGACCGCGAAGACCACGCCGCAGACGAGCGCCACCGGCCAGGTCTGGCGGACGCCGCGGGTGCCGTCGATGATGAACACGAGCGCGAGCGGGACGACGAACCCCAGCAGCGGGGTCTGGCGTCCGACCATTGCGGACAGGTCGTGCAGCGGCAGCCCGGTGACGGTGGCCAGCGTGGTGATCGGCACGGCGAGAGCGCCGAAGGCGACGGGTGCGGTGTTGGCGACGAGTGCGACCACCGCGGCCTTCAAGGGCCGGAAGCCCAGCGCGATCAGCATGACGCTGGTGATGGCGACCGGGGTGCCGAACCCGGCCAGCGCTTCGAGCAGCGCGCCGAAGGAAAACGCGACGATCACACCCTGGATCCGCTGGTCGTCGCTGACCCGCGAGAACGAGCGACGCAGCACGTCGAAATGTCCGGTGTGGACAGTCATGTTGTAGATCCAGATCGCGTTGATGACGATCCACAGGATGGGGAAGAACCCGAACGCCGCACCTTCTGCCGCCGCGAGGAACGCCGGGCCGGCCGGCATCGGGTAGACGAAGATCGCGATCGCGAGCGCGACCGCGAGTGAGATCAGCGCCGCGAGCCACGCCGTCATGCGGAGGATGCCGAGCAGGACGAACAGCACGATCAGCGGGATGGCGGCCACGAGCGACGACCAAGCGAGTGAACCCGCAACGGGATCGAGAATCTGCGTGTACATGCGTCACCTCATCGTTGAGGACGACAACGGGGGATTTGCCGGCTTACGCCCCGGAGCGGGACCGCCCGACAGCGTCCGCTGCCAGGCCACGGATCGAAGCGTCGAGGACCTCGACGGTGTGGGCGACCTTCAGCTGCGCGCCGAGCCGCTCGGCGGACGCGGCCAGCTGCATCAGGCAGCCCGGGTTGGCCGTCACCAGCAGGGGTGCGCCGGTGGCGAGAACGTTGCGTGCCTTGCGATCGCCCAGTTCCCCCGCGGCCTCGGGCTGAAGGATGTTGTAGATCCCCGCGGAACCACAGCACAGTTCGGCTTCGGCGATCTCCCGCAGCAGAAGCTCCGGGATGTCCCGCAAGAGCGCGCGGGGCTGCGTGCGGATCGCCTGCGCGTGCCCGAGGTGGCAGGCGTCGTGGTACGCGATCATGACCGGCAGCGGGTGGCGGGTCGCCACCGTTCCCCGCTCCACGAGGAATTCCGTGATGTCACGGACTCCGTCGGCGAATCCTCTCGCGCGCTCGGCGTAGGCGGGATCGTCGGCGAGGAGGTCCGCGTACTCCTTCATCGCCGAACCACAGCCGGCGGCGTTGACCACGACCTGATCGACCCCGGCGGCCTCGAACGTGTCGATCAGCTTGCGGGCGAAGGCTTGCGCCTCTTCCTCCCGTCCGTTGTGGACACTCAGCGCACCGCAGCACCCCTGCCCGGCGGGCGCGATCACGTCGAAGCCTTCCGCGGTCAGCACGCGGGCGGTCGCCGCGTTGACGCCGGGGAAGAACTCCCGCTGCACGCAGCCCAGGAGCATGCCGACGGTGCCTCGCTTCGCACCTTGGGCGGAAGACCGCTCCGGAACCTGCTCGAACGGCTCGAGCTCCGGTGCCAGCGACTCCAGCGCCGCCAGCGCCGGGAATGTCCTGCGCAGCAGGCCGCCGCGGCGCAACCGGCGACTGAGCGCGGTGGCCTGGTAGGCCCGCAACGGGCCGCGCAGGGCGTGCAGCCGCTTGGCGTAGGGGAAGACGCTGAAGATCGCGCGGCGGATCAGCCGGTCGCGGGCGGGGCGGTGGTGACGCCGCTCCACCTGCGCGCGGGTGGCTTCGATGAGCTTGTCGTACTGCACCCCGGACGGGCACGCGGTCACGCAGGCCATGCAGCCGAGGCAGGCGTCGAAGTGCTGCACCATCTCGGGTGTCATCGGCTCGCCGCCGAGGCCCATTTCCATCAGGTAGATCCGCCCGCGGGGCGAGTCCATCTCCTCGCCCCACAACGTGTACGTGGGGCAGGTCGGCAGGCAGAACCCGCAGTGCACGCAGTCACCGATGAGCGCCGCGGACGGCGGGTGGTGGTCATCGAAGGCAGGTTCGGACATCTAGATCCCTCCTGCGAAACGCCCGGGAGCGAGCCGGTGCTCCGGATCGAACTGGTCTTTCACCCGACGCATCAAGCTCAACCCCCGTACCGGCCCCCACGGGTCGAGCGCCGCTTTCACCGCAGGCGGAGCGTCCAGCACGACGACATCCCCACCCCAGGTGGCCGACCGGTCGCGCAAGACCTGGACCAGCTCGGCGATCACGGCGGGCTCGGCGGCACCCGGCACCGCGGCGTACAGGAGACCGACGCCGGCCGAGCCACGGGCCGAGATCGGCAGACGGTGGCGCCGCGCCTGCTCGTCGAGTGTGTTCAGCAGGGCCGGCAGGCCGGTGATCTGGTGTGTGAGGCGCAGGGCCACGCCGTCTCGCTGCCAGGGGGCTCGGCCCCACCACTCCGGCGCGGCGTCGCGCGGTTCGGCGCCGGCCCCGAGCAGTTCGAGGAACTTCCCGACCCGGCCGGCGACTCCCTGCGGGAAGCCCTCGACGAGCACCGCGAGCGTCCCCGTCGCGCCGGCCGGGCGGTCGAGTTCGACCGCGTTCGGCACGAGCTGGGCGTGCAGAACCCGGCGCAGACGCTCGTACGCGACGCCTGTCGAGTCCACCGGCACCACGACCCAGCGGGCCAGCACCGGTCGCGGGTGCAGCCGGAACACCGCCTCGGTGACCAGGCCGAGCGTGCCCCAGGAGCCGGCGAACAGCTTACCGAGGTCGTAGCCCGCGACGTTCTTCACGACCTTTCCGCCGGCCTTCGCCACCACGCCGTCGGCTCGGACGACCGTGATGCCGATGAGCAGGTCGCGCACCGCGCCGTGGGAGAAGCGCAGCGGGCCGGACGCGGCGGTCGCGATGAGCCCGCCTGCCGTTCCGGAGCCGGCCGCACCGGGCGGCAGCACCGGATCGAGCCCGAGCCGCTGGCCCGCGGGGGCGAGGCGCTCCTGCAGCGTCGAGAGGCGGAGGCCGGCGTCCACGTGGACGACGAGGTCGCCGGCGCGGTGCTCGACGACGCGGTCCATGCGGCCGGTGTCCACGACCAGGTCGGCCTTCGCGGGCCGTTGACCCCAGCCGAGTTTCGTGCCCGAGCCTCGGGCGACGACGGCGAGGCGGTTGCCGGCGGCGATCCGCATGACCTCCGCCGCTTCCGCGGTGCTGCCCGGTGCCGCGACGAAGGCCGGTGCGATCCCGTCGACCTCGTCGCCTGCCTCTGCGGGCCGGGCGTGCTTCGCAGTCGCCGCACACAGCGCGTCCAGCACCGCCGGATCGGGCCCGCTCATCAGAAGACCTCGGCGATTCCGGCTTCCTGCAAGGGATGCGCGCCCTTGTGCCGGCCCGGCACCTCGCCGCACAGCCGCGGCGTCGGGAACACCTTGCCGGGATTGGCCAGTCCGGCCGGATCGAACGCGCAGCGCACCAGCTGCATCGTGTCGAGGTCCGCCTCGGTGAACATCCGCGGCATGAACTTCGCCTTGTCCGAACCGACGCCGTGCTCGCCGGTGATCGATCCGCCGTACTCGATGCAGAGGTCGAGGATCGCTCCCGAAACCTCCTCGGCGCGCTCGGCTTCGCCGGGCACCGCGTCGTCGAAGAGCACCAGCGGGTGCAGGTTGCCGTCCCCGGCGTGGAAGACGTTGGCGACCCGGACGCCGCTGCTGCGCGAGAGCTCCGTCATCCGGTGCAGCACCTCGGGCAACGCCGTGCGTGGGATGACGCCGTCCTGGACGATGTAGTCGGGACTGATCCTCCCGACGGCGGCGAACGCCGACTTGCGCCCCTTCCAGAACAACGCGCGTTCCACGTCGTCCTCGGCGATGCGGATCTCGAAGGCCCGGTGCCCGCGGCAGTGCCGCTCGACCTCCTCGAACTGCCGCTCGACCTCGTCGGCCGGTCCGTCCAGCTCCACGATCAGCACCGCACCCGCACCACGGGGGTAGTCACAGTGCACGGCCGCTTCGGCCGCCTCGATCGCGAGCGCGTCCATCATCTCGATCGCCGCGGGCACGACTCCGGCGCCGATGATCTCCGAAACCGCCGCGCCGGCGTCGTCGGTGCTCGGGAAGGCCGCGAGCAGCGTGCGGACCGCTTCCGGCAGCCGGGTGAGCCGCACCGTCACCTCGGTGGCGATGCCGAGCGTGCCTTCCGAACCCACGATGGCCCCGAGCAGGTCGTACCCCGTGGGGTCGGGCGCCTTGCCACCGAGTCGCACGGCTTCGCCGTCGGCGGTCACGAAGGTGATCCCGGTGACGTGGTTGGTGGTGAACCCGTACTTCAGGCAGTGCGCGCCACCCGAGTTCTCCGCGACGTTGCCGCCGATCGAGCACACCTGCTGGCTCGAGGGATCCGGCGCGTAGTAGTAGCCCTCGGGCTTCGCGGCCCGGGAGACGTCCAGGTTGATCACCCCCGGCTCGACCACCGCACGCTGGTTCTCGCGATCGATCTCGACGATGTGCCGCATCCGCGAGGTGACGATGAGGACCCCGTCGGCGCGCGGCAGCGCGCCACCGGAGAGGCCCGTGCCGGACCCGCGCGCGACGAACGGCACGCCGCCCTCCGCGCAGGCGCGCACAGTCTCCACGACGGCGGCCGTGTCCCGCGCGAGCACGGCGAGCGCGGGCGTGACCTTGTAGTGCGCGAGGCCGTCGCACTCGTAGGTGCGCAGCCGCTGGTGATCGTCGATGACCGAATCGCGACCCAACGCCGCCCGCAGGCGCTCGGCCAGCGCCGCGATCCCTGGTCGCACGTCTCGGGGTTCGTAGGTCGTCATGCGCGCCCTCCCGGCCCGCTTGACTGCGGATACGGACGGCTTTCCGAGCTACAGAAAGCAAACTCTGGCTACCGAAACCGTAAAACGCTGCGGAGGGCTAGTCAACTCAGGCCGCCACGAACCTCGCCGGGGCTGTTGGGGGCCGCTGCGAAATTCCAGGCCGAAGAGCGCCTGACAGGTGCCTTTGGCGGCGGACAGGGCCGCGCACGCCGTTTTACCTCGGTCGCGGACCGTCGCCACATCAGCGCCGACCCGGTGGTGCCGGGTGACCCGCGCACAGGCCGTAGCCGACTTCGCGAACGCGGTCACGGCGCAGCTATCGCTCACCGAAGCGGTGCGCCCGCCGGATTGCGGCAAGGTGTTCACCGTGGCCTCCAGGCACAGACTTCGGAGACCCACCCCGGAGTTCACCCGCGCTGCTCCGGGCGGAACCGACACAAGAGGAACCCGCTCGGAAGTCGACCGCCGCCGACCGCGCCCCGTCACCGTGCCCGGTGACGCCGCTCGGTGTCCGGTACCGCGGGACGCGAATCGTCCGATGTGGACGCCGGCGTGCCAAGATCACGGCGCCCCGAGAACCCCCGAACCGGAAGGACCGGTCATGACTTCGGCCGCCGACTTCAACTCCACCGTCATCGACGAGTTCCGCGCCAACGCCGGCAAGGTCGGCGGCATGTTCGCCGGCATGGACATGGCGCTGATCACGACCACGGGCGCCAAGACCGGCACGGTGCGCACCACCCCGCTCAGCCACCTGGCCGACGGGGACCGGATCGTCGTCATCGCCTCCAACGGCGGCGCCGACACCAACCCGGCCTGGTTCCACAACGTCAAGGCCAACCCGGCCGTCACCGTCGAAGTCGGCGCCGAGACCTTCGAGGCCACCGCCGAACCCCTCGAATCCGGCCCCGAACGCGACGCCCTGTTCGCTCGCTTCGCGGACAACTTCGCCCGGCTCACCGCCGGCACCACCGGCTTCCCCGACCACGGCACGACCACTCGCGTCATCCCGGTCGTGGTCCTGCACCGCGTCTCCGCCTGACCACTTCCCAGGGCCGCCGGTTCGAAGCCTGCGATCAATCGGGCAAGACTGATACGCGTTCGACTGCAATCGTTTCCATCCATCTTACTTGCAAATCCGGCGGATATTTCTGCTAACGTTTGCAATTGAACTTTCAAGTCGCTCGGATAGCAGGAGCGGCACCCTCCTGAGAGGTACTGATGGCGACAAGTATCGATTCTGACGTCATTCCCGACTCGCGCCGGCTGTCCGACGAGCTCGTCGCGTGCGCCGCCGGACTGCGGGCCATGCTGCGGCAAGGCGGGCAGTTCGCCGACGACAACCGGACCCTGTCCCCCGAGGTTGTCGACGCGCTGCAGGCCGCGGACCTTTACCGTCTCTGCGTTCCGAAGCGGTTCGGCGGGCTCGAGGCGGATGTCCGCACCCTCGTCGAGACGACGGCGGAGGTCGCCCGCGGCGACGGCTCCGCGGGCTGGGTCCACGCGCTGATCAACTCGGCGGCCTGGATCGCCTCCACCTACTCCGAACAGGCCCAGCAGGACGTCTGGGGCACGAACCCGGACGCGCGCCTGTGCACCGTCCTGAACCCGGTGGAAGACGTCCGCCGCGTCGACGGTGGCTACGTGGTCAGCGGCAAGTGGCCCTTCGCCAGCGGCTCGGCGCACTCGCAGTGGGCGCACCTCGGCGTGATGACGCCCGACGACGAGGGAAATCGCGTTCAGAGCCTGGCGCTGTTCCCCATGGACGAGCTCGAGATCGTGGACACCTGGTTCGTCGTGGGGATGCGCGGCACCGCCAGCAACACGCTCGTCGCCCGCGACTTTTTCGTTCCCGATCACCGCGTCCAGCGGTACGACGACCTCGCCGCCGACGTCTACGCGACCTCGTCCGAGGCACCCGTTCACCGCGAGTCGTTCCTGCCGGTCCTCGGCGTTGTGCTGTGCGGTGCCCAGCTGGGCCTCGCGCAGGCCGCCGTCGACCTGACGCTCGCGAACTTGCCGCGGCGGACGGTGATGTACTCGAAGTACGACCACGCCGTGGACGCGCCGGCCAACCGGACCGGGATCGCCGAGGCGGTGTCGTCGGTCGACATCGCCACGATGGTCGCCCGGCGCGCGTGTGACGACATCGTGCGCCTCGCTCACGAAGGCGCGAAGCCCGGCTTGGTCGTCCGCGCTCGCATCCGGATGGACACCGGGCTCGCGATCACCTACAGCCGCGGTGCGATCAACCGCACGCTGACGATGAACGGCGCCGGCAGCTTCGCGACGGGCAACCCGTTGCAGCGCATCTGGCGCGATTCCGAGGCCGCCAGCCGCCACGGCCTCATCCAGCCCGAGATCGCGACGGAGATCTACGGCCGGGCGTTGTTCGGCGACGACGAGTTCGTCATGCCCATCTGAGCGGTTCCCATTCACCCCACGAGAAAGGACACAGGTCCACGAATGACCACCGACGACAAGCCCTTCACCGTGATCGACGAAACGGGAGAGAAGACCGGCGTCTCCGGCCTGCCCCTGGTCCCGGCGATCCGGATTCCGGCCGGCGCGGATCTGATCTACGTCTCCGGCGTCCTCGGCGGCCCGAAGAACCCTGCCGACCCGACGGACCTGCGCTCCGAGATGCACCGGCTGTTCGCCAATCTCGAGCACGTCCTCGCCCTGTCGGGAGCGACGATCGCGGACGTGATCAACGTCGGCAAGTTCCTCGTCGACGTCGACCGGGACAACGAGATCGTCGTCGAGGTCATGCGCGAGTACTTCAAGCGGATGCCGACCTCGACGACCGTCGAGGTGTCGCGCCTCGTCCCGCCGAACCTGCGAGTCGAGGTCAGCGCGATCGCGGCCGTCCGCCCGGCCTGACCCGCGCCGGTGTGACGCGGCCGGAGCGATCCGGCCGCGTCACCTCAAGCCAACGCGTTTCGCGCGAGTTCGGGGGTCGAACCGGAAATAGTGTTACAGCCGGACCCGGGCGGAATCGACTATTCGGCGTCGTCCGAGTGCGACGTGGATCTCAGCGATGAGCAACGGCGCCCCGTCCCGTCGCGCCGAAGCCCAGTTGTCGCGCACGAGGTCGAACAGTGC
This sequence comes from Amycolatopsis sp. NPDC001319, assembly GCF_042896185.1. Classification (NCBI taxonomy): domain Bacteria; kingdom Bacillati; phylum Actinomycetota; class Actinomycetes; order Pseudonocardiales; family Pseudonocardiaceae; genus Amycolatopsis; species Amycolatopsis sp. NPDC001319. Next base: position 91,701 of record NZ_JBIAWY010000017.1, on the reverse strand, counting down.
GGCCGTGCGATTCGGGGATTCGGGGATTCGGAACAGAAGTGCCGGCCCGACGGACAACGGAGTGCCAGCACGATCGTATCCGGTGTGTCGAAGCGGATCCGGTCCGGGGACGCTGATCCTCATGAAGGGCATCGCGTCCAGGTTGCGCACTCCGTTCACCGCCGATCGAGGATCCGAGAACGGTGCCGAAATTCTCCACTTCATCCGCTCGGGCTCACCTTCGGCAGGTCAACGGAGTCCGCCGAGCACCGAGGTCAGTTCGCCTCGGCTGTTGACCCCGAGTTTGTCGTAGATCGCCTTCAGGTGGTCGGCGACGGTGTGGCGGGTGATGAACAAGGCGCTCGCCAGCTCGACATTCGTGAGGCCTTTCGCGGCCAGGGCCGCGACCTCCCGTTCGCGCGCGGACAGTTTGTGGGCCCGCATCAACAGCGGTCGTAAATCCGCCTGGCAGGCGGGTTCGATGGTCACCGCGATGGCCCCGTCGCCCAGTGCCGAGCCGCCGGACAGCCTCGCCGCGCGCAGGAGAAGCCAGGTTCCGTCGTCGGCGCGGATGCGCAGCTGGGGTGTCGACGGTGGCAGGACATCGGGACCGAGGCGGGCCGCGATCGCGTAGACGAACCCGGGGAGGGGATCACCCCCGGGGGCGGGCTGCGGAAGGCGGGAGAGCCAGCGGTCCGCCTCCGGCGTCGACGCCACCGGGGCCAGGCCGCGATCGAGGATCAGCGTTCCGGCCTCGTCGCCGCTCGGGCGCTCCCCCGCCGGATCGATCGTGCTCCGCCGCAGGCGGCGGCCCAGGGTCGGCGCGATCTTCAGGACCGCGTCAACGTCGGCCGCGGAGAACCGGCGACCGTCGTGATCGCGGAACAGATGCAAAATCCCCCAGCAGGCGCCGTCCGCGCCGAGGGCGACGGAGAGCCCGTCGCGAAGTCCGCCCGGCTCACCCATTTCCCACCAGTACGACTCGCGCCGTGGCAGCCCTTCGGCGTCGACGCTCGTGAAGGCGAAGCCCCGGCCGGTCAATTCCCGGTACTCGCCCGACGACGCCCAGGAAGTCTGCAACCGGCGCTGCTGCAACCCGAGGACCGAGTTGTCACCCACGGTCCACGAGGGAGCCCAGGTCATCGGATCGATCAGGCTCCAGCACATCGAATCGAAGCCCACGATCCGGCGCAGCTCGGGCACCGCGGACCACTGGAACGCCTCGCACGTCGACCGCGCGTCCGCCATCCGCTCGATCGCCGCGTACGCGTCGCCGGTCACCGGCGTCATCCGAGTCCTTTCCCCGCCCCAGGTACCCGCCACCAAAATAATGCGGAAAATGACCGCCGGGCAAAGTGACTCCCGACACCCCTATAGGTTGATCGAGGTTTATTTCCGATACCACCGTCCACTGTGTCCGGCTGTTCCGGACGGATTCCCGTTCGAATCCCCTGCTCATGGGATTCCGGTCCGCCGGATTCGCATGTCAGCATCGCGCACATGGTTATCAGAGATCTGGCGCAATGGGCGCAAAATGTGCAGGGCGCGGTCATCGGGACCGATGACGAACGGTTCGAGCGCGCCGGCAAGCCGTGGAACCTGACGGTCGAGCAGCGTCCGGCCGCGGTCGTGGCGGCCGCCGGCGTCGAGGACGTGGTGGCCACGGTGAAGTTCGCCGCCGAGCACGGCATCCGGGTCGCACCGCAGGGCACCGGCCACGGCGCGATCGACTCCTACGACGGCGCCCTCCTGCTGCGCACCGGCGAGCTGAACGCGATCGCCATCGACCCGGCCCGGCGCCGGGCCCGCGTCGGTTCGGGGGTGCGGTGGCAAGATCTGCAGCAAGCGTGCACCCCGCACGGCCTCAGCGGCCTGGCGACGAACGTCCCCAGCGCCGGGGTCACCGGGTACACCCTGGGCGGAGGGCTCGGGCTGTTCGCCCGGCGGCACGGCCTCGCCGCGCACGGAGTGGTGTCCGCCGAGCTGGTCACCGGCGAAGGGCAGCGGTTGCGCGTGGACGCCGAGCACCACGCCGACCTGTGGTGGGCGCTGCGCGGGGGCGGCACCCCGCCCGGCATCGTGACCGAGCTGGAGATCGAGCTCGCTCCGGTTCCCGAGCTCTTCGCGGGCGATCTGATCTGGCCGGTCGACGCGGCACTCGACCTGTTCGCCGCCTACCGGACGTGGTCCTCGACGCTGCCGGAGGAAATGACGACGGCGATCGGGGTGCACCAGTTCCCGCCGCTGCCCTCGGTGCCGGAGCCGATTCGCGGGCAGCGCGCGGTCACCCTGACGGTCTGCCACCTGGGCACGGCGGACGAGGCGCGGCGGTTGCTGCTTCCGATGCTCGAAGTCGCCCAGCCCATGCTCGATTCCACCCGGCCGCGCACGCCCGACGACCTCGACCTGGCCGGCGTCCCCGCCGACGGCGCGCCGGTCGTGATCCGCACCGAGATTCTGGACGACCTGCCGGAGTCGGCGTTGAGCGCGGTGACCGACCTCGGTCCGCAGGGCAGCCCGCTGTCCGTCGTCGAGTTCCGCCGCCTCGGCGGAGCCCTGAACCGGCCGGCCGAGGCGCCCGCCGCCCTCGACCGGGTCGAGGGCGAGTACTTCCTCGAGAGCGTCGGGCTGATCTTCCGGCCCGAGGACGTGGCCGCCCTGGCCGAGGAGCAGGGGCGCGTCCTCGATGCGCTCAAGCCGGCCGCGACGGGACGGACGTTCCGCACGTTCGCGAGCGCCGACGACCGCGCCGTCGACCGGTTCTTCGCGCCCGATGTCGCCGCACGCCTGGGCGGGATCGCCCGGCAGTACGATCCCGGCGCCGTCATCCACGACCCGCTCGGCCTTCGCTCGATCGGGGGCCCCCGAGCCTGAAGCGTGGCACTCCGGCGCAGACCCGCCAGCCGCAAAAGTCTGCGCCGGGGTGCGCGGGTCCCAGGAGCGAAACGATCCCCGCGAAGTGGCCCAATGATCTTGAGCCGAAGTGACCCGCGTTCCGGTGCCGTCCCGACCTTACGGTCGAGAGGGAGATCAACTACCGGGCGGGAGTGCGGACCATGAACAGGACAGTCAAGACAACATTGGTTTCCCTGCTGGCACTGGCCGGCGTGGCAGCGTGCGGCTCGGGTCGAGCGGCCGACCTGGCGCCGGCCGCCGGCAGCCCCAGCAACGGCGGCCCGGCAGAGCACCAGACGAAGGCCGGTGCCGTCACCCGGCTCATGACCCAGGCCCTGCCCGACATCCCGGGCAAGGAGGGCATGATCGAGATCGTCGACTTCGCGCCCGGGGAGGCCTCCCAGGTGCACCGGCACAACTGCGACCTGTTCGTCTACGTCCTCCAGGGAAGTGTTGTCACGCAGGTGAAAGGCGGCAAGCTGCAGACCGTCAACACCGGGGGCGTCTTCTTCGAGTCCCCCACCGACGTGCACGTCGTGAGTCGCAACGCGAGCACCACGGAGCCGGCGAAGCTGGCCGTGTTCTACGTGAAGGCGAAGGGGACGCCGCCGACGGTCATCCTCAACGACGACGGCGAGTAGGGCTCAGCCGAAGCGGCCGTGGACGTAGTCGGCGGTGCGGTCGTCGTGGGGTGACTCGAAGATCGTGGTGGTCGGGCCGGCCTCCACGATGCCGCCGGGGGCGCCCTCTTCGGCGAGGAAGAAGGCGCACTGCGCGGAAACCCGTTGGGCCTGCTGCATGTTGTGGGTGACGATCACGATGGTCACCTCGCCGCTGAGGTCCTCGATGGTCTGCTCGATGCGGCGCGTCGACGTCGGGTCGAGCGCCGAGCACGGCTCGTCCATGAGCAGGACCTTCGGGCGGACCGCGAGGGCCCGGGCGATGCACAGGCGCTGCTGCTGGCCGCCGGACAGCGCGCCGCCGGGCTGGCGGAGGCGGTCGCGGACCTCTTTCCACAGGCCGGCCTTGATGAGGCACTCGGCGACGAGATCGTCCTTTTCGGAGCTGCGCACCTTGGTGCCCGTGAGTTTCAGGCCGGCGGTCACGTTGTCGAAGATGGACATCGCCGGGAACGGGTTGGGCTTCTGGAACACCATGCCGATGTGGCGGCGCGCGTCGGTGAGCTTCCACGACGGGTCGTAGATGTCGTCGCCCCCGAGGAGGACCTCACCGGCGAGCGTGGCGCTAGGCACGAGCTCGTGCATGCGGTTGAGGATGCGCAGGAACGTCGACTTCCCGCACCCCGACGGGCCGATCAGCGCGGTGACGGACCGCGCGGGCATGGTCAGCGACACGCGGTCGAGCACCTTGCGGTCGCCGAACCACGCGGACACCGCGCGCGCCTCGATCGACGTGGTCTCCTCGACCGACGGCAGCAGCATGGTCATCCTGGTCTCCTCACAACAGGTTCGGCAGCAGCGAAGCCGCCTGGTCGGCCACCGTGACGCCGAGCGCGCCGAGCAGCGGCACCCCGATAACCCACGAATGCCACTTGCCGACGCGTTGGTGGACGTACACGACTCCGGCCGCGCTCACCACGAGCAGCAGGCCCCACAGCACGAGCGGCACCATCGCCGCCGGGTCGCCCGAGAGGGCCTGCTCCGACTCGCTCATCGCCGACGCCGGCAGCACGCCCCCGATCCCGACGGCCGGGGTGAGCAGCCGCGCGTCGACGCGCAGGACGTCGGCGGGCAGACCCGGCGGGCCGTCGGCGGTGACGAGCGTCAGCCGCCCCTGGCCCTGTGCGGGCGGGGCCGGCTGCGGGTCGCCGCTGTGGCGCACGCCCAGCACCTCGTACTCGTGCTTGCCCTGCCCGGTGGTGACGCTGATCAGGTCGCCGCGCTTGAGCTTGCCGATGTCCAGAAACGGCGAGCCGTACCCCGCGCGCCGGCCGAGCACCACGCTCGTGCCCGCCTGGCCCGGCAGCACCGTGTCGCGGCGGTGCCCCGGCCCGGCCTTCAGGACCTCCGACGTCGACCCCTCGCCGACGACCTCACGCACCCCGATCCGCGGCACCGTCAGCACCGCCACCGGCGTCCCCGGCTCCAGCGGGTGCCCGTCGGGGTCGTAGCCGCCGGCCGGCGCGGTGGCGTTCGCGAGCTGGTCGCGGAACGCCGCGTACGCGCGGTCCTGGTCGCGGTTGTGCGCCAGCTGCCCGATCACGGCGATCTGCACGACCAGGCACAGCATGAGCGCGCCGACGATCGACAGCGCCTGCCCGGTCACCCACACCGCCGCGGGTTTCCCCGTCGGCGGTGCGGCGACGTCCGTCTCGATGGTCACCGTGTGCGGCGGGCATCCGCCCTGCGCCGGCGGACCGCGATGAGCGCCACGGCGCCCAGCCCGATCAGCACGGCCGCGGCCAGGACGAAGAACCCGAGGTCGAACCCGGTGTAGGCCAGCGTGCGGCCCGGCACGTCGGTACCGACGTTCTGCCCCGCGCTGCCCCCCGAGCCGGGAGTGCCGGTGTCACCGGGCGGGACGGTCACCGAAGTGTCGCTTGTGGACGTGCTCGACGACGTGTCCGTCGCCGAGCTCGTCTCGGTGTCGGAGACCGTGCCGGAGGACGTCGTCGTGGCGGTCGTGGAAGCCGGCGTGGTGGTGCTGGGCGAAGTCGTGGACGTCCGCAGGGTGGTGGTGGTCGTCGAGGTGGGCGAGCTCGTGGACGTGCGGGTCGAGGTGGAAGTCGGCGTCGAGGTACCCGTCGAAGTTGTCGTGCCCGTCGTGGTCGTGGCGCTCGTGCTCGTGGTGCCCGTGGTCGTGGTCGACGTCGGCGTGCCCGTGGCGCCAGTGGTGGTGGTGCTCGTGGTGGTCGGCGACGTCGTGGTCGTCGTGGCCGTCGAAGTGTCCGAAGCAGACGGTGTGGTCGTGGTCGACGCCGGGCTCGAAGTCGTCGTAGAAGTCGAGGTGGCCGTGGACGTCGACGTCGTGGTGGAGGTCGAGGTCGGCTGCGAGGTGCTCACCGACGTCGGTGTGGTCGGCGTCGTCGACACGGGCGGCCCGCTCGGGTCCGTCGACTGGTAGTGCGTCGCGTCCGTGAAGTACATGTTCGTCGTGAAGGTGCCGGTCGACGTCTGCGAGAACGAGTCCATACAGGACACCTGCACCACGTAGGTGCCGGCCACGACCTCGGTCTGGTTGTCCGTGGCGATGTCGGTCATGCCCTTGGTGAACTGCACCGGGAAGGGCTGCGTGGTGGAGAAGTCCACGTCCTGCAGCCCGAACGTCGCCACCAGCCCGGGCGCGAACCCGCCGGGCCCGAAGACGTGGGCGATGTAGGAGTCGGAGTCGGGGGTGCAGCCCTGCGACGTGCGCACGACGGGAGCCGTGGCTCCGGTCCCCGTGGGCGGTTCGAGGGTGAGGGTGCCGAGGCTGCCCGGCGGGGGCAGCGCGGCCGAGGCGGTGGAGGTCACCAGGGTCACCACGACGATCGCCGCCGCGGCCGCCGAGGCACCCGCCACCACGAGCTGACGCTTACGCATGAAAGCTTTCCTTCCGCTGTTCAGGGGACAACCGCACTTCACCGGGCACGCCGGCGCACCACCCACGCGGCGAGCGCCACCGCGGCGACCACCAGGCCCACGCCCGCCACGAGGGCGAACGCGCCGATCAGCGTCGTCGACGGTTCCGCCGGTGCGGCCGCGTTTTCCGGCGCCGGAGCGCTCGTCCGCGGCCCGCCGCTGCTGCCGGATCCCGGGAGCGGGACCGGGGTCGAACCCGCGCCGGGCCCGGCCGGCACGGCCGACGTCGGCGGCACGACGCGCGACGAGGGCGGCGGCGCGGAAGATGTGGTCTCGGGCGCCCGGTTCGGGCCCTTCGCCGCGCCGAGCGCCGCGTACTTCACCGGGCTGTCGAACTTCAGCGACGCGGTGAACTCGCCCTTGCTCTCCTGGCTGAACGAGTCGATGCAGTACAGCGTCACGTCGTACTTGCCCGAAAGCGAGGTTCCGTTGTCCGCGGCGAAGTCCTTGAGCGTCTGGGCGAGGAACACGTCGAAGCCGCGCGTGTGCGACAGGCCGACGTCGGTGTTCGCGACGACCACCTGCCCCGCCGCGGGCATGCCCTTGCCGCGCAGGCTCGCGTAGTACGCGTCGGCGTCGGCCGGGCAGCCGGCGCTGGTGTGCATGCGGATCGAAGACGCGTCCTGGCCTTCGCCGGGCGTCACGACCAGGCCGCCGATCGGCGCCGCCTGGGCGGGCGCCGCGAACAGGACGAGCCCGCCCGCGACGAGCAGGAGCTCAGTGCGCAGCCGCATGTTCGGCCACCTCCTCCGCCGGCGGGGCTTCGGTCGTGCCACCACGCCGACGTCTGCGCCTCGTGAACACCACGGCGACCACGCCGAGGACCAGCACCAGGAGGATGCCGAGGAACGCCCACGGCACGGCGCTCAGCGTCAGGGTCTCCTCGACCGGCTCCACCGGGTCGGTGAACCCGGCCACCGGGTGCGGGTCGACGTGCACGGTCGCGTTCAGCCAGCCCGCGGGCAGCAGGCCGGAGACCTTCGTGGTCACCTTGAACAGCCCGCCCGGCAGCAGCTCCGGGATCGGCGGCAGCGCGGCACTGTCCACAGTGGTCCCCCACGGCGTGCTCACGCCCACGCGCTGCGTGCCCGAAAGGCGGGTGTTGCCGGTGTTGCGCACGGTGTAGCTCACGGTCGCGTCGCCGCGGCCGAACGGCGTCGGGTCGTAGGTGCCGGTGAGGCCGGTGATCGCGAGCCGCGGCGTGAGCTGCCCGGTCACGCGCAGGTAGATGCGCGCGCCGACGCGCTGCTCGACCGAGACCCGCTGCCCGTTCGCGCCCGTCTGCTCGGTGGTCAGCGCGGCGACGAGGCCCGCCGCGTGGTCACCGGGGGTCGCGTTCACGGGGATGGTCAGGCTGAAGGGGACGATCGAGACCGACCGGGGCTTGAGTGAGACGCTGGCCTGCGCGGGTTTGGTCCAGGCCCCGGCGTCCACCGACTTCTTGCCGGCGGCGAGCAGGTCGAACCCGCCCTCCGGGGTGTTGAACGCATCGCTCGCGTAGATCTTCAGCGTCACCGGGGTGGTGCCGACGTTGGAGACGGCGACGTAGTCCTTGACGACGGCGCCGGGTGTGGCGCCGTAACCGAAACTCGGCCGGTTGTCCGGCGCCTTCGCGGTGGCGGGGCGCACGCCGAACGTCACGCGCCGGTCCCCCGCGGGCGGCTGGGCGGCCGGGCGGAAAGCGGCCTCGGCACCGAGGTGAGAAGACGGGTGCGCCTCGGCGGGAGCGGCGGAGGCGGTGGCGGCGGGCGCGAAACCCAGCAGGAGCGCGGCGGCCAGTGCCACGAGGCGCATCGGCGTTTCCCTTCGGACGGAAGAACGACTGGGGGCCGGGTCTCCGGCGGGCGGCCGGCACCGCGCCGCCGGAGACCCGGTGATCAGATGGCGGTGAGCGTGAGCACCGCGGTGTAGGTGCCGGCGACGGTCGACGTCGGCACGTTCAGCGAGAGCCCGGCGCCGAGGTGCGCCGTGCCGTTGCCACCGTTCGAAGCGGCGGTGGCGAGGGTGCGGGAACCCGCCAGGCCGAGGCCCGCCGGAGCGGCCGCGCCCGGCTCCACGGCCGCGGCCGGGCCGACGGCCGGGCCCGCGGTGATGTTCTGCGCGGCCACCTTGTCGACCAGGACCGGGGTCCAGCCGAGGTTGGCGGCGTTGATCGCGTGCGAAGCACCGTCACCGAAGTCGGTCGCCTGGCCGGAGACGTTCCAGCCCGGGTTCCCGGCGCGGGTGTCGGTGACCGTGACCGGGTTCAGCTGGCCCGAGGTCTGCAGCATCGAGGCGTCGGGGAGCATCGTCGGCGACGGCAGGGTCACGTTCTCGTTGTCGACGCTGATGAGCAGCTCACCCGCGTTGACGGTCGTGGTGATGTTCTCCGAGGTGGCCACGCCCGCGAAGGCGGTCACCGACAGCGGCACACCGGCCGACTCCGAGGCCACGAACGCCGCCGGGTTGGCCGGGACGAACTTGGCGGTGAAGGTGTGGTCGCCCACGCCCAGCGTCGAGGTGTTCAGCGTCGCGGTGCCACCGGACAGCGCGACCGGGTTGCCCAGGTTCGCACCACCGTCGGTGAACTGGATCGAGCCGGCCGCACCCGCGGGGTTGACCGACGCGTTCAGCGTCACCGTGCTGAACTGCTGGGCCGTGCCGCTCGGCGTGACCGAGAGCGCGGTCGTGGTCGGGGTCGCGACCGGGGCGTTGACCTGGTAGGTCACCGCCGCCGACGTCGAGCCGCCGACGTTCTGCGAACCACCGGTGAAGACGGCGGTCAGCGAGTGGCTGCCGGCGGTCAGCGCCGACGTGGTCAGCACCGCGGTGCCACCGTTGACGGCGACCGGGTTGCCCAGGTTCGCCGCGCCGTCCTTGAACTGCACGGTGCCGCCGGCCGAGGCCGGGGTGACCGTGGCGGTCAGGGTGACGGTGCTGCCCTGCGTGGCCGGGGAAGCCGGCGAGACCGCGAGCGACGTGCTGGTCGAGACCGGCGCGTCGGGGTCGGTGCTCTGGTAGTGCGTGGAGTCGGTGAAGTAGATCGCCTGGGTGAAGGTGCCCTGCACCTCCTGCGAGAACGAGTCGATGCAGCTCGCGACCAGGTCGTAGCGGCCCGGCTGGACGGTGGTGCTGTTGTCCAGCGCGATGTCCTTCATCGACAGGCCCAGCTGGACGGGGAAACCGTCCGTGTGGGACAGGCCGACGTCGGTGGTGGTCGTCGCGATGAGACCGTTGGTGAAGCCGCCGGGGCCGAAGACGTACAGGTAGTACGCGTCGGAGGTCTCCGGGCAGCCCGCCGACGTGGTGGCCACGCCCGCGGTGGTGTCGACGCCCGTGGCCGGGCTCAGGGTCAGGGTGCCGAGCGTGCCCGGCGCAACGGCGGCCGAGGCCGTCGAGAGCGTGCCCATCGCCGCCAGCGCGGCGGTGACGATGACACCGCCCACGGCGACGCGGCGCAGCAGGGATCTGGTGCTCATGGAAGAGGTCCTTTTCCGGGTCAGGGCGTGACGATGCTGGTGTCGCCGCAGTTGGCGGCCTTGCCGAAGCCGTACTTCGTGATCACGTCGCCGGCGGCGCAGATCGCGGAGTCGGGGCCGACGAAGGTGCCGGCGTACGGCGCGTTGCCCACCTGGGCGCTCGGGATGACGTTGTAGACGTCCCGCTTGAACGACGAGGAGGTGTTCAGCGACGTCGGCGAGATGCCGTTGAGCGTGGCCAGCACGGCCTTGCCCTGCACGGCCGGGACCACGCCGTTGATCTGGCTCTGGTACTGGGCGATCGAGTACGGCGCGACGTTCGCCGGGTCCGTCAGGAACGTGCCGGTGTTCTCCTCGATCGGCGCGTTCGTCGGGTCGGTGTCGTGCACGCACGGGAACGTGGTGGTGTAGTTCGCGGCGTTCGTCAGGCCCAGCGAGGACAGGAAGAACGCGCGGGTGCCCGAGCCGAACTTCGGCAGCAGCGGCTTGTAGGTCGTGCCGACGCCCGGGGCGGTGCAGTTGTAGATGCTCTTGAGCTGCGCGGTGGTCAGCTTCTTCGAGATCGAGCTGTCCGAGCGCACCGCGTAGGTCACGGCGTCGACGGCGAACGGCACGTAGGTGAGGTTCTTGCCGGCGTAGCTCGACGAGTTGTTGGCCGAGGACCGCGCGAACTGCACGCAGTTGGTGCCGTTGTCGAGCGAGGCGACCAGGGCGTTGACGCCCTCACCCGAGTTGGCCGGGCGCGGGATGGTGCAGTTCGGCGTCGACGCGTCCTTCGTGGTGATGGTGACCGAGCCCACCGCGTCGTAGGAGGCGATGATCTTGGTGCCGCCGACGGTGATCGCGTCGGAGAGGCCGTTCACCACGCCCTGCGTGGTGTCGGAGCCGACACCCGCGAGCTGGCGGAAGGTCGGCGTGCCGCTCGGGTCGGCCTGCGCCACCCCGCTCAGGCCGAGCACCAGGGCCGCCGCGGCGACCGTGACGAGGGTTTTTCTTCTGCTCACTTCAGGTATCCTTTTCGCAGCAGGAATGCCCGGACTCGTCGTCCGGACCTGCCGGCGTCGCCGTTTTGCGGTCGTGACGCCGGTCTTGCCGGTTGCACCCGGCCCGTCGAGCTCAGGAGCGGCAACTCCCGGGCCGGCGGGCCGCGGACATCACCTCCCCATCCGCTTGCTCAGGCGCGTCAGCGCGGGCCCGGAGGCGACGGCGACTGCGCCCGCCGCGAGCAGGATCACCAGCAGGTAGCGCACGAACCCGACGGGCGAGCCCGGGGTGGGCCGTGTCTGCGCCACGTTCTGCTGGTCGGCCGTGGAAGTCGGCGGTGCCTTGACGGCCAGGGGTGCACCGCCCGGTGCGTTCGGCGGAGGTCCGGCGCCGGTGCCGGGCGTGCCGCCCACGCCGCCGGTGCCGCCCGAGCCGTCCGACGCCGGGGGCAGGTCGCCGCCGCTGGCGCCACCCGCGCCCGCGCCGGACGTCTGGTCGCCGGACGGGGGCGGCGGGGTGGTCTGGCCGGACTGGGCCGCGATCGTGTCGGCAGCGGCCACGGTCTGCGCGCGCATCGCCTCGGGCAGCGGCACGTAACCGGCCGGCAGGGTGCCCGCCTCGATTCCCGGCTTCTGGCCGTTCCCCACCGCGTACTTCAGGAACGCGGCGTAGTCGGCCCCGGCCTGTTTGTCCAACGCGGACGGTGCGGTCGCCGCGTAGGCGAGGTTCGTGAGCGGGTACGCGTCGGCGGCGGTCGTCGTCGGGTCCAGGTGCAGGACATCCTTGACCGCGCCGGGTTTCGCGGCCGCGACGGCGGCGAGCATCGCCGAGTCGGTCGGCGCGACGAACGCGCCCGAGGAGTTGCGCAGCTTGGCCGTGGGCAGGCCGTAACGCTCGGCCGTCGGGGTGTCGACCACGGCCAGCAGGCTGCGCTGGCCCTGGGGTTCGCGGTCGACGGCCTTGAGCTCCGGCGCGCCCGTCGGCGTCGCGAAGCCGGTGGGGGCCTTGCCGAGCGTGTCACCGCGGCTGATGGCGCGACCGGCCTCGTGCATGTCGTTGGCGAGCGGGCGCAGGTCGAGCGCGCAGCTGGCCAGCAGCCCCGTGCCGGCGCACGTCAGGTCGGAGCGCGGGAAGTTCGACACCGGCAGGTTCGTGCCGCGGAAGGACGGGTTGACCTTCATGCCGTCCGGGTCGGGCACGCCGTTGACGAAGTCGGACGCGTCCTTGTCGGCCTTGATCCAGTTCCACAGCATGGTGGTGGCGTCCATGTCCACAGTGGGCACAAGGGCGTCCACAGCGGACATCAGCCGGCCGGAGTCCTTGAAGTCGGGGTTGAGCCGGAGGAACTCCGGGTCGAGCGTGAGCGAGTCCGGGTTGCCCTTGAGGTAGTCCTGGCGCGTGGGCAAAGACAGCACGTACGACTGCGTGAGCAGCTTCGCCACGAGCCGCGGGTTGAGGTTCATCTCGGTGATCTGCTCGCCGTCGCGTTGCCACACCTCGGGCGGCACCACGCCTTCGCCGGCCGACTGGCGCTCGGTGATGAACGCGATGCTCAACCCGGACAACGCGATCGGCGCGTACACCAATGGTTTCGTGACCTGGTCCGGTGGCACCGGATCGGTCATGAACGCGAGGCCGGGGTTGTCCGACACCACGGTCTGGCGAGCGACGCCGTCGGGCACCTGGGTGAAGCCGTAGACGGTGCCGCCGCCGGCGCACAGCGTCGGCTGCCAGCGCAGCACGGCTTCGGACAGGAACTCGTCACCCGAGGTCTGCCGCTCGGCCGCGCCGAGCGGGCACGAGTCGCCCACCGGCTGGAACTTCAGCGGCACCGAGATGTGGTTGTTCCAGTTCGTCTGGCTCAACGGCGACGAGTCCAGCTGCGGCCGGTTGTCTCCGACACCGACCTGGGTGCCGTCGACCTCCCGGTCGCCGCGCGGCACGATCACCAGCCAGCACCCGCGCGGCGCGCCGTTGACGACGGTGCCGCAGCCGAGGCCGTCGGCCTCGAGTGCGGTCTGCACCTCGAAGTCGACCTCGCCGCCGCCGTCGAGCCGGGTTTTGGCGAGCGGGACCTCGTTGGTGGTGCCGGCGGTGAAGAACTCTCCGGTCGAGGTCGTCGTGACGCCGGAGACGGACGTGAACGGGACCACGGCCTGCTTGCCGTCCGCGGGTTTGATCGTCTCCAGCCCGTCTTTCAGGGTGCCGTAGCTGACCTGCCGCAGCCGCGTCCACGCGCCCGCGACCGGCGAGCCCTGCGCGGCGAGCCCGCCGTACTGGCACTGTTCCCGCTTCGGACCGGCCGGATCGTCGCCCCAGCACTGCATGATCTGCAGGTAGTCGGTGGCGAAGTTGCCCGACGGACCGGTCGGCTGCCCACCGGTCCAGGTCACCCGCACGGTCTGGTTGATCAGGTCGGTGGTCTGGCTGACCGTCACCTTCAGCGAGGAGAACGCGCCGGTGCCCGACACGGTGACCGCGGATCCGGTCTCGGCCTGGCTGGGGGCGGCCACGAGCAGCGCGGCCAGGGCGAGCAAGGCGGCCAGCAGGAGTCTGAGGTACTTCACGACCGGTCCCTGTCCTTGGTGAGGCGGCGGGCGAGGAACGGCGGGCCGATCACGAGCCCGAGCAGCAGAGCGACGGCCACGGACGTGAGCAGCGCCGCCGTGGCGTCGTCGCGCTGGGCGAGCGACACGGGCACCGACGAGCCACCGTCGGCGAGGTTCTGCGTGCCGACGGGCAGGCCGGTGTCGGGGTCGATCGCGCCGCCGCCGGGACCGTTGGCGGTGCCCGGCGCGCCCGGGGTCGAGCTCGTGTTCCCGGGGGTGCCGGCCGTGCCGCCGGGGCCGTTGCCGGCGGTGCCGCCCGGTCCGCCAGTGGTGTTCGAGTGGCTGCCCGCGCCGTTGTTCGGCGTCGAGGACTTCGCGCCGCCGGTGCCGGTGGTGCACTGGACCACGCCGATCTTGTCGCACGGCGAGGGCTGCGGGGCGTTCTTGGCGAGCAGGTTCGTGCCGTCCGGCGAGAAGGTCGGGTTGTGGCACTTCGTGATGTCAGTGGGCTTCTTCGTCGAACCGGGGATCCGGGCCACCTGGTTGAGGCCGGCCTGCACCAGGTTGATCGGCAGCGGCGAGTAGCCCAGCTGATCGGCCTGCTGCTGGCCCTCGCACAGGAAGTAGTAGGCGAAGTCCGACAGCGTCCGTCCTTTTTCGACAGTGAACGGCGCCGTCGGCGTGGTCGGCAGGATCATGTAGCTGTAGCTGGACAACGGGTACGTGCGCGGGTCGGGGTTCGTGTAGACGTTCCCGAGCTCCTGGGTCAGGTCCGGTTTGATCTGGGCCGAGAGCAGCGCGACCGCGACGCTCGGCGCCTTCGGCTCGATGTAGTACCCGGCCTGGTTGAGCACCTTGGCGATGGGGAACCCGGCGTTGCGCGCGTAGGAGTACTCGACGTAGGTGATCGCGCCCTCGCTCTGGTCCTGGCGCACGAAGTTGGTGACGCCGAGCGAGCCCGACTGCCCGATCATCGGTGGCACGAGCGGGTAGTTCGAGGTGAACCCGCACGGGGTCGAGCGCCCGGCCTTGCGGCAGAAGGCGTCCCACAGCGAGCCGTACTGGCGGGCCATGTAGGTGGTGAACTGCGCGCTGGTGCCCGAACCGTCCGAGCGCACCACCGGGATGATCTTGCGGGCCGGCAGGGTCAGGCCCGGGTTGTCGGCCTTGATCGCCGGGTCGGCCCAGGTGGTGATGGCGCCGGTGAAGATCTGGGTGAGCGTCTTGCCCGACAGCCGCAGGTTCGTCACCCGGGTGTTGCCGATGTGCAGGTTGTACATGAACGCCGTGCCACCGGCGACGATCGGCATGTACGCGAAGCCGCGGTTGGTCGGTGCGGCGTCGGTGACGCCGGCGTCGGTCAGGCCGTACGGGATCTCCGACACACCGAAGTCGACCTGGCCCGCCTTGAACTGGTTGCGGCCGTCGGTGGAACCCGTCGCGGCGTAGCTGATCCGCATGCCGTACTGGCCGACGTTCTTGCGCCACTGGTCCAGCGCGTTCGAGCTCCACGTAGACCCCGCGCCGCTGATGGGCACGTAGCCCTGCGCGAACGCGGTGCTCTGGCCGAGCAGCACCAGCGCCAGCGCGAGCCCGACCCAGCGGAAGATCCGGCTTCTCACTGCTGTTCCCCCTGCATTCTCCGAATGAAGCGTTCGCGGTCGGCGGCCGAGGCACGTTCGCGGCGCCGGCGTCCGCCGCGGGTCAGCTCCCCGGCCGGGCGGCCGCCCGCCAGCCGGGCGATCACGAACAGCACGAGCACCAGCAGCATCAGCACGGCGGCGGCGCCGAACCCGCGGGCCTTCATGGCCTCCTCCGGCGAGGTGACCAGTGAGAAAGTCGCCAGCGGCAAGGAGATCTGCGGGCCCGAGAGCGGGTCGGCGTTGAGGTAGGCGGTGAACCCGGCGGTGATCAGCACCGGGGACGTCTCGCCGATGCCGCGCGCGGTGCCGAGCAGGATCGCCGTGGTCAGGCCCGAGCGCGCGGTCGGCAGCACCACGTGCCACACCGTGCGCAGCTGCCCGGCGCCCAGCGCGAGCGACGCCTCCCGCAGCGAGCCCGGTACGAGCCGGATCACCACGTCGGAGGCCCGGATCACGATCGGCAGCATCATCACGCTGATCGCGCACCCCGCGGCCAGCCCCGACTTCTCCAGGCCCAGCGAGAGGATCAGCGCCGCGTAGACGAACAGGCCGGCCACGATGGACGGCAGCGCGGTCATCGCGTCGACGATCGTGCGCACCAGCCGGGAGAAGAAGCCGCGGGTCTCGTTGAGGAACACCGCGCACGTGAGTCCCAAGGGGACGGTGAGCACGAGCGCGATGGCGATCTGCTCCAAGGTGCCGACCGCCGCGTGGATGATCCCGCCCTGGCTCAGCGGGTCGAGCGGGCCGGCGTTGGCCATGTCGTCGGTGAAGAAGTTCCAGTGGCTCAACGCGTCGATGCCGCGCACGAGCGGGTAGCCGACGATCGTGATCAGCGACAGCAAGGCGAACGCGGCGAGGCTGTGCACGACCGCGGAGACCAGGCGGTCGCGGACCGCCAGCGCGTTGTCGGTCAAGGAGACCAGCAGCGCGTAGAGGCCGAGGAACAGCACCCACGCGATCGCGAGGAACCCGATGGCGCCGCCGAAGGGGGCGAGCTGGGTGAACACGATCGCGGTCAGCGCGATGGCCGCGACGAGCGCGCCCACCACGTTCACCGTGTCGGCGCGCCGGCCGGGCCGGGTGACGCGGCGGCGTTCGGGCGCCTCGGGTGCGTCGTCGAACTCGGGGAGCTCGGGGATTTCCGGGGTTTCCCGCGTGTCCAGGGCGGTCATGCCTCACTCCCCTGTCCGGAGCGGCTGCGCGCGATGATCGCGGACGCGCCGAAGTTGACGACGAGCGTGAGGGCGAACAGCGCGAGACCGGCCGCCATCAGCGCCGAGAGGCCGAACGGGCTGGCCGCGCCCCACTGCTGGGCGATGAGCGCCGACACGGAGTTCGCCCCGCTCTGCAGCACGTGCGGCTGGATGGTGAAGACGGGCGCGATGATCATGTACACCGCGATGGTCTCGCCGAGCGCGCGGCCGAGGCCGAGCATGGTGCCGCCGATCATCCCGCCGCGGCCGTAGGGCAGCACGACGCTGCGGATCATGCCCCAGCGCGTGGCGCCGAGCGCGTAGGCGCCTTCCCGTTCTCCGGGCGGGGCCTGGGAAAACGACTCCCGCATGACCGAGCAGGTGATCGGCATCACCATCATCCCGACCACCAGGCCGGCGAAGAAGGTGGAGCTGGCGAACACCGTCTGGCTGCTCAGCGGGTCGTTCGCGTCGTAACCGTCCACTGTGAACAGCGGGAACCAGCCGAGGTGGATCGAGAGCCAGCGCGGCACGTCGAGCAGGTTCCACTGCAGGAACACCGCGCCGAAGAGGCCGTAGACCACACTCGGGACGGCGGCCATGAGGTCCACCAGGCTGATCAGCACCCGCTTCGGCCGCGGCGGTGCGTACTCCGAGATGTACAGCGCCACCCCGCAGGCCAGCGGAAAAGCCACGCACAGCGCGGTTGCGGCGATGAGCAGCGTGCCGACGAGCACCGCGGCGATGCCGAAGTTGCCGGAGTCGGGCTGCCACGCCTGAGTGGTGAGAAAGGACAGTCCGGCCCGGCCGAGTGCCCGGCTTCCGTTCTTCAGCAGAAAACCGCCCACCACCACCATGATCGTGAGCACCAGCAGCCCCGCACCCAGCAGTGCCAGGCGGAAGAAACGGTCGGCGCCGCCGGGTCTTCCGGTCTTCCGGCGGGCCTGAGTTTCCCCGCCGGCGTGTTCGAGCACACCGGTCATGTCCCCTCCTCTCCGAATCACGCTCGCGCAGCTTTACCCGGACAGCTGTCGCAGGCCGGGCAAAAACATTAACTACGGACGAACACGCGTTCGGTTGATCTCGCGGCTGGATTCGGCCAGTTGATGAAAAGAACTACCCGAATTGATCGCGTGGAGACGACGGCGGTACTTGCGGCTGGACACGCCGACCGGCGTTCCGTCCAGGCGCAGCTGCCAGAGCCACATCCCCTGCTCGTCGCGCACGGTCAGAACTTGCGCGAGCTTGAGGCCGGCCTTGAGCGTCTGCACCGCGTGGGCGCAGGAATCACCGTCAGGGAAGGAATTAACCGACTGTGCGATGCTGCGGTTGTTGGCTGAGAGAAAACGCCACATGACGGCCCACCCCGAATCGGAATGCGCTCGTCCATTCAGTCCAGCAACCGAGATGGACACCATCTCGAACCGAGGCTCGGCCATCGTTTTCCTTTATTCCAGCGGTCCCCGACCGACGCGCTCAGGCTCACCCACGTCGGTATACGCCAGCCGAACAACGGGCAGCGCGGACGTGCTCCAACCGTTCACAGGGGATTAAACGCACAGTCGGGTCGAGCACCCCGGATCCGGCGATCCGGGTGGTGGACCCGAAAGACGATCTGTGGCCGCCGCCAGGGCGGGAGCCACCGTCAAAGGACGGCGGGTGGACGGACAATAACCGCCGCGGCGCAACGGTTTTCGCCCGCGCCGGGGACGACAAAGGCACCGGGCGAACCCGGTGCCTTCGGTCTTCGGCGGACGGCTGTGCGCCCGGGTCCCGCATCGGGAAAGCGGGCGCATGCCGCCGTTCAGAGCAGTTCGAGAGCCGCGACGATGTCCGAGGTCTCCGTGCGGGTGGTGTAGTTGGGGTGCACGTCGATCCAGCGGACGAAACCCTCGGCGTCGACGAGGACGACGGTGGGCATGGGGATGCCGCGGGTGCCGTCGGCGTTGATGTCGGCCAGATCGAGGCCCAGGGACTGCTGCGCTTCGCGGACCTCGTCGGTCGGGGCGGTGAGCACGCCGAGGCCGGCGGCGATCTGGTTGCCCGGGTCGGACAGCACGGTGAAGGTGAGCTCGTTCTTCTCGGCCATGGTCAGCGAGCCGTCCGGTTTCTGCGGGCTGATGGCCACGAGCTCGATGCCGCGGCCGGCGAGCGCGGGCACGAGCTGTTCCTGGTAGGTGCGCAGGGCGACGTTGCAGAACGGGCACCAGGCACCCCGGTAGGTCACGACCACGGCGGGCTTGCCGCCGCGCGCCGCGGTCAGCGTGGTGGCGGCACCGTGCGCGTCGAGCAGGTCGCCGTCGGGCATGGGCGCGCCGGCGGACAGCACGCCCGCGGGCACGCCGGCGGCATCGAGCGCGGCCTGCTCACCGCCGAACGCGGCCACGGCCCCGGCCGGCATCTTGCCCGCCAGACCCTCCTGCAGGGCCTCGACCCGTTCGGCGATGGTGCTGCTGGTGGTGGTCACATCAAGCCTTTCGACGTCCCCGCCAGCTCCGCTGGCCAGCAGAACTGGATAGCTCGATCCAGTAGTACCGGCCACGAACTGGATAGTCAAATCCAGTTAGCCGGGTTTTCCGTAGACTGGGGGCATGACAGAGACGGCGACGGCCCGCCTGACCGCGCGTGGGCAGGCCACCCGGGACCGGATCGTGTCCGCGGCCGCCCAGCTGATGGCCGAACGCGGCGTGGCCGGCACCAGCACCCCCGACGTACGCGACGCCGCCGGGGTCAGCTCATCGCAGATCTACCACTACTTCGCCGACAAAGGCGCCCTGACCAGGGCCGTCATCGAGTTCCAGACGACGCGCATCGTCGGCGGCCAGCACGCCCTGCTGTCCCGGCTCGACAGCTTCGCCGCCCTGCGCGCCTGGCGCGACGCGCTCGTGCAGCTGCAACACGACCTGCACTGCCAGGGCGGCTGCCCGCTCGCCACCCTCTCGGGCGAGCTCGCCGAACACGACGCCGGCGCGCGCGCCGCCCTCGCCCACAGCTTCACCCTCTGGGCCGAGGCCATCCGCGACGGGCTCCGGCACATGATCGACCACGGCGTGCTGCGCGCGGACACCGACGCGGAGCACCTGTCGCTGGCGATGCTGGCCGCGCTGCAGGGTGGTCTCGTGCTGGCCCAGGCGCAGCGCTCCACGAAGGCACTGGAAGCGGGCCTGGACTCGATGATCGCGATCATCGAGCGCCACGCGGCGAAGTAAGCTCCCGCGTCCACAGCGGACAGTCCACACGCGAAAGAAAGCCGTCGCCGGAAATCCGCCCGACCACGCGAGACCACGCCGGCCCACCGCATTCTCCAGCAGGCCGTGAGCAGGACGCACCTCGCACCGCCGCACCGGTTCTCCGGCAGCGTCGTCCTGCCGAACGGCCGTCTGGCTTCTCCGACCCCGCCGTGACAGCCTGGTCCGGCACCGGCCCGCCGCGTGAAGAGGAGAACGCCATGGAGACCTGGGACGCCATCCGCGCCCGTCGCAACGTCCGCAGCTACACCGGCGAGCCGGTGGCCGAAGAGCACCTCACGCGGATCGCCGAGGCCGGCTGGCGCTCGCCCTCGGCGTCGAACCGCCAGCACTGGGACTTCGTGGTCGTGACCGACCGCGAGCAGCTGCGTGAGCTCTCCACGGTCTGGCAGGGCGCGGGGCACCTCGCCGGCGCCCAGGCCGCGATCGTGCTGGTGGTGCCCGAACCGGCCGACGACCGCACACGCGTGCTCGACCAGTACGACCTCGGGCAGGCCACCTACGCCATGATGCTCGCGGCCGCCGACCTCGGCATCGGCACCGGGCACTCCTCGATCGGCGACCAGGACCGGGCGCGGGAGATCCTCGGGGTTCCGGCCGACCACGTCGTGTCGCTCATGCTGGCCATCGGCTATCCCGCCGACCGGCCGCTGCGGCCCATCAAGAACCCCACTCGCCGCCCGTTCGACGAGGTCGTGCACCGCGGCCGGTGGTGACCGTTTCGAGCACGCTCGAAAAGCTTGTCCCCCCGCCGTGGCGTCCCCAGGATGGGTGCCGCGGCGACCGCCCCGTGACCGCTCGACCATGGCGCCTGACCGCGCGCCGTCCGATGCCGGGCGCGGACGACGCGCAGATCGTCCGCGCCGCGGCCGCGGCGTCGGTGAGCCAGAAGCGCACGGCGTGGTCGGCGCCGGCGGTGGCGAGGCGGCTGCCATCGGGGGCGAAGGCGCCGTGCAGGACGACCGCCGCCTGCGCGCCCGCGCCCTGCTGGACTCCGGCGTCGAAGGCCTGCTGACCGGCCTGCACCCGCTGCTCACGCGCTCCGGCGACACCCTGGTCCTGCACGGCACCCACGTGACCGGCGACCTGCACCTCGACGGCCGCGGCGTCCGGCTCGTGCCGTCGTTCTTCTGCCACGGCGCGCCGACGGTGCTGGCCGACCCCGCGCTGCCGCCCGTGATCGTCTACCCGATGGCCCTGGACCCGCGGAAATACCCCTTCGGCCACGCCCCGGCGACAGACGCCTCGGCCGCGCTCGCCACCCTCCTCGGCAAGACCCGCGCCCACCTGCTCACCGCCGCCGCGGGCGGGCGCACCACCACGGAACTGAGCCGCCGTGTCGGCGTCTCCCCCGCGTCGGCCAGCTACCACGCCTCCATCCTGCGCTCGGCGGGCCTCCTGACCAGCCACCGCGAGGGCACGATGGTGCGCCACTGCCTCACCGACCTCGGCTCGGGTCTGCTGCGGAACGTCAGCCGAACGTGAACGAGTAGGCCTGCAGCCCCGGGCTCAGCTTCAGCGTCACCGTGCCCTGTTGCGGCGTCGGGGTTTGCACGACGGCGTGGATGTCCGGGCTGCCGGACACCGGGATCGTCTTCGTGACGCCGCCGGCGGTGGCCGTGACGGTGCCCGTGCCGCCGACGTCGAGGTAGACCGCAGAGGCGTCGTAGGTGAGGGTGAGGGAGGCGTCGTCGCCGGCCGTCAGGTATTCGGGGGCGGTGGTCCACTTGCCGTGGAGCTCGACGGGCGCGCCGCCGGCGCCGCTGCGCTCGGAGCCGAGGTAGGTTTCGGGGCTCTGCAACGGGTTCGTGGGGGTGTCGTCGGCGACGTCGGTGCGCGGCGGCAGCGTCTGGCTCGGGTTGGCGGTGGTCAGCAGCTCACGGATGAGCGACTCGGTGCCGTCGTAGTCGCCTTCGCCGATGGAGACGTGGCGGACGTGCCCGGTGGCGTCGGCGAGGTACTCGGCGGGCCAGGACTCGTTCTTGAACGCGTTCCAGGTGGCGTAGTCGTTGTCGATCGCCACGGGGTAGGTGATGTGCTGGCGGGCGGTGCCGGCCGCGACGTTGGCGGGGACGTGCTCGAACGCGTACTCCGGTGTGTGGACGCCGACGATCTCCAGGCCCGCGTCGTGGTAGCGCTGGTACCACGCCTCGACGTGCGGGATGGCGCGCTGGCAGTTGATGCACGAGTAGGCCCAGAAGTCGTAGAGCACGACTTTCCCTTGCAGCGCGGCGGGTTTCCCGCCGGGTGTGTTCAGCCACTGGCTGATCCCGGCCAGCTGCGGCGCCGTGCCGCAGTCCTGCAGCTCGTCGGACGGGTCGCACGCCTGCAGGCCGCCGCCGCCGACCTTGTCCGCGCCGAGGGCCTGGTTCAGCCCGGCGGTGTAGTCGGGAATGGCGCGCTGCAGGGCGTCGGTGACGTTGAACGTGAGCGCGACGGCCAGCCCGATCACCACGATCCCCGCGGCGATGCGCACCTGCCGCTGCCGGTCGCGGAACGCCTTCACCCGCTCGGCGACGCGGTTGCCGGCCATCGCGAAGAACAGGAGCGGAATCGCCGTGCCGACGGCGAACGCGACGGTGAGCGCGACCGTCGACACGCCGATCGTGTGCGTCGCGCCGGCCACCGTGATGGCCGCGAGCACCGGCCCCGCGCACGGCACGTAGACGGTGCCGAGCGCCAGCCCGAGCACGAACGCACCGCGGTCACCCGGCACGGATTTGCGGCCCAGGCGGACAAACGGGCGTTCCAGGAGGTCTTGCACGCGCGGGAACATCATCGCGACGCCGAGGACCACCAGCACCACGAGGCCCGCCCAGCGCAGCACGTCACCGGGCAGGTGCAGCGCGGCGAGCACGAGCGT
The DNA here is from genome assembly GCF_042896185.1 of Amycolatopsis sp. NPDC001319. NCBI lineage: Bacteria > Bacillati > Actinomycetota > Actinomycetes > Pseudonocardiales > Pseudonocardiaceae > Amycolatopsis > Amycolatopsis sp. NPDC001319. Next base: position 69,305 of record NZ_JBIAWY010000017.1, on the reverse strand, counting down.
GCCGAGGAGCGTGACGAGGCTGAAGCTCAACGCCAGCCCCGCGACGATGAGGAACGGCCGGCGCCGCGTCGGTGCCGTGCCGGTCTTGCGCGCGCCGCTCGCCCCGCCCGTCATGAACAACACCGGCAGAACCGGGAGAACGCAGGGCGAAATGCCGGTGATCAGCCCGCCCACCAAGCCGATCAGCACCAACGTGATCAGGGTGACCTCCTCTGTCTTCGCACAGAGTAGGCCGGGGACCGGCCGCGGCGGCCGGTCCCGCGTGGACAGTCAGGGATTCGTAACACTCTTGCGCAGCCCGGCCTCTTCCAGCAGCGGCACGATCTGCGTGCCGAAGAAGTCGAGTTCGGGCTGGTAGTCGTAGAACGTCAGCTGAACGCCGTCGATGCCCGTTTCGTGCAGGCGGCGCAGCTTGTCCGTGACTTCCTCGGGCGAGCCGACGATGTGCAGGTGCCCGCCGACCGCGCGGCCACGGGCGGAGTGCTCGAGCCACGACTGGCTGTCGCCCGCGGTGTGGCGGTCGGTGAACGCCCCGATCGCCCCGAGGTCGGCGTGGTCCATGATCGCCTGGTACCGCGCGTGCGCCTCGGCGCTCGTGGGCGCGGAGACGACCGTGGGATTGATCACCACGCGCACTTCGCGGCCTTGGTCCCGCGCGGCCTGCTTGACCTTTTCCACGTGCGCCGGCAACGCCTCCAGCGCGCGGTCGATGTTCTCGCCCGCCGGGCTGGAGATGAACACGAGGTCGGAGTTGCGGCCCGCGAACGCGAAACCCGCCGGGGAACCGCTGGCTGACACCAGGATCGGCCGCCCGTACTTCGGCAGCGGCGACGCGTAGGCCTCCTGCAGCGAGTAGTGCTCGCCGTGGAACGTGAGGTTGTCCTCGCCCGCCCAGAGGTCCTTGCACACGGCGACGAACTCGTCGGCCATCGCGTAGCGCTTGTCGTGCTCGGGCTTGAGCTGGCCGAACATCGCGGGCTCGGTGTCGGCGTACCCGGTGACGATGTTCGCACCGAAGCGCCCGCCCGAGATGTGGTCGGCCGTCGCGAGGAACTTGGCCAGGTGCAAGGGATGCCACGGCCCGTACAGCACGTGCACCGTGCCCAGCAACAGGATCGACTCCGTCGCCGACGCGAGCGCGATCGCCGAGACGAACGGGTCGAGGAAGTTCTCGCGGTAGTGCGTCTCCCCGCCGAACCCGCCCTTGGGCAGCCACTGCGACAGCCCGAACGCGATGTCGAACCCGAACTTCTCCGCCTGCTGCGTCAGCGCGCGGTTGTAGTCGAACGTCCAGTCCGTCCCGCGCGGCAACGTCGACTGCGACCATCCACCCGTCTGCAGCGGCAGGAACACCCCCAGCAGCAACGGCTGCCGCAGCACCCGGCTCAACGGGCTGTCCGGGAAATCCTGCGGCTGCGCCGGCTCCGCCAACCGAGCCCGATCACGTTCGGACATGCACCACTCCTCGCCCTCGTCCGCCGCGAGAATAGGTTGGACGTCAGACGTCTGGCGAGTCTGTCCAAGATCTGGGACTCACCGCTGAGCGAGGGCGGCGGCGAGGTCCGGGACGAAGTCGCCGGCCCGGCCGGCCGGGGCGGTTCCGCACGGCCCGTCGGAAATGCCGGGCGTGGTGAGCCACAGCTGCTGCGGGGCGCCGTCGGCGGAGAGCGACTCGTACAGCCCGATTCGCGCACCGGCCGGGTTGCACGCACCGGACACCGGCCGGCCATTGCGACTGCTCTCGATCACGGCGAGGTATTCGCGTTTCCCGGTGCTCGCGGCGAGGGCCTGGCCGATCGCGCGGCTGGTCGCGAGGGCCACGCGTTCGGGCGCGTAGCCGCCGACGTTGGTGGCGAACCCGTCGACGTCCGGTCCGCCCACCGCGACCCGCTGCGCCGCAACGTCCGGCGACGGTGCATCGGACACGTCGAGCAGCACGGTCGTGTGGGCCGCTGCCGCCAGAGCGTGGGCAGCGGCACCCGGTCGGCACTCACGCCCCCGGACGACGACCAGCGCGCGGTCGTCCCCCAGTCCTCGCGCCACCTCGCCGAACCACCCCGCGCCCCCGTCCGCACACGCACCGGCCCGATCCGCGTCGAGCAGCAGGATCGGCTGCCGCCGCACCGCCGCGGCGGCGGTCACCACGGCCCGGACGTGCGAGGAGGCGGTCGCCGCGGGCTCAGCAATCAGCGTGGCCGCGGGCCTCGTGGCGATCCGCGCCCGGATCGAGTCCGTGCGCGGGCCGGGCGGCGCTGTCCGCACCCAGTTCGCGGCTGGGTTGTCAGGATTGACGTAGAAGCCGCCCGCGCCGGCGAGCAACGCGGACGGCGCCCACCCCGGCTGGAGCGGATCGATCGCCTTCGCCGTCGGGCCGCACGCGGCCAGCAGAACGACAACCGGCGCGAGCAGCACGGCCTTCGGGTTCACCTTCACCGGAACTCGCTCCGTTCAGCCGGCCGAAGCGTTCAGCGCGTCCAGCAGCCAGGTGTGCGTGACGCCCATCGGGGCCGGTTCGCCCGTGACCTCGCCCGCCAGGGTCCAGTAGCGGCGCACGCGCGGGTCGCGGTCGGGGGCCGTGCGGTGGTTGAGGGCGTGGCGGAAGGCCGGGGTGTCGGTGGTGCGCAGGGCGGCCGCGTGGGCGGCGACGAAGCGGTCGAGGGCCGGGCCCGGCGCCGGGCGGGTGCCGGACGTCACGGCGGGGAAGGCGAGCTCACAGGCCTGCGCGACCTCGGCGTGCAGGGCGGCGAGGTCGGGGATCCGGTCGTGGTTGACGAGGGTGCTGGTGCGCAGGGCGTCGACGAACGAGCGGTCCGAGGCGAGCAGCACCAGCGACGCGTAGGCGACGACCTGTGCGGGCGTCGGCAGCTCCGGGGGCGGCGGGGCGCTGATGGCCAGGAACATGCGAGCCGAGTCGGCGGGGACGGGGCCGGAGGTCATGGGGTGCCAGAGGCGGACGAGGACGTCGTGGGCGGCGTACCCGTCCTCCACGGCCGACAGCAGCTCCAGCCGCGCCGGGCGGTCGAGCGGGGTCGCGTCCTCGACGGCGCGCAGGACGGACCGGCGCCAGGCGAGCGTCGCGACTTCGCGGTCCAGGGCGGCGCGTTCGGCGGCCACGGCGTCGGCCAGGGAGCGGCGGCCGGCGAGGACGTCGGTGATCAGCGGCAGCCCCAGGCCCAGGCCGCGCATCCGGCGCACGAGCGTGAGCCGCTCGACGGCCTCCTCGGCGAAGCGGCGGTGGCCGCCCGCGCTACGGGTGGGTTCGAGCAGGCCTTCGTCGCAGTAGAAGCGGATCGTGCGGACGGGCACGCCGGTCCGTCGCGCCAGGTCGCCGATCCCCAGTGTGACCCCGGTCACCATCGGTAGAACCTCCAGCCGGATGGAGTTCCTACGGTACGGCCCATGGACACCACCCGACTCGCCGACGCGCTCCACCACCACACCGCCGCCCTCGCGAAAGCCACGGCCGGCGCCGACCCCGAAGCCCGCGTGCCGACGTGCCCCGACTGGCCGCTGCGCGTGCTCGTCGGCCACGTCGGCCAGGCGCACCGCTGGGCGGCGAGCGTCGTGCGCTCCGGCCCCTCGCCGGTGCCCGACCCGTTCGACGCCGCCCCCGGCGACCCGGCCGGCTGGTCCGGCTGGCTGCAAGCCGGAGCCGCCGATCTCATCGACGCGGTGTCCACCAGCGACAGTCCCGTGTGGACGTTCTTCGGCCAGGGGCCGGCCGGGTTCTGGTTGCGCCGCCTGCTCAACGACACCGTCGTGCACCACGCCGACGCGGCGGGCCCCGCGTTCTCAGTCGCCCCGGACCTGGCCGAGGACGTGATCAGCGACTGGTTCGGCCTGCTCGCGAACCCCGCCACGCGGACGCTCAAACCCGACGTCGCCGGGCTCAGCGGCACCGGGCAGACCCTGCGGTTCCTCCCCGACCACGCCGAGGGCTGGCACGTCACCCGCACCCCGGACGGCATCGAGTGGACGCGCGCCACCACCCCCGCCGACGTCACGCTCGCCGGCCCGCTGACCGACCTCCTGCTCGTGCTCACCCGTCGCCGGCCAGCCGACGACGTGACGATCACGGGCGATCGGGATCTCGTCGACCACTGGCTGGCCCACAGCGCGGCCTGAGCGCCCACGCCGGGTGATCGCGCGGCGGCACCGGGCCGGCGCCGGGGAAGAGCTTCTCCCGCAACGTGCCCGGCCGGTACTCGCGTTGCATGAGACCACGCGCCTGCAGCAGCGGGACAACGTGGTCGACGAACTCGGTGAAGCTCGTCGGCGAGATCACGTACTCGAGGTTGATCCCGTCGACGCCCGCGTCGCGCCAGCGCGCGATGTTCTCGACGATCTGCTCCGGCGTCCCGACGACGCGTTTGTTGGTGCGGCTGAGGATCAGCTCGCCGAGCGTCCAGTCGTCCCGCGTGGTCGTGGCGAGGAGCTTGCGCACCGGCTCCGACACCTCGCGCCCGCGCAGGTCGCCGACGAGCGCGTCCGGGTCGTCGAGGCCGAAGTCGTGGCCGGCGAACACCGACGCCCGCGCCAGGTTCCCCTCCACCGTCTGGTGCTCCAGCAGCTCGGCGTGGCGCCGCCGGGCTTCGGCCTCAGTGCCGGCGAGCAGGTACGACTGCGGCACGAAAACCTTGACGTGCGCCGGGTTCCGGCCCGCTGCGGCCGCCGCCCGGCGCACGTCGGCGACGATCGGGGCCGCCTCGGCGGGGTCCTGGGAGTTGATGAACAGGCACTCCGCGTACCGCCCGGCGAACGCGCGGCCGGCCGGCGAGACGCCGGCGTTGAACAGCACCGGCACCCGCTGCGGCGACGGCTCGCTCAGGTGCGGTCCGTCGAGCTGGTAGTAGTGTCCATTGTGGACCACGGCGTGCACCTTGGCCGGATCCGCGAACTCGCGCCGCACACGGTCGCGCAGCACCGCGCCGTCCTCCCAGCTGTGCAGCCACAGCTTCAGCGCCGCCTGCGTGAAGTCCTCGGCACGGCCGTAGCGTTCCTCGTGGCCCGGCAGCCCGCCGTACCCGAGGTTGCGGCCCGCGCCCGGCAGGAACGACGTGACGATGTTCCACGCCACCCGCCCGCCCGTCAGGTGGTCCAGAGTGGACACTTTCCGGGCGAACGGGTACGGGTGCTCCTGCAGGATGTTCTGCGTGAACGTGTACCCCAGGTGTTCCGTGTGGTAGGCGAGCAGCGGGATCAGCACGGAGGGATCGCCGGTCGGGAACTGCATCCCCTCGCGGACCGCGGCGTCGCGCGAGCCACGGTAGGTCTCGTAGGGGGCGAGGACGTCGGCGAAGAAGAGCGTGTCGAACCGGCCGCGCTCCAGCGTCCGCGCGAGGTCCAGCCACGTCGAAGGGTCGGTGTAGCCGAGCTGGCGGCTGTCCGGCTCGGCCCACAGTCCCTGCGCGTGGTGTGAAACCGCAAACATGTGGAACGCGTTGAACAGCATCCGCTCAGGCATCGTCGCCCAGCACCTGCGAGCCGATCACGTCCTTGCAGACCTCGGCGGAGTAGGCCATCAGCCAGCCCGCCTGCGCGTCGCGGAACCACCGCTCGATCGGCGACGTCTTCAGGTAGCCCGATCCCCCGCCCACCCGCACGCCGAGGTCGGCGATCTCGCGCGCGACGTCGTTGGCCAGCAGCTTCGCGCGCATCGTCGCGGGCAGGAACTCCGGCGAGTTCTCGTCGGCGAGCCAGCACATGTGCTGCGCGAACATCGCGGCCGCCTGCAGCCGGCTCTCCAGCTCGCCGACGCCGAAGCGCACCCACTGCTGCTCCGCCAGCGTCCCGCCGCCGGGCACCACCTGCCGGGCGCGCGCGTGCTCCCGCAACGCGGCCAGCGCACCGTCGGCCACCCCCAGCGACAACGCCGCCACCCCCGCCCCGATGTGGTTGGGGCGCCGCCGTTTCGACGGCGGGCAGCGGCGTTCGTGGGGCAGGAGCGTGCCGTCGAACCGGATCAGCTGGCTGCCGCTCGCGCGCAGGCCCATCGCGTCCCAGCTCGGTCGGAACGTCATCGTCGCCGGGTCGGCGTCGAGCCCGAAGAACGTGGAGACGCCGTCGATCTTCGCGTTGACGAGGAAGTGATCGGCGATCTCACACCCGGACGAGAAGCGCTTCTCGCCGCTCAGCCGGAACCCGCCTTCGACCTCCACCGCGGGCTGCTGTGACCGCAGGAACAGGTTCCCGCCGGCCGGCTCGCTCAACGCGTTCGCGAACCGCGCCCCGGCCGCCAGCCGCTGCGCGAAGAACCGCGCCACGTCCGGCTCGGCCATCTCCACCAGCCCCGCCGCCGCGCCGATGTGCATCACCCACACACACGCCGTCGACGGGCACGCCGCACTCAGCACCCGGACGATCGCACCGTAGCTGCGGTAGCTGAGGTCCTGGCCGCCGTACTCCGCCGGCAGCAAGGCGACGTCGAGCCCGCTCGCGTTCAGCCTCCGGAGGTTCCCGACGGGCAGCTCGCCCGTCCGGTCCCGCTCGGCGGCCGTCAGCGCGAACTCTCGCGCCAGGTTTGCCGCGAGGTCCACCCAGTGCTGCTCGTGCGCCGGCGGGCCGAGCGGATGTCCGGCAACCATGACGCCTCCCGGTGTTCGGCAACTCCCGACGGGCGATCTTGCCAGGAAACACCGTCGCGGGCAGGGGCCAGCGCGGGCAGAATCCCCGCATGCGTGACCACCGGCACGAGCCCGCGCTGAACGCCGTCGTCGAGAAGTACGTGACGCCGGGCCGCCGGTACTTTCACCTGGCCAACACCTGTTTCCTGAGCGACCCGGCGCAGCGCGAGACGCTCGGGCGCACGCTGGCGCAGGACGCGCTCCGGATCACCGACGACGAGCTCGAGCTGCTGCTCGGCTACGAATGGCGCGCGCAGCTGACGGCGTCGTGGCTCATCGCTTTCGCGCGGCGAGTAGCGCACCGCGACCGGATCGGCGAGCTGCTCCTCGCGAACGAACGCATCTACGCCGGCCGCGGGTTCTGCTTTGCCCTCGCCCGATTCGGCGCGGACGAAGACGCGCGCCTGTTGGTCGAGTACCTCCGCGCGTTCCTGCCGAGCACCGACCGCGGCGAGCAGGACTCGGCCCTGGGCGCGCTCGCGTACCTGGACGCGCGGCTCGGCACCGGGCACTCGGCCCCGTTCCTCGGCGAGAACGGTGCCTGGGCCCGGTGGCTGCGCACGACGTCGCCGCTCGCCGACCCGGTGGCGGCCCTCGATCACCTCCGCGAGGTCATCGAAACGCAATGCGCCTACGCCGACGAGCGCATGAGCGCGTCCTGAAGCGACCGGAAAGGCTCAGACCTGGCGTGCCGTCGCCATCGCGCGTTCGGTTTCCCAGAAGGCGCGCATCGAGGTGATCAGGCCGTCGTCGCCGATGCGGTAGACGAAGACGCCGTCGGTGTCGACGCGGTAGCCGCCGGGCAGGTAGGTGGTGATGGTGCCGACGTTGGCGCACTCGGCGCCCGCGGCGAACGAGTCGCGGATGACGAACTCGAAGCGCTCCACGTGGGCGATCGTCAGGTCCCAGAAGGAGCCGATGCCCTCGTGGCCGTGGTGGCCCTTGCCCTGCTCGTCGAACATCGACGGGCCCACCGGGTCTTCCACCACGGCGTCCGGTGCGAACAGCGCGAGCCACGCGTCCTTGTCGCCCGCCGCGACGGACGTCATGGACCGGAACGACGCCAGGCGAGCCGGCGGCTGGTCCGCGTCGACGTCCCAGCTGACCTCGACACTCATGTCACGCCCCCGATTCACGGAACTTGGCGATGACCTCGTCGCCGAACTTGCGGATCGCGTCGACCTTCGGGCCCACCTCGGCGTCGAAGCCGAGGCCTTCGAACACCCACGGCATGGTGATCGCGTCGGTCACGCCCACCTCGGCCTGCTCGCGGAAGCCGTCGAGCCCGAAGCGGTCGACGCACACGGCCTGGAACTCGAACGGATCGGCCTCGCGCCCGCGTTCGGCGAGCAGTTCCTTGAGCCGCTTGATCGTATCGCGCAGCTGGTCGAGCGTCATCATCGCCGACGACCAGCCGTCGCCCACGCGCGCGGCCCGGCGCAGCGCGATGTCCGTGTGGCCGCCGATGTAGAACGGCACGCGCTTCGGCGGCGTCGGGCTCATGCGCAGCTTGTCGAAGTCGAAGAACTCACCGTGGAACTCGACCATGCCGCCGTCGAGGATGAGGCGCAGCACCTCGATGGCCTCGTCGAAGCGCTTGCCGCGCCGCTCGTACGGCGCGCCGCACCACTCGAACTCCTCCGGCGACCAGCCGATGCCGAGCCCGAGACCGAACCGGCCGCCGGTCAGCGCCGCCACCGAGTTCACCTGACGCGCGAGCAGCACGGGGTTGCGCGAGCCGAGCTTCAGCACGGAGGTGTAGAACTCGAGCCGCTCGGTCACCGCGCCCATCGACGCGGCCGCCACCAGCGGGTCGACCCACGGCGTCTCCTCGGTCCAGAACCGGCTGCCGTCGGGCGTGTACGGGTAGTCCGCCGACACCTTCTCCGAGTAGAACAGGGAATCCGGCAGGACGATCGAGGAGAATCCGGCCTCCTCGGCGGCGCGGGCGAGCTCGCCCAGCTGATCGAGGGGGTTCATCGCGATCGACAGGGAGAACTTCATGACCCGACTGTAACGTGTTCTACTTTGCCCGGCCAGAGGTGCTCCCCGTCACCTCTCGGGAACCCTCAGCGTACTGTCCGCGTTGTCCGGTTCAAAGGCGGCCGCGGGGCCGCCGAGACAAGCTCACCACGTGGAGTGACCCATGGGCACCGCGATCCTGTTGATCGTGCTCGTCGTCGTGATCGTCGGGGGCGGGCTGTACTTCGCCCGGTCGCAGGCCGCTTCGCGGCAGCGGCAGCTCGACGACGCGAAGGCCGACGCGCGCCGCCTCGTCGAACGCCTCGGCGGACAGGTCCTCAACATCTCCGGCACCGACACGGCGTCCCAGCAGGCGATGGCCGACGCCAGCGAGCGCTACAACGCCGCCGGCTCCCAGCTCGAACAGGCGAAAACCGTCGAGCAGGCCCGGCTCGTCAAGGAAACCGCGCTCGAAGGCCTGTACTACGTCCGCGCCGCCCGCACGGCCATGGGCCTCGACCCGGGCCCGGCGCTGCCGGACGAGGCCGAGCGCGAGCGCGCCGGCAAGGTGACCGAGCACCGCAAGGTCGACGTCGAGGGCCAGCACTACGAGGCCTCGCCCGACCCCGGCCAGGAAACGCCGTACTACTACCCCGGCGGCCGCGTCGCGGGACGTCCGGTGCCGCAGGGCTGGTACAGCGAGCCGTGGTGGAAGCCCGCGCTCGTGGCCGGCGCGTGGGGCCTGGGCTCGATGTTCCTGTTCAGCGCCATGTTCTCCGGCATGAGCGGCATCGCGAGCGCCTCGGCCTGGGAATCGGGCTACGACGCCGGCCAGCAGGACGCCCTCGAGTCCGGCGACCAGGGCGGCGACGGCGGCGACGGTGGCGATGGCGGCGGCTTCGACGGCGGCGACAGCGGCGGCTACGACGGCGGCGGCCAGGACTTCGGCGGCTTCGACGGCGGCGGGTTCGACGGCGGCGGCTTCGGCGGCGGCGGCTTCGACTTCTAGCCGGCGGCAACGTCGGTGAAGGGCACCTTGCGGGACTCCGGTTCCCGCGAGGTGCCCTTCACCGCATTCAGGGGCTGCTGCGGGGCCGGTTCGGGGTACTCGGCAAAGCCACGGGTGCGCCGGGCTCGAGCAGGCCGCGCCCAGACCGACAACCCGGCCCGGCCCGACCAAGCACGGCCGAAAGCCGAGGCCCGGCAACGGCGCCGACCAGCCGAGCCCAGCACCGCCCGGCCTGAGCGCACAGTTGACCGCCGACGCCGGCCCGACAGGACTCAACCAGACGCTGCCAACATCCGAGGCCCATCAACGGCGCCAAGTCAGACAACCCCGGGTACGGCTCGGCGGAAACCCGCAGCTGACCACCGCGCGCCGACCCGCACCAGCCCGACGCCCCCTGCCGGGCGCGGAAAACCGCGCCCGGCAACAGCGCCAGGCCAGACAAGCCCCGATAACAGCTCAACGGAAACCCGCGGCTGACCACCGCGCGCCGGTCCGCACCAGCCCGACGCCCCGTGCCGGGCGCGGAAAACCGCGCCCGGCAACACTGCCAGGCCAGACAAGCCCCGATACAGCTCAACGGAAACCCGCGGCTGACCACCACGCGCCGGTCCGCACCAGCCCGACGCCCCGTGCCGGGCGCGGAAAACCGCGCCCGGCAACAGCGCCAGGCCAGACAAGCTCCGATACAGCTCAACGGAAACCCGCGGCTGACCACCGCGCGCCGACCCGCACCAGCTCAGCCGGTTGCCGCGCAAACCCGGGGCGCACCAACCATTCCCCCACCCCAGTCCACATCGGACTCACCCCGTGATCGGCCGGATCCCCACCAGGGTGCCCGACAGGTGTTCGGCCGCCGGGCTGCACAGGAAGGCCGCGAAGGGCACGATGTCCTCCGGCTGGCCGACGCGGCCGCCCGGGTAGCGGGCGCTGACGCGCGCGATGTGCTCCTCGCTGGCGGCCACGCGCATGCCCGGCGTGACCGTGAGGCCGGGCGCCAGCGCGACGGTGCGGATGCCCTGGTCGGCCAGTTCCTGGTGCACCACGTTGCTCAGCAGGTGCACGCCGGCCTTCGACGCGCCGTACGCGCCGGCGCCGGGGCCGGCCTGGGTGCCGACCATGCTGCCGACGTAGATGATGCGGCCGCCGCCCCCGCGGATCATGAGTGGCGCGAAGTGCTTGGTGACGAGGAAGCAGCCGACGAGGTTGCTGTCGAGGATGCGCCGCAGATCGGCCAGCTCGAAGTCCAGCACGCGCATCGTGCCGGCGGGTGGCATCCAGCCGGCGTTGCTGATCAAGGCGTCGACGCGGCCCCAGTGCGCGTCGACGGCCTCGGCCGCGGCGCGGACCTGGTCCTCGTCGGACACGTCCGCCACGACGGCCAGTGGCTTCGGTGCGTCCGGCACCGAAGCGACGATCTCGTCCACGGTGCCCGCCGCCTTCGCCGCACTGCGGGCGAGCACCGCGATCCGCGCGCCCTCGCGCGCCAGGCCCAGCGCGAGCGTGCGGCCCAGTCCCTGCGCCGCGCCGGTGATGACGATGACCTTGTCGCGGATGTCCACCTGCATGGTCAACTCCTTCAAAGAGTGGTCTTCAGACTAAGTTTAGCCTCAAGACCAAACTTCGGTAAGCTGGCACCGTGACTGGACGGCGGGAAGCGAACCGGGCCCGGATGCGGGCGCGCCTGCTCACGGCCGCGCTCGAGCTGTTCGAGGCGCACGGCTACGAAGCGACGACGATCGACCACATCGCCGCCGAAGCCGACGTCGCGCGCCAGACCGTGCTCAACCACTACCCCCACAAGCGCGATTTCCTCGTCGCCTGGGGCCAGGATCGCCGTGACCAGCTGCTCACCGTCGACGACTCCGACGAACCCGCGCGCACGCGGCTGCACCGCTACTTCCGAGCGTTGGCGGCCGTCAACGAGCGCGAACGCACCCTCACCCGCATGCTGCACGTGAGCCTGCGCCACGACGAGGTCGTCGCCCACCAGCACCCCGTGCCCGACGCGACGATCGCCGCGATCCACCAGGGCCAGGAACGCGGCGAACTACGCGCGGAGCTCCCGCCGCGCACGGTGGCCGAAGTGGTCACCGCGATCTACGGCGACACCCTCCGCCGCTGGCTCGCCGACGAAGCGCCGCCGTTCGACCTGGCCGCCGCGCTGGCCGAGCGGCTCGACCTGCTGCTGGACGGCCTCACCGCGTGACTCAGGCGGGCTGGCAGGACGGGCACCAGTACAGGTTCCGCCCCACGAGCTCCTGGTGCGCCACCGGCGTGCCGCACACCAGGCACGGCATCCCGGCGCGCCGGTAGACGTACACCTCGCCACCGTGCCGGTCGTCGCGCGGCGCGCGGCCCTGCGCGGCCGGCATGTGCTCCGGCGCCACCGTGTCGATGCGGCCGATGCGCACGCCGTGGCGCATCAACGTCACCAGGTCGGCCCACATCGCGTCCCACAGCCCGCGGTCGAGCGCGCGCCCGGGCACCATCGGGGCGACGCCGTGGCGGAACAGCACCTCGGCGCGGTACACGTTGCCGACGCCGGCGAGCACCGCCTGGTCCATCAGCAACGCGGCCACCGACGTGCGCGAACGCGAGATCCGGTCCCACGCGAGGTCGGGCTTGGCGTCGCGGCGCAACGGATCGGGCCCGAGCCGCGCCTTGATCGCGTCGACCTGGGCCGCGTCGAGCAGCTCACACCGGGTGGGGCCGCGCAGGTCGGTCCAGTGCGTGCGGCCGATCAGGCGCATCCGCACCTGGCCCACCGGTTCGGTTTCGGGTAGCGGCGTTTCGCCGAACGTGCCGTACAGGCCGAGGTGGACGTGCACCGTCCCGTGTGGACCGTAGTCGTGGAACAGGTGCTTGCCGTACGCCTCGGCCGACTCCAGCACCTGCCCGTCGAGCTTCGCCGCTTCCTCGGCGAACCGGCCCTGCGGGCTGGACACCGAGACGGGCGCGCCGGCGTAGCGGCGTTTGTGCAGACGGGCGAGGCGGTGGAGGGTGTGCCCTTCGGGCATCAGGCTTCCGGCAGGGGCGGCGGGGTGCCGGTGCGCTCGTAGTCGAGCAGCTGCTGGATCCGGCGCCCGTGGCGCTCCTCCGGCGACGGCTCCGTCGCCAGGAACGCCTCGACGATCTCCGTGGCCTGCTCGACGGTGTGCATCCGCGCGCCGACGCCGAGCACCTGGGCGTGGTTGTGCTCGCGGCACAGCTGCGCCGTCTCGACGCTCCAGCCGAGACCCGCGCGGATGCCGGGCACCTTGTTGGCGGCGATCTGCTCGCCGTTGCCCGAGCCGCCGATCACGATACCGAGGCTGCCTTCGTCGCCGGACACGCGCAGCGCCGCGGCCACGCAGTAGGCGGGGTAGTCGTCGACCGGGTCGTAGGTGTGCGGACCGACGTCGACGACTTCGTGCCCTTGGCCCGCGAGGTGGCTGGCCAGGTGGTTCTTCAGCTCGAAACCGGCATGGTCGGATCCCAAGTAGACACGCACAGCGGCGAGTCTGCCATCACCGCCGGTGGCGGGCATGCTCTGGGGGTGGACACATGGAAACAGCCTGGACACGACGTGCGGCTCGAATGGGGCGCCGAAGGCATCACGGCGCTCGGCGGCGCGTGCGCGGTGCTCGTCGTGGTCGACGTGCTTTCCTTCTGCACCAACACGGATCTCGTCATCGCACGCGGCGGCCGGGTGCTGCCGGTGCGCTGGCGCGACGACCGCGGCGTCGCCGAAACGCGCGCCGCGGGGGCGGTCGTCGCGGGCGAGAAAGCGTGGACGCTGCGGCCCTCCTCTGTGACGGACATCCCGTCGGGCACACTCCTCGCACTGCCCTCGCCCAACGGCGCCACCCTGATCGCCGCGGCCGCCGCCACAAGAGCGCACGTACTGGCCGGCTGCCTGCGCAACGCCTCGGCCGTCGCGGCGAAGGCGCACGAGCTGGCGGCCGGGCGGCCCGTCGGCGTGATCCCGGCGGGCGAACGCTGGGGCATCGATCTGCTGGGCGAAGAGCAGCATTTCGGGCCGCTGCGCCCGTGCGTGGAGGACCAGCTGGGCGCGGGTGCGATCGTCGCGGCACTCGCCCGCCACGGCGGCACGCTCTCGGCGGAAGCCGCTCTCGCTGCCGCCGCCTACGCGGGCACCGATGTGGCCAAGGCCTTGCGCACGTGTTCGTCCGGCCGCGAACTGGCCGCGGCGGGCCACGCGAACGACGTCGAGCTCGCCGCGCAAGCGGACGTCAGCACCACCGCGCCCACCGTGCGCGGGAAAATCCTGGAGGCGCAATGACCTGGACCGAAGTGGCCGAAGGTGTGCACGCGCGCCGCTACGAGGAGCTCGACCTGACCACGGGCCTGGTGATCGGCACCGAGCGCTGCCTGGTGATCGACACGCGCGGCGACGTCGACCAGGGCGCGGAGCTGGCCGCGGCCGTGCGGGAGCTGACGGACCTGCCGTGGAGCGTCGTCTACACGCACGCGCACTTCGACCACAGCTTCGGCACCACGCCGTTCCTGCCGTGCGACGTCTGGGCGCAGGAGCGCTGCCTGCGCGAGTTGCTGGACCACGGCGAAGCCGCGAAAGCGAAGTGGAGCGCGCACTATCGCGCGGAAGGCAAGCCGGAGACCGCCGACGCCCTCGACCGGACCGGCCTCATGCCACCCGACCGGCTCGTGACCGACCGCGCCGAGCTCGACCTCGGCGGCCGCACCGTCGCGCTCGTGCACCCCGGCCGCGCCCACACCGACCACGACCTGGTGGTGCACGTGCCCGACGCGGGTGTCGTCTTCGCCGGCGACGTGGTGGAGCACGGGCCCGAAGGTTTCACGGAGTACTCGTTCAGCGACGAGACCCACCTGGGCGAATGGCCGGGCGCGCTCGAGGCGATCCTCGCGCTCGACCCGCGGGTCGTGGTGCCCGGGCACGGCGAGCCCGTGGGTCCCGGGTTCGTCCGGGAGCACCGCGACGGGCTGCGCCGGCTCAACGAGCTGAAGGCCGCCGTGGCGGCCGGCGCCCGCGGGGCGGACGAAGCCATCGCGGCTTCGCCCTACCCCGCCGGCGTCACGAGGGCCGCACTCGCGACCCCCTGAGCCGTCAGTCGAAGTTCAGCTCACCCGTGCGGGTGCGCTTGAGCTCGAAGAAGTCCGGGTAGCTCGCCATCGCGACGGCGCCGTCGAACAGCTTCAGGGCGTCGTCGCCCCTCGGGATCGAGCTGAGCACCGGGCCGAAGAACGCGACGCCGTCGATGTGGATGGTCGGGGTGCCGACGTCCATGCCGACCGGGTCCATGCCCTCGTGGTGGCTCTTCTTCAACGCCTCGTCGTACTCGGTCGAGTCGGCGGCCTCGATCAGCTCGGGCGGCGCGCCGACGGCCTCGAGGGCCTCCTTGAGGACGACGTCGAAGTCCTTGTTGCCCTGGTTGTGGTAGCGCGTGCCGAACTCCGTGTAGAAGTCGCGCAGCACCCCTTCGCCCTTCGCGGCGGCCAGCGCGGTGGCCACGCGGACCGGACGCCAGCCCTTGTCCATCAGTTCCTGGTAGCGCTCCGGCAGCTCTTCGCGGCCCGAGTTGAGCACGGACAGGCTCATGATCCGGAAGTTCAGGTCCAGCTCGCGGTGCTTCTCGACCTCGAGGATCCACCGCGAGGTGATCCACGCGAACGGACAGATCGGATCGAAGTAGAAGTCCACCTTGGTGGGCTGGGACGCAGCGGTCATCTCAACGAGCTCCTCGCGAGGGTCGACGTCGGCAGGCATGCCTTTTTCAGCGGGGTATCCCCCAATGACGGCCAACGCGCGCGACAGGCCCGGTTGTTCCCCGTCGCCCGAGGACCGCTTCGCATGATTGGATGCTCGACAGCCCGAAAACCGCAACCGGAATCGAAGACCAGAGGTGCCCGTGCCCGCCCCCAACCTGACTCGTGACGAAGCCAAGCAGCGCTCCGGCCTGCTGGATGTCGCGTCCTACGACATCGTGCTGGACCTGACCGACGGCCACGGCGGTCCCGGTGAGAAGACCTTCCTCTCCACCACCACAGTGCGCTTCTCCGCCACCCGGCCGGGCGAGTCGTCGTGGATCGACGTCGTCGCCGAGGGCGTCCGCTCCGCCGTGCTCAACGGCACCGACCTCGACGTGAGCACCTACGTCGAGGACAAGGGCATCGCGCTGCCGGAGCTCGCCGCGGACAACGAGCTCGTGGTGACCGCGGACTGCCGGTACATGAACACCGGCGAAGGCCTGCACCGCTTCGTCGACCCGGTCGACAACGGCGTGTACCTCTACACGCAGTTCGAGACCGCGGACGCGAAGCGCATGTTCGCCTGCTTCGACCAGCCCGACCTGAAGTCGGTGTACAAGCTCACGGTCCACGCGCCGCGCGACTGGAAGATCGTGTCCAACGCGCTCGTCGAGACCGAAGAGGACACTCCCGACGGCGCCCGCGTGACGAACTTCGCCGTGTCCGAGCGGATCTCGACGTACCTGGTCGCGCTCATCGCCGGCCCGTACGCCGAGTGGCGCGACGAGTTCTCCGACGCCCACCGCACGATTCCGCTCGGCATCTACTGCCGCGCCTCGCTCGCCGAGCACATGGACGCCGACCGCCTGTTCGTGGAGACCAAGCAGGGCTTCGGCTTCTTCCACGAGAAGTTCGGCACGCCCTACCCGTTCTCCAAGTACGACCAGCTGTTCGTGCCGGAGTTCAACGCGGGCGCGATGGAGAACGCCGGCGCCGTGACCTTCCTGGAGGACTACGTCTTCCGCAGCCGCGTCACGCGCTACGCCTACGAGCGCCGCGCCGAGACGCTGCTGCACGAGATGGCGCACATGTGGTTCGGCGACCTGGTCACCATGCGCTGGTGGGACGACCTGTGGCTCAACGAGTCGTTCGCGACGTTCGCGAGCGTGTTCGCGCAGGCCGAGGCGACCGAGTACAAGAACGCGTGGACCAGCTTCGCGAACATCGAGAAGTCGTGGGCCTACCGCCAGGACCAGCTGCCCTCCACGCACCCGATCGCGGCCGACATCGTCGACCTGCACGCGGTCGAGGTGAACTTCGACGGCATCACCTACGCCAAGGGCGCGAGCGTGCTGAAGCAGCTCGTGGCCTACGTGGGCATCGAGCACTTCCTCGACGGCCTGAAGGTCTACTTCGGAAAGCACGCGTGGGGCAACGCCACGCTGGCCGACCTGCTGGCCGCGCTGGAAGAGGCGTCCGGGCGCGACCTGTCGTGGTGGAGCGCGCAGTGGCTCGAGACGACCGGCCTCAACTCGCTCAGCCCGCGCTACGAGGTGGCGGCCGACGGCACGTTCGCGTCGTTCGCCGTGGTGCAGACGGGCGCCAAGCCGGGCGCTGGTGAGCTGCGCACGCACCGCGTCGCGGTGGGCGTGTACGACGACGTCGAGGGCAAGGTCGTGCGCACCGAGCGCGTGGAGCTGGACGTGTCGGGCGACCGCACCGAGGTGCCCGCGCTCGTCGGCAAGCCGGCGGGCAAGCTCGTGCTGGTCAACGACGACGACCTCACCTACTGCACGATGCGCCTCGACCCGGCGTCGCTGACCACCCTGATCGACCGGATCGCCGACATCGTCGAGCCGCTGCCCCGCACGCTGTGCTGGTCGGCCGCGTGGGAGATGACGCGCGAGGCCGAGCTCAAGGCCCGCGACTTCGTGACGCTGGTGGCGCGCGGCATCCACGCCGAGAGCGAGGTCGGCGTGGTGCAGCGGCTGCTGCTGCAGGCGCAGACGGCGCTCAACTCGTACGCGGACCAGAAGTGGGCCGCCGAGCAGGGCTGGCCGGCGCTCACCGGGCGGCTGCTGGAGCTCGCCCGGAACGCCGAGGCCGGGTCCGACCACCAGCTGGCGTTCGTGAACTCGCTGGCCGGTGGCGTGCTCGACGAGGCGACGCTGGGTGTCGTCGCGGGCTGGCTCGACGGCTCCGCGCCGCTGCCCGGCCTCACCGTGGACACCGACCTGCGCTGGCGTCTGCTGCAGGCGCTCGTGGCCCACGGCAAGGCCGGCACCGCGGACATCGAGGCCGAGCTGGCCAAGGACGACACGGCCGCGGGCCGCCGCCACGCCGAGCGGTGCCGCGCGCTGCAGCCGACCGCCGAGGCCAAGGCCGACGCGTGGCAGCGCGCCGTCTACGACGACGAGATCCCCAACGCCGTCAGCGACGCCCTCATCTCGGGCTTCTCGCACCCGGGCCAGAAGCAGCTGCTCGGCAGCTACGTCGCGCGGTACTTCGAGGTCATCGACGAGGTGTGGGCCCGCCGCTCCAGCGAGCGCGCCCAGCCGACCGTGATCGGGCTCTACCCGTCGTGGGCCGTCGAGCCCGCCACGGTGGCGGCGTCGGACGAATGGCTCAAGGGCGAGCACCCGGCCGCGCTGCGCCGGCTCGTGTCCGAAGGTCGCGCCGGCATCGTCCGCGCGCTCGCCGCGCGGGAGTTCGACAGCCAGGTCTGACCGCGGTGGGCCGCTCACGCCCGAGCGGCCCACCCGGAAACGCCGAAGGGGGCCTCCTCGACTTCTCGAGGAGGCCCCCTTCGGTGCGTCAGGAAGACGTCAGTGCTTCGGGTCCGGCCCGGCCTGGTCGCTCAGCATGCGCAGGGCGTTGACGAGGCCACCGACCAGGTCACCCTCCTTGAACGACGCGACCATGCTCGCCACGGCCAGGTTGGCACCGCGGTCGGGCAGGCGGACGTGCGAGCGCTCGCCGATCACGATCTCGATCGCGCGCTGCGCGGGCGAGACCGCGAGGACCACGGCGTTGGCCGGGTCCTCGGTCGACGCCAGCAGCTTCTCGGCCGCGGCGCGGGTGTCCTCGCCGAGGTCGCCGAGGTACACGCTGAAGGCGACGCCGGACTCGCGCGTCGCGAAGGTCAGCGCCTCGTCCAGGCGAGCGAGCTGCTGCACCGAGAACGGGCTGGTCGGCTCGGCCGGCTCGTACATCTTGGCCGCCGAACGGCGGCCGCTGTTGGTGATCACCTCACCAAAGGGCAGGTCCTTCTCCGCAACGTCGACCGCAGTGGCCGAGTGCGCGAGTTCACCACTTGCCACGTGCGCCTCCGGCAGCGGTCACGGTGCCCGAGGGCACCACAGAGTCCGGATCGACGGCGTGGTGACCCGCACCGACACCCTCCGGGTTGGCGGTCCACCACATCGCGGGGTACTCCCACGGCTGTCCCGGCCGGTACCGCGGCGTCCCCGAGAACTTCTTCCGCAGGGTGGCCGCACCGACCACCAAGTAGATGGCCAGGGGGATGACCGCGTAGACCAGGATCGTCTCGACAACGTTCACGCCGGTGAGCGTATCGGATGGCCCTGGTGGCCACCGCGCGGCGCCGCGCCGGAAGGCGACCGCTCGTCGTGCGGGACCGTCCGTCCGCCGCTTGGCTCGCCCGCGCTGGAACGTTGGGGCGAAGCCGGGCGGGCCGAAAGGTTGCAACTCAACGTACAGGCGGCCGTACCGGTCGCCCCCGTCTTGTCGGCGCACTGAAATGCTCGTAGCTTTTTCACCTGTACGGGCCTTGCGGTCCGCTCCTCAGCCCCAGCAGGTCACGCACCGGTCCCAGGAGGCCACCTCATGCAGAGCGTCCAGCCCCCCGCTCAGGCGATCACCGAGCCGATTTCGTCACCCAGCGAGACCGAATTCCTGACCGGAACGCGTGTGACGTCCGGCACAAGGGTTACCCGCGGTACTCGGGTCACTCGCGGTACCCGCGTCACCGGCGGCACGCGAGTCACGCGCGGCACCCGGGTCACCCGCGGCACGCGAGTCACCGGCGGCACCCGCGTGACGGCCGGCACCCGCGTCACGAGGGGCACCCGCGTGACCCGGGGCACCCGCGTCACCGGGGGCACGCGCGTCACGTGCGGCACCCGGGTCACGAGGGGCACGCGAGTCACCCGCGGCACGCGCGTGACCAACGGCACCCGCGTGACCTCGCAGGCCGACTTCGCACTGGCCGCCTGACGAAAGCAGAACGCGCGCACCCGGACGGAGGGCGCGCGCGAGAGGAGCCGCCGCGCGGAGCACGCGCGGGCACGGCTCAGCGACTCATCGGCTCGCCCCGGCCGCCGCACAGGCAGCCGGGGCGCCGACGTCTCAGCGGCCCGTCAGGCCGCCGAACCCAAGTACGGCTGCCACAGCGGGTCGGCCTCCTTGGAGTGCGCCAGCAGGCGCCAATGCGGGCCGTGGGGCGCCCTCGGCACCACGCGCAGGCGCCAGCCCAGCTCCGAGAGGAGCTTGTCGGCCTTGCGGTGGTTGCACTTGGCGCAGCAGGCCACGCAGTTGGTCCAGCTGTGCGGTCCGCCGCGGCTGCGCGGCAGGACGTGGTCGATCGTCTCGGCCCGGCCACCGCAGTAGGCGCAGCGGTACCGGTCGCGGTGCATGAGCCCGGCCCGGGTCAGCGGCACCTTCGCGCGGTACGGCACACGCACGTACGTGCTGAGCCGGATCACGGACGGAACGGGCAGCGACACGGTCGCGGCGTGCAGCTCCACGCCACCCGGGTCGCCGTGGACGACTTCCGCCTTCCCGCACATCACGAGCACCACCGCGCGCCGCATGGGCAACGCGGTGAGGGGCTCGAAGGTGGCGTTCAGCAGCAATACGCGACGGCGGCCCCAGGGCGGGGTCGCCGGGTCCCGGCCTCTACGCTGTCCGGGCGGACGGGAAACTCCCCCTGGTCGGGTCCCCGGCCCGGCCGGGTTCGTTCCGCCGGGTGCGGAACCTCCCGGGCAGGCGCGCAGGACCGTCTCCGGCGACTGCTCGGCCATGGCTTGGCCGGCGCCGCCGAGGGGGACGGGTTGTCGGTCTGGCACTCGACCACCTCCACCGGTGCAGGCATAGTCGACCACACATCAGCCCCAAAGTGCACGTGTGTTACGTGACGTGTCACGTGCCCGCGACCCAACATCCACTTGCCGTTGGGTGAACCGAAGCGACGGAAGGACTGTTCGACCCCGTGAACGCCGTGCTCAGCGCCCCGCCAGCGTGCATCTCCGACCCCAGCACGTGGTGCTCGCAGGTCTTTTCGATCACGCACAACGAGTGGCTCGCCGGTTCGGCGGGCTGGGTCGTCACCAAGCCCCTGCGGATCATCCTGATCCTGGTCCTCGCGTTCGTGGTGCGGTACCTCACACGCCGGGTCATCAACCGCGTGACCACGCTGCCGCGCGGCGGCAACGGCAAGCTGCCCGCCCTGTTGAGACCGCTGCGCGAGCGCGCCCCCGACGTGCTCGGCCCGGCCGTGGTGGAGCGGCGCCGGCAGCGCGCCGCGACCATCGGCTCGGTCCTGAAGTCGATGGCCACGTTCCTCATCTACGGCCTGGCGTTCATCCTCGTGCTGGGTGAGCTGGGCATCGACCTGGCGCCGATCATCGCGTCGGCGGGCATCGTCGGCGTCGCCCTCGGGTTCGGCGCGCAGAACCTCGTGCGCGACTTCCTGTCCGGGATCTTCATGATGATCGAGGACCAGTACGGCGTGGGCGACGTCGTGGACATCGGCCCGGCGACCGGCACCGTCGAGGCCGTGGGCCTGCGCATCACCACGCTGCGCGACCTGGGCGGCACCGTCTGGTACGTGCGCAACGGCGAGGTGCTGCGCGTCGGCAACTCCAGCCAGGGCTTCGCCGTGGCCGTGGTCGACGTGCCGCTGGGCTACTCCGCCGACGTCGACCTCGCGACGACCGTGCTCATGGGGGCGGCCACGAAGGCCGCCGAGAGCGAGGCGCTGGCCGTCAACGTGATGGAGCCGCCGGAGATGCTGGGCGTGGAGAAGGTCACACCGGAGGGCATCCAGCTGCGGCTGACGGTGAAGGTGCGGCCCGGCAAGCAGTGGGCCGTGCAGCGGGCGCTGCGCGCGCACCTGCTCGCCGCGCTCGAGGAGGCGGGCTTCGAGCCGCCGCTCGGGCGGTACCTGTCCGCACCGGGCGCCGACAAGTAGCCGCGGTAAGGGCAAGATGGAGGGGTGTCGACTGTGAGTGGCTCCGAACCCGCGAACCTGTACGAGGCCGTGGGCGGCGAACCGACGTTCCGGCGGATCGTGGCGCGCTTCTACCAGGAAGTGGCGACCGACGAGATCCTGCGCCCGCTGTACCCGGAGGAGGACCTCGGCCCGGCCGAGGAGCGCTTCCGGCTGTTCCTCATCCAGTACTGGGGCGGCCCGCACACCTACTCCGACCGCCGGGGCCACCCGCGGCTGCGGATGCGCCACGCGCCGTTCAAGATCGGGCCGATCGAGCGTGACGCGTGGCTGCGCGCCATCCGCGTGGCCGTCGACGAGGAGAACCTGCCCGAGCCGTACCGCGAGCAGCTGTGGGCCTACCTCGAGATGGCGGCGCACAGCATGATGAACAGCTTCGTCTGATGAGACGCCCGGTGGCGGGCCACCGGCGGTCCCCCGAGGGCCGGCCCCGCCCGGCGTGGTGGTCCGACGCCGTCTTCTACCAGGTCTACGTGCGCTCGTTCGCCGACTCCGACGCCGACGGGGTCGGCGACCTCGAAGGCATCCGCAGCCGGCTGGGGTACCTGGAGCTGCTCGGCGTCGACGCGCTGTGGCTCACGCCGTTCTACCGCTCCCCCATGGCCGACCACGGCTACGACGTGTCCGACCCGCGTGACGTGGACCCGATGTTCGGCACGCTCGGCGACTTCGACGTGCTGCTCACCGAGGCGCACAGGCGCGGCATCAAGGTGACCGTGGACATCGTCCCGAACCACACCAGCAACCAGCACTCGTGGTTCAAGTCCGCGATGGCCGCCGCGCCCGGCAGCGCCGAGCGCGACCGCTACGTCTTCCGCGACGGCCGCGGCCCCGACGGCTCGGAACCGCCCAACAACTGGGTTTCCGTGTTCGGCGGGCCCGCGTGGACGCGCGTGCCCGACGGGCAGTGGTACCTGCACCTGTTCGCCCCGCAGCAGCCGGATCTCAACTACGCCAACGCCGACGTGCGCTACGACCTCGAGCGCACGCTGCGCTTCTGGCTCGACCGCGGCGTCGACGGCTTCCGCATCGACGTGGCCCACGGCATGGCGAAGCCGCCCGGCCTGCCCGACATGGACCCGCGCGCGGCCGGCTTCGGCGGCGGCGAGCACTTCGACCCGCGCTTCGACGACGACGGCGTGCACGAGGTCCACCAGATGATCCGCAAGGTGCTCGACGAGTACCCGGACACGATGGCCGTCGGCGAGATCTGGGTGCACGACGAGGAACGCCTCGCGCGCTACCAGCGGCCCGACGAGCTGCACCTGGCGTTCAACTTCCGTCTGGTGCTCACGCACTTCGACGCCGACGCGATGCGCACGTCGATCGAGCGGTCGCTGGCCGTGCCGCGCGCGGCCGGCGCGCCCGCCACGTGGACGTTGTCCAACCACGACGTGTGGCGCACCGTGAGCCGCTACGGCGGCGGCGCGGCCGGGCTGCGGCGCGCGCGGGCCATGGCGCTGGTGGAGCTGGCGCTGCCGGGTGCGGTCTACCTGTACAACGGCGAAGAGCTGGGCCTGCCGAACGTCGAGATCCCGCCCGAGGCGATGGCCGACCCCCGGGCGCGCAGCCAGGGCCCGCAGTTCAGCCGGGATCCCGAACGCGTGCCGATGCCGTGGGAGGGTTCGCTGCCGCCGTTCGGCTTCTCGCGCAACCCGCGCACGTGGCTGCCGATGCCGGCCGAGTGGGCCGGGCTGACGGCGGAACGCCAGCTGGAAGACGCGTCGTCCACGCTCTCGCTGTACCGGCAGGCCGTCGAGCTGCGCAAGACGCACGCCGCTTTCCGCGTCGGGGACGAGCTGGAGTGGTACGGCGCGCCCGCCGGCTGCTTCGCGTTCCGCCGCGGCGGCAAGGGCGGGCTGATCTGCGCGCTGAACACGTCGGCGAGCTCGATCGCCCTGCCGCCCGGCGAGCTGCTGTTGTCCAGCACCCCGCTCGTGGACGGCAGGCTGCCGCCGGACTCGGCGGCGTGGCTGGTCTGAACCTGGTGATGCGGAAGAGCTAGCCGCGGGCTCCGGCCTCGAGGCCGAGCATGGCCAGCAGGCCACGCAGGTCGTCCACGTCGCGGGCACGGCCGGCGACGGTCCGGGCCGCCTGGTCGCGCTGGTGGCGCAGGCCCAGCTCCGCAGAGACGCGGGCTCGGGCGAACTCACTGGTGTCGGGGGACAGCGGACGACGTTCCGAGCGCATCAGGCTCCTCTGTGAAATGCAGTCGTCGAAAGACGGGTGGGACGACGGCCGGACCGAGCAGCCGGCTCGGGCCTCGCGGTCGGCCGAAGACGACGCCGGCTCTGCTGCCGGCGCGCGGAAGAACTCTCTCGACGTGACCGACGCTACACGACGTGCACCCGCGGGCACAATGAAGCACTGGTCAGCACCAGCGCCGGCGCGGCTTGAGTCCACAAGGGACAGACAGTGTGGACTGGTTCCGGCCACGGTGGCCCACCTGATCAGTGGGCTGGTGCGACCGCGTCGGACGTGGTTAACTGGCCGCGGTCATATTTTGTGTTCGTGCGGTGGGTACTCCCCGCAGCCACGCTCGCAAGATGCGCGGGCGTAGTGGTTCTCCCTCACCGGAAGATCAAACCGTCGGTCTTCGACCCGGGTGCCGAAGTGGTACCTCGATCGTTTTCAGTGGTGGAGACATTTATGACGCAAGGCACCGTGAAGTGGTTCAACGCCGAAAAGGGCTTCGGCTTCATCACGCCGGACAACGGCGGTGGCGACGTGTTCGTGCACTACTCCGAAATCCAGGGCAACGGGTTCCGCAGCCTGGAGGAGAACGCGCGCGTGGAGTTCGAAATCGGCCAGGGCCAGAAGGGGCCGCAGGCCACTGCCGTCACGATTCTCTGACGTCACAACGGTTTCTCCGAGGGGTCGGTGCCACGTGCACCGGCCCTTCGGCCGTTCTCGGGGAAGTTCCGGGAAATCCGCCGGGAACCTTGCCGGCGCACCGTTCGTTGACCGAGAAGGTCAAGGCCGGCCCTCCGGGGCCGGACCGCACGAACGGTGTGCGCCCCCGCAACGGCAATGCCGCCCGGGCACACCGTCGAACCGGCCTCGGTCCTGCAGAGTGCAGTGACCGGACCAGCTCGACAGGAGCGTTCCAGCATCGACACCCCCCGCGACACCCTTCCTTCCCCTGCCCCCACCTCATCGAGCACGGCAACCGCCGTCCGTGAACGGCCCGCACCCGAGCCCATGCTCGCCGGGCAGAAGACGGGCACCGAAGCCTTCCTCGTGAAGCTGTTCGCCGTGCTCCCCCTGCTGGCGGTCGTCGCCGCGGTGCCCCTGGCCTGGGGCTGGGGGCTCAGCTGGCTCGACATCGGCCTCGCCGTCGGCTTCTACTACCTCAGCGGCCTCGGCATCACCATCGGCTTCCACCGCTACTTCACCCACGGCTCGTTCCGCGCCCGCCGTGGCCTGCGGATCGCACTCGCCGTGGCGGGCAGCATGGCGATGCAGGGCCCCGTGATCTCGTGGGTCGCCGACCACCGCCGCCACCACGCGTACTCCGACCGCGACGGCGACCCGCACTCCCCGTGGCGCTACGGCACGACGCCCGCCGCGCTGGCCAAGGGTTTCTGGCACGCGCACATGGGCTGGCTGTTCGACCGCGACAAGACCAACTCGCGCCGCTTCGCCCCGGACCTGCTGGACGATCCGGACATCCGTCGCGTCGACAGCCTCTTCCCCGTGCTGACCGCCGTGACGCTGCTGGCGCCGGCCCTGATCGGCGGCCTCGCCACGATGAGCTGGTGGGGCGCGCTCACGGCGTTCTTCTGGGCCGGGCTCGTGCGGGTGGCGGCGCTGCACCACGTGACGTGGTCGGTGAACTCGCTGTGCCACATGATCGGTGAGCGCCCCTTCGAGGCGCGGGACCGTTCGGCCAACTTCTGGCCGCTGGCGATCCTGTCGTTCGGCGAGTCGTGGCACAACTCCCACCACGCCGACCCGACCGGCGCCCGCCACGGCGTGGGCCGGGGCCAGCTGGACACCTCGGCTCGGCTCATCTGGCTGTTCGAGAAGCTGAACTGGGCGTCTCAGGTTCGCTGGCCCCGCCCGGAGCGGCTGGCGCGAAAGCTCAAGACCGCCTGACGACGGGACGGACACGTCGTTCCAGCCGAGCCGCCAGCTCGCCCCGATCGGCGGCGGCACGGCTGGGCGGCGTGGTCCACGAGCTGTTGCCGGGGGCCGAGACGACCTCGGCGACGAACCGGCCCACGAGGGCGGGCTCCGGGACGACGTCTCCGCCCAGGCGCGCGACGACGAGGGGCGCCTCGGCCGGCCTCGTCTCCACGGAAAGCGTCCAGCCCTGCCGGGAGTTCCAGAGCAACATCAGGTCACGGCCGGGGTAACGCGGCGAGCGGCGGCTCAGCGCCACATAGGCGGTGACTGTGTCGGCAACCTCGCACGACGTCCCCTCCGCGGAGACGTCCACGGCTTCGGCCACCGCGTGTACGTAGCCGACCAGCGCGCGTCTCAGCACCAGCGGGTCTTCGTGTACGGCTTCGGTTGTCAGACGATCGGGACCGGACAGGAGCATGGGTCTCCCCTCCACCGTCGGCAATTCGGCTCTGGCGGGCGGAAACGGCCTGCGGACCGCGTGCGCGCAATAAGCCACGACAACCGGCGGTGCGGTGTTCGAGGTCGCGCCGAATCGGACATCGGCGGCTCATCCGGCACCGACTCTACCCGGAGTTTCCGTCCACGGGACCACCTAACCGTTCTGGCTTCCGTTCATTCCGCCCGAACCGTCGCCGGAATCGGCCACTGACGTGGCGATCCACGCCGCGAACAATGCGGCTTGCACATACGGCGCAGCCTCACCCACGGCTCGGCCGACCCGCGAAAAACGCCCGGGGCGCACGGTTTGGCCCGTCTGCTCGGGCCCCTCGGCAGCCACCGGGCGGTCGGTGCGCCACGGTGTCTGCTCGGCCCGTACGCCGGCGAGGAAATCCGCCGTCGGGTCACCGTCGGGGTCGGTCATGTCCCCACCCTCGCACCGCCGCCGGGAAAGCACCACGGCCGCAAGGGAATCGCAAGGAAATCAGAAGCGAACGGGCAATGGCGCGTGCCTTCCGCGCGCTTATTCCAGACAAAGCGAACAGACAATGTGACCGGAACGAGCCCCGCGGAATGGCGAGGCTCGTCCCGGGAATGGCGAAGATCAGTTCAGAACAGAAGCGGCAACAACGCGTGCCTGCGCTTCAGCACCGCCCCATATCGGGCATCCAGCCGTAGCCACGAGTCCGTGGCCGTCACGCGGACGACGTCGCCGTCGATCGACGAGTCGAACAGCCCCATACCGGACAAGGCGAACAAACAGCGCAGCTGCACCTTCACCTCGAGCTCGCCGCCGGTGACCGTGAGCACGGCCTGGTCCATCAGCGACGCCGGCGGCGTGCCGTGCGGGCCGACGTTGTCGCGGGCCAGCGTGACGCCGCGGTCGGCCAGGTCGGACACCACACCGACCGGCAGGTCGTCCACGAGCTGCCAGCGGCCCGGCGCGGGCAGCTCCGCGTGCCAGAGCAGGTCGCGCGCGGGTCCGGGGTCCATGACGTCGCCGCCGGCGACCGTGAGGGCCGCCAGCAGCTCGTTGCCCGACACGGTGATGTCGGCCGGGGTCACGGTCCCCGCCACCGCGCGGGTGGCGAGGACCTCGAACGGCGTGGCCGTCCACGCTTCGACAACGCCGCCGTCGCCGGAAGCGCGGTTGCGCAGCCGCACGGCGGTGTTGCCGTCGAGCCGCACCGCGCGGGCGACGAACGCGCCGAGCGTGTCGCGGTCGCCCGCGTCGGGGATGCGCAGCTCAGGCATCGGCGAACACCTTCTTGAGGAACTCGGTCTCCTCGGGGGAAAGGCGCCGCGGCCGCAGCTTGACGGTGTCGTACGGCGCCAGCACGGTCTCCGCGGTCACCGCCACCGGATCCGACTCCTCGGGCCCGGTGTGCACGACGTAGGCCAGCGTGATGGTGGCCGACTTGACCTCGGTGAGCGTGATCTCCACCCGCACCGACGTCTCGGGCGTGACGACGATCGGCGCGCGGTAGTGCACGCCGAGCTTCACCACGACCACGCCCTTGGGCAGCTCGGTGAGGCCGGCTTTCACCGCGTCACCGAACAGCACCGGGATCCGCGCCTCCTCCAGGAGCGTCACCATGTTGGCGTGGTTGACGTGCCCGTAGACGTCCATGTCCGACCAGCGCGGCCGGACGTGCGAAACGTAGGTCACCGCACCGTGCTCCTGATCTGGCGCGCCGCCACCGACAGCGTCGCGAGGTCGAGGCGCCCGGAGCGGGTGATCTCGTCCAGCGCCACGCGGGCGCGCGACAGCCGCGACGCGTTGGTCTTCTCCCACTGCGAGATCTTCGCGTCGGTTGCCACGTCCAGGTCGCTGTGGCGCAGCGCGTCGAGCGTGATGGCGCGCAGCGAGCCGTAGACGTCGTCGCGCAGCGAGAGCCGCGCGAGGGCGTGCCAGCGGTTGCCGCGTTCGAGCTTGCTGATCTCGGTGAGCATCTTGTCGATGTCCAGGTGGTCCGAGAGCGCGTAGTACAGCTCGGCGGTGTCGGCCGGGCTGTGCAGCGCGTCGAGCCCCACCTGCTGCTCGGCCAGCTCGGCGACCTCGACCACGTCGAGCAGGCCGTAGCTGTGCAGCAGCAGCGCCACGCGGCGGGCGAGGTCGGCGGGCACGCCGTCGGCCACGAGCCTGCCGGCGTGCTCCTCCACGGACTCCAGCTCGCGGCCGCGCAGCAGGTCGCCCAGCTTCGGGCCGAGCTCCCCGACCACGGGGCCGAAGCGGTTGATCTCGGCCAGCGGCGCGAGCGGCTGCGGGCGGTTGGTGAGGAACCAGCGGGCTGCGCGGTCGAGCAGCCGGCGCGTCTCCAGCACCATCGCGTCGGCGACCGCGGTGGGCACCACGTTGTCGAGCGCGTCGATCTCGGCCCACAGCTTCGGCAGGTCGTAGACGTGGGTGACCACGGCGTACGCGCGCACCGCGTCGGTGGCCGTCGCGTTCATCTCCTCCATGAGGCGGAAGACGAACGAGATGCCGCCGCCGTCCACCAGCTCGTTGGTCACGAGCGTGGTGATGATCTGACGGCGCAGCGGGTGCTGCGTGATCGCGTCGGAGAACTGCTCGCGCAGCGGCTTCGGGAAGTACTCGGGCAGCCGGCGCGTGAACACCTCCGAGTCGACCAGCTCACTGGCCAGCAGCTCGTCCTTGAGGTCGAGCTTCACGTGGGCCAGCAGTGTCGCGAGCTCCGGCGACGACAGGCCTTCGCCCGCCTTCTCCAGCGCGCGGAACTCCGAGGACGTCGGCAGGGCTTCCAGCTTGCGGTCGAACGCGCCCTTCGCGACGAGCGACGACACCTGCCGCGCGTGCACCGACACCATCGGACCGGCGTGTGCCCGGCTCACGCCGAGCACCGCGTTCTGCCGGTAGTTGTCGGCCAGCACCAGGTCGGAGACCTCGTCGGTCATCTCCTCCAGCAGGGAGTTGCGCCGCGTGTGCTCGAGGTCCCCGGTCGCCACGAGGTGGTCGAGCAGGATCTTGATGTTGACCTCGTGGTCGGAGCAGTCCACCCCGGCCGAGTTGTCGAGCGCGTCGGTGTTGATCTTGCCACCGGAGCGGGCGAACTCGATCCGGCCGAGCTGGGTCAGGCCGAGGTTGCCGCCTTCGCCCACGACCTTCACGCGCAGCTGGTTGCCGTTGACGCGGATCGCGTCGTTGGCCTTGTCGCCCGCGTCGCCGTGGGTCTCGGTCTCCGCCTTGACGTAGGTGCCGATGCCGCCGTTCCACAGCAGCTCGACCGGCGCCAGCAGGATCGCCTGGATGAGCTCCATCGGCGGCAGGTGCGTGATGCCCTCGTCGATGCCCAGCGCCTCGCGCACCTGCGGGCTGATCGGGATCGTCTTGGCCGAACGCGGGTAGATGCCGCCGCCCTCGCTGATGAGCGAGCGGTCGTAGTCGTCCCACGAGCTGCGCGGCAGGTCGAACAGTCGGCGCCGCTCGGCGAACGACGACGCGGCGTCCGGGTTCGGGTCGAGGAACACGTGCATGTGGTTGAACGCGGCCACCAGGCGGATGTGCTCGCTCAGCAGCATGCCGTTCCCGAAGACGTCGCCCATCATGTCGCCGATGCCGACGGTGGTGAAGTCCTCGGTCTGGGTGTCCTTGCCCAGCTCGCGGAAGTGGCGTTTCACGCTCTCCCACGCGCCCTTGGCGGTGATGCCCATGGCCTTGTGGTCGTAGCCGACCGAGCCGCCGGAGGCGAAGGCGTCGCCGAGCCAGAAGCCGTACTGGCCCGAGACCTCGTTGGCGATGTCGGAGAACTTCGCGGTGCCCTTGTCGGCCGCGACGACGAGGTAGCTGTCGTCGGCGTCGTGGCGCACCACGCCCGGCGCGGGCACGGTCTTGCCCTCGACGCGGTTGTCCGTCAGGTCGAGCAGGCCCGAGATGAACATGCGGTAGCACGCGATGCCCTCGGTGAGCTGCGCGTCGCGGTCGAGGCTCGCGTCCCCGGTGGGAGCCGGCGGGCGCTTCACGACGAAGCCGCCCTTCGCGCCCACGGGCACGATCACGGCGTTCTTCACCGCCTGCGCCTTGACCAGGCCGAGCACCTCCGTGCGGAAGTCCTCGCGCCGGTCGGACCAGCGCAGGCCGCCGCGCGCGACCTCGCCGAAGCGCAGGTGCACCCCTTCCACACGCGGCGAGTACACGAAGATCTCGAACTTCGGCCGCGGCTCCGGCAGCTCCGGCACGCCGCTCGGGTCGAGCTTGATCGCGAGGTACGGCCGCGCGGCGCCGTCCGCGCCGGTCACGTGGTAGTTCGTGCGCAGCGTCGCGTTGATCACGGCCATGAGGCGGCGCAGGATGCGGTCCTCGTCGAGGCTCGTGACCTCGTCGATCATCGCGGTGATCTCGCCGACGAGCGAGTCCTCGCGCGTCTTGCGGTCCACATCGGACAGTTGCGGGTCGCAGCGCGTCTCGAACAGGTTCAGCAGCCGCATGGCCACTTCGGTGTGCTTGAGCACCGTATTCTGGATGTATTCCTGGGAAAACGGGCTGCGGGCCTGCTGCAGGTAACGCGAGTACGCGCGCAGCACCGCGGCCTGGCGCCACGTGAGGCCGGCGCGCAGCACGAGGCCGTTGAAGCCGTCGACCTCCGCGTCGCCGCGCCACGCCGCGTGGAACGCGTCCTGGAACCGATCGCGCAGCGCGTCGAGGGCGACGGTGCTGCTCTCGTCGAGGTACTTCGCCGAGATGCGCAGGCCGAAGTCGTAGATCCAGCTGGCGCCGCCGTCTTCGCGGAACAGCTCGTACGGCCGCTCGTCGA
Source organism: Amycolatopsis sp. NPDC001319 (assembly GCF_042896185.1). Classification (NCBI taxonomy): domain Bacteria; kingdom Bacillati; phylum Actinomycetota; class Actinomycetes; order Pseudonocardiales; family Pseudonocardiaceae; genus Amycolatopsis; species Amycolatopsis sp. NPDC001319. The sequence continues at coordinate 38,396 of NZ_JBIAWY010000017.1, read as the reverse complement.
CGACCTCGACGCCCATCGCCTGCAGCAGCGGCAGGACCTTCGACAGCGTCACGCCTTCGCCGCGCAGGTAGAGCTTGAAGCGGCGCTCGCCCGGCTCGGCGTCGGCGGGCAGGTAGAACGACAGCGCCAGGTCGCCCTCGTCGGCCAGCGTGTCGAGCTTGCGCAGGTCGGCGAGCGCCTCGTCGGCGGTGAAGTCCTCCTTGTAGCCCTCGGGGAACACCGCGGCGAAGCGCTGGCCCTGGTCGACGGCGGACTCCTCGCCCATCACGCCGATCGGCTGGCCGTCGCCCGCGCGCTCGCGGCGCTCGGCGAGGATCGCCTCGACCATGCGGTCGTCCCAGCTGCGCACGACGGTGTTGAGGCGTTCCTGGATCCGCAGCGTGTCGGGCTCGATCCGGTGCGCCGGGTCGGTGTGCACGATGAAGTGCACCTGCGCGAGCACGGTCTCGCCGATGCGCGCGCTGTATTCGAGCTGCGTGCCTTCCAGCTCCTCCAGCAGCACCTTCTGCATCGCCAGCCGCGAACGCGTCGTGTAGCGGTCGCGCGGCAGGTAGACCAGGCAGGAGTAGAAGCGGCCGTACGGGTCGCGGCGCAGGAACAGCCGCAGCCGGCGGCGGTCCGACAGCGTGATGGCGCCGGTGGTGGTGGCGTAGAGCGAATCCGTGTCGGCGGAGAACAGGTCGGCGCGCGGCCAGTTCTGCAGCACCTCCAGCATGCGCTGGCCGGAGAACGACTCCATCGGGAAGCCGGCGCGGTGGATGACCTCGCGCACGCGCTTGCACACCACGGGGATGTCGAGCACGTTCTCGTGCAGCGCCGTGGTGGTGAACATGCCGAGGAACCGGTGCTCGCCGGTCACGGTGCCCTCGTCGTCGAACGTCTTCACGCCGACGTAGTACGGGTACACCGGGCGGTGCACGGTCGAGGGGGCGCTGGCCTGCGTGAGCACCAGCAGCGTCGGGGACAGCGCGCTGGCGTAGTCGTCCGGGCCCGCGGTGAGGCTGCGGGCGGCGAGGCTGTCCTGGCGCAGCACACCGAGGCCGGACGCGAGGACCGCGCGCAGGGCCGGCTCGTCGGAGTCGGGGTGCGGGTTCTCGACCAGCTCGTAGCGGCGGTAGCCGAGGAAGGTGAAGTGGCCGTCCGCGAGCCAGCGCAGCAGGCGGGCGCCCTCTTCGACCTGCGAGGGGTCGGGCAGCTTCGGCGGGTGCTGCTCCAGCGACTCCGCCACGGAGCACGCCGTCTGCGCCATCTTGTCGGCGTCCTCGACGACCTCGCGGACGTCACCCAGCACCGAGGCCAGCCGGTTGTCCAGCTCGCGGGCGCGGTTCGGGTCCGTGACGAGGTCGATCTCCAGGTACATCCACGACTCGGCCGCCGACATCGCCGGCGGGTTCGCCGGGTCGGCGTCGGGGTGCAGGCCCGCGAGCTCGCCCGTGACGTCGCGGCTGACCACGACGATCGGGTGGACGATGCGGTGCACCTGCACGCCGTCGCGCGCGAACTCGGCCGCCACGCTGTCGACGAGGTAGGGCATGTCGTCGGTGACCACCTGCACGACGGTGGCCTCACGGGTCCAGCCGTCCTGCGCCGCGGTGGGGTTGAGCAGCCGGACCGCCGGGCGTCCCGGCATGCGCTGCTTGGCCAGCTGCAGGTGCGAGCGCACCGCGCCGACGAGCGCCACGGGGTCGTCGCCGACGATCTCCTCGGCCGGGATGTGGCGGTAGTACAGGCGGATCAGGTCACCGATCTCGGGCGCCAACGCCGCCGCGGCGTCGATCAGCTCGTCCCGGAGCTGCTCCGGGCTGGCCGAGCGACGCAACGCGCCGACCTCGGCACCGACATCTGTTCCGGGCGGGGACGAGACTCCCGTCGAGCTCATGTGAGGCAACTCTCCAGTTTCGAGATCGAGACGCGTCCGTCACCACAACGTGGCGGACTCCCCCACACTAATCCGACCCCGCCGGACCCGTGACAAAGACCAGGAGTTGTCCAGACTTACGTTTGCCTTACAGGACGAGGACTTTCGGCGTTGATCGGTTCAGCTACCCGGGAGTCGGGTGATACCCGTTCAGGGGGGAATCCCTTGGCCCCGGGCACGCCCCGCGGTCACCCGGGGTGTCCGGTGGTGCCGGACCGGGTTCGTGATCGGTTCAGTCCTCGCGCGGCCGCACGGAAGCCCGCGGCCAAACCGGAAAAGGTTGCCTTCCGGCACTGCGAGGATTCCCACACCGAAACCGCCCGGACGGGCGACCGCACGGGGGCGGTCCAAGGTGGAGGTGCCCCGAAGCCGGCGTCGGCAAACCCGCTGGAGCTCACCGGTTTCCGGGTACGTCGAAGAGGGCGTTGTCCGCGCTGGGGCTTCGGCGACGGCCTCAGTCGCCGTTGCTCTTGCGCTCTCCCGAAGCGTGCCCGTTGACCGGACGGCGCTTCTTGTCGTCTTCGGAGCCCAGCCGCTTCACCAGCGCGGCGGCGCTCGCCGTTCCCGCCTGGTGCTCGGCCAGCGCGCGGGCCAGCAGCTCGGCCAGCCCGGCGTCCGGCGGCGGCTCGTCCTCGGCGATCGCCCGCGCGTAGCTCTCCGGGAAGGGCTGCGACGTCGGCGTCCACGAGTCGAAGTCCTCGAGCGGATCCAGCGCCGGCGGCATCCGCAGCCGCGGCAGCCACGGGTCCACGGCTTCCTCGGACACCTCTTCGTCCCGCGGCGCCGGTGCCAGGTCCGGCGTCTCGCGCTTCCACGGCGGGTCCGTCACGTCGGAGACGGCCTCGGGCTCCTCCGTGCGCGCGGTTTCCTCGCGCGCACCGGCCTCGTCCGCTCGCCGGCGACCGCCACCGCCGCCCGCGGAGATCCCGAGGCGGTCCAGCACGGAGCGCGCGGCGACAGAACCGTGTTCCGCGTCGTGCCGGGTCTTGCGGCCGCGCGAGATCTCGTCGCGGCGGGCACGTTCCTCGCGGGCCCACTCGTCGCTCTCCCACAGCGGCGCGGCGGGTTCGTCCGCGGGTGCGGGGGCCATCGGCAGCTCGGGCAGGATGTCCGAAAGGTCCGGCAGCGCCAGGCGCGGCAGGTCCTCGGCCACGGCCGGGATCGGCGGGGCCGGCTCTTCGCGGACGACCTCGGCGACGGGCTCCGGCTTCGGAGCCCGCACGGCTCCGGGCTTCTTGAACGGCTTCACCCAGCCCGGCAACGCCGCCGGCGGCTCGGGTGCCGCCCGGCGGCCCGTCTCCGCGGGAGCCTGGCGGGAAGCCGGGTGCGACCCGTTCACGGGCCGCTTGGCCGGTGCTGCGGGCGGCTCGGCGACGCGCGGGCGGTCCGGAGCCTCGGCGCGCGGCGCCGACAGCGTGAAGCGGGCGACCTGGTCGCTCGGTTCGACGGGCGCCACGGGCTCCGGCTCGTCGCGGATCACCGGGATCACCGACGTCCGCTCGGCCTCCGACTCCGCGGCCGCTCGCCCGAACGACCACGTCGGCGTCTTCGACCCGGATTTCTCCGGCTTGCGAACCGGCTTCTCCGGCACCGAACCGGCCGCGCGCACGTACGTCGTCTCCGCCGGAGCGGCCGGCCGCGGTGGTGCTTCCGCACGCGCCGGGGTTTCCGTCCGCGACCGGGTTTCCTTCTGCGGCTGGGCTTCCGGACGCTGAGCCTTCGCCACGGCCGGCTTCGCGGCGACCGGCTTCGCGGCGGCTGGTTTCGCGGCGACCGGTTCCGGGGCAGCCGGCTCGGCGGGGATCGCCCGGATCAGCGCCGTCGTCTCGACGTCGCGCACCGGGGGCTCCACGGCCATCGGCACCGGACGGCCACCCTGCGGCGCCGACCGCGCGATCACGTCGTCGAGGTCCAGCGGCGCCACCGTGCCGGCGCCGAACTCGCCCGCGAGCAGCCCGCACGCCTGGCGGCGAGCCCGCGAGTGGACGTGTTCCGCCGCGCGCGAGCGGTGCAGGCACGCGATGGCTTCCTCGGCGCTGCCGAACCGTTCCTCGATCTGCCCCAGCTCCAGCCACAGCCGCGCGGTGATCGCGGACAGCCCGTGGCGGTCCGTGCTCGCCACGGCTTCGCGCACCAGCTCGGACGCGGCGTCGCCGGCACCGGCGGGCAGGTGGATCCGCGTCGCGACGGCCAGCCGCAGCCACGCCGTGGGCGCGACACCCGCCGCGCGCACGGGCTCGTTCAGCATGGGTTCGGCGATGTCGTACGCCATGTCGGTGTCGCCGCGGTCGAGCAGCGTGCTCACGAGCTGCAGCACGAGCCGCACGCGCACGAGACCGCCGTCGTCGGCCGGGTTGTCGAGCTTCTCGAGGAACCCGAGGCCGGTGCGGGCGGCGTCGGCGGCCGCGGTGAGGTCACCGTGGCGGCGCCGGTGGGCCGCGGCTCCGTTGCGCAGCAACGCCCGCACGAGCAGGCGGGTGTCGGCGTCGAGCGACTCGTCGGCGACCACCAGCTTGTCGGCCTCGACGAGCACGCGGTCGAGCTCCGGCTTGCGGCCGAACTGCGCGAGGCAGCCCACCAGGTGGCACAGCGCTTCGGCGCGGTGCACGGCCGAAACCGCCGGCTCCGACAGCACGGGCCGCAGCGCCGCGAGCCCGGTCAACGGTGTGCCGAGGCTGCGCGCGCACAGGGCCAGGTCGATCCGCAGCCGCGCGGCCGTGTCGGTGTACCCGGCGTGCTCCGCGGCCCGCAGGGCGGCGACGGCGCGCCCGACGGTCGACGTGCGACCGCCGAGGCGCACGCGCGCCGCGACCACGAGGCTCTCGGCGCGGATCCACTGCTCGTCCGCGCCCGCGGCCTCGGCGAGCGCGGCCGCGCGCTCGCCGAGCACCAAGGCGAGCTCGGGCGCGCGCAGGTGCAGCGCGTCCGCCCGCTCGATCAGCCGCCCGAGGTCGGAGAGGGTCGCCCCGCCGGCAGCAGCGAGCCGCCCGCCCGCGGGTGCGGGCGAGCTCGACCGGTTGTGCCTGCTGGCTTCCACTCCCGCCCCCGGCGTCAGTCGCGCTTCAGCTTGCGATGGGTGACCCGGTGCGGCCGCGCCGCTTCGGCGCCGAGGCGCTCGATCTTGTTCTTCTCGTAGCCCTCGAAGTTGCCCTCGAACCAGAACCACTTCGCGGGGTCTTCGTCCGTGCCTTCCCAGGCCAGGATGTGCGTGGCGACCCGGTCGAGGAACCACCGGTCGTGGGAGATGACCACGGCGCAACCCGGGAACTGCTCCAGCGCGTTCTCCAGCGACCCCAGCGTTTCCACGTCCAGGTCGTTGGTCGGCTCGTCCAGCAGGATCAGGTTTCCGCCCTGCTTGAGCGTCATCGCCAGGTTCAGCCGGTTGCGCTCACCACCGGAGAGCACACCCGCGGGCTTCTGCTGGTCCGGACCCTTGAAGCCGAACGCGCTCACGTACGCGCGCGAAGGCATTTCGGTCTGCCCGACGTGGATGTAGTCGAGCTTGTCCGACACGACCTCCCACACCGTCTTCTTCGGGTCGATGCCGGCGCGGTTCTGGTCCACATAGGACAGCTTGACCGTCTCGCCGATCTTGACCGTGCCGGCGTCCGGCTCCTCGAGCCCCACGATCGTCTTGAACAGCGTGGTCTTGCCGACGCCGTTGGGGCCGATCACGCCGACGATGCCGTTGCGCGGCAGGTCGAACGACAGGCCGTCGATGAGCACGCGGTCGTCGAAGCCCTTGCGCAGCTTCTCGACCTCGACCACGACACTGCCCAGGCGCGGGCCCGGCGGGATCTGGATCTCCTCGAAGTCGAGCTTGCGGTGCTTGTCGGCCTCCGCCGCCATCTCCTCGTAGCGGTCGAGGCGCGAGCGGGACTTCGTCTGGCGGGCCTTGGCGTTGGACCGCACCCATTCGAGCTCGGTCTTGAGGCGCTTGGCGAGCTTCGCGTCCTTCTTGCCCTGGACCTCGAGGCGCTCGCGCTTCTTCTCCAGGTAGGTGGAGTAGTTGCCCTCGTAGCCGACGACGCGGCCGCGGTCGAGCTCCATGATCCACTCGGCCACGTTGTCCAGGAAGTACCGGTCGTGGGTCACGGCCAGCACGGCGCCGGCGTACTTCGAGAGGAACTGCTCCAGCCACAGCACGCTTTCGGCGTCCAGGTGGTTGGTGGGCTCGTCGAGCAGCAGCAGGTCGGGGGCGGACAGCAACAGCTTGCACAGCGCGACACGACGGCGCTCACCACCGGAGAGGTGGGTCACGGGCTCGTCCGGCGGCGGGCAGCGCAGGGCGTCCATGGCCTGCTCGACCGTGGAGTCGAGCTCCCACGCGTCGGCGTGGTCGAGGTCCTCCTGGAGCTGGCCCATCTCCTCCATGAGCTCGTCGCTGTAGTCGGTCGCCATGAGCTCGGCGATCTCGTTGTAGCGGTCGAGCTTCTGCTTGGTCTCGCCGAGGCCCTCTTCGACGTTCTGGCGGACGGTCTTCGTCTCGTCCAGCTCCGGCTCCTGCATGAGGATGCCGACGGTGGCACCCGGCTGCAGGAACGCCTCGCCGTTGCTGGCCTGCTCGATCCCCGCCATGATCTTGAGAACGGTGGACTTACCGGCACCGTTCGGCCCCACCACGCCGATCTTGGCGCCGGGGTAGAACGCGGTGCTGACGTCGTCGAGGATGACCTTGTCCCCGACGGTCTTGCGCACCTTCTTCATGGTGTAGATGAACTCGGCCATGCCATCGATCGTAGAGTGGCCCGATCCGCGCCCTGACGGCGGTCACCACCGCGCTACCGAGGGTCATGCCCACATCACGCGGACGACATCATCCGCGCGGTCATTCCGCCCGTTTGCCGTCGGCCAGGTTCTTGAGCATCGCGTTGTAGGCGGCCAGCTCTTCGCCGCCGGTGGTCTCCTCGCGGCGGTCCTTGCGCTTGGCTTCGCGCTCGTCGGCGCGCGCCCACTGCACCAGCAGCGCGATCAGCACCAGCAGCACGGGCACCTCGCCCGCGGCCCACGCGATGCCGCCGCCGAGGCGCTGGTCGGTGAGCAGGTCGCCGACCCACGGCAGGCGCAGTGACGTGTAGAACTCCTGGCCGATCACGGCCTGCATGTTCATCAGGATCACGCCGAAGAACGCGTGGAACGGCATGGCGGCGAACATCATCCCGAGCCGCCCGACCGGCGGGATCTTGCGCGGCGCCGGGTCGACGCCGATCACCGGCCAGTAGAAGACGTAGCCGGCGAGCAGGAAGTGGGCGTTCATCGCCAGGTGCGCCCAGTGGTAGTTCAGCGCGGCGTCGAACAGGCCGGAGAAGTACAGCGCGTAGAACGAGCCCACGAACAACAGCAGCGCGACGATCGGGTGCGTCAGGAACCGCGACACGGGCGAGTGCACGGCCGCCAGGAGCCACTCCCGCGGCCCCGGCGGCGCGCCGGCACCGGCGGTCGGCAGGGCGCGCAGCGCGAGCGTCACGGGCCCGCCCAGCACCAGCAGCACGGGCACGACCATCGACAGCAGCATGTGCGTGCCCATGTGCACGCTGAACATCGCCGGCGAGTAGCGGCCGATCCCCGACGACGTGGCGATCAGGAGCACCAGGCAGCCGGCGAGCCACGCGACGATCCGGCCCGTGGGCCACGAGTCGCCGCGCTTGCGCAGCCGCCGCACGCCGGCGAGGTAGAGCCCGGCCAGCACGATCGCGGCCGTGCCGTAGATCAGGTCGAAGCGCCAGTCGGTGAGCAGGCGCCAGAAGGTGGGCGCGCCGTCGAGGTTGTAGCCGATCAGCAGTTCGGTGGTGGAGGGCTGCGTGACCGCGTCGGCCGGAGGTGGCGTGCGGGCGAGGCCGGACGCGATTCCGAGCGTCACGAACATGATCAGCACCTCGACGGCCGCCAGCCGCAGCAGCTGGCCGCCGCCCTTGCCGTCGACGAGGTCGCGCACGCCGCGCTGGCGCTGCTGGTGCCCGAAGACGCCGAGCAGCAGCAACGCGACGACCTTGGCGACCACGAGCAGGCCGTAGTCGGTGGTGAACAGGTCGCCGAGGTTGATGCGCACCAGCGCGTTGATCACGCCGGAGATCGCCATCACGACCCAGCAGACCAGGGCCAGCTTGGAGAACCGCCGGGCGGCCAGCGACAGGTGCGCGCCCCGGCGCCAGCCGAGCGCGAGCAGCGCCACGAGGCCGCCGACCCACAGGGCGGCCGCGATCAGGTGGAACAGCAGGCTGTTGGTGGCCATGTCGTGCGAGCCGCCGCTCGCCGAGTGCCCGGTGACGGCGACGGGCACCAGGCCCGCGACCGCCACGAAGAACAGCACCGCCGTCCAGCCCCACGTGAGCACGAGCCGGCAGCCGAGCGCGAGCAGCACCGCGATGAGCGCCGTCCACAGCCACGCCTTGGGCTGCTCGATCGCGTCGACGAGGTCCAGGAGCGTTTGGGGTGAAAGGACTTCCAGGAACGGCTTGCCGGCGCCGTCGGCCGCGGTGAAGGCCACCGACAGCAGCGACGAGGCGAACCACACCCAGGCGGCGATGCCGGCCGCGCGCACGGCGGCGTAGCCCTCGGGCCCGAGCGTGCCGGACTTCTGCGGCGGCACCAGGAACGCGGCCAGCAGCAGCGCGCCGACACAGACCACGGACGCGGCTTCGGCGAGCACCCGGACGACCGTGATGCCGTAGCGCGTGACCAGCCCCGGGTCGGGCAGACCGGTGATCAGGTAGCCGGCGCCGCCGGTGAGCGCCACGAGCCCGACCGCGACGACGGCGGCGAGCACCACGCCCACCGAGAGCAGCGGCAGCACACTGGTCCTGCGTCGCGCTGCCGGTTCGGGTTTCGTCACTGCGTCGGTGCTCACCGTTCGAGATTAGGCCGGTCTCGTTTTCCGCGGCACGGGGGTGCGGCCAGGCATGATGGTTTCGTGCGGATCATCCTGCTGCGTCACGCCGAGTCCCTCGGGAGCGTCGACCAACTCGCGTACACCCGGATCCCGGACCACGCGATCCCGCTGACGGAAAAGGGCCGGGCGGAGGCCGCCGCGACGGGGCCGGAGATCAAGGAACTGCTACGCGGCGAGCGCCCTGCGGTGTACGTGAGCCCCTACCTGCGTACACGCGAGACGCTGCGGCTGCTGAACATCGAGAGCGACTGCGACCGCGTGGTGCAGGAACCGAGGCTGCGCGAGCAGGACTGGGGCAACCTCCAGGACCCTCAGGACCAGGAGGTGCAGCGGCAGCGGCGGCACGAGTTCGGCCACTTCTTCTACCGGCTGCCCTTCGGCGAGTCGGGTGCCGACGTGGACGACCGCGTGGCCGGTTTCCTCGCCGAACTGCTGCACAGTGGCGGAACTCACCCCCGCAGCGTGCTGGTCGTCTCCCACGGCCTCACGCTGCGGTTGCTGTGCCGCCGGCTGTTCGGCTGGAGCGTGGACCTGTTCGAGTCGCTGTCGAACCTGCGCACGTGCGAGTACCGAGTGCTGGAGCACGACGGGGACAAGTGGTCGCTCGACCGGCCGTTCGGGCAGTGGCGCGAGTCACCGGACGGGGAGACCCAGGGCTAGGTCCTCGCGCCGCCGCGCGCGGGCCGCGACGAGGGCAGCCGGCACGATCAGCGCCGCGATGAGGCCGACGACCACGAACGACACGGAGTAGGACGTCGCCTGCGCGATGCCGCCGATCATCGGCGGACCGGCGAGGAAGCCGGAGTAGGCGATGGTGCTGACGAACGCCAGCTCGCGTTCGCCGCCTCCCCCGTCGGCGCGTTTGCCGGCGCTGCCGGCCAGGCTCAGCGCCAGTGGGAACGCCGCGGCGAGTCCGGCGCCGGCCAGCGCGAAGCCGACGTACGCGAAGGCGGCCGGGGTGAACACGGCGGTGCAGACGAGGCCGATCGCCGCGACACCCGCGCCGACGGCGAGGGAACGCGTTGCGCCGAAGCGTTCCTGGCTCCACGCGCCGCCGAGCCGGGCCAGCGCCATGGCGAGCGAGAACCCGGAGTAGGCCAGCGCCGCGGCACCTTGGCCGACGCCGTGGACGGTGACCATGAGCAGGGCCGACCAGTCGGAGCTCGCGCCCTCGGCGATCGCCGAGCACAAGGCGACGACCGCGAGCAGCCACAGGGCGGGCCTGCGGATCGGCGCTTTCCCGCGTTGCGGCGGTGTGGTCTCCTTCGGCGGCCGGTCCCCCGGCACCGCTTTGACCACGACGACGAGCACGACGAGGGCGGTGACGGCGGCCACGGAGAGGTGCCGCGCGGGCGACCAGCCGTGGCCCGCGGCCAGGCCCGCGAGCAGGGAGCCGCCGAGCGCACCGAAGCTGAACCCGGCGTGCAGCGTCGGCATCACGGCGCGGCCGGTGCGACGCTCGACGGCGACGCCCGCGATGTTCATGGCGACGTCGAGGGACCCCACGCCCGCGCCGAGCACGAACAGGGCACCGGCGAGCAACGGCACGTTCGGCGCGAACCCGACGAGGGCGAGTGCGACGGCGGCCACCACGGTGCTGCCCGCGACGGCCGCGCGGGCACCCACGCGTTCGGTGATCCGGCCGGAAACCGGTGCGGCACACAGCATCCCGACGCTCGCACCGAGCAGCGCAAGCCCGAAGACACCGGGCACGGCGTGCACATGCGCGGCGATGGCGGGCGTGCGCGGGGCCCACGAACCGAGGGCCGCCCCGTTGAGCGCGAAGACCGCGAACACCGCCGTCCGATCGCGCATCCTCCGCCGCCTCTCTGCCGGGAGTCCTTGGCCCAGAATGACTTAAGCGCTTCAGCAAGGCAAGGCCGCGCTATGCTCCGCCGATGACGAGCACCCGGCGCCGGCGCCCGACGCTGGACGACGTCGCCGAGGCGGTCGGGGTGTCCCGCGCGACCGTCTCGAACGCCTACAACCGGCCTGACCAGCTGTCCGCGCAGCTGCGGGAGCAGGTGCTGCGCGCGGCCAAGGAGCTGGGCTACCCCGGCCCGAACCCGACCGCGCGCAGCCTCGCCACGAGCCGGACGGGCGCGATCGCGTTCCTGCTCGACGCGTCGCTGTCGGCGGCGTTCTCGGACCCGGCCTTGTCGATCACGCTCGATGCGCTCGCGAAGGCCGTGGAGCCGACCGGTCACGCGCTGCTGCTGTTGCCCGGCGGCGAAGCGCACGGCGGGCCGGCGGCCGAGCGCGTGCTGGCGGCGCAGGCCGACATCGCCGTGGCCTACTCACTGGCCGACGGCAGCCCCGCGCTGGAGGCCGTGCACGACCGCGGTTTGCCGCTCGTGGTCATCGACCAGCCCCTGCTGCCCGACACGGCCCGCGTCGGCTGCGACGACCGCGGCGGGGCCGCCCTGGCGGCGCGGCACCTGCTGGAGCTGGGGCACCGGCGGTTCGCGATCCTGTCCGCGCCCCGGCTGTCGCCCGACGGCCCCTCCGGCCTGGAGTCCGCGCGGGCGAGCTCGTTCCACGGCACCCGCGAGCGCCTGGCGGGCTACCTGTCGACGCTGTCCGCGGCCGGCGTGACCGACGTCGCCGTGGCCGAGGCGCCGTGGCTGTCGGCGGACACCGCCCGGTCGAGCGCCGCGGAGCTCCTCACCGGCACGCCCCGCCCGACGGCGCTGCTGTGCATGTCCGACCAGCTCGCGCTGGCTGCCGTCGCCGCCGCCCGGCAGCTGGGCCTGCGCGTGCCGGACGACGTCTCCGTGGTCGGCTTCGACGACACCCCGCAGGCCGCCTGGGCGGAGCCGCCGCTCACCACCGTCCGCCAGGATCTCGCCGGCAAGGGCCGCACCGCGGGCGAGCTGATCCTGCACCTGCTGGCCGGCGACAATCCGCCTCCGCCGGTGGTGCTCCCGGTGTCGTTGATCCGCCGAAACAGCACGGCCGAGGTTTAGCAATACCGTTCACCGATCTGTGGACAACTCGCGCCGTTCGAGCGACGGAATACTACTTGTCCACAGACGTAGGAATGCGGGCAGACAAACCCACCCCCACCCGCCATCGTGGAACTCACACATTCCACGGCGGCCCCTCCGGCCGCCACCGAGGGGGGAGTTCCCACGATGTTCCGACGCCTGCTGCCGAAGCTGCCCACGTTCCCCGGCCACTCCGGCCGGCCCACCACGCCGTCCCGCCTGCCCGGCCTGCCGCCGCGCCTGCCCCGCGTACTCCTGCTGGCAACGGCAGGCTTGCTGGCCGGCCCGGGGGTGGCTTCTGCTGCGCCTTCCGCGACTCCTGCTGCACCTTCTGCGGCTTCTGCTGTTCCTTCGTCGCAGGCAGCTTTCACTGCGCCTTCTGCCCACGCCTCCGCCACTCCGGACCCGTCCTGCACCGTCGGCGAACTGTGCCTCTGGACCACCGAAAGCTACTCCGGCACCACTCAGCACTACGACCTCCGCACCGCCAATCCCGAAGACTGCATTCCCCTGCCCGAGGGATTCGAGGGGCATTCCTTCGTCAACCGCCTGACCCGCGACGTCACCATCTACCAAAGCGAAGAATGCACGACCGAGGGAGACTTCACCACCTATCCGGGTGGCGGCACTTACGTTCCGCAATCCCCCTTCGTGGTCCGCGCCATCAAAATCTGGAACTGACGCCCCACCGCGCCCCGGGGTGCCACGACCCCCGCTTGCCACCCCGTGGCGCCCCACCGCCCCACGCTTGGCACCCCGGGGTGCCCTCATCCGGTCGCCCACGCCGAACGCTCCCTGCTCGCTCACCGCCGGTCGCCTCACCCGTGACACAGCCACCCGACTTGCCCACTCCGCAGCGCCCTCACCAACGAGATCTCCCCGGGGGACGACTTCACCGGACTTGCTCGCCTCCGGGCCTTCGCAACCAGCGAACCCACCTCAGGCCAGCCCACCCGACTCGCCCAACGCGGGGCACACCCAACCAACAACCTCACCCCACCGCACCCGTGCCCCACCGGACAGGCACTCCCTGCGGCTTCGCAACCAGCGAGCCCACCCCGGCCAGCTCACCCAACCAGCCACCACAGGGCTCGCCCAACCAACAACCCCACCCCGGCGCACCCATGCGCCCACCGACCTTGATCTCCTCCGGGACTTCGCAACCAGCGAACCCACCCCAGACAACTCACCCAACCAGCCACCACACGGCACTCCGAACCAGCGACCCCACCCCGCTAAGCCCGCACGCCCACCGACCTTGATCTCCTCCGGGACTTCGCAACCAGCGAACCCACCCCAGACAACTCACCCAACCAGCCACCACAGGGCTCGCCCAACCAACAACCCAACCCCGCGGCGCCCGCACGCCCACCAGCCTCGATCTCCTCCGAGGCTTCGCGACCAGCGAACCCGCCCCAGACAGCTCACCCAGCCAGCCGCCGCAGGGCACTTCCAACCAGCGATCTCACCCTGCGGCGCCCTGCCTTGCCCTCGCCGGAGCCGCCGACCCCGGCCACCAAGCCCAGCAGCACGCACACCACCGTGCCGCTGACCTGCCACCACCTCGACCACCCGACCGGGACCGGCTGATCGGTCATCCCGCGGCCCCCACCGCGCCGCCACACCGATCGCCGGCCCCCGGGGCCGTCCCCCGAGCGGCCCCACCCCCGTGGGCGCGCCACCTTCCCCGTGTCCAGCGCGCCCACGGGGCCTTACCCCGGTCCCCACCGCTCTCCCCGCCCACCGCCGGGCCAGATTCGCACCGGCCGTAAAACCGCCCAGCCCAGCGCCACTGTCCCGACCGAAACCCAGCCACCGATGCTCCGACCTCCGCCCGTCTCGTTCCCTGCGCTCCGCCCCGTCCCGAAATAGCACCGCAGCCGGCACCCTCCGCAGCGGCCGCAGTCGATCGCCCTGATCGGTTTCGACCCGCCACGACCGTCGCAGCGCGCCAGCCCGGCGCACCGATCAACCACCATTCATCACGTCTGGCCGAAGTCCCGGCCCCAACCCCACGAGGAGCTCCCCGTGCACCCCGACCCCCGCCCACCGACCTGCCGAAACCACCCCCCTCCCCGCCCGGCCGAGGCCCGCTCCGAGGAGTCGTGGCGATCCCACCCATTCGGGCGGGATGTCGTGGGCGGGCAACGGCCGCGAGCGAGCCCGGAGTGCCCGATGAACCCCTGGTGAACGCGCCGCCGGCGTGTCCCCGTGGCGACGACCAAGATCACCCGCGCGGGGACGGGGCAGGGGCGTGGCATCCGGCGAATCCGGCGAACGAGACCTGAAACGATTCGACGGTGTCGAACGATCGAGAGGATGGCGACGACTAAGCTGCCGGTGCTGGAGATCGGCAACCGTCGTCGACCCGGGCCCTCGTAGCTCAGCTGGATAGAGCAAGAGCCTTCTAATCTCTAGGTCGCAGGTTCGAGTCCTGCCGGGGGCACCACCAGCGGAAATGCCGCGCGCGGTCAGCGCGCGGCTTCCGCCGGGGCCGAGAATTCGGCGCCATGCCACGGGTCGCGCCGGTGGCGCCGCAAAGAGCCCACTGTGGACGGCCCGCCAGGTCCGCGATCTTCGACACGACCGGACGCCGGATCGTGCAGCGGCCGAATGGGCCAACAGCTCCGGGCCGAGTTCCACTTGAGACACGCTTGTTATCTGGCGCCGCCACGTGAAATGCGCGACCGAGCGGTCACGCGCAGCCACAATCGACCCCAGCGAGGACCCCGTGGACCACAACGAATCGCCAAACCGGCGGCGCGCCGGGAACCGGGCGGCGCGCGCGTTGTTCGACGAGGCGCGGCGTGCCGGGCTCGTGCGGCGGCACCTGCTCAAGCTGCGCTACCTCGCCGATCACCCGCAGCAGCAGGGGGAAACCCCGGCCGCGCCGTTCCCGCTCGATGGCACACCGCGCCGACGACGCCGCACACCACCCGCAGTTCAGCTGGTGTTCGACTTCGCACCGGAAGGAGAACCGAACGACGACAGGACAACCACCGGACAGTCCACATCGGACGCTGCCTGACGCCCGACCGTAGGCGAACCGTATCTTCGAGTGACGAAGGGAGGCGCCGTGGACGTCGAGCAGGTGCGGGAAGCCGCCGTCGAACCGTACGTGGACGGGGTGCCGGTGAGCAGGGTCGTCGACGTCGTCGGGCGGCGGTCCGGGGAGCCGCGGCCGGTAGTGCTGAAGGTGACGCCGCTGGACGGCCGGCAGTACGTCTGCGCACCCGACGGTCGCGGCTGGGTGCGCAACCTGCTCGCCGCCGGGTACTGCCGCGTAGAGCGCGACGGGCCGCAAGGCCGGGACACCGTCCGGCGCGTCCGGCGCGTCGGCGACGAAGAAGCGCAGCCCGTGCTCGAAGCCCAGGCCGCGAACTTCCCGGACGGCCGGCCCACGACCGTGTTGCGCCTCGAACCCCTGGACTAGCCCGAGACAGCCCGTTTAGGTGATGCACGTCATCTATCACTCTCGAATAGATGAGGTACATAATCTAATCAAGCAGATCGACCCAGTCGAAGGAGTCCCGGAGATGTCGCAGACCATCACCCCCAGCCAGCTGACCGCCCCGAACCTCACCGTCGAGGCCGGTAACGGCGTCACCTACGCCTACCGCCGCTTCGGCAACACCGAGCGCGACGTGCGCCCGCTGGTGTTCCTGCAGCACTTCCGCGGCAACCTCGACAACTGGGACCCGCAGCTGGTCGACGCGATCGCGGCCGAGCGTGAGGTGATCCTGTTCGACAACACCGGCGTCGGCGGCAGCTCGGGCGCCACCCCGCGCACCGTCACCGCCATGGCGCACGACGCGCTGGCCTTCCTCGACGCGCTCGGGCTCACCGACATCGACGTGCTCGGCTTCTCGCTGGGCGGGTTCGTCGCGCAGGAACTCGTCCTCATCCGGCCCCTGCTGGTGAACCGGCTCGTGCTCGCCGGCACCAGCCACGAAGGCGGCTTCGGCTTCCACACCTGGACCGGCGAGACCGGCAACGCCGCCACGGCCGACGAGCCCGCCGCCGAGCACCTGTTGCACCTGTTCTTCGCCAAGACTCCGACCGGTGTCGCGAAGGGCTGGGAATTCGTGCAGCGCATCTTCACGCGCACCGAGGACCGCGACGAGGGCGTCACGCTCGCCACCCGCGACGCGCAGCTCGACGCGATCAGCGCGTGGGGCATCCCGGACCCGAGCCGCCTCGCGCGCCTCGCCGCCATCACGCAGCCGACGCTGGTCGCCAACGGGGACAACGACATCATGGTCCCCACGCCCAACTCGAAGGTCCTGGCGGACCACCTGCCCAACGCCCGCCTCGCCCTCTACCCGGGCGCCGGCCACGGCTTCCTGTTCCACTACGCCACCGAGTTCGCCGGTGACGTCAACGCCTTCCTCGGCTGATCCTCCACAACGGACAATGGTCCGGCACCGCGGTGCCGGACCATTGTCGTTCCCTCAACCGAAAATCCACAAAGGACTCACTCGTGCGAGGTCTCGACCACCCGCCGGCGCGCGGCTTCGAGGATCTCGTCCGACAGCGGATCCCCCGCCGTCCCCCGGGCCAGGTACAGCGCACCCACCAACGTCGCCAGCGTCGCCATGTGGTCTTCCCGCGTGGCGGACTCGCCGTCGAACTCGGCAAGGACGTCGAGGAATGTCCGCACGCCGTCGGCATACGACTTGCGCAGCGGGCTCCCCTGCTCGTCCCGCGCGGCCTCGCCGCCGAGCGCCGTGGCGGGGCAGCCCTCGCCCGGCGTGTCCCGCGATTCCTGCGACATGTACGAAGCCGCCAGCTCCGCGCGCCGTTCGCTGACCGGCGCCTCGGGGATCTGCCGCAGCTGCAAGGCCAACTGCTCGAACGCCTCCGCCGCGGCTTCCCCGGCCAGCGCTTCCTTCGACGCGAACTGCCGGTAGAACCCGCCCTGCGTGAGGCCCACTTCGCCCATCAGCTCGGCGACGCTGACGCCACCGACGCCCCGCTCGCGGAACAGCCGCGCGGCTGCCGTGACGACCTCACTGCGGTGCCGATCGGCCTCGGCTCGCGACACGCGTCCCATGCGTCCTCCTCAGGGGAAACCTCCCTCCATGATATATGAGGACCATCATCTTTTCCCCGTCGACGACCGTGACGCCCACGACAGCCGGAAGTGACACGTTGGGGTGACTCAAGGGGTGGAATCACCGGAATCCGGGCATTTCCCGAAAGCGGAAACCCCGCGTTCGACGGAAAGGACGGCGAAGATGAAAACCCGAATCGCTTCCTGGGCCACGGCCGGCGCACTCGTGTGCGGCGGGCTGGTGGCCACGGCACTGCCCGCGTCAGCCGACCAAGTGCCCGGCAACCCGGACCGGTTCTACGCCTACTGCTCCATCGACGTGCTCGGTTTCCCCTTGGCCTGCACGGAAACCGACGCCACCCACGCGTCGCACGAATGTTCCTACGTGCTCTACGGCGTGGACCTCACGATCGCGTGCGAAAGAATCTGACCGCGGCCGGTCAAATCCGTCCGGCCCACGATTCCACGCGTTCGGTGCCGATGTCGGTGTCGTATCCGTGACCCGGGTGCACCACCGTTTCATCGGGCAGCACGAGCAATTTCCGGCGCACCGAATCGTGCAGCGTCGAGGCGCTCGACATCACGTCGCCGGTCATGCCCGGGCCGCCGGACAGGAGCGTGTCACCGCTGAAGAGCAGGCCTTCGTCGGGCAGGTGCAGACACACCGAACCCGCCGTGTGACCCGGGGTGTGCAGCACGACCACCGGTGAGCCGGCGACGGTGAGCACCTGCCCGTCGGCCAGCTCGGCGTCGGGGCGGCGGCCCGGATTGACCGTGGCCCACAGCTTGGCGTCGCCCGGGTGCAGGAGCACGGGCGCGCCCGTCGCGTCGGCCAGGGTGAGCGCGGCGTCCGCGTGGTCGTTGTGCGCGTGGGTGCACAGGATGCCCAGCACGTCGCGCCCGTCGATCGCGGCGGCGATGGCGGTCGCGTCGAAGCCGGCGTCGACGACCAGCACCTCCTCCTCGTCGCCGAGGAGCCAGATGTTCGTGTCGACCGCGAACGACACCCCGTCGAAGCGGTAGTTCCCGGCGGTCACCGTGAGATCGACGTCCACGCCCGGGACGATCGCACGCACCACGAGCCGCGGTGGTCTCAAATAGCGACAGCTCAGCGCGGCCGCAGCCCCTCGACGAGCGTCGCGATGGTCTCGTCCACCAGCTGCGCCACCGGCCGCGTCCCGCTCATCCCGCTGGTCACGAGCGCGGCCAGCCCCTGCAGCGTCGCGAAGATCGCGAACGCCACGTGCTCACCCGCCACCACGTCGCCTCCCGCCTGCGCACGGGCGATCATCGCCGACGTCGCGGCGAACGTCCGGTCCGCCACCGCCCGCAGGTCACGGGCGTCCTCGCGGTTCTTCGCCGCGAACATCAGGTCCAGCAGCGCCGGCCGCCTCGTCGCGAACCCCACCCACGCCCGCGCGAAGGCCAGCAGCGCGGCGGAGAACGGCGCACCGTCGTCCGCGCGCGCTGCCTCGAGCTCTTGGCCCAGCTGCTCGAAACCCCGCTCAGCAAGGGCGTCGAGCAACGCCCGCTTGTCCGCGAAGTGCTGGCGCGGCGCCCCGTGGCTCACGCCGGCGTCGCGGGCGAGCTGCCGCAGCGACAGCTCGTCGGGCCCCGACTCCTCCAGCACCCGCTCGGCGTTCTCGAGCAGCACCGCCCGCAGGTTGCCGTGGTGGTAGCCGGTGCGCGCCTGGATCATGGCCGGAACCCTACGCGCGTGTAGGCAGCGACAACACCTTGACGAACCCCGCACCGCTCCCTAGGTTGTCCGGACATAGGACGTCGGACATCCCACGTCCTGTGTCTCTCCCCCATCCCCACTGACGAGGAGGCGGAACGTGTCACCGATCCGCAGGTTCGGGACGACTCTTCTCGCGGCAGCCGCACTCGGGCTGTCGTTCACCCCCGCGGCCACGGCCGCACCCACGCACCACGGCTGCACGTCGTCGGTGCCCTTCACCTCCGGCTCCGAGGGCTACGACACCTTCCGCATCCCCGCGGTCGTGCGCGCCGCCAACGGGTCGCTGGTGGCGTTCGCCGAAGGCCGGCGCGACTCGGCCGGCGACTCCGGCGCCATCCAGACCGTGTCGAAAACCTCGCGCGACGGCGGCTGCACCTGGGGCCCGCTGACCGTCGTGGACAGCAACGGCGACAACACCGCCGGCAACCCCACCCCGGTCGTGGCGCGCGACGGCGAGCTGGTGCTGCTGACCGTCCACAACGGACCGGTCAGCGAAGCGCAGATCATGTCCGGCACCGCGTCCGCGCAGGACACCCGCCGGGTGTTCGTGTCCAGCAGCCGCGACAACGGCCGCACCTGGACGCCGGCCCGCGACATCACCTCCGAGACCAAACTGCCCACCTGGCGCTGGTACGCCACCGGTCCGGGACACGCCACGCTCCTTCGCCACGGCCCCCACGCCGGCCGGATCGTGGTGCCCGCCAACCACTCCAGCGCTCCGCCCGCCGGCTCGACCGACGTCGGCACGGAGGCGAAGTACTACGGCGGCCACGACCTCTACAGCGACGACAACGGCCGCACCTGGCACATCGGCTTCACCGACGACCGCACCGACGGCGTGATCGCCGCCAACGAGACGTCGATGACCGAGCTGCCCACGGGCGCGCTGTACTTCACCAGCCGCAACCAGGGCTCCGCCGCCGACCACCGCGTCGACGGCTACAGCTTCGACGGCGGCAAGACGCTCGTGCGCCCGTACCAGGTGCAGCCGGGGATCTCCGGCACGAAGGTGGAAGGCAGCGTGCTGCAGACCACGATCCCCTGGCTGCTGGTCTACTCCGGTCCGGCCGACCCGGCCACCCGCGCGGTGATGCAGCTGCGGCTCAGCTCGGACGGCGGGCGTACGTGGAACCCGGGCCGCACGCTGACGAGCAACCCGGCGGGCTACTCCGACCTCGTGCAAGCCGACCCGGCGACCGTCGGCCTGCTGTACGAGACGGGCACCGCCGGCCCCTACGAAAGCGTGGTGTTCCAGCGCATCCCGCTTTCCGGCGTGCGCTGACCCACACCTCGGTCCTGCCGCGCCTGGGGGTGCGGCAGGATCGGGGACCGGGGCGGAAGGGGCACGGCGATGACCGAAGACCGGTGGATCCGGCGCTACCACCCGGCGGACGACGCACCGGTGCGCCTGGTGTTCCTGCCGCACGCGGGCGGTTCGGCGTCGTTCTTCCACCCGTTCTCGAAGGCGCTCTCGCCCGACGTCGACGTGCTCGCCGTGCAGTACCCCGGCCGGCAGGACCGCTTCGGCGAACCGCCGCTCACGCGGATCCCGGACCTCGCCGACGCCATCACCCAAGCCGTGCTGCCGTGGCTCGACGTGCCCGTGGTGCTCTTCGGCCACAGCATGGGCGCCATGCTCGCCTACGAAGTCGGCCTGCGGCTGGAGGCCCGGGGTTCCGGGCCGCACGCCGTGGTCGTCTCCGCCCGCCGCGCCCCGTCCCGCCCGGGCGACAACACCAAACACCTGCTCGACGACAACGCGTTGCTCGCCGAAGTCGCGAACCTCAGCGGCACCGACCCGCGCGTGCTCGCCGACGAAGAACTGCGTGCCCTCGTCCTGCCCGCGCTGCGCGCCGACTACACCGCCGTCGAAACCCACACCCACCCCGACGCCCCACCGCTGGCTGCGCCGATCCACGCGCACGCCGGCGCCGACGACCCGCGCGTGACCCCCGAAGACGTCCGCGCCTGGGCCGCCCACACCACCGGCGGTTTCGACTTCACGACCCACCCCGGCGGCCACTTCTACCTCACCGAGCACCTCGCCGACGTCGTGGCGGCACTGCGGAAGACCTTGGTGATCACCCAGTAGGGTGCGCGAAATGGGACTGCGAAAGCTCCTCACCGGGTTCGGCAAGACCCCCGCGTTCGCCGCGCTCGGCCGGGCGCTCGTCCCCGCCGACCGCCTGATGCTGCGCGTGACCGGCGGCCGCCTCGGCGTCGGCACGCCGCTGGGTCTGCCGGCCCTGCTGCTCACCACGGTCGGCCGCACGAGCGGTGAGCCGCGCCAGGTGCCGCTGCTCTACGTCGAACGCGACGGGGGCTACGTCGTGATCGGCTCCAACTGGGGCGGCGAGAAACAACCCGCGTGGTCGGCGAACCTGCTCGCCCAGCCCGAGGCGACGGTCAGCATGCGCGGGCGCACCACCCCGGTCCGCGGCCGGCTCCTCGAAGGCGACGAGCGCCAGGAGATGTGGGACGCCGTCGCCCGGTACTGGCCCGCCTACGACACGTACGCCGTGCGCGCCGCCCATCGCGAAATCCGGGTGTTCCTCCTCTCGCCCCGGTAGCTTGGGCCATTCGGCCGAGCGAAGGAGAGGCGGATGCCGCACTACGCGATCCTGATCTACGAACGCGAGACGCCCGGCGGCGTCGCGGATCTCCCGCCCGAGCTGCTTGAAGAGCACGCCCGCGTCGAGGACCGCATCACCGCTTCGGGCGGCACGCTGATCGCCGGGTACGCCACCCAGCCCTCGGCCATGACGCGGTCGCTTCGCGGCGCGTCGGTCACCCCCGGCGCCTTCGCGGTGAGCCCGGAAGCCATGGCCGGCTTCTTCATCGTCGACGCGCGCGACCTCGACCACGCCGTGGAGATCGGCGGTTTCGTCCCCGTGCTCGACGGCGGCGTCGAGGTCCGGCCGCTGCTCGGCGGCTGAGTCCGAACGGGCGGGCTTCAGCGAGTGAGCACCGGCGCCAGGCCGAACACCTCGAACACCCCGGGGTCCTGGAACACGACGGTGTGCGCGACGCGGCCGTCGGCGATCGAGAACACCTGCAGCGTGTGCAAGCGGAAGTCCGAGCCGTCCCAGCAGTAGGCGGCGAAGGCCGGCTGGCCGTTGGCGTGCGTACGCCGCAGCTGCCAGCGCGTGCCGCGCATCTCGAACACGCGCGCCATGAAGCGGGCGTAGTCGGCGCGGCCGCGGTACCAGAGCGGGACGGGCGGCATCTCCAGCACGACCTCGTCGGTCAGCAGAGAAACCAGCGCGTCGACGTCGGCCGCCTCGAAAGCGCGGACATAGCCGTCGATCACCTCGTCCCCCGATTCGGTGAGCTCGTCGGCCGACACCCCGGCGACGCCGGTTCGCGCGCGTTGCAAGGCGCTGTTCACCGAGGCCGCGGTGGTGCCGAGCAGTTCGGCGACCTCGACGGCGCTGAAGTCGAGCACGTCCCGCAACACGAGCACCGCGCGTTGACGCGGCGGCAGCATCTGCATCGCCGCGACGAACGCGAGCCGCACGCCCGAGCGCGCGGCGGTGACGGCGGCCGGGTCGTCGGGCAGCGGCTGCAGCCACGGCACGTCGAACGCCGGCACCAGCGGCTGCAGCGGGTCTTCGCTCGGGCCGCCGAGTCCCGTCGGCAACGGCCGGCGGGCGCGGCCTTCGAGCGCGGTGAGGCACGCGTTGGTCGCGATGCGGTAGAGCCAGGTCCGGATCGAGGCGCGCGTGCTGTCGTAGCGATCCCACGCGCGCCAGGCGCGCAGCATCGTCTCCTGCACGAGGTCCTCGGCCTCGTGCACCGAGCCGAGCAGGCGGTAGCAGTGCACCACCAGCTCGGCCCGGTGCGGACCGGTGCTCGCCGCGAAGTCGGGCACGTCAGTGCGCCGGGGCGTTGCTGTAGGCGGCGACCGACCACGACCCGTCGGCGCGGGTCAGGACCCAGGTGGCGATGCGCTCGCGTTCGGCCGGCAGGGCGTCCTCGCCGGCGAACAGGATCCCGGCGCGGCTGACGACGATCGCGGTGTCGCCGTCCACGCGCACGTCCTGCGGCTCGTCGACGCCGCGCGAACCCTTGAGCGGACCGGCGAACGCGGCGCCCATGTACTCGCGCACGGCGGCACGGCCCTGGTGGAAGACGCCGGGCATCACCACGGTCGCGTTCTCTGTGTAGCGCGCGGCGAACGCGTCGGCGTCGTTGTCGGCCCACGCGGCGTAGAGGCCGGTCAGCAGATCGCGGATCTCGGTGGGGGTGGCGGTGGTGGTCATCGTGGCGGTCCCTTCCGTGAAGTGGTTTCGCAGGGACATACCGGCGGGCCGCCCGGAACTCATCGCCGAACCGGCAGGAACTTTTCGGCTCGCGATTGCAGGTACCGGCGTTCGGGCAGGCTCGACGTCCGTTTGGCCGCGCGGAGGTAGTGCGCGTGGGCCGCGTCGGTGTCGCCGGCGAGCTCCAGCAGGTGGGCGCGCACGGCGTCGAGGCGGTGGCCCTGCTTGAGCCGGCTGTCGTCCGCCACGGTGGCGAGCAGGGCCAGCGCGGCGGCCGGCCCGTCGACCATCGCGACGGCGATCGCCCGGTTGAGCGTCACGACCGGGCTCGGCGCGAGCTCCGCCAGCACGTTGTAGAGCTCGACGATCTGCGGCCAGTCCGTGGTCTCGGTGCTCGCCGCGCGGTCGTGCAGCGCGGCGATCGCGGCCTGCACCTGGTACGGCCCCACCGGTCCGCGCCCGAGCGTGCGGTTCACGAGCACGAGGCCCTCCGCGATCAGCGGCACCGTCCACAAGCGACGGTCCTGGTCGGCCAGCGGCAGCAACGCACCCTCGTGCGTCCGCGCGGGGCGCCGGGCGTCCGTGAGCAACATCAGGGCGAGCAGTCCCGCGACCTCACCGTCGTCGGGCAGCAGCGTGTGCACGGCGCGGGTCAGCCGGATCGCTTCCGCGGTCAGCTCCACGCGGTGCAGCTCCTCGCCCGAAGACGCGGTGTAGCCCTCGTTGAAGATCAGGTACAGCACGTGGAGCACGACCTGCAGCCGCGCGGGCCAGTCCTCGGCCGAGGGCTCGGCGAACGTCGACCCCGCGACCGCGATGCTCTCCTTCGCGCGCGTGATCCGCCGCGTCATCGTGGCCTCGGGCACCAGGAACGCGGTCGCGATCTCCGCCGTGGTCAGGCCGCCCACCGCGCGCAACGTCAGCGCGACCTGCGAGCTCGGCGTCACCGCCGGATGGCAGCACAGGAACAGCAGCGTCAACGTGTCGTCGTGCTCCGGCGCGCGGTCCTCGCCCGGCCCGGCCACCTGGGTGACCTCTTGGACGGCCACGTTCTCCTCGCGCCGGCGCCGGGCGCTCTCGCTGCGCCACAAGTCGGTGAGCCGCCGGGTCGCGACGGTGAGCAGCCACGCGCGCGGGTTGTCCGGCACGTCTCCGTCGGCCCACTGCTCGACGGCCGCGAGCAACGCCTCCTGCACGGCGTCCTCGCACGCCTCGAACTGGCCGTACCGGCGCACCAGCACCCCGAGCACCTGCGGCACGAGCGGCCGGAGCAGGTCGACGTCCATCAGCCGGGCTCGATGTCGCTCTCGGCGTCGGCGTAGAACAGGATCGGCCGGACCTCGACACCGAGGCCCTCGATCCCGGCGTCGGGGATCATCGCGGCGACCTCGAGCGCGCGCTCCCGGCTCTCGCACTCCACCAGGTAGAAGCCCGCGAGGAACTCCTTCGACTCGATGAACGGCCCGTCGGTCACCGCCGGCACCCCGTCGCGGACGCGCACCACGGCACTGTCCGCGGGCGAACCGAGCGCCTGGGTGTTGATCATCTCGCCCGTCGCGCGGATCTTCGCCATGAAGTCACCCTGGCCGGCCATGACCGCGTTGCGGGTCTCCTCCGAGAGGCCGTCCCAGACCTCGGGGTTCATGTGCATGATCAGCAGGAACTTCACGACGTCCTCCCCGGTGCGGATCCCGACGAGGCCCAACCTAGCGTGTCCCGGACCACACGGCGCCGGTGCTACAGGCGCGCGGCGATCCCGTCGAGCAGGCAGTCGAGCCCGAGCTCGAACTGAACGTCTTCGGCGGGGGTGGCCGGGGCGTGGGGGTCGGCGCTGAGGAAGTCCTTGACCACGCGTTCGAGCAGCGGGAAACGCGGCTCCGCGTCGCTGAAGTCGACGAACCAGGCTCCGGCCAGTTCCTGGACGTCGCCGAGCCCGCGGAACCCCTGCCGCTGCCACATCTTCCGCTCCTCGGTCCGCTGCAGGGCCTGGCCGACGACGTAACCGTCGAGCAGCCGGTGGTAGGAGACCGCGGCCGGCAGGTCCTGGCCCAGCCCGACGAAGGTGCTCAGCACGAACTCCTGGCGGCGGCTCGCGTGCGGCCCGGCGGGCGGGCGCTGGTGCACGAGCTCGGCGAACCACGAGTGGCGTTTCATCATCGACCACGAGTCGTGCGCGACGCGCGAGAGCTCGGCACGCCAGTCCTCGCTCGGCTTCTCGGGGGTGGTGACCTCGGCGTTCGCGGCGTCGAGCATGAGGTCGACGAGGCCGTCCTTGTTGTGCACGTAGCGGTAGAGCGACATGGGCGTGGACGAGCCCAGCTCCTTCGCGACGGCGCGCATGGTGAGCGCGTCGGAGCCACCGGAGTCGGCGATCGCGATCGCGGTCTTCACGATCTCCGCGCGGCCGAGGCCCCACCGCCGTTCCGGTGGTTCGGGCAGCAGCCAGATCGGCGGGGTCGGGGTTCCCTGAGCGCTCAAGCGGCCTCCTGTCGGTTGCGTCGATCCTACTCGGCGTGTACAACGTACATAGAGTGTACGACGTACACACACGATCAATGGATGTCCAAGCCGGTCGAATTGGGGGTTGTCATGAACGAACGGACGCAGGTGCTGATCAGCGGCGGTGGGGTCGCCGGATTGACCGCCGCGCTGCTGCTGCACCACCACGGCGTGCGCGCGGTGCTGGTGGAGAAGCACGCGAGCACGTCACCGCAGCCGAAGGCGCGGCGGTTCAACCACCGCAGCAACGAGGTGTTCCGCGCGCTCGGCCTGAGCGACGCGGTGGCGGAGGCGAGTGCGCCGCTGGCGTCGTTCGCGGGGATGCTGAGCGGGCCGACGCTGGCCGAGGCGACGTGGCCGGAGGTCACGCCGGCAATGGAGGCCGGCATGGCGCAGTTCGGCCGGATGAACGATCAGAGCCCGGCGCCGAGCGTGCTGTGCCCGCAGGACGTGCTGGAGCCGGTATTGCGCCGCGCCGCGGAGGATCGTGGGGTTTCGGTGCGGTTCTCGACGGAGCTGGTGTCGTTCACGCAGTCCCCCTCGGAGGTCACGGCGTCGCTGCGTTCCGCCGGGGGCGAGATCTCGGAAGTGACGGCGGATTACCTGATCGCGGCCGACGGGGCGCGCAGCCCGGTCCGCGAGGCGCTGGGGATCCCGCGCAGCGGCTACGGCCACCTCGCGGACAACCTCGACATCGCCTTCCGCGCGGATCTCACGGATCTGGTGCGGGACAAGAAGTTCAACCTGTGCCGGATCGAGAACCCGGCGGCGTCGGGCGCGTTCGTGTCGGTGAACGGCACCGATCGGGGGCTGTTCTCCACGTCGGACTTCACCGGCTCCGCGACCCTGGGCGACGACGGCTGGCGCGACCTGCTGCGCACCGTGGTCGGCGTACCGGACCTCGACGTGGAGGTGCTGAGCCTGATGCCGTGGGAGTCGGGCATGTACGTGGCCGACCGCTACGCCGAGGGCCGCGTCTTCCTCGCCGGCGACGCCGCGCACGCCATGCCGCCCCTGGCCGCGGCCGGCGCGAACACCGCGATCGGCGACGTCCACAACCTGGCGTGGAAGCTCGCGGCCGTGCTCGCCGGGTCGGCGTCACCCGCGCTGCTCGACACCTACCACGCCGAACGCCGGCCCCTGGGCTACGCGACGGCCGAGTTCTCCAGCCGGATCAGCGGCCACCTGGGCACCATGATCACGTCCGTCACCAGCGGCGACGTCCCGGTCGACCCGGTCACCGCCCTCTTCGGCGTGCAGTACGACGAGGGCGCCTTCGTCCCCGACACCCGCGGCCCCGCCCCCTCCGACCACTACGCGCCGGCCGGCCGGCCTGGCACCCGCGTGCCCCACGCCTGGGTCTCGCCCGGGGTGTCCACTGTGGACGTCGCCGGCCCGGGCTTCGTCCTCCTCACTCCGCCCGGCGAAACCCACTGGACCGCGATCGCCCACCACCTCGGCCTCCGCACGGTCTCGATCCCCGACCCCACCTGGCTCACCTCCACCGCCCTCTCCCCCGACGGCGCCCTCCTCCTCCGCCCCGATGCCATCGTCGCGTGGCACTCGTCCTCCGACCTCCCCCTCGCCGACGCCTGCGCCCGCATCCTCGGCCACCCGGCGGCCGTCGTTGGCTGACCACTCCCACGGGCGGCCGTCCGACGCGGCCCGCCCACCGTGCCCAGCCCGGCTCGGCGGCCGAAGTACACGCCCGGATCCCCCACGCCCACATGCACATCAGCCCGGACCAGGACCTCCCCGCGCGAACACCTCCTGGTCCGGCCGACTCGCGAGGCGGTGGTCACCCACGAAGACATGACCGCCACGCAACCACCAACACAGGCAGCCGCCCGAGCAAGCCGAGCTCACCGGCCGCAGCACCCCACCGCATCCCGCCCCAGCCCATATGGGCCACGGACCGGACCAGTACCTGCCCGCACCTCCACACGAACACCACCTGGTCCGGCAACCCGGCCGAGCGGTGCTCGCCGACGAAGACATGACCGCCCCGCAACCACCAACACAGGCAGCCACCCGGGCAAACCGAGCTCACCGGCCGAAGTACCGCGCCGGATCCCCGACCCAGCCGACGTGCGCATCCGGCCGCACCAGCACCTCCCCGGCACCCCGTGCGAACACCACCCGCTCCGGCAATCCGGCCGGCCGGCGGTCACCGACGTACACAAACCGGCCACCCCGCAACTGCTCGTACAGCCGGCTCCCAGGAAGCACCCGGTCCTCAGCACGAGCTCCGACCAGACGATCAGCACCCTTCGGAGGCGCGTAACGAATACCCACCCCCGAGACAACCCCCGCGACGCGGCGGGCGAGCGGGCCCACGGACAACGCGGCGCCGAGGAGGCGGTTGCGGGCTTCGCGGAGCACGAGCGGCTTGATCATCGCCAGGCGGATGATCGCGCCGCTGCTGCGGAGCACGAGGCGGCCGACCGGGTGGCGCTCGGTCTCGTACGTGTCGAGCAGCGTCTCCGGCATGCGGCCGGCCAGGACCTCGGCGAGTTTCCAGCTCAGGTTGGCCGCGTCCTGCAGGCCGGTGTTCATGCCCTGGCCGCCGGCGGGTGAGTGGACGTGGGCGGCGTCGCCGGCGAGGAAGACGCGGCCGGAGCGGTAGTGCGGGGCCTGGCGCTCGTCGCTGTGGAAGCGGGAGAGCCAGCGGGCGTCGTGCATGCCGAGGTCGGTGCCGAGGGAGCGGCGGGTGATGTCGCGGACCTCGTCGAGCGAGAGCGGCGCGTCGTCCGGCGCCTGGGAGCGCCGGTCCCAGGCGAACACGCGGTAGTAGCCGTCGCCGAAGGGGGCGACGAACGCGAAGCCGTCGCCGACGCCGTTGACCATGAGGAGGTCTTCGGGCGGCGAGGCGAGGCGGACGTCGGCCAGCATGATCGACTTCAGCACCGAACGGCCGGGGAACGGCAGGCCGAGCTGCCGGCGTACGACGCTGTGCAGGCCGTCGGTGCCGACGAGGTAGCGGGCGCGGTAGCGCGCGCCGTCGGCGGTGGTGACGTCGACGCCGTCGTGGTCCTGGGCGAGCGTGCGCACCGCGGCGCCCCACACGAACTTCGCGCCCAGCCGCTCGGCGCGCGAACGCAGGATCTCCTCGGTGTGGGTCTGCGGGGTGATCAGCAGGTAGCCGTAGCGCGAGGGCAGCTTCGCGAGGTCGATCTCGACCCGGTCGAACAGCCGCAGCTCACGCAGCCGCGCGCCGGTGGCGATGAGCTCGTCGGCGACGCCGCGCACGTCGAGGTGCTCCAGCGTGCGGGCGTGCACCCCGAACGCCCGGGTCAGGTTCGATCCCGTGGTCCGCCGTTCGAGCACCGTCACGGCCACGCCCGCCTCGGCGAGATCCCCGGCGAGCAGCAGCCCGACGGGTCCGGCTCCGACCACCAGCACTTCCGATTCCATGCCGACCCCCAAGTCAACATCCGTTTGCCAACACCTGTTGGCATTCAGTAGACGCCCTGGTACTAGCTGTGTCAACACCTGTTGGCCTACAGTTGTTGGCATGACCTCGGCCCGACCCCGGCGCTCCGACGCGACGCGCGCCGCCATCCTCGACGCCGCCCGCGAGCGCTTCGCCGCGGACGGGTACGAGCGCGCGACGATCCGCGCGATCGCGGCCGACGCGGCCATCGACCCGTCGATGGTGATGCGCTACTACGGCTCCAAGGAGAAGCTCTTCGCGGCCGCGGCCCAGTTCGACCTGCGCCTGCCCGACTTCACGCAGCTGCCGCTCGAAAACATCGGCACGCTGCTCGCCCGGCACGTGCTGGCGCGCTGGTCGGGCGACGAGACGCTGTTCGCGCTCCTGCGCGCGGGCGTCACCAACGATACGGCGGCCGGACGCATGCGCTCGATCTTCGCCGACCAGCTCGGACCGCAGGTCGCGAAGGTGTGCCCGGATCCCGCCGAGGCGCCGGTGCGCGCCGGGCTGATCTCGTCGCAGGTGCTGGGTCTGGCGCTGTGCCGGTTCGTGCTGCGGCTACCGCCGGTCGCGGAGATGACCGACGACGAGGCCGTGCGCTGGCTCGGGCCGACGCTGCAGCGCTACCTCGTGGGGTACTGAGCTCCCTCGAAGCTCACTCGAACCGCGTCGCGTCGCCCGCGCCGTAGCGGACGATCTCCGCCTCACCGGACGAGAAGTCGACCACCGTGGTCGGTTCGACGCCGCAGTCGCCGGAGTCGAGCACCGCGTCGAGCTGGTGATCGAGCTCTTCCTTGATCTCCCAGCCCTGCGTGAGGGGCTCGCCGGAGTCGGGCAGCAGCAGCGTGCTCGACAGGATCGGCTCCCCGAACTCGGCCAGCAGCGCCTGCGTGACCACGTGCTCCGGGATGCGCACGCCGACCGTCTTCTTCTTCGCGTGCATCAACCGCCGCGGCACTTCCTTCGTCGCGGGGAGGATGAACGTGTACGGCCCGGGCGTGGTGGCCTTGATCGCGCGGAACACCGCGTTGTCCACATGCACGAACTGCCCGAGCTGGGCGAAGTCCTGGCAGACGAGCGTGAAGTGGTGGCGGTGGTCGAGCTTGCGGATCGCCCGGATCCGCTCCATGCCCTCCTGGTTGCCGAGCCGGCAGCCGAGCGCGAAGCACGAGTCGGTGGGGTACGCGATGAGCCCGTCTTCGCGAAGCAGGTCCACAACCTGGGCCAGCGAGCGCCGCTGCGGGTTCTGCGGGTGCACGTCGAAGTAGCGGGCCATGCGCCGAGCTTAGGGGTGATCCACCTCGGGGGCCGGGCGGGCGCGCCAGCGCGCGGCGAGGCAAAGTGTCCGCGTGCACGCTCTCTGGTCCACGGACGCACAGTGGTCACTGCTGCTCCCCGTGCTGCTCGCCCTGGTGCTGAGCACGGCGATCGGCCTCGAGCGCGAGGTCGGCAACAAACAGGCCGGCCTGCGCACACACACGCTGGTGGGCGTGGGGTCGGCGGTGTTCATGCTCGTGTCGAAGTACGGGTTCGCCGATCTGCTGAACACCGAGCACGTGGCGCTCGACCCGTCGCGGATCGCGGCGCAGATCGTCTCGGGCATCGGGTTCGTCGGCGGCGGGCTGATCTTCGTGCGCCGCGACGCCGTGCGCGGGCTCACGACGGCCGCGACGGTGTGGCTCGCGGCGGCCGTCGGCGTCGCGTGCGGCGCGGGGCTGCCCGTGCTCGCGGTGGCGACGACCGTCGGACTGATCGTGATCACTCGCGGTTTCCCGCCCCTTTCCCGGTTCGTGGCACGGCATCGGCGTGAACCACCCATTCTGCGGCTGAGCTACTCCGATGGGCACGGAGTTTTGCGAAACGTTCTCGCGAGCTGTACCGAACGCGGCTGGGTGGTCCACCAGGTGGCGGTCGACAGGGAGACGGTTTCCGAAGAGGGGCAACGGATCGCGGTCGTCACGCTGCGCCTGCAGGGCCGCGGTGATCTCGCGGAATTGACGGCGGAACTCGCGGAACTGGCCGGTGTGCGGAGCACCGCGACGGGCGCGGAAGATCCACTCGAAGATTGATCGCGTGCCTGTCCACACAGCGGCCCGGTCTTCGGGCACACTGGACGGCACACGGAAACCTCGGTGCGGCAACGAAAAAAACGCGCCCGGGGAGAAACCATCCAAATGGGAGGTGAGGCCATGGCCCCCGAAGGTGGCGAGGACCTGATGTCCGTCGAGCCGCGTTTCGAACCGGCTTGGCGCGGCTATCACCGAGGCCAGGTCAAGGAATTCGTGGCCTGGGCCCAGGAAGAGCTCCGCCGCGTGGCGGCCGAACGCGACGCGGCGATGCGGCGCTCGGCCCGGCTGGCGGAGCACAACCGCGAGCTGCACGCGACGATCGACCGCATCAGCCGCACCCCCATAGAAGCCGACGCGCTCCAGGAACGATCACGGCGCATGATCGAGCTGACTCGCGAAGAAGCTTCGGAAATCATCGCACGGGCAAAGGAAAAGGCGGAGCAGACGCGGCTCGACGCCGAGGCCGAGGCGGTGCGGCTCACCGAGAAGGAACGCGCGCTCGTCGCCGCGACCGAGGAAGATCGCCGTCGCCAGCAGGCCGCGCACGAGGAGTTCATGCGCCGCGCGGCCGCCGAACGCGCCGCCGCCGACGAGGCCGCCGCCACGCGGCGCCGCCGCATGGAGGACGACCTCACCGAGGCCCTGCACCAGCGCCGCACCGCAACGATCACCGAACTGGACACCCAGCGCACGAAAACGCTGCGCGAGCTCGACGCCCACCGCACCGAGACAGTGCGGAACCTGAACGCGCAGCGCACCGAAACGCTGCGCAAGCTGGAGACCGAACGCGTCGAAACCGAGCGGGCGCTGGCTGCCCAGCGCACGGAAACCCTGCGCGACCTGGAGAACCAGCGCACGGAAACCCACCGCGTGCTCGCCGCGCAGATCGCCGAAGCGCAGACGGAGGCCGACGCCCGGGTTCGCCGCGCGACCGAGCACGCCAACGACATCGTCACCCAGGCCGACGATCGCGTCGCCGAACTGACGGCCATCCACCACCGCCTGAAAACGGCGCTCACCGGCACGCGCGAGCTCCTCGCGTCGGCGACCGCCGCGCTCGACCCGCAGCCCGGCGACACCGACACCCCCGTGCCCGTCCAGCGCCGCAAACCGGCGCTCACCGAGGCAACCGCAACCGGCTGACCTGCGGTTGTCTCACTCCTGCAACTTCTTCCGGGCAGCCTGAGCACGCGGCGCCGCCCCGGCTTTTCACCCCGTCCCCGGCGTGGAGCGCCCTGCCGAGATCACGTGCGCCCCTAAGTTGGGGCCATGACCATCACCGGGCCGAGGACGTCGACGCGGTTGCTGCTCGTCGTCGTGTGCGTGGTGGTGCTGGCCACGGCGACCACGCTCGCCAACCGGGTCCTGCCGGGTTGGGCATACCCGATCTGCGGTGCGGTGACGGCGGCGGTGCTGCTCGCGCTCGCGTTCGGCGCCGGGTACACGTCGGCCGACCTCGGCGTCAGCCGCGCGACGCTCGGGCGGGCGGCCGTCACCGGGTTGATCGGGGCGGCGTTCTTCCTGGTCGTCTTCGGCATCGCGGCCGCGGTGCCGGCGTTGCGGACCGTCTACGACGACGGGCGCGTCGGCGACCCCGACCTGCCGCAACTGCTGTGGCTCACGCTCGGGCGGATCACGTTCGGCACGGTGATCGTGGAGGAGATCGCGTTCCGCGGCGTGCTGCCGGCGCTGCTCGGCGCGCGTGACGACCGCTGGCGGTGGGGGCCGATCCTCGGAGCGTCGGCGTTCTTCGGGCTGTGGCACTTCCTGCCGGCGCTGGCCGTCGGGCGCAACGCGGCCGTGCACGCGGCGTTGGGCGGCATCCCGACGCAGCTGTTGCAGGTGCTCGCGATGGTCGCGGCCGCCGCGGCGGGTGTCTTCCTGTACGCGTGGCGGCACTTCGGCCGGGGCGTGCTGGCGTCGGTGCTGGTGCACTTCACGACGAACGTCGGCGGGCTCGTCATCGCGGTGGCCGTCCGGGCGTGAATACGCATACCCCGTATCGGATACGTGGGGTGGGTATACTCGACGACGTACGGGTGCGAACGAAGGGGACGATGCGCGATGACGGGCTACGGCAACGAGCGGGATGCCTATCTGAAGCGTCTGCGCCGCATCGAGGGACAGATCCGGGGCCTGCAACGCATGGTCGAGGAGGACAAGTACTGCATCGACATCCTCACGCAGGTGTCGGCGGCCACGAAGGCGCTGCAGTCGTTCTCGCTCGAGTTGCTCGACGAGCACCTGGCCACCTGCGTCGTGGAGGCCGCGGCGGCCGGCGGTGAGGAAGCCGATCTGAAGGTCCGCGAGGCCTCCGACGCGATCGCGCGGCTGGTCCGCTCGTAGGTTCGGACGGTGAAATCCGGACCGTGAAATTCGGACACTGAAAGAGGGGCACCCCGGCCGGGGTGCCCCTCTTTTGTGTGCGATTCAGCGTGCGGCGCGGAAGCCGCGCAGGCGGAGGCTGTTCGAGACCACGAACACCGACGAAACGGCCATGGCAGCCCCGGCGATCATCGGGTTGAGCAGGCCGAACGCCGCCAGCGGCAGAGCGGCGACGTTGTAGGCGAAAGCCCAGAACAGATTGCCCTTGATCGTGCCGAGCGTGCGCCGCGCGAGGCGGATGGCGTCGACGGCGGCGCGCAGGTCACCGCGGACGAGAGTGAGGTCGCCGGCCTCGATGGCGGCGTCGGTGCCGGTGCCCATGGACAGGCCGAGGTCGGCTTGGGCGAGGGCGGCGGCGTCGTTCACGCCGTCGCCGACCATGGCGACCACGCGGCCCTCGGACTGCAGCCGCTTGACCACCGCGACCTTGTCTTCGGGCAGGACCTCGGCGATGACCTCGTCGATCCCGGCGGCCTGCGCGATGGCCTGAGCGGCGCCCGCGTTGTCACCGGTCAGCAGGACCGGGGTGAGGCCGAGCGCGCGCAGCTCGGCGACGGCTCGGGCCGAGGTGGGTTTGATCGTGTCGGCGACGACCAGCACGGCTTGGGCCGCGCCGTCCCAGGCCACGAACACCGCCGTGGCGCCCTGCTGCTCGGCCGCCGACTTGGCGTCGGCGAGCGGACCGTCGACGTGAATGCCCCAGTCGGCCAGGAAAGCGGCGCGGCCGGCGAGGACGGCGGTGCCGTCGACGAGGCCGGTGACGCCGAGGCCCTCGGTCGAGCGGAACTCCTGGACCGCGGGCAGTTCGCCGACGCGGTCGCGGGCGCCGGCCACGATGGCCTTCGCGATGGGGTGCTCGGAGGCGTCTTCGACGGCTCCGGCGTAGCGCAGGACCTCGGCCTCCGTGACGCCCTCGGCGGCGTGGACGGCGGTGAGGCTCATGCGACCGGTGGTGACGGTGCCGGTTTTGTCGAGCACGA
This sequence comes from Amycolatopsis sp. NPDC001319, assembly GCF_042896185.1. Taxonomy (NCBI): domain Bacteria; kingdom Bacillati; phylum Actinomycetota; class Actinomycetes; order Pseudonocardiales; family Pseudonocardiaceae; genus Amycolatopsis; species Amycolatopsis sp. NPDC001319. The sequence goes on along the minus strand of NZ_JBIAWY010000017.1, from coordinate 4,180 downwards.
CGGTGTCGACGCGCCGGGTGGACTCGAGCACCTCGGGGCCCTTGATCAGGATGCCGAGCTGCGCGCCGCGGCCGGTGCCGACCAGCAGCGCCGTGGGCGTGGCGAGGCCGAGCGCGCAGGGGCAGGCGATGATCAGCACGGCGACCGCGGCGGTGAAGGCTTCGGCGACGTCGCCGCCACCGGCCAGCCACGCGACGAGGGTGATCAGAGCGAGCATGAGCACGATCGGGACGAAGATCCCGGACACCCGGTCGGCCAGCCGCTGGACGGCGGCCTTGCCGTTCTGGGCTTCCTCGACGAGGCGCGCCATCTGGGCGAGGCGGGTGTCGGCGCCGATCCGGGTGGCTTTCACGACCAGGCGGCCGCCGACGTTCACGGTCGCGCCGGTCACGGCGTCGCCGGCGGCGACTTCGACGGGCACGGACTCGCCGGTGATCATGCTGAGGTCGACCGCGGAGCTGCCTTCGGTGACCACGCCGTCGGTGGCGATCTTCTCGCCGGGCCGGACGACGAAGCTGTCGCCCACGCGCAGTTCGCTCACGGGGACCCGACGCTCGGTGCCGTTCCGGAGGACGGTGACGTCCTTCGCGCCGAGCTCGAACAACGCTCGCAGGGCGGCGCCGGAGCGGCGCTTGGCGCGGGCTTCGAAGTAGCGGCCGGCGAGGATGAACGTGGTGACGCCGGAGGCGACCTCGAGGTAGATGCTGTTCGTGCCCATCCCCGGCGTCACGGTCAGGGTGAAGGCGTCGCGCATCCCGGTCATGCCGGCGGTGCCGAAGAACAGGGCGTAGAGCGACCAGAGCGTGGCCGCGGAGACGCCGAGAGAGATCAGCGTGTCCATGGTCGCGGCGCCGTGGCGCAGGTTGGTCCACGCGGCGCGGTGGAACGGGAACGCGCCCCACACCACGACCGGCGCGGCCAGGGTGAGCGAGAGCCACTGCCAGTTGTCGAACTGCAGCGCGGGGACCATCGCGAGAAGGATCACCGGCACCGTCAGCAGCGCCGAGTAGACGAGCCGGTCGCGCAGGGGACGCGTCTCGTCGTCGGGCTCGGGCGCTTCGGGCTTCTCGGGCTCGGGGCGCTGCGCCGTGTAGCCGGTGGCCTCGACGACGCCGACCAGGTCGTCGACCGAGATCGTGGCCGGGAACTCGACGTGGGCCTTCTCGGTGGCGTAGTTGACGCTCGCCGTGACCCCGTCGACCTTGTTCAGCTTGCGCTCCACGCGGGCGGCGCACGAGGCGCACGTCATCCCGCCGATGACGAGCTCGACCGTCTGTGGAGCGTGTGTCGTCGTGGTCATGGCGGCCTACGCGACCAGCCGGTAGCCGGCCTCGGTGACGGCCGCCGAGACGGCGTCCACGGCCAGCGGCTGCTCGCTGACGACCTTCACCGCACCCGACGCGAGGTCCACGTCGACTTCCCGGACACCGGCGAGCTCCCCGACCTCTTCACGCACCGCGCCGACGCAGTGCGCGCAGGTCATACCCTCGACGGTGTAGGTGGCTTCGGTCATCACCGGCTCCTTCGTGCTGTGGCTTTCCTGATCTCTTTATACCCCTTGGGGGTAGGGGTTCACCACGTGGGCCGCCTGTGGGACCGGTTACCCGGCCCGGCAGACTGCGGTGATGCGGAAGCTCTACGCGATCGGGATCGGCGCCGGCGACCCGGAACACCTCACGGTGCAGGCGATCGACCGCCTCAACCGCGTCGACGTGTTCTTCGTCCTCGACAAGGGCTCCGCGAAGGCCGACCTCGTGCGGCTGCGCCAGGACATCCTGGCGCGCTTCGTCACACGCCCCCACCGCGTGGTCACGGCCACGGATCCTTCGCGCGACCGCACACCGACCGACTACCGCGCCGCTGTCGCCGACTGGCACGAGCTCCGCGCGGACGTCTACGAGCGCCTCATCCGCGACGAGCTCGGCCCCGACGACACCGGCGCCTTCCTCGTCTGGGGCGACCCGTCGCTGTACGACAGCACCATCGCCCTCATCGAGGCAGTCCTCGCGCGCGGCAACATCGCTTTCGACTACGAGGTGATCCCCGGCGTGAGCAGCATTTCCGCGCTGGTCGCCCGCCACCGCACGACGATGAACCAGATCGGCCGCGCCGTCCAGCTCACCACCGGCCGCCGCCTCGCCGCGGGCTGGCCCGCGGACGCCGACGACGTCTTCGTCCTGCTCGACGCCCACACCACCTTCGACCAGTTCGCCGACCAGGGGATCCACATCTACTGGGGCGCATACGTGGGGACGCCGGACGAGATTCTGCTGTCGGGCCCGCTGGACTCCGCCCTGGCGGCGCGCATCAGCTCGGTCCGTGCGGAGGCGCGGGAGAAGCACGGCTGGATCATGGACACGTATCTCCTGCGCCGGCCCCAGCGTTAAGGCGGCTCAGCCAGGCGGTGGCCGGAGGCCGTCGATCAGGAGGTTCAGCAGGCGGCCGGCCTTGGCCTCCTGCTCGCGCCGCGGGGCCACGGTGAAGATGCCGATGAGGGCGGCGGCGAGGTCTTCGGCGGTGACGTCGGAGCGCAGGTCGCCCGCCGCGCGGCCGGCGTCGAGGATCGTCGTGATGGCCGCCAGCAGTTCGGTCCGCGTCTGCGCGTGGGCGATCTCGCCCGACTCGATCATCGCGAGCAGCGTGTCGAGCATCCCGTTCTTGGTCGCGATCCAGTCGCCGAACAAGTCCATCCAGCGCCGCATCGCCGCGGCCGGGGGCACCCGGGCGAGCAGTTCACGAGCGCCGGTCGTCAGCCGCACGACCTGATCCCGGTAGACCGCGTCGACCAGGGACTCGCGGGTCGGGAAGTGCCGGTACAGCGTGGCGATGCCGACCCCGGCCTCGCGGGCGATCGCGCGCATCGACGGCTCGGCGTCAGCCGTCACGAACACGCGAGTCGCCACCGCGAGCAGCTGCTCGCGGTTACGGGTTGCGTCCGCGCGCGGCGTACGCATCTCCGCCTCAGCCAAAACGGATCACGCTCCGATTGTGTTAGGGTCGTCCATGCAAACGGAGCATAGTCCGTTTCACTGCGTTCCCTCAGCCAAGGAGACAGGCATACATGAGCGATCACTTGCCCACGAGCAGGAGCAGGGCGGTGCAGCTCGATTCGTTCGGCGGCCCTGAAGTCCTGGGCGTCCGCGAGATTCCCGCTCCGCAGGCCGGGCCGGGACAGGTCCGGGTGCGGGTCACCGCGGCCGGCCTGAACCCGATGGACTGGATCATGACCGCCGACGCGGACACCGCCGCCCGGTTCGGCTTGAGCCTCCCGGCCGGGTTCGGGACCGACTACGCGGGGGTCGTCGACCAGGTCGGTGCCGAAGTGACCGGCTTCGCGCCCGGCGACCGCGTGTTCGGAGGCGCCCTGTCGCGCGCGGTCGCCGACTTCGTGGTGATCGACCCGGCCGGGGCCGCGGCGAACGAGGCCCACCACACTCCCGAGGGCGTCGACGACCGCACCGCCGCCACCTTCACCATCGCCGGCCGCACGGCCTCCGCCGCCCTCGCCGCGGTGTCGCCCGGCCCGGGCGACACCGTGCTGATCGGCGGCGCGGGCGGCGGGGTCGGGGTCTTCGCCGTCCAGCTGGCGCGGATGGCCGGAGCGCGCGTGATCGGCACGGGATCAGCGGCGTCGTCCGAGTTCCTGCGCGAGCTGGGAGCGGAGCCGGTCACCTACGGCGACGGCCTGGCCGACCGGGTTCGAGCCCTCGCTCCCGGTGGGGTCACCGCCGCCATCGACCTGTACGGGACAGAGACACTGCACGCAGCGAGGGAACTCGGCGTTCCGGACAGCCGCATCTGCACCATCGCCACGAAAGTCGACGGGGTGCCGGCGGCCAACGGCGCGAACGCCGCTCCCGGTGCCCTGGAAGAGATCGCCCGCCTGGTCGCGGCAGGCCGGCTCCGGGTGCCGATCGCGGCGAGTTTCCCGGTCGAGCAGATCCACCGCGCGACTGAGCTCCAGGCCGGCCGGCACGTGCGCGGCAAGATCGTCATCGACCTCTAGATCAAGGCCGAAAATGGTGTGGAAATGCAGTCAGGCCCCGGGAGATCGCTGTCGCGTTCTCAACCGGGGCCTGACTGTCAAAGTAAGTTCGGCGGCGTCCTACTCTCCCACAACCCTTCGGTTGCAGTACCATCGGCGCTACCAGGCTTAGCTTCCGGGTTCGGAATGGGACCG
>NZ_JBIAWY010000016.1:0-217196 GCF_042896185.1 Amycolatopsis sp. NPDC001319 | reverse complement strand
AGCCGGCCACCAAGCGTCACGCTACGATCAACCCTTCGAGCCTACCCGGGCTCGGTGACAGACAACGAGAGCTGCACCAGACCCGGGGCGCATCAGTGCTCCTCGCGGCCACGATCACTGACATCCCAGACAAACAGGAGCGCATGGCCGCGACTTTCCGCGCCAACCTGGGCTCCCTGTGGGAATTCCGCATACGCTCGCTCGGCGTGATCGCGGACGTCGAGATCGCCACCGCGACCTTCAAAGACCTTGACCTGACCGGTGTGAACATTGGTAAGGCCGCGTTCGTAGACTGCGATTTCGGGGGCTTGCGGTTGCCGTCGTTAGGTCAGGGCGAGCTGAGATTTTCTGACTGCACGATCGAGACCTTGTGGGTAAACAGCGAGGATTCCCCTCTGCGGGGTGTCTCCGTGCTCGAACAGACGACAGTGTCGCAGCTGGTGCGCCCGAGTTCCTACTTGGAGAAGCCGCACGAGGTGCAGCAGGCACTGTACGAACTTGGCGCCCCCGTGCCGGGCGTTGAGACGCCGGACACCGGGAGCGTGTTCGAGGAGGCTGTCGAGTACTTCCTTGACAACATCGCCTGCCGGGTCGATTCCGTCGTGGTCTACGAGCAGAATTTGACACCCGCCGAGGACAAGCCGAGATGGCAGCACATGTACGGACCCGCCGCGTGGATTGACTTCATTCGCATTCTGAGGGAGACAGGGTGCGCTAAGCTCGTGCCGTTCTCAGCGGGCGGCAGGGCTGTCCTGCGGGTGCGAATCCACGGATTGGACAAGCTGCGCAAGCGTGTCATTGCAGACGAGGCGGTCGCCAACTTCTGGAGCCGTGTCAGGAACTAGGGCCTGGACACCGGAGCCTTCGTGAACACCCTAGCGGTGACGGGGCGGTTTGCAATCTGACCGATGGCAGTGGACAGCCCTGGAGCCGTTGCGGCCCGCGCCGTCGCGGCCGGGGTCGGCCGTCGTCGTGAAGCAAAGCGGCAGCTGATCGAAGGGATCCGATGGCGGATGCGCGCCGGTGCTTCCTGTAACGTAAGCCCTCGGCGGGCGAGGTGGCTGGTCGGGTTGGAGTGGTACCCGTCGGTCACCTGCTTCTTGCTCGGGCAGTGGGTGGGAAGGTTGCGGTATTTGATTGTCGGCCTGGCTCGCGTCCGGGGTGCCGCTGGTACAGCCTTATCGAGGGATCTGGTGGTGTGGAGTTCATCATGGCGTGGGTCGGGCAGACGAGCCAAAGTTCGTGCCGGGTCCGGTACCGCCGTGCGGGCGTGCCGATTGGTTCGGTGCCGGGGTTCGAGTCGCGCGAGTGCGGAGGCGTACGCCGGTGAAATGAAGACAGATCCACGTCGCCGGGGGTGGATCGACCCGGCGGGTCTCCGGCTCGTGTTGTGGTCGTGGGAATGTTTCGAATGGTTGGCTTCGAAAACACACGAATGCTGGGAGTACTGATCAATACGAGCGTATGAGTATCCTGGACCCTGCGAACTTTCCGCGAACTGCCGACGGCGATGACGGGTGTGCACATTTCGGGAACGAGAAAACCGCATTTAAATGGGCTAAGGTGTCGGTTGATGCTCACGGAACTGGCTTCAGGGTCGAGACTGGCGAGCACATGGAGTACGTGATTCATGCAGAGATATTTGATGAGTTCAACGAGTTCACTAGATCTCCCTGGAGCGGCCCGTGATGGAACCTTCTGATCGACTGGAGAGGTGGCAGCTCGTTCTCGCCATTGTCGTAGCCAAGGTGCCGTATGGGCTCAGGGCAAGGGCTCCATCAGGGGAGATTGGTGTTGTGGATCGCGTGTTGGTCCATGACCTCCCCTTGAAGGAAGCCGAGTGGCCCAGTGTGGGTGCTGAGATCCTGGTGGTAAGTGGCGGACATACCAGCGGTGGACAACTTCGTCTGAGTGCTCGCGAGTCGGATATCGACATCGCGAAGACAAAGGTGAAGCGTTCCCAGGCGAAGCAGGACTGAGTATCGCAGTTGCTCTCTGCCACTGGACCTGCCGGCATTGCGTCAGGCGGGGCTCAGTGGCTGTGGCGGCAGTAGTTGATGGCAACGCCAGCGGATTGGCGCTGCACGGAGCTGCCGGTCGTCGCCGTCGTCCGGCTCGGAGGCGGCTTAGGGGTTGCGCAGCGGGTGACCGAGGAGATCGATGGCGTCACACTGGAGCAGGAGTCGGACGTGGGCATACTCCGTCGGCGGTGACGCGATGTGGGCGTGACCCCAAGATCCTTGATGACGACGAGTTCGAAGCCGTGTTCCAGGAGGAGTGTCGCGGTCGGGTGTCTCAGATCGTGGAATCGGATCGTCCGTAGACGGGAGCGGCAGAGCAGCGCGTTAAAGTGCCGGGTGAGGGTGACGGGTTGGATGGGGCGGCCGTCTGAGCTGGTGAAGACTGGGCCTTTATCCACCCACGCCGCGTCGGTCTGCTGCTTCTCGCGGGGCCGCCAGTCACGGCGCGGCCTGGAGGGCGAGACGGTGTCCGAGCTGATCGTCTTGGGGGGTGGGGTGGTGTAGCAGTGGGTGCGCGTGTGTTGGAGAGTGCGGCAGATGCTGGCAGTGCCGGCGCTGACGTCGATCGGCGTGGCCAATGAGGACGGCGAGAAGCCTGAGGAGCTGGCGGGGTGGGGTAGGTCCCTTGGCTTCGCCAGCTACGCCGAACTGGTGCCGCGGCCGTTTGTCTGGGCGGACGTGCATGTGCACAAGGAGACCTGGTCTCGCCCGATCAGCCTAAGGAAAGCGTTGTGGTTAGCGAGCAAGATCGTCTCGGACACAGTATTACCCCACGGATCGCGAAACGCGATCTTGGGGTTTCTGTCTGGTGCGGGGCTCAGGTCGAGTTGATCGTTTCGAGTCGCCATCCGGTGCTGTCTAAGATGATCAGCCTTCCTGAGTCCCGTAGCTCTGCTGCGACGCGACTGCTCCGTGTTCGGTCAGGCTCGGGCGTGGTTTGACTTTCGGTGCTTCGGTGACCGACGCGGATGTTGATCTGTTCGATGAGATGGTCTTCGCGAACGTACAAGGTCTTCGGCCGGGGTTGGGTTGCGCCTTGAGCGCTAGTGTGGCCATGACGGCAACGGTAGGTCGGGCGCCCATGGTTCCAGTGAGAGTCCAGACGTCGGTGGCAAACGCCGCAGTGGATCATGCCGGCGAGTGCGAACTGGCGAGGCCGGTTGTCTCTGGTCGGTCGTGGTGCCCGGATCTGCTGCGCGGCGACGAAATCCTGCTCTGTGACGAGCGCCGGGTGCGCAGCCGCGGTCGACAGCGCCGGCGTTGATCTCGGATTGCCTGTTCCATTGGCGCGGCGGTTCCAGGTTTGGCGTCCGGTGTAGCGAGGGTTGGCGAGGATGACGGCGACGGTGCGTAGTGTCCAGGCGCTGCGGGTTCGGTGGCGGTTGCGTTCGGGGTCGGCGCTGGATGGGCAGGGGATCCCGCGTTCATTGAGATGCCGGGCGATGCTGGCGACACTGTGCCCGGCGAGGCGCTGCCGGAACATCCAGCTCACGTGTGGTGCTGTTCGAGGATCGGGTGCGAGGCGTTGGAGGCGCCGGCCCCAGCGTGCGTCGGCGGGGTTGGGGTGCGGTCCGGCGTCGACGAGTTGGTAGCCGTAGGGGGGTCGTCCGCCGAGGTAGCGGCCTTGTTGGGTGGCTTGGTTGTGCATGGCTGCCAGTACGCGGTGGCGGGCGCGGAGGACTTCGCGTTGTGATTGGGTGGCTAGCAGCGCCATGAGCGCGCGGTGGTCACGGTTGCCGAGGTCGACTGGTCCGTCTGTTTCGGGTAGCCAGAGCTGGATGCCGTGCCGGGTGCACCAGGCGTAGATCGTGGCGAACTGGCCTTCGGTGAAGGCGCGTTCATACTCGCCAACCACGATCGCGTCGATCGCCGGCTCGGTGCTGGCGATCGTGGTCATGAGCTGGGCGGCTTGGGGTCGTTGTGGCCAGGGGGTGCGGCGTGAGGTGCCGGCGTCGAAGTAGTCCGCGATGATTCGGCCGTGGCCGGTGATGAGGTGGTCGGCCATGTCGTGTTGCCAGCCGTGGGAGGACACGCGGTCTTGATGGCGCAGGGTTGAGGTGCGGCCGTAGAAGGCGAATCGCAACCCGCTGTTGGGGTGGGGTGGGGGAGAGGGCTGGGTGGGTCTGCCGGTGGTCATCCATTGCGCGAGCACGTCCACCGTCGCTGCTGAGGATGGCGCTGACCCGGGCAGTGGTCGAGGAGGGGGCACGATGAACCGATGCACCAGTTCCGGGGCCATGACGGTGAGCCTGGCTACGTTCGCCCGAACAGCGCAGCCGAGGCATTGGCGGGTTGGGTGTATGAGGGTCTGCCCAGACGTCGTAGTTATGGCCGTGTGTGGCTCTTTGAACTCGACGCCTTGCGCCTCGTCTGGTCGCAGGGATTCGACCGGGCTTGTGACCAGGGACGGCAGCGCGTTGCTGGTCACCGGTGCAGGCGGTGGCGTCGGCTCGACGTTGGCGCGGTCCGGCGTCGTTGGTCGATTGCCGCCGTTCCGGGGCTGGCCGGGGGTGGTGATCGCTCGGAAGCCTGGCTTTGGGCTTGCAGGTGCCGGGGCCGGTTGCCCCGATCGGCCGGACAGTTCCGGTGAGCGGAGGGGCCATCGCCGCTGCGTCACTTGGCATGCGTGGAGCTGTCGCCCTGTCGCAGCGGAGTGCGGCCGGCGGTGGCTCTGGTCCCAACCAGATTGAATTTTGGCGTCCTTTGTCTTATTTGCTCTTTTATTGCTTTCGGTGTGTGTTGTGGTGCACAGCCAAGATCCGTTGAATACGCCGCTTGGTCTATTTCCGTAAGTAATGCTGTTTGGCAGAGTGATCTTGGGTTCGTCGGGGGCCCAGCAGGTTGGCTGGTGCTCTTGGCGAGGGGAATGTTGTGCGTTCTGTTGGTGTGCGCTGGCGCGCTGTTGTCGTGACGGCTGCGGTGGTGTTGAGCTCTGTGGCTGTGGTGCAGCCGGTTCTGGCCGCGACGGCTGCGAATGTGCCGGATTCGGCGCCGGATGAGGCCACCGCGACGGCGTATGCCCGGGCGGGCGACAAGCAGGTTGAGGTCTCCTCCGAGACCACGGAGACGTCGAAGACGGTTGCGAACCCTGATGGCTCGTGGACGTTGACCGAGTACACGAACCCCGTGCGGGTCAAGCAGGGCGCAAGCTGGACCCCGATCGATACGACGCTCGAGCGAAGACCCGACGGTTCGATCGGTCCGAAGGCCGTCGCGGTGGACGTCAGCCTCAACCCGGGCGGCGCTGGTTCCGCGGCGAAGCCCATTGTCCAGGCGGGAGAAGACGGCACTGAGGTCGGTCTGAAGTGGACCAGCGACCTGCCGGCGCCCACCCTCGCCGGGGACACCGCTACATACTCGGAGGTTCTTCCGGGCGTCGACCTGACGGTCAAGGCGGCGATCGAGGGCTACACCGAGAATCTCGTCATCAAGACCCCCGAAGCGGCGCAGAACCCCCAGCTGCGGGACGTGCCGTTCGGGCTGTACACCCAGAACGCGACCGTGTCGGTGGCCGAAGGCGATGGGCGCGGTACGCCGGCCCAGACCGCGCCCACGGACGGTCTGGAAGTCAAGAACTCCAGCGGCGACGTCATCTTCGCCGGTGACGCATCGAGGATGTGGGACTCCTCCGGTGAGGGTTCGACCGCCGAGCAGCAGCTGGGCGAAGGCGGCGGCCGGCGCGAGGCGGTGATGGACTTCGCGCTAACTCCGGACAAGGTGACGATCAGCCCGGACGAAGCGTTCCTCGCCGACCCGAACACGAAGTACCCAGTGTCCCTTGACCCGGACAACTGGTGCACGTCCTGCGGCATCCAATCGCACGTCGTGGTGCAGTCCGGGTTCCCGAACGCGCACAACTGGAACGCGTCGACGGGTGATCTTTCGAACCTGAAGGCCGGGTACGAGGATTACGACAGCGCGGGGACGTCGCGGTCTTACATCCAGATGAACACCTCGCGCCTGGGTGGCACGGTGATCAAGTCCGCGACGTTGAACACGACGATCCAGCACAGCTACAGCTGCACCCCTGCGCCGACTGGCCTGTGGATCTCGAACCCGGGCAACAGCAACACGACGTGGAACCAGCAGCCGAGCTGGCCGTACTGGGTGTCGGACATGAACGTCGCGAACTGCCACGACGCACCGAACGTCGCCGGGCAGTTCGACGCGCTGAAGGCTGCGCAGGACGCGGCGGCGAACCACTGGCAGAGCGCCTGGTTCGTCCTCGCGGCCCGCGACGAGGGCACCACCGACGCGTGGCGCCGGTTCGATCTGAACCCGTATTTCCAGGTGGACTACGACTCCTACCCGAACACGCCGGCGAACCTGTCGATGCAGAACGGCACGGGGAAGTGCGTCCAGGGCGCGAATCGGCCGTGGGTGGCCACGAAGACGCCCCAGCTGGCCGGGTCGGTGTCCGATCCGGACGGCGGCACGCTGCAGGCCGGGTTCAAGGTGGGCGCCGGTACCGCGGGCAGCAGCACCAACGTCCACGACAACAGCGGCACTCCCGTGACCGTCGGTACACCGGGCCCGAACCAGGCGGCGACCGCGCAGCTCGCGGCTGTCCCCAGCGGGTGGATCGCGGGCGATGGCATCTACAACTGGTCAATGGAAGTCAGCGACGGCCAGCTGTCGTCCCCGTGGGTGGGCAACTGCGAGTTCACCGTCGACTCGGCGGTGCCGCTGGCGCCGTCGGTGAGCATGACCGGCACGGCGCCGGAGCATCAGAACGACAGCGTGCATTTCAGCGTTTCGGCGAGCATGGCCACTGCTGGGTTCTACGATATCGCCCGGTTCATCTACACCACTGATGGTTCGGAGCCGCAGCCGCAGGGTTCGCCCAGCGTCACTGCGACCCAGGGTACGGATGCGAACGGCAATCTGGTCGCCACGGCTGACCTGTCCGCGTTGGCGATCAACGGCAACCAGAACTTCATCAAGGTCAAGGCGGTGAACAAGGCCGGCACCCCGGGCCCTGACGCGACCTGCGTGACCAGCGGCAACCTCGACGCGGCGACCTGTTCCTTCCACGTGCAGCCCTACACCCCGTCCGTGGGCCTGGTGGGGGCGTGGCCGTTGGATGAGATGGGTGGCCGGATCCTGGCCGACACCGCGAATACCACGCCCAACAACGACGGCCTGGCCGTGCACACCGCGAGCCTGATCGCCGGTGGTGACTGGGTCGCCGGTTACGACCACGGCAACGCCTGGACCCACCCTGACACCGCCGGCTACAGCGAAGGCACCAAGGGCGCGTTGACCCTGGACGGCTCCAGCGGCTATGTCACCACCAGCGGTCCGGTGCTGGACACGACGACGTCGTTCAGCGTGGGCGCGTGGGTGAAGCTGGCCAACACCAACGGGTTCCAGACCGTGATCTCGCAGGACGGCAACCAGGGCAGCGGGTTTTATCTGCAGTACTCCAAGGACGACAACGCGTGGGCGTTCAGCATGTTGTCTGCCGACCAGGCCAACGCCGGTGTGGTGCGGGCGAAGTCGACGAAGCCCCCGGTGCTCGGGGTCTGGACCCATGTGGCAGGCACGTACGACGCGTCGACGGGGACGATGACTCTGTACGTCGATGGCGCCAAGCAGTCCACCAATGTCATCACGAGTTGGGGCGCAGCCGGGAACCTGGTGATCGGGGCGGGCAAGTACAACGGGGCCCGGGCTGACTTCCTGGCCGGTCAGGTGGACGACGTGCAGGTGTGGCAGCGGGTGCTGTCCGCGCAGGACGCGCACGATCTTGCCAACGCCGCGGTACCGCTGGCGAAGTACGGCCTGGCGGAAGGCTGCACCGACGTCCTCAACACGACAATCCCGTCGCTGCAAGGCAACTGGGCCTTCGACGACGGCACGGGCAGCACCGCCAATGACACGAGCGCGTTCGGCAACATCATGACTCTCAACGGCGGTTACGACTGGACGACCGGTAACAACGCGGGCGCCGTCCACTTCGACGGTTCCACCGGCTACGCCACCGCCGCTGCGGCGGTGGACACGACGCAGTCCTTCACCGTGTCCGCGTGGGCCAAACTGGACGACGCGAACGGCTACTACACACTGTTCACCCAGGGCGGACAGCACACAGCGGCGTTCCAGCTGCGCTATTCGCCCGATGTCAACCGGTGGGTGTTCGGGATGACCACGGCTGACGACGACACCGTGGACAACTACCACTGGGCGTTGGGGACCGAGCCACCGCAGGTCGGGGCCTGGACCATGCTGACCGGGGTGTTCGACCAGTCGTCGATGCGGGTCCGGTTGTACGTCAACGGGAAGCTCGAAGGCCAGAACACCGTGCCTACCGTGTGGAGCGCCGAGGGCGCGTTCACGGTTGGATCGAACATCGGTGTCGGGAACTTCTTCAAGGGTTCGGTCGATCAGGTTCAGGCGTGGGGCCAGGTGCTGACCGATGATCAGGTCGCGGGCCTGTATGGCGACCGCTTTTTCGACACGGTCAGCACAACGACCGGGGCGGGTTCCGGCGGTGTCAGTCTTTCCTCGGACGACAACGCGTGTGCCGCGCGGTTTGACGGGTCCGGGACTGGGCAGATCGATGCGGGCCGGCCGGCGAACTTGCGCACGGAAAAGTCCTACACCGTCGAAGCGTGGGTGTATCACTCCTGGACTGCCGATGACGTGGCCGCGCACGGCGCGATCGACCCGAACGGGCGAGCGGTAGTGGGGATGGATGATCCGCAGTTCTCCGCCGAGTTGCTCGGGTATCACCCTTTACCTGATGCGAATGGTGTCGCGCATCCGAAGTGGACGATGCTCATCAGCTCGTCGCCTACCGACCCTGGAGCGTGGTGGGCGGTCAGTGACGCCGATGCTGTCGACAACACGTGGGTTCATCTGTCGGCCACCTACGACGCGTCCACCGGCACGATGGCGTTCTACGTCAACGGTAAAAAGCAGAATTCTTACCTGGGGACGGCCAGTGGCCAGGGCGTCACCAGCCGGGCCAGTACCGGTGACCTGTTCATCGGACGTGGTGTGTGGAACGGCCAACGTTCCGACCAGTGGTATGGCGGTGTTGCTGGCGTGCGCGTGTATCAGGGTCTTCGCACAGCCAAGGATCTGAGCGTTGACGCCCAAACGGACGATCCTGGCGTGACGTTCGGTCGCCGGAACATCTAGTCGATCAGTGGCCTTCTTCCTCTTTGTGTTCCACCTGTGCAGACAAGGGTGATGACCATCATGACCGTCTCGAGACGGGGTTTTCGGATCAAGCGGTGGGTGCGCACGACGGCTGTCGCGGTCGCCGCGATCATGCTGGCGTCGAGCCAGGACGCGGTCGCGGCGCCGACCGGTTGGCACGGGTTGGGATGGGATTTGCCCGCGCTGCAAGCCGAGCGCTCGGTGGCGGGCAAGGATGTGAAGGCGTTGTCCGGCACTGCGCCGGTGGCTCCCGCGTCGGCGCCTGTTCCGGCGGTGCATTGGCCCGCCGCGGGCAAGGCCCAGGTGGATCTGCCGGCCACCGCGCAGGGTGGCGCGTCGCCGAAGAGGGTGGCGGCCGGGAAGCAGGTGTCGGTGACCCGCGGGCACGGTCGCGACAGCCGGACCGGCGCCTACAGTGCGACGGCGGCTGAAGCGCCGCAGAAGCACGAAGCGGCCAAGGTCGAGGTCACCACGGTGGATCACGCGGTGGCCGACAAGGCCGGTATCCGGGGCACTTTGGTGCAGGTCGCCCCGGTGTCGGGCGATACGTCCGGGCCGGTCGAGGTCATCGTGGACTACCGGTCGTTCGCCGGCGCCTATGGTGCCGACTTCGGTAGCCGGCTGCGGTTCGAACAGTATCCGGCCTGTGTGGTGAGCACGCCCGAGAAGCCGGAGTGCCGCACGGGAACACCCGTCGACTCGGCCAACGACGCCAAGACCGGACAGCTTGCCGGTGAAGTCACCCTCGCGCCGATGTCGTCCCGTACGGCGACGGTGCTCGCGGCCACGCCGGACACCTCCAGCGGCGGCGGCGACTTCAAGGCGACGAAGCTGTCGCCGGCCGGGTCGTGGACCGCCGGTGGTTCCTCGGGTGAATTTGACTACTCGTACCCGCTGTCGGCTCCGGCGGGGCTGGGTGGGCCGGCGCCGTCGGTGACGCTGCAGTATTCCTCCGGCGCCGTCGACGGGCTGACGTCGGCGACGAACAACCAGGCTTCGGAAATCGGTGACGGCTGGTCCCTCGGCGGCGGCGGGTACATCGAGCGGTCGTACAAGTCGTGCGGCGACGATCTGGGTGGCAACAACGGCCAGACGAAAACCGGTGACCTGTGCTGGGCGACCGACAACGCGACGCTGTCGCTGGCGGGCCGGACCAGTGAACTGGTGAAGGACACCGCCACCGGCACCTGGCACCTGCGGGCCGACGACGGTTCCCGCGTGGAGAAGGTGACCGGGGCGAGCAACGGTGCCCAGGGCGGCGAGCACTGGAAGCTGACCACTGTGGACGGCACGCAGTACTTCTTCGGGCTCAACCACCTGCCGGGCTGGCAGGCCGGCAACCCCGAAACCCAGTCCACGTGGACGGAGCCGGTCTTCGGCAACAATGCCGGTGAACCGTGCAACGCGGCCACGTTCGCCGCGTCGTGGTGTCAGCAGGCGTGGCGCTGGAACCTCGACTACGTGGTCGACCCGCACGGCAACGCCACGACGTTCTACTACCAGCCTGAGACCAACTACTACGGGCTGAACCTGAACACCACCAGCGCCGGCACGTCGTACATGCGCGGCGGTTACCTGCTGCGCATCGAGTACGGCTTCAACACGCGGGTCGCGAGCGTGTACACGCACGCACCCGACCAGATCGTGTTCGACACGGCCGAACGGTGCGTGCCCAGCGGCGCCATCACCTGTGACCCGGCCCAGCTCACCACCGCCAACGCGGCGTCCTGGCCGGACGTTCCCGCCGACCAGCTGTGCACGCAAGGCGCGGCGTGTCCCAACGTGTCGCCGGCGTTCTTCTCCCGCCGCCGGGTCACCGGGGTCAGCACGCAGGTCACCGACGGTGGCACCGGTTGGAAGACCGTGAGCCAGTGGGCGCTGGCCCAATCGTTCCCCGCCAGTGGCGACGGGTCCAGCCCCTCGATGTGGCTGGACTCGATCACCCAGACCGGTAAGGCCGGCGGCTCGATCAGCCTGCCGCCGGTGACCTTCCACCCGAAGGCCCTGGCGAACCGCGTCAACCCGAGCACCGACTACACCGCGCTGACCCGCAACCGGATCGACTCCGTCACCAACGAGGAGGGCGGCGTCACCACGGTCAAGTACGCCGACCCGCAGTGCACCCCCGGCATGACCATGCCGGCCCCGCAAGCGAACACGCTGGCCTGTTACCCGGTCTACTGGACACCGGGCGGTGCGACCGACCCGGTGCTGGACTGGTTCAACAAGTACCTGGTCACCGACATCACCGAAGACGGCCGCATCGCCGGCAGCAGCGGCGCCGGGTCGGCGCTGTCACAACAAACCGTGACGCACTACGACTACCTCGGCGGCGGTGCCTGGCACTACGACGAGAACTACCTGTCCGACCCGAAGAACCGCACCTGGTCGATGTGGCGTGGCTACGGCACGGTCAAGACCACCGTCGGCCAGGCCACCAGCGACCCGTCCGGACCGCCGACGGTCACCCAGACGCTGTACCTGCGCGGCATGGACGGGGACACCCTGCCCGGCGGCGGCAAGCGAAGCGCGTCGGTCACCGACAGCATCGGCGAAACCATCCCCGACAGCACGGCGTTGCCCAGCTTCACGCGGGAATCCCTGACCTACCTCGACGGCAAGGTCATCACCGACACGATCAACGACCCGTGGATCTCCGCGGCGAACGCGACCAACACCAACGGCACACAGGCCTTCTACACCGGCACCGGGACCACCCGGACCCGCACGTGGATCGCCGCCACCAACAGCTGGCGCACCACCCGCACCATAAACACCTTCGGTAACTACGGGCTCGTCACCCAGGTCGAAGACGACGGCGACATCGCCGATCCGAACCAGGCCACCTGCGCCCGCACCACCTACAACCCGAACACCACGGCGTACCTGATCAACTACGTCAGCCAGGTCCAGACGACGTCCGGCACCTGCGCCACGCCCGCGAGCAGCGCCACCATCGTCTCCGACACCCGGTCCTACTTCGACCACCAGCCCTTCGGCGCCGCGCCCACGGTCGGCGACGTCACCCAGACCGACACGATCGACTCCTGGCCCGCCGGCGGCGCGGAGCACTTCCTGTCCCCATCCACCCTCACCACCTTCGACAACTACGGCCGCGCGGTGTCGGCGACCGATGCGCTGGGCCTGACCACCACCACCGCGTTCACCCCGGCCACCGGTGGCCCCCTCACTCAGGTCGCGACCACCACACCCCAGGTCAGCGGCACCGACACCACCACGTTCACCTCGACCCGATTCCTCGACCCGATCACCGGCGCCACCACCGGCGAGGTCGACAACAGCGGGCTGCGCACCGACGCGACCTACGACGCCCTGGGCCGGCTGACCGCCGTATGGCCACCGGGACACAGCAAGAGCACCAACGCCCCGGCCAAAACCACCTACACCTACACGGTCAGCAACACCCAGCCCAGCGTCGTCGCCACGAACACGCTGCTGTCCAGCAGTAAGTACGCCACCAGCTACGCATTGGTCGACGGGCTCGGCCGTACAGTGCAAACACAGGCCCCGACCTCGTATGCGCAAGGGGGCCGTGTCGTCACGGACTCGTTCTACGACTCGCAGGGCCGGGCGTGGAAAACCCACGACGCCTACTGGAACGGCGACTCCGGGCCGTCGACGACGTTGTTGGCGGTCGCGGACAACACGGTTCCGAGCACGACGGTGTCCACCTTCGACAGCGCCGGGCGCGCAACGGCGTCGGCCTATCAGCTGTATGGCGTGGAACAGTGGCGCAGCACCACCGTCTACGACGGTGACCGCACCACCACGATCCCGCCCCAGGGCGGGACCGCCAGCAGTGTCGTCACCAATGGTTTGGGACAGAAAGTCCAGCTGGCGCAGTACAAAGACCCGGCCCACACCAACCCCGGCGACCCTGCCGAGGTCACCAGCTACACCTACACCCACGACGGTCAGCTCGCCTCGACCACCGACGCCACCGGCCACAACACCTGGACCACCGGCTACGACCTGCTCGGCCGGAAAGCCTCGGCCACGGACCCCGACACCGGTGCCAGCTCTTTCACCTATGACAACGACGGGCGAATGCTGTCCAGCACCGACGCCAGCGGCCGCACCCTCGCCTACACCTACGACAACCTCGGCCGCATAACCGCCGAATACCAAGATTCCACCAGCGGAACCAAGCTGGCGTCGTGGACCTACGACACGGTGCTGAAGGACAAGCCCACCAGCTCCAGCCGCTTCGCCGGCGGTAAGACCTACACCAACACCGTCGTCAGCTATGACACCGCGGGCCGGCTCACCAACTCCCGGTACACCATTCCGATCACCGAAACCGGGTTCGGCGGCAACTACTCCTTCTCGTGGCGCTACGACCCGCTCAGCGACGCTTTGCTCTCCTTCGGCAGCCCCGCCGCGGGCGGTGTGCCTGACGAGAGCATGCTCACCGGCTACGACTCCCTGGACAGCCCGATTACTTACCAGGACGCGTCGAGCATCGGCACTCTCTTGGTCTCCGAGACCGATTACAACCCCTACGGGCAGGTTCTGCGCACCAACTACCAGGATCCGACCCTGCCCAACCAGATCTCGGTCACCCACACCTACGCCGATGGCACCAACCGCCTGGCCACGACTCTGGCCGAGCGGGCCACTACGTCGAACTTCATGATCGCCAACCGCTTCTACAACTACGACGCGGCCGGCAACACCACCTCCATCGCCGACACCCCTCAGGGCGCCGCGTCCGATACCCAATGTTTCAGTTACGACTACCTCCAGCGCGTGACCCAGGCCTTCACCCCGGCCTCGGGTGACTGCGCCAGCACCCCGAGCGTCACGGGCTTGGGCGGTGCCGCACCGTACTGGACGTCGTGGACCTACGACTCGACCGGTAACCGCCTCACCCAAACCCAGCACGGCGCGACCGGCGACACCACCGCGACGTCGACCTACCCGGCCGCCGGGCAGCCCCAACCGCACGCCATCCAGGCCCTGGACACCACCGGCCCGAACGGCAGCACCCACTCCGACTACACCTACGACCCGGCCGGCCGCACCCTCACCCAGGGAACCGGCGACACGCGGCAGACCTTCACCTACGACGGTGAAGGCCACATCGCCACCGCCACCGATTCCAGCGGCAAGGTCTCCAGCTACACCTACGACGCCGACGGCAACCTCCTGCTGACCAAGGACCCGACCGGCACCACGCTGACCCTCAACGATCTGGAGCTGTTCCGCGCGACCGGGACCTCGAGCACGGTCGGGACCCGGTTCTACACGTTCAACGGCGCACCCGTCGCCGAGCGCAACGCCAAGACCGGGCTGTCGTGGTCGATGACCGACACCCAGAACACCACCTACGCCACCGTCAACGCTGACACCCTTGCCGTCACCCAACGCCGGCAGGACCCCTACGGCGTGGCCCGCGGCCCGGCCCCGTCCACCTGGCCGGACAAGCACGGCTACCTGGGCGGATACCAGGCCACGACCGGCCTGACCCATCTCGGCGCGCGTGAGTACGACCCCCTGACCGGGCGCTTCACCACCGTCGACCCGGTGCTGAACACCGATAGCCCGCAGCAGATGAACGGCTATTCCTACGCCAGCGACGACCCGGTGGGCCAGTCCGACCCGACCGGGCTGTGCTCGGGCCCCGACGGCGCCTGCCACCTTCCCGGCGGCAAACTCGGCGGCGGCGACGCCTGCCGCAACGGCGGCTGGAGTTGCGGCGGGAAAAGTGATCTGGACTCGAACATCTGCGGCTGCAGGGCGAGTCAACAGCATCCTGCCAACAATGGAACTCCTCCCTCCGGCGGGCACCAGCAGCCAGGGCAGAAGGCTCGCGGCGCATCAGGCGGTGGGTCGCGCGGCGGGTCGGACGATGACAATGATTCAGGCTTCGGCGGCTTTTTGAGCGGTGTTGGACATTTCTTCGCCAAAGCGGGCGAGGCCCTATACGAGTACTCCGGCGCGAAGGACGTCGTAGACGGCTGCTTCCGTGACCCCGACGTCCTCGGATGCCTCAAGGGCGCTGCCGAGGTCGGGATCTTTTTCGTGCCCGGCGGTGCCGAGGCCAGGGGCGCCGAACTTGCCATCGTCGGCGGTGAACACCTCGCCGAGGCCGGGATCGAGGCCGAAGGCCGAGCCGCCGAGGAAGAGCTTGCGGAATCCTGCGAGATCCCGGCCAACAGCTTCGCCGGAGACACCCCCGTGCTCATGGCCGACGGGTCGAAGAAGCCGATCGAGGACATCAAGGTCGGCGACAAGGTCCGCAACGCCCAACCCGACAACAGCAACACCGAGATCCACACGGTCACCGCCCTGCACATCACCGACACCGACCGCGACTTCACCGACGTCACCATCACCACCCCCGCCGGCCCGAAGAAGATCACCTCCACCGCCCACCACCTGTGGTACGACGTCACCACCCACACCTGGACCGACGCCACCGACCTTAGGCCCGGCGACCTGCTCGACACGCCTGGTGACCGCCACGCGGCCATTCAAACCCTCCACCGCTACAGCAGCAGCTTCCGCACCTACAACCTCACCATCGACACCACTCACACGTACTATGTAATCGCGGGTACCACGCCGGTCCTGGTCCACAATTGCGGACCTGCTAGCACATTCAACGTTCCTGAGCAGCCGGGCGTTTACACCATTCATCTCAATGACGGCACCAAGTACGTGGGAATGTCTACGACGAACATCAACAGCCGTGTCGCAGCCTCTATGCGCGCCAAGCACGCAGTCGGATCACGTGGCTATGGCCCGGCTGATGTTGAGAACGTCACCTTCTTGACTCTATCAAATGGTGTGAAGGCGACTACGGCTCGCCGAATAGAGCAAACGGTAATGGAGGGGTTGAAGAGCAGGGGCGTCACGCTCTTGAATCGAAGAGACCCGGAGATAGATGTACCAATCGGCGGCTATCTTCCGTAATGCCGAGGCTCTGGCGGTAGATTTCTGCTGCCAGAGCCTCGATTGGAGGTTGTCCAGATCAGGTACGGTTCTCCCGTAGCGGATGCGACTTCCAATGCGTGCGGTCAGGTGATGATGCTGGGGACTCGGTCCGACACGCCGAGAACTCGAGAGGTGGCGACGTGTCCCCCTCCTCTCTGTGGAGCGCTGTCCTATGGAGATGCTTCCTCTTGGTATCCTTCCAGGTAAACGCCCGGTGAGCTGGGTTCGAGATTGGAGTGCGCAGTGGGTACCTGGGGTGTAGAACCTTTCGACAGCGACACCGCGCTCGACTTCCTGGACGGACTGGGAGCACTAACAGCCGGCGGGCGGCTGGAGCTTGTGGTGCGAACGCTGGAATCGGTCCTGGTGAATTCACGGTCAGAATCATCGGAAACGCTTCCAGAGGAAGTAATTTCCGCTGCGGCAGTGATTGCGGCAAGCCTGCCCTCCGGGGAAGAGTTCTCATGGAATGAAGAGGTCCCTGGGATCACGGAATGGCTACCGAAGCCGGTATCGCTCCAGGTGCGGACTTTGGCGATTGATGCGCTTGAAGCCGCTCTTCCAGTCGGAGGTTGGTGGTGGCGCAGCTGGGTCGACGATGCGGAGAGAGCGCAAGCGAAGGCGGCGCTTGACGAGGTCAAAAGGGCTTTGCGAGAAGGGTGATGTTTTCGCGGAGTCACTTACGTTCGTGCGTGTGTGAAGTAGCTCGCGACTTGGCTCGCTCGGAGTTCGAAATCTGCTCACCGGCGTGAACTGAAATGGCTCCTCAGTCATTTGGCGGCAACGTCAGGGGACGACGGCTGTGGTGGGTGGGCCGTCCGGGGCGTCGGTCGGCCCGAGGGCGCTGCTTGGGGTGTCGATGGCCTGGCGTTGGAGGCGGAGTCGGACGTGGGCGCAGACGCCGGCGGTGACGCCGATGTGGGCGTGGCCGAGGAGTTCGTTGATGACGACGAGATCGACGTCCGGTTCCAGGAATAAGGCGGCGGTCGAGTGCTGGAGGCCGTGGAAGCGGCGCGACTCGGGCACGTGTGATCCATCCGCGTTCCGGCCCGTACATGGTCACGTTCGAATGGTCAGTGCGTCAGCGTGCGCGAAGCGGGTGCCCCACACTCTTGGCATTGCCAGCGGGGGCGCCGGAGCCCTGCCGCTCATACCATCGCAGCCCTTCGCGTACGGCTACGACCTCGCAAGAGGATGGGCACGAAGCTAGCACGCAACGGGACACGTCATGTCGGGATCTGGCTTCGTACTCATAGAGGATCAGACCACTGGCTGTATTGGGTGGCCGAGCCCGACTCTGAAGGTAACGCAGTCGGGCCGGACTCAGCCGAGATGAGCGGCACCCCGCGACAGTGTGGGGCATCGCGGGGATAGCTCCAAAACACCTTTCAAGGTTCGCCCATCCGGGAGCCGCCGCGGCGGCGTTCACGACCCCGTTTGCGTG
This sequence comes from Amycolatopsis sp. NPDC001319, assembly GCF_042896185.1. Classification (NCBI taxonomy): domain Bacteria; kingdom Bacillati; phylum Actinomycetota; class Actinomycetes; order Pseudonocardiales; family Pseudonocardiaceae; genus Amycolatopsis; species Amycolatopsis sp. NPDC001319. The sequence goes on along the minus strand of NZ_JBIAWY010000016.1, from coordinate 199,604 downwards.
GTGCTGGACCGGGCTGCTCCACTTTTCGCGTCACAGTGGAAGTCAGGGCCCATGAAAACTCAAAGTTTGTACTCTCAAAAAAACCGCCCTAAGGGATGTCTCGTAACCCGGTCTCGGTCTCGCTGGGCCGGTCGGTGATCGTGTTGTCGTGGTGCAGGTGATCACAGCGTCGCGGCCGGAGTGGATTGTCCCGTTTACCGGGTTGGAGGCGGGGCAGTTCCGGAAGCTGGTGCGGTTGGTCGCGAAGCGGGGCGGGGACGAGATCGCGGACGGTAGCCCTGGCCGGCGGTGGGCATTGCCGCTGGCAGACCGGGTTCTGCTGGTCGCGACCTACTGGCGGACGAACTTGACGATGCGTCAGATCGGGCCGCTGTTCGGGGTATTGCCTTCCGCAGCGCATCGGGGGAAGCGACACGATCGGCCCGTTGCTGGCACTGGCGCCGGTCCGTAAACGCCGGATCGACGCGGTGGCGATCGTGGACGGCACCCTGGTCCCGACCCGGGATCACCGGCTGGCCACCCCGTCGAAGAACTACCGCTACTCCACGAATGTGCAGGTCGCGATCGATGCCGACACCCGGCTGGTGATCGCCACCGGCGCCCCACAGTCGGGCGGCCGCAACGACTGCACCGTCTACCGCGACTCCGGCATCGCCGAACAACTCGCCGACCGGCCGGTCATGGCTGACGGCGGTTACCAAGGCGCCCCCGACGTGGTCATGCCTTATCGCAAACCCCGTGACGGGGGCGAGTTGCCGGGCTGGAAGCAAGACCTCAACGCCACCCACCGCAAGGTCCGAGCCCGCGTCGAGCACGTTCTGTCCCGGATGAAGAACTTCAAAATCCTCCGCGACTACCGCCGCGCAGCCAGCACCCTCGCCAACACGGTCTCCGGCATCGCGCACCTGCACAACATCCTCCTCGCCGGCTGACCGCACCACCAGCCCCACCAACCACAACACCAGTTACGAGACAGCCCTTAGCTGGATCTTTGGATCCGGTGGGCGGTGTTTCGTCACTGTGGAGCTAAGAGCGTGTCTCATGTGGCTAGTATTCGGAGTTTCTTGTAGCAGGTGAGGCTGGCTCCGAGGGTGAGGAAGGCGAGGAAGTGTTCGGCTTTGCGTTCGTAGCGCAGGGTGAGGCGCCGGTATTCGGTGAGCCAGGCCATGGTTCGTTCGATCACCCAGCGGTGTTTGCCGAGCTTGTCCGTGGATTCGATGCCCTTGCGGGCGATGCGGGCCTTGATGCCGTGGTCTCGGACCCAGCGGCGGAGGTCGGGCTGGTCGTAGGCCTTGTCGGCGTGCAGCTTGGCCGGCTTGCTGCGTCGCGGACCACGGCGGGAGCGGACGGCGGGAATCGCCATCACCAGTGGCTTGAGTGCGTAGGAGTCGTTGGTGTTGGCGGCGGAGACAGCCACCGCGAGCGGCAGCCCGGCGCGGTCGGACAGGGCGTGGATCTTCGAGCCGGGTTTACCGCGGTCGACCGGGCTGGGACCGGTCATGGATCCCCCCTTTTCGCCCGCACGCAGGCACCGTCCACGATCGCGCGGCTCCAGTCGATGAGGCCCTGGCTGCCGAGTTCGTCCAGCAGCGCGTGATGCAAACGCCGCCACAGCCCAGCCTTGGTCCACTGGCCGAAACGGCGGTGCGCGGTCTGCAACGGTACCCCGAACGAGGGCGGCAGATCCCTCCAGGCACACCCGCTGGTCAGCACGTACACGATCGCCGTGAACACCGCACGAGCGTCCAACGGGGCCGTGCCACCACCCTGCGGACGCGACTCGAACGCCGGGATCAACGGCTCCACCAGCAACCACAGCTCATCCGGCACCAACCGCAACGACAACCGATCAACCACAGCCAAGATCATCGCTCACGAGCGACCCGATCACCACGTAAGACACGCTCTTAGGGCGGGGTGAGTTCCGCGTCGAATTCGATTGCGACCTCGTTTGCCAGCTTCAGCGCCCCGAAAAACGCCGAGTAGGGTTTGATGCCCCATTGTGTCTGGACTATGGTTGCGCCGCCTCGGATCCTGCGGTCGTCGCTGACCGTGGCCAGCACGGTGATCGGGTGTGACTGGTCCATGATGGTCAGATTGCCGTCGACGGTGAGTGATTCGCCATCTTGGATGACTCGCGTCGAGTGGAACGTGATTGCGTGATATCGGTCGGTGTGCAGAATCTTCGTCTGAATGTTTTTCTCGATCTCGGCGCGGTCGGAGTCGGTGAGCGGTTTGATTCCGCCGCTTCCGGACCGCACCCGCAGCGAGCCGGCGGCGACGTCGACCGAGACCGAGGACAAGGCGGGGTCCGCCGTGTTCACCGACACGGCGGCAACCCACTCTGACGCCTCGATCGTGAGATCGTGCCCGACGCGCGAGCCGAGTCCAGTGCGCCGCGTCTTCACCAATAGCTCGGCCGACTGCGGACCGGACCGGTACTGGCCGTCCCGAAACGACATAAACTCGACGTTACACCGGCACGCTCAGCCGTCCATGTCGACGTCGCCGTCCGGGTCGGGCGCGGGCGCTTCCTGGCCGGCGCTGGGTCCGCTACGTCCTCCCGGACATGGTCGAGTTCGACTGCGACAACGTCACGATCGACCGGATCGCCACCCCGCCCTGCCGGGCGAGGTGGCGACTTGTCAGCGGGCGAACTTCTCGATAGCGGCCAGCGTTGTAGTCCCCATGGGGCGTGGGGTGGCTTCGGGGTCGACAAGTGAGAACCTGCAGGTCAGCCAGGGATCCGGAGCGTTGTGGTTAACGTGCAAGATCGTCTCGGACACTCAATTACCCCATGAAGCCGCGCGTCGCGGCCAGGTCAGAGTAACAGCAGTTGCCCTCTGGTGGTCTCGTCTGCTGCGAGACCTACGCATAGGGAATTAGGGGCTTTGACTTCTCGCGTGGGGCCGCCACACATGACCGTCAGATCGTTCATTCTCAGGTAGTCCGCGGTCGCGGAGCCATCGTCATCGGATATGTCGGGGAACCGGGTCCGAAGGTCGTCGAGTAGGTGGTCTTCGCGGACGTAGACGTTCTTCGCGAGCCCTGGTGGGCGGTTGCGGGCGCTGGTGTGGCCGTGGCGACAGCGGTAGCCGGGACGGCCGTTCACCCAGTGCGAGTCCAGCCGGCGCCCGCACAGCTGACATTGCACCAGCCCCGCCAGCACGTACGTCCTTGTGTCGCCGTGCTGTGTGGGCCGGGCCGCGCGCATGCCCTGGACCTCCAGGAACGTCTTCTCGTCGATGAGAGCAGGGTGCGTCACCTTCTTCGATTCGGCCCAGCCTCGTACCGCCGACGATTGGGCTGGAGCACCGTGGCAGGCAGGACCGGCTGTTCTGGCGCCGTGACGGTTCCATACCTGCCGCCCTGTGTATCGGGGGTTCTCGAGGATGCCGACGACGGTCCGGACGATCCACTCGTGCTTCGTCCGGTGCCGGTTTCGATCTCGATCAGCGCTCGACGGGCACGGGACACTGCGGTCGTTCAGCTCCCGCGCGATCCCGGCCACGCTGCGCCCCGTGGCTCGTTGTTCGAAGATCCACCGCACCCACGGTGCGGTGACCGGATCTGGTTCCAGGCGGTGCAGGCGGCGACCCCAGCTCGCGTGGGCCCGGTTCGGGTGCGGGCCGGCATCGGCGAGACGGTAACCGTAGGGCGGCCGACCGCCGAGGAACCTGCCTTGAACCCGGGACTGAACGTGCATCGCCGCCAGCACACGGTGCCTCGCCCGTAGCACCTCGCGACGTGACTGGGACCCGAGTAGCAGCATCAACGCCTGGTGCACGGGGTCGTCGAGGTTCACGGGACCGTCTGCTTCGGGCAGCCACAGCTGGACACCTTGCACCCGCAGCGTGGTCAGCACGGCGCCAAATTGGTCTCCGTAGAACGCACGCTCGTATTCTCCGATGACGACCGCGTCGAACGGACGGTTCGGGTGCTCCGCCGCTGCCATCAGCTGTGCCGCGGCAGGCCGCGCCCGCCAGGGCAAGCGGCGGGAACATCCTTCGTCGAAGTATTCCGCCACGATCGCACCGTGCCCACGGATCGTCTCCTCGGCGACTTCGCGCTGCCACCCCAACGACGTCATCCGGTCCTGGAACTCGACTGTGGACATCCGCCCATAGAACGCGAACCTCAGCCCGTGGCTCCCGGCAGTTCCCTGACGATGTCGGGCGCCGGCCCGACGCGGGGACACCGCGAGCCTCGTGGTCGCTTTGCGGGCGGTAGCGATCATCCTGTACCTCGACGTTTGAGGCGGGTTTGGGTCGAGGGCGGAACGCACTCGCCTGGGATCGATGACGAGCTTGGGGCTGATCTGCACTCGAATGGCCGCAGTGCGGCTCGCATGGGCTCGATGCCGGCAGCACGAGTTCGAGCTGACCCGGTGCAGCTGAGACGCCCCTGCGGCGAGCTTCGATGGCAGTCAGGACCCGAGGATTGCGTTGAGCGCCGCTCGGATGGTCGCTTCCTGTTCGACCGGATAACCGCGGTCGAGGCAAGCTTTGGCGAACCGGGCGATCGGATCGGGCGCTTCGGCCAGCGCGGTGAGGCCGTCGACACTTGTTTTGCCGAATGGTGGTCGCGCAGGGTGGGCGTGAGCGCCGGCGTCGACGATCAGCACGTCCGGGTGCCCGGTCAACGCCGTGACGATCCGATTCGCGATGCGGACACCGCCGAGGTCGGCGTCGGTCGCCACGATCACGTGCTCGACGCCGGCGGCGAGCTTCGCGTTGAGGTCGACGACCACGTCAGCAGGCTGTCCGGCGCACCACGTCACCGCGACGCCAGGGAAGCGGTCGCACACCGCCTCGGCCGCTTGCAGGTTTTCGATCACGGCCATCGTCTTCGTGCCGCCGACGATCGCGGGAACGAGCAGAGGCAAGCCGGTGGCGCGGAACCGGATCGGTCCGGCCAGGCCCGCAAGGGAGAACTGTTGCCCGTTCAGATCCTGGACGGTTATCGGACCGCCGAGACCCAGGTACGGGCTCCGGAGCACGCCGAGTGCCAGCAGGGTGCTCTGCTGGACGCCGCACGCGGCCAGGATGTCCGCGGCGTCCTCGCGGTCCTTCGTGCCGTCGAAGTGGGCTTGGCTGAAAGCGCGCGGGCCGTCGTGGGTGATGCCGTCGGCGAGATCTTCCGCGGCATGTACGAGGACAGCCAACCGCGCATTCGCCGATGGATTGCTTGTCAGCGCCTGCGCCAGCTCCGGATCGATCGTCACGACGCGCTCGGCCGCGGCTTCCGCGCGAGAACGCCAGGTTTCAACGCGGTTCTGTTCGTGATCCTTGCGGGTTCGCCGGTGGGAGTCCCAGGCAGCTGTGAGATCCCAGCGTCGTACGGCGTCGATGCGGAGGTCTTCGCCGACCGAGCACAGGGCGTCGACGACTCCTGCTGCGGTCAAGTGCAGTACCACGTCCCGCGCAGCCGGACCGAAGCGCCGCTCGAGGGAACTCCAGTACCTCCGGGAGCTGTCGAGGACCCACTTCAGGTCGTTGGCCGCGATGCCGTCGATCGGCGTGCCCGGCGTGACGCCGGTACCACTGGACGTGAGCCGGACGTACGTCGTTTTCGTCCGGCCGCGCCGGTCTCGGGGAACGCTGCCGTCTTTGCGTGCGACAGCGGTGGCCACGACTCCGGCAGGCAGACCACCGATCGGGATGTGCTGGTCAGACAAGGGACCGTCCGGCGGTGAGCCAGTCGCGCACAAGCTCGACGCGTTCGCCGTTCGCGTCGTAGCCCCAGACACGGGTCGGCTGGTTGTAGGCCTCGGTGTGTGCTTGGTGGCAGAACCAGAGGATCTCCCCACACACGCCGGCGGCGTCGCCGATCACCGAGTCCTGGCACGTGCCGAGGATTGTGACCTGTTGCTGGGCGGCCACTTCGTTGAGGTCCCGCAGGACGTCTTTGCGGTTGACGTCGCCGAGGCTGTTGCCGAGTTCGTCCAGCACCAGGACTCGGCCTCGGGCACCGTCCGCGGCTAGGAGCGCGGCCAGCACGAGCTGGATGGCGAAGACCTTGACCTGCGCGCCGTTCGCGACTTCGCGGTAGGAGATCATTCCGCCGGAGGGGGACCGCCGCCACCGAGGCGAGACTTCCCAGGTCCACGGGGACGTGGCGGTCGGCGGTCGGGTCTGGGTGACACGAAGCTCGGCGCCGAACCCGCCGCGAGCCCGGGTGAGCCGGTCGAGGGCCTTGCTGATTTTGTCGAGGGAGGCTTCGAGCCGGCTGCTGATCGCGTCCTGGAGCCGTTCCATCTCCTCGTCCAGTGCCGTGGTCTCGGCGGCCATCTCCTCGATCTGGGTCGCGCGTTCACGCTGCGACCGGACGATGCGGTCTTCGAGGATGCGGTCCGAGTCCTTGCGGGAGTCGAGCAGGTCCCTCAGGGGTTGGGCGATGCTGGTGAAGTCCGAGTCACGCGCGGCGACCCCTGGCTCGCCATCGGCGAAGCGCTCACGCCGGTCTTTTGCTTCGGCCAGTTCGGCCGGCACTCGCGGCGACGCGGCGAGGTAGGCCTCCAGCGCGTCCTTGAGCTTCTCGGCTGCGCGGTGCCGCAAGGACCGTGGTCGCAATGCCCGGACTCGGTCCGGTTGCGCGTCCAGCAGTTCCGTCGCGGCCTCCGGGGTGTCAGCCCATCCCACCAGCCAGTAGGAAACATTGAGGTTGTCGCGATCGGTTCGCCGCTGCCCGAGGTTGCTCTGCACGCGTCCCAGCTGTTCGTCGAGTTGACGTACTGCCGTTGCCGCGGCATTGACCTGCAGCTGGTGGCTCTGCTCTGCAGTCGCAGCCGCAAGCCATGCCTCTTGCGCCTCCTGGACCGCCGCGTGCAGCGTCTCCAGGGTGGTGTCCAGTTCGGCGATGGCTGCTTGCAGTTCACCTTCTTCTGCGGAGAGCAAGTCCAGTTCGGCGGCGGCTTCGGCGGCGCCGAGGTCTTCCCGCGCTGCCTCGAGTGCCAGCGCCGCTGTCCTTTCGGCTATGCGGGCTTCCGCGAGCTTGTCGGTTGCGCGTCGAACGTTGCGCTCAGCCGCGGCAACCCGGGCGGCGCGTCCGGCGATCTCTTCGTCGAAGCGGCCGATGACGGCTTCGCCGAGTGCCGGGTCGACTGCGCGTTCGGGTGCGGTCGCGAAGTCGGTCCTGGCTTCGAGAGTGTTCAGGAACCGGGCCACAGGCACATCGGCGGTGACGCCCTCGGGCAGCCGCGACGGAAGTGCGGTGAGCGGCGAGTCGGCGACGACGACGCTAATTCCGGGGAAGGTCCCAATCAGCCCCAACGCTGCTGTCTCGTCATCCGGGCCGACTACCACCGCATGGCGGTGCGGCCACAGGCGCGGCTCCCATGAGGCACGTGCCTCCGAAGCCAGTGTGATCTCGTCGAGCAGCAACGCCGCCGGGATATTGCGCGAGCGCAGGCGGGCGAGCGCAGCACCGGCGGGGCCCCCATCGCCCGCCCGTGCCGCATCCAGCTCCGCTTCTGCTTCACCGACCTGTTGTTCCGCCTCTCGACGATCGACTCGAGCCTGGGCGAGCTCTTCATCGGCAGCACCGACGGCTTCCACCGCGGCGTCGACGGTGATGCCGGTCCACGCGTCTCTGCGCGGCAGGAGTTCGACCCGCCGGTCGGCCAGCGCGCGGAGCTTCAGCGCGTTTGCCCCACGCTCGTCTCGACAGACGCCGAAGCGGTCTTGCGCTTGATCGAGGGCGGATTTGGCGTCTTGCAACTGCTCCGCGAGGTTCGTCCGGTCGCGGAGGATGTCCAGGTCGTCCTGCGCGGTCTCTCGTTGTGCGGTCAGCTCGTCGACGTTCTGCTGGAGTTCTCCGATCATCTCGGCCAGTTCAGCGTCCTTCGTGCTCACCTCGAGAAAGCCGCGAGCGAAGTGCAGACGCCACATGTGCTCGCCCTCGGCCAGGTGCTGCCGCGACCGCTCCCGGTCTTGGACGGCATCGAGGTCGGCCTGTTCGTCGACACGCGCCCGGGCGTCGGCTTCCTGACGTTCCGTGAGCGAGGACTTCTGCTCGGCCAGCCGGCGACGCTGTTCGGCTTCGGTCTCCAGGAGACGTTGGCGGCCGGTGAGTTCGATGAGGGCTTCGCCGATCCTGGCCGGCGTCATCTCCGTCATCTGCTGAGACAGCAAGGAGGGAGCGGAGGGCCGCATGGGGGTGTCGAGGTAGGCCATGCAGCGCGGTGCGTCGCCATAGAGGTCGGTGGCGAACCGCTTGGGTCCCAGCTCCTGGGCTCGGGGCAGGGCCTCCCAGAGGCCGTCTGCCAGTACGTCGCGTTCCAAGTCGCTGTCCGCGATCGCGACGTGCAACCCAGGTGTCCAGCGCACCTTGAGGTACGGCGTCGTCGCGGCGATCCGGACCCAGACGGTCAGCGCGCTCCGCGCGGGATCGGCGGGGTCGGCGAAGACGCCCACGACGTAGCCGCGGTCGGCTTGGGCGTACCGATGCGTCGGATCCAGGCCCGCCGATTCGGGCTTGAAGAGCAGGTTGGTGGCGTGCTGGGATCCGTTGGCTTCCAATCGCCATTGAGCCTCGCCGAGGAGCAGGGAAACCGCGGCGAGGAAGGATGTCTTGCCCGAGCCGTTGGAGTCGCCTTTGGGGCCCTGGCCGGACACCGCGACGAACGTCCCAGGGACCAGCGGTACCGCATGCGTGGTCAGCCGGGCGATATCGAAGGTCTGCACGGCGACCAGGTGCCGGTCGCCGACGATGCCCGTTCCAGCTGTGGGGGTGTGAGCTTCGGTCATGGCTTCTCCTGCTTGGCGTGCTCGTCCCGGGCAATCCGGCGCCGTCGGATGACGTCCCCCATGACACCGTCGGGCTGGGCCAGCAAAATGAGGTTCTCCCACAGCTGTGCGGAAACCCGAGGGGTGAGCCGGGCGAGCTGCGGACCCGGGAGAATGCTCCGACGAGCGCCGTAGCGCAGGATCCCGGCGTTGCGCAGCCGCTGGACCGCGCCGCGGACCCTCGACTCGGGGACCTGGGAAAGCACGAGGTCCTGCTTCCTGACCGGCTCGGCGTCGAGCCAGGAGTCGCTTCGCAGCCGTCCGGCAGCGCGGGGAATCGCGACGCAGTGCAGCAGGACCAAGGCCAGCACCGCGCGGTCGTCCGGCGGCAGGACTCCGGCGCCTTCGGCGGCCAGCTGCCGGCCGACGTCGTCCTCGTACCCGGAAAGGAACCCGTCGCCGACCTTCAGCAGAATGCGGCCCTGGGCGCGCAGGCACCGGTCCAGAGTCGCGCGCAGCGCCGGGTCGAGCAGGCCACGGAACCCGTCGGGCGGCACCGGCTGATCGGCGGTCTCCACAGCCGCGAGCGCAGCCAGGACGTCGACCTGCCGGGCCGCCGGCAGGTCACTCAGCCCCATCCCGGTCATTCGGGCTCCGCCAACCGCGGAAGCCGGTCGTACACCGACCGCAACGCCGCGACCTGCTCCTCCGACCAGAGCGCGATCGCAGGGCCGAGACGGACTTCCGAACCGTCGATGGAGAGCAGGCGTGCATCGTCGAGTCGTCGGAGCGCGCCCTTGCTGTGGCGACGGCCGGCGGCGCCGCCCTCGATCGCGGACGCGGTGATCGGTCCGAGGGCGGCGACGGCGGCGAGTACGGCGTCCTCTTCGGCCGCGACGCCCGGGAACGGGTGTTCCGACCGGTCCGGCCAGCACGCCCCGAGCACCGCGGCGAAGGTCAGCAGGACAACCTGCGATGTCTTCGTCCGTTCGACACCGGTGTCCCCGCCCGCCACGGGTTCGACGCCGTCCCACCAGCCGAGCATGACCACCGGGAGCCGTCCGGGTACCACGGCTTCCACCAGTCGTCGTCCGGCGTCAGCGGCCTGCCGGTGCCAGTCGGCAGATATCCGGGTGGCCATCGGTACCTGCCCGATCGCCCGCATCCGGGCCAAGGTCAGCGCTCCCGGCTCAGCCACGCTCGGTCTCCTCTTCCGCGAATTCGGCGATCTGTTCCGCGAGGTCGGTGAGCCGGTAGGCGGTCACCGGCGTCAGATGCGTCACCGGACCGTCGGGTTCGACGAGGAGCTCGTCACTCATCCGCACGCGATAAGGGAGGTCCGGGTCCGCGTTGACAGCGAGCAGTTCGACCAGGATGGTGGCGAGCCCGGGCCAGCCCGCCGCCCGGAGACTGCTGGTCAAGTCGACCTCTGCACGGCCCTGGAGGTGCAGTTCGGCTGCCCGGGCTCGCCGGATCCGGGCAGCTTCCGCTCGTTCTTCGACCCGAAGCATCGGGTCCGGACCCGGCGGTGGATCGGCGGGCCGTGGCGGACGGCGACGGATCGCCGCGCGGGGCCGGAACCCGGCGATGCCTTCGGCGACCACGGCGGGATCCAGCCACGGGGCCGGCGGGTCGAACACCGTGCTCGCGAAGACCTCGGCCAGCTCGTCCGGCGACGCCGCCCGAGCGGCCTCCAAGTACTCCTCCGGATCGAGCAACGAGAAGTCGCGCGCCGCGGCACCTTCGTCGAGCAAGCGGCCCACGAACTGCTCGCGGGCGCCGACGTAGCGCTGGGTCTCCACGACGAGGCGGTAGGCCTCCGGGTCCAGGGCCGGAAACGTGTCCTTGACCTGCTCGTTCAGGGCGAAGACGTCGTCCATCAGCGCGGCGTGCCGGTGGTGCTTGCGTTCGGCGATGAGCTCGGACAGCGGGCTGGCGACGACCATTCTGAGCAGTTCGTCCGCCGAGATCGTCATCATGCGGCGCGCTTGGAGCAGTGCGGACCGGATCTCGTTGACGGTGGCACGCCCGGATGCCAACGCGGCCCGGGTCCGGTCCAGCAAAGTGACCAGTTCGTCGACCCCGCCACGTTCGCTGAGCCGCTCGAACACCAGCAGGCCCGCCGCGCTCGTCGGGTTGAACACGTATCGCTGCTGGTGCGCCTTCTCGAAATGCGGACGCAGCATCCCGAGTTTGCAGAACAGCTCGAACCGGCTCTGGAAGGCGCTTTCGGAGCAGACACCCGCACACGCGTCCGCCAGCTGGGCGCGGGTGAGCCCGCCGATGGCGTCTTGGTCGCCGAAAGCCGCGTACACCGCGCGCGCGACCTCGAGCAGCTCCGCTTCGTCGACGACCGCGCCGGCGTTCGCGACGATCGGCGCCACCAGCGCCGAAACGCGGAGCAAGAAAGCCTCTTGCTCCGCGTTGTCTTGGTGATCGAACAACGAGGCCGCCACGCCCTCCCCAGTCGGCGAGGACGGTCGGGGTGTTACGGAGCGGCACGAAAGAGTGAATCGGGATGTTCGATCGCCGAGGCCCGGATTTTGTCGGTGGTGTGCGGAATCCTGGGCTCGTGCACGAAGCTGTGTTGGGTGCTCTGGCCGGGCTGCCGTCGTTGTCCGAGCCGCAGCTGAGCGGCGTGATCACCACGCTCGGGAGCATGCGGCCGCACTTGCTGCGCCAGGTGGCACTCCGGGACGACCTCACCGACGAGAACCGTGTGCGGCTCGTCGAGGTGGCCGAGGGCTACCTGGTCGTGGGTCTGCTGGAACTGCTGCCCGCCGATCCGGAACTGCTCGACGTGGCGGCGCGGGATCACCGTGAACTGCCCGGCCTGATCGGTTTGTGCGGCAAGCGCGGCTGGGATGTAAAGGCGGTCGAGCTGGCCGGCGGTGTGGAAGCAGCGGAAGTCAGCGCGGTCGCCACCCAGTGGAACCGCATGGTCGGTACCGAGCTTCCGGAGCCGCTCGTGGTGGCCCTCGTGAACTCGGCGTTGACCGACCGTGGTGAACCGCCGGAGCTGGAGGGTCTGGACAGGTGGCAGCGCGACCGCTTGTGGGAGCGGCTCAGGGTCGAGCAAGAACAGCGCGACGGGGCAGCGTGGTCGGTGCTGGAAGACCGGCTGGTCGTGTGGCGGACACTGGCCGCAGGGCCGCACGGAGAGACGGTTCGGCGGATCGTGCTGGACCGGGCAAGCACGCTGTCCGATGAGCTGCTCATGACCTGCTTGCCGGTGATGACCCGGGATTTCGGTGCCGGTGGGAAGTACCTCCAGGGCATCCGGTTGCAGTCGGCCGCGAAGCACGTCCGTCGGTGGCCCAGGCTCAGGCAGATCGCCGCCGTGCCGCTCGCCGAACTCGTGCGGGACGTCGTCGCCAAAGGCTGGGAGCCGGGCAGCCGGCTCACCGGTGCGGACTGGGAGGACATCGCCGCGCTGGCCGAACTCACCGACGACGGCGATCTCCTCCGGTCGGTGGTCGTGTCCGTCAGGGAGAGCTGTTCGAGCGCCGACCGCGATCGAGCGCTCTCCCCGAAGGACGCCGACATACGAGCGGGCGCGATCGAGCGGTTGGTGGCGAACCCCTGGACACCGAGCGACGCACTTCTGGACCTCGTTCCCCTGCTCGACGAGCCCTCGCTCGACGCGGTCGAACGCCGTAGCGCAGGCGAGTTGAACTCGGCGAGCCGGTCTCGCCGGGAACAGCTCACCAAGCTTTCCCAGACAAAAAAGCCGTCTCTCGTCCGCGTGCCGACCGACACCGAACTGGCGAAAGAACAGGATCCGGCCGCGATTCTGGCCGGGCACCTGCGAAATCTCCACGGTCGCGCGGCGCAACGCGACCTCACCACAACAGGCCTGCTCCAGTCCCGCTACACCACCCCCGAGGTACTGCGTGCCTTGCCCGCGCGGCAGGTCCTCGACAGCCCCGGCCAGGTGAAACAAGTCGCGGAGATGATCGCCGAAGTATGCGGCGACGCCGAGAAGTGCTGGTCTTCGCTGGCCACAGTGTCCGACGAGGACGTTCCGCGCGCACTCACTTCAAGATCAGGTTGGGTGAAGACTGATGTCGAAGTTCTACTCGATTAGAACAGGGTATGGCGAGTATCAAGAGTTTTACGATCGAATGAACAAGTTTTTCGACCTAAGCGCACGGTTGCCTCATCAAGTATTTCGAGGGCCTGCCGATCGGGTGGACGAGGTGTGCCTGACGATCTCGCCCTTGCTCGCCGCGTCCGCCGGTGGGCCGCGGATCCTATCCGCCGGGCCGGCGGCGCCTTGTTCGTTGTGGCTGGCCTCAGCGGCGCCGGTGGAGGGTGCGCTTCTGTTGAGATACCACACCGAACGCGCCCGGCGCCGCATCAACGGGATCGGCTGACGGCCGGTCCTGACACCGGCGGGTGGAGACTCCATGGCGATGGATAGCCATGCCACGCAACGAATCCGCCGCGGCGGCAGTGCCGTTGCCCCAGCAACCCGCCAGGATCACGATCTCCGTGCCGTCATCGGCCAAGGGATTCGATGCCCGGACCACCACGCCGTAGTCGGCGGCAAGACTTCCATCGTCGTCATACTCCGGGTAGTACTCGTGGCCTGTCGCGCTATCCGCCACCGCCACTTCATGCGTAGTCCAACGCGGGAACCCGAACGTCAACGCCGGCCTGAGGCGCGGAATCATCTGAGCAGTCACCCTGTTGCCGTCAGGACCGCCGACCAGTACCAGATCGCGGCGCAACTCCGAACTCGGCATGTCGCCCGTCGGCCTCACCGTCGAATCGAAACCGAACGACCGCAACTGTTCCTCAACCGAGGCCATGGCCTCTGCGTCACCGAGGCCGATCAACCCGGATCGCTCCCACACGTACAGCTGGTTTCGCTCGTGCACACCGACAACGACCGTGACGCCGCGGTCGCCCATGTTCTTCCAGCAACGTCGGGCACGCCACCGTCGCGCCTGCCGCCGCGTCCGACCGGTCACCCACACGGCGATACCGCCGATGCATGCCGCGATCAAGTTCACCGCAATGTCCGGACCTCACCGGCCCAACCGGCACACGTCGACTACACCGAGCGCGGCCAGCTGCGCTCGAGCGTCGTAGCGCTGTTCGGCCGCGAGCCAGCGGTGCGCGAAGTCGACCACCGGCACCTGCAGATTGCGCGGCGGGATCTTGTCGAAATCGCGTCCGGTCAGCTGCATACCCCGTGGGCGACACGGGGGACCGACAAAAACACAAGCCCGAACGGGGTCGGCGTGCAGCGAAGAAAACCAGGCAGCCCCCAGCCCACCGCTTCCCGAGCCCAGCCGCCGGCCACCAGCGCCGACAAGAGAAAAGGACCAAGCACCATGGATCTCACCACCGCGATCACGCGGACCTTGTGCCCCATAGCCGCATCGGTAGCGAGGGGACAGCTCCCGGAGAGCGTGGTCGGTCGGCCGTGGCTCGGGCCCGGTGTGGCGGGAAAGTGTGGCGTAGATCTCTCGGGTGATGTATCGCTTGAGGCACCGAGCACGCCGACGTTCGACGCCTTCGTCGAAGGCACCGCGTAGCGACGTCAGGAACCCGACGGCCGGATGATGAGGCCCGGATCGACATCGGGAGCCGCCAGACGCGGCTCGTTCCGATACGCCCATGCCTCGTAACCGTCACTGTGATGCACGCAGTTCCGGGCCGCCGTCTGAGCAACAGCACACTCCGCATCCCCGAGTTCGAGGAGATCACATTCAAGTGCGAGTCGGTCGAAGGAGTCGTGGAGCTGTTCGCTGTACGTCAGTAGAAGATTCTGAACGTAGGCGAATGCTTCTGCGCGTGAGGCGCCGGCGTGCCTGATGTACTGAGCGACAGGATTTCGGTGGTCGCCGATACGTTCATCCCGTACGGCGGAGTGGAGATCGTTGGTGAGGATGATGCAGTACGACGCCAGGGTCCGCATTCTCACCAGAGTCCGCATCCTGTAAACAGGATCGGGAATGTAGACCGTGTTAGCGAGTTCGCCCTGCGTGATCGCGAGGGCAACACCGCCGTTGTCGATGCGGAATCCGAGGTAATCTTCAAGATTCCACGGATACTCGTCCTTCCGCATCGCATGATAGTTGCTCTGGGTCGCAAAGTAGTGACGCCAGTGCGTGGCTGTACGCGAAAGGAAAGATTGAGGGGCCGTCTTTTTGTGCTGACGCCACAGATCACGAAACATGCAGACGACCGAGGTGTCCGACCGGGGCTCTTCATCATTCAGTACGCCGATCATCTCCTCGGCGATAGAACGACTGGTCGCGATGTCATTCTGCAAGGAGTCATTGAAATCGTCGTAGAAACGGTAGAAGGCGTAAATTTTCGCGAGGATGCTCTGCTGCTGCGCGACGATGTCGGGGTGGACCCAGGCGAACAGGGTAACGTAGCGCGAAATTCGCTCGGTGTCCGCATCGAAACGGCCAGCCCACCTGCGTGTATCCCGCAACGTTTCGGGAAGGACGACGCCGGGGATGGCGGTTTCTGCGTAGGAAGTCAGCCCTTGCACAAGACTGCGCCTTTCACTGGGTGGGGATCAACGGGGCACGGCCACGCACTGGAGTTCTGGAAGTCTCGCTGTCAGGCCAAAGCGGAACCGGTCAGCCGCGACAGGACGCTGTACCAGTCGCCATCCACGGCTCACGGCGGCCAGGAAGGTGACGATCTCGATTTCCGCGAACTGAGCACCCAGGCACACATGTGGCCCCAGGCCGAACGGGATGTACGCCCCCTTCGGGATATCCTGCGTGCCGGCGTCGATCCACCGATCAGGATCGAAAACATGAGGCCGTCGAAAGACATCAGGCCGGCGGTGGAGCGCCATGGGCGAAATCAGCAGCTCACAGCCGGCGGGCACATGGATATTTCCCATCTGTACCCCTTGGGTGGTCCGGCGCGGAAGCATCCACCCGGGAGGATAGAGCCGCAAGACTTCCTTCACAAAAGCTCGCGTGTAGGGCACTTTCATCAGCGCTTCTTGTGTGACCTTTTCAGCACCCAAAGCTTCAAGGTCACGATACACCCGTTCCCGTATCTCTGGATGCTGATCCAGCATCCAGAAAACGCTGGTCAGCGCCGACGAAGTCGTCTCGTGCCCGGCAATGAGAAAATTCATCACCTGGTCCCGCATCAGCTTGTGTGGAACTTCCTCGCCGGTCTGCGGAACCCGGTAATCCAGCATGTAACTAAGGAGATCGAATTGCTCCGACACGATCGGGCTCGCACGGTAGGACGAGATCAGTTCGTCAATCGTCTTCGCCAGCTCCCCACTGGCGGAATGGATCTCTTTGTTTACACGGAGTGGCAGACGGAAAAGCGCCTCGGGCAGCACCATGAACCGGATGGCATCACGCAGCATCTTTGGAACCGTCTCAATCACATGGCGAGCCACATGCGGATGCAACTGCGCGGGAAGCAGTGTGGCCACAATAACACGAACCGTGTAGTCGAGCGTTACGCGGTCCACCCGGACCTGCTGTCCAGGCTTCCATCCCGCGATACCGCGTTGAGCGTGCTCGTACATGATCTCCGCATAATGCTCAAGCCGGTCGGGATGCAAGGCTGGACGTACCATACGACGCTGCATACGGTGCTGCTCGCCGGCAACCGTTCCCACTCCCTCGCCGGCGAAAGTCTTCATTTTCTCGAATAGACGGCCTTTCTCGAATGCCTCGTTCTGCGCCAGCAGCACCTCATGCACCAGCAACGGGTCACTCACGTAGTAGAAAGACCGCGAACCGAAATACACGCGCACCAGGGGGCCCAATGGTTGCAGTAACTCCATGAAGCCGATCGGATCCCGCAGAAAACGAACGGTATGACCGACCGCCGGCAACCGGTACGGCGCGGTAGGAATCTGCGTCGCGCTCACCGGACGTGACCTGAATCACGCGATGCCCCAGATTGTCGGCTCCCAGTCATAACATCCTTCCTCAACTCGCTGGGTGCGAGTGCTCAACGACTCTCACGACTCGTATCAAGTACGACAACGACAGGAGCTAATGTCAAGACTTGTGAATCAAGATTTTTAATCTGCTGTGGGCAAGCGATCTTCGCGATCCCCTTGGGGAAACTTGGCCCTTGCAAGCTTCGAACCTGCGGCCGATGGCGAGGTCGAGGTGCCAGAGGCGCGCAGGCAGCGACCCATAAGGGTCGACAACCGACAATGTCGACCAAGATCGAATTAGATTCTCTGGTCGCAGGCCTTCGCGGGCCACTCTCCACCGCGACCGCGTCGCGGGCCCGTGCCACGTGCATGTCACACGGCTCCACCCAAGGCCTTCCGGCAACGACCAGCGATGACCGAGACTCCGCAGGTCCGCCACCACCATGGTCGTATCGCAGGTGGTCCTGGTGGCGCCAATCAAGGTCAAGGTGCAACACCGCGATGATCAGCCGGCTGCGAGCGTGG
Source organism: Amycolatopsis sp. NPDC001319 (assembly GCF_042896185.1). Lineage (NCBI taxonomy): Bacteria > Bacillati > Actinomycetota > Actinomycetes > Pseudonocardiales > Pseudonocardiaceae > Amycolatopsis > Amycolatopsis sp. NPDC001319. The sequence goes on along the minus strand of NZ_JBIAWY010000016.1, from coordinate 182,462 downwards.
CAACCGTCGCTGAGCGCTGTGAAGGTGGCGCTGCCGGCCGCTGTTTGACCGGCAGCGCCCTCGCGCGCCGCCCGTGCGACGCACGGTCCTCGGGCCGCCGCCCATGGCTAGGTCCGGTTTCAGCCGGCTACTTCCCAAGTTCGGTTGCCTTGCGGTGTGCCGCCGCGGCGGAGGCAGCTGCCAGCGTGCTGCCTTCGGCGGCCAGGGCGTCCAGCACGAGCGCGCGGCGCTCGTGCCAGGCGGCCCAGGTGTCCGGCCCGGCGGCGGTACCTGGGCGGGTTAGGTGCAGCGCGCCGAGCTCACTCAAGGTGTTCGTCGCTTTTCCTTCCTCGTGCGCGGGTGTTTCGTACCCATTCAGAGTGGCTGGCGGCTTCGGGGTTCGCTTCGGAAGAACTACGGAAGAACTACGTACGCAGCGTCAGAGGGGTATAAGAGCTTGTCTCATTTGGTGAGTTTCTTGTAGCAGGTGATGCTGGCGGCGAGGGTGAGGAAGGCGAGGTAGTGGCCGGCTTTGCGTTCGTAGCGGCTGGTGAGTCGGCGGTAGCCGAACAGCCAGGCGATGGCCCGTTCGATGACCCACCGGTGTTTGCCGAGTGTGTCGCGGGATTCGATGCCTTTGCGGGCGATGCGCGGGATGATTCGGCGCTGGTGGAGCCAGTCGCGCAGGGCGGGGATGTCGTAGGCCTTGTCGGCGTGGAGCTTGGCCGGTTTCCGGCGCCGGGGTGATCACCGAAGCGATTCTGCACCCACTCCGGCCCGGCGGAGTGGACGTGAGCAGGTGAACCACTGCCGCCGCCGGTGGTGCGGAAGGATCACCGTGCCCGGAAAAGTCCCGGGCGGGTGGGTGTTCTCGTCGCGGGCGTGCGTGTCCGCGACGAGAACCGACCCCCAGGGAGGGTGATCACCACTCGCGCCAGCGCTGCCCGGTTTCCGGGTCCGCAGCCCGAGGGGTCAGCGCCTGCACCAGACAGCTGGAGCAGGAAACGCCGAAGTCGCCGGCGACCAGCTCGATGCCGTCGTGCGGCAGCGCGGCGCCGCAGCGCGCGGTCATGGTGCCGGCCTGCTCGGCGAGCGCGGGGGAGGGCAGGACGTCGTCGCCGAGCTGCAGGACGTCGAACACGAAGTAGGCGACCGCGCGGCTGCTGGTGTCGTGGTTCTGCAGCAGCCTGAAGTTCGGCCGCCCGTCGTCGTCGAGGGCCACGATCTCGCCGTCGAGGGCCACGATCTCGCCGTCGAGCACCGCGCGCCGGCCGCCGAGTGCCTCGGTCAGGGGCCGGCGAGCTCGGGGAAGCGGCCGGTGAAGTCGTTGTTGTTGCGGCTGGTCAGCACCGTCGTGCCATCCGCGGAAACGCGCATGATCGCCCGGTAGCCGTCCCATTTGAACTCGTACGCGAACTGCGGGCCGTCTCGGAGCGTGCTGCCGTCGGGGGTCGCGAGCATCGGCTCGATCGCGGCCGGTACCCGAGACCGCCCGCCTGGCGCGTCGCCTGCCATCGGGGCCTCCCGTGCTCCTCCGGGGGACCGTGCGCGCCCGGTGGCGCTGAAGGCGAGCGTAACCCGTGTGGCGCAACGGCGCCGGGAACAGCGCAGGCCACCGCCTCGACGATCTCGCCGTTCGCGGCGTTAGAACCGGCGGGTTGGTGGCCCGGCGCGAGTGGATGCCGCGGCCGGGCCACCGCCGTGCACAGGTCTACGGGGCGGCGGTGCCGGCGCCGCCGACGATGTGGATCGGGCCGATGTCGATCTGGGAGACGTCCATCGTGTGCAGACCGCGATGATCAGCCCAGCTGCAACCGCAGAGAGCGCGTGACATATCGATCTTGGCTTACCGACGGTTTCGTCGGTTGTCTCACCGGATGTCACGCGGATTGGTCTCAGTTTCGTGGCATTCCTTCGGGTTCACAGCGTGATCACGAGTTTGCCGTGGACATGGCGTCCGGCTTGCTCTGTCACCGCGTCGCGGATCTTCTCGATCGGGAAGGTAGCGGCGATCGGCACGGTGATCTCGCCGGCGAGGATCGCGTCGGTGATCCGCTGAGCGGCGCCAGGAACCGCGTCGAAGCCGCCGGTCGCGCGCACGCCGCCTGGCGGGTTGGGCCCCGCGGCAATGGTGGAGATCCGCTCGGGCGGCACACCGAGTGCAAGCGCGGTCTCGGCCGTCTCGGTGCCGAACAGGTCGGTTGCCGCGGTCACGCCCTCGGGGGCGAGTGTCCGTACGCGGTCGGCCAGTCCGGGGCCGTATGTCACGAGCTCGGTGCCGAGCTGGCGCAGGAAGTCAAACGTGCTCTCCGAGGCGGTCCCGATCACCCGGGCGCCGGCGAGCTTCGCGAGTTGTACGGCGAACACGCCCACGCCGCCCGCGGCGCCGCCGACCAGGACGGTGTCGCCCGCCCGCAGATCAATGGCCGCCAACGCGGCGGCGGCGGTCATGCCGGCCACCGGAAGCGTGGCCGCCACCTCGTCGCTGATGCCCTCCGGCGTAGGCCAAAGCGCCTCGGACGCCCCCGTAGGTGTCTTGACCACCACGAAATCGGCAACCGCCCTGCCCAGCGCGCCGCCGTAGACACGCTCGCGCACCGCGAAATCCGTGACGCCGTCGCCGATCTCGTCCACAACGCCGGCGAAGTCGTATCCGAAGCCGGAGGGCACGGTGATGCCGAACTGGGCCGCCGCTTCGGGCCGTGAGGCAATACCCCAGTCCATGGGATTCAGCCCGGCGGCCGTGACGCGGACGCGGACCTCGCCAGGCCCGGCGTGCGGTTCTGGAACCTCCCGCAACTCCAGCACTTCGGGACCACCGAACGTTTCGTAGATGACAGCTCGGCTCATGGGAACCTCCAACAGACACGGTGATGAGACTTGGTCCCATCACCGTACACGAGTGACGGGACCAAGTGCCGTAAGCTGTTTCCATGGCCCGCTGGCAGCCCAACGCATCACAGCGACTCGTCGCCGCTGCCCTGGAACTGTTCGAGGAGCGGGGCTACGAGAACACGACGGTGATCGAGATCGCCGAACGCGCCGGGCTCACCAAGAGCACCTTCTTCCGTCATTTCCCGGACAAGCGGGAGGTGCTCTTCGGCGGGGGCACGATGACCGGACTGGTCGTCCAGGGGATCGCCGCGGCGCCGGCCGGGGCCGGTCCGCTCGAAGCGGTGGCTCATGCTCTGGACGTGATCGGGAAAGAAGCCTTCGTGCCCGATCGTCGTGAATTCGGCGCCCGGCGGCAGGCAGTGATCACCGCCAACCCCGAACTGCGAGAACGCGAAGCGCTGAAGGGACTTGGCCTCACCGCATCGATGGTCGACGCGCTCAAGCGCCGCGGCGTTCCCGCCCTGACCGCACACGTAGCCGCCGAACTGGGCGCGCTCGCCTGGAAGATCGCCTACGAGCGCTGGAGTGACACGACAAACGACGAGGAGTTCGGCGAACTCGCACGGCAAACACTCGCCGAAGTGCAAGCAGCCAGCGCCTTGTGCTGACGGCAGACTCTCGGCAACACACCCAGTCTCAACCACGCTTCGCAAATGAAGCAGAGAGGAAAACGCCGCGCAGGTCCTCGGCGCGGCCGGCGAGCGCGACGCGGCGCCCGGCGGCGAGCAGGGTGAGGATCTCGGCGATCGCGCCGCCGTTGGTGCGGCACAGGATCGCGTCCGGGTCCTCGACGGTGTCCAGCGAGCTGCGCACGGCGGGGGAGCCGGTGAGGCGGATCGGGGCGCGTGCAATCGCGAGCCACCGGTTGGCTTCCCCGGCGACCGCGTCACCGAAGCGGAACGAGTGCGACAGGGCGAGCATGGCGGCCGTGAAAGCCGGTCATCACGTCGCGGGCGCCCCGCCAGCCGTAGATCGCCTGCGCGGAGTCGCCGACCATGACCAGCTGGGCGTGCTCGCCCTGGGCCAGGAACACCTGCTCGACGCAGGGGTTGGGGGTCCCCGCAGTATCTGGGAAAGATCGGGCGGATATTCGGAGTTCCGGGCAACCAACTTCGCGGTGCTGGCTTGCCTTCGTAGCGTCGTGCCCAGGCAGGGAGGCCGGCACCGCCGTGTTCATGCCCGGCGACCGGTACCACGGCGGTCTGCGTCCGCAGCGCCTGCCGGACGTCGAGTTCGTGGGACGCGAGGGGTGCTGCGTCGCGCTGAGTTTGGGCGGGTCGGCGTTTTGGTCAGAATGTGCGGTTGTCGAGTTGGGAAGGGAGGGCTTCCAGTTCGGCCCGTGTCGGAGCGGTCAGGCAAGGGGGCAGCGCTCGGATGGCGTCGTGAGTGTGTTCGGAGGCGCGCCGGGTGGCCCAGTCCCGGGCGCCGGCCTGTTCGAGCAGCGTTGCCAGTTCGCTGGGGTCTTCGCCGTCCTCGGGTGGTGTCCGGTAGCGGCGGGTGAACGCCTCAGCGGCCGGGTGTCCGCTGTCGAAGGCCCACGTCACCGCTCAGGACGCCGGGTTGATCTCCGACGTGGTGACCGCGCCCGCACCGGACAGGCCCCACTTGTCGAGGATCTTCTTGTACGTGCCGTCGTCGATCAGCGCCTGCACGGCCTGCTGAACGGCCTTCGTGTAGTCGCCGCTGTCCTTCTTCAGGACGATGCCGTAGGGAGCCGTGTCGTAGGGCGCGCCGAGGACGTCGAGCCGCCCGCCGGTCTGCTTCACGGCGTAGTCGATCACTGGGGAGTCGGCGAGCTCGCCCTGCACGCGCTTGGCGGTCAGCGCCAGGTTCACGTCGGTCTGGGCCTGCAGCTGGGTGACGTCGATGGCGGGCTTGCCGGCCTTGGTGCAGGCGTCGGAGCGCGTCTGCAGATCGTCGACCTGCGTGGTGCCCTTCTGCACGCCCATCTTCTTGCCGCACAGGTCGTCGAGGTTCAGCCCGTCCGGGTTGCCCTTCAGGACGGCAAGCGACGTGCCGGCCTTGTAGTAGCTCACCATGTCGACGGTCTGCAGCCGCTCGGGGTTGATGCTGAACGACGACATCGCGAGCTCGTATTTGCCGGCCTGGATGCCGGGGATGATGCCGTCGAACGCGGAGTTTTGGAACTCGATCTTCAGGCCGAGCTTCTGCCCGATGGCGGTGCCGAGGTCGACGTCGAAACCGGTGACCTTGCCGCTCTCGTCCTGGAACTCGTTCGGCGGATAGCTCTGGTCCTGACCGACCAGGATCTTGCCGTCCGCCGTGATCGACGCCGGCACCATCGCCGCGAGCTTGTCGTCCTTGGCGACCGCCGGGATGTCCGACGAGCCTCCGGCTGCCGCCGAGGAAGGGCTGTTGCCGCTCCCCGCGTCGCCCGCGCCACTTCCGCCCGCGCCGCAGGCCACAGTCAGGCCGACCAGCGCAAAAGCCGAGAGAAGGGCGAGCGCCTTCATCTGGTGTCCTCGGGCCACTTCGACACTCCTCGTTCTCGACGGGAAAACCTCTCTGTTGCCGCCCCGCGGACGGAGCCCGGTGTGACCCGGTCCGGGGTGGGATGCTGTTCGACCGAACGTCCGCCGACGAGCCAGCGCGGCAGCGCCCGTAGGCGATTGATGACTTTCATTGGCCACAGCCCATGACTACCGGCTGTTCGAGACAGCCCTGTCAGTCAGATTCCGCAGCGCCTCGACGGCGGCGGAGAGGTCCGATGGCCACCGCGCGACGATGGCCTCCCAGGCCGTGCGCAGTGACACGTTCTCGGCGAGCACGAGGTAGGGCGGGTCGCCCCAGCGGGTCGCGACGACCGTGCCGACCCGGTCCGCCTCGCCCGGTCCGGGGGCACCGCCGGGCAGGAAGTCCAGCGTGTGGATCTTCTCGCTGGCGGTCAGGTCGTCCGTCAACCCGGCCCCGGCGCAGGTGAAGCTCCGCAACATGTTGCGGGCATCAGGGCTGACCGGCATCGGCGCGTCCGGATGCGATGCGTTGTAGGTCTGCACCGTCGCATGGGGGCTGCACCGGGGAATACGCCGGGCTCCGGACGTCGCTGACATGCGCCACATCGTAAAAGATAAATTTCCGAATGGCGCTGATCAGTTCACCGCCCACTGGGCGAGGTACCGCCTCACCACGGATGAGCAGCCAGTTCTGTCGCTGTGGCCTGGTTAACGTCACCCGTTCGTGTCGTGAGGCAAGGCCGACGATGGCGGCGGCGACCTCGTCCGCACCTGAGCTGGGCTGCCCCCGCATGTCGCGCAAGAGCCGCGCTGCTACGCAGCGGCGTCGGTCCAGCGCGTTGTCGTTCGGTTCCGGGTTGGTGGGCCGCCTGCTTAACTGGTCGACTCTCTCGTGCCCGTGGTGAATGTGTCTCCCCCCGGGTGGGGGATGTGGCTCTTGGCGACGTCATGTGGGTGTCGGCTCCGCGTTTCTTCGCCGCGGCACCAGCGTTTCCTGACGTTTTGGAGAGGGGACCTACGTGAGCACGAGCCCACGCACGCCACCGCAGGCCGCCGCCGAGCCGGACGGCGGGTGGCTGGGTGTTCTGGCAGCCCAGATCAAGATGCTCACCGCGGTGCTGGCCGTGGCGCCTGGCACCGCCGAGATTCCCGTCATGATGACCGTCCTCGCCGACACCACCGCCCGTGCCCACCTGCTGCTGCGCACCCACGCACCGCAGGTTCCGGCTCTGCTCGCCCAGGCCCAGCAGCATGCCCTCGGCATGCGCGACGACCCGGCCCGCTCCGATCTCATCGCCGCCCACGGGTATCTGCTCGCCCTCCTGCGCCGCACCGACGACAACGACAGCACCACCAACCAGGCCTTGGTGCCGCCAGTCCCGCCGACGTGACCTGGTCAACGCCACCCTTTTGTGTGATAGGGCGATGACAGCACGAGTGCCTCGCCACGACTTATCGTGAAGCGACGGGGATCCAGGTCTGCCGCCGACGGCGGCCACGGGGATGGGGGGCGGCGTGATGAGCGATGCGATGAATGACCCCCGCCAGGCCGAGCCGCCGGCGGTCGGTCATCGAGTGACCTACCTGCTGGGGGAACGCGCCTGGGGGGCGCGGCAGCTGTGCCGGCAGGGCGTGGTGGCCGGCTCACCGGTCCTCGACCCTTCCACCAGCTGCACGTGGGTGCCGGTACAGGCCGACGGACGGGCAGGCGACGCCGAGCCGGAGTGGGTGCGGTCCGAAATGATCATCGACGTGGTGCGGGCGCCATGACCACACACCCACCTGCCCGTGACGTGACGACCCCGATCTTCGACACCGTGGTCGCCGACATCGGCCTCATCTGGTGGCCGCCCGCCGACACCCACGAACCGGACGCCGCAACGCACACCACCGCTCAGGCGGATAGGAGTGACCAGGCAACGCCTGCCTGAGGTATCTTCGACGTATTCGCGTCCCGCCCTCCCCGACCAGCATGGACTCAGGGCCTGCCCGTCGACTAGTCGTCACCCTGGAGGGTCTATTGGGCGACCCAGTGCTTGGCGGTTATGCTGAAGATGCCCTTGGTGACGTCAGGCATTTTGCTAAGATTATCTGAGTTCGATGCATCAGGCGGTGGGTCGCGCGGCGGATCCGACGATGACCATCAATCAGGCTGGGCCAGCTTTTGGAGCGGCGTTGGCCATGGCCTCGCGAAGGTCGGCGAGGCCGTCTACGAGTACTCCGGGGCGAAGGACGTCGTGGACGGCAGCTTCCGCGATCCCGACGTCTTAGTACTGCAACGACACTTCGTGATGGCCGCGTCGTCGGTAGTGGCTGGTACGTGCTCGGGCTTGGCTGGTGGGGTTTGCCCAGGGTTTGGTTGACACCTGATGTGTGAGGCTTCGGTCTCGCTTGGAAGGATGTCGTCGTGCCCAAGCCCTACCCCCGTCAGTTTCGTGAGGATGTCGTCGCCGTGGCCCGTCGGGGCGAGGCCCCGTTGAAGCAGGTCGCGAAGGATTTCGGGATCTCCGAGTCGTGTCTGGCCAACTGGCTGCGGGCCGCTGACGTGGAGGACGGCAACCGGCCCGGGGCGACCCGGGATGAGTCCGCTGAGCTGCGGGAACTGCGTAAGCGTAACCGGTTGCTGGAGCAGGAGAACGAGGTGCTGCGCAAGGCGGCCGCCTATCTGGCGCAGGGCAATCTGCCGGGAAAATAGCCTTCCCGCTCGTCCGTGACCTGGCCGCGGCCGGCGCCCCCATGCGGGTGTCGGTCGCGGTGACGTGCAGGGTGCTGGGGATCTCCCGGCAAGCCTTCTACCAATGGCGATCTGATCCGGTGTCGCAGCGGGACTGGGACGACGCGCATCTGATCGACGCCGCACTCGACATCCACGCCGGCGACCCCGCCGACGGGTACCGGTTCATCGCCGACGAACTCGCCCAGCGCGGCTTCACCGCCTCGGAGAACCGGGTGTGGCGGATCTGTTCACTCCAACGGATTTTTTCTTCGCACGCGAGGAAAAGGCCCTGTCCCGCAGGGCGGGTCCGCCAGTGCACGACAACCTCGTGCGCCGGGACTTCACGGCCGGCGCGCCGAACACCAAGTGGCTGACCGACATCACCGAGCACCCCACCGGCGAGGGCAAGCTGTATCTGTGTGCGGTCAAGGACTGCTACTCCAACAAGATAGTGGGGTACTCGATCGGCTCCCACATGAGATCGTCACTCGCGGTGGCCGCGCTGCGTAACGCGATCGCACTCCGTAACCCGCGCGGCGTCATCGTGCACTCCGACCGGGGCGCCCAGTTCCGATCCACAAGCTACCGGCGCCTGCTGCGCGCCCACGGGCTGGCCGGATCGATGGGCCGGGTCGGCGCCTGCGGCGACAACGCCGCCATGGAATCGTTCTTTTCCCTGCTGCAAAAGAACGTTCTCGACACCCGACGGTGGCCGACCCGCGACGAACTCCGCCTGGCCATCGTCACCTGGATCGAGACGAAATACCACCGCAAACGCCGTCAACGAGGCCTGGGCAAGCTCACCCCCATTGAGTTTGAGACCATCTACACCGCCGCAGCAGCGGCCTGAAATCACCAACCCCGCGTGTCAACTGAAGCCTGGGCAGACCCGCCAGCCGGACGTCGGTCTGGTAATCGCGGAGCTCTACTCAGCCAGGTAGTTGCAGGCGTGTGGTTAGCGTGCAAGATCTCGGACACTCAATTACCCCATAGATCTGCGCGTCGAAGCCAGGTCAGAGTAACGGCAGCTCCCTCCGGCGGTCTCGGCTATCGTGGCAAGCCCGCATTGTGGGCTGCATGCCTTGACTTCTCGTGTCGGGCCGCCATATATGATCGTTAGGTCGTTCGATCTCAGGTAGTCGGCGATCGCGGCCGCATCGTCACCTGCAGTCTCGGCGAATCGCGCGCTAAGGTCGTTGAGTAGGTGGTCTTCGCGGACGTAGACGTTTTTGGCGAGTTCTGGTGGGCGGTTGCGGGCGCTGGTGTGACCGTGCCGGCAGCGGTAGCCGGGTCGGCCGTTGACCCAGTGCGAGTCCAGCCGGCGCCCGCACAGCTGGCATTGCACGAGTCCTGCCAGCACGTACGTCCTGGTGCCGCCGTACTTGGTGGGTCGGGTTGCGCGCATGCCCTGAATCGCCAGGAAGGTCGCTTCGTCCACGAGCGCTGGGTGTGTCAGCTTTTCCGACTCGGCCCGACCTCGTGCCGCCGGTCGGACTGGCGCACGCTGGTGGGTAGGAGCGACCGTTCTGGCGCCGTGCCGGTTCCACACCTGGCGCCCTGTGTATCGAGGGTTCTCGAGGATCCCGACCACCGTCCGGACGATCCACTCATGCCTCGTTCGGTGGCGGTTCCGGTCCTGGTCGGCGCTCGAGGGGCATGGGATGCCGCGTTCGTTCAGCTCCCGGGCGATGCCGGCCACGCTACGTCCGGTAGCTCGTTCTTCGAAGATCCACCGCACCCACGGTGCGGTGGCCGGATCGGGTTCCAGGCGGTGCATGCGGCGGCCCCAGTTTGCGTGGGCGCGGTTCGGGTGTGGGCCGGCGTCGGCGAGGCGGTAGCCGTAGGGTGGTCGGCCGCCGAGGAACCTGCCTTGAACACGGGTCTGGATGTGCATCGCAGCCAGCACTCGGTGCCGGGTCCGTAGCACCTCGCGACGTGACTGGGACCCGAGCAGAAGCATCAACGCTTGGTGCACGGGGTCGTCGAGGTTCACCGGACAGCCCGCCTCGGGGAGCCACAGCTGGATACCTTGCGCCCGGAGCGCGGTCAGCACGGCGTCGAACTGGTCTCCGTAGAACGCTCGCTCGTACTCTCCGATCACGACGGCGTCGAAAGAACAGTTCGGTTGCTCCGCGGCTGCCATCAACTGTGCCGCGGCCGGCCGTTCGCGCCAGGGCAGCCGACGTGAGTATCCTTCGTCGAAGTACTCCGCGACGATCACGCCGTGCCCTCGGATCGTCTCCTCGGCGGCCTCTCGCTGCCACCCCAGCGACGTTTCCCGTTCCTGGAACTCGACCGTGGACATCCGCCCGTAGAACGCGAACCTCAGCCCGCGGCCTCCGACGGATTGAAGGCGACGCCGGGCGCCGGCCCGACGCGGAGACACCGCGCCTGCCGGAGTAGCTGGTCGAGCAGGACGGGACATCGTGCACCTCGATGCTTGAGACGGATCCGGGTCGAGGGCGGAACGCGGCTACCCAGCACCGATGACGAACCGAGCGCTGGTCTGCACCCGAATGGCCGCATTGTCACTCGCCTCCAAACGCTGTGGGCAGCACTCGTCACCAGGCGAGGAGCAGGTCTTTACGGCTCGCGATGATGAACTGATCGCCGTAGAACGCTCGCTCGTACTCGCCGACGGCGATCGCATCGAACCTGCGATCCGGGCGGCGGCGTCAGCCAGCAACCCCGCGCCGCCGCGGGTCGCTCCTACCACGGAAGCCGAGGCGAACAGCCTTCGTTGACGTACCACGCCATGCTGCGGATCGTCTCCTCGGACACTTCACGCTGCCATCGCGCGAGGTGTCGATCTTGGAATTCGGTGGGCGACATCCGGCCGTAGAAGGCGATGCGCAGCCCACTCACGTCGGCGGCTCGCGTTCGGCGCCTGGAGCCCGCATGGCGTAGAGCGGCGTACCGATGTTCGCAATCGAGTTGGCATCGCCAGCCATGCCGCTCCTCGCCGTCAATCGTTACCAGGCAGGCTGGAACGCGAGGGTCTGGCACCTGATGATGCGGGAGCAGCCGATCTGCGCTCGAACGGCCGCACCCGCGGGGGAGTGCGGAGCCTTCTCAACCGGGGCCGACGTCTTGCTGCTCGGCCTCTCAGTTTTGCCGGAGGTTGCCGATCACGTATTCGGCCATCTTCGCGAGTCCGCCGCAGCGGTCGTTGCTCCAGTAGCTGCCGGGCAGGTCTTTGCCTTGGATGTCGAAGGTGAGCATCTGCTCGTCGGTGACTTGGACGGAGACGGAGCACTCGTCCATGTTCCGGAACACGTGGTAGATGACTGCGGGGAGGCCGGCGATCGACGTTTCGGTCCACGGGTCCAGTTGGCCGTTCTTCTTGAGGCCGTCCACCGATAGTTCGGTGAGGGTCTTCGGGCCGTCGAAGGGCTTCAGGGCTGAGATGAGCGCACCGCCCTGGTTGGTCCAGGCGCAGCCGAAATCAGGTGGGCCGTTCCGTACGTTCGCGCGGATGTCGTTGGGTGGGTCGGCCACGACGGCGGCGGCCTGGTCCTTGGTGAGCAGGCTGCACGGGTCTGCGTCGAACTTGGCCAGGTCGACGGGCCGGTCGACCTGGTTGAACGGAAGCGGCGCACCGGTCTGCGCCGGAGCCGGAGGCTGCGAGAGCACGCGGTGCGGCTTCGCCGGCCCGCACCCGCTGAGCAGACCGGCTGCGACGACCACGAGCCCGGCCAGTGCCCATGCCCTCATGCCGGGGCCGCCGACGGCTCCACGTGCCACTGCTTCTCGTCGTCCATTCCGGAGTTGCCGGGCAGCTCTGGGATATCCGGGAAATCAGTGTCGCTCCGCACCAACGTGATCGCTTGCTTGCTGAAGTCACCCAAGGTGGTTCGGGCCTGCGCGAACAACCCCATGACCGAGGTGACGAGGTTAGCGAACGCGTCCACCGCAGCGTCGAGCACGTCCTTCGCCGTGAAGATGTCCACAATGGGAATCTCTGAAGTCACGATTGCGATGATCGTCTTGTAGCCGAGCTTTCCCAGCTCGACAGCGCATGCACCGATGAACTCGATGGCTTTGCTGTAGGTCTCGATCACACAGCCGGCGATGTCGGTGAGGATGCCGGACATGCCGGCGACGACGTTCTGCTGACCTTCGAGAGCTTTTCCGACCCTGCCCGCGTAGGTGGCGAACTGGTCAGCGGCGCGGCCGCTCCAGGTACCGCTCACCGACTGCACAGCTTCGTCGATGTTGTCGCCGGCATCAGCGAGGGTGTGGTTCTTCGCGAACTCCATGGCCAAGTTCTGGACGTGGACGGCGTTGCCCAGCAGGTTGTTGCGGACGTCTTCCAGCAGCTGCAGGATGTCGCCTCGGCCGAAGAGTTCGGCGATCTTGCGAATTTTCCCGTCAGCGTCTTCCGGATAGGGTTTCGGTGGTGCCGTCGGGCCTGAAGGGACGGCTGGCGATGTGGTCATGGTCAGTTCATCCCCTCTTCCTTCGCGCGCAGCTGCTTGAAGTCCTCGTCATCGAGGGTTTCGTAGTAGTCGGCGGCTTTGTCCATTGCTTCGGCGAAACGCTCCAGCTGTACCGCGCCCTTGCCGGTCTTGTCACGGATCCCTTCGATGGCGTTGTTGAAGGTTGTGACAACGCCTGCCTGGACACCGAGCAGCCCGACATCGTCGTCGCGCAGGACCATCGGCGACAGGTCGTCGATGCCGAACTTCACGAGCTTTTCCCGCGCGGCGAAGACGTCGTCGGTCGCCGCCCGCAAGGCCTCGGGGTAGACCTCGAAACGCGAGCCTGCCGCCGCGTTGCCCAGCGGATTGAAGTTGCTGTTGTTCAACGGGCCTCCCGTGCCGCGTCCTCGACCATGGTTTTGCGCCGGGTCGATGCCGCCGACTCGGCGTTGTTGATCGCGCGCAGGACGTGCCTGGACAGGCTTGTTCCGGTGTGCCCGGCAACCGCGTCACGGTTGAGGTCCACCGAGACCAGTCGGCCCGAGCCGTCCACCGTCACGGTGCCGAGACCCGCGCCGATGTCGTGCACCAGCGGCAGGCTCTCCCCGGCCTTCGCGGCCTGCTCGACCGCGGCCACGCGCGCGTCGATTTCCTTCGCGAGGTTGTAGAGCTGCTCTTCGCTGATCACCAGCGTCCACCTCCCGGCTCCGGCTCGTCGGTCAGGAAGTCGAGCTCCTCGAAGTTCTGGTCGTCCTCCGGTTCGGGCGGGTAGTGGGCAGGTTCCGGCGCGGCCGCCTGCCGCTGCGGTGCGGGGCCCGTGGCCGCCGGAGGCGGCGGTTGTTTGCCGAACAGCGCGTTCAGCTGCGGCAACGACGACGCCAGCGCCTCGTTGCGCGCGTTCCGGATGGCGTCGACGATGCCGACCCCCAGCTTCTGCGCGTGCGTGCCGTGGAGCGCCCGGTCATCGATACGCAGGTCGACCAGCTTTCCCTGGCCCGTCACTATCGCGCTGACCAGCTGATCGGCCGACCTCGCGGTGTGCCTCGCGGCCGCGAGCTGCGCGTCCAGCTCGCCGGCCTGCCGCTGCATCAGCCGCAGATCGCGGCGCGGCGCGGTCATGACCGCAGCACGGTGTCGAGCATCCAACTCCCCCTACCCTAGGTTCCATCAAGTGACGGAACATGCCCAGTGGATCTTACTGCGACTCACCGACAAGGCAGAACCGGACGGGGAACAGCCGGGGCTGAGTGCTGGATGCCGCCCAACCGCCACCGGGCCGGACATGTGTCGAACGGCGGAAGCGAGAGCTGATCATCGCCGTTGGCGACTTCGACCAACTATCGGTGGCCCCGCATGTCGGCGTCGTCATGCCACCGACTTCCCCTTATAAACGTTCGGTCCGCGACCCGAGCGACAGGCGTGTGGTTAGTGCGCAAGACGCCCCTCGGACACATATTTGGTTCTCTGACCTGCGGGTTCGTCGATTCTTCTGATTGGTTCCTCCGTGGATCCGCTGGTCATGGGCGTGGGGGTTCAAGTCCCCTTCCGATACGCTCGCTAAACCCACGTTGTGATCGCTGGTCAGAGGGCTCACGCTGTGGTTTCCGGGTGGGGTGCAGGAGCAGTTCGGCGATGGCTTGGACGCGGGCCCGGGTGATGCCAGTCCGTTGTTCGACCGCCAGTGGGTGGTCGGTGGGCTCGAGTTCCACGATTGGCCGGACGCCGACGGGCTGGGTGTGCAGGTTGGTTTTGAGGTTCGGGGTTGTCGGCTCGTAGGTGGGGAGTTCGGTGGCGAGCCAGCCGAAGTAGGGTGGTTGCTGGACTCGTTCGGGCTTGTCCCACAGTTCGGTGACGCGGGCGAAGCTGGCTTTGCTGAGCGAGATCCACACGCCCCATTCGAAGTCGTCGTCGGTGTCGAGGGTGGGCAGGATCAGGCGGGCTTTGACGAAGAAGTGCTCGCGGTCGATCACGCATTGCTCGTCGCCGAGGATGCTGTCGGGTTGGCCGGTCAGGCCGTCGTGCCAGTAGGCCGGGGCGAAGGTGCCGTAGGCCAAGGGGAGCTCGTCGTGGTGCTGGTGGCAGCAGGAGCACTCGAATCCCAGATCCGTCGTCATGGCGAACAGCATATTCGTCTTTTACCTAACCTTGATCGATGTGCTCTCTGTACTCAGCGGGAGTGCCGACTTGTCGGCTGAGTGAGTCATTGGTGAGGTCGCCGAGGTGATGGGCGAGGCGACCGTGAGGTCTGCTTGATCGTTGGCTGGCAGCGTCGGGTCGAGCGCTACAGGGTGGATGCCCCGACTCGGACAGCGGAACGGTGCTGCAGCTAACGGGCGGGCTGAGGTGAAGCAGGCCAACACGGAGCGGGACTCCGGTGTCGAGCCCGAGGTGGTGTGCTGCAACCGCCCAAGAAGGCCGGCTGGCACGCGCGTGATACTGCCCAGAGTGTCGTCCTTGTCACTCTCTGGCTGTGTAACATTGTGAATCGACCCTGTAGCTGGGTCTTCGCTGAACGGGACTGGGCAGCTCGCGGGGTGTGCGCCAACTTGGCTGCCGACGATTTACCCGATCGCGAAGTCAGTTAATTTCACACCTCTCATTTATCTCGTCTTGGCACAAGCTTGATTGGTTGATACCTATCTCCTGATCGACATCGTGTCCGGGGTTCGCATGCCGGGCCGTAGCTGGGGGAGACTTCGTGCGTTCACTCTGTCGTGCCTTGCCGGTTGCTGCGCTGGTGGCGTTGCTACTCTCCGGCAACCCCGTTCCGGCCTCGGCGGAAGCTGTTGCCGGGGACACTCCCGCTGTGAACGCGGCGCTTGCCGAGGCGAAGCAGACGGGTGATCAGGTTGCCGTCCCGAGCGAGACGACGGAATACGCCGAGGTCGTCGCGAACCCGGACGGCACGCTGACGCGGACGGAAAGCTTTGAGCCACAACGGGTTCGCCGAGGTGATGCATGGCAACCGGTAGACCTCACCCTGATGGCGCGGTCTGACGGAACCATTGGGCCGAAGGTAGCCCCCGTGGACGTGCGCCTGTCGGACGGTGGCTCCGGGGAAATCCTCGTGGCGGTGGCTGAAGGCGCGCACGAGATCGGACTCGGCTGGAATGGAACCCTGCCCAAGCCCTCCCTTGACGGGCCGGCCGCGACGTACGCCGATGTCCTCCCCGGCGTCGACCTCACACTGACCGCGACGACGAAGGGCTTCAGCGAACACCTCGTCGTCAAGAACGCGGACGCGGCCAAGAATCAGGCGTTGCGCGAGATCTCGTTCCGCAACCACGTTCGAGGCGTAACACCGCGGACGACCAGCGCGGGAACGATCGAGGCCGTCGATCCGGATGGTGACGTCGTGTTCCGGGGTGACGCCTCGAAGATGTGGGACTCGGCGGCGCAAGCGCCGCAAGTGCGATCCGCGGTGGCCGGCGATCCGCCCGCCACGCCCGGTCAGGTGTCGACCATGGACGTCGAGGTGACGCCGGCGGCGACGATCGTGCGGCCGGACTACGAGTTCCTCACGGACTCGGCCCGCGTGTTCCCCGTGGTGATCGACCCCGAGTATTGGTGGGCCGGGGGCAAACGCAACCACGTCGTCGTCCAGGCTCCGTGGCCTGATGACCACAACTTCAACCGCACTGACGGAGACCTCGGCGACCTCAAGGCCGGCTACCAGGGCGGCTACATCTCCCGCTCCTACTTCGACTTCGATGTCTCCGCAATGCGGGGCAAGATCGTCAACCGCGCGGACATGCGGATGCGGGTCGTGAACTCCTACTCGTGCAGCGGCGGGCCGACCGAACTGTGGCGGACCGGGCCGATCGACTGGGGCACCACCTGGAACCACCAGCCCGGCTGGCAGGCGAACCTCGGGTCCTTCACGAAGTCCAACAACGTCAAATACTGCCCGACGGACGGCGCAGCCGGTGTCGCGACCAACGCGATCAATGACACCGTCCGCGGTGCGGCGGCCACCGGTGGCACGAGCTTGACGTTCATGGTCAAGGCAGCCGCGGAGAACGACCAGGACGACTGGCGCCGTCTGGCGCTCGACCCTGTGCTCGAGGTCAACTACAACTCGGTGCCGGGCCTGCCCGCCGACCTGGGCATGGAGGGCGGGCAGATCCCGTGTGCGTCCGGGGACGCTCGGCCGTTCGTCTTCACGCCAACGCCACGGGTGCGGGGGCGCGTGTCGGATCCCGACGGTGGCATGCTCACCGCCAGGTTCTCCCTGCACAAGGGAAAGCTCGGCGCGAGCAGTGAGATCTGGTGGACCACCACCGCCAACATCCCCTCCGGCTCGTACGCCGAAGTCACCGTGCCGACCGGGCTGGTGACCGCCGAAGGTGTCTACAACTGGTCCATGTACGCCTCGGACGGCGGTGCGAACTCGATCTGGGTCGGCAACTGCGAATTCGAAGTCGACAAGACCGCGCCCGGCTCGCCGTCGGTGACCTCGACGGATTACCCCGGCGGTGGGAACACCCCAGCAGGTGGGATCGGTCAGACCGGGTCGTTCACCGTCGATGCCAACGGCAACCCCGACGCACAGTACTTCCTGTGGTCGGTCACCGATCAGCAGAACGACGACCCGAAGACCAGGGTCAATGCTGACCGACTCGGTGGCTCAGGGGTCTTCAGGTGGACGCCGGAGACCGAGGGCCCGCAAACGGTGTTCGTGAGATCGGCGGATCGCGCCGGCAATCTCTCACCGGTCGTGCGCTACCAGGTGTACGTGCGCGCGGGTGACCCACTAACCGGAAACCTCAAAGGGTACTGGAAACTTGATGGTGACCAGACCGACGCCAGCGGCCAAGAGCATTCTCTGATTGCGACCGGAGCCGTGGACACCTCGGCCACCGGATATCTGGGCAAGGCCGCGAGCCTGGGCATTGGCAACCGCTTGTCGAGCTCCGGTCCCGTCGTGGACACCGCCCAGAGTTTCTCGGTCTCGGCCTGGGTGCGTCTCGACCAGATCGGCGCGTGGCCGTGCGCGGTCTCGCAGGACGGTAAGCGGACGAGCGGGTTCCAGCTGCAAGCTTCACCCGACGGCAAGTGGTCCTTCGCGATGTTCGCGTCCGATGTGGACGGCGGCGGGCCCGTGCATACTCGCGCCATTTCGAACGAATCGGTGCAGACCGGTGCGTGGACGCATCTGACAGCGTCTTATGACCAGGCCGCGGGGCGGGTTCGCCTCTACGTCAACGGTGCCCTCGCAGCGGAGGCTGCGCACGCCGGCGCGTGGACAGCGACCGGCGACGTGCAAATCGGCGGCGCGCTCTGGAACGGCACTCGGGTGGACTACTTCCCCGGCGCGGTTGACGACGTGCGGCTGTACCAACGAGTCCTCGTGCCCAGCGAAGCCGCCGCTCTCGCGAACCAGTCGGTCCTGCGCGCGCACTATGCGTTCGACGAGGGCGCCGGCGCCACTGCGAAGGACGAAGTGACGGGGAAGGACGCCACCTTTACGGGCACTGCGTCGTGGACCGAGGCCGATGACGAGAAAGCAGCGAACTTCACCGGCCTCGCCGATAGCGAATACGGCGCAGTGATCGGCCCTCGGCCGGAGCTGCGCACCGACCGCAGCTACACCGTGTCGGCGTTCGTCCACCTGAACGCGGCCGACGAGGCTCCCCGCACCGCGGTGAGCCTGCAAAGCCGGTAACCTCCCCGTCTCCGTCGCGGAGGAAGGCGGTTCCGCGCAGGCACGAGCAGCAGCGGTCTCCGCGAAGGTAAAGGTGGACACCTTCGACCAGGCCCGCGCGGCTGATGCCGGGGTGACAGGGCTGGTCCTCGGCGTCGCGGACGCCGGTGGGGCGGCCGGCCGGGCGCTGGATGTCAGGGTCGACTATCGCGAATTTGCCGCCGCGTACGGCGGTGACTACGGCTCGCGCCTCAGGCTCGTGTCGTTGCCCGAGTGTGCGGCGACGACCCCGGGAAAACCCGAGTGTCGGGTGGCTCAGCCGGTCGAGACGTCGAATGATGTGCAGGCGGGGACTGTGACCGCCAAGGTGACGTTGCCCGCGAACGGACGCTCGGGAACGTCGCGCACTCTGCTGGCGGCCATCGCCGCGCCTTCCGGCGCGGGAGGTTCGTTCGGAGCCACTGGCCTCTCGCCAGCCGGCTCGTGGTCGGCGGGTGGCTCGAGCGGTGACTTCACATACTCGGTACCCCTCCGTGTCCCGCCTCCTGCCGTCGGCGTGGCTCCGAAGGTTGGGCTCGGGTACTCCTCCGGAACGGTCGACGGCCGGACCAGCGCGACCAACAACCAAGCGGCCGCCCCGGGCGACGGCTGGGAGCTGTCCGCGGGCGGGTTCATCGAACGTCGCTACAAAGCGTGCGCCGAGGACCTCGGTGGCAGCCAAGGTGATCGCAAGACCGGTGATCTGTGCTGGGCGACCGACAACGCCGTGCTGCACCTCAACGGCGTGTCGTCGGAACTGGTCAAGGACCAGAAGACCGGTGTGTGGCGACCCAAACAGGACGACGGTTCGAAGATCGAGCGGTTGACCGGCGCGGTGAACGGTGACAACGATGGTGAGCACTGGAAGGTCACCGGCAACGACGGCACCCAGTACTTCCTGGGGCTGAACCGGCTGCCTGGTTGGGTGGCCGGCAAGCCGGAGACGAACTCGGCGTTTACCGTGCCGGTGTTCGGCAACAACACCGGCGAGCCGTGTGCGAAGAGCACCTTCGGCGAGTCGTGGTGCCAGCAGGCGTACCGGTGGAATCTCGACTACGTACTCGACACCAACGGCAACGCGACCACCTACTACTACGACACCGAGACCAACTTCTACGGCCGCGACATGGACCCGGCCAAGGGCACGTCCTACGTCGCCGACGGCAGCGTTCGCCGCATCGAGTACGGGTTGCGTGCGGGTGCCCTGTTCGCTCCGGCACCGGCGCGGGTGTGGTTCGACACCGCCGAAAGGTGCCTGCCGACGAGCACGTTCGCGTGCAATCCGGACCAGCTCACCAAGGACACGGCGAAGTCGTGGCCGGACGTGCCGTTCGACCGGATCTGTGCGGCGGGACAGACGTGTGACAACCGCACGTCGCCTGCGTTCTTCAGCCGGAAGCGGCTGGTGAAGGTTCTCACCCAGGTGCGCAGCGACGATGTCAGCGGTGCCGCGCAGTGGCGTGACGTGGATCAGTGGACGCTTCGTCACGAGTTCCCCGACACCGGCGATGGCTTGTCGCCGGCACTCTGGCTCGCCGGCATCCGACACACCGGTCTCGCGGGCACTACCAAGCCCGAGGACGGCATCGCGTTGCCGGAGATGGTCTTCCACGGCCTGGCCAAGGCCAACCGAGTCACCACGCCCGGTGACGGGCTGCCTCCGATCACCCGGTACCGCATCGAGCGTGTCCAGAACGAGGCCGGCGGCATCACCGAGGTCAAGTACTCCGATCCCGAGTGCGTCTCAGGTGAGTCCATGCCGGCCAACCCCGAGACGAACACGATGCGGTGCTTCCCCAGCTGGTGGCTTCCGGAATTCGGGTACGACGCGGTGCTTGGCTGGTTCCACAAGTACGTCGTCACGGCCGTCACGGAGGACGATCGCACGGGTGGATCGGCCCTGAAGAAGACGTTCTACGACTACCCCGGCGGGGCCGCTTGGCACTTCGACGACGCCGAGTTCTCCGACATGGCGCAGCGGACCTGGTCGCAGTGGCGGGGATACGGAGAGGTCCGTACGACCGTCGGTGAACCCGGTCAGACGCAATCCGTCACGGGCGAGCGCTTCCTGCGAGGTATGGACGGCGACCGCCTCCCGAACGGAGGAAAACGGCCGGTCACCGTCGAGGACTCCGAAGGTGGGAAGGTCACCGATGCTGAGGCTCTGGCGGGCTTCAGCCTGGAATCTCAGTCCTATGACGGGCAAAAACTCGTCTCCGCTTCGGTGAAGGATCCGTGGTTGTACGGCCCGACCGCGACAGCGGGAGACGAACAGGCGTTCATGACCAACATCGCCGCGACCCGGGGCAGGACGCTGCTGGGCGACGGCTCGTGGCGACGGACCACGGTCACGAACGCCTTCGACGACCACGGCAACGTGATCCAAGTTGAGGACCTCGGCGACACTGCGGTACAAGGCGACGAAACCTGCGCGCGGACGAAATACGCCGTGAACGACGCGGCGCACATCCTGACTCGTCCGGCATCGGTCCGGACGATTTCTCTCCCGTGTTCGGCGGGTGAGGGTGGCCC
Source organism: Amycolatopsis sp. NPDC001319 (assembly GCF_042896185.1). Lineage (NCBI taxonomy): Bacteria > Bacillati > Actinomycetota > Actinomycetes > Pseudonocardiales > Pseudonocardiaceae > Amycolatopsis > Amycolatopsis sp. NPDC001319. The sequence goes on along the minus strand of NZ_JBIAWY010000016.1, from coordinate 161,762 downwards.
GGCTGACGTGATCAGCGAGATCCGCCAGAGCTATGACGGTGCGGGCCCCGGCGTGGCGCCGTCGAAGGGCAACCTCACCGCGACCGAGCGCTGGACCGGCAGCGAATGGCAGCTCACGCAAGGGACTGCCTACGACGAGTTCGGCCGGCCCACCGAGGTGACCAACTCCCAGAGCGAGAAGGTCACGACGACCTACTCGCCCGGCCCGGAGTTCGGGCTCCACACCGTGGCGAAGAAGGACCCGATGGGGTTCACCTCGACCACGACGATGGATCCCGCGCACGGTCTCACGACGTCCGACGTGGACATCAGCGGCCTACGTGCGGACCTGGACTACGACGCTCTGGGGCGAGTGGTGCGCAGCTGGGCTCCCGGCCGCTCCAAGGTGGACGGCAAGCCGCCGACGAGCACCTACGAGTACGAGTACCACGTTGACGCACCGACGGTGGTCACGTCTTCGTCGCTGCAGGAGAACGGCAAGTACACGACGTCCTACACGCTGTACGACGGACTCCTTCGGGAACGCCAGACGCAATTGCCGGCGGTCGGCGGGGGACGGATCGTCAACGACTTCTTCTTCGATTCCCGGGGCTTGCAGGCGAAAGTCAACGGTGCCTACTACAACGCGGACGCGCCGGGCAAGTCCGTGCTCGGGGTCCTCGACAACGCCGTGCCCAACCAGACTGTGACCACTTTTGACGCTCTCGCGCGTGAAACCGCAGTCGTCTTCCGGTCGCTGGCGGTCGAGAAATGGCGAACGACCTCCACCTACGAAGGGGACCGTGTCACGACCGTGCCACCCGTCGGTGGGACGACGACAACGGTCCTCCGCGACGCACACGGCCAGGCAACCGAAAAGCGGCAGTACCACGGCCGTGACGTCTCCGATGACTACGACAGCACCAAGTACGAGTACGACGTACGTGGCCTGCAGACCGCCGTAATCGGGCCGGATGGAGCACGGTGGTCCTACGAGTACGACAAGCTCGGGCGCAAGGTGTCCGACCACGACCCCGATCACGGCGACACCCGGTACACGTACACAGCCCTCGACCAGCTCGAGACCACGACCGACGCCCGGGGAATGATCGTCCGAACCGAGTACGACAAGCTCGGCCGCACCACGGCGCAGTTCGAGCGCAGTGGCCCGGACGCGACCGAAGCGAAGGTCGCGGACTGGACGTACGACCACATCAAACCGGGCCTCACGGACAGCTCGACGAGCTACTCTGACAACAAGGCTTACACGAAGAAGATCGTCAGCGTCGACGCCGCCAATCGGCCAACGCAGACGTCGGTGGTGGTGCCCGAGGGCGAAGGCAAACTCACCGGCACCTACACCTTCAAAACCGCCTACGACCCGAACACGGGCCACGTCATCTCCCGCACGCAACCAGCCGCGGGCGGACTCGACGCCGAGTTCATCACATACTCGTACAACGAACTGGGGTTGCCGACCGAGACACTCGGCACGGAGACCTACGTTCCCGAACACCTGTACTCGAAGTACGGCGAGACGTTGCGCCTGACCATGGGCGAGGGCTCGAAGAAGGTCTACACCTCGATGTTTTACGAGGAGGGCACACGGCGGCTCAACGGCGTCGACGTGCAGCGCAACCTCGAGAGCGGTACCTACCTCGCGAAGCGTTCGTTCGAGTACGACCCCGCCGGCAACATCACCCGGCTGGCCGACACTCCACCCGGTGCTCCGGCCGACGTCCAGTGCTTCGCTTACGACAGCCTGAAGCGGATGACCAGCGCTTTCACGCCGGCCAGCGCGAACTGCGCTGATCAGCCTTCCGTTGCGGGGCTCGGTGGCGCTGCTCCGTACTGGCACGAATACCAGTACGACAAGGCCGGCAACCGGACCTCGGAGGTCGACCACGCAGCGGCCGGCGACACGACGCGCACCTACGCCTACGGCGGTCCTGACGGTTCGCAGCCGCACACCCTGCGGTCGGTCACGGAGAACGGGCCTCGTGGCACGGCAAAGGACACCTTCGGCTACGACGTGCTGGGTAATACGACCAGCCGGGATGTCGCGGGCGATCCGCAGACCCTCGACTGGGACGCTCAGGGGCGGTTGGAGAAGGTCACCGAGCATGACGGCCGTATCTCGAAGTACGTGTACGACGCTGACGGCGAGCGGCTGATCAAGCGCGAGTCCGGTATCACCACGCTCTACCTCGATGGCATGGAGCTCGTGCTCCAGAACACGACCAAGGAGCTCACCGCACGTCGGTACTACGACCACGGCGGCGCCGACGTCGCCGTGCGGACATCCGAGAACGCCGGCGGTCTGTCCTGGCTGATGGACGATCACCAGGGCACGACGTCGATGACCGTCGACGCTCGCACGCTGGAGGCCAAGTCCCGTCGGCAGGACCCGTTCGGTAATCCGCGTGGCGATCAGCCGTCATCGTGGGCCGATGACAAGGGCTTCGTCGGTGGCGCCAAGGACGAGAGCGGCTTGACGAACCTCGGCGCACGCGAGTACGACCCCGAAACCGGACGCTTCATCTCCGCCGACCCGGTCATGGATCTCGACGACCCGCAGCAGCTCAACGGCTACGCCTACGCGAACAACTCGCCGGTCACGAACTCGGACCCGAACGGCCTGTTCTGGAAGACGGTGTCGGTCCAGAAGCGGATAGCCGTCACCGTCATGCTGTGGGCGCTGGTCGCGGCCTCATTGTTCTTCCCCGTGCTCATGCTGGTCGCGGTCACCTACTGGGTCGTGCAGGTATTCGTCTACCGCATCTGGATCGACCCGCCGTGGGGCATCGGCGGGGGCGGGGACACGTCGGCTCACGACCAGGCGCTCAAGGACGCCGGCCTGAGCCAAGCCGAGTACGAGGAGGCGAAGAAGGCCGCCGCGGACAAGCGCAGCTGGGTCGACATCGCCATCCAGGTCGGCGGCGACATCCTGCAGGAGATCATCGGTGTGAAGGGCATCGTCGACAACTGCATCAAGGACTTCAACCTCGCTGCCTGTGGCTGGGAGGTGCTGACCGCGCTGCCATGGGGCAAGATCCTCAAGGGCGGGAAGATCGTCGAGAAGATAGTCACAGCGTTCAAGGACACGATTTCGTGGATCCGGCGCCGAGACAAGGCAATGGCCGACCTGCGAGCCGTGGAGGCCGCGGAGCAGCGGTTGTCGAGCGTCCGCGGCTGTAACAGCTTCGCTGCGGGGACCCTCGTTCTCATGGGAGACGGCACCAAAAGGCCGATCGAGGACGTCAAGGTCGGCGACAAGGTCCGCAACGCCCAGCCCGACAACAGCAACACCGAGATCCACACCGTTACCGCCCTGCACATCACCGACACCGACCGCGACTTCACCGACGTCACCATCAGCACCCCAGCCGGCCCGAAGAAGATCACCTCCACCGCACACCACCTGTGGTACGACGTCACCACCCACAACTGGACCGACACCACCAACCTCAAGCCTGGCGACCTGCTCGACACACCCGGCAACGGCCACGCCGCCATCCAAACCCTCCACCGCTACTCCAGCAGCTTCCGCACCTACAACCTCACCATCGACACCACCCACACCTACTATGTACTCGCCGGCGCCACACCGGTACTCGTCCACAATTGCGACGTTGATGAAATTTCGCAGAACATCGCCGATCATGCAAATGGAGAAGCGCTGCGCCCTGACGGGAACGGGACGCACTTCGTTCGCGGAGTCGATCCGAAGGTGCTCAACTACTATGTAGATGGCGTTGTCAACCAGCAGGTTCCCAATCTGGAGATCAGGTACCTTAGGCACGGGCGCGTCGGCTATTGGGACCCGGATAAGGCTGCGGTGGTGATCGAGGATGGGGACGCCGGCACAGTCTTCACTCCTAAGGAAGGAAAGACGTACTTCGATGATCTCAAATGATGGCAGCGATGCTGAAACTCGTCCCTCTCCCGAGTCTCTGCGCATCACGTCCGATCAGTTCAAGGCGTTATTCCAGACCTTGAAAGAAGCACCGAACCTCCCCGACCGGCTGCATAGGAAGCTGGCGGAACGAGTTGGCGACGTAACTTCCGCAGTGTGGGCTGCGCGGGAGATTAACAGAAGTCTTGGCGGTGCCACCATCGTCAATTTGCTGATAGGGGCTCCGGAATCGGCTGTCGAAGAGGGCGGCCCTGGAATTTCTTCGTCTGTTAGTCCGCTGGAGTCGCATAAGGAAATCAATGCGTTCGTGGACCGTGGATTGCTCCGATCCTGGGGGGTGCTAGTGGAAACGGTTTTCGAGGCCTTCAGCGAGCGCGAGCTTTTCCTTCGTACCGGGTACTCCCGTGGAGAGGTGGAGCGAGCCTGTGGGTGGCTCTTCGGCTGGTTGAACTAAGGGATGTCTCGCAACCCGGCGTGGGTCGGTTGGGGTGTTGGTTGATCATGGTGTGGCGCAGGTGACTCGGGGCGCTCGATGAGCCCACCGGGAGCACATCCATGATCGGCCAGCCAGTCGTACGGTCCACAAAGGAGGACACCCCCGCTGGTCGGCAGGCATGTCGAGTAAGTGGGCCGCCAGGGGCTCGAACCCTGGACCCAGGGATTAAAAGCGGGTTCACCTCTGGTGATCTTGAGTCGGGCGGCGATTGTAGGGCTTCTACCTGCGGTTATCTCGCTTTTGAGATCAGGTTTGCGGTTGCTAATGGTCGTTCTGGGCTCCGTTATGTCTCCGTTCTTCCTGCCGTGCTCAGATGGGGACCGTCGGTGGTATTCGACCTTGGGTTCACCTCGTCCGCAGGGCTTCGACAAAGGATGACCGCGATGCGAGTGCCTCGCAGGAGCACATCGACCCGCCTTCGCCGATTCCCGCCCGGTACCGGCTGATCGACGACGAATCGAAGACCCCGGCGGTGTTGCGCACGCCGGACTGCGACCTCCGGGCGGGTGCCCGATCTTCTGGTTCGGCGCCATCACGGTAGAAGTGGCTGCTGATGACGCCGGCGGTGCGGGGCCGGGATCCAGGTGCCGGTACACACGAAGATTCTCTCAGCAAGGTCCGACAGAACTAACCGCGTCGGGGAGTCATCCCTGCAGCTGTAGACGTGTGGTTAGCGTGCAAGATCGTCTCGGACACAGTATTACCCCACGGATCTCGGAGCGCGATCTTGTGGCTGGCGCGGTCTTGGCCTAGGTCGAATCGATCTCCTGTAGTCGCCATCTCTTTGATCTCCGAGCCGAGTGTTGATTTCGTCGACGAGATGGTCCTCGCGGATGTAGAGGGCTCTCGGCCGCGGTTGGCCTGCGCGTTGGGTGCTGGTGTGGCCATGGCGGCATCGGTAGGTCGGGCGCCCGTGGTTCCAGTGCGAGTCCAGTCGTCGGTCGCAGACACCGCAGTGGATCAGGCCGGCCAGGGCGAACCGGTGAGTTTGATCGTCACTGGACGGTCGAGCCGCTCGGATCTGCTGGGCGGCGAGGAAGTCTTGCTCCGTGACGAGGACTGGATGCGCAACCTTCGCCGACAACGCCGGCATTGACGCTGGGCCGCGGGTGTCGGTGGCGCGGCGATTCCAGGCTTCTCGGCCGGTGTAGCGCGGGTTCGCGAGGATCACGGCTACGGTGCGCAGCGTCCAGGCGTTGCGGGTTCGGTGCCGGTTGCGGTCAGGGTCGGCACTGGATGGGCAGGGGACACCGCGCTCGTTGAGGTGTCGCGCGATGCTGGCGACGCTGTGGCCGGCCAGGCGCTGCTGGAACATCCACGCCACGTGTGGCGCGGTTCGCGGGTCGGGAGCCAGTCGCTGTAGCCGTCGGCCCCAGCGGGCGTGCGCGGGGTTGGGGTGCGGGCCCGCATCGACGAGCCGGTAGCCGTACGGTGGTCGTCCGCCGAGGTAGCGGCCTTGCTGGGTGGCCTGGTTGTGCATCGCCGCCAACACTCGGTGGCGAGCGCGGAGCACTTCGCGCTGAGACTGGGTGGCTAGTAGCGACAGCAGTGCCCGGTGGTCGCGGTTGGCGAGACCGACGGGGCCCCCGGTTTCGGGCAGCCAGAGCTGAATGCCGTGCCGGGTGCACCAGGTGTACAGGGTGGCGAACTGGGTGCCGGTGAAGGCGCCTTCGTACTCGCCGACCACGATCGCATAGATCGCGGACTCCGGGCTGGAGGCCGCGGCCACGAGCCGGGCAGCCTGGGGTCGTTGCCGCCATGGGATGCGGCGTGACGTGCCGGTGTCGAAGTAGGCAGCGATGATCTGACCGTGGCTGGCGACGAGGTGGTCGGCCATGTCGCGCTGCCACCCCTGTGATGACACGCGATCTTGATGGCGGGTGGTCGAGGTACGGCCGTAGAAAGCGAACTGCAAGCCACTGCCGTGGGTCGGGGCGGGCAGCGGTGGTTGCCGGTTTCTTGCCGTTCATCCACTGCGCCAGCAGGTCGACCGGGCCAGCAGGTGGTGCGGCCACGCGACGCGGGGGCGGGTGCGGTGGTATCACGCTGGACGGATGTCGCGGCCGTTGTGTCATGACGGCGCGCTCCGAGCCGTTCATCCGATCAGCGCAGTCGCGACGCGTTTTCGAGATCTGTATAACGCCCTATGCGGCGACGCTCTACACCAGTCCCGATATTTGCTGGGTCCGCATGGCGAGCTTGCCGATTGAGGACGTTGAGGCAGCCTCGACGATGACGGATGCGTCCGGAACTCACGCTGGCACAACGCCGGGGCCGACGCGGTGCTTACGGTCCGCTCGCTCCTGCTCGCAGTTTCGACTCTGGCCGGGTGGTCTGGCGCCGTGCGTGGCGTTGAGCGCGGGTACCGGAATCGCGGTCATCGACGGCACCCGACACGTGCCGGGCGCGTCCGGGCCCACTCATCGGTCCGGTCGGCCGAGGCAAAGGCCTTGGGGGTTCGTCTACGCTCTGCGCTCGATCCGCGGCTCAACCCGAGTGGCGGACTTGAGGCGTGACAACGAAAGGTGGCGGGGATGCGACGGCGATGGTGGGTGGCAGCCGCAGTGGTGGTCGTCGGAGTGTTTGCGGCGGTCGTGTTCTGGCCCGCGGGCAAGGGGGACGACCTGCCCCCACCGCGTGCGCGGGTGTATGCGGATTTTGCGATGTGTTTGCTTACAGGGCCGCAGGGTTTGGCGGAGCCGGGGGTCGGCCAAGTCTGGGACGGGATGCAGGACGCGTCGGCCGCGACGAAGGCGAAGGTGTCATATCTCGCTGCGGCCGGCGCGAAGTCGGAGGCGGCCTATCTCCCGTATTTGAACTCGTTGTTGCAGCGGCGATGCAACGTGATCGTCACAACCGGGTCGACTGCGAACGCGGTTGCCGCCCAGCAGGCCAGTGGTCATCCGCAGGTGCGGTTCGTGGCCGTCGGAGGGACCGCAGCTCGCGATCTTGTTGTGGTCAAAGCAGATGGTGGTCGTGACGCGGTTGCCAAGGCTGTCGTCGAGGCTGCGCGAGATGTCGGTTTTGGCTGACATGACGGTTTTTCCGGGAAGCTGTCACGATTCAGCGGTTGTCCGGTGTGTTTTACGTCGCTCGGATTAGGCGCTTCGGAGTCTTTTTCTTGAACCCGTTGCTGTGGTCAGATTTCGCAGCTGATTCGGGGATGGACTTCGAGGGAGGCCGCGGGTGCGTCGCCGTTCTGCGCGGGTGGTTGCTGCTGTCATTTTGCTGGCGCTGGGCCTGTCTTTGTGTACGGGTTCGGCCACGGCCGCCGAACTGGCGCCGGGACATCTTCCGTTGTCACAGTTGGGTTCCTGGCTCAGTTCGCTGTTCTCGGGTTCGCCGACGTGGGGGGCGACGCCGCAGCAGGCGTCCGGGACCGCGGCAGGTGCGCCGCATTTGCGTCCACATCGGATACTCGAGCGCCCGGCGGGGCCGGCCGAGCACGGGGAGCCGGGATTGGTGAACTTCCCGCTGCCGCACCGAGTGGCCGGAAAGTAACTCCCGGGCCTGGTGGTGTGGTGTCGACAGGTTTCGACGCCGCGACGAGCAAGCGGGACGCGGTCAAGTCGTCGGCGACGATGAACTACTTCACGAACGCCGACGGCTCGGTGACCCGCGACTACACCCGTGGCCCGGTCAACTTCCGGGACAGCACGGGGGGTTGGCGTCCGATCGACACCTCTGTGCACAAGGGAACAGACGGTCGGTGGCACGAGTCGGCGAACTCGCTGGGAGTCGATTTCGGAGGTTCGGCGGACGACCCGGCGCTCGCGACCCTGCGGATCGACAGCGGGCACTCCCTGGCCTACGGCCTGAGCGGGGCGCGGTCGGTCGTGGCCCAATCCCGTGCGCACGACGTGCTCTACCCGGGCGTCCTGGCAGATACCGACCTGACGCTGGAACCCACGGCGGCCGGGGTGAAGGAATCGGTGGTGCTGCGTTCCGCGGCGGCGCCGAACTCGTGAGTGTTCCCGTTGTCGCTCACCGGCCTCAGCCCGCGGCTGGAGCCGGACGGGTCGGTCAGCCTGCTTGACGGGGCCGGCGTGGTCCGCCAGACCGTGCCGCGTGGGTACGCGTTCGACTCGAAGGTTGACCCGGTCTCCGGGGTGCCGGCGACGACCTACGGGGTGCGCTACGAGCTGATCACCGCGGACGGCGGGCCGGCTCTGCGGGTGACCCTGGACTCGCAGTGGCTGGCCGACCCGGCACGGGTGTTCCCGGTCACCGTGGACCCGACCTTCAACGACACGCCGAGTTCGACCTATGCCGAGAAGGGCGCGGACGGCGACCATTCCAACGAGAAGACGATCAAGATCGGCTCCTTCAACTCGGGACCGGATTCGGCGAACTCGTTCCTGAAGTTCCCGAAGGACATCGACGGCTCGCAGGTGCAGGTCAACTCGGCCACGCTGAAGTTGTTCGACTCGTGGGCATCGACGTGCACCGCCGAGCGATTCGATGTCGCGCCGGTGACGCAGTCCTGGACCCCCTCGACGGTCACGACGTATCCGGGGCCGACGTTCGGGGCGAGCATCGGCAACGTCACGCCTACGGTTCCGAACGCCTGCGCGAACCGCGGGGCTGATCGGACCGTGGGCGACTGGGTGAGCGTTCCGCTGTCGACGGCGACCTTCAACGGCTGGGCGAACGGCTCGATCGCGGACAACGGGCTCGCCGTGTACGCGGCGACCAACGATGCCTTGCACTGGAAGCAGTTCGACTCCTGGCTGATGAACAGCGGCTATCAGCCGGTGTTGTCGCTGACGACGACGTTGAACGTGCCGCCGGTCGTGGACTCGGTTTCGCCCGGTGCGAGTGGCGTGACGCCGAGTCTCGTGCCGTTCCTTTTCGCCACCGGGCACGACATCGACAACGGGCCCACGACACCGCTGAAGTACCGCTATCAGATCGCCGACTCCGCCGGTGCGACGATCGCCGATTCGGGTCTGACCACCGAGGGCACGTGGCGGGTGCCTGCGGGAAAGCTGAAGTACGGCCAGACCTACTACTGGGCCGTGCAGACCTACGACGGTGCCTCGTACTCCGCCGACCCGCCGTGGAACCCGCTCACCGTTCAGGTTCCGCAGCCGCTGATCACGTCGTCGTTGTCGCAGAACAGCGATGTGCACGGCGTCGAACCGAGCATCGGTAACTACACGACCAGCGCGACCGACGTCGAGGTGCGGACGGTAGGCCCGGCGCTCTCGGTCGTGCGGGACTACAACTCACGTGACCCGCGCTCGAGCGGCGCGTTCGGCGCCGGGTGGTCGAGCGTGTTCGACGCGCGTGCGGCCGAGCAGTATTCGTTCGACGGGTCGGGCGCGGTCGAAAGCGTCCTCGTGACGTACCCGGACGGGTCGGAGGTCGGTTACGGCAAGAACGTCGACGGCAGCTTTTCCCCACCGCTGGGTCGGTACGCCACCTTCAAGGCGATCACCGGCGGCTACTCCCTGACCGACAAGAACGACACGGTCTACACCTTCACGCAGTCGCTGGGGTCCGGCGTTTACCGGCTTTCGTCCATTGCGGACGCGAACGGCCGGGCGGTGAACATGACGGTCACCGCCGGTCAGGTCAGTGCGATGACGTCCGCGGTCTCCGGGCGCTCTCTGCACCTCGCCTGGGTGACTCCTCCGGGCGCCACGGCGCCCCACGTCGCGTCTGTCGCGACCGACGACGTCACCCCGGGCGCGCCGCAGACCTGGACCTACCACTATTCCGGCGACCAGCTGACCAGCGTCTGCCCACCGGCCACCGCGGGACCGACCGACGGCTGTACCCAGTACACCTACGCCTCGGGATCGCAGTACCAGACCGAGGCGCTCGATCTGGGCCCGCACTCGTTCTGGCCGTTGGCCGAGGCCTCCGGGACGAAAGCGGCCAGCGCGGTGCTGGCGAACGAGGGGGTGGACGCGGGGACCTACTCCGGTGTGACGCTCGGGCAGCCCGGGCCGCTCGCCGGGTCGACGGCCACGTCGGCCGGGTTCAACGGAACCTCGTCCTCCCTGCAGCTCCCACGTGGCGACGCGTCGGCGCCGAACACCATGTCGGTGTCGATGTGGTTCAAGACCTCCGCCACCAACGGAGTCCTCTTCTCCTACAGCAACCTGCCGATCACCGAAGGCACCAGTCCCGGCGCTCACTACGTGCCCGCGCTCTACGTCGGAAACGACGGGAAGCTGATCGGCGAGTACTGGACCGGCGACACGAGCAAGACGATCACCACGCCGAGCCCGGTCAACGACGGCGGGTGGCACCACGTCGTGTTCACCCACTCGTCGACGAGCCAGGGCATGTACCTCGACGGCCAGTTCGTCGGTTCGTCGATCGGCGCGGTCCTGCCGATCGGGACGATGAACCGCTACATCGGTGCCGGTTTCCTGGGTGGCGCCTGGCCGGACGAGAACCACGCCGGCGCGGTCGGCACAGCCTCTTTCTTCAACGGGCAGATCGCCGACGTCGGGATCTGGGACAAGTCGGTGCCCGGCGTGTCGGAAATGCCGCTGTACCAGGCCGGGCGGCAGGCAGCGAGCCTGCTGTCGTCCATCACCCGGCCGAGCGGGTCCCGGCACACCACCGTCACCTACGACCCGGTGTCGGCCGCGGTCACCCAGCTCGGCGACGAGAACGGGGGCACGTGGACCTACGCGCCGCTGACCGTGACCGGGTCGAGCCAGGTTTACCGCGCCGCGGTCCTCGGCGCGCAACCCCAGCTCTACCAGCGGTTCGCCGATGCGCCCGGCGCCACCCAGCCGGCGAGTGAGGTCAACTACCGGCCCTCTACCTACGGCCCGGTGACACTCGGAGTGAAGGGGGCGTTCACTGACACCACCGCGGCGAGCTTCAACGGCACGAGCTCCGGCGTGACGCTGCCCGACCACATGGTCAGCGCCGCGAACACCGGGTCGGTCGAGCTGTGGTTCTCCACCACCTCGACCGCGGCCGGCGCGCTCTTCTCGACCGGTGGGTCACCCCTCGGCGCGCCCAACCCGGCCGGGGGCGCGATGCCCGTGCTCTACGTGGGCACCGACGGCAAACTGCACGGTCACTTCTGGGACACGACAGTCACGGGGATGGCCTCGCCGGGCAAGGTCAACGACGGCAAATGGCACCACGTCGTGCTCTCCGGCGCCGGCGCCAGCCAGGTCCTCTACCTCGACGGGCTGCAGGTCGGCACGGAAAGCGGGCAGATCGGCAACCTCGATCCGCTGAACTTCGTCGGTGCCGGTGTTTTCAACAGCAACGGCTGGCCGGCCGCACCCACCGGAACTGTCTGGAACTACTTCTCCGGGTCGATCGGGGAGGTCGCCTACTACCGGTCCGCGCTGTCCGCGGCACAGGTCGCGCAGCACTTCCTCGCCGCCGGCAACTCACAGGGCCTGGCGCCGATCTCGACCGCGACGATCACCGACCCGGGTGGCAAGACCTCGACCGAGCAGTACGACCCCGGTGCCGCCAACCACAAGGTCGCCGAGACCGACACCGCCGGCCACCGCACCACCTACGGCTACGACACGTCCGGCTTCCTGCACACCATCACCGATCCCAACGGCAACGTCACGACCACCGGACACGACGTCCGCGGCAACACGGTCTCGCAGACCACGTGCCAGAACCAGGCCGCCAACACCTGTTCGACGTCCTTCTACACCTATTTTCCGGACGACACCTCGGCGCAGCTGACCACCGCGGACCCGCGCAACGACCTGATGGTGACCTCCCGCGACGGCAGGTCGTCGAGCGCCACCGATCCGACCTACTTGACCACCTTCGGCTACGACACCGCCGGGAACCGCACCTCGGTGACGACACCGCCGGTGCCCGGCTTCGCCTCCGGACGCACAACCACCATCAGCTACAGCGACGGCACCGCGTCGTTCCCTGCGGCCGACAGCGGAAACCTCCCTGCCGGCCTGCCAGTGAAGACGACGTCTCCGGGCGGCGCGACCAACACGATCGCGTACGCCCACAACGGTGACGTCGCGTCCACCACCAACGCCGACGGACTGCTGACCAGGTTCACCTACGACCCGCTCGGCCGCGTCCTCACGAAGACCACTGTGTCGGACAGCTACCCGGCCGGCCTCGTGACGTCCTACATCTATGACGGCAACGACCAGGTCGTCTCGGAGACCGATCCGCCGGTCACGGACCGCGTCACCGGCGCCGTGCACACGGCCGTCACCACGAGCGAGTACGACCCCAACGGCAACGTCACCTCACAGACAGTCTCGGATGCGACCGGCGGTGACTCCTCCCGGACGACGACGTCGGCGTTCAACGACAAGGACCAGCTCGAGTCCACAACGGACGGCAAGGGCAACACGACGTCGTTCTCCTACGACATCTACGGCAACAAGAAGAGCGAGACCGACGCCAACGGCACCGAGACCGACTGGTCCTTCGACCCCGAAGGCCGGCTGCTGAGCCAGGGCGTCTGGTACACCGGCAACCCGGCCGACCCGCAACCGGCGACGTTCCTCACGCTCAAGTCGAACGCCTACGACCCGGCCGGACGCCTCGCGTCCGAAACGGACTCGATGGGCAACATCACCAAGTACGCCTACACCGACAACGGCCTCACTGCCAGTGTGACCCGCACCGATCCGACCGGCAGCGCCTCGTTCGTCGAACAGGCCAACACCTACGACGCCGCGGGTAACCCGCTCACCACGGTGTCGGCGAACGGCGCGAGCACGTCAGCGACGACCGTCGACGCCGCCGGGCGCGTGACGAAAACCGTCGACGATCCCAACGGCGCCGCGCGCACGACAACCGTGTCCTACACGCCCGACGATCAGGTCGCCACGAGCACACAGTCCGATCCTTCCGGCGCGAGCCGCACCGTCACCACCGGCTACGACCCGATGGGGGTGCTGACCTCACGCTCGTTGTCGGCCGATGGCGCCGGCCACCCGGTCGGCTGGTGGAAACTGGACCAGACCTCGGGCGCCGGCGTCACCGACTCGTCCGGTACCGGCAACACCGCTGCGGCGACGAACGTGGCGTGGGCCGATTCGGCGGCCACGTTCAACGGGTCCAACTCCGAGATCGCCACCAACGGCCCGGTGCTGAACACCGCCTCGAACTTCACCGTGTCCGCTTGGGTCAAGCCGACCGCGCTGACCGCCTCGTTCCAGACCTTCGTGGTGCAGAAGGCGTCCGTGATGAGCGGGCTCTACCTGGAGTACGACCCGGGAACGCACAAGTGGTCGTTCTCCCGCTTCGGCAGCGACGCGGCGAACGCACCGCTGTACCGGGCACAATCCGCGACCGCCGCGCAGGCCGGCGTGTGGACCCATCTGGTCGGCGTCTACGAGTCGTCCACCGGCGCGATGACGCTCTACGTCAACGGAGCCGTGGCGGGCACTGCGACGGATCCGACCCCGATGGCGTCGAACGGCCCGCTCGTGATCGGGCACGGCTGGTACGGCGGCGCGAACGGCAACTACACCAACGGTTCCGTCTCGAGCGTCCAGGCCTACTCCCGGGCGTTGTCGGCGGCCGAGGTTGCCGGTGTGTACAACGGCGGCCGCAGCGGCGGCACGGTCGCGTCCTCCGCGGCGGAGACCACGACGTGGTCGGTCGACCAGCGAGGCCTGCCCACGTCGATGACCGATCCCAACGGCAACACGACCACCTACGCCTATGACGAAGCCGGCCAGGCCGCGGTCACCACCGCGCCGACGGTGAACGCCGAATCCGGTGGGGGACAGGCCTCTCCGGTGCACCCGGTCAGCACCGCCGGGTACAACACCTTCGGAGAACCGGTCGAGGCCGTCGACCCCGATGGCAACCAGATCACCACCGTGTACGACGCGATCGGCCAGGCCGTGTCCGTCACCCGGCCCGACTACACCCAGCCCGGCACGGGCACACCGATCAGCGCCACCACCGTGCGCGCCTACGACAAGATCGGCCAGCTCACCTCCGAGACCGATCCGCTGCAGCACGTCACGAGCTACCTGTACGACCAGCTCGGCAACGTCGCACAGGTCACCAAACCCTCTGGCGCCAAGACGACCTACACCTACGACACCAACGGCGACCGGCTCTCGAGCACCGACCCGAACGCCGCCCGGCAGGAAGCGACCTACGACTTCCTGTCGCGGCCACTGACCTCGACCACCTTCGAGCGCTACCCCTCCGCGGTCACCTCGACCTCGACCAACTCCTACGCATCCTCGTTGGCCAACCCCGGCGGTGCTCAGCTGGCCTCGACGACCACCGCCGACGGCGCGGCCACGTCCTACAGCTACAACGGTCTCGGCGAAACCACGTCGGTCACCGACGCGGCCGGCCATTCCACGACCTACGCCTACACCTACCTCGGCGACAGGTCGACGACGACACTGGCCGACGGCACGTCCACGACCACCACCTATGACCCCGCGAGCCGCCCGCTCACCGTCACGAACAAGGACGCCTCCGGCACCGTGCTCACCCAGAGCTCGGCGACCTACGACGCCGACGGGCGCCTGGCGTCCAGTGTGGACGCGCGCGGCACCGCACAAACCTTCACCTACGACGCGGCCGGGCAGCTGACGAGCGAGATCCAGCCGATCTCGGCGACGTCCTCGATCACCACGTCCTTCGGCTACGACGCCGCAGGCAACCGGACCCGCTTCACCGACGGTCGGGGCAACGCGACGACCACGACATATAACTCGTGGAATCTGCCGGAATCAGTGATCGAGCCCGCGACCGCGGCCTACACCGCCGACTCCGATCGCACCTTCACCACGGTCTACGACGCGGCCGGCCAAGCGGTCACCCAGACCCAGCCCGGCGGCGTGACGGTGTCGGCCGGCTACGACGTCGACGGCAACCTGACGACCCAGACCGGCGCCGGAGCCGACGCCGCCAGCGGCAGCCGGACTTTCGGCTACGACCCCGCCGGGCGCATGACCTCGGCCTCGACCGCCGAAGCCGGCACCGCCGGTAACCCGGACCACCAGGCAGCCACGAACGAGACCTTCACCTACAACGACCGCAACGAACTGCTCACCGCCGCCGGCAGCGCCGGGTCCTCGTCGTTCGGCTACGACCGCGACGGCCTCATGACCTCACGCACCGACGCGTCCGGGACCAGCACCTACGGCTACGACACCGCCGACCGGCTGTCCACGATCACCGACTCGGCCACCGGCAAGGCCCAGACCCTGACCTACAACACCCTCAACCAGGTCAGCGGGATCACCTACGGCACCGGAAATGCGCGCACCTACAGCTACGACGCCCTGCACCGGCTGACCGGTGACACCCTCAAGACCGCGGGCGGCGCGTCGATCGCGTCGATCACCTACGGCTACGACGCAGACAGCAACCTGACGTCGAAGGCGACGTCCGGGTTCGCGGGCTCGGCCGCGAACACCTACACCTACGACCTGGCGAATCGGCTGGCGTCCTGGAACAACGGCACCACCACGACGAACTACGGCTACGACGCGTCCGGCAACCGCACCCAGGTCGGCTCGTCCACCTACACCTACGACGCGCGCAACCAGCTCACGTCGGACGGGGTGAACACCTACACCTACAGCGCTCGCGGCACCCTGCGCGAACGGGCCTCGGCCACCGATTCGTGGGTCACGACCTCGGACGCGTTCGGGCAGATGATCGTCCAGGGCACCCAGCAACTCGGCTACGAAGCCCTCGGCCGCAACCTGAACGACACCACCACCGCGACCGGCGCGACCACGACGTTCGCATTCTCCGGCACCGGCAACACCCTCGCCTCGGACGGCACGTCGACCTACAGCCGCGACCCCGGCGGCGACCTGGTCGGCATCAACACCGGCGGGGCCGGCCTGTTCGCCTTCGTCGACCAGCACACCGACGTCGTCGGCGCCTTCACCGACACCGGAACCACCCTGGCCGGGTCGAGCACCTACGACCCGTTCGGCAACGTCCTCGCCAGCCAGAACCCAAAGGGGCACCTGGGATACCAGTCCGGGTGGACGGAGCCCTCGGCCGGCACCGTGAACATGGCCGCGCGCTGGTACAACCCGGCCGTCGGACAGTTCATGAACCGCGACACCGTCTCCAACAACCCGGTGCCGAACCCGATGGAGGCGAACAAGTTCGCCTACGTCGACGACAACCCGATGACCGGCACCGACCCGTCCGGCCACGGCCTGTTCGACTGGGTGGGCGACGCGTGGAACGCGGTGAACCACTACGTGGTCCAGCCTGTCGTGCACTTCGTTCAGACCTATGTGGTCAAGCCGGTGGTGCACGCGGTGCAGGCAGTGGTGCACAAGGTCGCCGACGTCTACCACGCCGCCGTGCGCACAGTGAAAACGGTGTACCACGCGGCCGTGCGCGTGGTGAAAAAGGTGTACCACGCAGCCGTGCACGTGGTGAAAACCGCCTATCACGCGGTCGCGAAAGTCGTGAAATCCGCGGCTCACGCGGTCGTGCACGCCGCGGCGGCCGTCAACCACGCCGTCGCGTCGGCCGCGAAGAGCGTCGCCCATACCGTGGCCAAGGCGGCGGTGTCGACGGTGCATGCCCTCGCGTCGGCGGCGTCGCACGTGGGGTCGTTCGTGAAGGACCACGCTTCGACGATCGCCGGTGTCGTTGCCGGCGTTGTCGTGGGGGCGGCCTGCACCGCGGCCACGCTCGGCATCGGCGCGGTCGGCTGCGCGGCCCTCGGCGGTGCGATCGGTGGCGCGGTGTCCTACGGCCTGGACTGTCACAGCCAGGGCAACTGCTCCGTGCTCGGCGCGGTCGAGGCCGTCGGCCTCGGCGCCATCGGTGGTGCGCTCGGCGCCGGTATCGCCGGGTCGTTGGGTGGCCGCCTCATCGCGGACGCGCTGGACGGGGTGCTGCCGGAGGCAGCCACGCAAGGCCTGGTCGGGGGCCTCTCGGGCGCGGGTTCGGGTGGTGTCACCGGTGGGCTCGACTACGCCCTGCACTGCTCGGGCAGCTGTTCCCTCGGTGGGGGACTCAGGGCGGCCGGCGCGGGGGCTTTGGCCGGTGGTGCCGGGGGTGCGGCATTCGGCGCACTAGGTGGTCTGCGCAGTGCCCGTGGCCGTGCGCGGTCGGAGGACGACGCCTGTCCGATCCCGCACAGTTTTGTGGGCGACACCAAGGTGTTGATGGCGGACGGTTCGCGTAAGTCGATCGCGTCGGTGAAGGTCGGGGACAAGGTCGCGAACTCCCAGCCCGGCAAACCGGAGCTGGAGACGCATCGGGTCGATCGAGTCATCGTGACGCAGACCGACCACGACTTCGTGAATCTGAAGGTGAAGCGTGGTCGTGTGCGCGCGGCAGCCGGTCGAGTCGCGGCCGCGCTCGCGTTGGCGGTCGGTGTTGCTGCGGGTGGGAGTGTTCCGGCTGTTGCCGAACCGGTTTCCGACGCGCCAGCGGTGGTCACGACGACGTATCACCATCCGTTCTACGACGTCACGCGCTCCGCGTTCGTTGAAGCCGTGGACCTGCACGTCGGTGACGAGCTCCAAACCGCCGACGGCAGCAGCGCAGTCGTCACCGAGGTCACGCCTTACCACTCGACCGAGGTCACCTTCGACCTCACCGTCGACAACCTCCACACCTACTATGTACTGGCTGGCCCCGCGGCGGTTCTTGTCCACAACTGCGGTGGAAGAGTCGAGAATCTTGCTGCACGGACGATGGACCGTGCGGCGGCCGGATCGCGTAGGGAAGCGGGCAACTATCACGGGCGGCTGTCAGACGACCTGGAACTCGACATCATGGCGAATCCCGACGGGGTGTATCACTCCACGGGAAGCGGAGGGCGATACGTTTTCAGACAGGGTGGTAATGTCGTCATTACAAACGGTCCAGGGAGTAGAGCGGGACAGATCGTGACTAGTTACGGGCCGGATGGTCCCCGAGGTGCGAGTGGTGCCGCGATCTTCGGTGGTTCGCCGAGTGATCCTGGCCTTGCGGTCACTCACGAGATGATCGTTAACGGTCAAGTTGCCACGCCCGACGGTGGAACGCTGCCGCCAGCGAGAGAGATTTTTCCGGGCCAATGTACCTGCGACTAAACGGCGACGACGCGAGTTTCCTCCAGTTGGACGACCGCACTGTACGGATAGAAGCTGGGATCCAGCTCGATGCGCGTCCGCGGTTCTTGATTGATTCCAGTGTGGTAGCCGTCGGCCCGTATCTTAGCTCGCAAGATCACGAGCAGCATGTGCTTCACACTGTGGGCAGCGTCGATTGGTTCTCGACCGTACCCGTCGACGAGTTCAGATTTGACCGTGTCAGCGGGGCCTTGCAGTCCGTAGCGTTGTATGTGCCGGAGGAAGTATTTCCCCTTGACGCCCTCGCGCCGAAAGTAGAACAGGTGCATCAAGTTGCGGGCACTCCTGCGCTGGTCGCTGTCGAGAACTTCCGCTCCTCTTCGTCGAGGTGGCGACAGTATGGATCAGATGATGTATTGCTCTGTATGCGCGATACTATAAACGACAACTCTATGAACATTCTTCAAGTTAACATTGCGGCGGGTCTATCGCTTCTTTTCGCAGGCAAACGTTATTTCGGTTGGCGATTGGAAAATGCGGCGTCCACTCTTGCGGACAGTGATGAAGCCGGTCCGCCTGCGGGGGTGGCGGCTAGCCTTCGACTCCGTCGATGTTTGATCGACTATTTCGATATTACCTCGTATCCTAACGTTGATCTATTATTCGAGAGAGATGTCCGGATTCGAGAACGGCTGGAGTCTATAGTGAATAGTCTTCAGGGTGAAGGTAGCTACTCCATCGGCGAGGCGATTATGCGTGCTCAGGCGCAGAAATTGATAGTGGACTGGTATCTATAGATTTTCGTAGCTGAGTTGGTCACTATCGCCCGGAGGATCCATCTTAAGTCGATTGTGTCGGTGAAGGTTGAGAGACGGTCGCCGATTCGCAGCCGGGCAAGCCTGGGTTGGAGACGCATCGGGTCGATCGTGTGATCGTGACGCAGACCGACCACGACTTCGTCGATCTCAAGGTCAAGCCGGGCCGCCTGCGCGCGGCGGCTGGTCGCGTCCGCGGCTGGCGCAATCGAGGCTGTCCCACCTCGAACCCGCGGAGTGACGCACGAGTGGGATGTCAGCCATAATCCTTTGTGGTCGAACCGGCAGTTTTCGTCCGATGTCACTCGGAGAGGGGGTACTGGACGACTGCCGGCGAGGCACAGGACTGGAATGCATGCCCTGTAATTGCGGCGGTGGAAACGACGACTCGAGATTCGGTGGATGAGCTGTGACGGGTTTGATCGAACATCTGGAAAGCCGCCTGGGCAGGATCACCGGAGGCTGGTCTCGTGACCCAGGGGGTGGTTGGTGGCCGTTTCGGGTCGCGCACCTGTCCGATGGCGTGCTTGCTGGTGTCGAGTCGTTCGCCACGGTGGGTCTGAGCGATCGCGAATTGATCGCGCGCACCAACGGGCGGCCGTTGAGGGTGGAGATTCTCCTCGCCGGTCTTGCAGGCAGTGACACCAGTGCGTATCCGGCGTTGGTGGCCGGGGTGGCGAAAGCGATGATCGCTTCCGGAGAGGTGTTGCTGCGAGGCGATGTCGTGACGACGGCTGGCCCGCTAGTCCAGGGAAGCCGCATGGAAGCGTTGTACGCCGCCAACCCGGTCTATTACGACGACGGCTTCTTCGGTGTCGACTTGCCGTTGGGTAACCGAGCGGCCATCGTGTGGCTGGTGCCTGTTTCGGCGGCGGAGGCTGCGTACGTACGGTCGCGCGGGTGGCAAGCGTTCGAACGGGAGCTCACCAAGCACGATCCTGATCTCATGGACCCGTGTCGTCCCGAGCTGTCCTTCGCCTGAGCGCTTCAGGATTGGCCGTTCCATAGCGACCGTCGAGTTTCTGGGTATCAGCGCGATCGGCAGCGCGGCCACGTCAAGATCGACTCGAAGAGGGAGAGCGTCGGCGACCTTGCCGAGGCGGTCGATCAGGCGGTCGCGCTAGGAGTCACCGTGGCCGAGTTCCAGCCGCAGGAGAACGTCCGGGTGCTGTTCGATTCGGCCGGCAACCCCTTCTGCCTGGTCCTCGACGCGGGATGATCAGCCCGGTCCGCCTGCGAGTGCCCGGGCCGGTCGCGAGGGACTGGCGGTCGGCAGACGTGCGGATTACGAGGCGCGCGGATCTGGCCAGCCTTTGGCTGAGTCGGCGAGGGGGTGCGGCCATGGCTCTTCGAACGCCGCAGAAGCTGTACCTGAGTAAAGGTCTCTACGGACACGTTTTCCGGGTGGGCCGGCACTCGTGATCGGACGACGCGATCCGAGTCGGATCGTCGAAAGCGCACCCCATGACCCGCGGGCCTCGTCGTCGGGATCCAGCAGAGTCTCATGCTTCGTCCAGCGCCCGAAGATCGCGTATCCGGTATATCGCGAGATGAGAGGTTGCCTGGCGCGTTCAGCGTCGGCCGGGACCGAGCGACCGGGGAGACTTACTACGGCCACAGCGGCTCGGACGAGGGGCTGCACCCTGATGTCGAGGCGTTGCTTCCGGAGAGTCAACGCCTTGATCAGCGCCCGCCCGGTGTCTGTGCGGAGGCGCAGATGTGCAGCAATGCACTCAGCAGCGGAGCCGCCTTGAGAATCTTGATATTGTGACTGTCAACCCGAAGGGTAAGAAGTTCAAGATGTGCGAGGACTGCCAGGTCTGGTTGCCGGACGCGGTCGGAGGTGTGTTGACCGGATGAGCGGTGTGACGGGCAGGCCAAGGATGGCGGCGCTTGAGGAAATCCTTGAGAATGCTCGTGATTTCGAGTTCGGCGAGGTCAACGTCGAGAGGGCTCGTATGCGATATCGCGACGAAGGATATGAGGTGACGTCCTGGCTGGAAGAATTCATCGAAAACTACAGTGAGCTGACCGTTGAGTGGCAGGTTGATCCCTGGCCGACGACCGCGTTGACGACAAATGTGGAGAGCGCGTTGGAGGAGTTTCCAGGGAACATTCGGTATTACGCGCGCCGAATAGGAAAGCTGGTGTTACCAGTCGGAGCGGCATTTGAGACTGACGAACGAATACTTTTGGCGCAGGACGGCGAGATGCTTCTCGCTGGCGACGCTGGGATCCAACGTGTCGGATTCGGTTTCGAGACCTTCCTCAGGGCTCTGTTGACCGGGGATTGGGACAAGACGTTCCATTAAGTGCCTTCATGCGGGAGATTGTCGATCCGGTGGAAACCTGGTTATCTTCGATGGCGAGGATGAGGCTGTCGCCGACGGCATCGAATGCGTCGTTGGGCACGTACGGCTACTTCACCCGTACAGACTGCTGGCCGTAGCCTCGAGAGATGTTGGCGCACGGGCGAGGATGTCCCAAGTTCTACATTTGAGAGGGAAAAGTGAATTGAACTCAAGTCATAAAATTCTTTGAAAGTGGAAAATTCGGTAGCTTCAACGTCGGTATGAGTCTATCTGCAGTCCTGAAATTGGCAGGAGGCCCCGACTCGACGACGGGGTCGCTCCTGGCGATATACGCCCACGGTGATCTCCAATTGGGAATTTCGGCACGGGTAATTATTTGGAATATTGCGTTGGATCCTTCCGGGTCGGAGCTGGTTATTCCTGGCCCGCGCGGAGTGAGGAGTACGGCGCCAAATTTCACGCTGTCGGAATTTGCGAACATGGCTGAATCTAGTGGGCGGATGGCGGTGAAATCTGAACCGTTCGTCTCTGATGAGTATTGGTGGAATATCTCCGGATCGGGAGCATTTGTCGAGTTTGACGAGGAGGGCCTTATGGCTGCAGCTCAATACTCGGATCGGTCGCTTGCAGGCTAGGTGACATTGCGCGCACGATGCTGCGAGCCTTCGATACGCGGGAAGCGTCATCACTCGGCGGTGGGTGAGTCAGCCCTGGGACTACGAGGGGAGCAGCCGATCCAGGTACCGAGCTGGAAGTCTGTCAGCGCAACGAGCAGGATCACAGCGTCGGCCACCGGGGGTTAACCCGTGCGCATGAACCTTGCCCATCCCGATGGGGCGAGCTGACGGCGCCTGCGGTCTCGCCCTGACCCTCGATTAGCGATCGCCCGGCACCCATCGACGGGCCTGGCTCCGCTTGGGCCGAAGTGGCGAGGCAAGCCGGTCAGGCTGCGATGCAGCAATCACCCGCACTGCGACAACGCAATCAACCGCCGGCGGCATCGAGGGCCGAGGCACTGGGGAAGTGCGCACATCACGTGCGCGTCAGTTACTCTGGTGACATGATCTCCCGAAACTGGGGAGATCTCCCATGCGAAGGGGTTCAAGTCTCGGACACAGTATTACCCCACGGATCGCGGAACGCGATCTTGAGGTTTTGCCTTATTTTTGGTCTAGGTTGAGTTGATCGCCTTCAGGTGCCAGCCGGTGCTGTCGCAGACGATGAATCTTCCTGAGTCGCGTAACGCTGCGGCGGTGCGGTTGCTTCGTGTTCGGTGAGGCTCGAGCTTGGAACGGCCGTCGTTGCCTTGGCGCCCGAGTCGGCTGTTGATCTGGTCGACGAGATGGTCTTCTCGGACGTACAAGGTCTTCGGTCGAGGCTGATGTGGCCCTTGGGCGCTGGTGTGGCCGTGACGGCAGCGATAGGTCGGGCGGCCATGGTTCCAGTGCGAGTCCAGTCGTCGGTCGCAGGTGCCGCAGTGGATGAGCCCGCCGAGGGCGAATTGGCGAGGCTGGTTGTCTCTGCTCGGTCGCGCGGCTCGGATCTGCTGGGTAGCGACGAAGTCTTGTTCGGTAACGAGTGCCGGGTGCGTGGCTTTGGTGGACAGTGCTGGCGTTGAGGCTGGGCCTTCGGCTCCTGTGGCGCGGCGGTTCCAGGTTTGGCGTCCGGTGTAGCGCGGGTTGGCGAGGATGACGGCGACGGTGCGTAGTGTCCAGGTGCAGTGGGTTCGGTGGCGGTTGCGTTCGGGGTCGGCGCTGGATGGGCAGGGGATGCCGCGGTCGTTGAGGTCCCGGGCGATGCTGGCGACGCTGTGCCCGGCGAGGCGTTGCTGGAACATCCATGTCACGTGGGCTGCGGTGCGTGGGTCGGGTGCTAGCTGTTGGAGGCGTCGGCCCCAGCGGGCGTCGGCGGGGTTGGGGTGCGGTCCGGCGTCGACGAGCCGGTAGCCGTAGGGTGGTCGTCCGCCGAGGTAGCGGCCTTGCTGGGTGGCCTGGTTGTGCATGGCTGCCAACACGCGGTGGCGGGCGCGGAGTACTTCGCGCTGCGATTGAGCGGCAAGCAGCGTTACGAGTGCGCGGTGGTCGCGGTTGCCGAGATCGACTGGTCCTGCTGTTTCGGGTAGCCAGAGCTGGATGCCGTGTCGGGTGCACCAGGCGTACAGGGTGTTGAACTGTGCTCCGGTGAAGGCACGTTCGTATTTGCCGACGACGATCGCATCGATCGCCGGGACGGGGTTGGTGATCTCTGCCATTAGCTGGGCTGCCTGGGGTCGCTGCGGCCACGGGATGCGGCGTGAGGTGCCGGCGTCGAAGTAGTCGGCGACGATCTGGCCGTGGCCGGCGGTGAGGTGGTCGGCCATGTCGCGTTGCCAGCCGCGGGATGAAACTCGGTCCTGGTGGCGCAGGGTTGAGGTGCGGCCGTAGAAGGCGAACCGCAACCCGTCGCTGGGCTGTGGCGGGGGAGACGGAGGGGCAGACCTGCGGGTGGTCGTGGTCATCCATTGCGCGAGCAAGTCCGCCGTCTCTGGTGAGGAGGGCGCTGCCTCAGAGGGTGGTCGAGGTGGGGTCACGATGAGCGGATGCACCTATTCGGGCCTCATGACGTGAGCTAGGGAACGTTCGCTCGAACAGCGCAGTCGAGGTGTCGCGAGGCTAAGCTGTATAACGTTCTAGTCATTAACGCTCGTGGTAATGCGTCTCAGAGTCTCGACTCCCTCACTGCCAGGAAGGTCCGGACAGGCCCTCTGACCTCGGGTTTATTGAGAACCTGCTGGTCGTCGCCTGGGGTTGACGGCAGTTGGATTTAGTTCGATGCCTTCGATCGCCGTTGATCACGCATCGTTGCTCCGGAACTGCCCCAGAGCACGGTAGCCGAGTTGGCGGGCCAGACGGGGCGCTCGTCTGTCGCGGCACCAGGACGTCGCATCGGATCTTGGGCGTGATGCGACGTCCTGGTCGTGCGGACTCAGTTGATTTGTTGGGCGAGGGCCGTTACCTGGGTGGGTGTGAGGGTGTAGTTCCACGCTTGCAGATGGCTGATACTGCCGGGGAAGTAGAACGTGCTGGCTCCGCTGTATTTGCCTCGGCCGATGGTGAACGGTCCGGTGGCGTTCCACCCGGTGACGCCGGTGACGGTTTGGGCGAGTGTTCCGTTGACGTAGAGGGACATGGCGTGGGTGGTGGCGTTGTAGGTGCCGACGAGGTGGGTCCAGACGCCGGTGGCGGCCGGCCCGGTTGAGCGTGCTTCGGTGCCGGGTGCGTTGGCGGTGTCACTGTCGGAGAGGGTGTAGCACCACGTGCCGCTACCGGGATCGTAACCGAGGAGGAATGCGGAGTTCTGGGTTCCGTCTTGCGCTGCGATGGCCGCCAGTTGGCTTGTGGAGCTGAGTTTCGCCCACGCAGAGACGGAGTAGCTGCCGTCGGTGGGGAAGACGGGCCCGCTCGTTGCGGCGTTTCCGGTGCTGCCGTCGGTGGTGAGGACGGAGCCGCGGGTGGTGTCTGTTGTGTAGCTGGCGCCGGTGGTGAGTGTTGCGGGGTTGGCGCCGGCGGCGGGGTTGGTGATCAGGTAGGGGTTGGTGGCGTTGTTGCCGCTGTCGGCGGCGTTGGTGTCGCCGTCGTCGAGGGTCCAGGTGTCCTGGGGGCCGAGGTAGGCGGTGGCCAGGGCGGCGTAGCCGGCGTTGGAGAGGTTGACGTGGTCGCCGACGTCGGCGTTGCTGTTGAGTTTGGTCTCTCCGGTGGTGGTGTCGGGGACACCGACTGCGGCGTCGGAGTCGAGGTAGAACAACGAGGGCGTGGTCCACTGGCTCAGCAGGTCGGGGCCGCTGGAGAGCCAGGTGTTGGTGGTGGTGCGTTGCTGGTCGACTGCGGTGGTGCACGGGTTGTTCGGTGTCGCGCCGTCGCCGGCGTATCCGGAGCAGGGGGTGAGGCCGGCGACGATCACGTTGATGTTGTACGCCTTGAAATAGTCGATCAGCTGGGTGTAGCCGTCGGCAGTCAGGTCGTCGGCGTTGTGTCCGCTGAGGACGTCTTCCAGTCCTTCGTAGACGACGACGGTGTTGATTCCCGGCTGGTCGAGGATGTCGCGGTCGATGCGGGAGAGGGCGGCGGGTCCGCCGACGGCTCCGCCCTTGTAGGTCTGGGGGTTGTCGGCCATGAGCTGGTTGGCTTCGATGCCTTCGGCGATGGTGCCGTAGCCGCTGGGGGTGGTGGGTTCGGCGGTGGTGAGGTCGTCGGGGAAGCCGATGGTGCCGTCGGGGTGGGTGTTGGGTTGCCAGGCGTCGATGAGCCCGTCGCCGAGGACGGCTTGGGTCGGGGTGCCGGTGGTGGCGACGTCGACTCCGGTCAGGACGTCGGTGAACCAGCCCTGGTGGGTTCCGGTGCCGGTGAACGTGGTCCCGTTCGTGTCGGTGGTGTGGTCACCGGATCCGACGCTCGACACGTATTCGTACGCGGTGTTGGTCCAGGAGTGCTGCACCAGGTAGGGGACTGAGTTGACGAGCTGGAACGAGACCAGCAGGTATTGACTGGGGTCGACGGTGAAGGGGAGCGGGTCGCTGTAAAGCATCCCGCCTTCGGGGATCGTCAGGGGTGCCGCCGCGGTCGGGCTGGTTCCGCCGAACGTCACGTGGCTGAACGGGCCAGAGGGCGTCGCGGAGGGTGTGCCGCTACCCGGGGTCGTGGCGATCGTGACCGGCCCGATCTTCAGGGGGCTGGTGCCGAGTGCGTCGTCGAGCTTGATGCGGACGGTGTTGCCGGCGATGGACGGTTTGACCGCGACGCGGAAGGTCTGGTTGGCGTAGTTGGTGCCGCCTTCGAAGTTGTACTGGCCTTCGGTGGCATTGGCCCACGCGCCGGTCCAAGTCTGTCCTTGCGGAGCGCCGGTCGTGGTGGTGTTGCGGGTCGCCATGGCGAAGACGTGCAGGCCGGGTGTCGTGGGGAGCAGGTTGTTGCTCACGTCCGGCATCGTGACCGACGAGATGGCCTTGCCCGCTGCGAGCGGTACTGAGAACGAGTAGAGCTTGACGTTTTTCGCGATCTGGCTGGTGGCCTGGTTCTGGTGGGGCAGGGTGACAGTGTCGACGGCTTCCGGGCCGGCCACCCAGTCCGGCACGGTGAGGTAGTAGGTCTGGATGGTGCCGTCGCTGTAGGTGATGATGCCGTGCGGTGCGCAGAACGCCGCAGGATTGGTGGAGTCGAAGCAGTACGTGCCGGCCACGGCGATACCCGCCGGGATGTAAGGGGCGGTGTTGTCGCCGTTGATGGCGCCGGGGCTGGCGGTCATTGCCGACGTGGCGGTGGTGAGGAACGCTAGCGCGCTGTTCCCGGTGCTCGAGGTGTGCTGGTTGTACGCGGTGAGCGCGGGATCGGTGGCGGCGATCGTCTGGTTTGCGGCGAGCAGGTTGTCGGCTTGGCCCGACCCGAACTGGGGGAGGGTGAAGGTTGCGCCGTTTGCGGTCACATGGCCACCGGAATTCCAGCCGGCGGTGGTCAGGTCGCCGGCAGAGAGGCTGTTGCCGGAGCCGTCGAGGTTGCCGGCGGCCCGGTTGGTGTCGGAGCTGATGCTGGTGTTGTTGAAGCATGCGGCCAGCGAGGTACACGTCGTGGCGGGGTTTCCGGCGGCGACGAATCGGTAGGACTGGTATCCGGACACGTCGCCTGCGGGGTCGGCGGCGTAGCTGTAGAGCGTGTGCGGGCCGGGGGCCAGCGGTGTGATCGCGCCCGTGGACGACGCGGACACCTGCTTGACCTCCGAGGCACTCAAGACGCTCGGATACATCTGGACGTCGGTGACGGAGCCGTTGGTGTAGTTGTTCGCGGCGCCGCCGTAGAAGCCGCGGCCGATCACCAACGGGCCGGTTCCGTTCCACGGTGTGGTGTCCGTGGCGGTGCCGGCCGCGGTTCCGTTGACGTACAAGGTCATCGCGCCGCTGGTGGCGTCATAGGTGCCGACGAGGTGGGTCCAGGTCCCGGCCGCAGGCGTCACGCTGCCCCAGATCCGGGAGACCGCGCCGGGGGTGTCCGCGTTGAAGCGTGCGAAGGCCCATTTGTTGACGTCGGATTCGTACTCGAGGTAGAAGCTCCCGACGCTGGAGCCCTGCTGGGTCAGGAAGGTCTGGTAGCCACCGGACAGCGTGGCGAGGTTGACCCACACCGAAGCGGTGAAGCTGTGTGAAGTGTCCACAACAGACTGCGCGGTGGCTGCGTAGCCGGTGGTGCCGTTGAGCTTGACTGCCGGCGTGGGTGTGGAAGTCCAGGTGTAGCCGCCGTTCAATGTTGCGGTGTGGGCTCCTGAGGTGGCGTCTGCGGCGGTGCTGCCGGTGCCGTCGAGCATTCGCCAGCGGCCCGCCGGCTGCACGAGCCCACCGGTGCGGACGACCTGGTTCAGTTCCTGGCTGCCGAGGGCCGCCTGGTACAGCTGCACGTCGCTGATCGAGCCGTGCAGGTAGTTGTTCGCTGTGGAGTTGTAGAAGCCGTGGCCGAGGGCGAGTGGCCCGGTGGCGTTCCACGGAGTGCTGTCGACGGCGGTGCCGGCGGCGACTCCGTTGACGTAGATCGTCATGGTTCCGGTCGCGGCGTCGAAGGTGCCGGCGAGGTGAGTCCAGGTGTTGAGCACCGGTGTTACGGAAGCGCGGGCGCGGATGCCGGTCGTGGGCGAGTCGGTGGCGAACCGGGCGAACACCCACTGGTTCACGTCTGATTCGTACTCGAGGTAGAACCCGCCGACGACCGAGCCTTCCTGGGTGAGGAAGGTCTGGTAGCCGCTGTTGCTCGTCAGGTCTACCCAGGCGGCCATCGTGAAGCTGCCGTCACTCTTGACCACGGGGCCGGTAGCGGTGGCGCCACCGGTCGACCCGTCGAAGGTGAGCACGCTGCCCCGGTTGGGGTCGGTGGTCCAGGATGCGCCGCCGGACAAGGTCATCGCGTCGCTGCCGGCCGTGTCCTTGGCGGTGGTGCCGGTGCCGTCGGTGAGTGTCCAGCGTCCGGCCGGCGTGATCGCTCCACCGCCGGTGAACGGTGGGACATCGGCTGCGGGCGGGTTGGTGGTCGGGGGTGCCTGGTCGAGTGCTCGGACGAGCTTCGAGACGGTGCCGCCGGTGGATGCCTCGGTGAACTGGCCCGGCGAGTTCGCCGGCTTGCCGACGGTGAGGTCATCGGGGAAGGCGCCGTCGGCCGAGCTGATCGAGGGCTCGGAAGGCGCGGTGGGTTCGGCGATGAAGTGGCAGATCGGGGACCAGGCGCTCGAGTCCTGCCCGTCGGTGGATTGTGCCTGCCAGTCGACCACCTGGCCGTTGGTGAGGGAGGACGTGAACGACGACGGCAGGGAGTAGTTGGCCGTGGTGCCGGAGGCGATGTTGTCGGCGCTGGTGCCGGTGTGCGTCGTGCTGGTGCCGTCGATCCAGTATTTGAAGGTGGCCTGCAGGTGATCGGCGTTCGGGTCGGTCACCGTCGCCTTCAGCACCGGGGTGTTCGTGGCGATGGTCTTGCCCAGGTACGGGTACGGTGCGGCGGTGGCGCAGCCGAGGTTGTCCGAGCCGGCGGCGGCGGTGAGCGGGCCGGGTGTGTTCGGGATGAGGTTGTAGAAGATCTGCAGGGACGGGTTGTCGGAGAACCGGCTGAACTCGAGGCTGCCCCGCGTCTCGTTCCCCGTCAGCGACACCGTGAACTGGCTGGAGTGGTTGGCCGCCGCGGTGGCGATCTGGCTGCTGACGTTGAAGCCAAAGGGCACGGCCGAGTTGTTCACGCAGTTGTTGCCGGCGGCCGGGCGAAGCGTCGCTGAGCCGATGACCGGTCCGGGGCTGGGCTGGTTGTTCCAGCTGGTGCCCGAACCGATGCCGCCGGTCAGGTGCAGGAAGTCGGTCGAGCTCACACCGCACGCCGCGGAGTACAGTTTGGACACGTTGACCGTCGCGGCCGGCTGGCCACTCGTGTTGCCGATGTGCGCGCCCCAGATGACCGAGGGCAGCTGCCACTGGTAGTAGGTGCGCTGAATGCCGATGCAGGAGTCCCAGTTGTTGTAGCCCACGCCGAGCAGGCCGTTGTCCCCGTCCGGCCCGGTCCGGTTGTAGAAGGACGTGTTGGGACACGGCTGACCCTGCTTGACCTCGTCGAACGCGGGGGTGCCGCCGCTGACGGGGTGCCAGTTGAAACTCGGGTCGATGTAGACCGGGAACACGGTCGACGGCGCGGTGAGCAGGTGCGCGTCGGGCACCAGGGACAACGCCGAGGGCGTGACCTTCGTCGCCACCACCGCCTGGCGCGCGGCCAGCCCGGGATGGGTGGTGTCCGACGGATCCGCCGCGACCTTCCCGCCGCCCGTGGCTGCGGTCACCGCCGTGTTGGAGTCCCACATGAACGGCGTTGGCGCGTCGAGCACCGGAGCGTCGGCCTTGCCCGAGACCGTGAGCCCGCCGAGGTTGCCCGCGTGGACCGAACCACCGGAGACGGTGATCGGGAGAGCAAGGGTGGCAAGGGCGGGGTTCTTCGCCGCGGCGGCGTTCTTCACCACGAGGACTTCGGAGAAGCCGCCCGTGCGCCCGGCGGACACCGCGAGGTCGACTCCGGGCAGCACCTCGTGGTACGTCGCGGTGGAACCGGAGATCTGCGGAGCAGGCAGCGAACCGGGCCAGGACATGGTGTAGCGAACGGATTTCGACGACGTGGTGGCCAGCGGCCCGTGCCCGCCACCTGACAACGCGACCGTGCCGTACGCGGTGACGGCGGGGGAGTAGGTGCCGTCGTGGTTGCGGTGCAGTGTGGTGTCGATCGGCTTCCACGCGCCACCCTGCTGGGTGCGTACGGGCTGCGCGTTGATGGTGAGGGCGAATCCGCCCGTGGGGTTGGCCTCGACCTGCGTCGTCTCGTCGGTCAGCCCGGCGACCACGACGGTTTTGCCGCTGGACTTGGCCTGCGAGCTGGCCGCGGCCATTGCTTTCTGCTGGTCCTGGGTCGCGCCGTAGCCGTCCTCGAGGGTGGGAATGTTCCCCGGCTGCGGCGGAGTCGTGGGGATGGGACCCGGGCCGACTCCTGAATCTTGACCAGCCGCTGCGGCTATGGGCGCGGAGCTCAGACCCGGAGTCAGCAGGAGCGCCAGAAACAGCAGAACGGCGACCGGCGCAGAAAGACGCTGCAACAATCGGCCGAACGGTCTATCGTGTGTGGTCCGGGTAAGTGCATGTCTTTTTCCCACGAGAATCGTCCTCAATCGGCCAAAGGTTTTCCGGTCAATTTCGCCGTGCAGCGGCAACCGTTTGGGGAATTTACGTGATCTTCGAAGGTGTCGGTACGGGCATCACTCGGATAGCTCAACTGCAAGAATTGCCCGTTTGGGCCACTTGGTCACGTTCATCCCTAAACTTGTCCAAAAAATGGCTCGGCTCGCACTTCCAAAATGTTCGAAGCCTGCGCTATAAGCTTCGTCGATCGTTGCTCATCACGTTTTTCGAATGCGGAGAAGATTCTTCCGCCGGACTGAATTCGACTGCTACTGTCGCCCTCGTTTGCGTGATCATCGGATAGTGCAAGGGCGGTATCACGGTGTCCGGAATCTGGGGAAACCGACGTTTTGTTGCGGGTGGCCGGGCGGCCGTCGGCCGGCTGGGGTGGCGCGCGTCAGCTCATCGAGGTGTCGCGTGGGTGCTGGGCGTCGTGCTGCTCGCCGGGCTGAGCACTGCGATCCCATCTCCGGCCGCCGCGGCAACGGGGCGTAGCGCGCCGCACCCCGAGCAGACGAAGTCCGTTCCGGTGAACCCGGTGCAGGGGAAGTACCGGAAGCCGCCTGCCATGCCGACGTGGCACTCGTCGCCGCCCACTTGGCCCTCCGGCGGGGCGGACATCACCGTGGCACAGGCGAACTCCGCACCGACCCGTGCTGGAGCGTTGCCGGTGTGGCTCGCGCCGAGCGGGCACGCCCCGTCTGCCGAGGCCGCCGCGACGCAGACCCCGGCCGGCATCCACCTCGACCTCGCCACCAAGGCGAAGGCCGCCGCGGCCGGGATTACCGGGCCGATGATGTCGTTGCGCCACACCACCAGTGGCGCCGGCTCATCGAGCGTTCACCTGACGATGGGCTACAGTCAGTTCGAGGACGCGTTCGGCGGGGACTGGGCGTCCAGGCTCCGGCTGGTGGCGTTGCCCGGCTGCGCCGCGACCACTCCGGATCAGCCGAAGTGCCGCACCCAGACGCCGGTTCCGTTCACGCGCGATGCCAAGGCCGGGACCCTTGCCGCGGATGTCGTGGTACCTGCGGCTCCGACGGCCAAGGCCGCAGACAGCGCTGCGTCGGCGATGGTGCTCGCCGCGACGTCGGCACCGTCCGGCGGCGGTGGTGACTTTGCCGCGACATCACTGCACTCGTCGGGTTCGTGGCAGGCCGGCGGCCCCAATGACTCCTTCAACTGGTCCTACCCCGTCCCGGTGCCCAATGTGCCCGGCGGACTCACGCCGAACGTGACGTTGTCCTACGACTCGCAAGCGGTCGACGGGCTCACGCCGTCGACGAACAACCAACCGTCGTGGATCGGGGACGGCTGGGACTACTCACCCGGCTACGTCGAGCGGAGCTACCAGTCCTGTCACGAGAACCCGGCCGGGCCGACGCGCACCTGGGACAACTGCTGGTCGGCGAACAACACGTTGATCCTGTCGTTGAACGGCCAGACGGTGCCGCTGATCAAGGACGACGCGACCGGGACCTACCACCCGCGGTCCGACGCCAGTGAGCGGGTGCAATACGTCACCGGTGCGGCCAATGGGGCGCAGAACGGTGAGCACTTCGTGGTCACCACCGCGGACGGGACCCAGTACTACTTCGGTCTCAACCAGCTTCCTGGCTGGAGCAGCGGGAATCCGACCACCAACTCGGTGTTGACCGAGCCGGTGTTCTCCGCTGCGGCCGGACAGCCGTGTTACAACGCGACGTTCGCGAACTCCTGGTGCCAGCAGGCCTACCGCTGGAACCTCGACTACGTTGTGGACACCCACTCCGACGTCGTCTCGTACTTCTACAACACCGAAAACAACTTCTACTCCCGTGACCTGGGCAGCACGGCGAACACCCTGTACAACCGCGGCAGCTACCTGTCGAAGATCCAGTACGGACAGCGCGCAGGCCAGGTCTACTCGACGCAGCCGGCCGCGCAGGTGCTGTTCACGACCACCGGCCGGTGCAACCAGGCCAGCTGCGATCCGGCCACGCTGTCGTCGGCCACTGCGTCCAACTGGCCGGACGTGCCCTATGACCTCAACTGCGCGAACAACGCCAGCTGTTCGGTGCAGTCACCGTCGTTCTGGTCGGAATATGCGCTGCAGTCGATCCAGACGCAGGTCCTTGTCGGTATCACCGAGACCAATGTGGACAACTGGGCGCTGACCCACACGTACCCCGCGACCGGCGATTCCACCACCCCCTCGCTGTGGCTCTCGTCGATCGCGCGCACCGGCCAGGACACCTCGGCCGGCGGTTCGACCGCCGCCATCACTCTGCCGCCGGTGGTCTTCTCCGGAACCCCGCTGTCCAACCGGGTTGACCTCAGCGACGGCTACTCGCCGATCACCCGGCAGCGGCTGACGACGATCACCACCGAGACCGGGGAAACCATCTCGGTGGGCTATTCCTCACCCGGCTGCTCGTCCGGGACGCCCGCGGACCCGTCCCAGAACACCACGCTCTGCTATCCCGCCTACTGGCTGCCCCCCAACCAGGCCGAGCCGGTTCTCGACTGGTTCAACAAGTTCATCGTCACCGGTGTCACCGAAGAAGATCCGACCGGCGGCTCGGCCCACGACACGATCGCCACGACCTACACACCGGTGGGGACACCCGCCTGGCACTACACCGAGGACCCCACCGGTCAACCCGACGAACGGACCTGGGACCAGTGGAGGGGCTTCCAGGGCATGATCGTCACCACCGGCACGGCGCCGGACCCCGTCACCAAGACGCAGTACACCTACTTCCGGGGCATGGACGGCGACACCCTGCCCAACGGAGGAACCAGGCAGGCCACGATCTCCGACTCCCGCGGGGATCCACCGGTGACCGACAGTGACCAGTTCGCCGGTGGCACCTACGAAACGGTCGTCTACAACGGATCAGCGGTGGTCTCGGACACCATCAGCGATCCCTGGTCGTCGGCTGCCACGGCATCGCAGGCCGTCTCGGGTCTGAAGCCGTTGCAATCCTTCCTGCTCGATACTGCGGACACGAAGGTGTACACGCCGCTGAGTTCGGGCGGCTCTCGGGAGACTGAGACTGACTACACCCACGACAGTCATGGCCGGGTCACGGCGACCGATGACCACGGCGACGTCTCGACCCCGGCCGATGACCTGTGCAGCACCACGAGTTTCGCCGACAACACGACGGCGTGGATCCTGGACAGGCCGGCCGAGCAGAAAACCGTGTCGGCCGACTGTGGCACGACGCCCGTGTATCCCCAGGACGCCGTCGCTGACCAGTTGACCTTCTACGACGGCTCGACCACCTCAGGGGCTGCACCTACCGTCGGGGATCCCACCGAGACCGAGAGTGCGGTCACCTACACGGGATTGGCGGCGACGTCGACGTATGCGGCGGCCACGGCCTCTTTCGACGAGTACGGCCGACCGGCGAGCACCACGGACCCGGACAACCGCACGACCCAGACCACCTACACCCCCGCGACCGGGGCGGAACCGACGCAGGTGGTGGTGAAGGACCCGTTGACGTTCACTACGACGACGGTGAACGACCCCGTGCGAGATCTGCCTACCTCGTCCACGGATGCCGGCGGGTTCGTGACCAAGGAGCAGTTCGACGCGCTCGGTCGGCTCACCTCGGTGTTGAAGCCGGGAGTCTCGGCGCCGTCGTTGAAGTACACCTACACCATCTCGAACATTGCCCCGTCCGTTGTGGACACCTACACGCTGAACTTCAATGGCACCTATCGGCTTTCGGAGACGCTCTACGACGCGTTGCTGCGTTCGAGGGAGGTGCAGAACCAGACGCCGGACAACGGCCGGGACATCACCGACACGATTTACAACACCGACGGCTGGGTCTCGGAGACCACCAACCCCTACTTCAACTCCGACGCTGTCTCGCCGACCTACGTGCAGGCACCAGCGGGCGACGTCCCGTCGGCGACCGGCACCTCGTACGACAGCGCCGGCCGCAAGACCGCGGCGATCGCCTACGCCCTGGGCAACGAGACCTGGCGCACCAGCTACATCTACGGTGGGAACTTCGTCACCACGATCCCACCGGCCGGGTCTCCGGCGACCACCACGCTGGCCGATGCCAGGGGAAACACGACCGACCTCTACCGCTACAACGCTGGCGCGCCGGCGGATCCGACCGATCCGCCGGGCGACTACTCCGCCACCCACTACACGTACTACCCGAACGGCAAGCAGCAGAGCGTCAAGGACGCGGCGGGCAACACCTGGTCGTACCAGTACGACCTGCTCGGCAACCAGACCTCGGCCCAGGATCCCGACACCGGCACGACAACGAGCACGTACGACCACGCTGGGCAGCTGATCACGGCGACCGACTCGCGGGGGAAGCAGACCACCCACGCATTCGACGCCGACGGCCGCAAGACGTTCGACTACGACACGACGGGAAACGCCGCCCCCTCGAGCAGCAACGAGATCGCCGGGTGGACCTACGACACGCTCAAGAAGGGCTATCCCACCTCGCAGACGTCGCACTCCGGTGGCGACGTCTACACCCAGACGATCCGGGCATACAACGCGCAAGCGCAGGCAGAAGCGGTCACCGCGACGCTGACCGGCGAGGGCACCAGCCTCATCCCCGCGGCCGGGTACACGGTGTCGTTCGGTTACAGCCTCACCGGATACTTCACCGGCCACAGCGAGCCTGCGCTGGACGGGCTGCCGTCGGAGAGCGTCTCGGTCGGCTACGACGCCTTCGGCGAACCCACCTCGCTCGCGAGCAACGTCACCACCTACGTCCAAGCCGTCGGGTACTCGGAGTTCGGCGAACCGCTCCAATACACGATGCCGGCCACCGGCGGCAATGTCTGGGCGACCAACACCTACGACCCGCAGACCCACGCGCTCACCGATACCCAGACCACCACGTCCAACAACAGTGTGGTCGTCGACGACACGAGCTACACCTACAGCGGACCCGGCGTGTCCAAGGGCGCAGGCCTCGTCGTCTCGTCCACCGACCGCCAGAACGGCGGCGCCACGGTCGACACCCAGTGCTACGGCTACGACTCCGCCGACCGCCTCTCCCAGGCCTGGACCGCCACCGACAACTGCGCTTCGACGCCCGCGCCGGGCAACTCGGCGAGCGTCGGCGGCCCCACGCCCTACTGGCAATCCTGGACCTACGACGCCGCCGGAAACCGCCGGACCCAGACCGACCACAACACCTCCGGCAATACCGCCGGGGACACCACGACCACCTACAACTACCCGGCACAAGGCTCGGCGACCGACCAGCCGCACACCCTGACCAGTACGACCGCGACCGGACCGAACGCCACCGCGAACACCGCCTCCTACACCTACGACGCGGCCGGGAACACGACCTCGATAACCGGCGGATCCACCGGTGATCAGACACTGACCTGGAACGACCAGAACAAGCCCAGCACCGACGTCACCGCCGCCGGCACCACGTCGTATGTCTACGACGAGGGCGGCAACCTGATCGTGCGCCGCGACCCCAGCCAGACCACGTTCTTCCTCGGGGACATGCAACTGGTGCTCGACCCCGTCTCCGAAACCACGACCGCCACGCGCTACTACTCCCTCGGCGGGGCGACAGTTGCCGTCCGCAGCTCGTCGGGCGCCGTGCAGTACCTGGTGCCTGATCGGCAAGGCACCGACCAGCTCACGCTCAACTCTTCCACCCTCGCAACCACGCGCCGCCAGTACCTGCCTTTCGGCCAGGAACGGGGGACGGCGCCGAGCACCTGGCCCGGCGACAAGGGCTACGTCGGCGGCACGCCCGACCCGACCACACAGCTGGAGAACCTGGGCGCCCGCGAGTACGACCCGGCGAGCGGCCGGTTCGTGTCCGCTGATCCGGTGTTCGAGCAGACCGATCCGAACCAGATGGGTGGGTACGACTACGCGGGCAACGACCCGGTCACCAGCAGCGACCCGAGTGGGTTGTCCATCTGGGAACCGGCAATCGCGGGAGATGTGGTGCCCGGATGGGTGCCTCCGCCTCCTTCGCCGCCGGCGCACACCGCATCCGGCCACGCGAGCTCGAACGCCGGCGGTGGTAGGGCTGCGGGCGGGGCGCCGCCGCGACGGGCGCCGGTCGCGGCTCCGGTGGATCACTCGTTCCATCTGCCGCATTGGCTGATCGTTGTCGGTGCAGTTGCTGCCGTCGTCGGCGCCGTGGCCTGCGTCGTCGCCACCGATGGGCTCTGCTTGGGCGCGATCGCAGCCGGCGCGACCGAAGGCTCTTTGTTCGGCGGTGCCGGGGCTGCGGCGGGCGCCGCGGCCGCAGCGGTCTCGGAGGGCGCCGGTGCCGTGGCCGCCGCCGGTGGAGTGACCGCCGGCGCCGGGGTCGCGGGCGAGATGCTGGGCGACGGTGCTGGTGAAGCTGTCGGTGGCGAAGCAGGGGCGGAGGCCACCGCCGGGGAGTCGGCCGGCGAGGCGGGTGCTGCGCCCACGCCTGCGGATCCGCCGCCTCCTCCTGCTGCGAAGAGTGCTCCGGCGGCGAGCGCGCCGGCCGAGGAAGCCCCCGCTGCCAGTCCGGCCAGGGCTTCGTCCGGGTGTAACAGCTTTGCTGGTGCCACGGCCGTCCTGATGGCTGATGGCTCGAGCAAGCCGATCGACCAGGTCCACGTCGGCGACACGATCACCAACGCCGAACCCGACAGTCACGACGCCGAGCAGCACGTGGTGACGGCGGTGCACGTCACCACCACCGACAAGTCCTTCGACGATCTCACCTTCAGCACGCCGGACGGGCCGGCGACCATCACCAGCACCGCCCAGCACCTGTTCTGGGACGCCACCCTCCACACCTGGCGCGAAGCCGACAACCTCCGCGTCGGCGACGAAGTCGACACCCCGGACAACGGCCACGTCACCGTCGTAGCCACCCGCCTCTACACCGCGGCGATCGTCACCTACAACCTGACGGTCGACGGCGTCCACACGTACTATGTACTGGCAGGGGATACGCCGGTACTCGTCCATAATTGCAACAAGAATCAAGGGAGATACGAGTTCGAAGATCAGCAGAACCCCGGAAAGACGTATGTCGGCAAGACTAAGAACTTCAATAACCGCTTGCAGGATCACATCGACAGTGGGCGCCTGAAGAGTCGTGGAGATGCGACCTGCACGCATGTTTGCGGAACGAATGATGACCTGTTCGTTGCCGAACATCTTCGAATGGAAGAACTGCGTGGCCAGGGAGTTGATCTGTCAAATGACATTGCGTCGCCAGGTAAGAAGATCTTGGAGAAAAGGCAAGATGCCGAACAATTCGAACAACTTAGACTTTGGTAGGAGCAGCTCGAAGTGACTGATTTCTGGGAGGTCATCGGCTCAAGCTCCGTCGAGGATGATAGCGAGATTGAGTCTGCCCTGGAGCGGATCTCTGGGCAGCTCAGCGCGATGACACCCGATGCCTTGACTCGATTTGTTGAACGACTTCGGGAGTCGCTCTATCGGATCGATAGGAGGGATCTAGCGGAGGTGCCCGTGGCGCTTGCCAATGGTTTGAAACTCCCGCAGACGAGCGACCACTTCCTGTATGCGCGATGCGCGTGCATCTTGGCGGGCGAAAGAGTGTACGGCGATGTCCTGAGTTCTGGCTTCGGATTCGAACGTTTCGTTGCGCCGTTCGCTCAGGAGGCTGAGGGGCTGCTCTACCTCGCGTCGGAGGAATACGAAAGAAAGACCGCCTCCAGGATGAATGTCGAGAGCTATTTCTCGATTGAGTCGAGGTCGAACACTCAGGGATGGGGCGACTGATCTCGCCAGGGCGTATGGCTGCTACTCAGCTGACGGCCAAGCTGGAGCAGCGATGCCCTGAGCGCCAGATTCCCGCGCCCCACTGTCCGACGATGGCCGGCGCGAGGCTTCGACAGCGAGGAAGTCGTCGCCTGGTGACCGCAGAGGGCTGGTGGCGCTTGCCTGGGAGCGGTGCGCGGGCCGGCGGCCTGGCAGGTTAGCTTGCTCGGGTGAGTCTTCTCGATGATGTGGCCGAGCGCGACGGCTGGCGGTGCTGGGTGTGTGACGAAACGGTCGACCCTGACATGTCGGTTAACGACCCGCGGGGGCCGAGCGTTGACAGCCGGACCGCTGATCGGAAGGCCAAGGTCGCCGAGCGGCTCGCGCACCGCGGATGCAACTCCCGCAAGGGCGCGGTCAAGGTGGTCATTGCCTGGCCGGAACGCCTGCACATGGTCGAACCAGCGCCGCTGATCACTGTTGCCGGAAGACTCGAGCGCAAGGGGGGCCGCGAGATGGTGGCCCGTTGTCCGACCAAACAGGACGCTCAACAGGCGGCGGATTGGCTGGTGGACCGGTTCTCGCGGCTGGTGCCAGGGCTGCCGGTGACCGCTGGCATCGAGGCGGGCGGCGGTCAGTTCCTCGTGATCCTGGCCACCGGCCGCCGCTGACCGGGGGATCACCAAGCGTACACTCGCCTCGGCACGGTGAGGACCACCGGCCCTGGTCACATCACCCCGCTCGCAGCACCGCGTTGCGCTACTTCGCCCTTGACGGCAGTGACTACCCCTCCCACGCCGTCCGAGAGGCCGCGATCGCTGGCTATCTCCGCTGGCGCAACCGGCATTGCCATCCCAAACGCCACTTCGCGGTCAACTCGAAAATCCGCCGCCCGGATTACCTACCCAACGTTGCGTGACGCGGCATTAGCGCAGGTCGGCGCGGCCGTCTACGAATACCCCGGAGCGAAAGACGTCGTCGACAACTGCATCAGCGACTTCGAGCTCCTCGGTTGCGCCAAGGGCGCCGTCGAAGTCGGCTCGTGGTTCGTGTCCGTCGGCGCCGCCGGCGGGTTCTGGCGGTCCCCGCAACACCCTGGATTTCAGGGAGTTGCGGGGACTGTGCTGTCGCTGGGGTTGCGGGAGAGGTTCTTCGAGGTGCTGGAGCGGGAGGACGGCAACGTTTCGGTCGCGTCGCGAGCGGTCGGGGTGAACCTGAACACGGCCTTCGGGTGGGTTCGGAAGGCCGGTCTTCGTGGGTGTGGGACTCCCGGCCGTGGTGGTCACCCAGGTCGTGGCGAGTACGACCGGCTGCGCGGGGAAGGGGTCAGCCGGAATGAGGCCGCCCGGCGTGTCGGGGTCAACGTTCGCACGGCACGGGACTGGGATCACGGGGTGCGATCGATCGGACGAACCCGTCTCTATCCCGACGGGCGCGAGGTGGACTACCGGACAGGCGTGACCACGATGGTCACGGCGGCGCAGCCACCTGCTGTGGCTTCCTGGGAAGCCGAACTGCATCCCCGGTTCCTGACCCTGCCCGAGCGCGAGACGATCGCCGGCCTGCATCGTCAGGGCACCTCGCTGCGGGCGATCGGGCGCGAACTGGGCCGGCCCGCGTCCACGATCAAGCGTGAGATCGACGCCTACGCCGTAAGCGGCGTCTACCGGCCATACCGGGCCCAGCGGGCGTGGGCGAAGAACCGTCCACGGCCCACGGCATCCACGCTCGCTCAGGACGGACCGCTGCGGGACTATGTCACCAGCAAGCTGCGGGAAGAATGGTCCCCTGAGCAGATCTGCCACGCTCTGGTGACCGAGTTTCCCGACGACGAGAGCATGCGGGTGAGTACGGAGACGATCTACCAGGCGATCTACGTCCAGGCCCGCGGCGGGCTGCGCCGCGAGGTCGCCCTCGCGCTGCGCACCGGGCGCACCGGGCGCACGCCACACCGCAGCCCGGAGCAGCGCACACCACGGTTCGTCGACGAGATGGTGATGATCTCCGAGCGACCACCGCAGGTCGAAGACCGGGCCGTCCCAGGGCACTGGGAAGGCGACCTGATCATGGGCTCCCGCAACGAGTCCGCGATCGTGACCCTGGTCGAACGCCATACCCGCTACGTGATGCTCGGGCACCTGCCCGGCGGGCACACCGCCGAAGAGGTCCGCGACGTGCTCGTGCCGTTGATCGCGACCCTGCCCGAGCACCTACGCGGCTCGCTGACCTGGGACCAGGGCTGCGAAATGGCCGCGCACCAGCAATTCACGATCGCGACCGGAGTGCCGGTCTACTTCTGCGACCCGCACTCACCCTGGCAACGCGGCAGCAACGAAAACACCAACGGCCTGCTGCGCCAGTACTTCCCCAAAGGCACCGACCTGAGCGTCTACGGCCCCGAGGACCTCGAACACGTCGCCCAGAAACTCAACCACCGTCCACGCAAAACACTCGGCTGGGCAACCCCAGCCGAGCGTCTGCGTGATCTACTGACAACCACATAAGCCATCAGGTGTTGCGAGGACCCCGAGAATCCGCCGCCGCCGACGGGGCCGAAATCGCCGCCGACGCCGGTGCCCACTTCCTCGAGGGCGCAGCGACTAGCGCGGAAGGCCGAAGCCTCGTTGCCGAGGGCGCCGAAGAGGCTGCGACGGCTTGTACCCGCAACAGCTTTGCTGGGGACACCGCCGTGCTTATG
Organism: Amycolatopsis sp. NPDC001319; assembly: GCF_042896185.1. NCBI lineage: Bacteria > Bacillati > Actinomycetota > Actinomycetes > Pseudonocardiales > Pseudonocardiaceae > Amycolatopsis > Amycolatopsis sp. NPDC001319. Next base: position 120,612 of record NZ_JBIAWY010000016.1, on the reverse strand, counting down.
GCCGACGGATCGAAGAAACCGATCGAGGACGTCAAGGTCGGCGACCTGGTCCGCAACGCCCAACCCGACAATAGCAACACCGAAATCAACACCGTCACCGCGCTGCATATCACCGATACCGACCGCGACTTCGTCGACGTCACCATCACCACCCCAGCCGGCCCGAAGAAGATCACGTCCACTGCACGGTACCTGTGGTACGACGTCACCACCCACAACTGGACCGACGCCACCAGTCTCAGGCCCGGCGATCTGCTCGACACGCCTCGCGAAGGCCATGCTGCCATCCAAACCCTCCACCGCTACAGCAGCAGCTTCCGCACCTACAATCTCACCATCGACACCACCCACGCGTACTATGTGCTCGCGGGCACTACTGCGGTCCTCGTTCACAACGCCACCTGTAAAATCGATGCACCCGCCGAAGACTGGGCGCAAAAGGGGTTCCACGTGAAGGTTCCGGGCAAGGGTAGTGACGGTGAAGTCTCGGTCTCGGCTGATGCGGACGGAAATCTTCTCTTCAGGTCGATGTTCAGTGGAAAAGCTGATACGGCTGCCATTGCCAAGGCGACGAAGGACTTCCAAGCGAGCAAGGGACTTGAATATCTGGAGCATAATCATTCCTGGTTCAGCAGTTCCTGAACCCCCAGCGAACCGTTGTTCTCGTAGGCCTCTTTCACCAACGCGTGCAGCGCGTCCGGCGGCAGCGCGCCGGCGAGGACCTCGTTCGCCGACGAGTCGCCAACCCATCGAGATGTGTTCTCAGTCACAGATGAAGCCTTTCCGGATCGCAGAGCGCGACCCGATCTTGGTCCATCCGTGGCTTACACGGTTGTCATGACACGGCCGCCTTGGGACTACGAGGGGTGCAGCCGATCCGGATACCGACCTGGAATTCTGTCAGCGCAACGAGCAGGATCACAGCGTCGGCCACGAGGGATAACCGGTGCGCACGACCTTGCTCATCCCGATCGGCCGAGCTGACGGCTCCTGCGGTCTCGACCTGACCCTCGTTTAGCGATCGCCCGGCACCCGCGGACGGGTCGGGCTCCGCTTGGGCCGAAGTGGCCAGGGCAAGCCGCTCAGGCTGCGATGCAGCAAACACCCGCACTGCGACAACGTGATCAGCCGTCGGCGACATCGAGAGTCGGCGTGCTGAGGGGAGTGCGCACATCACATGGGTGTCAGTTATCGGACACTCCTTTACCCCACGAATCTTCAGATCCGTGGGGTACTTCTATATCGGTCCACGGCTACCACCGGCTGATGATATCGGTCGCTCGCCGGTTGCAGGGAATGTGTGGTGATGCTCGTCGACGGCCGCCGTCCGGTACTCCGGTGGCGTACCCGCGTGGTGACTGCAGTCCAATTCGAGGGGCAGCTGATCCGGTTGTGTTGGCGGGTAGGTGACCTGCCGCGCGACGGCCGGCCGAAGTTCGCGAGTCTCGTGACCGCACAGGATCTCCAGCCCGCGGTTACGAAGGTCCTCACGCATCTCGCGCGGGCTGCGGTCGTCGGCCTGTCCGTTTTCGTGAAGCAGGCCCGCCAACGTCACCAGAAGGTGATCCTCCCGCACACAGACATTGCGCGGCCCATGAGCCGGCCGAGGTGCGGCCGTGCTGTAGCCGTGACGGCAGCGATACCCCGGGCGGCCATGAACCCAGTGCGCCTCCAGCCGACGACCGCACACCACGCATACGACCAGCCCGGACAACTCGTACTCGCGCGTGTCGCCATCCTTGGCGTGCCGCCCGGAGCGAATCCGCTGGACAGCGATGAACGTGTCCTCGTCGACCAACGGGGCATGAGCCAGACGCTCGGACACCTCCCACGCCCCGCAAGATTCCAGCGCACAGCGCCCGAGCCGCGACCACTCGGACGTCCACCGGCGCCGTGGCCTTGGGTGGTCTGACGGTTCCAGACCTGCCGGCCGGTGTACCTCGGGTTCTCCAAGATCATCCCGACGGTGCGGACAATCCACACAGCTGGAGAACCTGGGCGCCCGCGAGTACGACCCGACGAGCGGCTGGTTCGTGTCCGCTGATCCGGTGTTCGAGCAGGCCGACCCGAACCAGATGGGCGGGTACGACTACGCAGGCAACGACCCCGTCACCAGCAGTGACCCCAGTGGGACTGGGCCGAGCCACGGCTGAGGACCTCGCGCTAACCTCGTGTCGCAACAGCTTCGCGGGAGACACCCCGGTGCTCATGGCCGATGGGTCGACGAAGCCGATTGAGGACGTCAAGGTCGGCGACAAGGTTCGCAACGCCGAGCCCGATGACAGCAGCACGGAGATCCACACCGTCACGGCTCTGCACATCACCGACACGGACCGCGACTTCGTCGACGTCACCATCGCCACCCCTGCCGGCCCCAAGAAGATCACCAGCACCGCGCACCACTCATGGTGGGATGTCACCACCCATGCCTGGACTGATGCTGCTGATCTCGCACCCGGCGACCTCCTCGACACACCCGGTGGCGGCCACGCCGTCATCCAATCCCTCAACCGCTACACCAGCAGCATCCGCACCTACAACCTGACCATTGACACCACCCACACGTGCTATGTCGTCGCAGGCGCCACGCCGGTCTTGGTCCACAACTGCAATTTTCGAGTGGGAGACGCTGATGAGCACTACGATAAGCACGTTCTCGGCTTGGACGATGCAGGTAATCCGACGCGCACGCCGGACATGCCCGAGTACGACTACGACGGCGGCTTCGAGAAGTATGTTGCGGATGCGTGTAAGTTGATGTGTGGCCAACTTCCTAAAGGTGCGATAGAGGCGACCCGCGGCGACGGCGTTCTGAGCCGGCTCGACCCCCAAGGGCGTCTTGGAATGCGGAGCGGGAATGACATCACCACGTTCTTCAGGCCCGATGATCCCCTCAAATACTTCCAGCAGGAGGCTGGACGATGAGTGAATCGAAGTCCTTCGATGAGGCGTTCATAGAGTTCACGGTGGCATCAGGCAGGTGGCGGGACACTTCACCGGCGGAACTCCTTGCTCGATGGGAGAGGTTCGTCACGGACTGCGAGCATGGTTATTCGAGTGGCTCGGAGGACTATTTCAATGACCTCACTTCGCGTGACGCAATCGAGCGCGCAATGCGCGACGGGACGCTTTCTGGATACCCAGAGATGGATACGTTTAGGCAGCGGGTTACGGGGCCGGATGAGCGTTTCCGCGTGCTTCTGCAGCCAAACGCGTTCCCTCGCCTTCCGGAAGCAGAGTGGTGGGCTCGAGGCATCGTTCGAATCGCAGGGCGGCGACTGGTGGATGACCTCCGGAATCGTTACGGGGTGATCATCGATTTGGTAGCTGAAGGCGACGACAGCGCTGGCGAAGTGTGACAGCTGGCGCCAAAGTGCGCCTGGGTTGCCGTCAAGCCAAGGGTGATTGTGGGCTGACGACAACGCTCTCGAGCTGGACGGATGCCGTCGAGTTATCGCGCTCGGTCAAGGCGCGGATTTTCGTCTGGCCCCTTGAGGGGTTCGGTCGTACTTCTTCGAACCCAGGCTGGCGCCTTCAACTGTCGGAGGGAGGGCAGGGTGCGAGCGGAGCGCGCGATTCACGTTGTGCTCGGGTTTTGTGCATGACTGCTGACTGAAGTGCTGACCTGGTCCCGGCTCGGTCGACGCTGACTCGATCCAGTTGACAGTAGTTGGACGCAGTTCGGCGGTGTTGATCGCGGCTGATCACAGTCGGCCCTCATCGCGGCGATCGGCGCGCCCTGGTCGACTGCTGTCTGTACGGCCTCAGAGCGAGGTCGGGACGGCGTTCGATCACTTGCATCTCCGCCGTGTGCGCGCAGGGAGTTCCGGCGACGAGGCTCGGTCCGCTTCGCTTGAATCCTGCCACGGCCCTCGGGGCACGAGCTGAACACCGACCTCACGGTCTGCCTCGCGGCTGCGAACTGCGCGTCCAACTTGCCCGTGCCGCTGAATTAGCTGCAGATCGCGGCGCGGCGCGGTCATGACCGCAGCACAGTGTCGAGCATCCAATTCTCCTACCCCAGGTTCCGTCATGTAACTGAACGTGCTCAGTGGATCTCACTGCGAATCACCGACAAAGCAGAGCCGGACGAAGGAACAGCCAGAGCTCGGTGCCAAATCGCCGACCAACCGCCACCGGCCGGACGTGGTGTCGAACGGCGGAAGCGAGAGCTGATCATCGCCGTTGGTGACTTCGATCAACTATCGGCGGCCCCGCATGTCGGCGTCGTCGTGCCACCGACTTCCCCTCAGGAACGCTCCATCGGCCCCCGACCGACCGGCGCTCGGTTACCGCGATTAGCGCATGGGGCGAGGAGTGGCTGCGAGTCCAGCTAGTGAGAATCTACAGTTCAACCGGGGAGTTGCAGGCGTGTAGATAGTGCGCACGATCGTCCTCGGACACATATTCATGGGAGATCTCCCGAACCACAGAGTAACAGGCCCGCTACGGCGGGTCTTTCTCGCGTTCAGCCCCGCCAGGCCTCGACTAGGCTGGTCGTGATCGCACCCTCCCCTCGCGCGCGACGCAGGGGAGGTGCCGCATGACTGGCCTCGTCTCGCCCCTTGCGCTGCCGGGCCGGGTCACCGTGCCAGCCCGAGCAGAGACGTCACGTCCCGTTCCGATGGGCCTCCCGCTGCTTCGCGACCTCAGTGCTGTGGACGGTCCACGGCTGTCGATCGCGCTGATGGACGGCGGCGGCCGGCTGCAGGACCGCGGCGCCGTCGCGGCCCTCGGTTGGAGCCCGGGGGACCGGTTGCTGATCACGCTGGTCGAGACCTCCGTCGTGATCCGCCGGCGCGCGGACGGAGTGTTCGTGATGCCCCGCAAGCCCTACGTCGTGCTCCCGGCCGCAGTCCGTCGCGGATGCGGAGCGCTGGCGGGCAGTCGCCTGTTGTTGGTCGCCGACCCCGTCCAGGACGTTGTCGTCGTCCACCCGGAAGCCGCCCTCCAGATGATGCTCCGTACCTTCCACGCCGCGCTGGCCACCGCTGAGGAGCTGTCATGACCAACCCCGCAACACGACAGGACCTGGAGGCGGCCCGTCTGCTGGTGTCGCGCCTCGGCGTCGACCCGGCCGATCTCGTCACCGCTGGCTGGGAAGAGCCCGTAGCGGCGGACGCCGCGGGGGATGAGCGGCCGATGCCGATGATCCGTGAGTGGATCCCGGTGGTGGCCGGCCTGGTGTCCCGGAGCACGGCGGCCTCCTACGGGTCGTACTGGAACAAGGCCGAGGCGGAGTGGGGTGATCGGGCCATGGACACGATCACCGCCAGCGAGATCAAGGCCTTGTCGGAGGTGGTGCGCAGCACCGCTCTGGTTCGCCGGAACTCCCGCGGCGGGCGCAACGCGGCGGAGAACTTCGTCGCCGCCGTGCGTTGCCTGTACAGGCACTTGGAGAACGACGGGCGCCTCGATCGGCACCGCAACCCGGCGCGCCGGGTCACCAAGCCGCGCCGCAATGCCTCCACCCGCCGCGCACTGTCGAACAAGCAGTTGGCTGAGCTCAACGACGTTGTCGCCAGCACGGGCGATGACCCGGAGCTGGACTCGCTGATCTGCCGCCTGCACGAGGAGACCGCCTGCCGCCGCGGTGGCGCCCTCGGGTTGCGCCCGCGCGACCTCGACCGCGAGCAATGCGCGGTCCTGCTGCGGGAGAAGGGCGAAACCGAACGCCGTCAGCCAGTCTCGCCGACGCTGATGCGCCACCTGATCACCCACCACGAGGAACGGGGTACCAGCGACCCGGATGAACGATTGTTCCGCTACGCCAACGGAAATCGGATCACGTATCGTCGGTACGACTACATTTTCGGCCGTGTGCAGAAGGAGCTGAGCTGGGCACGGGCTCTGCAGGTCAGGGCCCACTGGCTCCGCCACACCACGCTGACCTGGGTAGAACGCAACTTCGGCATCGGTGTCGCCCGCGCCTACGCCGGCCACGCCGAGACCAACAGCGACCTCACCACCACCAGCTACGTCAAAGCCGACATCACCGAAGTCGCCGCAGCACTGGTCTTGACCGGGTGCAGCGGCGAGAAGTCGGGAAACGCCACGACGCCGACGCCCTCGTCGGCTGGCCCTTCAGGAAGTAATCTTCCGGCGAACGGAGCGCCGAACGTCGCCAATCCGATCGCCGATACCTCCAAGGTCGAGTCGGATCCGTGCGGTGCTGCCACTCAGGCGGACGTCGAATATCTGGGTGGCAAAGTGGCGAGCAGTCGAGTGGATGACCTCGACGGTCTCGGCAAAGAATGCGTCTGGGTGTACGCGAACCAGTACGGCAACATCGCCGCCGGTCTCGCTACCGGAAACACCAACGGTCTCAGTGGAATCTACTACCAGCAAGGCCACGGTGGTCTCACCACCTTCGAGCCACAGCCGAGCGTCGAAGGCTACCCGGCGGTCGTTTACACGAACGGCGGCGAGACTTCGGGCAAGTGCACGCTCGCCGTGGGCGTGCGGAACGACCTTGTCTACACGATCATCGCCCGCTTGGACACGGGAAACCCGCAGATCGACAACCCGTGTGCAACGGCGACGAAGTTCGCCGGCATCCTCATCGGACATCTGAAGGGGATGTAGGCCATGACTTACAGCGGCTTCGACATCTTCACGCTGATTCACAACCCCGGGAACACTGACACTCTCGACCGCGCTCAAGGCGATTCCTCGAAGTTGAAGACTATTCACGAGAAAATCGGCCAAACAATGGTCCGAGGTCAGACCGCACTGAGTTCGTTCTGGCAAGGGCAAGCCGCCGACAGCGGGACCGCGGGTTTGTCCCCATTGATCCAGTCGTCACAGATCACTGCTGAGAACCTCGATCGAGCTCAACGCTCGATGCAAGAGCTGGTCGACTTGGCGCGCGAGTGGGGCTGGGCGACACCGAGCTGCGCGAGGAGCTGGCGGCCGAAATCGAGCGCCTCTGCGAGGAGAGTCCCGCGCTGCCCTCGCCCGAGGACGCGGCGGGACGCCGTGGCGCGGCTGCGCGCGGGCTCGGCTCTACGCAGCATTACCTCGCCGGGTCCGAGGGTGCAGGGGCCGTGGAGCAGGTCGCGCCGGCCACCGCGGGCACCGTGCTGCTGCTCGCCGGCATCGCTGCGGCCGGTGGTGCGGGGATCGTGCTGCTGACCTGGGCCCACCAGCTGCTGGCCGGGTTGGTGTGCGTGGCGATCGCGGCGGCACTGATCGGGGTCGCCGACCGGCGGCTGCGACGCCACGGCGCGGCCCGCCGCACGGACCTGAGCCGCGACAGTACGGGGCGGCCACAGTGAGCACCGACATCGAGCCGCGCCGGGACACCGGGCTACAGCCCACACGACCGGGGGAGGTGACCCTGGCCGGCGCGGTCCGCCTGGTGCTGCCGCCGGCGGCGCCGGGGGAGCGCTACCACCTGCGCGGCCTGACCGAGCTGTGGGCGGACATGATCGGCCGCGACTCCGCGCATACTCGCCGCTCTTACGAGACCGGGCTGGCGCAGTGGCTGGATTACTACCTGCGCAGCCGTGTCGACCCGCTGCAGGCCCGCCGTGCCGACGTCGACGACTGGCTGGCCGCCCACTTGAACAGCCACAATGCCGAGACGGTCATCACTCGCCTGGCTGCGGTCGGCTCCTGGTACGGGTACCTGGTCGACAACGACATCGACGTCCGCGACCCCACCGCACGGGTCAAGCGGCCGAAGCGGCAGCGCACCAAGTCCAAGACCCCGTACCTGGACGAGGACGAGCTCAACGCGCTGTTGGCCGAGGCCGACCGGCGTCTGCAGGAGGCCCAGCAGTTCGGCGGGCTCGCGCTGGAGATCGCCGCCCGCGACGTCGCGGTGCTGCGCACCGCGACGTCGCGGTGCTGCGCACCCTCTACACCACCGCCGTGCGCTCTGGAGCCGTTCAGCACGCCGCCGTCGCCGACGTCCGCCTCGTCGAAGACGGCCACCGCGTGCTGCGATTCCACGGCAAGGGCGACGGCCGGGAAACCACCGAGCGACTCAAACCGCTCGTCCCCTACGCCGCGGCCGCCGTCGACTTCTACCTCGCGCTGGTCGCCGACCGCCTCGGCGTGCCCGTCGGCCAGCTCGACGGGCACGCGTTCCGAACTACCCCGTACCAGGGCCGGCGCAGGGGCCGCGAGCTGCGGTCCGACGCGCTGATCGACATGATGCGCACGATTGCCATCACCGCCGACATCGCCCCCGACAAGATCGTCAAGCTCAGCCCGCATTCGCTGCGGCACACCGCGGCCACGCTGCTGGGCAAGACAAAGACCCTGGCCGAGGTGCAGGATTTCCTCGACCACGCCGACCCCCGCACAACCCGTACATACCTGCACACCGACCAGTCGCTCAACTCCTCGCTGGCCTACAGCACCATGGCGTTCATCCAGGTGCCGGCCCGGAGCGCGCCGTCCTCGTCGAGATCCTCGCCGGTACGTGCCGTTTAGATTCGCGTGCGGGTGGTGGGGAAGTCCAGACGGGCACCCTTGGCTGCGGCGAGGGCGCTCTGCAGCTGGCGGGTGTGGCCGGCGCGGGCGTTGCGCAGCGCTCCGCCGTGGTGGGGCTGCCGGACGCCGGGCTGCGTGCGTGCAGGCGGCAAGCCAGGCAGACGACTTCGGCGGCGACGGCGGGAACCGGGGTGTGTTGGCCTCACGTGGAGCGCGGGCAGAGGTGGGTGGCGTCCTGGGGTTGCAGCTCGGCGACGGTGACGGTGTGCCGGTGCCCGCATGCCCCGCAGCGCAAGTCGAGCGGCGCCCGCAGATCCGGGGCGCTGCTGTCGGTCACCGCGTACTCCGCGCTCTGCGGCGGCATGACGAGCGTGCAGACCGGGCAGCGCGCGTACCAGGTGTCCATCTCATCCCCGGCCAGCGGCAGCGGCCGGTGCACCTCCCTCTGCACCGGGTCGCCGGGCGCCGGCTCGTGGTCGGCGTCGTCGCGTAGGCCCCAGGCGGTCTGGATGTGCGCGGGCGGGACCTGGTACAGCTGCGCAAGGGCGTCCAGCACTGGGCCCGGCTGGACCTGCCACACCACGGGCGCGGCGCCGTTTTCCAACGCCGTCAACCGGCGCACTCCGCCTGGGATTCCGTCCCGGGCCAGCAACACGTCCAGACCGTGGACCGCGACCTGGCGAGTCAGGCCGGCCCGCCGGCGCAGCGTCAGCAGGTCGCCGGCGTGGTCGTCGAGACCCATCAGGTGCGCTGGATCCACGGCCACTGCCTCGGCCAGAGCACGCAGCCGTGCGGCCTCCGGAGGGGCACGCGCGGCTTCGTAGCCGATGATCTTCTGCCGGGTGCAGCCGATCAGCGACGCCAGCATCTCCTGCGACAGCCCCGCCGCATGCCGCGCGTTAAGCCCGAAGCTCGCCGGCACCTCAAGTACCCGACCCCGGCCTCAGCGAACGCCGCGGCGAGCGCGAGGCCGAGGCTGACGCACCGAACATTGCGGGCGAGCTCAGGTTATTGCTCCGTCGTTGCTTCGTCGTCGCGCTGAGGATCGGGCTCGCCCTCGCCGAAGGTAGTCCAGTCTTCGGGACGCGGAGGCTCGTAGCCGTGTTCGCGCAGCGCGTCGAGGATCGCGTCGACCTTCTGGTGCTGCCGCTCGAGGATCGCATCCTCATCGCCGTATTGAACGCGTGCCTCGATGACGGCCTTCTCGCCGGGCATGTCGAGCCAGTCGGTCCATCGGCCGTCGACCTCAAGACCGGCGTCGCGAGCCAGGTGCACGGTCAGCGACAGCTCGATCTGCGCGCGGTGGTACGCGGTGGCCGCAACTTTCAGCGCCTCGTACGCCTGGTACGCGTTTCGGTTGACCGCCTCGAGGTCCGCGTGATGGCGGCTGATCTCCGGTCGTTCCGTGAGGTAGGTCCAGCTGCGCAGTTCGAGTGCGTCGTCGGGGTCGATGGTGTAGGTCGGCTTGGGGGGCTGGAGGTTGTACAGCTTGCCGCTCAGCCTGTGGGTGATCCCGGTGAGACGGCTCCAGGTCTCGGTGTTGACCAGCAACGGGTGCAGTGCCCCGTCGGTGTCGCCGAGCGTGGTGAGCTCATCGAGGCCGTTCTCGGCGCCGGTGAGGTCCGAGGTTGTCGACGACGTCATTCACGTTGGCCCGGAAGGGGACTTCACCACTGCTGGCGGCCGACCCGCGGTTGCTCATCAGAAGCTTGTCGGTGACCGGCGCGATGCCGCCGGCCACGTGCAGCGTTGCCCGCGAGTTGAGATCACCTTCCAACGCCTTGGGCACCAGCGTCGTGAAGTCAGGCGTCGGCGTCGAGTCCCACCGCACGCCGAGGAGGTCGTGGGGCACCGGGCCTCGGTTGCCCCACGCCCGCAACGACTGCGGCCGGGTACTGGCCTTGGCCGAGCGCCAGGGCAGGTCGACCAGCGTCATCACGTGCGAGGCGTAGGCCGACTTGTGAACCTGCGCCACGCCGAGCAGTTCGCGCAGGTGCCGTTCGGAAGGCCAGTCAACTCGGGTTCTCGGGCGACAGACAGGGCCTCGCGGGTCGCGGACGAAACCGCAGGTGGAGCCGCGTGTGGCTACCCGGCCAAGCGCCGGATGCTGGGCCGTGCGGTGATCACGACCGAGCCGCCGCAACTCCAGCACTCGACCGCCGCCCCCGGCGGAGTCCGCCCGGCGACCTCGCAGCTGGCGCATTCCCACGCGGTGAGGACGACGAACTCCATCGAGCCGTCGTCGTCGGACTTCGCTTCCACGACGCTCCATCGTTTTCTTGATCAGCATTGGTTCGACGCCCGTAACGGGCAGCCGGTGCAAGACGAGGCAAGATAACGAAACGATATACCTTAAGTCAAGCCGGAGCGTGGTTTTTCGTTGCCCTTGACATCCCTGCGCGACGTGCGAATACGCTGCGCACAGCGCGATCCCGTTCGAGATGCGGCGTCGGGCCAGTGCCGTCCTGGTCTCGGGAGTGGCCGAACGTCCTCGTGAGTCCGCCCGGGCCGTCACGGAAAGTAGCCCGCAAGCAGTCGGTGTGGCGACCGCAACCGCAACGGCGATCAGCGCCGGCCGGAGTCGTCGATGCTTGCCTCAGGGCGTGGGTACGGATCGCCGAACAGCGAAGGTCTTTTTGCAGAATTTCATATCGTCGGCGAAATCAGGTTTTTCGTAAATCCAGGCGTCGGTTTTTCTGCCGAACGTCGCCGAATATGACCGGGAGGTTCACAGGTACTGACCCGAGAACGGCGGGCGAATCGTCAAGGGCCCGCAAACAGAGGAGAATTCGCATGCCAGAAGTAGTGTTCAGCGTCGACCAGACAAAATCCATGCGCGATCAGGCGGTGCCGGGCCACAACCGGTGGCATCCGGACGTACCGGTCGCCGCGATGGTCCGTCCCGGGCAGGAGTTCCGCGTGGAGTGCCGGGAATGGACCGACGCCCAGCTCGGCAACAACGACTCGGCCAACGACGTGCGGGACGTCGACCTGTCACGCTGCCACATGCTCAGCGGTCCCATCGGCGTCGAGGGTGCCCAACCCGGAGACCTGCTCGTCGTCGACATCCTCGACCTCGGCCCGGTTCCGCAGGAGACCGGCGACGCGCCGGGGCAGGGCTGGGGCTACACCGGGGTGTTCGCCAAGGCCAACGGCGGCGGGTTCCTGACCGACTACTTCCCCGACGCCTACAAGGCGATCTGGGACTTCCACGGTCAGCAGGCCACCTCGCGCCACCTGCCGGGCATCCGGTACACCGGAATCACCCACCCCGGCCTCTTCGGCACCGCGCCTTCGGCCGAGCTGCTCCAGCGGTGGAACCGCAGGGAGCGGGCGCTGGTCGACCGCGAGCCCGACCGCGTACCGCCGCTGGGCCTGCCGCCGTTGCTCGACGGGACCCTCGCCGGAACGGCCGACGGGTCGACCGCGGACCACATCGCCCGCGAGGGCGCCCGCACGGTGCCGGCCCGGGAGAACGGCGGGAACCACGACATCAAGAACTTCACCCGGGGATCGCGCGTCTTCTACCCGGTCTACGTCGACGACGCCAAGTTCTCCGGCGGAGATCTGCACTTCAGCCAGGGCGACGGCGAGATCACCTTCTGTGGCGCCATCGAGATGGGCGGGTACATCGACTTCCACGTCGACCTCATCAAAGGCGGCATGGAGAAGTACGGCATCACCACGAATCCGGTGTTCATGCCGGGAAACGTCGAACCCCGGTATTCCGAGTTCCTCTCGTTCGTGGGCGTCTCAGTGGACCGGGAGACCGACGAGAACCTCTACCTCGACGCGACCATGGCCTACCGCAATGCCGCCCTGAACGCGGTGGAATACTTCAAGAAGTGGGGCTTCACCGGTGAACAGGCCTACCTGCTGCTCGGTTCGGCGCCCATCGAAGGCCGGATCAGCGGCATCGTGGACATCCCCAACGCGTGTTGCACGCTCTACGTGCCCACCGAAATCTTCGATTTCGACGTGCGCCCGACGAGCGAAGGCCCGGTGAGGGCCGATCGCGGACAGTGCGCGGTCACGTCCTGACCTGCGGAGGGGTTTCAGCGAGGCCGGACTTCGTTCGGTGTCGACCGACAGTGGCGAAACGCTCGGCTGGGACTCCCAGCCGAGCGTTTCCGTGCGGCTGTGCTGCGGAGCCAGGTCCGTTGCGGTGGACCGCCGTCCGAACCGGTTCCGCGCGACCGATCACGGGCGACCGGTGGCGTTCGTCGAGCACGGCTCGCTCAGGCCGGTCGTCGTGGCGCCGAGTGCGGCCGGTGGGTCGTGAGCTCACTAAGGGATGTCTCGTAACCGGGTCTCGGTCTCGCTGGGCCGGTCGGTGATCGTGTTGTCGTGGTGCAGGTGATCACAGCGTCGCGGCCGGAGTGGATTGTCCCGTTTACCGGGTTGGAGGCGGGGCAGTTCCGGAAGCTGGTGCGGTTGGTCGCGAAGCGGGGCGGGGACGAGATCGCGGACGGTAGCCCTGGCCGGCGGTGGGCATTGCCGCTGGCAGACCGGGTTCTGCTGGTCGCGACCTACTGGCGGACGAACCTGACGATGCGTCAGATCGGGCCGCTGTTCGGGGTATTGCCTTCCGCAGCGCATCGGGGGAAGCGACACGATCGGCCCGTTGCTGGCACTGGCCCCGGTCCGTAAACGCCGGATCGACGCGGTGGCGATCGTGGACGGCACCCTGGTCCCGACCCGGGATCACCGGCTGGCCACCCCGTCGAAGAACTACCGCTACTCCACGAATGTGCAGGTCGCCATCGACGCCGACACCCGGCTGGTGATCGCCACCGGCGCCCCACAGCCGGGCAGCCGCAACGACTGCACCGTCTACCGCGACTCCGGCATCGCCGAACAACTCGCCGACCGGCCGGTCATGGCTGACGGCGGTTACCAAGGCACCCCCGACGTGGTCATGCCTTATCGCAAACCCCGTGACGGGGGCGAGTTGCCGGGCTGGAAGCAAGACCTCAACGCCACCCACCGCAAGGTCCGAGCCCGCGTCGAGCACGTTCTGTCCCGGATGAAGAACTTCAAGATCCTTCGCGACTACCGCCGCGCCGCGAGCACACTCGCCGACACGATGTCCGCAATCGCGCACCTGCACAACATCATCCTCGCCGGCTGACCGCACCACCAGCCCCACCAACCACAACAACAGTTACGAGACAGCCCTTAGCCACGCTCACCGTCCAGGTGGGGCCAGTGTCCGTACCCAGGGCCGACGGGTTCCGGGTGGCGTTCGCCGTCGCGGCTGCCGCCGGCGCGCTTTCCGCGCTGACCATCCCCCGGGGAATTCCGGACGACCACGATGCGCCGCTGCCAGGGGGAATGAGTCAGCGCGACGAAGTTTGAGCCAGCTGTGCCGCTTCCTGGTAGCTGGTATCGCGCAGCCCCGGCGAGCAGCTACGCCAGGATGGTTGCCTGCTGTGACGACATACCCGGGTTGGTGAGCGAGGCTTGACCTCAGACAGCGACCAATGGCGTGCGTGGCTCAGGAGCGAGGTCCTGACCGGCCTTGTTCTCGCAGGAAAGGGCGATGATGTTCCAGCAGACCTTCGTTACGGCGACCACGCCGACCGGCGGCGAGACCCGGCCCTCTGTCCACCGGCGGGCCGACGCTGTCGTGTCCCTGATAGCCCAGCATCGCGCGGCCGCGTCCGCCAGCCGCCGTTATGCGGACCTGGCCGACCGCAGCCTGGCCGCGAAGCTGGCCGCCGAAGACGCCGCCGTCGAGACCGGCCTGTCCCCGTTCGAGCGGCTGACCTGCCCCGCCCACCGCCGGTGGATCCATCAGTGCATCGCTTCCCCCGAGCACGCCAGCCCAGTCACGGGTCATCGCTGGTGCCGTGACTGTCAGTGCGCAGTCACGGTGGCTATCGACGAGCTCACTGGCGACGTGACGATGGCTTGCCCGCGCTGCCGCCGCACCCCCAAGGGCATTGCCACTCGCCAGATTGTGAGCGCCTGCCGGGCCAGCCTGGCCACTGTCCACGACCACCGCGCTCAGCCGGCACCCAGTATGCTGCATTTCGGCGAGCGGCGGCCGGCCTGATGATTCTGCGTGGCTAGAGCGGGGTGAGTTCCGCGTCGAACTCGATTGCGACCTCGTTTGCCAGCTTCAGCGCCCCGAAAAACGCCGAATAGGGTTTGATGCCCCATTGTGTCTGGACTATGGTTGCGCCGCCTCGAATCCTGCGGTCGTCGCTGACCGTGGCCGGCACGGTGATCGGGTGTGACTGGTCCATGATGGTCAGATTGCCGTCGACGGTGAGCGATTCGCCATCTTGGATGACTCGCGTCGAGTGGAACGTGATTGCGTGATATCGGTCGGTGTGCAGAATCTTCGTCCGAATGTTTTTCTCGATCTCGGCGCGGTCGGAGTCGGTGAGCGGTTTGATTCCGCCGCTTCCGGACCGCACCCGCAGCGAGCCGGCGACGACGTCGACCAAGACCGAGGACAGCGCGGGGTCCGCCGTGTTCACCGACACGGCGGCAACCCACTCTGACGCCTCGATCGTGAGATCGTGCCCGACGCGCGAGCCGAGTCCAGTGCGCCGCGTCTTCACCAATAGCTCGGCCGACTGCGGACCGGACCGGTACTGGCCGTCCCGAAACGACATAAACTCGACGTTACGCCGGGACGCTCAGCCGTCCAAGTCGACGTCGCCGTCCGGGTCGCGACGCGGGCGCTTCCTGGCCGGCACCGGGTCCGCTACGTCGTCCCGGTCAGGGTCGAGATCGACTGCGACAACGACACGATCGACCGGATCGCCACCCCGCCCTGCCGGGCGAGGTGGCGACTTGTCAGCGGGCGAACTTCTCAATGGCGGCCAGTGTTGTAGTTATCGTGTCGGAAACTCAATTACCCATGGGGCGTGGGGTGGCTTCGGGGTCGACAAGTGAGAACCTGCACGTCAGCCGGGGATCCGGAGCGTTGTGGTTAGCGTGCAAGATCGTCTCGGACACTCCTTTACCCCACGAATCTTCAGATCCGTGGGGTACTTCTATATCGGTCCACGGCTGCCACCGCCTGATGATATCGGTCGCTCGCCGGTTGCAGGGAATGAGCGGTGATGCTCGTCGACGGCCGCTGTCCGGTGCTCCGGTGCCGTGCCCGCGTGGTGACTGCAGTCCAATTCGAGGGTGAGCTGATTCGGTGGTCGTGGCGGGCAGGCGACGTGTTGCGCGACGGCCGGCCGAAGTTCGCGAGTCTCGCGACCGCATAAGATCGCCAATCCGCGGTTTCGAAGGTCCTCACGTATCTCGCGCGGGCTGCGGTCGTGGGCCTGTCCGTCTTCGTGAAGCAAGCCCGTCAACGTCACCAGAAGGTGTTCCTCCCGAACATAGACGTTGCGCGGCCGATGAGGCGGTCGAGGTGCGGCCGTACGGCAGCGATATCCCGGGCGGGGCCCTGTCACGATTTCCGTGTAAGCCACTCGGCCGTGATCCGCGTCGATTCCGAGCCGCGACACCAGCTGCCGCATCACGCGGATGAGCAACGCCCGTGCCCGGTGACGCACCAGGACGGCGCCGAGCGCGGGCAGCGAGATCATCGCGACTGGTGCTCGACGTCGATTCCCGCGACGACGGGTTTCGTCCCTGCGCGCCGGGGCAGATCGGTGATCAGGACCAGCAGGTCCCAGCGCTGGTCTTGCCGGTGCCGCTGTGACAAGGTGCGCATCGGGAGGTCATCGTTTTCGTCCAGCGGCAACTGCTCCACCTGGTCCGCCACCCGCCATCGCGTCTTCTCGCTCACCTGGGCGGCGAATATCCCGGGCAGGTCGTCGGCGATCGTCGTGATCACCTGCTCCGGTAGCCCTTCGTCGGCCAGCACTCCGACGGCCACCTGGCGTGGTGCCTTCATCCGTTTCACCTCGCTCATCGGTACCCGTCGGATTCCCCGGGTGGCGCCGGCCAAATCACCCGGCCCGGCAGCGAGCTCGGCTATTGGCTCGGACAGCGGGTCAACGGAAGAGCCGGATGCCGGGACGTCGCCACGCGGTAGGTCAGTGCCGGTCGCGTGCCCTGCCGCTCCCGGCGTGCCCGCACGACCAGCACCAGCAGCCACAACCACCCCGGTCGCCGCGATCAGGCCCTGGCCCACCCAGGTCAGCGTCGTGTACAACCCGACCTGGGTGCCGGTCGGAGCGGCCGGCAGGCCGCGCGCGAGCAGGTCGTACTGCCACGGCTGACCGGTCAGCAGCAGCGTGATGTACAGGGAAATCACGGACATCGAGTCCCACAGCGCGTGCAGCAGCGAAACGCCCAGGTAGGCCAGTGCGAGCCGGGCGGTGAGGACGAAATGGTCGCGGGTGCTCCACGCGAACAGGAGCCCGCCGAGAACCGCGGTCCACAGCCCGCGGCCGACCGGGGCGAGGAGCCCGCGCAACAGTTCGGTGGTCACCAAGTTCGCCAGAGACAGTCCCTGAGAGGTGAACAGCGCGGTCAGCGCGAACCCGGCCGACTCCAAGGCGGCGAACCCGAACCCGGCCGCGGCACCCAGGATCAACCCATCGCGCACGGACTTCACGGCCAAGCGCCTCGTCAGCAGGGCGAGCGCGGCCAGCTTGACCGCTTCCTCGATGAGTCCGACGCCGACGTACAGCCACGGCGACGGGTACAGCAGGTATGTTTCCAGCACCGACGCGCCGAGCACGCCGAGAACACCGCCGACTGTGAACATGCGGAACACGAGTTCGGCGGTGATCTCGCCGGAGTCCCGGTGCTCGAACGCCCACGCCACGAAGGTCACCGGCACCAGGAAGCTGCCGAGCAGCACCAGGGTGGGGATGAGGTTGGGGTTTCCGGTCAGGTAGGTGACGACCGCGGACATTGTCCACAGGAGCAGGCCGACTCTGAGCATCCGAAGCCACGTACTCGTTTCGGTCGTTCGGCAGCAGCTCTCACCTGCGCTTCCCCCATCGCTCGCCGCGGCCGTGGGCGGCCGTGTCGATGAAAGTCCGGTGCCGGTCCGCGGATCCGGGCTCCGCGACGTTCTCGAGCCCTTGCGGGCAGCGCAATGCCGACCACAGTGCGGCACGCGGTCTCGGGTCCTCGATGACGGCGCGGTGCCAGGAAAAGACCCCGGCCAGCAGGGCGTCGTCCATTGCGTACAGCACGGGCGGCGCGAGCCCGGTCAGCTCGAACAGGCCGTTGAGCGCCGTTAGCCTGTCCTCCACCTTGTGCATGAGTCCGAACAGGCTGTCGTCCACCTCCTTGACCTGGGACAGATCGACCACCAGGTGCCGGGTACCGGCGTGGAGCAGTCCGGCGAAGTGAGCGGACAGTAGGCGCAGCGCCCGCGCGTCGATCGAACCACCGATCGTGACGACTGTGTAGCGCTCGCCCCGCATCGTCGAGGTGACCGTTAGATCCCCCGTGGTGTGGGCGGCCTCGGCCGGTGCGCCACGCGCCTGTCCGGTGAGGCGTTGCAGCTCGGCGAACGCGGCCACGTACGCCGGCTGATCGAGGTTGCGTGAGAGTCCGTTGACCATGCCTGACGCCCTTTCAGAGGAGCAGTTCGAACATCCGGAAGACTTGTTCCCACTCGGCGGAGCCGGGGTTCTTGACCCGCGGGGCGATGATCTTGAACGCCTGCGCGAGAGCCACGCTGAGGCCGCCGGCGATGGCCGGGAGCCGTGCCTCGGTGTCTTCGGCGATCGCGATCTCGAGCGGGGGACGCCTCAGGAGCTGCTCGATCAGCGGCACCACTTCCAGGTCGTCTTCCATGTTGAGGAACTCGTGCATGCACTCCTGCAGCCCCTTGGTGATCGGCAGGTCCCTCGGTTCGATGACGTCCCGCCCGTTGGCCTTGGCCGTGGCCTTGGCGACTACGAAGAGGTCGTAGATCTTGCGGTCCAAGAACTCGTCGTACCGTTTCAGATCGCTCTTGTCGACATTCAGGCTCGCGGCCACCCGGAAGAACCGTTCGAACCTTGCCGCGCCCATGACCGGCATCAGGCCTCCATCGAGAGATGTTCGTGTACGAACCGGACGGCCATGGCGCCTTCCCCGACCGCCGAGGCCACTCGTTTGACCGAGCCGTGGCGCACGTCGCCCACAGCGAACACGCCCGGCCTGCTCGTCTCCAGCACCAGCGGCGGGCGCTGAACCCCGCGCCACACGTCGGGGTCCCGGTGCCCCTCGGCGTCCGCACCGGTGAGCACGAACCCGTCCTCGTCCAGGGCGACCATCCCCGAAAGCCAGGCGGTGTGCGGGGAAGCCCCGATGAAGACGAAGAGCGCACGGGCGTCGAGGACGCGGCGCTCGCGGGTGCGGTTGTCCTCGACGACCAGGGATTCGAGGCTGTCGCCGCCGACGAGCTCGCGGACTTCGGTGTGCTTGAGCACGGTGATCCGCGGATGCTGTTCGACCTGGTCGACGAGATAGCGGGACATGTTCACAGCGAGATCGCCGCCGCGCACGACCAGGTGGACCACCGGCGAACCCTCCGCGAGGAAGACCGCCGCCTGGCCGGCCGAGTTGCCGCCACCGACCACTGCGACGGGGGTGGCGAGGCATCGACGCGCTTCGTGCAGAGTCGCGGCGTAGTAGACGCTGGTCGCTTCGAATGTCTCGATGCCAGGTATGACGAGCCTGCGGTAGCGAGCACCGGTGGCGATCACGACGGCACGGGAAACGATCTCGATGCCGTCGTCGAATCCGACGACGTAGCGGCCGGCGCGTGGTTCGAGGGTGCGCGCTTCGGCCGGGACGGCGACTCGAGCCCCGAACTTGGCCGCCTGGATCACCGATCGCTCGGCCAGCTCCGCGCCGGAGATCCCCGGCGGGAAGCCGAGGTAGTTCTCGATGCGGGACGTCGTTCCGGCCTGGCCGCCCGGCGCCAGGGCGTCGAACGCCGACAGCCGCAACCCGTCGGAAGCGCCGTAGACCACCGCGGCCAGCCCGCCGGGCCCGGCACCGACCACGAGCAAGTCCCGCACACCGCGTTCCGGTTCCGGCGGCCGCAGCCCCATTCTCCGGGCCAGCTCGGCGGTGCTCGGGTTCCGCAGCACTTCGGTGCCGTTCAGCACGACCACCGGGGTGTCCTCGACGGCAACGCCGAAGCGCTCCAGGAGCGCTTCGGCTTGCTGGTCCTTGTCGACGTCGACCAGCCGGTACGGGAGCCGGTTGCGCGCCACGAACTCCAGCAGCCGCTTGGTGTCCGGGGTATAGCAGGAGCCGACGATCCGCAGCCCGGTGCCGGATCCGATGAGGAGCGTCCGCCGCACGAGGTAGGCACGCAGGATCAGGTCGCCGAGCACCGGATCGCCGAGCACCAGGCGCCGCAACGCGCTTGCCGGGATGGCGAGCACCTCGCCGGCCTCGACGGCCACGGCGCCGACGAACGCGGGCTGCCCTTCGAGCAGCCCGAGTTCACCCAGGAACCGGTGAGGTCCGTGGACGCGGACGACCTTCGCGTCGCGCCCGGTTCCTTCCACCACGGCGACCTTGCCGGTCAGGATCACGAAAAACTCGGATGTCGGCTCGCCCTGTGCGTACAACACCTCGCCCGCCCGGACCGGACGGCGTTTGCCGCCTTTGCCGAGGGTGCGGATCTGCTCGTCCGTGAGCGAGGGGAACGCTCCGTGCGGATCCGGGGTCTCGGTCAGCGGCGCGCTGAGGTCGATCCCTGTCAAGGCGGTCATACGAATGCCTGATCGACGTAGCACCAGCGCCAGGTCTCGCCGGGCTCGAACGAGCGCACGATCGGATGTCCGATGGCGTGGGCGTGCTTGCTGGCGTGCTTCATCGGCGACGAGTCGCAGCAGCCGACGTGCCCGCACGTCAGGCACAGCCGTAAATGCAGCCACGGCGTGCCGGCGACCAGGCACTCCTCGCAACCCTGCGGGGTTCGCGGCCCAACGTCCCGGACGAACTCGAGATGCCGGTCGACGACACTGGTCATCACAGGTCACCTTCCTTGCTCATGGCTGACCTCGCGGGCACTTTCCGGTCGCGCTATCGCCTGATCGAGCCACTCGCGCAGCACGTTCACGGGCGCAGCCCCTGCCTGCCGCGCGACGACCTCACCGCCGCGCAGCACCATGAGCGTCGGCACGGCCTTCACGTCGAACCGCTGGGCCAGCCCGGGTGCGTTGTCCACATCGACCTTCACGAGCTTGACCTTCCCGGCCCGCTCCCGTGCGAGCTGGGCCAGCGCGGGGCTGACCTGTCGGCAGGGCCCGCACCAGGCGGCCCAGAGGTCGACCAGCACCGGCATCGTGGCCTGCTCCGCGACTTCCGCGAAGTCGGTCTCGCCGGCGTCGACGATCCAGGGCAGCGGCTCGTGGCAGTGCCCGCAGGTCGGCTTGCCCGCGGCAGCCGCCGGCAGGCGGTTCTTGTGCCCGCAGTGTTCGCAGACGACCGTGCCGGTGGTGCCGGAGGTGTTACCGGTGCCGGTGCTCATGCCGCGGACCTCCCTTCGCCCCCGCTGTAGGTGACGACGAGCTCGCCGTCCTTGGCGTCGACGGTGATCACCAGCCCCTCGGTCGGTTCACCGCGCAGGAGCGTGCGGCCGATCTTGGTCTCGACCTCGTGGGAGATGTACCGGCGCAGCGGCCGGGCGCCGTACACGGGATCGAATCCGTGCTGGGCGATGAGTTTCCTCGCCTGCGCGGTGAGCTCGACCGAGATGCCCTGTTCAGCCAGCCGGTGGCGCAACTCGTCGAACTGCAGGTCGACGATCCGCTCGATCTCGGCCGGCCCGAGCGGCGTGAACAGCACGATGTCGTCGACGCGGTTGAGGAACTCCGGCCGGAAGTGGTGCCGCAGCTCGCCCAGCACGGCGTCCCGGGCATCCGGCTTGATCTCGCCGGTGGAGGTGACCCCGTCGAGCAGGTGCTGCGAGCCGATGTTGGAGGTCATGATGATCACCGTGTTGCGGAAGTCGACGGTACGGCCCTGCGCGTCGGTGATCCGGCCGTCGTCGAGCACCTGGAGCAGCGTGTTGAACACGTCCGGGTGCGCCTTCTCGATCTCGTCGAACAGAACTACCGAGTAAGGCTTGCGCCGCACGGCTTCGGTGAGCTGCCCGCCCTCGTCGTAGCCGACGTAACCCGGCGGAGCTCCCAGCAGCCTCGAGACGGTGTGCCGCTCCTGGTACTCACTCATGTCGAGCCGGACCATGTTTTCCTCGCTGTCGAACAAGGCGGCCGCGAGGGTCTTGGCCAGTTCGGTCTTCCCGACACCGGTCGGGCCGAGGAAGATGAACGACCCGATCGGCTTGCGAGGATCGCGGATACCCGAACGCGCCCGGATGATCGCGTCGGCGACCAGCCGGACGGCCTCGTCCTGGCCGATGACCCGCTCGTGCAGGATCTCATCGAGCCGCAGCAGCTTTTCCCGCTCGCCTTCCTGCAACCGGGAAACTGGGATCCCGGTCCACGAGGCGACGATCTCGGCGATCTCCTCGTCGGTGACGACCTCGTGCAGCAGCCGCTTCCGGCCCTGCTTGCCCGCCAGCTGTTCTTCCTCCGCGGCAAGCCGGCGCTCGGCTTCGGTGATCTCGCCGTAGCGCAGCTCGGCCGCGCGGTTCAGGTCGTAGTTCCGTTCCGCTTCCTCGGCTTCGTGGCGCAGCCGTTCCAGCTCGGACCGCAGCTGCTGGACCCGCCGGATCGCCTGACGCTCGGCTTCCCACTGGGCCTTCTTCGAGTCCGCTTCGGCACGAAGATCGGCGAGTTCCCGGTGGAGGTCCGCCAACCGGGCCTTGCTGGCCTTGTCGGGTTCCTTGGACAACGCGGCTTCCTCGATCTCCAGACGGGTGACTCGCCGGGTGAGCTCGTCGAGTTCGGCGGGCATGGAATCGATCTCCGTGCGCAGCCGCGCGCACGCCTCGTCGACCAGGTCGATCGCCTTGTCCGGGAGGAAACGATCGGTGATGTAGCGGTGGGACATGGTCGCGGCGGCGACCAGCGCGCCGTCCTGGATCTTGACCCCGTGGAACACCTCGAGCCGCTCCCGCAGTCCACGCAGGATCGAGATGGTGTCCTCGACGGAGGGTTCGTCGACGACGATCGGCTGGAACCGGCGCTCCAGCGCGGCGTCCTTCTCGATGTGCTTGCGGTACTCGTCGAGTGTCGTCGCGCCGATCATGTGGAGCTCACCGCGCGCCAGCATCGGCTTGAGCATGTTCCCGGCGTCCATCGCGCCTTCGGCGGCGCCGGCCCCGACGACCGTGTGGAGCTCGTCGACGAAGAGCAGGATGCGTCCCTCTTCGGCTTTGACCTCGGCCAGCACGGCCTTGAGGCGCTCCTCGAACTCGCCGCGGTACTTCGCCCCGGCGACGAGCGCGCCCATGTCGAGAGAGAAGATCGTCTTGTCCCGCAGGCCTTCCGGCACGTCGCCGCGCACGACCCGCTGGGCGAGGCCCTCGACGATCGCCGTCTTGCCGACCCCCGGGTCGCCGATCAGGACGGGATTGTTCTTCGTCTTCCGCGACAGGATCTGGACCACCCGGCGGATCTCGGCGTCCCGGCCGATCACCGGGTCGAGCTTGCCTGATCGCGCGTCGGCGACGAGGTCCCGGCCGTACTTTTCGAGCGCCTCGTACGCGCCCTCGGGAGTAGCGGAGGTGACCCGCTGGTTGCCGCGGATCTTGGTCAGCGCTGTCAAGAACGACTCGCGCGTCACGCCGTGCTGGGTCAGCAGCCGCCCCGCAGCGGACTTCGCACCCTCGTCGGCGAGTGCCAGCACGAGGTGTTCGACGGAGACGTATTCGTCCTTGAGCCGCTTGGCGTCCCGTTCGGCGGCGTCGAGCAGGCCGGCGAGGCGGCGAGTGAGGTAGACCTGCCCGGGGGTGGCGCCGGGGCCGGTCACCTTCGGCCGCCGCGCGAGCTCCCCTTCGACGGCTTCGCGCAGGCCGTCGACGTCCGCGCCGGCCTGCACGAGCAGCCGGGGCGCCAGGCCGTCGGACTGATCGAGCAGGGCGAGCAGCAGGTGCTCACCGTCGGTCTCGGTGTGGCCGTGGCGCTGCGCCACGCTCTGGGCCTCCTGCAGGGCTTCCTGCGATTTTTGGGTCAGCTTGTTCATGTCCATCGCCGGTGGCTCCTGACTTGGGCTTCGAGGACGTCGATTCGGTCCAGCAGGTCGAGCACGAGCCCGATGGCCGCGTAGTTGAGGGAAAGGCCCGCGCGCAAGCGCTGGATGCGCGCGAGGGTGGCGACGGCGGACGGGGCGAACCACAGCCGCCCGCTCGCATCGGCGGCGCCGTCCACGAGGCTCAGCGCGACGAACCGGCGGATCAGATCCGGATGCAGCCCGCTTCGCGCGGCTACCGTGTCGAGGCTGAGCCGGACGGGACGGGCGAGCAGGTACTCGGCCATCAGGTCCTCCTCGGGTCGAAATCGGACACCGCGGCGAGCTCTTCGAAGAGCTCGCGCTCCTGCTTGCCGAGCTTCTTCGGCACCATCACGCGGACCTCGGCGTAGAGATCGCCCGGCCTGCCCTTGGGGTTGGGCAGGCCTTCGCCGCGCAGCCGCAGCCGCCGTCCGGTCGACGAGCCGGGCACGACTCGCACCTTCACCTCACCGCCGGGGGTCAGCACGGGAACCGTGGCGCCGAGCGCCGCCTCCCAGGGCGACACCGGCAGCTCGACCGTGATGTCGCGCCCGGACAGGCGGTAGCGAGGGTGCGGCTTGATCCGTACCACGAGGTAGAGGTCGCCGGGCGCCGCGTTCCCGGACGCCCGCCCGCCCTGACCGGCGAGCCGGATGCGCTGGCCGTCGAGTACACCGGCCGGGATGTCGACGTCGTATCCGCGCTCACCCGCGCCGGTGATGCTCAAATGCCGTCGCCCGCCCTGGTAGGCCTCCTCGACCGTCAGCTCGAGCTCGGCCTCCTGGTCGGCGCCGGCGATCGGCCCACCGGCGCCCCGGCTCCGGAAGAAGCCGCCCAGCAGGTCCTCGAGGTCGACGCCTTCGAAGCCCTCGGACCCGCCGCCGAATCCCGGGCCTGCCCGGGTGGAGCGGCCGCGGCCGCCACCCCGCCCGCCGGCACTGGCGTACACCCGCTCGTCGAAGTCGTCGGGCACGCGGCGGAAATCCGCGCCGAACCGGTCGTACTTTTTGCGCTGTTCCGGGTCGGACAGGACCTGGTAGGCCTCGCTGATCTCCTTGAAGCGCTCTTCGGCGCCCGGGTCGGAGTTCACGTCGGGGTGGTGCTGCCGCGCCAGTTTTCGGTACGCGAGCTGGATTTCGTCGGTGCTCGCCGTTTTGGCGACACCGAGAGCCTGGTAAAAATCGGTTGCCACCGGCCATCACCCCGGTGCCTTGGACACCGTCACGGCCGTCGGCCGCAGCTGGTGCCGGTCGGTCCCGTAGCCGGGGCGCACCACCCGGGTCACGGTGTTCGGTTCGGTGGCCGGGTCCTCGACGACGGCGACGACCTCATGCCTGTTCGGGTCGAACCGGACGCCGGTTTCGTCGTCCCGCGGGTACCCGAGACCGGCGAGCAGCTGGACGGCTTGATCCCGGATCGCGTGGACGCCCTGCACGACGGCCGACGGCTCCGCCTCGGCGTGCGCGAGCGCCAGTTCGAGGTTGTCGAGCACCGGAAGCCAGGCCGCCGCGACCCTGGCCCTCTCGGCTTCCACCTCCCGCCGCATGTCCGTGGCATGGCGCTTGCGCACGTTGTCGAGGTCGGCCACGGCCCGCCGCCACCGGTCCTCGAGCTCGGTGAGCTTCTCTTCCGCCCCGGCCGCCGGGGCCGGTACTTCCTGCGGGCCCGGCGCCGTGCCGGCCTCGGCGACCTCCGCGGAGGGGTTTCCCTGCTCCGCGGCCTTTCCTGGGGTGGTCATCGATTCGCCTCACGCCCGGTCGAAGTCCGCGTCGATCACGTCGTCCTCGTCGGCCGATTGCTGCGTGCCGCCGCCGGAACCGCTGCCACCTTCGCCGCCGCTCGCCCGGGAAGCGTTGAGCCCGGCCAGCACCTGCTGCAACTCCGAGGTCAGCGAACGCACCTGGTCCACCGGAGCCGCGTTCTTCACGGCCTCACGAGCCTCGTTGACGAGCATCTCCGCCCGCGCCTTCTCATGCGGCGGGGTGGTGTCCGTGATCGCCCGTTCGACCTGGTATGCCGCCGAGTCGAGCAGGTTGCGCGCGTCGACCTCTTCGCGCAGCCGCAGGTCCTCGGACCGGTTGCGTTCGGCTTCGGTGACCATGCGGTCGATCTCGGCCTGGTCGAGATTCGAGCTCTCGCTGATCGTGATGCCCTGCTGCGCGCCGGTGTCCTTGTCCTTGGCCGTGACATCGAGGATGCCGTTGGCGTCGACGTCGAAGGTGACCTCGATCTGGGGCTCGCCGCGCGGAGCCGGCCGGATGTCGGTGAGCTGGAAGCGCCCGAGCACCCGGTTGTCGGCCGCCCTCTCCCGCTCGCCCTGGAGAACCACGACGTCGACCGCGGGCTGGTTGTCCTCCGCGGTGGAGAACACCTCGGTCCGCCGCGCCGGGATGGTCGTGTTGCGCTCGATGATCTTCGTCATCACGCCGCCCTGGGTTTCGACGCCGAGGGACAGTGGTGTGACGTCGAGCAACAGGACGTCCTTGACCTCGCCCTTGAGCACACCTGACTGGACCGCCGCACCGAGCGCGACGACCTCGTCCGGGTTGACGCTCATGTTCGGGTCCTTGCCGCCGGTCAGCCTGCGGACCAGGCTCTGCACGGCCGGGATCCGCGTCGATCCGCCGACCAGGATGACCTCGTCGATGTCGTTCGCGGTCACCTTCGCGTCGCTCATCGCCTGCTTGACCGGGCCAAGGCACCGCTCGACCAGGTCCGTGGTGATCTGCTCGAACACCGAGCGCATCAAGGTGGTCGTGAGATGCTTCGGGCCGTCTTTGTCCGCAGTGATGAACGGCAGGCTCACGCTCGTCTGGCTGACCGAGCTGAGCTCGACCTTCGCCTTCTCCGCGGCTTCGAAGAGCCGTTGGAGCGCCTGCGGATCCGCCCGCAGGTCGATGCCGTTGTCCTTCTGGAACTGATCGGCGAGGTGATCCACGATCCGGCGGTCGAAGTCGTCACCCCCGAGATGGGTGTCCCCGGCGGTCGAGCGGACCTCGACCACGCCGTCTCCGACGTCGAGCAGGCTCACGTCGAAGGTGCCGCCGCCGAGGTCGAACACGAGGACCGTCTCGTGGCTCTTCGAGTCGAGCCCGTAGGCGAGCGCGGCGGCGGTCGGCTCGTTGATGATGCGCAGGACCTCGAGGCCGGCGATTTTGCCGGCGTCCTTGGTGGCCTGCCGCTGGGCGTCGTTGAAGTACGCCGGCACGGTGATGACGGCCTCGGTCACCCGCTCGCCGAGGAACTTGCCCGCGTCGTCGGCGAGCTTGCGCAGGATCTGCGCGCTGATCTCCTCCGGCGAGTAGAGCTTGTCGCGGACCTTGAACCGGACGACGCCGCCTTCGCCCTCGACGACGTCGAAGCCGACAGCCTTGGCCTCGTCGCCGACCTCGTCGTATTTCCGGCCGATGAACCTCTTCGCGGAGTAGACGGTGCCCTTCGGATTGAGGATCGCTTGCCGGCGGGCGAGCTGGCCGACCAGCCGCTCGCCGCTTTCGGTGAACGCGACCACCGACGGGGTGGTCCGGGTGCCTTCGGAGTTGGCGATGACCGTGGGTTCGCCGCCTTCCCAGGCGGCGATCACCGAGTTGGTCGTGCCCAGGTCGATGCCGACCGCCTTGGCCATCACACACTTCCCTTCATCTTGGCGAGCAGTTTCTTGGCTTCGTCGGCCACCGCTTCATCGGCGACGACCTCGTAGCGGGTGGGCGTCATGACCCGGACCGAGGCGAAGTCGCGGCGGCCACGCTGGAGCGCATGGACGGCGAGGCCGAAGATCGCGCCGATCACAGCGCCGAACACAAGGCCGTACACGGCGAGGGTGAAGGCCGCCAGCAACGGCGTGAACCAGTTCAAGATCCCGAACAGCCAACCGATCAGCAGTCCTGTGACGGCACCCGAGCCGGCTCCGCGCAGCGCGGCGCCGCCGTAGTTCAGGCGCCCGACGACCTGCTCGACCAGCTTGACGTCCGAGCCGATGATGGCGACCCGCTGGACCGGGAAGCCGTTGTCCGACAGGTAGTCAACGGCACGCTCGGCTTCGCTGTAGGTCTCGTAAGCGCCGATCGGACGACGCCGGCTCGCGGTGCGCTGTTCCGAGGTGAGCTCATCCGAAGCTTGCTGGTCCGAAGAGTCACGCGGTGATGGCGCCGTGGCGCCGGGCTGCGCAGTCATCGTCCGGCTCCTAGACGTTCGCGTGTTCTTCGCGAGAAGCCTTGATCTGAGGCTTCTTTTCAGCCGTCTCGGTGCCGCCGCCGATTTCGACCTTGCGAGGCTTGCTGGCTTCGGCGACCGGGATGCCGAGCATGAGCACACCGTGGTCGACCTCCGCGGACAGCCGCGTGCTGTCCAGGTTGTCGCCCAGGAAGAATTGGCGGCTGAACTCACCCTGCGGCCGTTCGTCGACCACCAGTTCGTCACCTTCACGGCGCAGCGGGGCGCGACGGGCACGTACGGTCACCACATTGCGTTCCACCGTCACGTCGACGTCGTCGGGGTTCACTCCCGGTAGGTCCAGCGCGACGACGAACTGGTCGCCGCGGCGGAAGGCCTCGATCGGCATCGCCCGCGGGCCGCGGGCGCCCACCACGGCCTGCTCGGTCAACCGTTCGAGATCGCGGAACGGGTCGAAACGCATCAATGTCATGACTCTCCTCATTCCTCGGCCGATTACGTGTCGCGAATGGACCTACCGCGTCGAACAAACTCTGTGACGCGCTTCTCCTTGCGCATGCGAATTTGCGGTTACCGGCGGAATCGGGACCGTCGCAGCGGTTTTTCGTGACACAGCAGACTGTGCCAAGCAGAGCCATGCTCGCGCGTGCGCCTGGCAGGCCGAAACTGGCGCGAACGATCGACCCGGCAGAGCAGGATCATCCGTGTAGAGTCTTTGTTCAGTCGGCGGTTGGAGGCCCGGATGGCACCCGCGGCGGCGGGCGGAACCCACCAAAATCCACAGAGGTCGGACGGCTGGTGGCGTGGCCACTTGTCGAATTTGCGGGGGTCGTTCGTCGGCCGTGAAGCCGACGACATCGTTCGACTGGCCGCCACCTCGGTGCTGTCGCTGAGCGGCTGCGGCACCAAGGCGGTGTACCTGATCATCGACGGCGCACTCAAGCGTTGTGATGACGCGGAGCCGAACGCGGAGCTTGACCAGCAGGTGCGGCTTCTCGACGGCGACAGCGGCTCGCTCGTCCTACCCGGCGGCGATTGGTGCTGGGGCTTCGCGCTGCGCGGGCTGAACGTCTTGAGAGGCTACCTGGTGGTGCACGCGGCAATTCAGCCGTCGGAGGACGAGTTCTTCTTGCTCGAAGCGCTCAGTCAACAGGCGGCGGATGCGCTGGCCAACGCCGCGCTCCACCGGCGAGAGCGGGAACAGGCCCTCGTTCTGCAAGAGCTCAACGGCAGGCTGGCTGCGTCGGTCGCCCGGCTCGAGCAACAGGGGCACGTGCACGAGGTACTCACCAACATCTCCGTGTCCGGTGCGGGCGAGCCTGGCATCGCCCATGCGCTGCACCAGCTGACATCGTTGTCGGTCGCGATCGAAGACCGGTTCGGCAACCTGCGGGCCTGGGCCGGTTCCGGCAAGCCCGACCCGTACCCGAAGCCCGAATCCCACCGGCGCGAGGAGCTGCTCAGGCGCGCCGCGGCGGTCCCCCATCCGGTCCGGGAGAAGGACCGGTTGATCTCGCTCGTCAAACCGCACTACGAGGTACTCGGCGTGATCGCGCTCGTGGACCCCCGCAGGACCGTGGGCAGCCACGAGATGTTCGCGCTCGAATACGGGACAACGGTGCTGGCGCTGGAGCTGTCCCACCAGCGCAATCTCGCCGAGGTCGAACTACGCCTTCACCGTGACCTGGTCGACGACCTGATCACCGGCACCGACGACGAGAGCGCCTACGCTCGCGCCGACGCGATCGGGCACGACCTGCGCGGCCCTCATTACGTGATCGTCGTCCAATGGGACGGGAGGCAGGCCGACGACGCCCTCGCCCACGCCACCGGCCGGGCGGCCGCCTCGCTTCAGCTGAGCTCGATGATCTCCCGGCGCTCGGGAGCCGTGGTGCTCCTCGTCCGCGGACGCCCGGACGGGGACGCGCTGTGCCGCACCCTCTCGGAGAGCCTCGGAAGCGCCTGTGCGATCGGGGTCGGTGCCCGCTGCGACAGCCCTGGCAACTTTCCGAGGTCCTACTCGGAAGCCTTGCGAGCCCTGGACGTCCGCCAGAAATCAAGGTCACCCCATGGTGCGACGACATTCGACCAACTGGGCCTTTACCGCATTCTGGACACCGGAGACAATCGCGCCGAAATCGTCGCGTTCGTGCGGGAATGGCTGGGCCAGCTTCTCGACTACGACGAGCAAAAGAACACGAATCTGGTTCAGACGCTGTCGCAGTACCTCGAATGCGGCGGACACTACGACGAGACCGCTTCCGCGCTGGTGATCCACCGCAGCACCCTGCGCTACCGGCTCGGCCGGATCCGGGAGATCACCGACCGCGACCTCAATGACGTCGACAGCAGACTCAACCTGCACGTGGCCACCAGGGTCTGGCAGGTGCTGCAGGGTTCGGAGTGAACGGAGACGCCGAGGTAGGAGTAGAGGTGCAGCAGGTGCCAGGACTCGTGGCGCAACCGGCGGCGCGGGGCCCACACCGAGGTGAGGACGACCAAGACGAGCGCGACCGTACCCGCGGTCGCCAGCAGTATGCCCGGGTAGGTCGTGACGAGACTCCACACCTCGGCGATAAGTCCACTGTGGTCGGTCATGGCGTAGCCCAGAGAGATCAGGACGATGTGCAGGCACAGCAGGACGAACGAGGTGAACCCGGTCAGCTGGTGCCCGTGCGCCAGCGTGTCTTGCCCGGAGTTGAGTTCGACCCGGGGAGATCCGGGCGATCAGCAGTACCTGCAGCAGGAGCAGGGCGGACGAGAGCAGCCCGGTCAGGCGGCCCGCGGACGTGAGTCCGGAAGCGACCGAGCCCAGCTGCTGCAGGCCCTGGTGCGCCGCCCTGAGCGCGGTGACGAACAGCAACGTCGCTCATGTCGCCAGCACGTCGTGAGGGGGACATGCGGGCTCTCTTGGTGGTGACGTGGTGTCATCACCCTTCCGGAGCCCGGTTAGTCTCCGGCGTGATCGGGGTGAGAAAACGGTATCTCCCCTCGATCCGGTCGAGGGGGAGATGCTCTCGCGCAGTCCCGGAACGTTGATCTGCTGGGCAACAGGAGGCCGGAGCGAAAAGGAGAGCCCGTTCGGCGGGATGCCCGGCTCACAGGACGCGCACAGCGCTGTTGGCGAGTTCAAGAACGGTGTGCACAGTCAGTACGACGCCGTTCGGCCGCCAGGAATTCATCCGCCGGACCGCGGAACGCGCCGGTGTCGACCGGGGGATCGCCGATGCCGGTGTCGCCGCCGGTCCGGCGTTTGTCCTCGCCGCCTGAGCGGCTCCCGTCCGTCTCGATTTCGTGCTCGAGGCGCATCGGCGCGTGGTGCGAGCAACAGTCGTGTGTGAGACCTGAAACCGCTCAGCTGCGCGTCGTAGTGACCAGCCTTGATCGATGACACATGCGCCAACCGGAGCCTGCCGGTCGGGGTCAACGGGGCGTTACGGTGGAGGATGAGGGCCTCCGGGAGTCGGTGCAGGTTGTGGTGATCCACACCGAAACCCGGGGTCCTCACCCATATCAAGATCATCAAGACCGTGTCGCCACGTCACCAACGTGCCCGAACAGCACAGCTAGGGCCTCGCGGTCGACCGGGACGGGCGAGTTGATGACCGGTCGCTGTGCCGGGGAGAACCGCTCCCTCTGGACGGACATCAAAGCCGCGAGCTGGTCGTGAGCGGCGGCGCCTTCGGCGGCTCGCACGTCTGAAGTGGAGGTGGTTGGTGTCGCGCGGGGCGCGGCTGCGCGCGTCGCGGTGCGTCGGCGGTTCTTTCCGCGCCCGGCGAAGAGGCTGTTGACAAGCGCGTTCTCGGCCGCACCGAGCGGGTTGGTCACCGTGTAGATAGCCCGGCTCAGCTGGCGTACCGGACGGGGTGTCACCGCGTATTTGACGGTGCGGATCGGATGAGCCGTCTTGCGGCGGCGGGTGAAAAACCAGGCGGGTCCGAACGGTTTTCGTGATGTCCGCAACGCCCGTTCGGCGAGGTCCTTCGCCGGGCGGTGGACGAAGATCGTCCGGACCCGGTGCCCGGCCCGCGTTGACCGCGTTTATGCAGATGGCTGATCTGCGAGCGGTTGAGAGTGCAGAGCGACGACTGTCAACGATCAGGGCTTGCAATAGCTTCCTACCTGGAACACTCGTGTTGATGGCTGACGGATCTCGGCGATCAATCGAGTCGACCAAGCTGGGAGAATGGGTAGAAGCCGCTGACCCTGTCACCGGCCGGAGTGTTGCGCGGCAAGTCGTGGGAACGGTGACAGGTGAGGGCTGGAAGACTCTGATCCAGATTCGGATGACCGGTAGCTCGGAGACGATTACGGCCACTGGCAGTCATCCGTTCTGGTTGGCGACAAGGCAAGAATGGGTACCGGCGAGTGAGCTCCGTACCGGCGACATGGTGCGAGGCATCGACCGGCAAGTGCGCATCGCATCAACTGTCAAGGTCATGCGGCCACTGCGGGTCTACAACATCACCGTAGACGTTGGCCACGTGTATCGTGTGATGTCCGGGGACCAGGCGATCCTGGTGCACAATGGGCGCCCCCCACGCCAGGCTCCAGACCCGGCGGCGGAAGGACCGCACACTACGTTCCGATACGCAGGAGACACCGATGAGATCAAGATGTATGCCGAGTGGGCGCCACCGTCAGATCCGCGCGACCCAAGGCCCCTTGTTTTGCAGAAGCGTTTTGACCGCTACGGCCCGGCACATGTAAACCGTGATGGTTCAATCATTTCGACTCCGCACATCAATCTGCCGGACGGCAGTGCTAGAACCCTTGAACAATGGGAATTGCCGGGAGGATGCTAGTGTCGTTGGAAGTGAGTGTCCAATATCTCCTGGACTGGTATGCAAATAATTGTAACGGTGATTGTGAGCATGAATACGGCATAAAGATATCGACCATCGATAACCCTGGATGGCTAATTCAGGTGAACCTTTCCGAAACGGATATTTCCGGCCGAATAATGGAGCCACGCACTTGGGAACCGGAACATGGGCGATGGGTTCGATCGTGGTCCAATGGGGAAGAATTTAATGTTGTGTGTGATGTGCACGTCCTTTGACGTGGCTATTGGAGAGTTTCAGAAGTTTGCCGAAGCCAAATAAGCTGAGTCGGTGACCCGTTCGGCGGGTTGGGTGCCGGGGTTCCACTGGCCCGGGCGCGTTCGCCGCCGACGCCACCGGCGGCCAACGACCGGATCTCGAAGTGCAGCACCGGCGCCGCACCCGCTGCGAGGATCGCATCCGCGTCGCGGAGAGCAGCCGCAGGCACAGCCGTTTGGGTTCGCATCGGCGTGCGTCGTGCCGTGTATGGCCAGCAGCTGCAGCCGAGCGGTTGGTTCGGTTGCGAGGCAGTCGATGGCGATCCAGGTCCGGTTGGCGTCGAACCCGTGCATAGGGAGGTTGCGCAGACCCGTCTCTTTCACCGGTCTCGCCGCGGTTGGGTTCGTGCAGCGCCTCGCCCGCGGCCTGACCCAGGCGGCGCAACTCGCCGTGCTGTGGCGCCTCGTGCCGGACGAGCAGATGCCGATCAACGTCGTCTTCGCGACCTTCGAGGTGGAGATCATGCCGCCGGCCCCGGCTGCCGTCGGCCAGCGCGGCGCTGACGTTTGCCGAGCGAGTCGATCATTGCGTAGACCTCGGCCTCGCCGAGTCCCGGAGGTTCGCCGGCCCTCATCAGTTCTGCCTGAGCGGCCCCTCGATCGGCTTGCGCCCGGTTGAGGTCGACCACGCGTCTGCGTCGCCATCGACCGCCGACGCGCCGATCTCGCGCACAACTCCGCACCATGGAGTTCGTGTGGTCCGTACGACGCGGACGGGCATCCTATCGACGGAACTAGGATCAGCACCGACGCGGCACTGGACGCTGCCGAGAAGTGGCTCGGTCCCGGCGGCTACTTCGAACCGGAGTGAAATTGGAATCACGAATCGAATTCGATCAGTACGTTCTGGGCGAGGGCTTGAAGTTCCGTTGGGACGACGGTTTTGCCCTGGACGTGACCATCGATGGATCAGCGGTACTTGTCCGGGGCAACCCTGCGGGGCTGAGGTCGCTTGCGCGCCACCTGCTCACACTGGCTCAAGAGTCAGTCCCCGCCGGATCTCACCTACATCTCACGGGAGGTTCCGAACTCGACGGTGACGCTGACCTCATTGTCGAACGCGCTGATTTGTGACGGCCACGTCTCGGCCGGCAGCTACAGCAACGGCCGTCAACTCCTGAAGGACACGCGGAAGACGAAGGCCCGACCATTTCGACTGAGCAGGATCCCAGCGGCTTGTTGTTCCGCAATCGTGACTACACCGATTGGAGGACTGTGACACTTTCTCGGATCCCGGTGGTTCGGTGTCCGTCGTTGCCTACTCGTTGTTTGGTAGCGGCGGCCATTGGGTCGGTCACGGGCGCCGGTGTTGTCGAAGCGCAGTGGTTGTCAGCAGTCTGATGAAGATGGACGGTTCCCGCGTTCGCGCGTGGCTCTTCGCCTCAACTCGCCGACCAGCTCGTGGGCGACCGTGATCGGTCGCTGCGCCGGTGGCCCGCGAACCAGGTTCCGCACCACCCCGTCGGGCGGCGGCGCCTGGCCGGCGACTACCTGGGCCAGAGTCGACTCCGCCCAGGTGGGGCCAGTGTCCGTACCCACGGCCGACCCGCCGGCCCGGCAGGACGCCGCCATCTCGAGGACCGTCGTCGCCGTGTCCATTCACCCTTCACGAAGCTCAGTCCGGCGCCCGGTTTCCGAGCAGCGCCAGGACTGTCTTCTCTCGACGGCCAATCGCGCCAGAAAGTGTTTTCACCAAAGCGAATCAGGCCGAGCGTCCACCTCGGACACCCAGCCTGACGGAAACGCCCTGCCCGGAATGAGGATGCCGTACGCCGTGAAAGGCGCTTTCGGGTTGTCCAGCGTCCCGAAAGCGCCTTTCACGGCAGGTGATCAGCTGCTCATTGCTGCCAGGGGTCGACGTAGGCGATGGTGGTCATCTCCACCTCCACGCCGGTCTCGAGGCTGCCCGCCGTGGCGCTCTGGCCGGTCACGTAGAACCGGATGCCGTCCTTCTTCGTGGTCATGGCGATCGCGTGGGCGCCGTCCGGGCCGCCGGCCAGGCCGTCGTACCGGCCGAGCCATGTCTGCCTGCCGGTGGCCGCGTCGTAGGCGATCGTCACGTAGTCGCTGCCCGCGCCGCTATCCGCGCTCGTGCCGGTGATGACCACCTTCTTGCCGTCGGGTGTGACCACGATGCCCGATGACGTGTCGTCTTGGTGGGCCTTGCCGTCGAACCGCTGGAGCCACAGCCGCCTGCCGGTGCGCTCGTCGTAGGCGACCGTGGTCATGTCGAACCCGGTGCCTGCGCCCTCCGTGTTGCCCGTGACGTACACCCGGCCCTGGGAAGCCGTGATGGCGTACGGGTTGTCGGTGGCGTGTCCCGGGCCGTCGTAGTTGTCCGACCACCGCACGGCGCCGGTGCGGGTGTCGTACGCGATGGTCGTCAGGTCGACCGCCGTCGCGCCCTCGGTGCTCGCACCGGTCACGATGACCGAACGGCCGTCCTCCGACACCGTCATCGCGGACGGCATGTCGTAGCCGTGCGTCGGGCTGTCGTACCGGGCCACCCACTTCTGCTTGCCGGTGGCCGTGTCGTAGGCGACCGTGCCCCAGTCGTAGCCGGTCTCGGTCGGCCCCGGGCTCTGCCCGCTGACGAAGACCGTCCTGCCGTCCGGGGCCAGGGCGATCATCCGGGCGTCGTCGGTCGCCTTGCCCGCGCCGTCGTAGGTCGTGGCCCAGACCTGCCTGCCGGTGGTGGCGTCGTAGGCGGCGGTGAAGAAATCGTCGATGCCGTCGTCCGCGAGGGTCGTCATGCCCGTGACGTACACGCGCCTGCCGTCCTGGCTCACCACGATCCCGTTGCTCCAGGCCGTGAAGGCGCCCGGGCCGGTGTACCGCACCTCCCACTTCTGCCTGCCCGTCGCGGCGTCGTAGGCGATGGTGACGGCGTCGTTGCCGGTGGCGTCCGCGGCCGTGGCTCCCGTGACGTACAGCGTCCGCCCGTCCGGGCTCACCTGCATGTCGTGGGGCTCGGCGTACGTGCCTGCCGGGCCCGCGTACTTCGCCGACCACAGCTCGGCACCCGTCTTCGCGTCGTGGGCGACCGTGGCGATGCTCAGGTTGTACTGCCCGGGCGCCGAGCCGTAGTTGACGCCGGTCACGAAAACCCGCTTGCCGTCGGGCGCGAGGACGACCTGCTCACCCGAGTCCTGCACGCCCGCGACGCCGTGATCCGCGGTCCACGCCTGGGCGACCGGGCGGACCACCATCGGGATCCGTACCTTGTGCCGGGCGTCGCGCCAGGTCAGCTGGCCGGAGACGTACGTGTTGACGGCCGCGCTGGTCCGGGTGAACGTCACGGTGAACGACTTCGTCTCGCCTCCGCGCAGCGTGAGCCGGTCGGGCTTGACCTTCACCGACACGCCGGGCAGACCCGTCACCACCGGGGTGTACGTCGTCTGGTCGCGGCCGACGTTGGTCACCGAGCGCGTCACCGTCTGCGTGCCCGGCAAGCGCCCGATGGAGATTGACGGCGTGTTCAGGTCGCTGGGGTCGAACGACTTTCCCTTCTTCGCCTCGGCGTCGCAGGCGGTCTGGGTCACGCCTTTGGTGGTGTCGCACAGGAACGCGATCCAGTCGTCGGCGCCGCTGTCGAAGACCAGCCCCGGGTCCACGGCGCTGTTGGGCACGACGTGCCCGGCGCCCTGTGCGAACGCGACCGCCGGGTCGCTGCCCGGCCCGTCGAGGACATCGCTGCCGGTCGTCATCAGCGCCGACTTGACGGCCATCGGCGACCAGTCCGGGTGCCGCTGCTTGAGCAGCGCCGCGAGCCCGGCGACGTGCGGTGCCGACATCGACGTGCCGCTCATCAGGTTGAAGTCCAGGCCGCCCTGTCCCGGCGGCGCGACCGCGGCGAGGATGTCCTGCCCGGGTGCCGTGAGGTCGGGCTTGAGCAGGTCACCGCCCGCGGCCGTGGACGGCCCGCGCGAGGAGAACGCGGCGATGTACGGCGCGGGCGTGTTGTAGGAGATCGTGGCCGCCGAGACCGACGCCGTGGCACCGGGCGTGGCGGCGTACGCCTGGATCGCAGCCTGGTTCGTGGCCGTCAGGTGCACGGTCGGCACGGCGTGGACGTCGGCGACGAGCCCGTCGTCGTCCGGGGTCGTGTTGACGAGGATCATGCCGACGCCGCCGGCCTCCTTCACCGCGCGGCTCTTGTTGATGCGTGCGTTGTTGCCCCGCTCGCAGACGACGATCTTCCCCGTCACCTTGGCGGGGTCGAGCACGGGCGTGCCGCCGTTGTCGACCGCGGCGTAACAGAGCCTCGCGAGCTGGTCGCTGGCCGTCGACTGCCCGGTCGTGGCCGCTCCGGAGTAGACGAGCGGCGCCGGGCCGGCCGCGGTGGTCGCGAGTGACGCGCCGGTGTGGGTGGTGCCGTCGCCGAGGGTGGCGGTGGCGGTCGTGCTCCGGTTGTGGGTGCTCGCGGCGACCGTCGTCACCCACGGCGACGGGTGAGCGACCGTCGTGGCCGCCGGGCCGCTGTTTCCCGCGGAGGCCGAGACGAAGACCCCGGCCTCGGCCGCGGCGAGGAACGCGATCTCAATCGGGTCGAGCAGGTCGGTCGTGGTCCCCGAGACGGAGAAGTTGAGCACGTCGACACCGTCGGCCACGGCCTGGTCGATGGCGGCGACGATGTCGGAGGTGGCACCCGAGGCGGTCGAGCCGTCCTCGCTGGACCACAGCGCCTTGTAGGCGGCGATCCGGGCGCGCGGCGCCATGCCGGTGATCGCACCGAGCACGGACATCGGGCCGGTAGCCGCCACGCCGTGGTTGCCGCCCGCGGTCGAAGCGGTATGGGTGCCGTGCCCGTTGTAGTCACGCGGGGAGGGGAACTCCCACGGCATCGCGCTCGTGACACCCGCGTCGCCGCCCCACGCCGCGTCGAAGTGCCGCGCGGCGACGATCTTGCCTGTGCAGTCGTCCGGCTGCCACGAGGCGTTCGCGACCGTTTCGCACGTGCCGTGGAAGTCGCTCAGCGGCGCGTACATCTTCCCATCGGTGTCGGGGTTGGCGAAGCTCGCGCTGTCGGGCCAGATGCCGCTGTCGATCACGCCGATGACCAGGCCCTCGCCCGCGCCTTCCGGGCCCTGCAGCTGGTCCCACAGCCCGCCCGGCTTGTCCAGACCGAGGAAGCCGGCGGTCGACGAGGTCTGCGTGGTGACCTTCCGGTCGGCGGTGACCGCGACGACGTCGGGCATCGCCCGCAGCTGCGCGGCCTGCGCGCCGGTCAGGTCGGCCGCGAACCCGTCGAAGGAGTAGACGTAGGTGCTGCGCTTCTTCGCGCCCACCGCCCGCGCCGCCTGGTCCTGCCGGCCCCGGACGTGGTCGGCGTACTCCGCGACTTGCGCCGACCTGGGGTTGACCTTGCGGCCGCGAGCCGGCTTGGTCGGCGGCAGCCCGGCGACGCCACCGTCGTAGGCGACGACGGGATCCAGGGCCATCTGGACGATATAGGTCTGCCGCGCCGCGGCGGTGCCGGGTTCGGCCGCGGCGGCGACGGGCGTCACCGCCGACGCCACCACCGCGACCGCCACGGCGGCCGGCAGCCACCGCCGGGCTCTGGACATTGTGGACCGTTCCATCGCTCACCCTCCGCGTCGAGAATTTCGCTGACGCTAGCGACGGACCACCCGGGTGCCATCCGTACCGCACACGGAAGAATGGCGGTAACCTAGGCCGACCAGGGAGAACGCGGCATGAGTGAGGTTGGCGGATGATCTCGGGAGCGCCGACCACCAGGGCGGACCCGCCCGCCGGTGCACTGATCGGTCGGGCAGCGGAGCTGGCCCTGGCCCAGACGGCGATCACCGCCACCCCGTCGGTCTTGCTGATCGAGGGCGAGGCGGGGATCGGCAAGAGCCGCTTGGTCCGCGAGCTGCTCGCCCTGCCCCCGGCCGCCGAGCGCCGGGTCCTCGTCGGCCAGTGCGAACAGCTCCAGGAGCCGCTGCCGCTCTCGGCTCTCCTCGACGCGTTCCGGCAGGCGGGCCCGCTGACCGGCGGCGCGCTCAACCCGGTGATCGGCGCGCTGGCCCCGTTGTTGCCCGAGGTCGCCGCGTACCTGCCGCCGCCCCCGCCGCCGCTCTCCGACCCGGGCGCGGACCGGCACCGCGTGTTCCGCGCGGCCGTCGCTCTCCTCGACCGGGTCGGCCCTCTGCTGCTCGTGCTCGAGGACGTGCACTGGGCTGATCCCGTGACGCTGGACTTCCTCGCCTTCCTCGCCGCGCACCTCCCACCGGAGCTGGCGCTGATCATCACCGCGCGCACCGAGACCGGCCGGCTGCCGATCCGGGAGGCGCTGGCCCGCGCCCCGTCGGGTGCCGCCCGCGTCGTGGGCCTGCGCCCGCTCGACCGGGTCGAGGTCGCGCAGCTCGCCGGCGGGATCCTCGCCACGCCACCCGCGCCGGCCTTCGCCGAGCGGCTCTACGAGAAAACCGGCGGCATCCCCTTCGTGGTGGAGGAGGTGCTCCGCACCTATCTGGAGGAGCCGGGTGAGCTGTCGGGGCGGCCGGAGGCGCTCGACGACCTCGCGGTGCCGACCGTGCTGCGCGACGTGGTCCTGCAGCGCCTCTTCTCCCTCGGCAACGACGCCCGCGAGATCCTCGACGCGGCCGCCGTCACCGGTCTGGTGACCGATGA
Organism: Amycolatopsis sp. NPDC001319; assembly: GCF_042896185.1. Taxonomy (NCBI): domain Bacteria; kingdom Bacillati; phylum Actinomycetota; class Actinomycetes; order Pseudonocardiales; family Pseudonocardiaceae; genus Amycolatopsis; species Amycolatopsis sp. NPDC001319. The sequence goes on along the minus strand of NZ_JBIAWY010000016.1, from coordinate 81,197 downwards.
CGCCCTGCTCGCCGAGGTGACCGGGCGCGACTCGGCCGGGATCGCAAACGCGCTCGCCCGCGCGCAGGAGGTCGGGCTCCTGCAGGAGGACAACCGGCACAGCAGGTTCCGGCACGCGCTCGCACGGCAGGTCGTGTACGAGTCGGTGCCCGCAGCGCGGCGGCGGTGGCTGCACCTGCGCACCGGTCGCGCGCTCGAGGCACGCCACGCCTCCCCTGCCCGGCTCGCGCACCACTACCTGCAGGCCGGTCACCACGCCGAGATGGTGGTCCACGCGGAGGCTGCGGCCGAGACCGCGCTCGCCCACGGCAACGACGCCACCGCCGCGCGGTTCCTGTTGACGGCGCTCGGCGCGGACGGAGTCGCGCAGGAGCTCCGGGTCCGGCTCGCGGTGAAGCTCGGCCGGGCCGCCGTCGACGGGCTCGCACACGCCGAGGCGCTGCCGATCGTCGACCGGCTGCTGGCCACCGAGCGGCTGCCCGTCGCGGTCCGGGGCGAGCTGCGGTTCGCGCACGGCCGCCTGCTCCGGCAATCCGGCGACGCCCGAGCCGGTCACTTGGAGATCGAGCGTGCCGTCGAGGATCTCGCGGACGAGCCCGCCCTTCTCGGGCGCGCACTCGCCGTCCTGGCCGCGCCCGAGACCGTCACGGGCAGGCACGTCCACGAGCACCTCGCCCGCTGCGACGAGGCGGCGGTGGCGGCGCGCCGCAGCGGTGACCGCGGTGTCGACGTTGCCGTGCGGATCACGCGGGCGGGCCTGTTGATGGAGCTGGGCCGGCCGGACGGCTGGCCGCTGGTCGACGAGCTGCTCGGTGGCGACGGCCTGTCCGCCCGCGAGCGGGCCCGCGCGTGCCTGAACTGGGCGCAGGGGGCGCTGCACGCGGGCCGTCTGGACCACGCGGAGGCGTTGCTCGCGGAGGGGCGGCGGGTCGCCGACCACGCGGAGTACCTGCGGGTAGCGGTGGTGCTCGACCTGGTGACGGCAGCGGTTGACCACGCGGCGGGCCGGTGGGACGGCCTGCTGGACCGGGTCCGGCTGATCGGCGGCACCCACGCCGCGTTCGGGGCAGCGGCGCTGGATTCGCGGCTGCTCCGGGGTTCGCTGCTCGCGGCGATCGGGCCGGCGGAGGAGGCTGCGGAGTGCTTCGGCGAGGTCATCGCCGTCGCGGAGCGGGTCGGGGCCGTGTGGCCGCTCATCTCGGCACGGACCGCCATGGCGCGGCTGCTGCTGACGCTGGACGACGCAGGCGGCGCCGCCGAGCACGCCCGGGCCGCGATCACCCAGGTCCGCGCGAAGGGGAACTGGGTGTGGGGTGGTGAGGCCGTGCTGTGCCTGGCGGAGGCGCTGGGCCGGGCAGCTGAGGTCGCGGCCGTCGTCGACGAGCTGGCGGCGGGTCTCGACCAGACCGACGCACCCCGCGCGCGGGGTGCTCTCCTTGCCGCACAGGCAATCCTGGCCCCCGACGGCGAGACCGGCCGGCTCCTCGACGAGGCCCGCGTCGTCACGGCGGGCGCGGGCTTGAGCTACGAGGAGGCGCAGGCCGCCGAACGGCTGGGGCTGTTGCGCTGCGGGCACGGGGACCCGCGTGGCGGCGCGGACCTGGAGGCCGCGTTGCGACGGTACGGCGCGCTGCACGCCACCCGTGACATCGCCCGCGTCTGCCGCGCGATGCGGCTGCACAACGTGCCGATCCCCTATCCGTGGCGAGGCGGGCGGCCCGCGCTCGGGCAGACGCTGTCGGCGCAGGAGCACCGCGTGGCCGCCCTCGCGGCGGCGGGCCGGACGAACCGGGAGATCGCGACCGAGCTGTTCCTGTCCCGCCGCACGGTCGAGAGCCACGTCTCGAGCGCGCTGCGCAAGCTCGGTTGCTCGTCCCGCAAGGACCTGGCGGGCCCTCTCCTCGACGACTCCAAGCCCGCGTGACGCGGAAGGCCGGGCCCGCGGGGTGGGCCTGGCCTGCGTTCCGCGAACTCAGTGCGGTGCGGCGAAGAACGCCTGGATGTCGCCGACCACGACCTCGGGCACCTCGTGCGATGCGAAGTGGCCGCCTTTCTCGAACCGGCTCCGGTGCACGATGTTGGAGTCATCCCGCTCCGCGAAGGTCTGGCTCGTGCTTGACACGGACGCCCGCGCGTACGAGCCGGCAACTGGGCCGACCGGATCAAGCCCCTGCCGGGCTTCGACGAGCAACAGCTGCAGAAAGAACCGCCAGGCGGTATCGGCGAGCCCGAGCCGTCCGACCACGCGCTGGGCCGGTCGAGGGGAGGCTGGACGACCAAGCTGCATCTGGCCATCGTGATGCGCCCCGGGTCTGGTGCAGGCCTCGTGCGGGTCCTTGCTGGCTTTCCAGGTCTTCGTGGCCTGCCAGGACACGCCCTCCGCGCGCAGGATCTGCCGGACGGTCTCGGTGCTCGCCTTGATCCAGGCGTGTTCGGCGAGGTAGCCGACCAGTTTGGCCAGGCTCCAGTGGTGAACGGCAGTCCCAGCTCAGTCGGTTTGCAGGCGGCGATGCGGCAGATCTGCTCCCGGGCGGCCGGCCCGAATTTAGCTGGTCGGCCGCCCCTCCATTTTGGGGACAACGCCGCGAACCCGGAGTCGTTGAACGCGTGGATCACCTCCCGCACATAGCCCTCGGTCGCGGCGAACATCACCGCGATCTCACCTGCGGACCGGCCTTGCGACGAGGCCAGCACGATCCCGGACCGCCGCAGACGCACCCGATCCCGGGTCGATCTCGTGATCTTGACCAGCCGCTGGGCCTCTTCCAGCTCCAGGGACCGCGCGAACACCTCCGGCTGACGTGCCATGGCTCATCTCCACCGGCCAGCCTCACTCTCACCAGTCCCGATGTCCAGGCGACACGGTTACCACGTCAACGTTCCTTGACGAGGCACTAGTTTGTATTTGGCCAGGACGTTGGTTGCGGGTGGTCTTGGTTGACATGGGGAGAGCCTCCGGTTGGGGTGTGGTTTGTCTAGGACCCACTCCAACCGGAGGCTCTCGTGTCTCACCGTAATGCCCGGACCACGGTTGTGGGCAGGCTGCTGATCGTCCAACGTCACCGGGCGGGATGGCCGCAGGCGCATATCGCGGCCGCGATGGGGATCTCCCGTAAATGCGTGAAAACCTGGCTGGACCGATACGCCGCGGAGGGCGAGCCCGGTCTTCGCGACCGGTCCTCGCGCCCGCATTCCTCGCCGCGGCGGACCAGCGAGGAGACCGAGCGCCGGATCGTGCACCTGCGCCGGAGCCAGCGCCGTGGACCGGACTGGCTGGGAGCCGCGCTGGGGGTGCCGACGAGGACAGTGTCGCGGGTGCTGGCCCGCAACAATATCCCGCGGTTGTCCGCGCTCGATCCGATCACCGGCGAGGTGATCCGGGCCGGCAAAACCACCGCGGTGCGCTACGAACGGGACCGGCCGGGCGAGCTGGTCCACATGGACGTGAAGAAGATCGGCCGCATTCCTGACGGCGGCGGCTGGCGAGCACACGGCCGCGCGAACCAGGACGCCACCCGTGACCGCAGCGTCAGGATCGGGTTCGACTACGTCCACTCCTTGGTCGACGACCACAGCCGGCTGGCCTACTCCGAGATCCTCCCGGACGAGAAGGGCCCGACCTGCGCAGCGTTCTTCGCCCGGGCGATCACCTACTTCGCCGGCCACGGCTTCACCCGCATCGAGCGGCTGATGACCGACAACGCCTGGGCCTACCGCTGGTCCCTGCGCCAGGTCTGCGCCAAAAACGGCATCCGGTAGAAGTTCATCAAACCCCACTGCCCTGGCAGAACGGGAAAGTCGAGCGCCTCAACCGCACCCTGCAAACCGAATGGGCCTACCGGCAGGCCTTCACCAGCAACACCGAACGCACCGCAGCCCTTGCCCCCTGGATCGAGCACTACAACACTCAACGCCGCCACAGCGCACTCGGCGGACACCCACCCACCAGCCGACTGCCACCAACCTGATGGCCAAATACAACTAGTGCCGCGGCCGTTTGCGTGGGCGGACGTACATGTACACAAGGAGACCTGCTCTCGCCCGATCAGCCTAAGGAAAGCGTTGTGGTTAGCGAGCAAGATCGTCCTCGGACACACAGCTTGGTCTCTGACCAGCGAATTCTCTTGCGGCTGCGAGTTCTTAGGTGTGAACATGCTGGTCAGAGGCGTTGGGGGTACAAGTCCCTCAGGGATACGCTCGCTAGCCACACGCGCCTGGTGAGCGACCCGACAGAGTCGTTCGAGGCCACTGCAGCCAGTGGCGAATCCAGCTTCGGGCACGTGCATGTGAAACCTGGGCGTCGCAGGCATATCGACCGACGCCGCGGTCGACTCCGCGGAACTCATTGCAGTTGTCTTCAAGGACGTTACGGCGGGGCTCTGGACCAACGGGACCATCTCCGCTTGGTGGAGCCCATCGATTCAGGAGTTCCGCGACCTGACGGCGGTGAGTGGCAGCCGCCTGAAAGCTCACCGACGACCCTCGCGAAAGGCTTGGGTCATGGAACACCCGGAAGGTGAGCAGGCCACGTCAGCAGATCGCAGCCGCCGCTCGGCCCGCGGTTCACCGACTGGCGACCACGGGATTGATCAGGGCAAGCAGACCGGCGACGTGCGTGGTCGGCCGGCTCCTCACAGTGGGAACTTGTCAACTCCCCAGTTCCCGAGGCTGGCACCACCACGTGTGTCCAGGTGTGCCGGACACTGAGCCCGCGCCGCTCACTGGATCAGTCGAGATGGAGCGCGACTTCTTCGCGCCGTCTGAGCAGGAAGGCGCGTTCCACCTCGTTGTCGGTCATCGTCAGGGCCTCCTCGTATGACAGGGCTGCTTCGGGCCACCGGCCGAGGCGGCGCAGGAAGTCGGCGCGGGCCGCGCTCAGGTAGGCGTGGGTGCCCAGCGTGGGTTCGTCCAGCAGGGGCGCGAGCGCGGCGAGGCCGGCCTCCGGACCGTCTCGGAATCCGATGGCGATGGCCCAGTTGAGGTCGACGACCGCGGACGGCCACAAACGGCGCAGCACCTCGTACAGCCCGACTATCTCCACCCAGTCGGTGTCCTCCCAGGTCGCCGCCTCCGCGTGCACCGCGGCGATCGCGGCCTGGACCGAGTACCTCGTCGGCCCCGTACGCCGCAACGACTGGGTCAGCAGGGCCGTGCCCTCCTCGATCTGCAGCGCATCCCACCGTCGCCGGTCCTGGTCGGCGAGCAGGACCAGCGCCCCGTCCCCGGAGATCCGGGTGTCCCGGCGGGCGTCGGTGAGCAGCAGCAACGCCAGCAGGCCGGCGACATCGGTGTTGCCGGGCAGCAGCTGGTGCAGGGTGCGGGCGAGGTGGAGGGCACCGTCGACGAGGTCCCGCCGTACGAGCTGGTTGCCGACCGGCGTGACGTGGCCGGTGGTGAAGACGAGGTGCACGACGTCGAGAACGGAGTCCACACGTCGGGGAAGGTCACCGGGGTCGGGCATCCGATAGGGGATCCGAGCACCGCTGATCTTCCTCTTCGCCCGCGTGATCCGCGCCGCCATCGCTGCGTCCTGCACCAAGAAGGCCCGAGCCACTTCGGTCGTGGACAGCCCGCACACCAGTCGCAGGGTCAGTGCCACCTGGGCATCGCGAGACAGCGTCGGGTGACAACAGGTGAAAATGAGCCGCAGCCGGTCGTCGCCGACGGCTTGCGGGTCCGCCCTGTCCTCCGGCCCGGTCACGATGTCGTCCGTGACAAGCAACGGCAACGCGGAGCGCAGGACCGACTCCCGCCGCAGCAGGTCCTTCGCCCGGTTGCGCGCGACACTGGTCAACCACGCGCCCGGCCGGGCGGGCACTCCGCTCACCGTCCACTTCCGCAGAGCCTGGGTGTACGCGTCCTGGACGCACTCCTCGGCAAGGTCGAGATCGCGCACGACACGCACCGTCGCGGCGAGCACTCTGGCCCACTCGCGACGGTGCGCCTGCGCGACCGCCTCCGTGACGTCGACGTTCCCGGTCAAGGCGCGCCGATCCGGTCTAGTCCGGCTCGTTGATCGGCCGGATCTCGACCCCGCTGTGCGCGACCCTGAGCTCGGGCAGCCGCTCGGCGAGTTTGACCGCAGCGTCCAGGTCGGGTGCTTCCACCACGTAGTAGCCGCCGAGCACTTCCTTGGACTCGAGGAACGGTCCGTCGGTCGGCGTCGGTCGGCCACTCACGCTGCCGCGCAGGCTCGTCGCGGTCGCCGTCGGCAGAAGCTCGTGGCCGGAGATGACCGCGGCACCGGCTGCGGCGTTGAACGCGGCATGCCCGGCTTCGACCTCCGCCCTCTCCTGCGCGGAGCCCGCTTCCCAGATCTGCTCGTCCCCATAGATGAGGAGCAGGTACTTCGCCATCTCACGCATCCCATCGGTTCGGGGCCTCCGTTCGGCCCGTCTGTTTCTACGACGAACGAACCAGCCACGAATCGATGCTCCGCCGCTCTCCCGGTCGACTTTATCCGTGCGAGACCACGGCTCAGGTTCACGGCGCGCCCGGCGATCGCATCGCCAGTGTGTTCGTGTACCCGCACGCCCCTCGGCATCACCGCCGCGTCCCCCCACCCGAGGACCTTCCACACCGCGTACCCGCAGCCCTCGTGCGACGTCAGGTGCGAGCACGCTGCGCACAGCAGCGCGCACATGGTGGTTGCGCCATCCAGGTCGGCGTTCCCGCTGTCGGGCCCAACGGACTGCCAAATCCCTATCTGCGTGCGAGCGTGCTCAACGGACGCAACCGGATATCATCTCAGCACCTGGAGGCGTGTGGCTAACGTGCAAGATCGTCACGGACACTCAATTACCCCACAGAGCCGCATGCCGCGGCGAGGTCAGAGTAACAGGAACTGCCCTCCGGTGGTTTCGGCTGTTGCGGCATGTATGCGTGGTGGGCCACAAGGTTTGATTTCACGCGTGGGACCGCCGTACATGATTGTCAGGTGACCCGACCTCAAGTAGTCCGCGATCGCGGAAGTGTCGTGGCCCAACTCTTCGGCAAACCGGGCGCGAAGGTCGTTTAGTTAGCGGTCTTCGCGGACGTAGACGTTCTTTGCAAGCCCTTGTGGGCGGTTGCGGGCGCTGGTGCGACCGTGGCGGCAGCGGTAGCCGGGTCGGCCGTTCGCCCAGCGCGACTCCAGTCGGCGGCCACAGAGCGGACATTGCACGAGGCCGGCCAGCATGTACGTCCTGGTGTCGCCGTGCCGTGTGGTTCTGGCCGCACGCATGCCCTGGACCGCCAGGAACGTTGCCTCGTCCACGAGAGCTGGAACCCATATGGTGGTCGGCCGCCGAGGAACCTCCCTTGAACGGTGGTCTGCGTATGCATAGCTGCCAGCACGCGGTGCTGCGCTCGCAACACCTCGCGACGCGACTGGGACCCGAGCGGTCGTCGAGGTTTACCGGACCGTCCGCTTCGGGGAGCCACAGTTCGATACCTTGCACCCACAGCGCGGTCAGCACCGCGCCGAACTGAACTCCGTAGCACGCTCACTCGTACTCCCCGATGACGACAGCATCGAACGAACGGTTCGGCTGCCGCGCAGCTGCCATCAGCTGTGCCGCGGCCGGCCGTTCGGACCACGGCAGCCGACGCGAACATCATTCGTCGAAGTACTCCGCCACGATCACGCCGTGCCCTCGGATCGTCTCGTCGGCGACCTCCCGCTGCCAGCCCAACGACGTCGTCCGATCCTGGAACTCGACCGTGGACATCCGCCCGTAAAACGCGAACCTCAGCCCACGGCCTCCCACGGTTTGCTGGCGACATCGGGCACCGGCCCGACGCGGAGACACCGCGCCTGTCGGGGTGGCTGGTAGGGCGGTAGTGATCATCGTGCACCTCGGTGCTTGAGGCGGATCCGGGTCGAGGACGGAACGCTGTTACCCGGTACCGATGACGAGTTGGGGCTGATCTGCACCCGAACGGACGCATTGCCGCTCGCCTCCAGATGCAAGGGGGGCAGCGCCCGCGTCTAGTACTGCACGGGCAGTTGGCGGGTCGTGGCACACCGCCGGTTCAGCGAAAACCTGCGTACCCTCGCTCGCGCCGAAGAGGCTGTTGCCCACTTCACCGCCTCCATCGACAGCTGGGCCGGGCCGACGCACTCGAACTGCAGGCCCTGGTACTGGGCGACCTCGGTGACCCAGACGCCGCGACCGCGCGGCTACGCGCGGCGCTTGAGCTCAGCGGTGGCCGCGATGAGCAGACCACCGCGCGTCTGCGCGCCGAGATCGCGGTAACCGAACGGTCGGCCCGGGGCGGGCCACGTCAGTGACGTGGGAGTGCGCTGCCGACCTTTTGCCGATAGAGGTCGGACCCCCGGGTGGTGAGGAGTTATTCACCCCGGGTTTTTCAACGGTGCGCAGTGGAGCGACCTCGGCTCTGAGGACGTGCTCGCCGTCGACCGGTTCCCGCTGCCGTGTGTGTGGGCTTCCGGTTCGCCGAGGTCGCCCGGCGCCACGGCGACTTCGCGCTCGCCGGCGTCGTGATCCGGGTCCGGGTGTCCGGTGGGCAGGTGGGCAGGTGGAGGAGGCCGTGATGACGGCCTTCGGTGTGTCCGATCGAGCGGTCACTCGCGATGTCACCGCGATGCCGGAGGCGACGCGGGTGCTCTCGGTGAACCGGCGGCGGCGCTCGGCGGCGAGCTTGTCGACACCGCCGAGAACCCGCACGGCTCGCCCGCCTACCGGCGCCGGCTGCTGTCCGCGCCGGGTGCGCGGGAGCTGGCGCGCGCGTACCGTTTCGCCACGAGGGGAAAGCGGTGATGACACTTCCTCGCCCGGTCCGGGCGGAGTTCACCAAGCACGTCGGCGACGACCGCTACCGCGGCCGGGCGCGGGTGGCAGTCGGCCCGATCCGGCTCTCGTTCGCTGGGATCGAGCACGCGGCCGAACGTGACGCCGGCGCACACAGGCTCCGCGTCTTCGGCCAGGGCGAGGACGCTGGTGGCGGCCGGACGCAGGCCGACATCGTGCTGGTCGCCGAGGACCAGCCGGGCGGGGGGCGGCTGCGGGCCACCACTGCCTTTACCTCACCGGGCGGATCGCCCAGTTCGGCCGGGCACTCTCCGGCGACGTCAGCCGGCGGATGTTCGAGCAGTTCGCGGGTGGCGGTGGAGAAGACCGCGGTTCCGCGGGGCACCCGTCGCCCCGCGCGGAACCCCGAGCGCCATCGTCCTGGTGGCAGGCACGCTCCGTTCGCGAGCGCGCAATTGGTGGCGGCGCATCCGTGGCCGTCGTTCCGGCAGGACCCACAACACGTGATGAGGAGACCTCAACGGTGAGCTCGACTTCGACGATCGACACCTCGGCTATGGACCGAGTGCTACGAGACGCGGTCGGCGCTGGGCACGCGCCCAACGTCGTCGCCGTCGCGGGGGATCGTGACGGCATCATTTACGAAGGCGCGGCCGGACCTCGTGCCGCGGAGGCGCCGGAGCCGGTCTCGGCCGACTCGCACTTCCGGATCATGTCCATGACCAAGATGGTGGGCACCGTGGCCGCGCTGCAGCTGCGCGACCGCGGCGCGCTCGACTTCAACGCCCCCATCGACACCTACCGGCCCGAGTTCGCCGATGTCCAGGTGCTGGAGGGTTTCGACGGCGAAAACCCGGTGCTGCGCGCGCCCGCGAGCCGTGCGACTGTCGCGCAGCTGGTGACGCACACGAGCGGCCTGAGCTACTGGTTCTGGAACGACGACATCGTCAAGTGGGAGCGGGCAACCGGCACGCCGAACGTGCTGGCCGGCAAAACCGTGATCTTCCACGCGCCGATGGTGGCTGACCCGGGTACGACATTCGAGTACGGCATCAACACCGACTGGCTCGGCCGGGTCGTCGAGGCCGCGTCCGGCAAGTCGCTGGACGTCTACTTCAAGGAGAACATCACCGGCCCGCTCGGCATGGCGGAGACGACGTTCGTCCCGAGCGCCGAGCAGCGGGCCAACCTGGTGCCCGTCCACGTGCAGGGTGAGGACGGCACGTGGGCGGTCACGGAGATCGACCTGCCCACCGAGCCCGAGTACTACACCGCCGGCCACGGGCTCTACTCCACGCCCCGCGACTACCTGAAGTTCCAGCGCATGTTGCTCGGCGGCGGCACGCTCGACGGGGTCGAGGTGCTTCGGAAGTCCACTGTGGACGAGGCGTTCACCAACCAGGTGGGCGAGATCGAGTTTCCGGCGCACATCCCGACCGCGGACCCGGCTACGACGCACGAGCTCGACCTCGGCCCGGGCCTCAAGTGGGGCTGGGGCCTGGTGCTCACCACGGCGCAGCAGCCGGGCATGCGCGCACCCGGCAGCGGTGCGTGGGCAGGGTTGTGCAACACGCACTTCTGGGTCGACCCGGCCAGCGGCATCACCGGCGCGATCTACTCGCAGTCGCTGCCGTTCGTCCCGCCGGGGCAGCTACAGATGTACGCAGATTTCGAGCGGGCGCTCTACGCCTCGCTCTGAACCCGGCGAGAACCGTGAAGGGTGCTCTTCCCGTTGCGGGAGCGCCCTTCACGGCGTTTCACGCCTTCTCGGGTTCAAGACCGGACGCGCCGCTCGGTGAACATCGTGCCGTCCGCCGGTGCCGGGCTCGGCTTCGAGCCGAGGAAACCCAGCAGGATCCAAATTGGCGTCGGATAGTCGAGCGGGAACGGCGCGTCGGCCGCACCGCCCGGCCACACCGCCGCACTCAGCCATTACGAAAGACGACTCGCCGCCGAACTCGACCAAACCGCCGCCCGGCACCCCACCAAAGCTGGGTTGAAGCGGCACGCCGGGCGGCAGCCAACCAACTCGGACCCCGTGGTGAGAGATAGCGGTCACAAGTGACAGATATAAGCTCGGGCCACTGGCGGAGCCAGCGACTGGCTTTGGCCTCGTAGACGGCACGCGGTGCCAGCACGGGATTCGGGCGGATGAAGTCGCAGTCACGCTAGCGCTCAAGGGGTGCGCATAAGGGGAAAACGGCCGCAGGTTCCTAACGCGACCTTCCGCAACTCGAAATTTCTCTGCACTTGTCAACTGACTGCAACGGTGAGGGACGAGGTTGAACACGTCGGACAGCCCGTGCGGGGCGTAGACGCGCCAGCGGCCGCCTGATTCGAGGCGGACCCCCAGACGGCACGTGGTCGCGGCGAAGGAGCCGATCGCGTCCTCGGTGGACAAGTGGGCAGGACATGGCGTCCCGAACTTCTCCTCGTACTGGAGATGGACACGCGCCTCGTTGCGGATTTCCACCTCGATCGGGATGTCGGCGAAGACATGCTTCGCTGACTGGATCACCGCATCCTCCGCCTCCCAGGACAGATCGGTGGCGTCGAATTAGAACAGGTCGTAGTCCTTGATGCCGTCACCTGGGGCCTGGCTGGTGACCGCGTTCCAGAGGGTCTGGAACAGACAGCCCGCCGTCAGATACCAGCCGGGTAATCCCAGCGACGCCGACCGGGACAGCACCTCCGTCAGCACGTCGTTGCGCGAGAGCACCTCTTGGAAGGCGTCGAGTTGTTCGTTGAGAGGCAGTTGGCTGATCACCGTCTATATGCCTACCACCTGCATTGCTGGACACGGGCGAGCGTCAACGAGCGGACGGCATGCCGAGCCCGACCGGCGCGACGCGTGCCAGGCGCTTGGTCTCCTCCCGCTTCGGGCTGATGCCCTGGCCGCCGCGGAAATCTCGGAGGCCAGGACCGGCCCACCGGAGGGTTCCAGTTGTCGCTCGCGGTCCACTCAGGCCGAGTGCGCCGCCCGCCTGCCCGGCCAGATCGGCAGCAGGCCCCGCCCGCTGATGTCGTTGAGAACGATGGCTGAGCACAGGTAGAACGCGACGAAGGAGTCCAGGAGGCCAACCCAGCCACCGGCCTTGGTCAGTGCGATCGCGGTGGCTCCCGATCCGACGAGGTTGGCGAGGCCCAGCAGTAGGTAAACCACGACCAGCAACACGAACGCGGCGAACGCTGGTGCGTTGACCACCCGTGCCCCCACGGCGAGCATCGCGGTAAACAATGCCCACACGATCAGGTAAGCTCCGAACATGCGGGCGAAGTTCGCTGCTCCCGCCGTGTCGGTGATCATCGGTGCGTAGAACTGCACGATCAGCGCCGTGGTGAACAGGAAGCAGGCATACGCCGAACAGAACGTCGCGCCGAACAGGTTGTTGCCGCGGAACTCCCAGATCCCGCCGACGAGCATGGCAAGCGCGCCTGTGCCCATCGCGACGGGAACGAACATCGTGGCCGTCCGCTGGTCCACGACACCTGTGTTGGCCAACGACAGAATCGTCAGCGAGAATCCGAACCCCGCCAGCGCGAGTGGCACCCCGCTGGCTGTGGGGGCGAAGGCGGTCGTGGCGGGCTCACCCATCCGCGGCGGCGGCACTTCCGGGGCGGTTCCCGGAGGAGTGGTTCGTTGTGCATATTCTGCGCTGGTCATGATGCTACCTCCAGCTGCGCAGGACTGCTCTCGACACGGACCGGGTAGAACCGCGCCGAGGCCAGGCCGATCAGACTTCCGTGGCGAGCAGTTCCTTGAGGCCGTTGTCGATGAACCGGGTGTCTTCCTGGTTGAGGCCGCCACCGGCGAAATGTCCCCACGCTCCCGGGATGACGCGCAGCTCCGCCCGGTGCATGTGCTTGACCTCCCACTCGTTGTCCTCGGGCGGGAAGTACAGGTCCTGCTGCGCCGGCATCACGATCGCGGGCGACCGGATCGCGCCGAGTGCGTCCTCGAGGCTGCGCTTTCCCGGCGTGTTGCCGATGTCGGCGTGCTGCCAGGTCCACAGCATAGCCAGGAGGTTGTTCGCGTCGCGCTTGAGGAACAGGCCCTCCCAGAAGGCCACGAGGAAGTCCTCCAGGGACGCGTAGCCCAGTGGCTCGCGCTCGTAGATCTTCTCCCGGTAGAACTGCTGGCAGAAGCCCCACCCGGCGTAGACCCGCGCCAGGGCGCGAAGCCCGATGTCGGGTTGCTTGTCGTACCGGCCGCCGTTGTAGGCCGCGTCCGCGGTCAGCGCCGTCCTGACCCCTTCCAGGAACACGAAGTTGTGCAGGCTGGTCTTCGCCGATCCGCAGAATGGCAGGATCCGCTTGACCATGTCGGGGAAGCTGACCGCCCACTGGTAGGTCTGCCCGGCGCCCATCGACCAGCCGGTGACCAACTCCAGTGTTGCGATTCCGAAGCGCTCGGTCACCAGCCGGTGCTGGAACTGAACGTTGTCATACATTGTCACCCGCGGAAACGACGCACGGTCATGCGGCGCGGGCGTGTTGCTCGGCGACGAGGACAGCCCGTTGCCCAGCATATTCGGAATGATGATGAAGTATCTCGCCGGATCGAGCGCCATCCCCTCGCCGATCAGCCATTCATTGTCGTAGTGCTGCCCGGAATACCACGTTGGGTACACGATCGCATTACTCTTGTCACCGTTGAGCTCGCCGTACGTCTTGTACGCGAGCTTGGCATCGCTGAGTGTGGCGCCTTCTTGTAACCGGACGGTACCAAGGTCGAATATTTCGTAATCCACGAGAGCCTCCCCGCCGGTTTCTCCGGCTGCGCCCTCCTCGTGGTTCTACAGTACGCCGCCACCGGGTAGGCGATGCGTGCTGGCCGAACTGTATCGCGCCAGTTCCCGCCTCGGCCGACCAGCGCTGATACCGGTGGGACGGCCGTTCGCTACGTCCAGCGGACGGCTGAGATCCTGATCGTCGACGATGCCACCCGCGATGACCGCTTCGCCCGTGACCCGTACCTCGCCGGCCTGGACTGCCGCGGCACCCCGGCCGAGCGCGTGCCCTTCTTCAGAAAGCGGTGTCGTCCACGATCAGCACCCCACCGGGCTCGCCGAGATGCTCGACCACGTAGTCGCCCAGATCGTCGCGGACGCCGTCGATGTCCCAATCCGCCCAGCGCAGCAGCCGTTGCATCCCGTCCGGCGAGATCTCGCCGGCCTGCTCGGCCAGCGTCCACCCGTTCTTCCGCTCCAACCCCGCGACCAGCCCGGACACCTACTCCCGCGCACGCGCCCGCGGGTCCGACGGCGCGAACCGGCCCCCGATCCGCTCATGCACCCGATCCAGCTGATCCATCACCACACCGACCACCACCACGATGATCTACCACACCACCACCAACTGCCGTTGCAGTACTAGGTCTGTGATCCGGCCGGGGTGATTGTCACGTCGCCCATTTTGCGCGAGCGCGATTCGCGTGGATCGCGATCGACGACACTCGCTCAATGCGCATGAGAGTGCGTCCCAGCCTGCGCCATGGGGGAGACCCCGCGCTCGTGATGGCCGGCGGACGCCGCGGCTTGCTGTTCGGGATTCGGCTCACCGCGGCTCGGCGATCTGGAGGACGATCTTGCCGCCGGGGTGTTGTGATTGGCTCAGTTCGATGGCTTCGCGCCAGTCGGGGAGGGGGATGGTGCGGGCGACGGGGATACCGAAGCGGCCCTGGGCCGCGAGTTGGGCGCACGCCTCGACGACGTCGTAGCGGTGGCCGAGTGGTCCTTCGGTGAACGCGTCGCGGGCGCCGGACTCGCGTGCCTGGGCCAGGTTGCTGATGGTCAGGACGTGCTGGGGGTCGGTGACCGTGCGGAGGAGTTCCGGGAGGGTGGCGTCGTCGGGTGGTGAGACGTCGAGGACGACGTCGACGGGGCCGCCTGCCAGCTCGCGTATCCGCTCGGCCATGCCCTTGCCGTAGGGGGTGACCTCGGCTCCGGTGGCGCGCAGGGCTGCGGTGTGGGTGGGGCCGGCGGTGGTGAGCACCCGTGCCCCGGTCCGGCGGGCGAGTTGCACGGCGGCGAAGCCGGTGGTGGTGCCGCCTCCGCTGACGAGCAGGGTCGTGTCGGAGATGATGCGGAGCAGGTCCAGGCCGAGTTGCGCGGTGTCCACGGCCATGGGCAGTGCGGCGGCGGCCGCTGGATCGAGGGCGGGTGGCCGCGGGAACCAGATGTCGAGCAACGCGTGGTCTGCGGCGCCCGCGGTCGGTCCGGTGAACGGGGCAGGACCGAACACCGCGTCCCCGGGCTGGACGCCCGTCACGTTGTCGCCGATGGCGTCGACGGTGCCGGCGACCTCGAGCCCAACTCCGCGGGGCAGGTCGCCGGGGTACAGGCCCTGGCACAGGGCCAGGTCTGCGGGGTTGATCGTGCAGACCTCCACGGCGACCCGGATCTGCCCCGGGGCCGGTCGGGGCTGCTCGACCTCCTCGAGCCGCAGGACGTCGAGGGCCTCACCGGTGTGGTGGAAACGCAGAGCGCGCATGGCGATCTCCTGGTCGGGATCCGAGTGACAGCAGATGCTGTCATCACTCGACGGTAGCACAGTGACGACAGGATCTGCTGTCACTATGCTGGGACCATGGCTCGTTGGGAGGGCAACACTCGTGAGCGGCTCGAGCGCGCCGCGTTGGAGTTGTTCCGCGATCAGGGCTACGACCGCACGTCGGTGGCGCAGATCGCCAAGCACGCCGGTTTGACCGAGCGATCGTTCTACCGCTGGTTCACCGACAAGCGGGAGGTGCTCTTCGCCGGCGACGAGCTGCAGGCCTGTCTGGAAGCGGGCATCGCGGAGGTGACCGCGGGAACCGGCGCGCTCGCGACACTGATGGCCGCGTTCACCGCCGTGCCCGAGGTACTGCGTCCGCGCGAACTGCTGATCGAGCTGCGCGCCGTCATCGCGGCCAACCCGCCGCTGCGGGAACGCAGCCTGATCAAGGAAGCGATGCTGTCCGAAGTGACCGCGGCGGCGCTGCGCCGCCGTGGCCATGACGAGCAGACCGCGCGGCTGGCCACGTCTCTCGGCATGGCGATCCTGGGGTCGGCCACCAGGCGATGGGTGCTCGGCGAAGAGGCCGACTTCGCCACCCTGCTGGCCGACAGCGCCGCCGACCTCCTCGCTGTCGCCGCCGACCTGCCACCGGCCCACACCCCGACCGGCCACGCGCCACGCAAGGGGAGGTAGCGGGAGACTGGCGACACCTCGGTCCGTCGATCTCGCCGATGCAAACGGATCCAGCAACGAGGTGAGCCGGTCGGCCGCGTCGTAGCCGTAGGTCGTGGTGCCACCCGGGTCGGTCATCATCTTGAGGTTCGTGGCCGGGTCGTAGGTGTAGGAGAGCACCTCGTTCGGGGTGGTGCCGTCGGTGCGGGTGTCGGTGCGCAGCAGGCGGCGCGTCGCGGCTCGCTGCCAGGCCCCGCTCGTCCTCGGCGATATGGCGCCGCCGATTCGACCCTAGAAAGCAGATTCGTCCTTACCTGCTTCGAGCTCTTACGATCTGCGTGAAAGCACCGCTCACAATGAATACTAAAAACACAACCACAAAGGTTGCAACTCCAGAGAAAATTAGTCTTTGCGGGATTCTAGTAAATGTCATGAGAATCAAAAAATATCACATAAAGCACTGGTGTGGAAATCACTGTGGATGTCCACAACCTGGTCCACGAACTGCTGCCCACCGACGCCGGACGCGCCCAGTTTGGCGTAACTGCTGCCTGCCGCGACCAGGTATTCCGTGTATCCCCAGGTCAGCGTTAGAACTACGGATCAGAAGGTCAGGGGTTCGAATCCTTCGGGCGCACGTCTGGTTGAGACAATGAGAAACCCTCCTGTTGACTACGGGAGCCGCAACGTCGTCGAACGCCGCTCACCTGGTCAAACAATGTCGCGTCGAGGCCTGCAGTAGCGACGGCGTCTGCTTGACCACCTGCCCTGCGTTGCGCGACGTGGACAAGATCGCGGGAAGCGCCACGCTGCCGTTCTGGTAGTGCGATCAAGTCCGGTCGAGTCAGTCCTACAGGTGCGCGGCCAGCCGGATCCGCCGGCCCAGGACGTCCGCGAGGTCGATCGAGAAATCTTTCGTTGGTGATCGGGAAGAGCGGAACCCTTACCAGGCCGAAGCGGTCGAGATCGCGGACGTCCGAGCGGGGCTGTAGCACATATCCCGCAGGACGCATCAACCGCGCGAGCGGGCCCCGGCGCGTTCGGGCCGCCGGAGGCCGGAGAGATCGACCTTCTTGACGATGTTGCGGTCCACCACGTTGTTCCCCAGCGCGAACTGACCCCAGCTGCCTGCGAGCTCCTGACGGCTGCGCTCGCTCCACTCGCGGGCCAGGTCGCTGCGCGACTTGTGGAAGTTCAGTGCGAACCCCTCGCTGTGCAGCCGGAGGATCGAGAAGCCGCCCGGGTACTCCTTGGCCGCGGCGACCTCCTGCAGGGTCACCCGCGGTGCGGTCGGGCTGACGGTGTGGTGGTTGCGGTGAGTGTGTCCCGCGTGGTGGAGGAAGACGCCCGGAGTCTTCGCGTAGGTCTCCAGGATCGACGCGGCCTGGGCGGCGTCCAGCGAACTGCTCGACTTGATCGGCCTCGACGACTCCTGGACGACGAGCGGGTGGTGACCGAACACGAGGGTCGGCTGCTCCTTGTGCTCGGCCAGGTCCTTCATGAACCAGGCGTACTGCTCCGCCGCCAGGGCACCCGCGTCGCCTCCGCCACCGGCCTTGTCGTACGTGTCGAGTCCGATCACGTGCAGACCGGAGAGATCGGTCGAGTAGAAGGCGATCTCGTCGTCGGGGAAGTAGCGGTCCTGGAAGCAGTCGTTGCCCTGCCAGCGACCGACCCGGCAGTTCGCGTATGGGTCACCGACGTGTGCCCGGTCGTGGTTGCCGCGCGTGACGAAGTAGTCCTCGCGGTACTTGCCGAACCGGTCGAGCAACTGACCGGCTCGGCTGAGATCGCCGGGTACGGCCTCGGCGGAGATGTCACCCGCGGCCAGGAGATAGGTCGGGTCGAAGCTCCGGACGTCGCGCACCAGGGATTCGAGCATGACCTCGGGATACGGCGGCTCGCCCGGGACCTGGACGATCGGGATGACCGACGGGTCCCCGCCGACGAGCCCCGCCTGCGTCTCGCCCATGTGCAGGTCGTTGCACAGCACCACGGAGAAGAGGTAGCGCCCCGGCGGCGGCTGCGGCGTGGTGAACGAGAATGGGCCGCCCGGCGTTCCGAGGCCGTGGTCGTTGGTGCCGACGGCGTTGCCGGCGATGAGCGTGAACACCATGGGGGCGGCCAGCTTCCCGTGGGAGCGCGCCTGGTAGTAGTACGTCTGCCCCGGCTCCAAGTCGGTCAGCTCGACGTGGTGGTAGGGGGTAAATGGACCACTCTGGCCGACGACGCGGTTGAGCCGGTGGGGGTTGGTGCCGTACCAGACCTCACCGTCGGCGGGCAGCGGCACCATTCTGCCCGTGCCATCGTTCGTGCCGGCCTCGCCGGTGTACCAGGTCACCACGGCCCGGTCTTCCGTCAGTGTCACCAGTTCCAAGTTGACTGGCACGACTTCGCCGGTCCCGGCAGCGCCGGTGGACGCGGAGCTTCGAGCGGGATCGACCACACTTGCCAGCGGTATGGCTGCAGCCGCGATCGCGCTCCAGCGAAGAATGTCTCGACGGGTCACATCACAACCAGGCACGCACAGCCTCCGGAATGTCTCCCCGGTCCGAGTCGCCGGGGTCGTCAACATCGCACCTCATGAGGCTGTGGCCTGAAAAGAACCACCGCCGTGAACACCTTGTGTCGAGGTCGGATCGTCGACACGAACACCGTCGCTTGTCAATGACACACAGTCCGGCTTGTAGACAACACGTCGTGCCAGTCGGTCAGGCCTGGATCAGCGTCGTTAAGTACAAGTTGATCCGAACAAACTCAGTTTTATTGCCGAACACGAAGCACCTCTGCCAAGGTGGCTTCTGTGGCGAACGAGGGGTGGCCACCCGCCGCGGTGGCCTGCTGCGTACGAGGGACTTCCGGCGGCTGTGGCTCGCCGACGCGCTGAGCCAGGTCGGCAGCCGCATCGACTTCCTGGCGGTTCCGTTGCTGGCCACGACCGTGTTGTCGGCTTCGGTGGTCGAGGTGTCACTGCTGAGAACACTCGCGACGCTGCCCTACCTGGTGCTCGGGCTGCAGGTCGGCGCGTGGTGCGACCGGATCCGACAGCGGCCCGTGCTGGTGGCCGCCGACCTCGGCCGCGCGGTGCTGATCGGATCGATCCCGGTCGCGGCGGTGGCGCAGGTGCTCACGCTCTGGCACCTCTTCGTGGTCGTCCTGCTCGCGGGTGTACTCGGGGTGTTCTTCGACGTCGCGCACCAGACGTACGTGCCGCACCTCGTCGCGCGCGCCGACCTGCCCGAGGCCAACGCGCGGCTGCAGACCAACGCATCCGTCGCCGCGGTCGCGGGGCCGAGCCCGGCCGGCGTGGTGATCCAGTACCTCGGCTACGCCGGCGCGATGGCCGCCGACGCCCTGTCCCACCTGTGGTCGGCCCTCTGGTTGCGTCGCATGGAAACTCCGGACGCGCCTGGCGAACGGTCCGGCCGCAGCCTCCACCAACAGATCGCCGAAGGGCTGAAAGCCGTGCTCGGCGACGCGATCATCCGTGCCATCACCTTGCACGGCACGGTCTCGTGCCTGTTCCAGTCGATGTTCATGGCCATCAGCGTTGTGTTCCTCAGCCGTGACCTCGGGCTGTCGCCGGTCGCGATTGGATTGCTCAGCACGGTTTCCCTCACCGGCGCGCTGGTGGCGAGTGCCGTCGCGAGGCCGCTCGAGCGGCGGATCGGGGCGGCGCGCGCGCTGAACGCGGCGCCGTCGTCTACGGGGGCTCGTTCCTGCTCTACGCGTTCACCACGCCCGGCTGGGGTTTGGCCTGGTATGTCGCCGGCGGGGTAGGCGCGGGATTCGGGATCATCCTCATCAACGTCTACGCTGTGAGCTTCCGCCAGGCAGCCACCCCGCGCAGGCTGCTCGGCCGCGTCAACTCGGTGTCGACGACGTTGATCCGCGGCATGGCGCCCCTCGGCAGTCTGGCCGGCGGCGTGCTCGCCGAGGTGACGAACATGCGGACCACGCTGTACGTCGTCGGCGTCGGACTGCTGCTGTCGACGGCGATCCTGCTCTTGTCGCCGCTGCGGCGGCTCAGGGACCTGCCGGAGTGACCGTGCGGAGGCCGTCGGTGCCCGCCAAGTGGCATCTCAGCCTGACCGCCGTGAACCAGGACCTGCTGCGGGTCGGCCGAATCCGCCCATCGACGCCGGACACGCCCAGTTGGGCGTAACTGCTGCCTGCCGCGCCCAGGCGTTCCGTTTATCCCCAGGTCAGCGTTAGAAGAACGCCTGTCCGTCGGTTGTGCGGTGGCGGTCGACCGAGGCCACGTACAGCGACTCCCCCTGGCGGAGGCGTTCCGCCGGATTGTGGCTCTGTGGTTCGATCGACGACAGAAGTTGTAAGTCTGTCTCGGCGAGAGCTTCGACAAGTTGCTCGGGCATCGTCCGGTGTTCAGGATGGGCCGGGTCGTCCAGCGACACCCGTACTCTCGTGTCGCGCCTCAGGAAATCCTCAGCGAGGCGTTCGGCAGGCCGGCCGCGGAGACTGCTTCTACCGTCCGAGATTTCAACTCGGCGGCACTGCGTGGGTCGACTTCCCGCGCAGCCTGGTAGATGGTGCGGGCGAGGGCCTTCGCCGCATCGAGCGAAGCATCGACGTGTATGACGTATGGCCCTGAAGTGATCGTGTCCGTGACCGGATCATAGCCAAAGTGCGCGTACTTGCTCGCCACCTCCCGCGCGGTCACCCCAGCCCTGACCTCCTTGTTCTGTGGTCATCGCCGGCCCCGCGGGCCCACTCGTCGAAGTGCACCAGCGCGTTACGCATCTGGGAGATACCAGGCACTGCATAGTCGAACTGCACCCGGGCGCGGCTGAGCGTGGCGATCACACTCTGCTCCATGCCGAGCGCCCGTAGCGCCGTCTGCTGCAGGTTCTCGGCCACGCGTAGCTGCCACAGAGCCACAACGAGCTGGCGCGCGTCGATTTGGCGGCTGCTGAAGCCCGACCGGTAGTCGTCGCCGTCGCGGATGCGAAGCCTGTTCAACGCGGCGCAACGTAGCCACCATTCGGCCTCGGAGACGGCGATCGCGTAAGGGTTGTCCGCAGGCGACCAGCCGCTAGTGGGATTTGACACCCTGGCGTTGTCGTCAGCGCACCCAGCGCACGCCAACATCGCTTCGGACAACCATCCGGCGGGCCGCGGCCCGAACTGGTCGGCAATGAACGGTGCCTACGGAAGTTGATCAATGGGTGCCAAGATGGGTGCGAAACGACGTCTAAACCATTCACCCGAAGCAGCGGAGACAACAATAGCGTCATTCTGACCAGCAGGTGACGTCGGAGCTGGTGCTGACCAGCGCTTTTGCACGGCGGTGGTCAGGGCAACCTGAACCCGGCGTGCACACCGGTCCTGATGGCAGGATGGTGTCCCTGGGGGTGGGCGAATGCGTCGGTGGTCGGTGCTCGTTGTCGTGCTGCTGGTGGTCGGTGCTGGGCTCACGGCGGCGGCGCCGGTGCCTGTGTGGTCGACGCCGCAGAGGTATCTCATCGGGGCGCTGAACCTGCTGCGGCTGCATTCGATGGACCGGGACCGGGTGGACTGGCCGCGAGCGGAGGCGGAGGCCGTGCGTCGGGCGGCGGATGTTACGACGCCGGCGGGGACGTATTCGGTGATCCGGCAGGTGATCGCCGAGCTCGGGAACCCGCACACGATGCTGCTCGGCCCGGCGAGTGCGCGGGCACCGTTGCCGGCCTCGATCGACGTGCCGCGGAGTCATGCGTCGCATGGCGTGGCTGTGATAAGGGTGCCCGGATTCGTCGCTGATCCGGCGGGGGAGCGACGGTATGTCGCGGCGGGAGTGGCAGCGCTTCAGGCGGTCGAGGGGCAGGCGACGTGCGGCTGGGTCGTCGACCTGCGCGACGACACCGGCGGCAACATGTGGCCGATGCTCACCGTGTTGGCGCCACTGCTCGGTGAGGGCGTGGTGGGCTCGTTCACTGGGCCCGGAGTCGCGCCGATGACGTGGTCGGTGCGCGACGGCCGGGCGCTACTCAACGGGTCAGCTCTCGCCGCGGAGACCAACTCGGTGCGGCTGACCCGGCCGCGGCCGCCGATCGCCGTGCTCACCTCGAAGCTCACTGTGAGCTCGGGTGAAGCGACGCTCGTGGCGTTCCGGGGCATGCCGGGCGTTGAGACGTTCGGCGCGCCTACCGGGGGTGCTGCCAGTGGCAATGAGGTCTTCAACCTGAGCGACGGCGCGGAGCTGCTCATCACAAGCGTCGTCGACGTCGATCGCATGGGACGGGTCTACGGAAACGCGCCGATCGAGCCGGACCATCCGGTGCCTCCCGCCGACGCGGAGGCCGTTGCCTCGCAATGGGTGCGTGCGCAGGGTCGCTGTGGCTAGTGAGCAGTCACAGTAAACGAGGTCAGAGGTACCGCGCCGGCTGCAAAACGATGCCCGGATGTAGAACAAAGGCCCTCGCGGCCGCCGTCGGCATCGCGCCGTCCACACCCAAGGGTGCCGGCGTATGTCCCTTCCGCCAGTGTTGCTTAGCTCCGACGGCAGCGGCTCCGGCCCGCGCAACGGTCGTCTCCACGGTACGTCGCGGCTAGGCAGGCTGGTGTAACAGCTACGAGGAACGGGGGGCGGAAGGGCTTTCCGAGTTCGTGAACTTAGCGACTGGGCAGGTGCACTGCCGCCCGCTGCCGGTACTGAGCAGGCGCTATTCGCGGGATTCGGATATAGGAGCCTGCCCGTGGCGGACTCCCACGAGTTCAGGAATTCCGAAGGTTCCGCATAGGGGTGTCCCGTTCGCTCGAACCTTTCGGTGTCCGGACCTACTTTTCGGGACTGGCTTCGACTGTCCGGGCTTACTTTTCGGATGTGGTTGCGGGGGTCCCTATGTGGTTGTCAAGCCGCAGTGGCAACGGGGGCTGGTTCGGGGTGGCGGTAGTGGGTGCCGTTGCGGAGCATGGCGTAGAGGACGTCGCAGCGTCGGCGGGCCAGGCAGATCAGAGCGGCGTTGTGCTTCTTGCCTTCGGCTCGTTTGCGGTCGTAGTAGGCCCTGCTGGTCGGGTCGGCGAGGGCCGCGAATGCGGCCAGGAAGAACGCCCGTTTCAGCTTCCTGTTGCCGGTCCGAGGCGGATGCTCGCCCTTGATGCTGGTGCCGGAGCTGCGGGTGACCGGAGCAATGCCGGCGTAGGCCGCCAGATGCCCGGAACTGGCGAAGTTCGAGGCGTCACCGATCTCCAGCAGGATGCGGGCTGCGGTCCTGACCCCGATGCCGGGCATCGAAGTCAGGACCCCGGCAAGAGGGTGTGCATCGAGTATCCCCTCAACTTGCTCAGCGACGTCTTTGCGTTGCTGGAGAACGGTTTTGAGGCTTTCCGCGAGCCGCGGCAGGACTGTGTCGGCGGCTGCGGTGCCCGGGACCGGGACGGTCTGCTCGGCCAGCGCGGTCATGATCGCCTCGACCAGCTGCTCGCCCATGCGAGGCGCGTGGACCTTCGCGATCGCGGTCAGTTTGCGGCGGCCGGCCTTGGCGATCCCGGCCGGACCGCCGCAACGGGAGAGGATTTCCAGCACGGCTGGGTGGCTGATCCGCGGGCCGATGGCGCGTTCGAGGGCGGAGTGGATGCCGGTGAGCAGACCGCGCGGATCCTGTTGCTGATCCGGGTGGCCTCGCCGGCGAGGTCGTCGTCGAACCCGACCAGCCCCTCCAGCTCGGCCAGGGCCTCGTCGCCGACGTCGACCGGGCGCAACGTGTGAGGCAGCGAGCGGGCGGCGTCGGCGATGATGAACGCGTCCCGGGCATCGGTTTTGGCGCGGCCGGGGTAGAGGTCGGCGATGCGGCGCATCGCCAGGCCGGGCAGGTAGGCGACCTGATGACCGGCCGCGCGGGCGACTTTGACGGGCAGTGCCCCGATCGTGGCGGGCTGGTCGACCACGACCAGCAGCGGTCCGTGCTGGGCGAGTTTGTCGAACAGGGCTCGCAGTTCCGGTTCGGTGTTGGGCAGCGGCCCGTCATGCAGCCGATTACCCTCCGGGTCGAGGCCGACTGCGTGATGGGCTTCCTTGCCGACATCCAGGCCGAGGAACATCCCGAAGCTGCTGCTCATCCACCAGCCGTTTCGTTCGTCGCGTCGTGGTCACCGGGTTGGGCATCGATGGCCGGCACCCACGTTACGACGAGACCTACCAGTTGGTGGCCGTGTCCCTATCAGCGGTCCCTCGATGCCACCAGACTCGGTGACACCACCCCCCCGGATCATGGATTCGACTGGGGGCGTTAGTCATGCCGGGCCTGGTGACCACAGCTCCTTGATCAGGAACTACGAAAAAGGTAACGGGGCGTTCGGCGCAGGGAGAGTGCGCTCCGGAACGAGCCCAGGGACATACCCTGACGTCGAAGTCATTTTCATACAGTGGGGGGCTGGGTACGCGGACTCCGTGGCAGGCGCGGTCGACCGGATGGTCCACCGCGGATGTGACCTCGTCGAGCTGATCGAGTTCCTCCGGGCGCACGAAACGTTTCGGCTGTCTCCGCTGAACCTCATGCGGATCCTGGACGACGCGGCGGGAATCCCGTGGACGATCACACGAGCGGAGTTCGGGTCGATGTTCGATCCCGACCTCCGCCCGCTCACCTCACAGACGGAAATCGAAGCCCGCTGGCAGGCCGTCCTCCACGCGCGACGGACATGAGCAGACCTCGCTGGGGCGCCCCGGGACTCGCCGACGTCCAGCAACCGGCGTTTCGCGGCGGCACCTATCGAAAGTCCCGCGAACCGCTCGCGAGGTTCTTGAGGTCGAGCGGGGTGACCTGATCAGCCACGGGGGAGACCGTGCCCTGTCCGACGTGGGCGATGCCGCGCACGAGCAGTGCCGGGCTGTTCAGCCACAGCTGCCGGTGCCGACGCCACACCGTTGACCGAACTACGGGGCGACACGCCATGGGGTTGGCCGTGGCCGTCGTCGACGCGGACCTGCGTCGATTTGGTGTGCCGCAGGGCTGCGCCCTGCGGGTTTTCCGCTATGGAGCGTGCCGTGCGGTTCGCTCCGGTGGTTGTGGGCCATCCGGCTGTTGACATCGGGAATGTTGGTGTCCGTGATTTGATGCTGATACGGGGTGTTCACGCTGGTGGTCCTTTTTCCGGTCATGGCCGATGAGGTGCGGTGTTCGTGGCCCTGGCGCCTCGGCCCGGGACTGTCTTCGGAGGTTCCCGAGGCGTGTCATCGTGTGGTCGGTTACCGCGGTTTCGCCGCTGTCGTTCTCGCCGGTGGCGGGGTGATCGTGACCGGTGGTGTGGCTCTGGCCGCGACGTGTTCCGAGTCGGTCTGCCGCTGCCTCATGCGAGTTGCACCCCGGGCACCTACAACCCGGACGTCACCCAGTCGAATATCCACTCCACGATCTGCGTGTCCGGCTGGACCGCTACGGTGCGCCCGCCCACCTCCTACACCAACCCGTTGAAGGTCCGGGGCATCGCCGACTACGGCTACAGCGACACCAGCCTCGCCGACTACGAGGAAGACCACATGGTCCCGCTCGAGCTGGGCGGCGCCCCGCGGGATCCGAAGAACCTGTGGCCCGAGCCGTACTCCGGTACCCAGACCGCCCATACCAAGGACGGCACCGAAACCAAGCTCAAGAACGCCGTCTGCGCCGGCACCATCACCCTGTCGGCCGCCCGCTCGGCGATCAAGAACAACTGGACCACCGCCCTGCAGGTCGCTGGCATTGGCTGAGTCCCCTCATTCGTGGGCAGCCACGCCTGACGTGTGAGCTGCTGCTGCCCGCCGGGCTTGGGACACCCGGGCGGGCGGCAGCCCCGGTGAACGGTCACTGAAAGTCGCGGGACGTTCTGCGCCACCATGGTCCCGACCCTGGACGGCGGTTGCCACTTCTTCGACGACGACCCCTACCTGCACCAGCCCTGGCATCCCGAGCACGCTTACCACTTCGACGAGCACGGCCAGGCTCGACCGTGGCGTCGCGGTCCGGCTCGAGCGCCTGGGCCGGATGCGTGACTGCGTCCGGATCGTCCCTGACCAGTTCACCATCGCCGGCGACCTGCCCCCGCTGGACGGCTGACGTGCCGAACCCTGCGAGCGTCGGCTGTAGCACGTCGACGTATTCCGCCGCGTGGGGTCAGCTGCGGTTTCCGGTGTCCTGGGTGGTGGCGCGAACCGGGATGGCGTAGTGGTTCTCGCCGCGCGGCACCACGAGCACGAGGCGGGCGTTCTTGCCGCCGACCCACCCGCGGGTGGGCGCCGACGCCGTGAGGAATTGGTAGTGCGGGCGCAGCGCGGTGACGATTTTGACGGTCGTGGGCTCGCGGCCGGCGGGCCGCAGGATCAACGTGTGGTTGCCGAACGGCGTGACCTTCACCGCTCGCCATCCGGAGCGTGCGGCGAGGTGGCGGCGCCGGGCCAGGCGCACCGGGTACGCGACCGCCCAGGCGAGCGGGGCCAGCTCGACGATGGTCAAGATGATCAACCCTCCGGCCCACGTGTCGTCACCGTTGGGGTTGTCGGCGGTGCGCACGTGCAGGGGATCGGCCGGGTCGTAGTACACGGTCAGGACTTCGCCGACGTGGTGGGAAGTGCTGCCTTGGTAGAAGATCACGCCTCGGACGCCGGCGTAGTCCACGACGAAGTAGGGGCTGTTGCCGCGGCCCGGGGGGTCGTCCATCACGGAGTCCACTCGCGCGGGCGCCCGAACGCCGTCGACGAGCAGCCGGTCCGACCAGCGCAGCAGCAGGATCGCCCCGACGATTGTGGCGGCCGTCAGGAGTGCCCCCGCCACCGCGGCGAGCACCGCCCGGTGCAGGCGCGCGCGGACCGCGCGGTCCAAGGTCGCCGGGTCCGGCTTCGGCCGCCGGCCGGTGCGGGCTCTGAGAGGTTCGTCGTCCTGTCGGTCCGGGCTGTCGCCCGCGGTCCCCAGATCCATCAGGAGAGAGTACGACCGGGAAATCGCGCTCCACCAGCGAAAAAGCTGCGATCCAGAACACCCGGGCGACCGATGGTCCGTGCCACCGTCCGCCATCGAGGCACTACCGCGCGGCGCGTGGGTGGTCTGCCGGGGCTCGGGTCGGTTCCCGGCCGATTCTGGTCAGTCCCAGCAGTTGAACAGCAGTTCGCCCAGGGTGGCGGGCCGCCAGTGGCTAACCTGGGTGCGTTCGGCCCGGGCGAGGTTCGCCAAGTCCAGCTCCTCGACCGGCGTCGCGAGTTCGAGTTGGCCGAGCACCCGGAACCCGGCCAGGGCGAATTGCCCCGCCCAGTCCGGCGGCTCATCGAAAGTCCGTGGCGACTCCCATCCTTGCGGTGGTGCCGACGGAAACGCGACCGCGGTGAGGTGGGCGTGGCACAGGACCGTGCGGGACCATCCGGGGCCGGTGATCGTGACCGCGTGGAAGGTCGCCATTGCGAGGCGGGTTACGACACCGACGTGGCCGCCGGCGGTCCTCGCCGCTGTGAAGCAGGCCGCGCGGAAGCGGGTCAGGTCCGTGCTGGGCAACGGTTGCGCACCCGCGTCCCGAAAGCCCGTCGCGCCCCGGTCGACGCGCCACGGCGGGCCGTCGGTCAGGACGGCCGGTGCCTCCAGATGCTCGGGGTTCTTGCGCGCTGCCACGCTGGAATCCTGCCACGCCGGTGCACCATGGGCAGCCGCTCGCCATCCGCGACGAACGGTCACCGAAAATCGCGCGACGTCGCCGCGAGGCTCTTGAGGTCCAGCGGGGTGACCTGATCGGCGACGAGCGACACGGTGCCCTGCCCGACCTGCCCGACCTGCGCGATGCCGCGCACCAGCAGCGCCGGACTGCTCAACCACAGCCGCCGGTGTCGGCGCCAGACCGTTGACCGGACCAGGGCTCACCAGATCATTCCGATCACCTCGGAGGACGGCCGGATCATGACCTTCTCACAGTGGTATCGGGTGGAAGTCCTCAGCTGGCAGGCTCGGCTCTACCGGAGCGGCGGCCAGGCATAAAGACCACCGAGCAACCAGGAACGGTGGGGGAGAAGACGCCACGAGTGGCTCGCGACAGGCACCTGCGACCGTCGCGGGAGTCCCCGCCGACGGGAACGAGTCCGTACACGGTCTCGGGCGGTGGTGCAGCCGGCATCGCTAGGACAGCCAAGTCCGTGCGGTGTCGGGCACGCAGGAGCTGGCTCGACCGTCGCCTGGGGGTGGTTGGCTCCCCCATCAACGATGACGGCATCGACGCTGCGGTCACCGAGGCCCCCGGCGTTTCAGCGTGGCCGATCTGTTCCGCCACGGTCGCGGCGAGGCGCCGTACGCGGTGCCCGCCCGGGTCGTCGGCACGCGTGCGGCGGACTGAACAAACGCGGGGGAAGGTCGTTCGGTTGCCTCCGGCCCCGGTGTTCTCCGTCGCAGGATTTTCCCTGGTGGAGCCCCATTTCTGCGCCGTAAACTCAGGAAATGGAGCTGGGGATGGCGAACGAGGAAGGCGACAGGCCCGAACGGGCCGCCGACGACGGTGAACCACTGCTACCCGCCACAAGGCGGGCCGGCGGGCGCGCAACCGTCTGCGGGCGCACGAGCCGGCCCGGGAGGATCGGGCGCGCCGCGGGCCGACGGAGTCCGCGGTGGGGGACAGGGCGCTGTCCCTGCGGTTCTGGCGGGCCGCGGCGTTGTGGTTCCTGGTCGTGCCAGGGGCACCGGTCGGGATCTCGCGGCTGTGCGACGCGTCGGACGCGTTGCTGGAGAACGGTTTCACCGCGTCCGGCGAGATCCTCGCCGTGCACACGCCACGGCGCGGGACGCCCGGCCGTCACCGTGGCCTACCTCGCGGGGGACGTGTACGAGGAGCAGAAGATCAACCGCGACTCCGGCGCCGCGCGGGTGGCGGGTGACGGCCGCAGCCCGGCCGCGTACGCAGCCGGGGTGCGCGTCCCGCGCGGTTCGAAGTGGACCACTCGGTGACGCGGCGACCGGTCGGCAAACGCTCGCGGCGCGAGCTCCTGTTCCCGGCGGACCGCAGCGCGCCCGAAGACGGGGAGCCCTGGCTTCCGCCCGGCGACGACGCCCGCCCGGACGGCCGTTTCCGCGTGCTGTCCTGGCTGGCCCGTCGTGCGGGCTGGGCCGTGGCCGGTGTGGTCGCGGCTGCCGGCGTGCTGGCCGCCGGAATCGTTCTGCTCGGGATCGAAGAAGACGCGGCGGCCAGGGCGCACGCGAACGACCTCACGGTGTACGGCGTGGTGGTGTGGCTCGCCGACCGGCACTTCGAGGTGTCCTACCCGGGCTCGGACGGTCCGCACGTAGTCGACTTTCCCTACCGCAAGACGGAACACCTCGGCATCGGCGACCGGATCGAGGTGACCTACGACCAGACCGAGCCCGCTGCCGCGCGCCGGGCCGACGACTCCGTCCTGGACCCGCTCGGTGGCACGATCGCCTACGGCCTGATGTTCGGCGGACTCGGCGGCGGGCCGGTCGCCGCCTGGTTCGCCGTGATCTGGTGGCGTCGCCGCCGGGCGGTGCTCAAGACGGGCTGGCGCGCGGCCACACTGGACTTCGGTGAACCCGGCGTCACCCACGCCACGTACACCGACGGCAGTCACCTGCGGCTGCGGCCCGCCCGCGGGTTGTCCGAGCGGTACGCGCGGCTCGGCGCTCGCCGGCGCGGCGGGTTCCTGGCGGGCGAGGGCAACCGGATGGTCCTGCTCGTGCCCGGGCTCGACCCGGTCGACGTGCAGGCCGTGAGCACCCGGTGGGTCTAGTCGAGCCCGAGGTCGCCGGTCAAGTAGCTGCAAGTATCCCGGTATCTGTTGCACCGCGCTGCCGGTGATCAAGACGTCGTACTCGGGCTCGTGCACCTGCTCGCCGTACACGACCCGGCGCGGCTTCGGGAACCGACACTCCACGCAGCCGCGGTGTCGTCGGGCAGGTCTTGCAGCAGGGCACGGGGGCGTGCCTCGTCGTTGTAGATCCGGCTGGTGCTCATCGACTGCTTTCGGCGGCTCGGTTACGGCTGAGTGGCGACGGGAAGAACGTCGATCAGGTAGTCCCCGCGCGTTACGTGCACAACTCAGCGAGCCCGCCGTTCAGAAAACGGCTTGAGGCGCGCGGGCATGATGACCTCCGTGACGAGCAACCCAGAAGCCCCTCCCGCCGGGATACCCGGCTACGACGGCGGCCCTTTCCGCCACTTGCCCGAGTTGCTGGACGAGCACCTGTTCTGGCTGGGCCATCTACACACCTACTACTCCGAGACCGAAGAGCTCGTAGGTGGTACGGACCAGCAGGAGGCAGGGGACCTGCAGTCCCGGCTGCTGAGCGGCAACAGCTGGCCGATCTTCACGGTGCCGCTCGCCGGTGATCACCGCCTGTTCGTGGTGTACCGCGCATTCAAAGAGGACAGCGGCATCGACTACCTCCTGCACCACCCCGACTGGGATGCCGCCGAGCACCTCGCGCAGGATGAAGGACACTTCATGGGCCCTGGCCTGTCGTGGCCCGAGCTGATCTCCGCAGCGGACAACGGCCTGCCCGGCGGCAGCACCACCGATGCCCACGTCCGACTGCTGCTCCTACTGCCCGCGTTCGGCGACGACACCCTGCCGGATGACGCTGTCAATCGCCTGGCAGCGGCGCTGCGCGCCCGCACTCGGGTCCTGGCCCCCGAACGACTCGCCGCAGCGCTGCTGAAGAACCAGAGGCCGTGCGGCCCCGCGCACTGGACCACGGCCGCCGGCGGCTATCGGATCAACAACGGTCGCTATTCCTACCGCAACCCTGCCAACCACTTCGCCTGGTCGGCATCCCGTCTGGCCCGGGCGACCGACGCACTGGCCCCCTGATCACACGTCGTCCCGCGCGGCTTGGCTTCACGGCCCGGGCGCCGCGCACTGGACCACGGTCCGCTCATTGGCCGCCCGTACCGAGCCCGAGGATCTGGTCTCTCTGCCAGTAGGTGAGGTACTGGGCGACGGTGGTGTCGCTGAGGCGGGTGGGAAGGCCGCGGTTGCTGACGGCGACGGCTTCGGTGAGTTTGTCGGCGGCGTCCTTGCGGGTGGTGCCGTAGACGCGGATGCGATTGCGGGTGCCGCCGGCAGCGAGGACGTATCCGGCTGTTTCCCAGCGGCCGTCCTTGCGCTGGTAGATGGTTCCGTCACCGTTGGCGCGGGTACGGCGGAAGGCGGGGTTCGAGGTGCGCATCAGCTGCTTCCTGTTCGAGGCGGCGGATGTAAACGGCGAGGGCGTGGGCGGGGGATGCGGCGGGCGCGGCCGATCGTGATGGAGGCGAGCTGCCGGGTGCGGATGAGGTCGTAGACGGTGGAACGGCCGATCTTGAGCCGCGCCATGACCTCGGGAACAGTGAGGCCGATGCCGGAGAAGACCCAGTGGGCGAGGGTCAGCGTCGACTCCGCGTCCGGACCGGCGAGCGGGCCCCGGCTTGGGCACCCACCCAAACGCCGGACCCCAACCGCCGCCCACGATTCAATGAGGACGGCCTCGGGTGTGCGGACGCGGCCTGGAACCAGGCGCACCCCTTCAGCCAAGGTGCCACCGGCGTCTGCTTGGGCGGCACCCTCGCGTTCGTAGGAGGAGTCACAGGCAATGTCTGCTTCGCGGCCACCGGATCCAGCGCTGGTCTCACCGCTTCCTGCGGGCCTGTTCTTGGCGTCGCCGCGGAAGCCGGCCTTACCGGCTTCTCCTCGAATGCGAAGAAGATCAACGATCTCAGAGCGGGCTTCGAGTCGGGCTCTGGGTCCGGCCTCGGACCGTTCGGCGCCTCGTACTCGGGGGGATCTTCCCCCGACGGGTGGGTCAACGTGTTCGGCCTCG
This sequence comes from Amycolatopsis sp. NPDC001319, assembly GCF_042896185.1. Taxonomy (NCBI): domain Bacteria; kingdom Bacillati; phylum Actinomycetota; class Actinomycetes; order Pseudonocardiales; family Pseudonocardiaceae; genus Amycolatopsis; species Amycolatopsis sp. NPDC001319. The sequence continues at coordinate 49,519 of NZ_JBIAWY010000016.1, read as the reverse complement.
CATTCGGCTATGGCTTCGGCTTCTGGACCGGCCCCACGTACACCTGGCTGCTGTTGGGTGGGTGAAGCGGCGATGACGACTTTCCGCCCTGTCGGCTCGAGCCTGGTGGCGTTGGGTATGTGCCTCGGCCCGACCGCGCTTGTGGTGAAACTGGTTGCCGCGGTGACACATTTCGGCGCGTCGCCCGGTGTCACGAACGTCGCGGCCGGCGCGTTGGGAGTGGTGCTCGCGCTTGCCGGCGTGGCGCTCTCGTCGCGGGTCCGGATCACTGTCGACGACCGCGGTGTCCGTTTCCGCAATCTGTTTCGCAGCCGGAGCTACGCCTGGAGCGACCTCAGCGCCGTGACGATCAAACGCTGGGGCGCCCGTATCACCGCCGCCGATGAGGTCGCCGCCACGCTCCCGGTCGGGCTCGGTACGCATGGCCGCAAACACGGCATCGCGTTCGAGCTTGCCGACGGCACGCTCTCCCCGACCTCCGCGGCAACTGCGTGGGTTGGCGCGAACTCGCGTCGGATCCTGCTCGATGCTCTCGACACCCGTGCCGCAGCCCGCGGTGTCGTCGTCCGGATCATCAACCCGAACAACGGTGGCCTGTTCGGGTTCGGCTGGGACATCCGCATCGGAGACGGAGTTCCACGACCGCAGAAAGCCCGTCCATGAACGAGAAAACCACCAGGTGGATCGATCGTGGGGGTCGGCCGTGCGCTTGATCGCGTTGTGGTGCGCGCTGGCGTTGGCCGCCTCCCTGGCGGTGTTCGTCGACTCGTTCCTCCCCGGCGCGCCGCACCTGCCGGGGCCGGTGTTGTTCACCGCTGTCGTCGGGATCTTCCCGGTGGTCGCGATCACCGTTGCGACAGTCGCCCTGCGTCGCTCCGAGCTGCCTGTCGCGACGATCGCGCCTCGCCTCTTGCGGCTGCTTCCCGCCGCGCTGCGGTGGGGTGCTCCGGCCGTCATCGTGGGTGCCGCCATCGTCGCTGTGCTCACCGGCCCGCAGGTGCCCGACGGTGTCCCCGAGACCACCCCCGGCGGCTACCTCATGGACACCCGCGCCGGCGACGTCCCGATCAGCGCAGGCGAGTACCTCCACGCCCAGGTCGAGAACCGGAGGTTGTTCGCCGCGATCTCCATCGCTCTGAACACCGCGGGCGGCACCGGTGCGTTTGCCCTACGACCTCAATCCCGGCGCCGACCGCGACTCGACGCGACGAAGCCGCTTTGACCGTGGCTGCTGTCGAAGACCTTTCGTCGACGACGGGGATGCTGCGGCCGGGGCACCGCCGTGTGCGGGTCTACGGGGCGGCGGTGCCGGGGCGGCCGACGATGTGGATCGGGCCGATGTCGATCTGGGAGACGTCCATCGTGTGCAGCACCGCGATGATCAGCCCGGCTGCCACCGCGGCAACCGTCACTGACCTGGCCGTCTGCGCCATCTGCCCAGGCACAGCGCGGCCAGGGCAGTCAGTCCGCGCCGCTGGTCGCACCGCTCGTCCACAGGAGAGCAGGGAGCCGGGACCGTGATTTCGGGGTCGGCGGGCTTCACCTATCGCCGGTCGATGGTCAGTGTCGGGTCGTCGTGCCATGGCGGCAACCGGTTCTCGCGGGGACGAGGGGACCGCCGGGTCACGTCGGAACCTTTCCGGTGTCGAACGCCGCCCGTCCCGGCGCCGCTCACGCGGGGCCGAGGCCGGCAGCCTGGATGCGACGCCGGCGAGGGCCAATGGCCGCGTCGCCCGGCTCCACCCCAGCGACGCGTGCTGCATCGCGTCCGGACGCATGTGGGAGGGAACCCGCGCGGTCAAGGCGCTCGGGTTGGGCGCGCGGGCCGTGGGCCTCGGTCGCGCCGCTTTCCTCGCCGCCGACGAGGACCCCGCACGGGGATTGCTCAATCTGCTCGACTGTTGTGCCTTCGAGATGCGGCTCCTGCTCAGCGCACTGGGCAAGTACACAGCGGCGGTGGTCGGCCGGGAAGACCTCTGGGGCCTACCCCCGGCCGCCGCACCTTCCTCGGCCCCCGCCAACCCTCAACCCACCACCATTGACTCCAAGGAGACGTCGTGACCAACCCCTTCGAAGACGAAGCCGCCGCCTACGTCGTGCTTGCCAACGCTGAGAACCAGCACTCGCTCTGGCCCTCCGCAATTGACGTGCCGAACGGGTGGACCGTACGGCACAGGGGGTCACGACAGAGCTGCCTCGAATATGTGGACGCGCACTGGACCGACCTTCGTCCCGCCAGTCTCGCCTCCGAAATGGACGGGACCGCCTGAATTGCGAACACCGGAGCGGCCCCGCCGCCCGGGCGGCGCCGGTGCGAGAGTTGGCGGAGTCGTTCACGCCGACGGTGGGTGAGGTGGAGTAGGCGCGGCAGCGGGACCAGTTCGAAGCGAATGCATTGGCTCTGGTGATGTTGCGCATGTGCTATGTGCGACCAAGGCGCGTCGATACCCGAGATCGCGGCGAAGCTGACCATCGCGACCGGCACCAACGCCGGGAAAGGTCCGCCGGTCGACCGGCATCCCGATGACCTGTCACGCGCTCTACTGGACAGCGACCAAGTGGCCGACCTGGCCATTGGACAGCTACCAGGAGCTGTGACCGGCTGCTGGTAGCTGCGGAAGACCACCAGTACGCCGGAGAGCACGCGCGAACCAGGTCCGGCGCTAGCTGCAATGAGGTGTCATTGCGCGAGGTAGCCTCCGTCTACAACGAGCTCGGATCCGGTCACGAAGCTGGACTCGTCGCTGGCCAGGAAGAGTGCGCCGTTGGCGACTTCCTGCGGATTGCCGGCGCGGCCCATCGGGGTCTGGCCGATCACGAACTCGTTGATCTCCGGGTCCTGCGCCTCGGTGAGCGGCGTGCGGATGAAGCCGGGGTGCAGGGAGTTCACGCGAATGTTCTCGCGCGCGTAGGTGATCGCCGCGCTCTTCGACATGGTGCGCACCGCGCCCTTGGTGGCGTGGTAGGTGTGGGCGCCCGCGACGGCGACGGTGCCCCAGATCGACGACACGTTGATGATCGAGCCGCCGCCGTTGCGCTGCATCAGCGGGACGACCTCGCGCATGCCGAGCCACACGCCGGTCTGGTTGATCGCCACGACTTGCTGCCACGACTCGAGCGAGAGCTCGTGAAGGGACTCGTAGGCGATCACCCCCGCGTTGTTGGCCAGCACGTCGACGCGGCCGTGGCGGTCGGCGACCTCGCCGACGACGCGGGCCCAGTCGGTGTCGCTGGCGACGTCGAGGCGGTGGTACTCGACGCCGTCGGCGAACCCGTTCGCCTCACTGCGGCCGGTGGCGATCACGGTGGCGCCTTCGCGCGCGAAGGTGTCGGCGATGGTGCGGCCGATGCCGCGGCCGGCGCCGGTGACGAGGGCGACCTTGCCCTGCAGACGGTTCATGGTTCCTCGCTCGAAGCACGGAAGAGGGGAGGCTGTCCGGCTCAGCTTCGCTCGTCTCGAGCGCGTCGTGGTCGCTCAGTGTGAGACGCGGGTGTGTCATTTTGCGACAGCGCGTGGCGGGCGGCTCCAGCGTGGTGATGCTGGGTGAACCGGCGCCCGGACGGGCCCGGACACCCCCTGTGACCTCGCTGCCGAAGCGGGATTCCCCTCCAGGAGAGCCCATGACGTTGCCCGAGCCGACGGACCTGCTCGGCCAGATCTACGCCGGGTGGGCGGTCGAGATGAACCGCCACCCGGACATGTCGGTGGAGCTGCTGCGGATCGTGTTCGACGACTGGCAGCGCGCGACCGCCGAACCCGAGGGCGTGTCCTACGCCCACACCGAACTCGGTGGCGTGCCCGGCATCTTCGTGACGCCCGAGGGCGCCGACGCCGGCCAGGTGCTGCTGTTTTTCCACGGCGGCGGCTTCGCGCTCGGTTCGTCCGCGAGCCACCGCAAGCTCGCCGGCCATCTCGCGAAAGCCTGTGGCGCCACGGCTTTCGTCGCCGACTTCCGCCTCGCGCCCGAGCACCCGTACCCGGCGGCGCTGGAAGACGGGGTCAAGGCGTTCGACGCGCTGCTCTCGCGCGGCCACCGCGTCCGCGACATCACACCGGTCGGCGACAGCGCCGGCGCGAACCTCGCCGTCGCCACCGTACTGAAGCTGCGCGACGACAGCCGCGAGCTGCCCGCCCAGGTCATCACCCTCTCGCCGTGGCTCGACATGGAGAACAGCGGGACCACGATCGAGACCAACAACGACACCGATTTCCTCATCGCGCGCGAGGGCCTGCAGGCTAACATCGACCGCTACCTCAGCGGCGGCGCCGACCCGCGCGATCCGCTCGTGAACCCGCTCTACGCCGACCTCACCGGCTTCCCGCGGCTCTACATCAGCGCCGCGGACACCGAGTCGCTCTACGAGGACAGCGTGCGGTTCCACGCGCTCGCCACCAAGCACGGCGTCGACGTCACCTTCGTCGTCGGCGAGGGGATGCAGCACGTCTACCCGTTCCTGGCGGGCCGCCACCCCCGCGCGGACCAGGAGATCCGGGCCATCGCGGATTTCTACCGCGCGGGCCGCTGAGACGTTTCCACCATTCACCGAAGGGATCACCATGCCGTCCACTCAGGACACCAGCTTCGACGCCATCGTGATCGGCGCCGGCTTCTCGGGGCTGGCGATGCTGCACCACTTCAACCAGCTCGGCCTGCGCTCGGTCGTGCTCGACTCCGCGGACGGCGTCGGCGGCACGTGGTACTGGAACACCTATCCGGGCGCCCGTACCGACAGCGAGTTCTACTACTACTCGTTCTCCTTCTCCAAGGAGGTCCGCGAGGAGTGGACCTGGCAGGAGCGCTACCCGTCGCAGCCGGAGGTGAAGGCGTACCTGGAGTTCGTCGCGCGCCGGCTCGACCTGTACAAGGACATCCGCTTCGGCACGAAGGTCGAGAAGGCCGCCTACGACGAGGACTCGAACGTCTGGTCGGTGACGACCGCCGACGGCCAGGTCCTCACGGCGAAGTACCTGGTCAGCGGCATGGGTGTGCTGTCCGCGCCGAACCTGCCCGACATCCCGGGGGCGAGCACGTTCGCGGGCGAGAGCTACCACACTTCGCGCTGGCCGCGTGATCGCGAGGTCGACCTGCGGGGTAAGCGCGTCGGCGTGCTCGGGCTCGGCGCGTCGGGTGTGCAGCTGGTCCCGGTGGTCGCCGAGACCGCCGGCGAGCTGTTCGTGTTCCAGCGCACGCCGAACTACGTCGTCGCGAGCTCCAACCGGGCCGTCGACGAGCAGTGGATGACCGAGGTCCGCGAGAACTACGACGAGAGCTTCGAGAAGGCGTTCGACCACGGATTCGCGGTGCCGTTCGTGAAGCCGGAGCTCGGCGCGAAGGACGCGAGCGCCGAGGAACGCGAGCGCGTGTTCGAGCAGGGCTGGGCCGAAGGTGGCTTCCACTTCATGCTGGAGACGTTCAACGACCTGGCCGTGGACCAGGAGTCCAACGACCACGCGTCGGACTTCATCCGGCGCAAGATCCGCGAGATCGTGACGGACCCGGCGACCGCGGAGCTGCTGTGCCCCAAGGACTACCCGTTCAACGGCAAGCGCCCGCCGGGCGGGCACGGCTACTACGAGGCCTACAACCGCGAGAACGTGCACCTGGTCGACGTGAAGTCCCGCGGCATCGACGAGATCACGCCGGAGGGCATCGTGGTCGGCGGTGAGCTCTACGAGCTCGACGTGCTCATCTTCGCGACCGGCTTCGACGCCATGACCGGCACGCTGACCCGCATCGACATCGTCGGGCGCGACGGCGAGGTGCTGCGCGAGCATTGGGCGGACGGCATCAAGACCAACCTGGGTCTTTCGGCCCACGGCTTCCCGAACTTCTTCATGATCCTCGGGCCGCAGACGCCGTACGCGAACCTGCCGGTGGCCATCCAGGCCGGCGTGGGCTGGATCGCCGACGCCGTCGAGTACGCCCGTGAGCACGGAATCGAGCGGCTGGAGTCCACGGCCGACGCCGAGCGCGAGTGGGCCGAGGAGGTGAACCGGGCCGGCTCGGCGACGATCATGGCCAGCGGCGCCAAGGCCAACGCGTGGTTCATCGGCGCGAACATCCCGGGCAAACCGCTGGAGTTCAACGTCTACATGGGAGGCGCGGACGCGTACTTCCGCCGCTGCGCCGAGATCGCCGACGCCGGCTACCCCGGGTTCGTGCCCCAGACCGCCGACGCGTGAGACAGGAGGAGACCATGCCCCGCTTGGCGGGCAAGACGGCGATCGTGACCGGTGCGTCGTCCGGGATGGGCCGGGCGACCGCGGAGCTGTTCGCCGCGGAGGGCGCGCGGGTCGCGCTCACCGACGTGGACGCGGGCCAGGGCGCGGCGGCGGCGCGGGAAATCGGTGCCGCCGCGCGGTTCCACGCGGTGGACGTGCGCGACGAGAAGTCGATCGAGCGCGCGTACACCGAGATCGGGGCGGAGTTCGGCAAGCTCGACATCCTGGTCAACTGCGCGGGCATCATCGGCGTGGACAAGCCCACACACGAGGTCACCGAGGCCGAGTGGGACGCGTTGTTCGCAGTGGACGTGAAGGGCGTGTTCTTCTCGACCAAGCACGCCGTGCCGCACCTGATCGCGAACGGCGGCGGCAGCATCGTCAACTACTCCTCGATCTACGGCCTGGTCGGCAACGACGAGTTCACGCCCTACCACGTGGCCAAGGGCGCGGTGACGATGCAGACGCGCCAGGACGCGGCGATGTACGGCAAGTACGACATCCGCGTGAACTCCGTGCACCCGAGCACCGTGCTCACCCCGCTGGTCGAGGGGATCGCCGAGGCGTACGAGGGCGGCCTGCCAGCCTACGAACGCATGATGACCGCGAACCAGTCCCTGCGCCGGCTCGGGCGCCCGATCGACGTCGCCTATGCCGTGCTCTACCTCGCCTCCGACGAAGCCGCCTGGGTCACCGGTGTGAATCTCCCCGTCGACGGCGGCTACACCGCGCGCTGAGCGCGCTGAGAAAGGACGACAACCATGACCGCACTGGCCGAATCCCCGGCCGGGCTCTTCGCCGGGCACGAAGTACCGCTCGGGCTCTACCTCGGCGGCGAGTGGACGCACCCGGGCAAGACCTTCGAGGTGCTCAACCCGAGCACCGGGAATCCGCTCGCCGAGGTCGCCGACGGAGGCCCGGACCACGCGCTGGCCGCGCTGGAGGCCGCCGTGGCGGCGCAGGATTCGTGGCGGCACTGGGCGCCGCGCGAGCGCGCCACGCTGTTCCACCGCGCCCACGCGCTGCTCGTCGAGCGGGCCGACGCGTTCGCCGACGTGATGGTGCTGGAGAGCGGCAAGCCCCGTGCCGAGGCGGCGGGGGAGTTCGCACTGTCGGCAGGGTTCTTCCTCTGGTACGCCGAGCAGATCGCGCACCTGCACGGCACGTACGCGCCCGGCTCGCCCGGCGGCTATCGCGTGGTCACCACCCACCAGCCGGTGGGTCCGAGCTTCCTCGTCACGCCGTGGAACTTCCCGTTGCTCATGGTGGCGCGCAAGGGCGGCGCGGCGCTCGCGGCCGGCTGCACGGTCGTGGTCAAGTCGGCCAAGGAGACGCCGCTGACGGCGGCGCTGTTCATCCGGACGCTGCACGACGCCGGGTTCCCGCCCGGCGTGGTAAACCTGGTGCACACCAGCGACTCCGCCGCGGTGTCCGACGTCGTGCTCGCCGACCCGCGGCTGCGCAAGATCAGCTTCACCGGGTCGACCGGCGTCGGCAGCCTGCTGCTGGCGAAGGCCGCCAAGCACATCGTGAACTCCTCGATGGAGCTCGGCGGCGACGGGCCGTTCGTCGTCCTCGACGACGCCGACGTGGACCTGGCCGTGCGCGAGGCGATCGCGTGCAAATTCCGCAACGCGGGGCAGGCGTGCGTGGCGGCCAACCGGATCATCCTGCACCGCGCGATCGCCGACGAGTTCACGGAGAAGTTCGTCGCGGCCACGCGGGCGCTGCGCGTCGGCGACGGGTTCGAGGACGGCGTGGACGTCGGCCCGATCATCACGCCGCAGCAGTTGGAGCGGGTGCAGTCGCTGGTGGACACCTTCACCGCGGCCGGTGCCGAGCTGCTCGCCGGCGGAAACCGCATCGAGTCGGCAGGCAACTTCTACGAGCCGACCGTGCTACGGCTGCGCGAGGCGGATCCCGCGCTGTGCAACCAGGAGCTGTTCGCGCCGGTCGCGGCGCTGTTCACCGTGGACTCGGCGAGGCAGGCACTGGACTTCGCCAACGACACGACCTACGGGCTCGCGTCGTACCTGTTCACGAAGGACCTGTCGCGCGCCTTCGCGATCGCCGAACGGCTCGACTTCGGCATGGTCGGCATCAACCGCGGCATCATGGCCGACCCGGCCGCCGCGTTCGGCGGGGTCAAGGAGTCCGGGCTCGGGCGGGAAGGCGGCCACGACGGCATCTACGAGTTCCTCGAGCCGAAGTACCTGGCCGTGACCGTGAACGAAGAGGAGGCGGGCGCGTGAGCTCCGAAACCCTGGGCCTGCTGCGCCAGCCCAAGACCGTCCTGTTCGGACCCGGCCGACGCGCGCAGCTGCCGTACCTGGTGAAGCCGCTGGGGCGCACGGTGCTGGTGTGTACCGACGAGCGGATGGCCGGCAGCCCCGAGTTCGCCGCGATCCGCGACTCGCTGACCGGCCAGGGCCTCGACGTGCGCGTGTTCTCGCGCGTCGAGCCGGACCTGCCGCGCGAGAACGTGGAGGCGCTGCTCGCCGAAGTCGACGGCGGTGAGATCGACGCGGTGATCGGCCTGGGCGGCGGCAGCTGCCTGGACTTCGCCAAGGTCGCGTCGATCATGCTCAAGCGCGGCGGGGACGTCGCGGACCTCTACGGCGAGAACCTCGTCGAAGGCCCGGGCCTCCCGCTGGTCACCGTGCCGACCACGGGTGGCACGGGCGCGGAGGTCACCTGCATCGCCGTGGTGTACGACGCCGACAAGGGCATGAAGCTCGGCGTGGCGAGCCCGTACCTCGAACCGTACGCGGCGGTCGTGGACCCGGAGCTCACGCTGAGCTGCCCGCCGGGGCTGACGGCCGCCACCGGTGCCGACGCGCTCTCGCACCTCGTCGAGTCGTTCACCGCGCGCGAGAAGCACCCCGACGCCGGGCACCTGCACCGCCACCTCTACGCCGGCAAGAACGTACTGACCGACCTGTACGCGTTGCGCGGCTTCACCTTGCTGGGCAGCTCGCTGGAGCGCGTCGCGAAGGACCCGGCGGACCTGGCCGCGCGAACCGACACGATGCTCGGCGCGCTCAGCGCGGGCATGGCCATCAACACCGCGGGCACGGCGGCGGCGCACGCCATCCAGTCGCCGATCGGAGCGCTCACGCACACCGCGCACGGCTTCGGCGTCGGCGCGCTGCTGCCGTACGTGATGCGGTTCAACCTCCCCGCGCGCGAGGCGGAGTTCGCCGAGATCGGGCGCGCGTTCGGCCTCGCGGATCCGGCGTTGTCGCAGACGCAGCGCGCGCGGGCGGCGATCGAGCGGATCGAGCAGATCCTGGGCGCGCTCGGCGTGCCGCTGAACCTGAAGGACCTGGGCCTCGAACCGGACCGGTTCGGCTTCGTGGCCGAGCAGGCGATGCTCGCCACCCGGCTGACCGCGAACAACCCGCGTGAGCTCACGGAGTCCGCGATCGTCGGGATCCTCGAGCGGGGATACGCCGACGACCGCACGTGGTGGGAGCTGTGACCGAAGACCCCGTCGAACCGGTCGCGGTCGTCGGCACGGGCGCGATCGGCGTCGGGTTCCTCGTGCTGTTCGCACTGGCCGGCGTCCCGGTGCGGGCGTGGGACGCGGACCCGGCGGCGTACGACCGCGCCCGCGCGGCTGTGGCCGACCGGCTGGCGCTGCTCGGGAGACACGGCCTGCTTCCCGGGAAAATCGCGGAGATCTCCTACCACGAGCGGCTGGGCGAGGCCGTCGACGGCGTCGCGCTGGTGCAGGAATGCGCGGCCGAGGACGTTGTGGTGAAGTGCGCGTTGTTCGCCGATCTGGCCGCTCGCGCGGGTCCGGACACGGTGCTCGCCAGTTCGAGCTCGGCGCTGGTCCCGAGCTCGTTCGGCACGGGCCTCGGCGGGCGGGTGCTCGGCGCACATCCGGGCAACCCGCCGTACCTGCTGCCGGTCGTCGAGCTGATCCCGGCGCCGGACACGCGCGCGGACATCCTGGTCCGCGCGCGGGTGGTGTACGAGCGGGCGGGGATGAAACCCGTGCTGGTGCGCAAGGAGGTCGAGGGTTTCGTCTTCAACCGCCTGCAGGGCGCGCTGCTGCGCGAGGCGTACTGCCTGCTGCGCGACGGCGTGGCCGACGTCGAGGACATCGACGAGGTGGTGCGCAGCGGCCTCGGTCCACGGTGGAGCGTGATCGGTCCGTTCGAGACCGTCGACCTCAACACCCGCGGCGGTATCGCCGCGCACGCCGCGCGGATGGGCCCCGCCTACGCGCGGATGGGCGCCGAACGCGGACAGGACGACCCGTGGACCGACGACCTCGTCGCGCTCGCCAGCGAGCAGCGCCGAGCCCTCGTGCCACTGGCCGAGTGGGACGCCCGCGTGAGCTGGCGCGACGAGCGGCTGATGCGGCTGCGGGCCGCCATGAGACCGCGCGACTGAACGAAAGCGAAAAGCCGGAGCCGCCCGACAACCGGGGCGGCTCCGGCTTTTTCGCGTGTGCCGGAGATCCTTTACCGCCGCGGCCGGAAAACGGTCGGGAAATCTCCGCGGCGTGTGTCAAATTGACACAGGCGCGTCTCACACTGACCGGGTCCGCACCCCCTGTGGTAGCCGACACTTTTGCCAACTCGGGGGCGGAATATCGGAAAGGCGAACATGGCGATCAAGAAAAGAACCGCGGTCGTGGCCGTTTCGGCCGCGCTGTTCCTGGGCGGCTGCGCCACGGGCGCTCCCACCGGCCAGGGCGGGAGCGAGGCCGGCGCGGACAACGCGGCCCTGCAGCAGAAAGTCGGGGTCGTCGGCACCCAAGACCAGATCCAGGACGTCGGCAAGTTCTGCGGCACGAAACCGCTCACCGTCGCGTTCGCCGACGGGTTCGGTGGCAATTCCTGGCGCAAGATCACGCGCAAGCTGTTCGAGGAAGAGGCCGCGAAGTGCCCGAACATCAAGAAGGTGCTTTACACCGACGCGCAGGGTGACACGCAGAAGGCCATTTCCGACCTCAATTCCCTCGTCGCGCAGAAGGTGGACGTGATCGTCACCTTCGTCGACGGCGGCGAGGCGCTGCTGCCGACGATCAAGAAGGCGACCGCCGCCGGGGTCAAGGTCGTGCCGTTCGTCGGCTCGCCCGGCGGGGTGCCCGGCAAGGACTACGTGGACTTCGTGTCCGAGGACATCAAGACCTACGGCTCCGCGCTCGCCGAGTGGACGATGAACGCGATGCCCGGCAAGGGGAACCTGGTGATGCTCGGCGGCATCGCCGGCAACTCCTACTCCCAGGGCGTGTACCAGGGCGTGCTCGACGCGGTGAAGAAGCACCCGGACGTGAAGCTGCTCAACACCGACGGCCCCGTTGCCACCGACTGGGAGCCGGGCAAGACCCAGCAGGTCGTGGCCGGGCTCATCACGAAGTACGGCACCATCGACGGGATCGTGTCGGACTGCGGCGGCGGCTCGGTCGGCGGCGTGCGAGCGTTCATCGCGGCGAACAAGCCGCTGCCGGTGTGGTCGGCCAACGACTCCAACGAGTTCGGCTGCCTCTGGTACCAGTACAAGGACTCCCAGCCGGGCTACCAGATCGCCACGGAATCCTCGCGCAACTGGATCGTCAACGTCGCCCTCCACAAGGGACTCGCCGCGGCCAACGGCATCGCCGACGACGAACCGTCCACTTACGACCTGAAGATCATCGAGGACTCGACCGACCCGGCCAAGCAGCCGAAGTGCGAGAAGTCGCTGCCGCCGGACGCGATCCTTTCGTCCGGGCTGTCGGTGCCCGACCTGCAGGCGCTGTTCAAGTGAGCGCCCCGGCCCGAGGAGAAGAGGGGCGACCGTGACGCAGTTCGAAGTCCCCGTCGTCGGTGAACGTGCCGACGAACCCGCCGGGACCACCGGCGCGGCCGCACCGGCCGTGCTGAGCCTGAGCTCGATCTCGAAGTCGTTCGGCCCCGTCCGGGCGCTGTCCGACGTCGACCTGGAGATCCGGGCCGGCGAGGTCCACGCTCTGGTCGGTGAGAACGGTGCGGGCAAGTCCACGCTGATGGCCGTCGCGTCGGGGGTCCTGGCCCCCGACGCGGGGACCGTGGTCATCGGCGGCGAGCGGCTCATGTCGGCCTCGCCGCAGCTCGCCCGCGAACTGGGTCTCGGCATCGTGCGGCAGGAGCCGGCGCTGCTGCCGGACCTGACCGTCGCGGAGAACATGGCCGTGGCCGTCGGCTACGCGCGGGTCGGCGGTCTGCGGCGCGCCCCGGCGTGGGCGCAGGAGCAGCTCGACCCGTGGGGCATGGGCATCCGCGCCCGCAGCCGCGTGGCCGAGCTGAGCGTGGAGCAGCGGTTCGTGGTCGAGATCGCCAAGGCGCTCGCGCTCGGGCCGAAGGTGCTGATCCTCGACGAGCCGACCGAGCACCTCAGCCTCGACGAGGTGCAGACGCTCTTCGACCGCGTGCGCGAATGCGTGCGTGCCGGCGCGGCCGTCGTCTACATCTCCCACCGGATCCCCGAGGTGAAGCTCATCGCGGACCGGATCACGGTGCTGCGCGATGGAGCCGTGCGCGGCACATTCGCGGCGTCCGAAGTGGACGAGCAGCAGATCGTCGAGCGCGTGATCGGGCGGGCGCTGGAGACGGTGTTCCCGTCGAAGGGCGGCGGCACCGGGGAAACCGAGCTGCTGCGGGTCGAAGGACTGTCCGGCGCGGGCTTCGCCGACGTGGCCTTCACCGTGCGGCCCGGCGAGATCGTCGGGCTCGCCGGCGTGCAGGGCAGCGGCCAGAGCTCGGTGCTGCGCGCGCTGGCCGGGCTGGAGCCCGCCGCCGGCTCGGTCACGGTCGCCGGCCGGCAGGTGCGGCTGGGCAGCAATGCCGCGGCCGCGCGCGCCGGGGTGGTGTACGTGCCCGCCGACCGGCACGGGGAGGGGGTCTTCGGGCCGCTCGCGGTCGGGGAGAACACCGTGCTGGCGACGCTGGACGAGGTCACCACGGCCGGGCTGGTGTCGGGCCGGCGCGTCGACGCCGTCGCGCGCGGCGAGGTGGAGCGGCTCGGGGTGAAGACCCCGGGCATCGCCACGCCGATCTCCGCGCTGTCGGGCGGCAACCAGCAGAAAGTCGTGCTGGCGCGCGCGATGCTCGCGAAACCACGCCTGCTGCTGGCCGAGGAGCCCACACAGGGCGTCGACGCCGGCGCCCGCGTGGACATCTACCGGATCCTGCGCGAAGCGGCCGAGGCAGGTGCTGCCGTCGTGCTGTTCTCGTCGGACGGCGTCGAGCTCGAAGGGCTCTGCGACCGCGTGCTCATCATGTCCCGCGGCTCGATCGTCGCGGAGCTGGCGGGCGACGAGGTCTCCGAAGCCGCGATCACGCAGGCGGCGCTGACCGCGACCACCGTCCGGGCGCGCGTCGCGGCGCGGGCCGGGCGGTGGCTCACGGCGAACCGGTGGCTGCGCGGCGACCACACGCCCGCGGCCGTGCTCACGCTCGTGTTCCTCCTGCTGGGCCTGGTGGTCGGGGCCGGGAGCACGAGCTACTTCTCCGAGTTCAATCTCTACAACCTGCTGTTCGCGGCGGCCCCGCTGATCCTGGTCGGGACCGCGCAGCACGTGGTCGTGCTCGGGGCGGGGATCGACCTGTCCGTCGGCCCGCTCGTCGGGCTCCTGGTGGTGATCGCGTCGTTCTGGATCGTCGCCGGGGGACCGGCGGGCATCGGGTACACGCTGATGTTCGGCGCCGCGCTGCTCGTGGGCGTGGTCAACGCCCTGCTCGTCACCAGGTTCAGGGTCAACGCGGTGGTGGCGACTTTGGCGACGTACATGGCGCTGCAGGGCGTTTACCTGACGCTGCGCAGCACCCCGGGCGGGGTGTTCCCCGACGGCGTGACGGCCCAGATCTCGCTGCGCGTCGGGGTGCTGCCCGTGGTCACGATCGGCGCGGTGGTGCTGATCGTGGTCCTGGAGTGGGCGCTGCGGCGCACGCGCTGGGGCGTGGAGCTGCGGGCGGTCGGTTCGAACCGCACGGCGGCCGAGCAGCTCGGCGTCCGCGTCGGGCGCACGCAGCTGCTGTCCTACGTGGCTTCGGCGCTGCTGTGCTTCCCCGCGGCGGTGATCGTGATGGCGCAGATCGGCATCGGCGACGGCCGGCCCAGCCTCACCTACACGCTCTCGTCGATCACGATCGTCGTGCTCGCCGGGGCCAGCGTGTTCGGCGGGCGCGGGTCGTTCCTCGGTGTGCTGGCGGCGGCGCTGCTCGTGCAGCAGCTGGTCACGGCGTCGCCGTTCCTCGGACTGTCGCAGGCCTGGTCGTACTGGCTGCCGGGCCTGATCACGCTGGGCGCGGCCCTGCTCTACGCGCGGCTGCGCGGCGGAAGGAGCCGGGCATGACTCGACAGTCGACTGTGGGCAGTGTGGATCGCGTGTGGACTCGCCTGCTCAGCGGCCGGTCCGCCGCCATCTGGGTCGCGTGCGTGGTGCTGTTCGCGATCAGCCCGCTGGTGGCCCCGGGCAGCCTGGGCGCGGCGCCGATCCTGAGCATGCTCCCGTTCGCGGCGGTGCTCGCGATCGCCGCGGCGGGGCAAACGCTCGTGGTGCAGCAGCGCGGCCTGGATCTGTCGGTGCCGGGGATGATCGCGCTGGCCGCCGCGCTTGGCACCGGCCTGCCGCAGAACCACGGCTGGCCGGTCGCCGCCGCCGTCGCGGCCGGGGTCCTGGCCCCGGCGGTCGCGGGCCTGCTCAACGGCCTGCTCGTGACGGTCTTCCGCGTGATGCCGCTCGTCGTCACGCTCGGGATGAACGCCGTGCTGCTCGGCACGGTGTTCGCGGTGGCCAACGGCACGCCCGCGGGTGCTCCGGAGGGGCTCAACCAGTTCGCGCTCAACCGTACCGCGGGCGTGCCGAACACGGCGCTCATCGCGATCGTGGTCGTCGGCGTCACCGGTGTGGTCGCCCAGCGCTCGGCGTTCGGGCACCGGCTCACCGCCGTCGGGGTGAGCGAGCGCGCGGCCGCCGCCACCGGTATCCGCGTGCCCTCGCACCAGGTGCTCGCCTACGGATTCGCCGGCGTCTGCTACGGGCTCGCGGGCATCCTCCTGGCCGGGTACACGAAAACCCCGCCGCTGTTCCTCGGCGACTCGTACCTGCTGCCGACGGTCGCGGCGGTGGTGCTCGGCGGCACGGCGCTCACGGGCGGGCTTGCCAGCGTGGTCGCCTCCGGTGCCGCGGCGCTGTTCCTGACGCAGCTGGGCCAGCTGTTGCGGGCGGTCGGCTGGCCCGACTCGACGCAGCTCATCGCGCAGTCCGCGGTGCTGGTGGCCGTGGTGCTGGCCCGCGAGCTCGTGCCGGTGCTCGTCCACCGGCTGCGCCGGCCCGATCCGGCACTGCCCGCGGCGGTCTGAGGTGGTGCACCTGGGCCTGCCGATTTGCGGCGGGCCCAGGTCACGCCGTGAGCCGATAGGCCTTCATCTTGCGGTAGACGGTCGCTCGCGAGATGCCGAGGATCTCCGCCGCCTTGCCGCGATTGCCGCCGGCTTCGTGCAGAGCGCGCTGGATCGCCTCGAGCTCCATCCGCTCGATCATGGTGAGCGGCACGGTTTTCTGCAGTGCGCGAGGCAGGTCGGCCGGCTCGACCGGTCCCTTGCCCCGGGTCGTCACCGCCTGGGTGAACACGGTCTTGAGCTCCCGGACGTTCCCCGGCCACGCGTACGCGCGCAGCAGTTCGAGGGTCTCCCGGTTCGGCGCGAGCCCGGTACCGGGCGGGGCGGCGAGGGCGAAAGCGTGCCACAGCACAGGAATGTCCTGAGGGCGCTCGCGCAGCGGGGGCACCCACACGTGCGCGATGCCGAACTTGAGCGCGAACGCCTCGGCCTCCCGCTCGTCGGCCGCGGTCAACGTGAGCACGACGGGACCGTTCGCGGGCGTCGATTCGACGACCGAGCGCAGCCCGGCCAGCACCTTGTCCTCCAGCGTCCCGACACCCCGGACGACGAGCGTCTCCGCCGTGCCCAGCCGGCTCGCCACGTGCTGCAGCCAGGACTGCGGGCCCGACACGTGCGCCTCCGCGGCGTCGACGACCCGGCCGCTGCGCGCGTCCACCTCGGGCCGGAACGGATCGCCGAGCGCGAGCGAGGTTTTCCCGGTGCCCGGCTCACCGGCGACGATCAGCGGTGCGCCTTCCTCACGCAGCGCGGCTACTTCTCGCGTGATTCGCAGCCAGCCGGACGAGTGGCCGGCGAGCCCGTCGCGCCGCGGCCGTTCGTGCGCGGGAATCGCGTGCCGGACAGGCCGGGGACTCCCGCCGGGCAGCAGCACCACGATGCGGTTGCCCGGATCGAGGTTGGTCACGGAAATGGTGGCCGGGCCGCTCGAGAGCGGCACGGAGTGCTTGCCGTCGCGGATCCCGTCATCGCACAGCTCGCGGATCAGCCCGATGTCGGCCGTGGACAGGCTGCCGGCGGGCGGGTTCTGGATCAGCAGGCCGTCGGGCCCGAAGGCCAGCACCGGCGCGGACTGGGCGCGCGTTGCCGTGAGGAAGGCGTTGAACGTGTGGCGGGCTGAGGGTTGTTCGACGTCGAGCACGTGTTGTTCGAGCTGTGTCGTGACCGATTTCAGCAGCGGGCGGAGGAAGTCGGTGCCCGGACGGAGGTCGCACGAGATGGTGACCACGGCGAGGAGCTTTCCCGTCGCCGGGTGCAGCACCGGGGCGCCGGTGCACACGGCGTTGCGGTACAGCTCGGCGAAGTGTTCGGCCCCGCGGATCTGCACGCTTTTGCCCGTGACGGCCACCGTGCCCACCCCGTTGGTGCCGACCGCGTTCTCCGCCAGCACCGCGCCGCGCGACGTGCCGATGCGGTCGAGGTGTACCGCAGCCGAGGTGTCCTGGCACCAGCGCTGCAGGATCCTGCCACTGGAGTCGGCCAGCAGCACGGCCAGGCTGGTGCCGTCGAGGCTGTCGGAAAACCGCGCGAGCGGCGCACGGAACATGTCGAGCAGATGGGCGTCGAGCAAGTCCTCCCCGACGTGCGGGACGTCGGTGATCATGTCGGGGGTGCCGATGGCCAGTTGCGAACGCTGCCAGGAGCTCATGAGCTCGACGTTGTGCCACCGTTCAGGGGCGGCTGCGGCGAAGAATTCGGCTTTCGCCTTCTGGATACGACTGTCTTCGTCGTCCTGGGCCACGGTCGGACTCCCTGCGGATGGCCGTCGCGTCCGGGCTCGGCGCACGGCTCACACCGGGCGCCCCGACCCTGGTGATGCCGGCGACATTGGCGGTATGGTGGGTAGCGGGATCGTCATACGATCACACAATCATACGAGGGAGCGGGCGTGAACACAAAGGTGACCGTTCCGAAACCCGCGCGTCACTCTCCGAGCGGGGACGAGGTCTGTCGCGCATGAGTCTCGAGCGACACGCGGCGCCCCTGCGCCAGCAGGTCGTCCAGCAGCTCAGGGGCGAGATCCTGGACGGGCTGCGCAAGCCGGGAGAGCGGCTCGTGGAAACGGCACTGTGCGAGGCGTTGGAGGTGTCTCGCACGGTGGTTCGTGAAGCGCTGCGCCAGTTGGAGTCCGAAAGCCTAATCACGATGCGCCCAAACCGAGGGCCGATCGTCACCGTCTTGACCTCGGAGGACATCGAGGCGCTCTACGAGGTGCGGCAGAACCTCGAAGGCCTCGCCGGCGAGAAGTTCGCCCAGCGGGCGTCGGAGGAAGACGCGACGGCCTTGATGCGGCAGCTCGACCGCATGGAGGCCACGTTCCCCACCGGCGACGTCGCCTCGCGCGGCCGGGAGAAAGACGAGTTCTACCGCCTCCTGCTCCAGGGCGCCCACAACCCCGTGCTCGCCGAGCAACTGCGCGGCATCCACTCGCGCATCAGCATCTTCCGGCACTTCGCGTTCGTTGACGACCACCGCGCGGAGCTGTCGCTGCGCGAAGTGCGGGCGATCGTCACGGCCGCCGCGGTGCACCGCGACCCAGCGGAGGCTCGCCGGGCATGCGAGGAGCACATACGGCTGGCTAGCGAGCTGGCCATCATCGAATACGAAGCCCGCAGACAAGGCGGTTTTGCCGCGGTCTGAGACTGTGCACGCGGTTGCGAGGTGCCCGGGTCGGCATCTACCTTGGGCACTCGACTGACGACGAGCATCGAGATGCGGCGCCGATTGCTCACCGGGCTGCCCACAGCCGACCCCTACAAGATCGCCGTGGTGCCCACGTTCACCGTCAAGGAGCTAGCCGCCGACCGGCTCGCCCCGCAGGCGCTGCTCGACCGGGTCGCCGCCGACGGGATGGAAGGCCTGATCGCGAAGCTCACCACCTCGAGCTACCAGCCAGGACATCGCACCGACGCCTGGCTCAAACACCCGCTGATCCAGACCGCCGAGGCCATTGTCTGTGGCTGGCGGCCCGGCCAGCGCAGCTTCACCGGCGTACTCGGCGGGCTGCTGCTGGGCGCCCACGACCCGATAACCGGCGATCTCGTCTACATCGGCGACGTCACACCGTTGACCGGACTTTGAGGTGTGTCGCGCTGCTGGCTGTTGTTGGTCGATTCGGGACTGGCAGACTCAAGGGCAAGTAACCCAAACTGTCTGCCCGCCGGCAGGTTCACCTGGTCGAACTTCACCAGGCAGGTATGCACACCATCGTGAGTTGGCTGAGCTGTTGAACGTCTCCCGTCCCACGGTCCACCGGGTCCTCACCCGTAACCAGTCTTCGCTCGTTTCCTCCGCCGCGAGGGGCCTCTGACATGCTGCCTTTTGTCTACCGGGTCACCAAATACGATCCGGCCGACCGCGATGACCGGGGATATTACGTCGGCATCCAGGACACCGTCAGCGATCACGGGCCCGTGGAAGCGGCCTACCTCGCCACCACGGCTGCCTTCGCCAACGACACCGCAGTCACGCATCTGACCATCCGCGCCCCAGGACTCACCGGCTTTGTCACCTTCGGTATGGAGGCACCGATCGAAGGCCACGGACTGGCCGGGCTGTTCCCGCCCGACCTTGCCGGCTACGAGTAAACTGCTGCTGTAGAACTACAGCGCGTTCATGGTCCGTGGGATCGCGTGGCCGGCATCCGCTCGGTCGGCCAGGACCTCGCCGAACGGATCGTCGCCGAACGCGACACCGCCGGCCCCTACCCGTCGATCGGGCAGCTGACCGAACGGGTCCAGCTCGACCGGCCCGCCGTCGAAGCCCTCGCCACCGCCGGCGTCACCGGCCTCGGGCCCGACCGCCGCGCCGCGCTCTGAGCCGCCGGCGCCGCCTCAACCACCCGCGCCGAGCACATCCCAGGCCTGCCATCGGCCACGACGCCCCCGCGCTACCCGGCATGACGACGTTCGAGCTCGCGTCGGCGGACCTGTGGGCCACCGGCATCACCGCTGACCGCCACCCCATCGAATTCCTGCGCACCCACCTCGATGCGCTCGGCGCCATCCCCGCCGGCCGGCTCCTCGACGTCCCCGACGGCACCCGGATCAAGGTCGGCGGCGCCGTCACCCACAAACAGCGCCCCGCGACCGCGGGCGGGATCACGTTCCTCAACCTCGAGGACGAGACCGGCATGTGCAACGTGATCGTGTCGATCGGGATGTTTCACCGGCCACGATGGCGCGCAGGTCACCCTCGTCGTCGGCCTGGAGCTGGTGCGGGCCATGCTGCGCGACAACGGTGCCTGGTGCCGGCTGGAAGCGGAGGAGAGATTTTTCGTTCACGTCGGATACGACCAGTACCTGTACATCGGCAGCGTCGAACCCTGCGAGCACGCCGTCGCCCATGCCCACGCACTTGGCCTGTTCGCTGAACGGATTGACGCATCCCCCTACGACCCGTCCTTCGACGAACCCGTCGAGCGGCGCCCCGCCGAGGAAGCGTTCTGGACCGAGGTGACCGACCTCGCCACCCAACGCGGCACGGTGCTCCTGGAGGAGGGCTACGTCGCAAACGTGTCCCGCTGGCATCGCCTGCATCCCACCAACATCGGCGTGATCCGCGCCGGACTCGCTCCACGCGCACGGCTGCTCGTGTGGCCGGATCTGTCCACCGATGTCGCCACCGTGCTCCGCACCCTGCCCCACGACGGCCCGATCGAGCTCGTCTGGGAAGACCGGAACGGCCACATCACCAGCGTCATCGGGTCGACGAGGAGAGCTACCCCCAATTACCTACACAGGCCGAGTCGGATCGCGACTCCGCCTTCGGAGTCCGGGTCGGGTTCGAGGGTGGCGTGCGGCAGCGAGAGGTTCAGGTCGGGCTCGCGGGTGGTCACGCCGTGGCGGCGGGCGTCGGCGACCAGGGACTGGGGTGAGTAGAAGCCCATGGGTTGGGCGCGCAGCGGGCCGGCGCAGAACGCCGCGGGGTAGTAGCGCTTGAACCACGCCGAGGCGTACACGAGCAGCGCGAATGACATCGAGTGCGCTTCGGGGAAGCCGTAGCCGGAGAAGGCGTGGATCTGCTCGAAGACCCGTTTCGCGAGGTCATCGGACAGGCCGTTGGCTTTGGCGCCTTCGAAGAACCGGCCGGCCAGGCGTCGCATCTTCGTGCTGGAGCGTTTGGAGCCCATGGCGCGGCGCAGCTGGTCGGCCTCGGTGGGGGTGAAGGAGGCGACGTCGCGGGCCATCTGCATCACCTGCTCCTGAAACAGCGGCACCCCCAACGTGCGCTCGAGCGCCGGGGCGAGCAGCGGGTGTTCGTGCTGCCACTGCTCTTCGCCGCGGCGGCGGCGGATGTAGGGGTGCACGGAGCCGCCCTGGATCGGGCCGGGCCGGATCAGCGCGACCTCGACGACGAGGTCGTAGAACTTCCGCGGCCGCAACCTCGGGAGGGTGCCGAGCTGGGCGCGGGATTCGACTTGGAACACGCCGATCGCGTCGGCTTCGCACAACATGTCGTAGACCTTGGGGGTCGGCGAGGTCGAGGTCGTGCAGTCCGATGTGGACGTCGTGATGCTCGGCGAGCAGGTCGATTGTGTAGTGCAGCGCGGAGAGCATCCCGAGGCCGAGCAGGTCGAACTTCGTGAGTCCGATCGCGGCGCGGTCGTCCTTGTCCCGCTGCAGGACGCTGCGGTCGGCGGCGGTGGCCCACTCGACCGGCACGATCTCGCTGACCGGGGTGTGGGCGATGACCATGCCGCCGGAGTGCACGCCCAGGTGCCGCGGGGAATCTTCGAGCCAGCCGGCGAATTCGATGAGGTCGTCGGGCAGACCGGCTTCGGCCGCCGCGGGGTCGGTGACGCTGGCCCAGCGGTCGACCTTCTTGCCGAAGGCGTCCTGCTGTCCGGGGGAGTAGCCGAGCGCTTTGACGGCGTCGCGCACGGCGGAGCGGGCGCGGTAGGCGATGACGTTGGCGACCTGGGCGGCGTGGAAGCGGCCGTGTTTGGCGTAGACGTACTGGATGACCTCCTCGCGGCGGTCGGACTCGATGTCCACGTCGATGTCTGGCGGCCCGTCCCGCTCGGCCGACAAGAACCGTTCGAACAGCAGGTTCCACTTCACCGGGTCGGCGTGGCAGATCTGCAGCGCGAAACACACCGCCGAGTTCGCCGCCGACCCGCGGCCCTGGGCCAGGATGTTGGCCTCGCGGCAGAACCGCACGATGTCCCACACCACCAGGAAGTAGCCGGGGAACCCGAGCCGCTCGATGACGTCGAGCTCCCGCTCCAGCTGCGCGTAGGCCTTCGGGTTGTCCGCACGGGCGCCGTAACGCGCGCGGGCGCCCTCGAACGTGAGGTGGCGCAGGAACTCGTCCTCGCCGGCGAACCCCTCGGGCACGTCGAACGGCGGCAGCTTCGGCGCGACCAGGGCGAGGTCGAACGCGAGCTCCACCCCGAGCAGCGCCGCGCGCTGCACCGCCCCCGGATACCGGGCGAACCGTTGCCGCTGTTCAGCGCCGTCACGCACGAACGCCATCCCATCGGCCGGCAGCCACCCCTCCAGCTCGTCCATCGACCTGTTGGCCCGCACCGCCGCCACCGCGGCGGCGTGCCGGTGCTGCTCCGGGCGCGCGTAGTGCACGTTGTTCGACGCGACGGTCGGCAGCCGCAGGTCGGCGGCGATCCCGGCGAGCAGGTCGTTGTGGACCGCATCCAGCGGCTGGCCGTGGTCGATCAGCTCGACCGCCACGTTCTCCGGTCCGAACCAGTGAGTCAGCCGGCGCAGCTCGGTGGCCGCCGCGGGCGCGCCGTCGCCGACGAGGGCCTGGCGCACGGTGCCCTTGCGGCAGCCGGTGAGCACCAGCACGTGCCCGCGCAGCTCCTCCACAACCTGGTCGAGGTCATAGACGGGCCGGCCTTTCCGGCCGCCCTTGGCCAGCTGGGCGCGGGAGATCACCCGGCACAACCGCTGATAGCCCTCCACCCCACGGGTCAAGGCCAGCAGGTGCGAGCCCTCGGGGTCGGGGACGCCGCCCTGCGGCGCGGATAGGCCGAGGGACAGCTCGGCGCCGTGGCCTGTGCGGATGCCGAGCTCACGGCCGGCCTCGGCGAAGCGGACCGCCCCGTACATGCCGTCGTGATCCGCCAGCACGACCGCGTCGAGGCCGAGCCGCGCCGCCTCTTCGACGAGCTGTTCGGGGTGGCTGGCGCCGTCGAGGAAGCTGAAGTTGGAGTGGCAATGCAGCTCCGCGTACGGCACCCGCGCCCCGCCGACCTCGACATCCGCGCGCGGCCGCAGACCCCGCGGCGGCTGGTAGCCCTCCCGCTTGTGCGAGCGCGGCGCCTCCTCGTCACCGTCCGGCCGTGCGGGCGGGACTCCCCGACCGGACGCGATCCGCTCCAGCTCCGACCAGGGCATCGGGGGGTTGTTGAAGGCCATCGACCGCTCCCACTACGTCTTCGCCGTGGGGAGCCGGCAACCAGGTTCTTACTCGAACAAGTGTTCGTATAATGCGTCTGACGTGCACTGATCGCAACATGCCCATCGTCACGGTGACGGTGAGCTCTCTCTGTCACTTGTGAGCGGCATCTGTCACCACGGGCGCCTGCTTGGGCTCCAACACCGCCGGCGCCCCCGATTGCGGCCACCGCAGTGGCGGGCAGGGGCATCGGCGGTGCCGGCTCGGTGTGCTGGTGGGGGTGTCAGGCCAGGGTGCTGAGCGGGATGTCGATGTAGGACTCGATGTCCTGCGGGGAGATGATCTCGATGGTGGACGGTGTGGTGTTGGCGTCGGCGAAGAACGGGTCGTGGGTGTCGATGATCAGCTGGAGCTGGCGGCCCTGGGCCAGGACGTAGTGGGCGGGCTGCAGGGGGAAGTTCAGGGTGATGTCCTGGCCGGCCTCGCGGTCGGTGACGGTGTAGGGGGCGTGGGTGATGATGGTCGCCTTGCCGGTGGAGGGGTCGCAGTCCATCAGGTAGGCCACGATCGTGACGTTCCTGTCCTGTGCCTTCACGGTCACCTGCACCTCCAGCTCGCCCTGGACACGCATGGCTTGCGCCAGCGGCGCGGTGGTCCAGATCGCGGCGAGGCCACGGTCGAGGTCGGCGGTCTGATAGACGTGGGGCAGGCCCAAGCGCTCGGTTGCGCCGGTCTGGACCAGTTTCGGGGCAACGACGACCTCGGTGCCCTGGCCGGTGGCCTTGATCGAGCGGGTCCAGCCCGGTTGCGGCCGGCCCTGGGCCATCTGCGCGTCGCGCTGACCGGCGGGCGCGTCGGCGAGGTGGAAACGTTGCCGGGGCAGGGCGTAGCTGTCCCAGTCGGGGTGGTGGACGTCGGACAGGAGGTTGTGCATGTACTCCGAGCGGACGCCGAAGTGCGGCTTCGCTCCGTCGCCGGCGTTGCCGCCGAGGTGGTGATCCATCCAGCGGTAGACCGTCTCGGTGGGCTTGGAGACGAGGCCGAGCAGGCCGGGAAGCTCGCTGTTGCCGTGGTCTCCGACCTGGACCAGCAGCGACTTGGGACCGGTCAGGCCGTCGAACAGGTCGACGACGCTGGGGACCGAGAAGATCGTCTCGTGCCAGGCGGTGGTCAGCAGGATCGGCGTCTGGTCCGGTCGTAGGACTCCAGCTGGTTCCTGGCCGACCGCACATCGGCAAACGCCATGACCTCGCCGTCGATGGAGTTGCTGCGGACCTTCTCGATGACGTCGCGGAACTCCGGCGAGCAACGGTCCTCGCTGAACAGCTGCACGAGCGCCTCGAAAGCCTTCACGTGGCAGGTTTCGTTCTCGAACAGCGAGGTGAACAGATCTCCCCACGCGCTGGTCGCCGCCACGGCCGAGACTCGTGGATCATGCGCGGCCACCAGCAGGGACGTCCCGGCGCCATAGGAGGAGCCGACACACCCGACCCGGCTGCCGGAGACGCCCTGCTCGAACAGCCAGTCGATGACTTCGGAGCCGTCATTCACATCCAGCGGCCCGGCGACGTCGATCTCGCCGGTGGAGGCGGCCAGGCCGCGCTGGCTGTAGGCCAAAACCGCGTAGCCGCCAAGGGCCCAGCGCGGGAACATGCCGAGGTAGGCACGCCAGCCGATCCCGATCAGCGGCGCCGGCATGACGATCGCGGGACAGCTTGCGGGCTCAACGTCACGCGGGACGCTCAGCGCCGCATCGAGCACCGTCCCGTCCGACATGGTGATCGAGACCTCGGCGTACTTGGCGGTCCGCAGGTACGTCTCGTAGGTGTCGGCCAGGCCCCAGTTGTCCAGGGTGACGATGTTGCGCGACACCGGGAAGGCCAGTGCCGTGCGGATTGCGTCGAGTCTGGCGAGCTCGTCGGTGCTGAGCGTGAACGGGTTCTCCGGGGCGCTGGCGACTGACATGTGGGCTGTGCCCGCCTTCCGTGGCAGTGGTGCTGACGAAGTACCGGCGCCATGCTCTCCCCGATTTGACCAGCCAGGACGCGGGCTCCGCAGTGATCACTCAAAGAGGGAACCAAGATCGAAGCTTCCGTCACAGAAGCGATCCGACCTCACGCCCAACAGCCGATTGACAGCCAGCTGGCGTCCGTTTCCTGTCGGCGGGCTCCGGGCGCACCGCGTCCAGGTCTGTTGGGCAAGAGCGAGTGTCTGTCCACCGCGCCCGTCGCAGACGCCGCGGCGCAGGTAACAGCTACCGCGCAAAATCGGTGACAACCAGCGCGCACGAAAGCGGTGCAACACAGACGTCGTGCACGTTCGTCGGTGACAACTACCCTCCACAGTCACAGTCACAGTCACTGTGACCGTGATTTTTATCTGTGACTTGTGAGCGGTACATGTCACCGGCGTTGGTGGTGCGGTCCCGGTAGAGCAGCGGTGTTACGGCCTGCTCCGGTGAGTCGGACCGCGCCCATGACCGCATGGCCCGGGATGCCGGCGGTCCCGGACTTGCCGGGACGCGGCACCCCGGCGATCCACAGCTGCCCGGTCGTGGCCGTCGCGAGGCCGAACGCGACGGGCACGTTCCGCATTCGGAAGCCGACCATGCGGCCGTCAGGCAGGACGGCCCGGCCCTGGAGGCGGACGAGACCACGGCCGTTGATCGAGACCGGCCGGTCGAGCACCACGGCCAGCTCGGTCCAGGTGTCGGCCGCGAGTGGAGCGCGCAGTCGCACCGCGCGGACCACCACAATCAGCGCTAGAACACCGATGAACGCCGCGATGAACACTGCCCCGCTGCTGGCCGTGTGAAGGGCCCGCTCCTGCGGCAGGTCCGCCGCCGCCCAGCCTGCGAGGACGGCGACGACGCCGTATACCACAGCCGGGTACCAACACAGGCGTGCGAGGTAGCGGCGATAGGCCGTGAGCACCGGATCGAGCCGCGGCGAGGTCGGCTCCCGGGAGCCGATCGGCAGCACCCGCGCACCGGGCAGCGGGCCGTCGGTGATCCGCGCCGCCCCGAGAACGCCGGACCCCGGCAACGTGATCATCGCCCGCTCACCCACCCGCAGCAGCCACAGTCGGCGCTCACCGGCCAGCTGCACCCGCAGCGGTGCAGGCATCCTGGCGCGCAGCCACCGGCCGTCGGGCAGGCGGACGCCGACCTCGCGACCCGCGAGGACCACCCCGTGCGGCGGGCAGTCGACCGGTTCGAACCGGGCCCCGAGGAACGGCACCGCCCGGCGGAGTGTCGTGAGAATGGCGATGGCCGCGACCAGGGCGACGCCGAAGAACACGACAAGGAAGAGCGGCGCGGCGACACCCTTACCGGCGAAGAACAGGCCTATCCCGCCGATCACGAACGGCAGCGGGAAAAACAGGCTCGCAGCCGCACGGCGGCGCGCGGCCGTGTGGAGCTCGCCGAACACCGGTAGTGCACCGGCCGGCACGGCGGGGTCGGGCTCCCAGCGCCGGACGCGATCGGATTCCGGACGAGCGGTCATTTCTCTCCCAACGTGCGCACAAGGTCACCCGATCGTCGGTACCCAGGCGAGCGGCGTTACGTCGCACCACTCTCCCAGCGCACGGAAGTCAGGTTAGACAGCTCGGTGCCATGGCCAGTTACCCTTCGCCGTGCGCACGACCCGTCTACGGACGCAGACACGCAGCGGTGATGACGCGCCTCGTGGTCGTCATTGCGCAGCACCGGGGAAGACCCCGCCGGCAGGTTGGGGGGAGGGCCTGCCGGTGAGGTCGTGCGCGGTTGGGAATGACCTCTCGGTTGTTCGGGCGAA
Organism: Amycolatopsis sp. NPDC001319; assembly: GCF_042896185.1. Lineage (NCBI taxonomy): Bacteria > Bacillati > Actinomycetota > Actinomycetes > Pseudonocardiales > Pseudonocardiaceae > Amycolatopsis > Amycolatopsis sp. NPDC001319. Next base: position 22,759 of record NZ_JBIAWY010000016.1, on the reverse strand, counting down.
GTTCGGCGATGCCGCGTTACAGGATCATCGGTGGTTCAGGCTCAGGCTGGTCGAGTTGGTCTGTGACCGGTGGCCTCCTTTGGTGCCGGGCCGTCCGATCTTGCAGAATGCTGATCATGTGGGGCGGGGGGAGAACCGCCGACGCCGCCAGTCATGAGACCACGGCGCGAGATGGTGCAGCAGGAAGGCGGAACCGGCGATGACTTACCCACCGCAGCCCGGGCAGGGCGGCCGGCCCGGCCCCTACGGCCAGGGCTGGCAACAAGCCGGCCCGGGCGGGCAGCCGGGATGGGTCCCGAACGCCCAGCAGCCGGCCTGGGGCCCGAACCAGTCGTACGGCGGAGGTTACGGCGGCGGCCCGCAGCCGCCGAAGAACAACAACACCGGGTTGTGGATCGCCGTGGCCGTGGCCGTGGTGATCGTGGCGACGCTCGGCATCACCGGATTCGTCGCACCGGGTTTCTTCCTGAGCAAGGACTCCTCGATCACTGCGGCGCAGACGCAGAACCCCGCGCCGTCGCAGCCGTCGCAGCCGACGACAGCACCCTCGGAGCCGGGCCTGCCCACCAACCAGACCGCCGTCCCCGGCACCGGCGGCTTGGCAGGGGCCGACGGCAAACAGTTCGTTGGCGACTTCGTGGCCAAGCTCAACGCCAAGGACGCCGCCGGCGCCCTCGCCATGGGTTGCCAGGGCATGGACCTCTTGAAAGACGACATCGACAACGTCACCGGCGGGCAGCCGCAGCTGACGGTGAAGGACTACAGCGGCAGCTCGACCCTCGTCGCGCACCTCGGCGGTTCGCTGTCCGGAAAGGACATCAGCGGCTCGGTGCAGGCCACCAACATCTACGGCAACTGGTGCGTCCAGCTCCTTATCGTGCTGGACTAATGACGCGACCGGTCTCCACTGCTGTGAACGTTCGTCAAGTCCCGTACTACTGCTGGTTGGGGTCGGCAGCTAGCCCCGTGACCGACCCTGCCACGAGCCGCAGTAGCGCCACGACTTGGAGCTGAAGCGCGCCGACCAGTGACGGGTCTGCTGCAGGAGTGGTGACAGTGGTAGTCACGCAGCCTGGCTGGCTGGCGTGGTCATGATTGCTTCGTATTCGATGGGGGCCAACCGGCCGAGGGCGGCTTGGCGTCTGCGGCGGTGGTAGGTGCGTTCGATCCAGGTGACGATCGCGGTCCGGAGTTCGGCTCGGGTGGTCCAGGTACGCCGGTTGAGAACGTTGTTCTGCAGCAACGCGAAGAAGCTTTCCATGGCGGCGTTGTCGCCCGCGGCGCCGACCCTGCCCATCGAGCCGGCCAGGCCCGTGACGAGCGAGTTCACGGACGAACTTTCTGGATCGAAATTGCGATCCGCGGTCGGTGTGCACCACGCAGTCGGCGACGTCGTCGTGGCGGGCGATGGCGTTGGCGAGCGCGGTGACGGCGAGACGGGACTTCATCCGGGAGTCGATGGAGTAGCCGACGATCCGGTTGGAGCAAGCGTCCTTAACCGCGCAGAGATACAGCTTGCCTTCGGTGGTGTGGTGTTCGGTGATGTCGGCCAGCCACAGCTGGTTCGGCGCGGTGGCGGTGAAGTCGCGCCGGACCAGGTCGTCGTGGACCGGCGGACCGGCCTTCTTGCCGTTGCGGCCGCGTGTCCTGCCGAACGCGCTCCACCAGCCCATGGATGAGCAGATCCGCCACGCGGTCCGATCCGCCATCGACAGGCCGGCGTCGCGGGCTTCGTCGGCCAGAAACCGGTAGCCGAACTCCGGATCATCGCGGTGCGCGTCGAACAACGCGTTCGCCCGATATGCCTGCTCGAGCTCCGCGGCGGTGATCGGCCTGGCACGCCACCGGTAGTAGGGCTGTCGAGCGATGTTCAAGACCCGGCACGTCACCGCGACGGGGATACCGTCCGCGGCCAGCTCGCTCACGAGCGGGTAGAGCCTTTTCCCGGCAGGTTCGCCTGCGACAGATACGCCGTCGCCCGGCGCAGGACCTCGTTCTCCTGTTCCAGCAGCTTGATCCGCTTGCGCGCTTCGCGCAGCTCGGCCGAGTCGTTCCTGCTCACACCGGGTTTGGTACCCTCGTCGGTGTCGGCCTGGCGCAGCCACTTGAACAGCGTCATCGGGTGGACCCCGAAGTCTTTGGCGATCTGCTCAACCGTCACACCGGGCTCACGGTTACGGGCAACTCGCACGACATCGTCGCGGAACTCCTGAGGGTAGGGCTTGGGCACAGCGACATCCTCCCAGCTCACCATCACGGCAAGCCAACTCAGATGTCACCTACTCGTGCAGCACACCCTCTTGCAGGAGTGGGGTGTGGCGGGTGTCGATGGTGACGGTGAGCGGGCCCCATTCGACCCGGTGAACACGGCGACCCAGCCGGGTTCGCCGGTGGTGAGGTGGTCGGTGCTGTCGGGCCAGGGATCCTCGAGCAGATGCTCGGGGTCCTCGATGCGGTACTGCCCGTCCGCGACCTGGATGACTAGGTCGCGGACGGTGTCGTCAGTTACCGGTTCCACGCGTCTGTGTCCGTCGGGTAGCGCGGCCCATGCCCATGAATGGATCCTCGCCGTCGTCGGTCTGCTGCCACGTCTTCAGCGATGGGAGCAGGTTGTCGAGCCTTAGGATCAGTAGCCCGTCCACCAGGCGTCGGGCGCCCAAGCACGAGGAAGCCCCGACCGCTGCGACGGGCGCCGGGGCTTCCTGCTGCCGGTCAGAGGGTGGTCAGTACGACCATTCCCATCCGATGTTGCCGTTCTGGAAGTAGCCGGAGCTCTGGGTCACTTGGACCTTGCCGGTGTCGTATGGCGTGGCGAACGCGATCTGCCCCGTGTAGGCGTGGCCGGGGACGTAGGTCGACGGCAGCTTTTTTAGCGGCGTCACGCACCTGTCCGTCTCGATGATTCTCGTGCCGATCGTGCCAGTGGTCGATAGCGAGAACGGGTTGATCCTGCCGGGCAGGACGATGAACGGGCTTAGGCGCTGCCCCGCGACCTTGTCGGTGTAGGTCTTCACGGTGACGTCCAGTACGACTGTGTGCCTGCCTACCGCGCGCCGGCTGGAGGGGTCACACTTCGGGTCCACGTTGATCTTCGTGATCCAGAAGTCGGCCGCTTTGCTGCCGTCAATGTTGGTGATTCCGACTCGTTCCCCGACCTTCTTCGCCAGGTAGGTGGCCGCCGCCCCAGGCGCCGGTGCGGCCTCCGGCGGTGTGATGGGCACGATCTCAGGATGGGCGTGGGGCGTGGTGGCGGGCGGCGCGTGGGTGGCGGGTGGCACGTTGGTGCCGCATGCGGTCAGGCCGAACGCGGCGACCGCCGTGGCGGTGAGCAGGAAGAAGCGCCTGGACAAGTCGTAATCCCTTGGTCAAGTGATCGCCGCTGGCGAAGACCGCATCGTGCTGCCGGAGTCGAAACCCCCAGCGTAATCTGTCGATTTATAGCCTCGACGTGGGTCGTGATAATTCGTTTGGTTCGGTCGCTCGTCTACGCGGCTAGCCGGTTCGCCGAACCCGGGCGGGCGCCGAGTGTCTCGTGCCGGCTGTATCGCGGCGACGACGGACGCGTCTCAGGTGCCCCGTCGGTCGCGGCACTGAGGCAGGCCCTGCGTGGCGACGGGGTCCACGCACACGAGGCAATCGCTTAGGACAGCACGTCGTGTTGCGCAGGGCCTACTGGCAGAGCCGCGTCAGCGCGGTGATGGACTCGCCGTGCGGCGACGGCCGGTAAGTTGCGTCGGCTCGACGTTTCGGGCCTGCGGGGCGGCGGGCAACGCTGCTCTGACGTTGCTGAGGGCGGCTTCAGCTGCACGATGACATGCTTTGACCGGCACGAATGCAGTCGCTAGCCCGGAGGGCCGAGTCATGGATCGGCAGGCAGTGCATCGGCAATGGGACTGCGACCGCGCCACTTTCCACATGCTGGTGGCCGCCTCGACGAGAGAGGCTCTCCTCCGGCGATCGCAGGGGACCCGGTGGACCAACCAGCAACTGCTATTCCACCTCGTATTCGGCTACCAGATCGTACGCGCCTTGCTGCTCCTGGTTCGTCTCTTCGGCCACCTGCCGGACTCCGCCAGCCGCCGATTCGCGGCCGCGCTGAACGCAACCACGCCGCTGTTCCACGTGATCAACTATGTTGGGTCGTGCGGCGGAGGCTTGATCGGACCCAGGCGCGCGGCCTCGTGGCTCGACCACATCATCACGTCGCTGCACCGCAGCCTCGATCGTGCCGACGAAGCGGATTTGGCCCGCGGGATGCGCTATCCGACCGGTTGGGACCCGTTCTTCCAGCCGTACATGACCCTGGCCGATCTCTACCGGTATCCAGCTCGGCACTTCGCCTTTCACCAGCAGCAGCTGACGCTCGATCACGAGCGTCCGACCGGAATGTGAAGCCCTCGCTCAGTTCACGGCCGGGACTCGATGCCACCTAACGGCGCGCTGACGTTCCGGGTGCGGGTCGGCCGCAACCCAGGCGTTCCACCAGCGCGGGCCGCGGTGTTTCACCGACTCCACCCGCAACGCCACCGGGGGAGCTGACTCTCTCGCGCCAGACCGCCTGAGAAGTGCAGGCTGCCACGTTGTCGAAGTCAGCTGACCGGGCTGCGGCGCTCCAGGAACACGGTGTCGTGCCAGGTGCCGTCGCGTTGGGCGATGCGTTCGCGGATGCCGACGGTGCGGTAGCCGGCGGAGTGGTGGAGGGCGAGGCTGGCGCGGTTGTCGGTGAAGATGGAGGTTTGCAGGGTCCAGAGGCCGGCGTCGTCGGCGGCCATGACTTGCTTGCGCAGCAGGGCTTTGCCGACGCCGCGGCCGCGGTGGGATTCGGCGACGTAGACCGACGTTTCGGCGACGCCGGCGTAGCAGTCGCGTGAGGAGGCGGGGCTGGCGGCGGCCCAGCCGACGACCTGGTCGTCGGCTTCGGCGATCCAGCGGTGCTCGGGCAGCCACTTCCCGTCGAGGCTGGCGCGGGTGGGGACGGTGGTTTCGAAGGTGGCGTTGCCGGTGGCCAAGCCTTCGCCGTAGATGCGCCGGACGGCGGCCCAGTCGCCCGGTTCGAGGGCGCGGACGGTGACGTCGGCGGGCACGTCGTCGGGGCAGCAGGGGCGGGGGCCGAGCAGGCCCATGACGGCGTCGGCGGCGTGCGGGAGCCCGGAGCAGCAGGCTTCGTTGACGGTGACGACGGTGGCGGTGCCGACCTTCTCCAGGTTCACGAATCCGACGTCGGCGAGCTTGCGCACGTGGTGCGACGTCGTGGACTGGCTGGTGCCGAGGATCTCGGTGAGCGCGCCGACCGTGAGGCCACGCGGGGTGGTGGCGACGGCGTGCAGCAGTCGCACGCGCACGGGCTCGGCCAGACAGGCGAACCACTCGGCGTAGGTGGTGGCGTCCGTGGTGGGCAGGACCTGGGCCTGAGGCAGCGCGATCGGCATGCCCGTCAGTATATCGATCCGAATCGATGGTTGCATCCATCGATTTCGGTCGATACTCTCTGGGTCGCGTTAATCGAGCAGGACCGATGGAGGGTGTTGGGGATGGGCGAATACCCGGTTGTGGTCGTCGGTGCGGGTCCGGTGGGTCTGGCGGCGGCGGCGCAGCTGTTGGAGCGGGGCCTGGAGCCGCTGGTCTTGGAACGCGGTGGGCGCGCCGGCGCTGCGGTGGCGGAGTGGAACCACGTCCGGTTGTTCTCGTCGTGGTCGGAGCTGGTGGACCCGGCGGCGGGCCGGCTACTGGCGCCGACGGGATGGATGCGTCCGGACAGCAGCGGTTATCCGACGGGGGCCGAGGCGGGTCTGGTGCATCTGCGAGCTCGTTATTACGGCCTCGCACGGCTCTGTTCCTGTCGCTGGACCCGCTGGTAATTGCAGCTTCTGGCGCTACCTCGGCGAGGGGTTTGGTTATGCCGGCATCGGGGTGCGGCGCGGTCCGTTGCTGGGTGCTGGAGCCCTGTGTGGCCCCGACCTTGGCGAGGCGGGTGCCGCGTCGGCGGGCGCGCGGACATGACCATGCTCCGGATTGGTGTGGCGACGGCGCCGGCGGCAGTGGGCGCGGCGATGATGGGACTTCGGCGGCCCCGGATCGATCTGGGACTTCAGTGATTTCGGCGACGAAGACGCTGGTCTCCAAGTAGCAGAAGTCCTACGGCAACGCGCATCAACCGAATCATATGGACCACGTGTTCTGGCCGAAGCGCAACGCCGACAAGCGAGGGCTGTTGGCCCAGGGCTGCGGCGGCGAGGATGAGGCGATGACTCACGTAAAGACAGCATCGGCGACGTGCCGGACGGTTTTTACGGATAGGTAACGAGAAGCCCGGTGTATATCAAGGGGCAGGATGATGGACGACATCTCCAAGATCGCGAAAAACTCACCCCATGAACTCGGTTGAACTGGGGTGTGTCAAGGTTCTTGGACGGTCCTCGGTGGGTTGCCTCAGGCCGCGCTCGCGGTGAGGTGATCACGGTAGGCCTCGACCGGGTGCGGTAGCCGAGGCCGCTGTGGAGTCGTTTCCGGTTGTAAAACACTTCGATGTAGTCGGCGACGGCGAACCGCGCACGGACCCGGGTCGGGAACATTTCGCGGTGATACATCTCGGTTTTCAGCGATGCGAAGAACGACTCGGCCGCCGCGTTGTCCCAACGCACCCCGGTTCGCCCGACACTGGTTCGAACCTGATTGTCCTTGCAGAATCGGAAAAACTCGGCCGAGGTGTACTGCGTTCCGCGGTCGGAGTGGAACACTGCGCCCGGGCTGACATGGCCGTGGGTGATCGCCATGCCCAGGGCGTCGGTGATCAACGATGTCCGCATGCGATCAGCCAGCTGCCAGCCGACGACCATCCGGGTGGCCGGATCGATCACGGTCGCGAGATACAGCCAGCCCTCACTGGTTCTCACGTAGGTGATGTCGCCGACCAGCCGTTGACCAGGCATGTCCGCGGTGAACTCACGGCCGATCAGGTCGGGACTGTGCACGGTTGTTCCCCGGGCAGGGTGGTGCGTTTGTATGCCCGGGGCTGGCAGCCGGCCAGCCCGAGTTCGCGCATGAGATCGGCCACCAGCCCGACGCTGCACGGGTGGCCTTCGCGGTTGAGCTGGGCCGTGACCCGTCGGCGGCCGTAGGCACCGCGTCCCTCGGTGAACACCCGGGACACATGCTCCCTGAGTAGGCGGCGCCGGGCTTGGGTGGCTGTCTCGGTGGAAACCCGGTGCCTCCAAGCGTAAAACGACGACCGGGCACCCGTAGTAACCGGCACATCCAGGTGATCGGATAGTGGGCCTTCTCCGCATCGATGACCGCGCAGCGCTCGGCTACTGCGAGGTCCGCGCGAAGAAGGCCGCGGCTTTTTTCAGGAACTCGTTTTCCATCCGCAGCCGGCGGATCTCGTCTTCCATCTCCGCGACCCGGGCATGCTCGGACGGGCTCACCGGTCGCGCAGGTCCAGGGTTCTCGCGCCGCCACGCATTGACCCAGCTGGCCGGTGTGCCGGCGTTGATCTCGAGATCCCGGGCGACCTCAGCGACAGGTTTACCGGTCTCGATCACCATCTGCACAGCCTCGGCCTTGAACTGAGCGCTGAATCTCCGACGCTGCTCGGGCATACACCCATCCTCTCAGACAGGAGGCCCTGTCCAAGATCCTTGGTACACCCCAAGTTTCTTGTAGCAGGTGAGGCTGGCTCCGAGGATGAGGAAGGCGAGGAAGTGCTCGGCTTTGCGTTCGTAGCGCAGCGTCAGGCGTCGGTAGCCGGTGAACCAGGCCATGGTTCGTTCGATCACCCAGCGGTGTTTGCCGAGTTTCTGGCTGGATTCGATGCCTTTGCGGGCGATGCGGGCCTTGATGCCGCGGTCGCGGACCCAACGCCGCAGGTCGGGTTGGTCGTAGGCCTTGTCGGCGTGCAGCTTGGCGGGCTTGCGGCGCCGAGGGCCGCGGCGGGACTTGATTGCGGGAATCGCCATCACCAGGGGTTTGAGCGCGTAGGAGTCGTTCGTGTTGGCTGCGGAGACAGCGACTGCGAGCGGCAGTCCGGCGCGGTCGGACATGGCGTGGATCTTCGAGCCGGGTTTGCCGCGGTCTACCGGGCTGGGACCGGTGGACCATGTGCCCGGGCCAGCGGGCGATGATCCGCCGCGGAGCCCGGTTGGTGGCACCGGTGAGGTCGAGGAACCGGCGCCGGTTCAGCCCGAGCTGCAGCAGATACCGGCCGACGGTCCGGACCGAGATCGTGATGCCCTCGGCGGCCAGTTCGGTGGTGATGCGGCGGGCGGAGTACTTGCGGTCCCGGCGCAGCTGCTCGATCCGGGCCACGACCTCGGCGGGGGTGGCGGTGGGCTGGTGGCGCGGCACGCTCGGGCGGTCGAGCAGGCCGGTCTCGCCGTGGCGGCGCCAGCGGTTGACTCACTTGGACGCGCATTGGCGGGAGATGCCCATCTCAGCGGCAACATGCGCGATCGGACGAGTCTGGCAACGCTGCACGAGCCGGCGACGGCCCTCCACGGACAGCGGGGCGTTACGGTGATGCACGGACGGGTCTTTCTCTCGGCGGATGTGTTGGTCGCACTTCCATCCTGCCGCCGAAAGACCCGTCCCTCGTCTCAAGCCCTCTCAGCCGACACCAACGTCATGACCCGCGACAGCTAGCGGGCGGGTTGAGGGGTGTCGGCGAGTAGCCGCGCGAGCTCACGTGGTCGCGACCAGAACGGCGAGTGTGACGCGGCCAGCTCGACGATCGACGCACCGTAGCGTTCGTGGGTCAGCCGTGCGCTCTCGCGGGGGTCGATGGCGCGGTCGGCAGTGCAGACGATGTGCCGCGTGGGCACTCCCGGGTGTGCGTGGTGCACACCCGGCACCAGCGCTCCGATCCGGTGGGGGACGAGCCGCTCGATCGCCGAATTTGCGTCGGCGCGCTCGCAGTCCTGGTAGAAGAGATCGTAGGCGTCGTCGGGATCCCACACGACGCCGTCGTCGGTCCGCCCCTGCCGCGCCAGCGCCTCTGCGAAGCCGGGCGCGATCGCCGCTGGCTCGCCGGGGACGATCGGCGCGAGCAGCACCAGCTCCCGCACCAGGCGTCGGCTCGCGACCAGCGGAGCGATCGCCGCGCCCCCGGAGTGCGCCACGAGCACGGTCTGTCCGGGCGCGGCAAGGGTCCGCTCCACCGCCTCGACGAGGGAGTCGAACGTCGCCCCTGGGCGGGCGAGCCCGAGGTCGGCGGCCACTGCGTGGTGCCCGAGCGCGGCTAGCTCAGGGATCAGCCGCTCCCAGCACCACGCGCCGTGCCACGAACCGTGCACCAGGACGAAATCGGTCATCGACGCCTCCTCAGCTGATCATCAGAGGCTATCCGCGTCCCTCGCTGTCGTGGGGAATTGTCTCCTCGGCGTGCCGGGGAGTGCGCGATCGGCGTGGACGGTCTGGCTTCGCTGGCCGGTCGTTTCGGTCATTGCTGGTCAGCCATATCCGCCCGATTTTCCGAGGGTACTACGGGGACCCCCAGTGGGCGGAGTTCCCGGGCAATCACGCGTGGGGAGCCGCTGCGCTGCCCGCACATGCTCGACGCGGGCGCGTGGCTCGTGCCGCAAGGCTACCGGCCGCCGCGCGAAGGGGAGCGCAGTAGCCGGTCGGGGGCCTAGCGAAGCGGAAGCCGGGCGGCCGTCTGGATGCGGCTCGCGTTGGTCAGGCAGTGCGGCCCCTCCTGAACGGAGCGCCGAGCGCGTCGAACGCTGAGCCATGCCGGCATCCGCCCGGCGACCGCCATGTGGCATGCCGAACACGCTGGCTCCGACTGAGCCCGCTACGCCGTCCTGTACTCAGCGGAGCCAGGCAGGCGGGACGGATGAGGTCACGCTTTCGGGAGAGGCCGGCTCGGGTCGGGCAACGCGTCCCCGGACTTCGCAGCGTTGGCGCGCAGAGCACGTTCGACGTCGCTGGCCCACAAGACGATTTCGGTCGTCGACACACCCTCGATCCAGACATCCTTCTTGGTGAAGGCCGCCCGACCTGGAACCGCATCGGGGATACGCCCGCGAAGTTCGGCCGCGGACCATCCCATGGGGTCTTCCCAGTGCTCCGTCATGGGGAGGAGTCGAGTGACGCAGGATGAGATGGATCGGCTGAGACTACTGCTCTGGTGGCTGGATGGGCGGTACACGAGACGGCCAGCGCCGCCTCGGGATCAAATCGAGGCGGAGATCTGCACCATGATGGGCGAGCCGAACAGGGTGGCACGGTTGATGTCGAATGCCGCTGCGACCTGGTCGACGGGTTTGCTGGCCTCAGAGCACACTCTCGGCCGCGCGAGAGATCTCGTCGATGTCGTCGGTCGTGGCAACGAGGATGAACTCGTCGATGCCGACGTCTGCATAGCTGTGAATGGTTTCCCTCAGTGCTTCCTGCGAGCCGCTGACGCCGGCTGCCATCCGGGTGGCAGCTTCCTCACCCTGGAAGCTGTAGTAGCCCTTGACCTGCGCGCGCCCTTGGTCCTCGTTGCCGAGGGCGAAGTAGCCGATCACGACGATTGTCGGGTTGCCGGTGCGGCCTGCGTGCTTCCATGCTCTCTTGGCGGCTTCGATGGACGGGCCGACAAGAGACACCGGGCCGGAGGCGGCGATGTAGCCGGCACCTTCCCGGGCCATGCGTGCGAGTGCTGTGGGGCTGAAGCCGCCGAAGAGCAGCGGTATTTCCCGCGTGTCGGCAGGAACGGCGGGGTTCGTCCCGTCGCCGACGGGCTCTCCCTTCCAGATCCTGCGGTAGATCTCGAGGTCGTGGTCCATTCGTTTGCCGCGGCCCTGCACGCCGCGTCCTTCGACCGGGAAGTCGTCCGGTCGTCGCCCGACGCCGAGGCCGAGTGTGAGCCTGTGTCCGGAGACGCCGTCGATGCCGGCCAATTCCTTTGCCAGTAGTGGTGCCGGCCAGGTGGGGGCGAGCAGCACGTGGCTGAGCAGCCCGATAGTGCTGGTTGCGCCTGCTGCGGCGGCGAGCGTGACGGTGTCGCTTACGCCTGGATAGGCGTACCGGCCGATGGTGCCGAGGGTGGAGAACCCGGCCTCCTCGGCCTTCGCTGCCCATCGTGGAATCGTCTCGGGGCGGACGTTTCGCACCTGGTTGGGAAGCCCGATGCCGATCTTCACTCAAATCTCCTTCCAGCATCGTCGGGTTTGGTCGCTGACTACGCGTTGAGCAGGCGGCGTAGATGGTCGGCGATGAGCGCGGCGCCGTCTGGCTCCACGACGTCGTGGTGGCGTCCGGGGATGGGGATGATCGTGAGGTCGGGGCAGTGGTCGCCCCAGCCGAGGGCAGGGTCGTCCGGTTGGTCGTCGGGCTGAGGGGTCAGCCATGGGCGCCGGTCGGTGCCCCGGAACAGCACGACCGGCCCGAGATAGGGCTGCTGGGGTGGCTGGTAGTGGATCAGCGCCGCGGTGTCTTCGGCGAGGGTGAGATGGCTGTGCAGGAGTCCTGGGCTGACGCTGTCACTGATCCCGGACCTCTTGACCGCCTCCGTGAAGAGGGCGATCTGGTGGGGGCCGTCGCTGGCGGCGAGAAGGTCCAGGTCGAGGTCGACCGAGCGGCCGTGGAGGCTGCCGACGTAGTCGGCGACGGTGCCCAGTGCGTTCGCGGCGACCTCCCGACGGGTTTTTTCGGCCCGACGCCAGGGGGGAAGTGTTGTGTCGAGCAGGACGACCGGGACGGGCGCGGCGCCGTCTGAGGTCAGTCGGTGGGCCGTTTCGAACGCGGCCAGCCCTCCGGCTGACCAGCCACCGAGAACCGCCGGTGCGGACAGGAGCTGGGCGTATCGACGTGCCCGGGTGGGGATGTCGAATGCGTCTTCGACGCGTTCCATGCCGTAGCAGGGGCGTTGGGGCTCGAGTTTCCGGGCGATCGGCGCATAGACCGCCGAGTTACCTCCGGCGGGGTGCATCAGGTACAGCGGACGCGCGGACCCGCTCGCTTTCAGGCGGCGCACGAGCCCGCCGGACGGATTGCGCTGGCGGTCCCGGACGATTTCGGCGAACTGCTCGATGGTGGGGTGGGCGCGCAGGTCAAGCGCCGTGATCGGCCGGCTGACTTCGGGGGTGATGACCTCGAGGATCCGCGCGATGTGTGCGGGCGGCGCGGCGGCGAGGTCGGTGTCGAGACCCGTGTCGGTTCCCCATACCTCGGAGGCGACGCGCAGGACCAGGCGCTCGGCGTCGTCGCGGCCACGTGGTGTGACAGGCCGTGGGACCTCGGCAGCCAGGTGAGCGGCCAGCCCCGCGACGGTGGGGTTTGCGAACACCTGCCGGACGTCAAGGGTGACGCCGAGGACGGCACGGGCGCGGGCGGCGAGACGGGTGGCGAGCAGCGAGTGGCCACCGCGCTGGAAGAAGTCGTCATCAGCACCGACCTCGTCGACGGCGAGGACTTCGGTGAACAGTGCCGCGATCGACTTCTCCATCGGTGTACCTGGCTGCCGGGACCTGACTGCGGACTCGAACCTCGGCGCGGGAAGCGCGTCGTGGTCGACCTTTCCGTTCGAGGTCAGGGGGAGCGTGTCGAGGCAGATGATGGCGGTGGGGATCATGTGTTCGGGAAGCCGCGTAGCCAGGAAGGCGCGCAGTAGTTCCGGGTTGTCCGGGCCGGGGCTGACGTAGGCCACGAGATGGTTGGTGCCTGTGGGATCGGGACGTGCGACCACAGCGGCAGCCGTGACGTCGGAGTGCTGGACGAGCACCGTCTGGATCTCGCCAGGCTCGACTCGGAACCCGCGGATCTTGACCTGGTCATCCATGCGTCCGAGGAACTCCAGCTCGCCCTGGCGGTTCCAGCGAGCCCGGTCGCCCGTGCGGTACATCCGCTCGCCGCCGGCTCCGTAGGGGTCGGGCACGAACCGCTGTGCGGTCAGGTCCGGCTGGTCGAGGTAACCACGGGCCAATCCGCTGCCGGCGACGCAGAGCTCGCCCGCAACTCCTACCGGCACCGGGCGAAGCCGTTCGTCGAGAACGTATATCTGCGTCCCGGCGACAGGTCGTCCGATGGGGACGGTGGTTTGGTTCGGCGAGACTTGGGTGACGGCATGGACGGTGGCGAACGTGGTGTTCTCAGCCGGGCCGTATGCGTTGATGATGTCGAGGTCCGGACAAACCTCACGGACCCGCCTGACCGCATCGACGGACACGGCCTCCCCGCCGGTCCAGACTTCTTCAAGGGGCGCGAGACTCTGCGGAATTTCGTCGGCGATCACGGCGAACAGCGCAGCCGTGACGAACAGGCTGGTGATTCCGTGCCGGTTGATCAGTGCGGCGATGTCGGTAATGTCGAGTCGCCCGGCAGGAGCAAGCACGGCCGTGCGGCCGCTGAGCAACGGCGTCCACAGCTCATGGCTGAACGCGTCGAAGGTCATCGGCGAGTGCACGAGGACACGATCATGGGCGCCGTGGATCAGACGCGGGTCGAGGACCATCTCGGCCAGGTTGCGGTGGGTCAGGACGATGCCCTTGGGACGACCGGTCGATCCGGATGTGTAAATCACACAGGCGGCGTCGTCGGGGTCACGATCTGGCTCGATCTGCTGCGGGGCCGTTTTCGCGGACAGGTCCTCCACGCGCAGCACCGCGGTCGTGGACGGGATCTCGAGTTCGCCGTGGCTGGTGGGATCGAACTCGGCAGTCGTGAGCAGCAGCTCGGGCCGGGCGTCCTGCAGCAGGAACCGAATACGCTCCGCGGGCTGAGTGGTATCGAGCAACAGGTAGGCCGCGCTGCTCTTCAGCACCGCCAAGATCGCGAGGACCAGATCAATTCCGCGCGGCAGCGCCAGTGCGATCCGACGTGGCGCATCGCGGTGCCGCGCGGCGAGGTGTGCCGCGAACCGGTCGCTTGCCTCGTCGACCTCCCGGTAGGTCCATGATCGGTCGGCGGTGACGACCGCGATGGCGTCCGGGGCAGCGGAGACCTGTGTGGCGAAGAGGCCGGTGATCGTGCGCGGTCCCGTCAGGGTGTCGGCACCGCGGCCCCAGTTCGTCAGTAACCGTTGTCGCTCGCGTGAATCCACAAGATCGAAGGAGCCAATGGGCCGGTCCACGGTGGAGGCGGCGAGCTCGCCGAGGAGCCGCAGGAAGCGGGTGTGATGCGTGGCGACGTCTTCGGCGTCGTACAGCTCGTCATTGCCCTGCAGATAGGAGCGCAGACCGCGTGATCCAGGTCCGTCGTCGAGGAACAGCGTCAGGTCGTGGACCGGGTTGGTGGTCATCGTGCGCCAGGTGACCCGGTGACCGCCGATCGTGAAGGCGTGGTCGAAGCTCTGCAGATTCACGGTCATGCTCAGCAGCCCGGCAAGGCCACTGCGGATCCCGAGATCCTGACACAGCTGTGTACCACGGTAGCGCTGGTGGGCCAGGGCTCCACGAATCTGCGAGCGGGTGCTCTCCAACAGTTCGCCGACCGTCGTGTCTGAGTGGACCCGCAGCCGGAGCGGCACGACGTTGGACATGAGCCCGCAGCCGGACGCCTGTAGCTCGGTCGGGCGAGCGGCGACCGGGTAGCCCAGGACGATGTCGGTCTGACCCGTCATGCGGTGCAGGAACGCTGCAGCTGCGGCAACGGGGACTAGGGACCGCGACCGCGAGCCCACCTGTCCCGCCAGGTCGCGTATCGCGTCGAGGTCACCGGCGGGCATGTGCTTGGCTGACCAGACGATCTCGTCTGCGGGACGCGTTGGCCGACGGCCGCTGAGCCGGCTGGGTTCGGGAGGCGCCTCCAGCTGGCCGGTCCAGTACTCCTTATCGGCGCTGAATTGTTCGGAGGATTGATAGGACTGCTCGGCCTGGACGATGTCCCGCAACGGGGCGAACGGTGTGGGCCCTACCTGGACATCCGCGATCAGAGCGTCGTAGATCGCGGCTACCCGCGCCACGACAAGGCGCATCGAGGCCCCATCGGTGATGATGTGGTGAAACCCGAAATACCAGGCAAACCGCTCCACATCCAGCATAAGCAGAGAAAAGGTGAACATCGGACCAGAATCGGGACACATCGGGTCTCGCAGGTCGGCGCGTATCCATCGTTCGGCTGCGGCGAGCGGGTTGTCCTCGGTGCTGACATCCACAACCGGGAACGTCCAGTCCACCGTGGAACTGATGACCTGCACGATCTCGCCGTGCTGCTCGATGAATCGCGCGCGCAGTGCCGGCGATTCATCCACCACCTGGCGGAGGGCACGCTCGAACAGAGCCGGGTCGATCTGTCCGTGAATCTCGATGTACTCGCCGAGCCGGCACGCTGATGACGCGGGGGCCAGGCAGGCCATCATCCACATCTCCCGCTGCGCGGGTGACACCGGCAGAATCTCATCCACTGTCAACAACCACCTGGTGCGTGACTCAGGACGCCCGCCGCACCGATTCGGCGACGACTGCCTCGATGGCGTCGACCGCCGTGGTGGCGCCGTCCGCCGGTACTGCGTCGGCCGCGGCGCGGCATGCCTGTGCCACTGTCTCAGAGGTCATGGATTCGCGTACGGCATTCCGCAGCGCGACGGGTGTTATCTGACCGGGCTCGAACACGGTTGCGACACCCGCTTCGGCGAGCATGATCGCGTTGTCGAACTGGTCGATGGCCTGCGGCACCGCGACCATCGGCACCCCGAACGCCAACGCCTCCGACGCGCCACCAGGTCCGGCATGAGTCACGAACACAGAGGCGTGGCGCAGCACCGACCGCTGGGGTACCCGCCGGTGCACCTCGACATCGGATGGCAGCGGTCCCAGGTCCTCCGGGTCGATGTGGCGGGTGCCCACCGAGAGGACCAGGTGCCACCCCTGTCCGCTCAAGGCGGCGATGCAATCGCGGAAGAAGCCGATGGAATCAGTGAATGCCGTACCCAACGACACCAGCACCAACGGCCGCTCGGGTGCAGGCCACGGTTGCTGCTCGGGCCGCCTGTCGAGGCCCGGACCGACGAACGTGTACACCGACGGATCGAAACGCTCGGGTTGCGGTTGCAGTAGCCGCGGTATGAGCACCAGACACCGCGACGGCCGGCGCAGAAACTCCACAACCGACAACGAGATTCCCTGTCTTCCCAGCCAGCCGGCGAATCTCGCGCGGATCTCCGCCGCATCCGGAGTCTCCGCCATCACCGGCAGCCACTCCGTCGGCCGATGATCATCAACCGTGCTCACCCGGGCCGCCGCCAACTTCACCGCAGGCAAACCCCAGCGCAATGCCAGGGCATACCCCGCGTACGCAGTCGCCTCGTACACGACGACATCAGGACGATCATCGGTGAACGCGTCTTCCAGTTGCGGCAACGTGCGCTGGGCGTAAGCCAAATTCATGCCGAAGACGAACGTCGCAAGATCGACCGGTTCGCCATCCGCAGCCGGCATCACGGTCTTTGGCTGGTCACGGATCACTGGCGTCGCACCCGTCGAGGCGATCAGCTCGGCGAACTCCGCAGTGACCGGGCAGCTCACCCGATGACCCCGCAAGACCAACTCGTGAAGAACGCCCCGAAGTGGCTCGATGTGGCCCATCGCGCTGACCGTCACGACCAGAACGTGCAAAGCTTCACTCCCCGCTCAGTACTCAACGCGGAACAAAGTGGGTACTGCCGCCGACATCCGATGGGCACGGCGCGCACGTCATCTGACCCGCGAATACAGCCACAGCGCTGCTGCCAATTGATCTTCCTCTGGTCTCGACCCTACCCGGCTCTGTCTGGACGTTGTGTGTGACAACGGATCCATTTGCCCGAGGTGCCATCAAGGCTGCGCACCCGGACATGTTGTGCGTCACTACGAATAGCGCACACGTGCCGCACGCGAGCAACCTGAGAACCACTTCAGTACGGACTCGCGCTCCAAGGAGACGCCATGACCTCGACGCTCAGCCGACCGCAGCGCGGAATTGAACAGTGAGCCGCGCCGAGGCGGTGCCGGACTACCTCGATCAGCTTCGACTCGACGGACGTGTTGTCGTCGTACTGGGCGCGGGCGCCGGAATCGGCCGCCAGACCAGCCACGCGCTGGCCCAGGCGGGAGCCACAGTGGTCTGCGTCGGCCGGCGCGCCGAACCCGTCGAGACCGTGGCGAAGGAAATCGGCGGCCACGCCGTCACCGGCGACGTCACTCGTCGCGACGACATCGCACGCATCTTCGCTGAGGCCGCCCGGATCGGCCCGGTCAGCGGACTCGTCGACATCGTCGGCAGGGCACTCCCAGGCTCCGTGCTGACCTACGACGACGACTGCTACGACGAACAGTTCGACGTCGTTCTCCGACACGTCTTCCTGGCCCTGCAAGTCGGAGGCCACGCCCTCGCCGAAGCGGGCGGCGGGTCCATGGTCTTCATCGGCTCGGTGTCCGGACAGGAATACCTGCCGAACCAGGCCCTCTACGGGGCAGCCAAGGCAGCGCTCCACCGCCTGGTTGAGTCGGCCGGACGCGAGCTCGCGCCACGCGGCGTCCGCGTTAACGCCGTGGCTCCAGGCTTCACCCACACCCCCCGCCTCGACGAACTCTTCACCCAAGACCAGTGGACCGCAGTGAACGCAACCATCCCACGCGGCCACGCGGGCACGGCATCCGAAATAGCCGGCCCGGTCCTGTTTCTGCTGTCGAGCCTCGCTAGCTACCTGAACGGGCAGACGATTACCGTCGACGGTGGCATGACCGCCAGCTTCAACGGCCGGTTCTGACCGGTCGTCGGACACGGCCTTCCAGTAGCGCGCGCCGGAAAACAACACTTAGCGCGTTGACGCTGGACCGGGGTGGTGGGGCCACCGGGATATGCGCGAAAGGGGCAATGAGCTCCTGAGTGTGCAGGTCCGGATGTTTGTCGGCATAGAACCAGCGCGGTTCGCGGTGACCGCCGGCCGGTGTCGTACCTACTGCTCTACCGCGTGCCGGGTCCGCGCGCACCGCCATGCCCGCGGCGCCGGCCGGGAGACCGCGGGATGGTCACCAGCGTGGCGGTGCCGCGGCTGGCGCAGGTAGCTGCCGAGACTCCCGGCCTGTCCGCCGCCGTCGCGCAGGGCTACCTCGCCGTGCCCACCCAGCGGCCGCCGATCGCCGCCGACCCGCTGCTGGCCGACAACGCGTTCGTGCACTTGACCGCCGCCGGCCGCGATCTGCTCGCGGGCCTGGAACCCCGGCTGCTGGACTGACCCCGCCCGCGCCAGTGACAAGAGCCGTCCTGTGAACGTCCGCATGAGTCTCGAGGCGAAGTTCTCCTCGACCTCGCCCGAGCAGGAGGCGCGCCGGATCGCCGATGCGTTTGCCCTCCGCCGGGCCACCTCCGCGTGGGAGATCGCCTCGCTCGTCGATGGCGAGCTGAACCTGGCACGCGTGTGCCGGGTGCCGCCGGGCCGGATCCTGCACGTCGTCGGCGACACCGACCTCGCCAAGCAGCTGCGCAACCTCTACCGCAGCGGGGCCGTGGCGGGCTGGGAACTGCGGCCCGCCGAGCCCACTCGCACGCTGCTGGAAGAGGTGCGCGAGCGCCTGGCCGCGGACGGGACGGGTCCGAACTTGTGGTGCGAGAAGCTGCTGCGCCTCGGGTTCGCGCACGCCGAAGAAGTCACCGCCTGCCCGGACGAGGCCCTGCTCGACCTCGTCGGCCTCGGCCCGCGGGCGCTCGCCGATCTGCGCGCCGCGCCGCCCTACGCCGCGCCGAACCCCGCCGCCGACGGCCTGCACGGGCCGTCGATCGTCTCGGGCACGCCTCGGCCGACGCCGGCGTCCGCGGCTGGTTGGTCGGGCACTTCGCACCAGCGGAGAGCGGCCGGCACGCCGACGAGGTCGAGGTGAAATGGGTACACCACCCTGCCGGCGAGGCGCGCGCCGCGTGGAGCCCGCCGGCCGATGCCCGCGCGCTCACTGTGCTGGTGGCCGGCGGTCCCTTTCGTCTCGACGTCGAAGAGGAGGTCGTCGAGCTGCGGCAGCTCGGCGACTACGTCCTGTTCGGCCCGGGTATCGCGCACGCTGGCAGGCTCTGGGCGAGGCGACGATGCTCACCGTGCGGTGGGCCGTCGGCAACGGCGCACCTGCAGGTTTTCGAACCCTGAAAATGAAAAAGGGCCGGTGGGACACACCGTGATGTGTGGCCCACCGGCCCTTGGCGGTGATTCAACAGTGAGGAGTGGCGGTCGGTCGAGATGCCTTCACGGCGACCCAATGTGCTCCGGCGCGTTCACGGGCAGCCTCGTTGCGTGCGTCGGCGCGCTGCTGGGCCTCGTCGGGCGCCAAGCTGGCCGACCTACGTTGTGGCCGCCGAGCCGCCCCGACGTCGACGGTGCTCCCGCAAGCAAGCCCTGCTCAGCTTCGGGAGACGGGAGCCCCGCCGCTCGTCAGGTTCAACTCCCTTGACGCGGTTCAGGGCTCACATGTTGTTGGCGATAAGTGCGCCGCGGTTTGCCCGCGGCGCACTTATCTCGAGAATGACACGACTAGTTCTGCACGAGCCACCAGCGGAGGGCGCCACCACTGATCGTGACCTGCTCGCAAGAGAGCGAAGCGCCCGGGTGCACGGTCTCGTAAATCGCCAGCGCGGCTTGGCACGCGTTCGGGTTGTCGTAGCTCGCGATCACCGTCGAGGCCGAGGCGATCGCGTTCCCACCGAGGACCAGCGCACCGGCGACCAGTCCCGTAGCGAGGGCCTTGCTGCTGAGTTTCACGTCTGTTCTCCTATTTTCGCACGCGCTCGAAGTGTCATCGGGCGAGTCTGTGTTGATCTTGGCACGGCGACGGGGAAGATCCGGCTCGTTTGTCGCCTCCTGAGAAAGCAGGGAAGCAGCGTTGCCCTACCGACCAAACCCCCGGCCCGCCAAAACTGCTTCGGGCCAGGTGGCCGGGAAGAGTTCGACTTCTGGATCACGAAGATCCGCTTTATCCGAAATGCGATCCCCTGAGCTGGGGGAACGATCACCGCGGGACGGCTGGGACGGCTAGCTTCAGCCGTCCCGCGCGGTGATCGCGGTGTTCGGTTGAAGGCGAGCCGCGTGACGGTTGTTGGAGCACGGTTGCCGCGGCGATGATCCGGTTATGGCAACCCCCGGGAGCGGGGCATGTGGACGCTGGCGGTCAGGTGGCCGGCCTGCACGGCTAGCTAGCGCGGCCGTCGATGGCCGGCTGCCGGACGAGCGGCCCGGGGCGGCGGAGCCGGCTCGTGAACTCCGCCGCGCTCCGGACTCACGGAGTCAGCTCGTAAACCGCGTTATGTTCGTTGGACGCCGCGATCCGAGCGTCGCTGAACCCGGCCTCCGTGGCCAGCCTCAAGATGCGCGTGGGCCCCGCCTGATTACCCAGCCCGTACGCCGGTGAACCGGCCAGCCCGCTGGGCAAACAGACCAGCAGCGAGGCACCGGCCATCACTCGCCCCGTCGGGCTGCTGATGGTTTCCTCGACCGTGTCCCAGCTCATCGGCTCGACCAACATGACCCGGCCCTCAGGCGCCAACGCGGCGAGTGCCGCCCGCAACGCCGAAACCGGGTCCGGCATGTCGTGCAGACAGTCGAAAAAGGCGATGAAGTCGTAACTGCCCTCCAGGTCGGCCGACCCCACGTTCCGGAACGTTATTCGGTCGGCCACCCCGGCCGCGGCCGCCCGTTCACCGGCCTTCGCGATCGACGGCGCATGGAAATCGACCCCGACGAACGTCGAGTTCGGATACGCCTCCGCCATGATGATCGTCGACGCGCCAAACCCGCAGCCGACATCAGCCACCCGGGCACCCCGCACGAGCCGCTCCTCAACCCCGGACAACGACGGAATCCACAAGCTGGCCAGGTTGGCCACGTAGCCGGGGCGGAAGAATCGCTCCGTGCCCTCAAACATGTCGTCATGCTGTTGATGCCAGGAGATTCCCTCGCCGGTCCGGAAAACCTCAGTAAGCCGGTCGACGACGCGGGCGCCTGCGGTCATGCTCTGGAACATGCCCGCGACATATCCGGGGCTATCGGGGTTGGTAAACGCATCAGCCTGCTCGGGAGAGAGCCGATAGCGGGCGGTCCGCTTGGCTTCCGGGCCGGAACCACCATCCGTATAGGTGACATAGCCCGCGGCGGCCATCGCCAGCAGCCACTCGCGAAGGTATCGCTCCACCATCCCGGTCCGCTCGGCAAGTTCCCCGGCGGTGACCGGCTCCCCGGAGGCTAGCGCGGAGAACAATCCAAGCCGGTCGCCCACCAACGCCAAGGGCAACGTCACCGCCCCTGCCGCGTCCCTGGTTACCTGGCCAAGCAACTCATCCATCCGAGCTTGATCGACGGCTGTGTTCTTGATTGGCTTTGTCATTCGTCCCCTTCGTGCGGGATCCGGAAAGCTCCGGGACCTGATTCTACTCGTGCCGGATTTCCGACAAGGAAGATTTGTCTGTTTCTCAATGATTGGTGCAACGGTGGCCGAAGGTGTCATCAAAGTCCGACGGGAAACGCACCGACGTCCCTCTCTCCCGGATAGTAGTGGCAAGTACGAGCAGTGCGTGACATGCCGGTCCTCACGTGACCTTGAAGACGTGACCACTAGTGATACGAATTGCTCTTCCCGGAGGTTCACCGACATGACGCGACCTACGCCACACTAGCGATCCAGCGCTCGAGCGGAAGGCCGCACGTGACGTCATCGGCTACTGCGGGCTGATCGACAGCGGAAGGGGAACCGGAGCTGGCGTTCGAGCTGCTCCGGTGTCAGGGATATGCGACCGAAGCCTCGTTGGCGCTTCTGGACCGGGCGAGATCGTCCGGGTGCGAACGTTTGTGGGCCACGGTCTGGGTGCGGAACACCGCTTCTCGCCGTGTGCCGGCCAAAGTTGGGTTCACTGAGACCGAGTGGAGGGAAGTGGACGCGGTCTACGGGATCACCCTGTTCACCACGAGACGGCTCTGACGCACCCGTGTTCGGCCCTGAGCGCTGATCCGAACAGTGACGTCGGGCGTCAGCTGTTACACCGCGCCGTCGGGCGCTCGATGTCCTGAGCGTCAGCGGACCGATCCCGAGCGGTGTGACCTTGTCGACAAGGTCCATAACCTTGACAATTAATATCCAGATCAAACAAAAAGGTAGGGTATGTCGGTTTTTTGAAGGTCCTGGTAAACGGTGGGCAAACAAAAAATTGTTCACCACGGCCCCGTTAGCCCACCTGGGCGCGGGGCGCCACTTTCGATCCGGACGAGAATCCCTCAGATCCGGACAGGGGTAGCCGGTGTACCAGGCCACTCGGACACGGCTACGGCGTCCAAGTGCTCACGGGCGGGGAAAGTGCCCACTTGGTCCAGTGACGATGCTCACGCAGGTCATCGTCACTACGGTCGGTGCAACCTTGTTAGTTTTGTTGGTGCCATGCAGTCCCCCTTGGGGATGTGAGTTCGGGTCTCCGTTGTCGTTTTTCGGGCTTCGCCCGGTCACTTTGCACGGCCATGCGGAGGAATCATTCGGTTTCTCGGTTGCACTGTATTCACACTTGTTGATAGGGCGCATATTATGACTTTCGACGATTCTTCTTTGCCGCCGGTGCTGCCTGAGGATGTCGCGGCCCTGGCGGTCGTGGTGGCGGGTTCGGTTCTGCTGCCGGGTGACGTGGGATACGACGATGAACGCGCCGTTTTCAACCTGAACCACGAGCTGGTGCCCGCGGTGATCGTGGTGGCCGAGAATACGGCCGATGTCCAGGCCGCGGTCGCGTTCGCGGCGGACGGGCATCGGCCGGTTCTGGTGAAGACCACCGGCCACCAGATGGTCGGCACGGCCTCCGGTGCTGTTGTCATCTCGACGCATCTGATGAACGAGGTGGTGAT
>NZ_JBIAWY010000015.1:0-229285 GCF_042896185.1 Amycolatopsis sp. NPDC001319 | reverse complement strand
GCCCGCTCACGCAGCTCGTCGCTGTACTTCTTCGGTGCCGGCATGCTCTGCATCCTCCCTGAGATCAGAGCCTGCACAGAACTCGGGGCGCATCATGCCAACGCAGATCGGGATAGCAGTCCTGGATGGTCCGACTGAGGAGGTCGGCGAACCGGTTTGTGACCTCGCGTTCCTCGCTGGTCGCCCACTCACTCGTGTCGTGTTCTTCGACATCACCCTGGCATAGGACTCGTAGCGGCGCTTCACGAAGGTTTGAGAAGGAGAGCACTAGCCCGTCTCGCAGTATCCAGCCTGATCGCCGGACCGTTTGGCCTGCTAGTAGGTTTCCTGCTGTGGGGTAGTCGGTCGCTGACGTTGTTGCCAAGTAGATGTGTGACGGGAATTCGTTGATCGGCAGAAGGTTGGTGGTGAGTGTCTCGGTGATCGGCGGTGGCCGGAGGTACAGGCCCGACTCTCGGGGGATGCCGAGGCGAAGGAGCGCCGGGGCGGCATCCGCGTCGAATCGCTGAGTGTTTTTGTTGACGATGACAGTTCGGGTGGCGCGAGCCGTTGCGTCCGGAAATGCAGCGTGTACGTCGACCCACCATGCTTGGTCCTGCTCGGGGTGAGAAAAGATCAAGATGACGGGGGCGTTCCCTGACAGCCACAGGTCCAGGTCACGCTCATCGCACAGATATCGGAATTGACCGTCGATGCCGTGATCAACCCGCCGGGGGTGGAACAGGTAGCCCATCTCGAGGCACCGGGTGCCGATCAGGGAGATGCCCTTCTCACCGATGATCGTTTGGGACGTGACCGTCTTACGCTGGGCCACTGGACCTCCCCTACTGTGAACGACCCACCGAGGTTACGCGGGACCACCGACAAAGCTCGGCTGACCAGTGCTCCCGGCGAGCCGATTCCTGGCGTCAACCCCTCTAAGTTGTCAATGATGGCGGCTGCGGCTTCTACTGTCCGGCGCGTTCAGAGCGCCGGTTGAGCAGACCGGCTGTGGCCGTGACCAGGGCAAGTACGTCCTCGCGCGTCCACACGAAATGCTCGGTAGTGCCGGGATCGTCGTGTGCGGCTCCACTGAGCAGGGAGAAGACGTCCTCGACGAGAAAGGCCCAGCGCTCGCGCTGGTCACGATCCCGACGGGCTTTCGAACCAGCCTGCCGTACGGTGTCGGATGTGCTCTCGGCGGCGCGGATCGCCTCGACGGCCTTGCGGGCTTCGCCGAGTGCCTCCTCGAGGTGGTTGTGCCGGATGAGCTCGCGTGCCTTGCGAAGCCGCCGTACGCCGGTCGCGTGTTCGTTGTCGCTGGTGAGTGGCACGAGAATCTCGAGGTAGGAGCCGGCGTCAACGCGCTCCAGCTCTCGAGCCCATTCGCCGCTGGGCACGTCGAACCCGAGTTCTCCCGTTCCACCGACCAGTTGCGCCGGGTCGCCGTCCACACAGGTCACGCTGACCTGGAGGGTGACCCAAAGATGATCGGCCCCTTCGCGCAACGCCTCGGCTACACGGAGTTGCTCGTCGGCAACGAAGCCGGTCAGCGTGAGTTCTGTGGCGACCTGGGTGGGGTTGGTCAGGTGGCCAGCCGACAGGTGAGTGAGGAGTCGTCGATCTCGGCTGGGGCTCGTGGCGATGAGCATCGCGGCGGACACCTGGTACGACGGGGCGTCCTTGCGCTCTGAGGTCCGCCTGACGGTGACACTCAGCTGGACCTGCGCTCCACCGATAGCTGGCCAGAGTCGCAAGGCGCGGCGAGCTGGCTCGAACGCCAGTGCCTCTGTGGATGTGATGTTGAGGTGAAGTGTCATCGGCGGCAACCGTTCGTTCCGAGTGGAGGCTAACCGATCATTGTGCACCCGCGTGGTTCGTGGTCGCGGATCCTGGCAGCGTGTCGCCGCATGGAGTGCCCGCGACTTCGATCATTCAGATGCTCGTGGTCGCTACCGCGTTTGCAATACTGCTGACTTGCTTGAGGATGAGTTCCGTGGGCTGGGAGAGGTCGAGTACCCAGGTATGGAGCTTGGTGCCGGCCTTGCGGACGGTGTGGGAGCTGGGAGCCTCCCCCGAGGCGTATACGAGGTGTCCTTCGGATACGCCGAGGGCGGTGCAGTAGGCGAGCATCTGGTAGAGGTCGGCGTGGCGCCGATCGTCGTCTCTCACTCGCTTGTACTTGGCGTCAAGGACGGCGCCAGGTTGAGCGTGCCGTTCCCAGACGAGGTCGGGGCGGATGCGGAGTTGCCGCATCGTGTCAAGATGACTTGGGTACTGGTCGCGCAGCCGGCCTCCGTAGGGTTCGAGTGCGCGGCGGAGCGTGATGGTGAGCCAGTCCTCGAATGCCTTGTTGAGGTCGAAGAGGAATCCGCTGGCCGCGGTGGAGCCGGGCGGCTGATCGATGCTTCGTCCGGCGAGAACGATGCGAGCCAGTCGGAGTGCCGGTTGATAGTGGCGTGTCAGCCTGGTCGGCAGAGTGTCGGGCGGCGTGTCCCCGGCGACCAGAGGTGTGACGTCAGCAAGGGTGGCCAGCAGTTGACGAAGACCGGCATGGGTTGCTAGCGGAAGGCCCGGAACACGGAGCAGTCGGCGGGCGGCGGTGAGCAGGATGCGGTTTTCGGGGATGTCGACGGTGTAGTCGTCGTAGCGGACTTCCAGGGGCACGGCGAGGCCGAGGCGCTGCCGGAGTTGGTCGGCTTCGCGCAGGCGGCCACGCAGGAGCGGGAGTGCTTCTTCGACGGTGCGGTAGCCCTGGAGCACTCCATGTGTGAGGGCTCGGCGGGTTGCGGCGTGGAAGGACACGGCCACCACGGTGACGAGGTCGTCGACAGTGGCGAGGTCCACGATGTCGTCGTCGCGCCAGCCGTTGGGATCCTGGGCGTGGCCGAGGAGCCACAGCAGCCGGTTGATCCCGATCTTCGGGGTGACGCGAAGTTCGATCTCGCCGCATCGAAGCACGCCGACGTATGACGACGCCTTGAGTACGGTGCGGCCTTCCAGGTCTGCGCTGACTTTGACCCCGCCGGTGGCGGTGAGCCCGTCGGCGATGGGCCGGGCGATCGGGCTGAACGCTCGGGCTTGATGTTCGGACAGGGTCAGGCGCCTCACGCCGGTGGCTCGCCGATCTCCTCGTCTGGCACGGATTCCTCGCGCGGCCGGGTGCGCGCAGTGGTGCCGTTGCGGAGGGCGTCAAGGCCGTAGAGGGCGTGGAGGTCGACGTTATCGCCGATGTGCCGTTCTTCCAGAAGCGGCATGATGTGGTGTTTCCAGATGCGGGCGAGACCTGTGTCGGTGCTGACGCGCGGGTTCATCAGGTACGAGGGGCCGATGGCGGCGTCGCGATCGGCGACGCGGTCGTTAAGGGCGTCCAGCAGGTCGGCACGATCGGCCGGTAGGCCGTGTGCGTGGAGCCAGCGGCGCAGCATGTCGGCGACCGGAGGTTCGCCAGGGAACAGTCCCTGCCAGGAGAACCGCCGTCGCATGGCCGAGTCGACGAGGGCGATCGACCGGTCGGCGGTGTTCATGGTACCGATGAGGTAGAGGTTCGGTGGTAGCCGGAAGTCCTCGGTCGGCGAGTACTGCAACTGCACAGAGCGGTCGCGGTACTCCAGGAGGAAGTAGAGTTCGCCGAACACCTTGGCGAGGTTGGCGCGGTTGATCTCATCGATGATCAGCACATAGGCGCGGGTGACGTCCTTGTTCGCTTCGCTGACGAGCAGCTTCAGCGGTCCGTCTTCCAACTCGAAGGCCACGGTGCCTGGTGCGGCGCCGCGCTGCGGGCGGAAGCCCTCGAAGAAGTCCTCATAGGAGTAGGACGGATGAAACTGGACCAGACGATGTTCGCCACCAGTCTGCTCAGCGAGAAATTGGGCCAGCTCCTGCGCCAGGTATGTCTTGCCGGTTCCTGGCGGCCCGTACAGGATGATCTGCTTCTTCTCCCGCAGCAGGTCCACAGTTTCGGACAGCCACTCGAGGTCGACGAACAGCTCGTCGGCGAGCTCAGCAGTGGGCTCCGGCAGCACGACCGGTTCGCTGACCGGCGATTCAGCGGTGTCCTCGGCGGGGTCAAGGTCGGAGTCAATTCCGGCCAGCGCGGCGAACTCGGCAACCTGGGCACCAAGGGTGCTGACAGTCATCTGCCCGGAGAGCCGGTCCCTGGTCGCGGAGGTGAGCTGATCCCGGGTGTAAGGAGCGTCCGCCTTGGCCCAGCGGACCGGACGTCGGCGGCTGTTCAGATGCTCGGGTGTTTCGGTCCACGACGCCGGGCCAGTGACCGTGCCGACATAGACCTTGGTGCCATCGACCGTGGCGATGATGTCGCCTGGTTGCATCTGGTTGAGGAACCGGTCGAGCACGCCGACATGGATGGAACGCTGCTTGCTCGTGAGATCCGGCTGCTTTTCGGCGAGCTGAGCGTCGATCTGGGAGCGGGTACGTCCGGCCGGCAGTTCGCCAAGGTCGGGGTAGGCGAGCGAGCAGTAACCCTCGGCCAACCACTCGGGGACCAGGTTGCGGCCGTGCACATTGGCTCCCCGCACGAGCCAGCCCCTCAGTTCAGGCTCACCCTCGCCGGAGGCCGTGCGTGGACGCCAGCGCCTCTCGATATCGCTGTCGTAGAAGTCGATATGGTCGCCACGTTGACGTTCGAGCTCGGCCCGCAGCGCGGCGAGGTCCCGGTCTTCGTCACCGGTCAGGCCGGGCAGGTCGTCGGCGAGCCCTTGGACGATCAGCTGCTTATGGCGGCGGGACACGATGCGTTCGAAAGTGTCGGGAAACGCCAGGTGCAGCAGGACGTTGCGCTGGCTATAGGCGCTGTTGACTGGGATCGAGTCGGCAACATCGCGAAACGCCCACGGGTCAGCGAGTGCGTTCTGGCGAGCATTTGGTGCGAGCGCCTTCCACGCCACGACAAACCGAACCAGCCAGGCGAGTTGCCGATCGCGGTACGTGCGGTAGGCCGTGCCAGCGCGGCCGAACCCGGTGTCCAGCGCTGCGTCCAGTTCCGCCGGCACCGGGATCGGCTCGGGTCCCAGAGCCAAGACTGTCAGCAGGAGCTCGCGTTTCGCCGTGCCGCCGAAGTCGTTCGGAGCGAGCAAGTGCAAGTACACCAGTTCGGCCGCAAGTTGAATCGTCTCTTGTGGACCGTCAGCGAGCTGGCGTCCCAGCTTCTCCGTGAAGGTGGCGGCACCGAGTTCCGGCGCGTTGACGAACCGCCGAAGGAGATCGTCGGCAGTTGAGCTTGTCCACACTGGACGGCCAGGGGTGAAGGCGGAGTCATCGTTGGCGAACCCAGCGTCGATAACGCGTTGTGCGGCGGCGTGCAGGCGACTGTTTTGGTAGGGCACGGTTACGACCTCCGGTCCGGATGGCGGTGCCCCTCCCCGGGAGCGGGATTGAGCGGGCTGACGAACTGGCCTTCGGCCATCGCGTCGTACGCCGCGAGCACCAGTCGCCTGGTGCGGAACTCGCCATACTGCCGTTCCTCGTTCTTACGCACGACAAAAAACGAGTCGATGACATGCTCGGTGTCGCTTCTTTCGAGCCCATAGAGATGCAGGTAGGCAGCATCCAGTTCGGCGCGCAATTGCACGCGACGTTCCTCGTCCCATTGAAAAGGTGGCCCGTCGTCACCAAGATCGTGCGCGTACGTTTCAAGATCCCACGCTGTGTATGACAATTCCAGCACCCGCGAGGTAATCCACCTTTTCAGTGTCGGCTTCTCGTTTGCTTGCCAAGGCACGGTCGCGTCATACATCGAAGGTGGCAGAATGGGCAACTGCTTAACGACGGGATATTTCAATGACGCGCCGGCATGCTTTTGGCGGACGCAGTAGTCAAGAACCAATGCGGAGAGGTTGGCCTGAAGGCAGGCCGGATCCCCTTCATTCGGCAACATCAAGATGAACTTGTCGCCCACTGCGACATGTGGGATCACGGTGGCGATCATCGTTCGTTCGTCTACAGACCGTGCCGTGTCACGCCATCCCAAAAACCACGCATGGTCCCACCGTTGCCCTAGTCGTTTAGATAGTTGCAGGAGGACCCTTGAGACGTCTGCTTCAGCAACCCAATGACGAGGCCAGGGAAGCGCGTCAGGATCGGCGTGCTGTTCTGGTGTCAACCTCGGCAGGGTTCCCTTATTTAGCTGCGCTTGAGTGGCACCTTCATAGGTTGAAAAGCGATGATCGAAGAAATGGGTCATCTTCGCTTCGTAGAGCGGGAGCATCCGCTCGTGACCTCGAACGAAGGAGGTTCCCTCAAGTAGCCATCCTTGTTGACGTAGGCTTTCATCACTGTGGAAAAGATTCGACGCCGAGGCCATGTTGAACAGGCCTTGCGCGGGCAGGATCTTCCACGGATTCTCGCTCTTCTGTCCTTCCCGCCAGAGAACTGGCAGGCGAGAATGGATTCCGATGGTGATCTCGGCGTCGCGACGTGTCCGAAAAATCGGACTCGTCCCACTGTTGGGGTTAACCTTGAGAATCTCGGCAGGAGTTACATCGAATCGCCTGTCGGGCAACTCGTGGACGTGGCGGACAGAGAAGGCGAAAGGTGCCTGCTGAATTACTTCTCCACCTGTTGTAACAAGTACTGCAAATCGGAATTGATTGTGAACGTCAGGAAAGATCTTCGCCTCGTTCTCGAAGTCGAAAAATGCGGCGAGGGTCTTAGTCTCAACCAATCGACGAAAGAATGGTGACGTTGTATCCCCGGTCGCGATTGCCGTCTGCAGGACCATGCCTGCACGCCCATCGCCGGCTGTCAGTGAGACGCCCAGTTCGGCGAAGAGGGCATAGGTGTTGATGCGTCCACGAGCTGTCAGTGGGTATCGTCGGCTCGCGCGTACAAGTCGATTCTCGTTTTCAATGAATCGAAAGTCGGCAAGGTACTGCTTCCACAGTGCTGGACGTTCAGTCTCAAGGGCTGCAATCAGTTTCTTGCGAGCCGCCGCAGTTGGTGCTGTGGCAATTTCGGGCGCACTTGCCGAGAAATACTGCTTCTCTTGAAGTTCCATCTGCTCCCAGGGGGGATTGCCGACAATGCAGGTGAATCCTCCGGGGAATACATCGGGAAACTCTAGGTGCCAATGAAAGAACAGATACTCGGTGCGCAGGCGGCGCACTTCGGCGAGTTGCTGACGGGTGATCCCAGCTTCTCCATGATCTTCGATTCGACGAATGTCGCCAGCCGTCAAGCCGGGCGGCCTACTGGGCTCGTGGTGCCATACGAAGGCGGAACACCATGCATCGGAGGTTAGTCGCGCTTGCTCAAGGGCAGGATTCGCCTCAGCGGCGCGCCATGCAGCGACCTTAGCGCGGACTTCCGCGAGTGTATGTTCAGGGGCGTTCGCCAGTTCCTGGAATGCCTTGCCGAAGTCGCTGGGGGGTTCCTCGAAGAAGAGTTCCGCTTGGTTCGAGTGGATGGTCTCGTCCCGGTTGCGGCTCCTCCTCTTCGACACAGTCGTGGAGTCGTCGCCGGTAAGAACCGTGAAGGCGGTCTCGGGGATGCCTTGTTCGATGATGTCAGGCGTGGCACCAAGGAGAGCGTTGCCGACCTTGATATGGGCGTCGAGGAACGACAACGGCCGACCGGGTTCGAGTGCCTCGAGCCATAGCGCCACCTTCGCCAGTTCGGCGGCGAGTGGATTGAGGTCAACGCCGTAGAGGCAGTGGCTGATGACGTCGCGCATGGCGTCGCGTAGTGCGGGCTCTGAAGGTTCGGCTTCGCCAGTGCGATGCCGTGCAAGTCGGCGCGCAATGCGTCGCCCTGCGGCGACGAGGAAATGTCCTGAGCCACAGGCGGGGTCGCAGACGGTGATCGCGAGGAGTGCCGCCTCGGGGTCGGAGTTTGTCGCCGCTTTGTCCAGAACCGGTGTCAGGGTCTCGTCGAGGAGGACGTCGACGAGGTCCGAGGGAGTGTAGTAAGAACCGGTCTCCTTGCGATCGTTTCCAGCTGCGATGTCGAGGGTGTAGCGACCGGTCTGGGCATCGTAGTCCGGAACGAGTTCGAGGAGTGATTCGTAGACGCTGCCGAGCTCCTCCGCACCGAGGTTTCGGTAATCCACCGCGCGAGCCATACCGGTCTCATCGCGCGTCAGTGACAGGGCTCGGACGGCGGCGAGGAGGTCGCGATTGGTCAGGGCGGAATCCTCGAGTGGGCCGAGCGAGCCTCTGTCGTAGACACCGCCGAGGCCTGGAAGTCCGAGCGCTGGTAGTCCTTCTTCGTTGCCGAGGCCGCAGGTGATGAGGCGTAGTGCGGTCC
Source organism: Amycolatopsis sp. NPDC001319 (assembly GCF_042896185.1). Taxonomy (NCBI): domain Bacteria; kingdom Bacillati; phylum Actinomycetota; class Actinomycetes; order Pseudonocardiales; family Pseudonocardiaceae; genus Amycolatopsis; species Amycolatopsis sp. NPDC001319. Next base: position 221,041 of record NZ_JBIAWY010000015.1, on the reverse strand, counting down.
AATGGTCGGTGTGACGGTCGATGGCATGGCGGCCGTGGGCTTTGCGGCGTAGTCGGTCCGTCGAGAAGTGTTGGGCGTAGCGGCGGCGTTGTTCGGGGGTGGCTTGGTCGTGGTGGAGGAGGTTGCGGTCTTCGGCGACGAACAAGACGAGCAGCTGGTAGACCACACGGAGCACAAGCCGGTGATAGTCGCGCGGGGCGAGGCTGCCTTGGCGAAGTTGGTCTCGCAGTGCGGGTGTGGCGGCGAGGAATCCGGCACCGAGGACGTTGAGGGCTTGCCTGACTCCCGCCGAGAGGCGTTTGAGGGCGCGGGTTCCGCGGGTGGTGGAGTCTTCTCGCCAGCGCTCTAGCCAGCAGGTGGTGGGTGCCGCTGACGGGTCCGGTTGCGGTTCGACCCGGCTGGCGTGGCATAGCTGCCACATCACCGTAAAGTCGGCGAACACCTCACCGTCGAACATTCCTGCGAGGTCGAACTGGACGTATGCCTGGCGGACGAGTGCGGCGGAGTCCCGCAGGAGGCGCAGCTCGAGGCCGTTGGTGAGAACGCCCCACAGGTGGTTTGGGGAGCGGTTGAGGAGTTCTTGCAGCATGGAATGCGGTGCTTGCCGCGCGGCACCGGCCACACCGGGCGTGCGGTGGTCGAGATCCACGCCGACTCCGAGTAGGTGCAGCGGGGTTTGCTGCCACAGGTGGCTTACCGGATAGGCGATGTCGCCGATGGCGAGGCCGCCTGCAGGGACTGCAGGTAGGCGGCCGTAGCCGAGTTCGTCGAACAGGACTCGGAGCCATTGGGAGCGGGTGGTTTCGATCTGGTGGCCGGTGTCTTCTCCGGGCGGCACGGCACGCCGGAAGGCCAGCCAGGCGCTGCGAAGACGTTCCCAGGAACGGTTGGCTGCTTCGCGCACGGTTTCGGACTCGGCGAGACCGTAGGTGCCGGGTTTGAGTCCGTCGAGTTCACCGGTGGTGATGGCTTCGAGGGTTTCGGGGGGCAGCAGGCCACCGACGGTGCGGATGGTGCTGACGGTGTGGGCGCGCATCACGTTCCCGCAGGCAGGTAGAGGTAGACGCCGAGGATGTCGGCGGGGCGTTGGGCGGTCACGGTGAGACCTCGGCGGATGAGTTCGCCGGTGCTGCCGGCGGCTTCTCGAACTCGGCGGTGGCTGGCGAGGAGTTCGGTAGCTAGTCGGTCCCCCTCGTCGTTCAGGTGGGGGGTGAGGTGGTCCAGACGTGCTTGGACGCGGCGGATGTCTTCGGTGGCGAGGTCGCGGGGAATGTTTCCGGCGGGCCGGGCATCCAGTAGGGCAGTGACCTCGTTGTCGGGCAGCCATTCGGGCTCGGTGGCGCTGCCGCGGTAGGCGAGTAGCCGAGCTTCTTCCACAACCATCGAGCGGCGTTCGGTAGTGGTGGGCAGTGTGAGGTGCAGGCGGTAGCGCAGCAGGAGCAGGGTGGTGCGGGTGTCGACGGCGTCGGTGAGGAGGACTCCGCACCGCCTGGCCGGTCGGTCGACGCCTGCCTCGGGGTCGAGTGCGGTGTCGAGGACGTAGCGGGCGAGGGTTTCGACGGTGGGATCGGTGCGGGCCAAGACCGCGCCGCCGACCGGGGCGGGTGGAGTTCGTGTGAGCGGGAGATCGGCGGTCCCGCCGAGTTCTTCCCGCAGCGCGGACGGCAGCCCGTCAAGTGCGGCGACGTACCCGTCGGGCGTTGTAATCAGGGTGGCCCGTAGAGAGGTGAGCGCGTCCACGACGAAGGTCTCGGTCTCGGCCAAACCGCCCAGAGCGGCGCGTAGGGCATCGACCTCGCGGGAGACCTCGTCGGGTTTGATCTGTTCTTGGGCGAACAGGCTACGAGAACGTTTCTCGCGTTGTGCAGCGTCGTCCCACCGTTGGTGCAGGTCGGCGCGGGCGGTTTCCTCGACGCCTTCCAGTTGGAGTTGCTCGCCGGTCTCGGCCCGCAGGACGCCTTCCAGCACGGCGGTGAGCACGGCGTCGCTGTCTTGCGGGACGGGAACGGCGACCCCGGTGTCGGCTTGGATGGCACGGTGGCGGCGCAGCAGCACGTCCAGCACGAGACCGTCGATGCCGTTGTCTTCGCCGTAGTAGGTGATTGCGTACACGTCGGGGACGCGTTGTCCGAATCGGTCGACGCGGCCTTCGCGTTGCTCCTGGCGAGTGGGGTTCCACGATAGGTCGTAGTGCAGGACCGCAGTGAAGTGGTCTTGTAGGTTGACCCCCTCGGACAGGCAGTCGGTGGCCACCAGGACGCGTTTTTCGGCTTTGCCGAGTTCGGCGACGCGGCGTTCGCGTTCCTCCGGTGGTTGGGCGCCGGTGACCCAGGCGACTTCGACTTCCGGTAGCGCCTGGCGCAGTGCGGTTCCCACGTACTCGGCGGTGGCGATGTAGCGGCAGAAGACCACGATGGCGTCGCCGGCTTCGACCCGGTCCCGGACAAGCCCGATGCCTTTTTTGAGCTTTGCGTCCTTAGCGCCGCGTAGTCGATCGGCGTCCTTGGCCAGTCGCAGCAGACGAGCCCGCGGCGTGTCTTCGGCTGGTAGCGCCCCGGCTGTGGTGTCGCGGCCGTCAACGGCTTCGTCTTCGTCGGGGAGATCGAGGACGCCTGCTTGGCCGCGGATGTCGGCTTCCTCGACGGTTGCTACGTCGTCCTCGCCGCTGCGGTTGCGCAGGGTCGCGGCGGCTGCGGCGGGCGAGGAGGCCATCGCCCGGAGCAGCGCGAGGATCGACCACCAGCGGACTCGTTGGCGCACTGGGCCTCCGGCCGAGTCGCGCACGGTCTCGCGGGCGTAGCGCAGGACCTGGTCGAACAGCTTGCGGTAGTCCGGTGTCAGTCGGTAAGTGGCTTCCAACGGGATGCGGTTGGGGAATGGGGTGTCTTCGTCGAGGTAGGTCTTGATGTCGCCGCGTTGGCGTTGCACGACGTGGCGGGCGATGCGTTCGCGGTCGCGGCGGCGCACGTCGCCTGACAGGTCGTCGGGCAGTTCCGCGAGGGACTTGTCCAGCAGTCCTAGCAGTGCCCGGAACGCTTCCGACTTGCCGCTGTGCGGGGTTGCGGTGACCAGCAGCAGGTGCCGGTTGGGATCGGCGGCGAGGCGGGACAGCAGTGTGTAGCGCTGTTGGCTGGCGCGGGCGGTGCGACCATCGGCGGCGCCGACGCAGGTATGGACTTCGTCGACGATCACCAGGCTGGGACAGGCCCGGATGAACTCGTCCGCGCGCCGTGACGACTTGATGAAGTCGGTGGACACCACCGTGTATGGGTAGCGCTCGAACAGCGATTCTCCGGCGGGCAGGTCGCGTTCCAGGCGGCCGGCGGTGGAGGGCAGGACCAGTTCGGCGTCGAGTCCGAACTTGTCGGCCAGCTCCCGTTGCCACTGTGGTGCCAGGGCGGGGCTGCACATGACGGTGAACCGGTCGACGCTGCCCTGGGCGAGCAGTTCGGCGACGATCAGACCGGCTTCGATGGTCTTGCCGACGCCGACGGCGTCGGCGATCAGGAGGCGGACCGTGCGCATGCGCAGCGCCATCAGCAGCGGGACCAGTTGGTAGGAGCGGGGGCTCACTGCGATTTGCGCCAGGCTGCGGAACGGGCCGCCGCTGGACCGGAAGCCCAATCGCAGCGCGCTGCGGAGCAGGCGCGCGCTCACCGCGTCGCCGAGGTCGTCGGGGTCGGGTGACGCGAAGGTCGCGGATTCGACCGGTTCGAGGTCCGGGAGTACTCCGGCGATGTCGTCGGCGCCGCCGCCTAGCGGGCGCAGCAGAAGCAGGTCGTGGGTGCTGTCGGGCAGCACGACCCAGTCGCGGCCACGGGCTCGGACCAGGGAACCAGCTGCCCAGCTCACGAACGTCCACCTCCGAAAACGGTCGGCATCCTGTCGATGACCGCAGCCCAGTCCTCGCCCTCACGGAGCCGCAGCACGTGCCACCGGGGGCGGGCCAGAAGCCGTTCCTCGGCGTCCTCGTCAGTGAGGGGATCGTTGTGGCCGTCGTCGATGAACACGCCGTACCGCCCGACGGCCAGGTCGTATACGAAGTGCGGGCGCGCTTCTGCATCCTCGACGAGCACGTTGACGCCGTCAGGGAGCCGTGCGCCCTTGGCGCGCAGCAGGTCGATGAACGGGTGCTCGCTCACGACGCCGTTGGAGGGAGCGTCTGGCGAGGCCGGGACAGCGCCCGGTGCGGGCGTTGCCGGGACGGTGGTGGCGTCGGCGAGGTCTCGCAGCATCGTGACGATCGAGTGGCGGTCCAGCATGAGGTGGTCAGGCTGGTTGCCGTAAGAAAGCAGGCAGTCGTAGCAGGCCCGTTCGCAGCGTTCGGTGCCGGGTTGGGCGGAGCCTCGGTCGTGGCCGTCCTGGTCGAAGTGCAGGATGTCGAGCGCTTCACGAGCGACGAGGCCGAGGTCGTAGTGCTCGCCGGCGACGAGGTTGCGCAGCACGCCAGCGCCGCCTTCGGCGGACTCGTACAGCAGGATCCGGCGGCGTTCTCGGGTGTTGGGCAGTGCCTCGGCGGCGAGTTCATTGTCTTCAAGGTCGAACGCGGCCTGGATTCCTCGTTTGAGTGCCCATTGCAAGGTCGCCAGCCGCTCCGGGGCGACTTGATCCGACCAGTGCACGACCAGGGTGTTGCGACGGTCTTCGACAAATGGGATCACGAGTTCGGGTGGCGCCCCTGCCACCGCGGCGGCGCGGCCCTGGCGGTTGCGCTGAGGACGCGGCTCCCACCGTCCGCTGATCGGGTTGATGAAGTAGCCATCGGGTGTGCCGGGCGCGCGCCGCCGCAGGCCGATGTTCATCCGGCGGATGGTCGCGGTGTCGGCGTAGGTCAGCCGCGCGAGCTCGCGCCCATCCGCGGCGACAACCCGCGCCTCGCGTCGAGCATCGGGGCCGCTGGGCGGCAGTCCGACCGCCGTGACCAGGTCGAAGCCCTGACGGCGGCGTTCTTCCTCGTCGGAGGAGATCCGCTCGCGACGGCGGGTGGTCGCAGTGGTCATCCGCAGCAGATTCGGGACGGACGCCCCGAGGTCGACATGGCAGATGTCGCAGTGGTCGTCGGAGTCGTTCCACAGCGTGCCGCAGTTCTCGCAGCGCTTGGCACGTTCCAGCGCGAGTCGGCCGTCGGCGTCACCGCGGGAGGGCACTGACACCTTCACGACCTCGTAGCGAGCGCCCTCGTGGTAGACGAAGGCACCGGGCCCAAATTCGCTGATCGCCAAGAACCGCGGACGGGACAGGTAGTCGCCGTCCCGGCGGCGGCCTCCGGCTCGGGCCGGGATGAACGCCGACACGGGCAGCCGGGGGAACGAGTAGCCGGGCAGGAAGCCTTCGGTGGCGAAGTAGCGGTAGCTGTAGAAGTCGCTGTAGCCCAGCTCGTCTGATTCGTTGCGCAACAGGTTCAGCTTCGTCGCGGCTTCCAGATACTGCGCCCTGGCACGATTGACGGCGTCCGCCGAGGCGGCGGCGTCGGTGAGGACGCGGTTCGCCGCGGCCATCTCGGAGCGTGCTGCCCGGAATGCCTCGCGCCACCGGTCGCAGGCGCGGTCGAACTCCTCGACGGCGTCCTCGACGGTGCGGCGGATCCAGTCCTCGTCGAACCACGGCGCTTCGGTGATCTCGTCGACGGTGTCCAGCACCTGCCGCGCCCGATGCAGTGCCCGTTCCGCCGCCGCACGGTCGGACATGGTGTGCCGCACCGTGGGCTCGAGTTCCAGGCTCGGGTCGTCGCCGCTGACATCCAGCAGCTCGACCAGAGACTTTCCGAGTGGCTGGCGTGTCTCGGCCAGCCAGATGGCGTGGATGTGGGAACGCAGGAGGTCGGCGTTGGCCAGGTCCAGACGAGGCGGGGCGACGGCGCCGGCCACCATGCGCGCGGAGCGGTGAAAGTAGTACTGGTCGTGCGCGCTGCCAGTGGTGCAGTAGGTGACCACGATCGCGGGTTGCCCGGCGCGGCCGGCGCGGCCGGAGCGCTGGGCGTAGTTGGCCGGGGTGGGCGGGACGTTGCGCAGTACAACGGCGTTGAGGGTCGCGATGTCGACGCCCAGCTCCATCGTGGGAGAGCAGAACAGTGCCTGGAGTCCGGCGTGGCGGAATGCTTCTTCACGCTCTTCGCGGATCGGAGCAGGGACCTGTGCGGTGTGTTCTGCTGACCGCAACCCGGTCAGCCCGGCCGCGAGGGTGCGGTAGAAGTCGAGGAAGTACGGGTTCGGGGCCGCGCCGGTCTCGCCAGGCGCGTTGCGCAGAGGGTCCGGTGCGCGCGTGACGCCATCGCCGGCCAACCAGCGCAGTGCTGCGGCGTTGAGTTGATACGCCCGCTCACCGCGGTCCTCCTCGACGACGGTCACGAGGCCGTAAAGGGCGAGTGCGTCCAGCATCCCGACGATGGTCAGCTCGGTGTCAGCTGCGGTGATTCGCGGCCCGTCCCCGCGCAGCTGGCGGCGCAGGTACCGGCCGTATGCCGAGAGACCGGAAATGAACGCGTCGCCCCTGGTGTCGTCCTGCCTCCGCGACCGGGGCCAGACCCGGCCAGCGAGAAATCGCTCTTCCTCGGCGATCGTCCACGGATCACGCAGATGCTGGTCTGAAAGGTTGCGGACGGCCTCGAACCCGTCGGCGGTGAGCGCGGCCACCCGGATCGCCAGCGATCGGCGCATTTCGTCCAGCAGCACCCGCGCCAGAGCCTCGCGCCGCTCGGCGGACACGTCGGCCAAGAGGCCACTGCGCCAGATTTCGTGGTCGGCACACGCTTCATCCAGCGCGACGTAGTCGATCCTGAGCAACGCGGACTGTTCGAGGTTCGGCATCGTGATCCGCCAGCCGCGCTGCAGATCCTGGTAGAGCCGGTAGGCGACCGCTTCCCGAAGTGCCCGTTCGGCCTCTTGTCGGGCGAGGCCCCGCACGTCTGGTTGAAGCGCGTACTCCTCGCGCGGCAGCCCGAGCGCCTGGACGACCGCGCTGGCCATCGTGTCGTGCCGCAACCCGTCCGGACCGGCTTCGGCTACGGCCCGGTGCAAGGCGCTACGCAGCAGACCGACCTGGACGAAGTCGTTGAAGTGCCCCGCCTGCAGCGAGGCATCCTGCCGGTTGTCGGTGAACGACAGCACCTTCCGGGCATCGTCGCGCAGATCCTCGCTGCGCAGGGCCCGCACCAGGCTTGAGGCCAACACCGTCGTCGCCGAGCTTCGGCCCTCGGAGCCGAGACTGGACAACTTCGCGAAGTCCTGCTCGCGCGCGGATTCATACGACACTCGGCATCCCAGGCAGAACCGGAAAGGCGAGGACACGAACGCCGCCGGGACACCGCCCTGCCCGTGTACATCCTCATGACCGTCTGGCTGCACGACGACTCGGACAGGCAGATGATCGACCTTGGTCGGATCGATCTGCTCTGCTCCAGGCCGACCGACCAGCCAACCGGTCGGGAGTCGTTCCAATACGTCGGTCGGGTCGGCGGGCCAGGGGGTGGTGGTGTCGACATGCAGATAGCCGCTACGGGCATCACCTGCGGCATCGTCAGGGAGCCGCGGCCGGAACCCATCGGATGTACGAATGACCGACAGGTACTCCTGGCCGCACTCGCGGCAGAACGCGAGCGGCGCGAGAACGGCTTCGGGGCGGCCTGGCACCGCCAGTTGGTACCGGGTCGTGAGGTAGCGGTCGGTTTCCGACTCGATCGAGCAATAGACAGTGTCGCCCTTGCCGATGAACTGGTGCAGCCGGAACGCGAACAGCGAACGGCCGAAATCATCAAGCTGTTCCGCACCGGCCAGCAGCACCTGTCGAAGCGCGCCCGTGCAGGTGACCTCGTCCAGCCCGGTGCGACGCGCCAGGTCCGTGGCCGCGTCGGAGAGCTTGGTAGGCGGTTGGCGCACCAGCCGTCCGTCGACCGTCGCCACGCCGAAGGTCGACTCCACCCATGCGGCCAGAGGATCATCCCGAAGATCCTCGGCTGCCCCGACGTTCCGAACGGCGGCGCATATGGCGTCGTCGTCCGGATCGGGGGCGCTGCGAGTGGCTCGGCGCAACGTCTCACCGATCACATGCCGCGGTTCCACCCGCGTGCCGAACAGCCGCCCGGCCACCTCGGCGATCGCCGCACGCTGTTGCTCCAGCGTGCCCGGCCCGGCCAAGGTGGCAGAAGTGCCGACGTACTGCACCGACGGGCTACCACACGCATCACGTACACGCCTGACCAGCATCGCAACGTCCGCGCCCTGACGGCCGCGGTAGGTGTGCAGCTCGTCCAGCACGAGAAACCGCAGCTCGCCGGCCTGTTCAACAAGCCGACGCCGCTCATCGGGGCGGGTCAGCAGCAGGTCGAGCATCACGTAGTTGGTCAGCAGCACGTCCGGCGGATGCTGCAGGATCTGCTCCCGCTGCTCGTCGCTTTCCTGGCCGGTATAGCGGGCGAAAGTTACTCGCCGGTCCGTGTCGCCCAAGAACTTCGCCAGCTCCAGCTCTTGGCTATTGGCCAGCGCGTTCATCGGGTACACGACGATCGCCCGAACACCACGACCGCTGCCTTCCCTCAGCACGTGGTCAACGATCGGAACGAGGTAGGACAAGCTCTTGCCCGACCCGGTGCCTGTGGTCAACACATAGCTCGCACCAACCTGGGCCGCCGCCACCGCATCTCGCTGATGCTGATGCAACTGCAAGCACCGGCCACCCACCTGGAAGATCCGTGCGCACGAAGGATGCAGCACTCCCTCTGCGACCAGCTGTCGGATGTCGCCCCCACCTGCGAACGCAGGGTTAAGGGAGAGCCACGGCTCCGGCCACAGCAAGCCAGCGTCAAGCTCACGGTCCACCAAGCTGCGGATCCGGTCGTCGCGTACGCGCAGGAACCCGTCGACGTAACGGCGGTAATCACTGACGAGCCGATCACGCACCGCGAAGACATCCACCGTGTCCCAAACCCCCGTATCCCTGTTCCGACGCCGAGACCCTCAGAGAGTAGTAGCGCAGTCGGACAACGCGAGCTGCCCCGCTCCACATGCGGATCGTGATCCCCCGGTTACGAACTGCCCTCGACAGATCGACATGCGACCTTCGCGAAGATCCGATGAGAGTGTCGAGCACACCCTGACGTCGATCAACAGAAACGCTCTGTTACAGGCAGTGGTCGCTACCTCCATAGGTCGAGAAGCTTGACCCCCTGGTGACAGTGTTACGACGCCGTCGTCAACCCGTCGGGTCGCCGGGAGGCTGCCTATGATTGCTGTTCGAATTAGGGGGCGGGAGCTGGCGAAGTCGACCCGGCGAACTACCGTCCGCTCGCACGTATGTTCTCTCGGCCGGCGCCTCTGGCGGCTCGACGCCTTGCGTCTGTGCGCGTACGGGAGTCCCGTTGTCGGTCACGCCGGAGGCAAGAAGCACTCGGGGCCGGGCGTGTCCGGAACGAGTCCGGCGGAGACTGTCGTGATGGAGGTATGACTCAGATCGACGAGCGGACCGGTCAAGGCGTGGAGCCGCAGGTGGCGGACAGTGAAGTGTGCGGGGAACAGGAGCCGACCCGTGCCGAGGTGCTGGAGGGCGCCGCGATGACGTGTTCTCCCGGAGGCGGACGCTTGCCCGGAGGAGTACCCGCGCCTGCGGAACATCTCGGCCGGGTTCATCTTTGACGGCGTGGTCCGGCCGCTCGAACCGGCTCCGCCGGAGTACGTGACGCTCCCGGCCGCCTACACCTCGCCTGAAGAGTTCCTCGCGATAGCGCAGTGGAACATGCTGTGGGAGGCAGCCCAGTTCCGGCGGCGCTTCTTCGACCCGGACGACCTGCCGGCGCCGATGGCCAGGATCGCCGACCTCGGCGACGTCAACGTCACCTTCGTACGCGGACACGGGCGCGGTACTTCGAGTACGCGCCGCTGTTCCACCTGCTGCCCAGGCGCGTGCTGGACATGTTCGGGCTGCCGTTGCTGATGGGCGGACAGTGGCCGTTCATGGCCGACTGGTCGGGCATGGATGGTCGTAGAGGTCCAGGATGCGGACCATCTTGCTGGCGAAGTCCGGGTCGTGGCTGGCTTCCAAGTCTCCGTGCGCTGCCAGGTGATGCCAGCCTTGCGTAGGACCCGTCGCGTGGCCTCGGCGGAGACGGCCAGTCGGTGGTGTCCGCGCAGGTAGGCAACGAGTTTGCTGAGGCTCCAAGTAGTGAAGGGCTGCCCGAGAGCGCGGGGGTCGCTGCGGGCAGTGCGGCAGATCAACTCGCGGACGGCCGGACCGAATTTAACCGGTCGGCCGCCGCTCCATTTTGGGCCAGTGCCGCGAACCCCTGGGCGTTGAACGCGTGGATCACCTCCCACACGTAGTTCTCGCTGGCGGCGAACATCATCGCGATCTCGCCCGCGGACCGGCCCTGCACCGAGGCGAGCACGATCCCGGCTCGGCGCAACCGGACTCTGTCCCCGCGTGGACCTGGTGATCTTCACCAGGCGCTGGGCTTGCTCGGGTTCTAACTCGTGGACGAGCACCTCGGGTTGACGGGCCACCTGCATCACCTCCACTGGGCAGCCTGCCAGGCAAGGTCAGCGTGCCGGTCCACGGCAATTACCTCGTCAACGTTCCGAGGCGCGGCACTAGCCAAGGTCGGTAGTTCAGGCCGTCAGACGATCGGCCACGGTGTCTTTCTGTCCTTCTGTAGATCTGTCGAGGTGGTTCGGGCGATAGATGCTGCGTCTGGACCGGCGGGGCAGATGGATCCGCGGATGGCCCGAGATCAGGTGAGGATGACCAGCACGTGTTGCACCGTTTGACCACCCCGTCGTAAGTGATCGGTTACTGTGACGTGCGGAGTTGCCATCGGATGGGCGGCTTCGACGTGTGGTTGACGTGTGTCAAAACGAGGGGTGCATCATGGCGCAACAGGCGCCTGCGCCAGGCAGCTGGCTCGCAGGGCTGGACTTCAATATCAGCGATACGTTCGGTGCAGCGACGGCCGCAGGTGCCGCGATGGGCGGTGCAGCGGGTGCCGGCGGTGCAGGGGCGTCGAGCGGGCAGGGGTTCACGCTCAACCACGACGAAGCGATGACCATGCTCGACACTGCGCGTGAGATTCGAGACGACCTGTGGAACCTTATCCCCAAGGCCGAACGCCTCACCTCGCTGAAGCCCCCAGCCGACGAGCCTGCCAGCAACGGCTACAACGCGCTCCTCGCCAGCAACGGGGGAAAGCCTGGAGCGTTCGACTACGGGCTGGGGCACATCAAGCTCGAACATCAGTATGTCGTCGAGTTGATCGGCCGGCTTGAAGATGCGCTGCACCTGACGCACTCCAGCGATCAGAGCGCCACTGGTGACATTCAGAAGACCGCGGGTAAAGGAGGAGTTCTGGGATGACGGCGCGATCAGCTCTTGTGATCTTCGGCGTCGCGCTGGCAGCTGGGCTCACCGCCTGCAGCTCTGGAGACTCCACATCCGCACCGAGCTCGTCAGCAAGTGCACCATCGAGCACTTCGCAGGCGTTGCCCCATAGCGGCGCGCCCAAGGTGCCGAACCCAGTCGCGTCGTCGATCCTGGACAACCAGCCGTGCCAGAGTGGCCTGACCGCGGCACAGTTGACCGACCTTCTGGGCGAGGCCCCGCAGGGCTCGCCCGATACGACCGCCGGGCTTGGGCCGAGTTGCAACTGGACGAACAGCGAAAAGGGCTCGCATGTCGACGTGGCGTACGACTCTGAATCGCACGAGGGCTTGAGTGGCTGGTACGAAAACACGAAGCCGAAGGCTGTGGTGTGGCGCGAACTACCTGCGATTCAAGGGTTCCCAGCGGTCGCGCACGTCACCTCAGTCGGTGACCCCAGCACGTTCTGCCAGATCAGCATCGGCATCAACGATCAGACGACGGTCGACGTGTCGGTCGGTCTCGGCCCGGCGAAAAAGGGCACCGATCCGTGTCAGGCGGCCACGATCGCGGCCGGCATGGTCGTCACGAACCTGAAGCAGAAGGCCGGCTCGTAATGGGGTTCTTCGATTGGGTCGGCGACACCGCCAAGGCGGTCGGGCACGGCCTGGAGGATGCAGCCGACTGGACGGGTGACCGGTTCAGCGACGTTGGCAACTGGTTCGGCGACCTGTACCACGGGAGCCTCGGCGAGCAAACCGTGCCATCGTCGGACCTGGTCCAGAAGGTCATGGCCAGCAAAGGTGCGCCTGACTGGCACAACGGCAGTTCTGATGCAGCTGACCTCGCCTCAGAACACAGCCAGATCAGCGGGCGCGTACAGCAGCTGAGTTCGAATCTGGAGTCGGTGTGGACCGGCGGCGGAGCAGATGCGGCGCAGGGTCGGATCAGACCGCTCGCGGACGTGTCTCAATCGGCGTCAGAGACGTTCACATCCAATTCGCAGAACGTCAGCGACCTGGCGCACGGGTTCGACGAGATGAAACAGTCGCTGCAGCCGATGCCACCAACTCCGCCGCACAAGAACTTTTTCGACGAAGCGGCTTGGTGGCAGACCGACACTGAGAAACAGATCCAGGACTACAACAACGTCGGGCAGCAGAACCTCCAGAAGTACCAGGGGTATGCGACGCACGCGCAGGCCAGCGGTCAGAGGCTGAAGATCGATTACGGCCAGCTTGCCGCCTTCGACGGTGGCAAGGTCACGATCGGCTCGGGCCAGCCTGTCACCAGCAAGCAGGCCGAGTTTGGCGCCCGCAGCGAGACTGGCAGTGGCCGGGGCAACGGCGGGGCGTCGCCGACATTCACGCCGGGGCAGGGTTCGACGGTCCCGGTAGCCCACGTGCCTGGCGTGACCACGCCCGTGGGTTACCAGCCCGGCAGCGGGCCGGGTGATGGGACGACGACCTCGGGATGGACTCCACCGTCCACGAATCCGACCGGCGGCTCGACCTGGAGGCCGCCGTCGTCGTTGCCGCCTGGTGGCGGCAGCAGCGGCGGCAACTCGTGGTCGCCGGGTGGCATCGGCGGGTTCGGCCCGACCAGCGGGTTTGGTGGTGGTGAATCGGGCGGCGTGAGCGGTGGTGGCCGCGCGGGCGGCTCTGCCGGCAGGCTTGGCGCTGGTCCCGGGGACGGTGCTGGTGCGGAGGAATCAATGGGGCGTGGAGGGGCCGGTGCGGGCGCGCGCGGTGCCGCCGGCGCTCGGGGTTCGTCCGGGGTGGGCGGCATGGGTGGTGCCGGTAGGGGCGGCAAGGGCGAGGAGGATAAGGAGCACCAGCGCAAGTACGTGCTGGAGGACGATTCCGCGTTCGACATCGTCGACGACGAGGACGGCCGGCTGCGTGACCCGTGGTCCGGGCTCCCGCCGACCCCGCCGACAATCGGCGGCTGAGACACGACGATGACGATCATCGACAAGCCGGTCCGGATGCCGCAATCGGCGTTCTTCGTCGCGTGGAAGCTGGCCGAGCTGGGCGAACTCCCGGCTGTGGTCGACCCGGACGACAGTTACTCGACTGCCGAGTTCGCCAAGGAACTCACCAGGCGCTCGCTGTCCCGGTTCACCGCGCTGCGCCTGGCCACAGATGACGGTCGGCTCACCCCGGAGTTCCACGCAACGCTCAGCCTATTGGCCGTGCCCGTGCGGGAGTTCTACTCGTGGACCGCGTTCGGAAGCCATCCGGATGACAACGGCGCCGTCTTCGTGGCCACGGCCGGCCCGGACGCGGTGCGGCTGATCACCGACAACCGATCGATCCAGCTCGACCCGATCCGGCCGCGTGGCATGGCGGCCAGCCTGGTGGACACCTTGCCGGGGTGCGCGCCCGCCCGCATCCAGCAGCTGAGGGTGCCGACTGCCTACCTCGAAGGCAGGGATGCTGATCCGATGTCGGAGCTGTCCGGAGTGGCCGACGAGATGCGGTACCTGATGCGCGCCGAGCGCGTAGCGGTGCACAAGCTCTACGCCGCGATCCGCGACGGGGACGGCGATCGGGTCCGCAGCACACCGTTGACCGTGTACGACCTGGCCCACACAGGTCGAGTCCTGGCTTTCACCAGCGACACGAACGATGGTGAGCTGGAAGCCAACATGTGTGCGGGCAGCCGTACCAACCTGATCGACGCGCTCAACCTCACTCACGACGGCCTCGCTGCAGCCCGGTAAAGCCAGCATCCGGCCGGCGCAGTCAACCTGCGCCGGCCGGACCGGCTCGGCCGTTCCGCTCGGATGGTCGCGAGGGGTGCGACGCCGGAACAGCCAAGACTCAACGCCCGTCACCGGGCCGTAGTGGTGGTCTTCCCTCCCTGGTCATTTGGTCCGCGTCAGGCGTCACGGCCGTCACACGGCCTGTGACAGCAACGAATACCGATTGACCTGCGAGAACGTCTGTGTGACGGCTGTGACGGCTCGACTGGGATCCCGTCACAGCCGTCACGAGCAGCCGTTTTCAGAGGGGTTAGCGCATCGGGCCGCGCCCCGTCACAGCACACCGGGTCGGCGGAGCGCGCCGCGCAGTGACGAGTGCGGCGGCTGTGCTCGCGACGGACTGGAGCGCCGTCACGTGCTCGGTCAGCCGGTCGAGTCCGAGCGGCGTCAAACGGAGCACCAGGCTATCTCTCTCAAACGGGGCCTCCAGGTATCCTGCGGCGCGCAGGGTCACCAGGTGCAGCGCGAGACTCCGCCCGCCCACGCCCAGTGCGTTCCCGATCACGCTAGCCCTGCGCCAGCGCATGTCTACCAGCTGGCACAGTACGAACAGCCGGACCGGCAGGAGCAGCAGCGGGTCCAGTTCGCGCTGAAACGCCAGCGTGATCGGCGGGCTCCACGTCATCGCTCGATCGCCTGCCGATCGGCGTCGCCTGGGGTGGGTGCGAGGCGGAGGCAGGTCACGCACGGCATGCCGACCGGGCGTTCGAGCAACTCAAGCTCGCCAGCGCCGAAAGTCGCTTCGCAGTACGCGGTCAGACGTTCCGGCGGCGAGCCCTGCGTGGGGAGCGGGAAGACGTGGACGACGCGGCGGGATTCGCCGACTGTGCCGGGCAGTGGGCGCGCGATGAATACCGTCATCGGGTCGTCCGCCGGTGATGGTGGTCGCTGGGAGTACTGCCCGTTCCCACCGACGTGGTGGTCCGGCCGTCCTGCTCGGGAATGAGCCGCACGCGTTGAGGCGGGCGCGGCAGCAGGACGGCCGGAGTCTGGAGACGACCGAAGATGCGACGCCAGCACGACGTCTTGCGATGGGACGCGGGTTCTGGCGACGGCATCTCCGTGCGAGCCAGACCAGCAACTTGCAGGTAGCGCACGGCCGGCCGGGAGGCATCAGGCAGGAGTGAAACAGCACATTGCGGCCGCAGAGCGTGTGGTAGCGGCCTTCATGGCGTGCGATGCCATCGGACAGAGCGTCGTCGGTGACGGCGTGGTCCAGGTTGTCGGCCACGCAGCGGTGCCAGGTCACGTACAAGCGCGAGCCGTGTTCGCCGCTGGTCACATCCACCCCCTGGTCTTTGAATCTGTTGAAATCATCCAAACCGGGGAGGCGGACATGGCCCAGAGCGGAAACGTTGATGTTTCGCGGCGGGGATGTGGCACTCGGAGCCACTACCTGCGATGACGGCTGCTACGCTGTGATCGGCGTCAATCGGGGTGAGGTGGTCGAGTGGTCAGCGTTCGTCGGCGCGAGGAGCTTGTTTCAGCTCGTAAGGCGGCTGGGCTGACTCAGGAGAACCTTGCCGAGGTGATGGGCGTTGACCGGTCGACGATCATCCGGTGGGAAGCCGGCGACTACGCGCCCCTGCCGTACCAGTGGCCGAAGCTGGCCAAGGTTCTCGGCCGCACCGCAGACGAGCTGCGCGAGCTGATCGTCCTGCGCACGCTGGAGGGGACGGCGGAGCTTGGCTCGGCGCTTGAGCCTGCGTTCGGCTGGCTGGATCGGCACGCTGGGTGGTCTCCCGGTACTGCACGCGGACGCGTGGCAACCGCCGCGCCTGTGAAGCCGCATTCCGACGTGCCGGCCGGTCGGAGTCGTGTTGCAGCCGCCTTGGCGAACTATTACAGCGACTCGGTTCCCGGGCATGTGCTGTATGCCGCGCGCTGCGGACAGGTTGAGGTCGCGACCAGCGTCCTGACCCGGCCGGACTGGCTGGATCTTGCTTGCCCGTTGACGGCCGAGAACGACCGGATTGTGCTGTCTGTCAACGAGAGTGCCGCGCGTGAGCTGGTCGACGAAAACGTTGCGGTTCAGCGGCTGGCGGAAGCTGCGGCTGACGACGTGCGCATCGCGGACGTGCCGCTGTATCGGCTCACGGACGTGCAGATCCGACCGGGAATGGTTGGCGGCGACGTCCAGGTGGTGCCGTTCGTCGAGTACGCCCTGAGCGTGGATCTTCTCGAACGGGAGCTATACGAACGCGGGGCGGTGCAGCAGGGTCGGATGCCGCTTCGGGATCGGTACCTGCCGGATCTTGCGGCCGTGCTTGACCTTCGAGGACGGCTTTGCGCCGGTGGCGTGCTCGCGTTGACGGCGATCGCGCGGCCGGCCGATTCGTTCCGCGGTGAGGCGGACTACCTATTGCTGGTGCAGGAGCGTTCACGGCACGTGGTGAATGCGGCGCGCAGGCTGGCCGTCATCCCGAAGAGCTTTCACGGGCCGCTCGCCGATCAACGCGCCGACGCGCGGATCGGTGCCACATTGCGCCGTGAGCTGGAAGAAGAACTGTTCGGCAGGGGCGACGTCGACCGGACAACCGGCGTCCAGCGGGCCGCCGATCCGATGCACCCGGCCCGGCTCTCGGCGCCGATGCGGTGGTTGACCGAACAGCCCGGCCGGTTGCGGATGGAGTGCACTGGATTCGGGTTCAACCTGGTCAGCGGGAATTACGAGTTCGCCAGTCTGGTCGTGATCGAAGATGAGGAGTTCTGGCCGCGGTTCGGCGGTGACGTCGAAGCGAACTGGGAGGCCGCCGGGCTGCGGCAGTACTCGACGCTCGACGGAGACCTGATCACCGAACTGATCGGTAACGAAACATGGAGCAATGAGGGATTGTTCGCATTTCTCCAGGGCCTGCGTCGACTCTCCGAGATCGGCGGTGAGCGGGTGAGGATTCCCGCAGTCGAATTAGGTCGCTGACGGCCAGCGGACCGTCAAGACAACCGAATCCACCAGTGCTTCCCAAGAATGGTCGATTCCCGGGCCCCACATGAGGTAATCGCCCGGCCGGTTCATGACCTTGCTACCGCCGGTGACTTCCACTCGAAACTCGCCTGAGACAAGCATCACCAGCGTGGTTCGCTGGTCGTCGGAAGTCCACTCGGGACGCTTGTCACCCGCAGGATGGTTGGCCCACTTGACTTCCACGTCCTTGGACGCTCGGACGCCCTGCGACGGATCGATGAAGTGGCCGACCAGCCAGCCGCGCGTGTCCGCCGCGTCTTCGTTCGCGTTGCCGGCGATCCAACCGTTAGTCACTGGCTGATCTCCCATTCGATCGTGGGTAGTTTCACGCGCTCTCCGCCGATTTCCGCAAGGCGCCTGAGCCCTTGCGACATGGCGAACAATCCTTCGTTGCTCCACGCTACATCACCCAGCAACTCGGTGACGAGCTCGTCATCGGTAGTCGAATACTGACGAAGAGTTGCGGATTCCCAGTTTGCTTCGACCACTCCCCCGTAGCGTGCCCAAAAATCTTCGTCCTCGATGACGATCAGGCTGGCGAACTCGTAGTTTCCGCTGACGAGGTTCAGGCCGAACCCCGTGCACTCCATCCGCAGCCGGCCGGGCTGCGCCATGAGCCAGCTCATCGGCTCGGTGAGCTTGGTTGGGTGCAGCGGGTCGGCCGCCAGCATGTCACCCAGGGTGTTGTCGACGTCGGGCCGGCCGAACAGCTCTTCTTCCATCTCACGGCGAAGTGTCATGCCCACTTGCGCGTCGCGGCGGACGTCGGTCAGCGGCTGGTGGAAGCCCTTCGGGATCACCGCGAGCCGGCGCGCCGCGTTCAGCACGTTGCCGGACCGCTCTTGGACCAGCAGCAAGTAGTCCGCGTCTCCGCGGTACGGGTCAGCAGGCCGGGCGATCGCCGTCAGCGCGAGGACGCCGCCCGCACACAGCCGCGCGCCGACGCCGAGCACCGAGCGGAGGTCCGGCAGGTAACGGTCCCTGAGCGGCATGGCCGTCGAGCCCGCGGCCACCGCGTCGACCAGTTCACCTTCGAGAAGGTCGGCCGTCAGCGCGTAGTGCACGAACTGGGACACGCCGAACGTGCCGCGAAGCTGATGTTCACGGATGTCCGTGCTCGTGAGCCGGTAGATCGGGCTGTCCGTGAGCCGGGTGTTCATGGACAGCGTCTCGGCGAGTCGCTGAACAGCGCGGTCGGCGGCGCGGTCGTCCAGGTCGAGGTCGGCTTCCGGCTGTGCGCTCGGCACCCGGAGCCGGTCATACGGCGGACGAAGCTCGCAATCCAGGTCGAGCCAGTCTGCGCAGGTCAGAACGCTGGTGTTCATGGCGAGATCACCACATTGCGCCGTGTACAGGCCGTGGTCGTCGAGCCGGCTGCCGTAGTAGGCGGTCAGCGCGGCCGCGACGTCGCGTTGGCTGACCCAACCACGCCGCGTCCCACGGTCTTGAAGCTCTTGGGCGTCGATGCGGGCGAGACGATCGGCAACAGCGCGACGCGCGGTGCCCGGCGTCCAGTGCGCGTGACGGTCGAGCCACTCCAACGCGGCGCCGATGTGAGGGTCGGCGTCCAGGCGTTCATCAGCCCCGCTCGACGCGGCCGGCGAGGCGCTGCCCGGTGCGTCGCCGGTCAAGGCGCCGAACCGGTCGCGCTCGGCGTCCGACGCCTGCGCCAACGCCGTGTCCAAGACCTGTTGCATGTCCGACTGCGGTCGAAGATCCGGTTTCTTGTGCCACGCCCCGACCGTGCGCGCGCTGATTCCCAGGCGTTCGGCGAAGCGCTCCTGACTCAGCCGCAATGCAGTCTGCAACGCCGCCGCCGTGCGTCCCGTCCATCCCCCGGCCGGATTCAATTGCGCTCCCGAATGTCGGTGATCTGCGGTGGTTGTGCGGTGGTGCTGCGGTGCTTGTGCATGGGTTGCGAGGCCGCTCCAGCCTTGAATTGAAGGCATGGAAAAGACCTCGCTAACGCTTCGGCCGGATGTGCTCGACCACGGTCGCCAGGCTTGTTTGAACGTCTTCGAGCCGGTCGGTGATCTCGGCCAGCCGCTGTTCGAGTGCGTCCAATCGGGACGCGAGCTCGTGGCCGTCGTCGACCGGCTCGTCCGGGTGCGGCGGCGTGCGGTTCTGCAGCACAGCCTGCAGATGCCGCGGGTGCCAGCCCAACGTCGTCGACAGCGCTTCGAGCGTTCGGGCGCTGCGGCGCCGCTCGACGACGTGGTGCTGAAGCTCGCGCACGGTCGCTTGCGACACGTGCGACCGCTCGGCCAGCTCGCGTTGCCGCCAGCCCAGTTCCCGCACGCGCATGTCGATCGCCTTCGCGACCGCCGCCCAGTCCTCCGTCACGTATTCCTCCGCGCTCCGCCTCAGCGCCGAGATTAGCGGCTTTTCAACCGTTCATTAGCGCCGCCGGTGCGTGTTGCTGCGGCGCGCGGACAAACACGTCCACATGACAGCTGAAATAAACAACATAGTATTGAAATCAACAGAATGGTTCTCTCATGAACACCAAAACGACCTTTCACACCATTCCCGAGTCCGCGTGGATTCTCGGTGTCTCCCGCAACACGGTCAGGCGGGCGATCCGGGCCGGCGCCCTGCGCGCCACCCGATGCCGGACCGGCCTGCGGGTCTCCTCCGCCGAGCTGGCCAAGGCGCTTCAGGACGGAGGTGCGGCATGGACGACCTCCAGCTGATCGGCATCGCGTGGCGGCTGGATCGCTTGCGATGGGTGCCCACCGATGTCCTGACCACCATCGTGACCAGCGATGGAGCCTGCATGACCCCGGCGGCGGGCGGGCCGCCGGACGCTCGTGACGATCGGGAGTTCGCCAAGCGCTTGTGCGGTGGCTGCCCGGTCCAGGACGAGTGTCTTGAACTGGAGCTTCGGACAGCCGGCGCCGAGACGGTCGGCGTCTGGGGCGCGATGACCGACGACGACCGGCGCGCGCTGCACCCGCACTGGCTGCGGCGCGGCGAGCGGATCGATCGGGGTGAGCGATGAACGGACTGACCGTGACACCCACGCAGATCCTCGCCGGAGTCGGCGTGCTGCTCGTGCTGTTCTGGGTCTGGCGGGCCGGTTCCCGCCGGGCGAAGGCTGCCGCAGAAGCCGCACGGAGCGGGGCACGGCTCGTGTCGCTGGTCGGGCGGGTGCTATTCAACGCCGGCTTGATCGTCGCCGTCCAGTGGGTGGTGATCGCGCACCCGGGCAGCCCGTGGCTGCTCGTCGCCGTGCTCGCCCTGCCAGCGCTGTTCGCGTCGTACGCACTGACTCGCGCCATGACCGTGACCACCGTCGACACCCGGAAGCGAGGTGGTCGGCGATGAACCGTGCGCAACGGCTCGCGCAGGACGCGGCCGAGGCCGCGGAGGTGCGCGCCTATCAAACCGATCCGGACGTCGTCGCGCTGCGGATCGAGCGGGTCAGGCGGCAGGTCGATTGGATGTGCTGGACCGGGATCGTGCTCGGACTGGCGTTCACGATGACCAACGTCCAGGGCTTCGCGTCTGCCGGAACACGGCCGGGCTCGCTGCCGTGGCTGGCGGCGTGGGTACTGGACCCGACCGTCTCACTGGTCCTGCTCGCGATCCTTCGCGCGGAGCAAGTGACCGCCCGGTACCAGGTCAAGACGGGTCCGTGGGTGCGGCGAGCGAAGTGGTTCACGCTCGCGGCGACGTATGTCATGAACACCTGGACGTCGTTCGCGGCCGGCGAGCCCCCAGCGATCGTCCTGCACTCGGTGCCGCCGCTGGTCGTGTTCGTCGCGGTCGAGGCGATCACCGACCTTCGGGACAAGCTCACCGACGCCGTGCTCGTGGCTGCTGAACGGCGGCCCGTTCAGCAGGAGGAAGCCGGCCGACGCGTGTTGTTCGCCGACTACCTCGCGATCGCTCGGGAGAGCTGGACGCCGGACGTCGAGATCACGCCGGCGTGGGTGCGGCGGGCGACCGGCTGTTCGCGCGGGCTGTCACCGCGGCTTGCGCGGGCGCTGCGCGCGGAGGTGGCCAATGGCTGACTCGTTGCCGGTCAAGGCCGATCCCGTGCTCGACGGCGAACTGGTCGACGACACGTTGCCGCAGCCACGTCGGCGTGAGCGACGTCGGAACCGTCTCGTGCTGTGGTGGTTGCACTCGCCACGGGTGCCGTTGTGGCTCAAGACCAAGCCGCAGGCGGTCCAGGCGTTCAAGGATGCTGTGGTGTGGCTTGTGCTGTCGCCATTGCGGTTCCTCAGTGCGGTTGTGCGCGGTGTCGTCGTTGGTGCGCGGTGGTGGCGCAGGTGGATAACCGTCCGGGATTACCGGACGGCTGCCGAGGAGTCGGAGAAGTTGGCGGACAAGTTCATCGAAATCCGGACGCTGACGTTGTTCCGGTGGAAGGTTAGCGGCGCCATCGCGGTCGTTGTCGCCATTGCGGTGGCCGTCGTCGATCTGGTGTATGGGGACGATCCACTGTGGATCGCCGGGGCGGCGGCGTCGGTAGCGCTCGCGGTTCTCGGACGCAGGAAGGACGGCAGCCCCGGGCGTAAGCCGGCGCTCGCCGGACCGCGGACGCTGACGTGGACGATGGACCCGCAGGTCCTGGTGGACGCGTTCCGGGACGCGAAGCTGATCGGCAAAGACGAGACGTTGCGGCTCGTCGAGCGAGCGACACGCGTCGGTGACGGCTGGGCGGTCACCGTCGACCTCCCTGCCACGCGCAAAGCGGCCGACGTCGTGAAGAACCGGGACGCACTCGCGTCGGCGCTCGCGGTCGATGAAGTCCAGCTGATCGTCGAGCGGGTGCGCGGCAACGGCGGGCACGCCGGCCGGGTAGCGATGTGGGTGGCCGATGAAGACCCATACGCATCGCCGCCCTTGCGGACGCCGCTGCTCGGCGTGACGCAGTGGGACGCGTGGCGGCCGATTCCATTCGGACGGGACGCGCGGGATCGGCGGATCGACCTTCCGCTGGTGTGGACGTCACTGCTCGTCGGCGCGATTCCGCGGCAGGGCAAGACGTTTTCCGCCCGGCTCGCCGCAGCGGGACTCATCCTGGACGCGTGGGTCCGGCTGTACGTGGCGGACTTCAAAGCAGGGAAGGACTGGGACGCGGCCGGTTTGGTGGCGCACCGGTTCATGTCCGGCGACGAACCCGAGCACGTGCTGGCCTTGGTCGACTGGCTGATCGAGCTGGTCGGCGAGGTTCAGACGCGATTCCGGCGGATGCGCGACCTGGACGACCTCACGTGTCCGGAGTCGAAGGTCACGCCGGAGATGTCCCGTGACAAGGCGTTGAACATGCCGATCACGGCGATCTTCATCGATGAGGTTCAGGTTCCCTTGGAGGACCGCACACCCGTTGACGTGCAAGGAAAAAAGCTACCCGCAGGTGAGTACGTCGGTGAGCTGCTGACATGGCTGGCGAAGAAGGGGCCAGCCGCGGGGATCGTGCTCGTACTCGCGACGCAACGACCGGACTCGAAGACGATCCCGTCCGGGCTGCGCGCAGTGCTCGGCTCGCGGTTCGCCTTGCGGGTGATGGACTGGCGCGACTCGAACATCGTGCTCGGCGAGCAGATGAACACGCGAGGATTCGACTCGTCGCGGCTGCTGCCCTCACACAAGGGTGTCGGCATCCTGCGGCCGGACGGCGACACCGCCGCCGGCGCCGACGTCCTGGCCATGACGGTCCGGACCTACTACATGCCGAACGAGGACTGGCGGACCATCTGCGAGCAAGGCCGCGCGCTGCGCGAAGCGGTCGGGACACTGACCGGGCACGCTGCCGGGCAGGACAACATACCGGTGCTCGATCACGCCGCGGCAATCAAGGCAATCAGTGCAGGTCAGCCCGTTGGCGCGGTTGAGCTGCCCGCGCTGCTCGCGTCGATCGTCGACTACCTGGGCGACGATCTCAGCGAGGACGGCCGGGACTTCGTACCGACGGCCGAACTGCTCGACGCGCTCGAGATGGACCGGCGGACGTTCGCCCAGGAGATGACTGACCTGGGATGCCGGCCGACCCGGGACCGGGTGATCGGCGACGACGGCGAGGTTAGGCAGGTGCGCGGATACCTGACGGCTGAAATCAGGAGTTCCATCAGCCGCGCGGCCACTGGCGACGAGCCGGACGTGGAGGAAGATCAGACATGAGTGCCGACCACTCCGAGGACCCACCGATCCGAGTTATCCTACCTGCGGGATTGCCAAGCCTAACGCCTGCTGTCGCGCGCGGCTTGCTGGCCATCCTGATCGAGCTTACCGAGGTGCCGGTACTGGACGGACCGGCGGAGGAGGTGGACCGTGACGGCTGAAATCAGCAGTGACCCGTGGTCGACGCTTGACGACATCCTTGGCCTGGAAGTCGCCGACCCCGTCGACGACGGGATCGGCGAGTTGGCGGTCTACGGCCGGTGCTCGACCGAGGACAACCAAGACCCGGAGACTTCCCGCGGCTGGCAGTTCGGGAACGCGCGAAAGTTCGTCGAGCCGCTGGGCGGCCGGATCGTGGCCGAGTTCTTCGACATCGGGCAGTCACGTTCGGTGCCGTGGGACCGGCGTACCGAAGCCGCTCGGCTGCTCGCCGAGCTGAAGAACCCGCGACGGACGTGGAATGCCGTAGTGGTCGGCGAGGGAACCCGGTGTTGGTTCGGCAACCAGTTCTCGCTGATCGCGCCACGGTTCGCTGCGTACGGTGTGGACTTGTGGGTGCCGGAACTCGGCGGGAAGTTCGACGCGCGGAACCCGTCGCACAAGATGCTCATGAGCGTGCTTGGCGGGATGAGCGAATCGGAGCGCCAGCACGTCCAGGCACGCGTTCGCGCAGCGATGGACGCTCAGGTGGTGAACGAGGGTCGTCACCAGGGCGGCCGGGCGCCGTACGGGTACGTCGTGGTAGATGGCGGGCCGCACCCGAACCCGCGGAAGGCTGCAGAGGGGTTCCGGCTGCGCGTGTTGGCGATCGACGATGAGGCGGCCGGCGTCGTCCGACGGATCTTCGCCGAGTACCTGGAAGGTGTGGGCGACCGCGCGATCGCGAAGGGCTTGAATGAGGACGGGGTGCCGTGCCCTTCGGAACGTCGACGCGACCAGAACCGGCACCGGCTCGCCGATGGCTGGCAGGGCAGCACTGTCCGATCCATTTTGGAGAATCCGCGCTACACCGGGTACGCGATCTTCGGCCGCTGGACCAAGCACGAAACTTTGCTGAACCCGGACGATGTGAGCGCGGGCCATGTCGTGCGATTCCGCCGCGCGGAGCCGGAACGCGTCGTTCGATCGCGCCGGCCCGCGCATCCAGAAATTGTCTCGGTGGAGACCTTCACGCAGGCACAGCTGGTGCGCCGGTCCCGCGCGGCCGGCGGGATGCGCGGCATTGCGAAGCTTGACCGGGATCGGAGCGCCACCAAGCACACCTATCTCCTGAAAGGGTTGGTGCGCTGCGAGATCTGCACAAGGAAGATGCAGGGCGCGGCGATCCGCAAAGGCGTGTACTACCGGTGCATCGCACGGACACTGGCGCCGGGCTCTGCGGCGCTCGCCGACCACCCGAAGACGGTGAATCTGCGAGAGGACGTCGTGACTCCGCCGATCAACGATTGGCTGTGTCAGGTCTTCGACCCGGCCAACCGGGACGAGACAGTGGCCGCGCTGGTCGGAGCGCAGGGCGGCCAGCGAGGCACGGGCCGGGACGCCGTGGAGAAACGACTTAAGGACGCGGAAGCACGGCTGCGCAGGCACCAGGCGGCGATCGAAGCAGGGGTTGACCCGGCGGCCCTGGTCGACGCGATGAACATCGCTCAGGCCGAGCGGCAAGCAGCGAAGGAAGAGCTTCAGCACCTGCCAGAAGCGCAGACGCTCGACGTGGCTGAGGTATTCGCGATGCTCGACTCGCTCGGCGACGTCGCCCGGCACCTGAACTCGCGGAACCCGGACCGGATCATGCAGGTCTACCGGGACTTGGACCTACAAGTCATCTACGACAACAAAAAAGAGGCGGTCGTGGTGACCGCCTCTCCCCCGTGTGGTTAACGTGTGTGTCCGAGGGGGGACTTGAACCCCCACGCCCGTTAAGGGCACTAGCACCTCAAGCTAGCGCGTCTGCCATTCCGCCACTCGGACTTGCTGATGAAGAGAGTATACGACCCCTGGAGGGCTGTTTTCAGGGGGGTGTCACCTGATGTTCAAGGGGCGGATGGGATGATCACGTGTTTTGCCCACGACGGTGGCGGTTTAGCGTATTGCCAGGTCAGTGCACCTTTTAGAGAGCCTGTGGGCGGCTCAGCTGGCTCGTGCACCGGGTGATGCTGACGTCCGGGGTGGGTATCGAAGATGATCTACTCGGCGATGGGGACTTCCGAAGGCATCTTCGGTTTGAGACCTCCCGGCGAAGGCTCCCGGGCGAGGGCAGCGTGCCGGGTGGAGCGATTCGATCCCGGTGTGGGCGTCAAAGGTGTCCACTAACCGGGAGTAGCCGTTGTTGCAAGGGAAGGGGAACGGCCTGCCAGGGTCGCGTCGACTCGGTTGGCGCCCTTCTAGCTGCACCCGCGATCCGCCAGCGTCGTCCTCCATCGCAACGTTTGAGCAGGTCAGATCAGGGGTCATCAACTGCCGGGACCTCCCCCACAACTGCCTGACTCTCCCTGAAAGTTCCCACTCCCCTGTGTTACTCAGCGTCGCGGGTCGCGAGTGCCTGAGTGACGTCGTCGCGGCGGATGATCATCAAACCGTGCGACCTGGCGAGGCGGACGCCGTGCTCGGCCAGGGTGCCGGCGAGCCGGCGGGGGTCCAACCGTCGTATTCGGAGGCGTTGTGGTCGGCGAGCCGCCAGAGCACCTCCGGCGTACGCACCCGCGGCTCGCCACGCGGGACTGGGCGACGTCGGCAAGGTGATCGATCGAGGCTGCTCGGCAGCGGCGATCTCTCTGCCGTCTTCGGCTGCCGGCTCCACCGCGTGCGTGACGACTGGTGGTACCTGGTCGATCCCATCTTCGAACGGTGTTTTGAAGGTGCGGATCAGCTCGAGCGCGGCGTCCGTGACAACGACGGCGACGCAGGTTCCGCGGTTGAGGTCCGGGCGCAGTTCCGTGGCGTGGATGCCGGCCCGGTACTTCCCGGAGCCGAGCGACCCGTCGTCGGCGATCTGGTCGGCGTGGCCGGCCCACCGAACTCGCCGCCTTCGAGACTGCGGGGCGGATAGCCCAGGCAGGTAAGAGGTTCCGGGCTTCTCGTTTGGAGGTCGCGGGAACCAGAGTGCTCCTAACTGGTCTCAGGCTGGATCCAGGAGCAGGTTCACGTTTTCGCGGACGTCGGGTCTCGGAGCAGTCCGGCGCGGTCGCGGATCGCTTCGAGGGCGGTTGCGGCCTGGGACGAGAACGGGTCTGCAGGGTCACTGGTGTTGATCCATTCGCGGAGGCCTGCACTGAAGGCCAGGATCAGCATCTCGGCGGCGAGGCGCGCGGTCAGCTCGTCGACGCCGCGGTCTGCGAGCGCGTCGGCCGCCGCGGTCGTGGTCCGTGCGATCTTCAGCAACCCGCGTTCTTGCACGTCCATGTTCGCGTCGGCAATCCGGCGCCGCGCGATGGCCCTGGGGCGCTGGTCGGCTGTCATCCTCGCGTCCGCTGCGTGCAAGGCGGCCAGGAGACAGGTGGGCACGTCGGCTTCCGCCGGTGCGGAGCGGATCGCGTCGGAGAACAGGATGGCGAGCTCGTCCTCTCGGCCGAAGAGGATCTCGCGCTTGTCGGCGAAGTGCCGGAAGAACGTCGCGCGATTGAGGCCCGCGCGCTCGGCGATCTGCGCCACCGTCGTGTTCTCGTATCCCTGAGCTGAGAACAGCTCGAGCGCGGCATCCTCCAGTCGCTCACGCGCATCCGGCGCCCATCGGCTCATGCTCACACGATAGACGATGCGACAGCATCGCATCACGCCATTGACGCGACTGTGTCGCATCAACTAGCTTCGATGCGACACAGTCGCATCACTTGCAGGGAGCATCACATGCGCATCTTCGTCACCGGCGCCTCCGGCTGGATCGGATCCTCAGTCGTCCCCGAACTCATCGGCGCCGGCCACGAGGTCGTCGGCCTCGCCCGTTCCGACACCGCCGCTGCCGTGATCGAGCAGCTGGGCGCCGAAGCCCGCCGTGGCGGCCTCGACGACCTGGGCATCCTCCGAGATGCGGCGGAAGAGAGTGACGGCGTCATCCACCTCGCCTACGCCCACGAACTCGGGCAGATCGGCGGCGCCCCGGCCGATGCCGCCGCCATCGACACGTTCACGAGCGCGCTCGAGGGCACCGACAAGCCGCTGCTCGTCACCGGCGCGACCATCACCGTGCCGGGTCGAGCCGCCACCGAGCACGACGAACTGGTGCCAGAGGGGCCCATCGCCGCGCGCATCAAGAACATGCAGGCCGCCCTCGCCGCCGCCGATCGCGGAGTCCGCGCGAGCCTTGTCATGATCCCGCGATCCGCACATGGCAAGGGCGAGCAGCACGGCTTCATCCCCCAGCTCACCGCCCGGGCAAGGACAACCGGCTTCTCCGCGTATGTGGGCGACGGGATGAACCGCTGGCCCGCCGTGCACGTCAGGGACGCAGCGACCCTGTACCGGCTCGCGATCGAGAAGGCGCCCGCAGGATCGGTCCTGCACGCCGTGGGCGATGAGGGAGTCGCCTTCCGCGACATCGCCGAGGCGATCGCGCGAGGAGTCGGCGTGCCCGCGCAGTCCCGCCCCGCAGAGGAATTCGGCATGCCCCTCGGAGCACTCCTGGGCACCGACATGCCCGCGTCGAGCACGATCACCCGGCAACTGCTCGGGTGGACACCGACGCACCCCGGCCTCATCGACGACATCGAAGAGGGGCATTACTTCGCCTGACGACCCGCAACCGGAGGAGCCGAGGGGCTGGCGCCCCTCCGCACCAGCGCCACGACTTGCCCCTCAGGCGTGCCAGGAAAGCACTGCTGGAACTCCGTCACCGCCAACTGCTGTCCCATGTCCGGCGACCTTCCCGGCTGGGTCCGCACGCTGCTGGGCATGACGATCGTTGTCACGGTAGCTGCAGGTCAACGGGGAATTGCAGGTGTGTAGACAGCGTGCAAGATCGTCCTCGGACAATCACCGTAACTCCCTAAGCGCGGATCGAGCTCGGTCTCGATCCGCGCTTGTCGTTTTCCGGCGTAGTCGCCGAGTCGACGGTCGCTCGTGCTTGCGCTGCATCCGGCCGCCGCAGACTCCACAGTGCAAGAGACCGCTGAGTGGGTCGCGCCAGTAGGCAAGTTTCATGGCGGGTCAGACCAGCGGGATCCTCGAAGGAATCGGGGCCGGACCGATTCCTTTCCAGACCCGGCCGAGTCCAACCACCCATGACGACGCACTCTTCGCGGCGCCTGGTGCTCAGCACCCTGGTGTCGCTCAACGGCGTGATCAGCGAACCCTTGGCGTGGGCCGGGCCCTACTTCGGCCCGGGCAGCGCGGCGGCCTCGCTGGCGGCGCTGCGCGGCTGCTCGGCGATGCTGATGGGCCGGCGGACCTACGACATCTTCTCCCGCCAGTGGCCGGACACCCCCGGCGACTACGCCGCCCACCTCAACGCCATGCCGAAGTACGTGTTCTCCTCGAGCCTGCGAGAGCCACACTGGACCAACACCACCGTGCTCGACACCGAAGTCGCCGGCACCGTCGCCGCGATGAAGCGGGAGCCGGGCGGGGATTTGATCGTCTACGGCCACGGCCGGTTCGGCCATACGCTCACCGCGGCCGGGCTGGTCGACGAGCTGGCGGTGACCGTCGTGCCCGTGACCGTCCCCGGCGGCGCCTCGTTTTCCCACCCCGGCGACGCGCCGAGCAGCTGGGAGGTGCTCAGCGCGGGCCCGGGCGCCGATCCGGGGCTGGTTTCCTTGCGCTACCGGCCACGACGAGGATGACGGACATGCCGGAGACATGGGACGGTCTCGAGGAGTACCGGCCGGAGCTGGTCGCGTTGTGCTACCGGATGACGGGTTCGGCGCACGAGGCCGAGGACCTGGCGCAGGAGACCTACCTGCGAGCGTGGGGCAACCGGGCCTCCTTCGAAGAACGCGCGTCAGTGCGCACCTGGCTGTACCGGATCGCCACGAATGTGTGCCTCACGGCGTTGCAAGAGCGGGGCCGCCGGGTGCTGCCGGCCGGGCTCGGCTCCCCGGGTGAAGATCCGGACGTCCCGCTTGCCGCGGCCGAGGTCCTCTGGGTCACGCCGTGGCTCGGCGACCCGGCCCACGTGGCCGAACGACGCAGGATGCTGCGGCTCGCCCTGGTCGCCAGCGCGCAGTATCTGCCGCCGCGGCAGCGCGCGGCGTTCCTGCTGCGCGAAGTGCTGGCCATGCCGGCCACCGAGATCGCCCAGGTGCTCGACACGAGCGTGCCCGCGGTCAAGAGTGCCCTCCAACGCGCACGCGCCCGGCTCGACGAACTGACGCCGGCGCCGGAGAACTTCGCCGAGCCGGGCTCCCCCGCGGCGCGCGACGTCCTGAACTCCTACATCGCCGCCTTCGAAACCGCCGACGTCGCGGCCCTGACCCGCCTGCTGCGCGACGACGCGACCCTAGAGGTGATCCCGTCCGGGTTGTCCCTGTCCGGGAAACGCTCGTGCGTTCCGTTCCTGGCCGAGCACGTGCTCACGGCGCCCGGGCTGTACCGGATGTTCCCGACCGTCGCGAACGACCAGCCGGCGGCCGTGGCCTACCACCGGGTGCGGGCCGACGCGCCATTCCGGCCCTTCGGGCTGGCCGTGCTGACCACGGACACCACGCACCTGGCTTCGATCACGACCTTCCTCGACCCGGACCTGGTCGGCGCGTCGGGCTTTCCCGACGACCCCGACCGGGTGCAGTTACCGCACGAGAACAGTCACGCCGCACGGGACAGCAGTCATCCGGCGGCGTCGGCGCGGTAACCGCCGGGCGTGGTCGCGTGCTCCCGCCGGAACGCCTTGGCGAAGGCGAACGGAGAGCTGTATCCGGTGGCGGCCGCGACTTGCGCCAGCGTCTTGTCGGTGGTGCGCAACAGCCGAGCTGCGGTGGCCATCCGCCAGCGCGTGAGGTACGTCAACGGCGGTTCGCCCACCACGGAGGCGAACCGCCGGGCGAACGCCGCGCGCGAAAGCCCGGCGACCCCGGCGAGCTGCTCCACCGTCCACGCTCGGCCGGGCTCGGCGTGCATGGCCGCCAGCACCCGGGACGTCACCTCGTCGGTCAACGCGGCCGACCAGCTCGTTGCGGTGTCTTCGGAGCCGGACATCCACGCGCGGAGCAGATACACCAGCAGAGCGTCCACAAGCGACGGTGCCACGGCCGCGGCCCCGGGCGGCGCCTCGTGCAGCTCGGCGCCGAGCAGGTCCACCATCGCCCGCAGACCCGGATCGCGTCCGGGCGCGGCGGGCAGGTGGACAACCTCCGGCAGATCCCGCAGCAGCGGATGAGGACGGCGGCGCACCAGCTTGTACGCGCCGCACACGATCGTCGACCGAGCCCCGGACCCGGGCAGCGCGAACCGCCCGAACGATCCGCCCGGCGTGTCACGAACGGGGGCGAACGGAGTGAGGTCCACGCCCGGTGCGGAGACGATCGCGTGCGGAGTACCCCGGCCGAGCAGCACCACATCACCGGGCCCCAGCTGAACCTCCGCGAACGCTGCCCCGTCCAGCGGGACCAGCTGACAACTGCCTTGCAGCACAACGTGGAACGCGGCACCGAGGACCTGGTCGAAGCGCAGCCCCCACGGCGCGTGGACCTCGGTGAGAGCGGCGACCGGCCGGCCCGCTCGCATCGCCGTCAGGATGTCGGCCAGCACGTCCATGCCGAGCAGTCTACGTGTCCACGTCCGCGAGACGCTGAGACAAACAATGGCGACGATTAACCATTTTCCGTCTCTTTGACCCGCCATAGCCTGGCGCCAGAGTTCATTGACCGCGAACTGGAGATGACCATGAAGACGGTATGGGTAGAAGGTGCTACGGGTAAGGCGGGCAAGCGTGTGACAGCTGCGCTCGCCGCAGCGGGCGTTTCGGTGCGGGCGGCCACCCGGCATCCGGGCGCACCCACAGAGAACGTCATCCCGGTCCTGTTCGACTGGGCCGACGAGTCCACGTGGGCGGATTCGGTCGCCGGCGCCGACGCCCTGTTCCTCAAAGGACTCGACGTGCTCGACGACGCGGCCTCGTTGTTCGCACGGCTCATCGCCGCCGCTCCGCAGGCGGACCACGTGGTCCTCATGTCCGCCTTCGGGGTCGACAAAGCACCGGCGGCCGCTCCGCGCGCGCGAGTCGAACAGGTGGTGCGGGAATCGGGCCGGAACTGGACCATCCTGCGCCCCAACTGGCTCATGCAGAATTTCGACGAGGACGACGCGGTGTACGCCAGGGCGATCCGCGACGACAACGAGCTCTACGCCGGAAGCGGAAGCCACCGCGCCGGCTTCGTCGACACCCGCGACGCGGCCGACGCGGCCGTCGCGGCCCTGACGACCGACGGCCACCACGGCCACAGTTACGACCTCACCGGCCCCGAAACCCTGACGTTCGCGGAGGTGGCCGACACGCTGTCCAGCGCGTCGCGGCGGACCATCCGCCACATCGACGCCGACCTCGAGACGCACCGGGCGCATTTCGCCCGCTCGGGACGTCCGAACGCGTGGGTCGACCACATGATGGATCTGTTCGTCTTCGTGCGCGCCGACTTGTTCGACGCCGTCACCGACGATGTGCAGCGGCTGACCGGCCACGCTCCGCGCTCTCTGGATGAGTACGCGCGGGAGATCTTCACGTCGACGTCTCCTGCGCCCTCGACGTCCATCGCCTGACCGGCACAGGTGTGCCCGGCAGGCGCGCGATCAACGCGGGCTTGCCGGGCGTGTCGTGGCAGGAGAAATTCGCTGTGGTGTGTTGCCGACGATGTGCGAACGCGTCGACCCCGTCCCGCGGCCACCGCTACACCTTTAATGATTCTTTACTTTCTCGAACGGCGAAGCCATACTGACCGTGAGGGGAGTACTTCCGCAGGGGCTGCCCGGTCAATACGGACATCCCGGTGATGTCCTCGGGAGCCCGCCCAGGTCGGTGACACGGGGTGTCGGCGGCACTGGGTGAAGGAGACCTCGAACCCGCGCCGGCGTGCGCTCGTTCGAGGAGGTCCTGTGCCCGCGGAAGGTGTTGTGGCGGCTCCGACGGAGTCCGTCGGGTCGCTTTGGCTGTGGTTGATCAGCATCGCGGTCCTGGTTGTGCTTCTGGTCGCCGACTTCATGGTGACGCGGCGTCCGCACGAGGTGTCGATGCGCGAGGCCGTCGGCTGGTCGGTGTTCTACCTGGCGCTGCCGGTGGTGTTCGGGGGCTGGCTGTGGGTCGCGTACGGGAGCGGCCAGGCGGTGGAGTTCCTGACCGGCTTCGTCGTCGAGAAGTCCTTGTCGGTGGACAACCTGTTCGTGTTCATGCTGCTGCTGGCCGCGTTCGCGGTTCCGCCGGCGTTGCAGCAGCGGGTTTTGCTCTACGGCATCGTCGGCGCACTCGTGCTGCGCGGGGCGTTCATCGCGGCCGGCGCCGCACTGCTGGCGGCGGGAACCTGGGCGTTCCTCGTGTTCGGGCTGGTCCTGTTCCTCTCGGCGGTGAAGATCCTGCACCAAGCACTCACCGACGCCGATGCCGAGCCGGACCCCGCACGGATGCGGTCCGTGCGGCTGCTGCGCAGGTTCATCCCGATCACCGACGACTACCAGGGAGCCCGGTTGACCGTGCGCGAGCACGGGCGGCGGGTGTTCACCCCGCTGGTGGTCGTGGTGGTGGCGGTGTTCACCACCGACGTCGTGTTCGCGATCGACTCGGTGCCCGCGGTCTACGGCATCACCGAAGACCCCTACCTGGTCTTCGCCACCAACGCCTTCGCGCTGCTCGGCTTGCGCGCCCTGTACTTCGTGCTGCACACCGCGCTGGCGAAACTCCGCCACCTCAACCACGGCCTGGCCGTCATCCTCGCGTTCATCGGGGTGAAACTCGTGCTGCACTGGGCCCACGGTGTCTGGCCCGCCGTGCCGCAGATCCCCACCCCGATCTCGCTGGCGGTCATCGTGCTCGTCCTGGCCACCGTCACCACCACCAGCCTCCTGCCCCGCCGCACACCCGAGCCTGCTGACCACCGACGGGACTGAGCCATGGCAACCGAACTACTCGTCAACGCCCTGCTCGAACTCTTCCTCACCCTGCTCATCCTCGCCGCACTGGTGATCACCTGTGCGGCATTGAGCCCACCACGCGGCCCAGGCTCCTGAACCCGGCGATCCACGCGGCGAAGCAGCGGGCAGAGGGCAGCGGGCGTGCCGACGGTGCGTTGTAGCGGCATCACGCCGTCAACCATGAGGACCCAGTCGAGGTCGAGCTCGCGTCAGGCCGGCGACGTCCCCTCGTCCAGTAGCGGACCGTAGAGCCTCATGAATATGCCGCCCACTTCGCGAATGTCTTCGTCGGGTCTGCTTCGTCCAGCAGCCGAGGCAGGAGCGCCACAAGCCGGGGTGACAATTGTTTTCGAGAGATCCACATCAGTGAGTCTCTGACCTCGTGCGCGAGACCGAGGTCGGTTGCCAACCACATGATCTCCGGGAGCAATTCGAGAGCGTCGTCGGGAACGTAGCGCAGATAGGCCAATGCAGTTCCGCGATGACTGCCGCGGAGTTCACGTTGCAGCACGCGTAGCCGTTCTTGGTCGGGCCGCGCGCCTCAAATGATCTTGGGCGCGTGACTGCGCCACGCCAGCGGTGGCCAGTTCCGTCCAGAGAGTTTCGACGTCAGGTTCCATCTGACGTCACCTGATCTTCCCCCATCGTTCCCATCCCAGGTAGGCAAACTGCTCGGCAAACGCGTCGAAGGGTACATCGCAGGTCGGGTAGCGTTTCGGCCGTTACTCACCCGGAAGTAGCAGTCACTCGCCGAGCCAGCCGGGACGGACCAGTCCGGTCTCGTAGGCGAGCACGACAAGTCCCGCGCGGTCGCGGACCGAGAGTTTGCCCATGATGCGGGAGACGTGGGTTTTCGCGGTCAGCGGGCTGACGAGCAGGCGGGCGGCGATGTCCGCATTGGACAGTCCCGCGCCGGCGAGGGTGAGGACTTGGCGTTCCCGCTCGGTCAGGGCGGCGATGGCCGCCGCGGCTGCCGGAGCCGGCTTCGTGCGCGCGGCGTATTCGGCGATCAGCCGGCGGGTGACGCCGGGGGCGAGCAGGGCGTCCCCGGCCGCGGCGGCGCGGACGCCCCGCGCGAGCTCGTCGGGTTCGCTGTTCTTCACCAGGAATCCGGCCGCGCCCCGGCGCAGCGCTTCGAACACGTACTCGTCGAGGTCGAACGTGGTGAGCATGACGACGCGGGTCGCGCCGCACGCCGGGTCAGCGGCGATCCGCGCGATCGCGGCCAGTCCGTCGAGGCCGGGCATGCGGATGTCCATCAGGACGACGTCGGGCCGCAGCGCCCGCACGAGGGCGAGAGCGGTTTCGCCGTCGCCGGCTTCGCCCACCACGACGAGGTCCGGGCGGGTCTCCAGAAGCACTCGGATACCGGCGCGCACCAGTGCCTGGTCGTCGGCGAGGACGACCCGGATCGGGCCGGGCGCGGTCACGAGGCGCCGCCGATCGGCAGGACGGCGGCCACCCGGTAACCGCCGCCGGGTACCGGCCCGGTCGTGAGCAGGCCGCCGAACGCGGTGGCGCGATCCCGCATCCCGGGCAGGCCGTTGCCGCCTCCGGCGGTCCGGCTGCCGGGACGTCCGCGACCGTCGTCGGTCACGGTCAGCTCCAACCGTCCTTCCGTGCAGGCCACGCGAAGCCCGAGAGTCGAGCCCGCGCCGGCGTGCCGGATCGCGTTGGTGACCGCTTCTTGCGCGATGCGGTATGCGGCCTGGTCGACCGGCGTAGGCAGGACCGGCAGCGGGCCCGCGGTGTCAGCCGTGACGCGCAGCCCCGCCGCGCGCGCTCCCTCGAGCAGTTCGGCAAGGTCGCCGGGCTGGGAAAGCCGAGGGCTCGGACGGTGCGGAGCGGCCCCGGCGCCGGGCGAGCGCAGTGCGTCCAGTGCCGCGCGCAGCTCCCCGAGCGCGGAGTTGCCTGCGTCCTTGATCGCCGTCAGCGCCTGCTCGACGGCTCGCGGATCGCGCGGGAGCAGAGTGAGCCCGGCGTTGGCCTGAACCGTGATCAGGGCCAGCTGATGAGCGAGGACGTCGTGCAGATCGCGCGCGATCCGCAGGCGTTCGTCCCCGGCGCGGCGCAATTCCTGCTCCTGACGCGTCCGCGCCGCACCTGCCAGTTCGGCCTCCCGGGCGCGGCGCGCCTGCCGCCGCACCCGGACGAGTTCCGCGGCAGCGGCCAGCACGAGGAACCACGCCGCCAAGCCGCCCCCCGACGCCACGCTCGGCGGGTCCCAGCCCGGCACCGGAACGAACACGGCCAGCACATACCCGGCGAAGAGAACCGCGTAGGCGACCGGTCTGCTGCCGAGCACCACCGCAGCCGCGAACGTGACGATCAGCGGCAGGAACACCGGCGCGGGGGCCACGCCCGACGCCAGATCCGCTACGTACGCGGCGAATCCGATCACCACTGCGCGCGTCGGCCGCACCCGCGACCACGCCACAGCCGCACCGGCCGCCGCGGCCGTCACGCACCCGACGGCCCACGGCCCGCTCTGAAACGCGGCCGCCACTCCCGCCGCGGCCGCGGCGAAGGCCAAGCCGAGCAACGGGTTACCACCGCCCGGCAGACGGCGGTGCCCGGCGATTCCACGGCGAAGTGCCACCCGGCCATCGTCCGCGCGTCGCCGCGCTGACGCGTCAGCCTGGAAGCGCAAGTCCCGCTACGCCCGTGGACGTACTCCCGGAGGAGCAGCCGGAGATACGCCTGAGACGCGACGCGGACCAGCCACGGATCACCGCATGATGCCCGCCATGACCACTTTTCGAAGGATGTTCCGCGCCGGGCTCGCGGCAACCGCGGCCGCAGCGCTGCTCGCCTGCCTGCCCGGCTCGGCCTCGGGCGAGATGGCCGGCCCCGATCTGGTGCAGGTCCACGACGGACAGCTGCGCGGCGTCGTCACCGGTGACCACCGGACGTTCGCCGGGATTCCGTACGCCGCACCCCCGGTGGGCGACCGGCGATGGCGTGCCCCCGCACCAGTCCCGCGCTGGCACGGGATCCGGGAGGCCACCGCGCCGGGCAACCCCTGCCCGCAACCCGGATCCGATCCGGCAGGCGGGCCGACAGTCATCGGCGACGAGGACTGCCTGTATCTGAACGTCACGACGCCCGTCACGTCCGGGAACCCACGCCTGCCCGTCCTCGTCTGGCTTCCCGGCGGCGGATTCGTCAACGGCGCGGGCAGCGACTACGACCCGTCCCGGCTGGCCGCCGGCGGCGACGTCGTGGTCGTCACCGTCAACTACCGGCTCGGCGCGCTGGGATTCCTCGACGAGCCCGCACTCGACGACGCCTGGGCCGGCAATTACGGGCTCGCCGACCAGCAAGCCGCGTTGCGCTGGGTCCGGGAGAACATCCAGGCCTTCGGCGGTGACGCCCGCAACGTCACGCTCGCCGGCCAGTCCGCGGGCGCGTTCAGCGTCTGCGCCCAGCTCGCCGCGCCGGCAGCACACGGGCTGGTCGACAAGGCGATCGTGCAGAGCGGACCGTGCGGCAACAGCTTCGTGTCGCAGCCGGACGCGCAACGACGCGGTGAGCGCACCGCGGCGAGCCTCGGCTGCACCGCACCCGCCGACGTCGCCGCCTGCCTGCGCGCCATTCCGGCGGCCGATCTGGTCGGGCTGGACACCGACGTCGCCTTCCGTGCGATCAACGGGCTCCGCGACATGCCCTGGAGCCCCGTGGCCGGCAGCCCGGCACTCCCCCGGCAACCGCTCGACGCACTCCGCGACGGCTCCGCCGCGGGCATTCCGATCATCCAAGGCACCAACCGCGACGAGATGCGCCCGTTCGTCGCGCTCGACAACGACGCCCACGGAACACCCGTGACTGCCGCCGGCTACGCGGCCGCGCTGCGGGAGATCTTCGGCCCCGACACCGACCGGGTGCTCGCGCAGTACCCGGCCGACCGGTTCCCGACGCCCGGAATCGCGCTGGCCACCGTGCTGACCGACCGGGGAGCGAAGCTCGGCGCGTGCCCGGCGGCCCTCGCCGATCGGGCAGCCGCCCGGTACGCGCCCGTCTACGCCTACGAATTCGCGCAGGACGACGGACAGTTCATCCTGAACTTCCCCATGGGCGCCGCGCACGGCGCCGAACTGCCCTACCTGTTCGACGGGACTTTCGCCGGACCGCCCGCCACCCCGCCGAACGCCGGGCAAATCTCCTTGTCCCACCAACTGATCGGGTACTGGGCCGCCTTCGCCAGAACCGGCGATCCCAACACCGACGGCACCCCGCGGTGGCCGCGCTACCAGCCGAGCACCATGCCGTCCTTCACCGCAGCCGGCACCGAGCAGATCGACTTCGCGACCGAGCACCACTGCGCGTTCTGGCAGACCGTCCACCGGTAGCGCTCGGACCATCCGAGGAGCTCTGCCGCTCGGGATCCCGGCATCGATCTCCTGCGGCGTGCTTCCGGCAACCCGGAGACGTCTTTCAGAACACCGGCAACCGCCCACCGGAACCAAGTGGTCGCCATCTCGATGCGGAGTGCAAGAATCCTCCGCCTGAGACGAAGGATCGACACTGCGGGCTGCGACGTCGGCCTGCCTGCCGCGGGCTGAGGGGACGATGTGGGATCTGTTGCACGCATGGCGTGAATGGTTCGCCGGCCACGACACCACGCAGCTGCGGGTCTTCGGGATCGCGGTCCTGTGGTGGGGGCGGCTCGGGAAGACCCTCGAGTTCGTGGGCGGTCTCACGGTCGTCATCGATCTGCTGGGCCGCACGAAAATGGCGGCATTCCACACCATCCTGCGGACCAGGCGTACCCAGTTGATCTCGAGGTTGCGACGCTGGCTCACTCCCCGCCGGAAATCCCCAGTGCGACCGGTGAGGTCGACGCCCCTCCGTCCGCCTGGGCTTCAGGCGTTCCACCGCGCCGGCGCCGTTGCCGCGGCGGTGCTCCTCTTCATACGGTATCTCGACGGCAGCGACGATCCCATCGCATCGACCGTGCTCGTGCTGCTGTGCCTTTCGTTCGCCGCCTTCCTGGCCGGCATCGGGCTCGGCGAGGCCGGCTATCTGATCACCTTGGTGCTGCTCACAGCGCTGGTCGCGGCGACGCTCCACCTGCTCGGGCCCCGCGAAAGCGCGGCCGTCACCAGGATGGAGGCGTTCCACGCCACACTGCGAGACTGCCGCGCTCAGTTGCACGCCCGCTGGCAAGGCGCCCGCACACCCGGCGAGGAACCCCCGGCGCCGCAACCAGACCCGCCGCGAGGCGACACTCCGGCCTTCCGGGCGTTCGTCATCGCGGGCACAGTCGTGATGGGCCTGTTCCTCTTCGTGTCAGCGCACTACCAATACGCCCCGCCCAACGACCCCATGCCCCTACCCGTCCTCGTGGCGCTGATAGCGATCCTCTCCCCCACCATCGGCGGTGTCGTCCTGGGTGGCGGTGGATACCTGCTCAGCCTGCTGGTACTCGAAGGCCTGGTGGTGACCACTCTTGGGCACCTCCGAACCCGCGCCGGCCTGGAGTCCCGGCTGAAATGGATCGGCCTGGGTGTCTTCGTCGTCGGCTTCTCGATGGACCTGCTCTCCTCGTGACCACCCACCGTCGCCACCTTCTGGCACAACCAGGCGGCTATGGATGCGCTGAGGTTGACGGGCGGGGCCGCGGAGGGCCTATCCGGGTTTGCCGGCGTCGATCCAGTCGCGGAAAACGGCGACACGCTCGGCCGGCCATGCTCCGTCGCAGGGCATTGTGCCGGCCTCGAGCCGGCCGAGGATGGCGTCGGCGTGGGTCGAAACATCGTCGAGGGACCAGAGATCGAAGGCGAAGTTCATCGCGTCGCGGTCGCTCTCGCGAAACAGTGGCTTGATGTGATCGTCGAAATGCATGGGCTCGCCCTCCGTTGTGGTTGCGCCTGCGTCGCCTGGACGGTCAGGTCCCCCGCGGGGCCCGGCGGTCTTTCCGCTGGGCGAGCTCGGCCTCATCCACCACGACCAGCATCGGCTTACCGGGTTCGCACAGCATCGTGACGGTGAACCGGAGCGAGACGTCCTCGCGGTTGTTGCCGTCCTGGTAATGGATGACATCACCACCCGGCTCCCAGAACGCCTCTCCGGCGGGCACGACCCGCTCCGGTTCGCCTTCCACCTCCAGCACCATCTCGCCGTCCAGTACGTAGCCGAACGCCGGCCCGGGATGCCGGTGCGGCGGCGCACCAGGATCGCCGGGTGGATACTCGACGACCACGGTCATCGCGTGGGCCCCCGCCGGAATGAACGGCGGGTCCGCCTCCTGCACCGTGGTGAACGCCGTCTGCCACGCGGTCGATCGCTGCTTCTGCCCGGCCGGATCTGTGTTCGTCATGTGAATCTCCTCCGCGTTGGATGGGCGGTCGAGTGGCGGCGTTACTTCCCGGTCCGGCCGCGCCCTGGCCGACCCTTCTTCTCGCGGGCCCGCAGCCCAGCGTCCCGCACCCCCGCTCGGCGCTGAAGGGTCTTTCTTTCACCGTGGCCGCCGTCGCCGAAGGCGACGTGCATGTGGTGCTGGTATCCGTCAACGAATCCGTGCACACCCCGGCACCTTTGCCTCAGGTCGACTTCAACCGGACGATGAGAAGCGGTGACCAACACGAACAACGCCACGAGGGCAAGCAAGCCCCCGGAAACGCCCAGGAGGCACCCGCCATGACTTCTCCCGACTTTCCCTACCCGCAAGAGGGATTGCTGCTCACACACTTCCTCACCGTCTCCGACGTGGCCCGATCCAGGGTCTTTTACGCCGACATCTTCGGAGGACAGGTGGTGCTGGAAGAAAACCCGTGCATCGTCAAGGTCGCCA
Source organism: Amycolatopsis sp. NPDC001319 (assembly GCF_042896185.1). Lineage (NCBI taxonomy): Bacteria > Bacillati > Actinomycetota > Actinomycetes > Pseudonocardiales > Pseudonocardiaceae > Amycolatopsis > Amycolatopsis sp. NPDC001319. The sequence continues at coordinate 180,997 of NZ_JBIAWY010000015.1, read as the reverse complement.
ACAGCTGGATCATCATGAACCCCGGCGGCGGCCCCACACCGGACAAACCCGACATCGTCCTGCGTCCCCCCGAGGCCACCGACCCGGTCTCGACGTTCCTCAACGTGCGCGTGGCCGACATCGCCACCTTCTACGCCAACGCGCGCAGCAAGGGCGCGGAATTCCTCACCGAGCCGCTCGACCGCAAAGCCGAGATCCGGTGCTACCTGCGCGACCCCGACGGCTACCTCATCGAGATCGGCCAAGCCACCGGCATGGTGAAAGGCATCTTTGCCGATCCATCCCCAGGCTCGAAGTAACAAGACACCCGATGAACGCCGCGAGGGTGACCAGACTCGAGCGATCCCGGGCAAGGTCAGAACTCGTAGTCCCAGTCGACTTCCCACAGCAGGACCGAGCCGTCCGAGGTGCCGGTGACCACGTGGTGGCCGCTGGGGGTCATGGCCGCCGAGGCGACGTAGGTCAGCTGGGCCTGGTGCAGGCAGCGGCCCTCGACCAGGTCCCACCAGCGCAACGTCCGGTCCTCGCCACCCGACAGGGCGTGGCGGCCGTCAGCGGTGATGGCGACCGCGTTGAGCTGGGCGGTGTGCCGTGCCGGTAGCTGCCGGACCTCGCCGGTGGGCAGGTTCCAGGCGAAGACCGCGCCGGTGGTGCTGCCGGACACGGCGTGCCGGCCGTCCGGGGTGACCGCGACCGCGCTCACGCCACCACTGTCCGGAGTGGACGTGCGGAGGCACTCACCGGTGGCCAGATCCCAGTAGCGCAGCGTGTGGTCGGCGCCGCCGGACAGGGCGTGCCGGCCGTCGGCGGTGACGGCCAGCGCGTTCACGTGTGCTTCGTGGCCGGACAAAGTGCGCACGGCCTCGCCGGCGCGCAGGTCCCACAAGCGCACCAACCGGTCGGTGCCCGCGGACACGGCCCGGCGGCCGTCGGGCGTGATGGCGACGGCGAAGGTCATCACGTCGGCATCGAGTGGCAGCGCGGCCAGAAGCTTCCCGCGGTTGAGGTCCCACCAGTGCACTTTCTCGTTGCCGACGGACACTGCGTGCCGGCCGTCCGGGGTCGCCGCGGCGCTGAACGCGAAGCCGTCGCCGGCGTCGAGGGTGTGCAGGCACTGGCCGGTGGTCAGGTCCCACCAGCGCAGCAGTGTGTCCGCGGTCGAGCTCAACGCACGCCGTCCGTTCGCCGTGATGGCCACGGCCTTCGTGAGGTGGGCCTGGGTCGCCAGCCGGCGGATCTGGCGACTGGCGATCACCGTGGTGCGCCGTCCGCCGTGGCCGGACCGGCGCCACAGCTCACCCAGCTCCGGATCGTTCTCGAATCCGGCGACGGCCCGGGCCGCCCGCAGTTCCCGCGCCGCGGCGGGTGCGTCGCCCCGGTCGAGCAAGGCCCGCGCCGCCTCGATCCGGCCGTGGAACCGCTCGGCCTGGGCACCGAGGTCCATTGTGGAGCGTGGACGGCTGTACCGCCACGGCGCCGGACGGCCGGGGGCGAGGTCCCACCAGCGCACGGTCTGGTCGAAGCCACCGGACAGCGCGGTCCGGCCGTCGGCGCTCACCCGCAGCGAGTTGAGCGGGCCGCCGACGGCGACGGTCCAGAGGCAGCGGCCGGTGGCCAGCTCCCACCAGGTCAGCTCGCCATCCCCGTTGCCGACGACCACGGTGCGTCCGTCCGGGGCGACAGCGACCGCGAAGATGGCGGTGGACACCATGTCCAGCACGCGGTGGTGGTAGCTGAGCACCCGCAGGCACCGGCCGGTGGCCAGGTCCCAGTACCGCACCGCGCCGTCGTGGCCGGCCGAGAGGAACCGGGTGCCGCCGGGCAGCGGCGCGAGTGCGTAGACGGCGCCGCGGTGGCCGGTGAACTCGCGCAGCTGATCGCCGGTCTCCAGGTCCCAGCAGCGCACGGTGCCGTCCTCACCCGCCGACAGGACCAGCGCTTCGGACAGCACCGCGATCCGGTTGATCCCGCCCTCGTGCCCGCCCAGGGTGTGCAGGCAGCGGCCGGTGCCGAGGTCCCAGCACCACAGGGTGCCCGTGGCGTCGCCGGCGAAGGCTCGACGTCCGTCCTCGGACAGCGTGACGGACCGGAACGGCACGTCGTCCTGGCCCGTGAAGGTGCGCAGAGCGGTGCCCTCGACCAGGTCCCACCAGCGCACCGTGCCGTCCATGGCACCGGACAGAGCGTACGCGCCGTCCGTGGACAAGGCCACCGCACCGACCAGTCCGATGTGGCCGGTCAGGGTCCGCAGGCACTGGCCGGTCTCCAGCTTCCACCAGCGGACGGTCCGGTCCTCACCGCCGGAGACGGCGTGCCGGCCGTCGGCGGCGAAGGCCGGCGGGCAGGTCTTGCCCTCCTGCGGGGGCAGGGCCAGCGTCCGCTGCCGTACCGGTACGGCGCCGGCCACGGCCGCCCGCGCGGCGGCCACTTCCTCGTCACCGGGCGCGGCCTCGGCTGCTTCGGCGAGCTGGGCCTCGGCCTGCACGAGGTCACGGCGTTCCCAGTGGACCGCGCCGAGCGCGTAGGCCAAGCTCGCCCGTCGCGGGTCGGCTTCGGGCAGGGAAAACCGGAACCGCTCCAGCTCCTCCACCAGCTGGACGTCGGTCAGCCCGCCCTCGTGCCACTGTCCGAGCTTGCTGTTGACGGTGGCGTCGAGGTGCTGGGGGTCGGCTTCCAGGGCCTGATCCCAGATCTGCCGGGCCTGGTCGGTCCGGCCGAGGTCCAGCAGGGACAGTGCCTTGTTGTTGAACCCGTCGGCCCGCACGGCTATCGAACTGGTGGCCGTGCGCGGGAAGGAACGTCCGATGTGGACTTGATACGCGTCGGCCAGCCGATCGGCCAGCGCGCCGAGGTCCGACGGGCGCGCGGCCGGGTCGGCGGTGAAACACTCCCTCAGCAGGGTGACGACCTCGGGTGGCATCGCCGCGCGGCCCGGCGCGGTCCCCCGCGCGAGGTATTCATCCAGCGCCGCCGCGGCGAACGCGCCGAGCGTCCAGGTCACCCCGCCGGTGAACAGCTCCAGCACGGTCACCGCCCAGGACCACACGTCAGCGGCCCGTCCGGCGCGCTCACCGCGGTACTGCTCCGGCGACGCGTACGCGGGGGTGAGTCCGCGGTGGGTGACCAGGATCGACTCGGGCTCCGCCACCTCGTCCGCTCCGGAGGACCGCTGCTGAGCCCTGGCCAGCCCGAAGTCGGTGACCTTGAGCAGCCCGTCTGCGGTGAGCAAAGCGTTGCCGGGCTTGACATCCTGGTGCACCACCCCGGCCTCGTGCGCGGCCCGCAGGCCCCAGGCCAGCTGGATCGCGACGTCGAGGATGTCCGGCAGCTCCCGCAGCCGCCCGGCGGCCAGCGCCTCCGCGACCGTGCCGCCGGGCACGAACTCGGCGAAGATCCGCGGCACCCCGCCGAGCACACGCACGTAGTGGCAGGTGCACAGGTGCGGATGCGGCGGGAGGCCGACCCACACCTCGGCCTCGTCGACGAACGCCTGGACGCCGGACAGCCACAGCCGCCGCAGCGGGCTCTTCACCGCGAGGTCCAGCCCCCAGCCCAGGTGCCGCACCCGGTGCACCACACCCATGCCGCCAGCGCCGAGCTTCTCCTCGACCCGGTACGTCCCGAGCACGGTCTCCCCGACGCCCCAGGAGGCCTCGCCGGGCGGCCGCTCGTCGGGGCCGACCAGCGTCGACCGGGCCTGCACGCCCTCGTCTCGCGGCGGGTTTTTCCTTCGCCACCAAGGCATCCTCGGCTCACCTCATCCGCGGGGCTCGTGGTCCCAGTCGATCGCCCAGACGAGCACCGTCCCGTCGCGGCTACCGGTCACCGCGGACCAGCCGTCCGAGGCGACGGCAGCCGCGCAGACCTCGTCCTCGTGCCCGGTGAGCACGCGCAGGCACCGCCCGGACCGCACCTCCAGCCAGCGCAGCGTCCGATCCGCGCCCGCGGTGAGCGCGTGCTCGCCGTCGCCGGTGAGGGACAGGGCGAGCATCGGCCCCTCATGTCCGGCCTGCGCGTTGATCCAGCGGCCCGAAGGCAGCTCCCACCGCCGCAGATTCCCACAGTCCTCGCCGGACAGTGCGGTACCGCCGTCCGCGGTCACCGCCACCGCGCGTGAGCCGCATTTGTGACTGCGCAAGGTTTCCACGCACTCGCCGGTGCCGATGTCCCACCACCGCACGGTGGCGTCCACGCTGCCGGACAGGGCGTGCCGCCCGTCGGCGGCCAGCACGATCGAATTCACCGGGGCGGTGTGTCCGGAAAGGACTCGCAGGCACTCCCCCGTCCGCGGGTCCCACCAGCGCAGCGTGTGGTCGGCGCCGGCCGACATCACGTGGCCCGAGGTGGCCACCGCGACCGCGGTCACCTCGTCGGCGTGCCCGGACAGCACCCGCAGCGCGACGCCCGTGGCCGGATCCCAGACCCGGACGGTGTGATCGGCGCTCGCCGAAACCGCCGTCCTGCCGTCGGGCGCGAAGGCGATCGAGGTGACCGCCTCGGCGTGGCCGTGCAGTTCCCGCAGGCGCTCCCCCGTTTCGAGGTCCCAGTGGCACAGCCCGTAGTCCCAGCCCGCCGTGAGCACCCGGCGGCCGTCCGGCGCGAGCGCCAGCGCGGTGAGCCCGGCCGGGTCTTCGATCGTGCGGACGCGGCGGAAGTCCAGGAACGCGGTCCGCCGGCCGGACCGGCCCGCTTCCCGCCACAGGTCCAGCACCTCCGGATGCCGCGCGTAGCCGGGGATGGCCCGCACCTGGCGCAGCCGCCGGGTCGCGGCCGGGGCCGCCCCGTTGGCCAGCAGGTAGCGCACCTGGCTCAGCTCGGACCGGGTTTCCCTCGCCCTCGACGCGAGTTCGAGCGCCCCGCCGGTCGCGCTGAAACTCCACGGGGCGGCCACGGATCCGGCCTGGTCCCAGACCCGGAGCTTGCGGTCGGTGGCGGTGGAGACGACCCGGCGGCCGTCCGCGGACGAGTCCACCCCGAGGACGAGGTACTCGTGGTCGATCGTGCGCAGGCAGCGTCCGGTCGGCAGGTCCCAGCAGCGGACCGTGCGGTCCATGCTGCCGCTGACGCCCCGCCGTCCGTCGGCCGAGAGGCCCACCGAGGCGATCGTGTTGTGGTGACCGGTGAGCGTGCGCAGGCATTCGCCGGTGCGCAGGTCCCACCAGCGGACCTCCCGTTCGCCATCGGAAGACAGCGCGTACCGGGCGTCCGGCGTGACGGCCACCGAGTAGACGTCGCCGGTGTGGCCGGTAAGCGTGCGCACGCCGCGGCCGGACCGGACGTCCCAGCACTGCAGGAAACCCTGGTTGCCGGCCACTGCGGCGAACCGGCCGTCCGGGGTCAGGGCGACCGAGATGAGGCCGACCTTCTCCTGGGTGAGCGTGCCCGTCTGCCGTCCGGTGGTCAGGTCCCAGGTCAGGACCAGGCCGTCCTCGGCGCACGAGACCGCCGTCCGTCCGTCGGCGCTGACCGCGACCCCGCGCACGCGCTGCCGGTGTCCGTTGAGGACATACAGGCACCGGCCGGTGGCCAGTTCCCAGCAGCGCACCGTGGTGTCGGCCGAGCCGGACAGCGCGAGCCGGCCGTCCGGGGTCACCGCGACCGCCCAGACCTCGTCGGTGTGCCCGGTGAACGTGACGACCTCGCTGCCGGTGAGGTCCCACCAGCGCACTCCACCGTCATCCGCGCCCCAGACGGTGTGGCGCCCGTCCGGGGTCAGCGCCACGGCGTACAGCCAGCCGGCCGGGGTACGGGCGGTCTGCGGCGGGTCGGCTTCCGGACCGGGCCGGGGCACGCCACGCTCGGCATCGGCCAGCCCGGCGAGCCGCGTGACCTGGTCTTTCTGGAGGCTCGCCTGTCCCGCGGCTTGCAGGCGGCGCATCATCTCGTCGTCGGGGATGCGGGCCGCGCGCCATTGCCGGAGGCCGAGGTTGAAGGTCGAGTCCGGATGCCGCGGGTCGTCGCGCAGGGCCCGTTCCCAGTACTGCTCCGCCTCCGCGTGCTCGCCCGCCAGGGCCAGCGAGACCGCGCGGTTGTTCCACTCGTTCGCGAGCGGCTGCACGGATTCGGGGGCTTCACGGGGGTAGGCGGTGCCGGTCCGCTCGGCGTGGAGGGCGATGAGCCGGTCCGCGAACTCCCGGGCGGACGACAAGTTCCCGACGAGCGATTCGGGCGGGTCTTCGAGCAGTTCCCGCACGACGGATGCCAGTGCACGGAGGTCTTCGTCCTGGGTGGCGGGCTGGCGACTGAACCCGCCGAGCCGCACGACACCGTCCTCGGCGAGCACGGCGTTGGCCGCGGTGACTTCGCCGTGGGCCAGGCCGGCCTCGTGCACGGCCTGCAGGGCCCAGGCGAGTTGGACGCCGGCGTCGAGGACCTCGCCGGCGGTGCCGAGCCGTCCGTTCTGTGCTGCTTTCGCCAGGTCCTCACCGGGCAGGTCCTCGGCGACGACCTGCGGATGGCCGTCGACGATGTCGAGGTGGAAGCAGGTGCGCAGGTTCGGGTGCGGTGGCAGGTCGAGCCAACCGCGGATGCGCGACAGCAGGATGGCGGTTTCGGCTTCCCGATCGGCGGCGGGGCCGGCCGCCAGAACGTCGGCCGGGGTGTGTCCGGATCCAGGTGCGGCGTCCGGTCCGGCGTCGGCAGGCCGAACCCCGCCCCGGTCCGGCTGGGTGTTCCCCCGGCTCTTGCGGCCGAACAGCCGCCAGTCCCTGGACAACCCGGTCCTCCCCACCCTCGACAGCCGGCGCGGCCCGCTTCGCCGCGGCCCGGGAACGAGACTGCCATGCCGGCCCGGGACCGGTCCCGCCCCGGCTTCACTTGCTGTCCCCCGCGTCAGCGGAGCCCCGCCCAACAACACTGGCGCGACACGTGACCTCCGCCGTGCAACGGATTGAGCGCTGCGCTCCGTCTCCCCATCACCGGCGGCCCAGGGCTGATACCGACGGCGCCGGCGACGAGCCAGCTCGCACGAACCCGACGGAGGGCGGAAAGCATGAACGTTCCCACAGCTGACGGCACGGTCCGCATGCTGCTGCTCGCCGCCGACGTCGACGAGCCCGGCACCGTCCAGCTCGACACCGTCATCCCCTACCACCTGGGCGCCGATGGCATCGTCTACTGGAACGCACCCTGCGAATCCGGGCTGACCTTCGTGCTCCTCAACCTCGACCCCACCGGCCTGCCCAGCGGCGTTGTCCACCAGCGCCCCGACGGCTCCGAAGTACTGCGCACGATCGACGGCTACCGCCTGGAGGTCGACACCGGAAACGGAGTGGCGGTCTTCGCACCGAACGGGCAGCGTCGATCGATGACCGGCATTTTCCTCGTCAAGCCCTAGCTGCCGCCCGAAGTGGTCCGTCGACGTCGAGGAACAGCAACGGCCGGCTCATGGAACCCCTGGCTTCGCTCTCTCGATTTACTGCGTCGCCGCAGCGTATCCGGCTCTTCACAGACGGGGGTGTAGTTGCGGCCTGAAGCCGCCGGTCTCGAGCAGGGACCTGGCGATGTAGTTGGTGAGTTGCGGAGGCCGAGAACGGAAGCAGCCGGGACGCCGGCTCACTACTGTGAATTTGTATGACCGACACCGAGATCGGGATCACCGCAGACCTGGTCCGCGACCTGCTGCAGGAGCAACATCCGGACCTTGCAGGGCTGGCCATCCGTGAGGTGGCGGGCGGCTGGGGCAACCAAATGTGGCGCCTCGGGGACGAGCTGGCGGTGCGCATGCAGCGCATGCACCCCACCCCGGAGCTCCAGCTCAAGGAGCGTCGGTGGCTACCCGTGCTGGCCCCGCGCCTGCCGCTCCCGGTGCCGACCCCGGTGCGGTTCGGCGAGCCGTCCGAGCGCTTCCCCAAGCACTGGACCGTGATGACGTGGGTTCCCGGCGAGCCGCTGGACCACGGCACGATCAGCCGCGGCGCCCACGCGGCGGACACACTGGCGGGCTTCCTCCAGGCGCTCCATGTAGAGGCTCCCGCTGAGGCGCCGATCGCCACAGACCGCGGAGCCCATCCCAGGAATTGCACGGGCGGCTTCGAGCGCTTCCTCCAGGCCGTTGCCCTCGACAACATCGTGGCGGACGTCCGGGCCGTCTGGGACGACGCCGTTGCGGCCCAGGCGTGGGAGGGCCCGCCGGTGTGGGTGCACGGGGACCTCCATCCCGCGAACGTCGTCGTCTCGGACGGAACGCTCTCGGGCATCGTCGACTTCGGTGACATGTTCGCCGGCGACCCGGCGTGGGATCTCGCTGCCGTATGGGTGCTGCTACCCGAGGGCACGGCCGCACAGTTCTTCGACACGTACGCGCACGCAGACGAGGCAACGATCCGGCGCGCCCGCGGCCTTGCTGCTATGAAGAGCCTCTTCCTGATGCTCATGGGGAAGAACGGAGATCAGGGTCTCCCCGGCGGCAAGCCTCACTGGGGACCTCTGGGCCGGGCGGCACTTGATCGTGTTCTGAAGGGTGTTTGATGCACGCTTCTTCGGACTTCTCTGAAGTTGCAGCAAACATGATCTTGATCGAGCTATAACTGCAAGGTAGACGCGGCGCTGGGCTCCGGTGATGCGTCTTGAGGAGCCCGTGCGGAGCGTCTGCCGATTGGCTGGATTGGATGATCGCCCGGCGCAGTCGGTGGACGGGCCGCCGGCACGTCAACCGGCCACGGATGAACCCCGCTCCGCTGGGCCGGGGTGTGGCGTAGCCGGTGGCCCAGTTCCCACAGGGCCGTGCGGTTGGAATCCCATTGCACGGCCGCCGCTGCGTCGGCCACGGTGAACCACGCGAACTCCGTGTGCTCATGCGACAACGTCACCTCGGTGTCCTCGGCACGGACACCGAACGCGTACTCCGGGATCACCAGCACGTCCGGACCCCACGTGAACTCGCCCGTCACGTTGACGACCGGGATCGTGGCCCGCGCGTCCAAGGCGACGAACTCGCGGTCACCGACCAGCCCGGCCTCCTCGGCCGATTCCCGCCGAGCGGCCTGCACCGGGGACTCGCCCGCCTCACCACCGCCGGCGACACCTTGCCAATAGCCGACATCGGCCCGTCGGAACAAGGCGTACACCGTGCCCTGCGCGGTATGCCGGTACGGCAACACCAGGACCTGAAACGCGGCCCGACCATCCGCAGAGTCGCTCACCCCGCCAGCGTAAGAGGCGCGCGGCCGATCGCCGAACCGGCAGACGGCACGGGAGGATCTCGGTGGCGGGGTGGATCGCCATCATCATCGCCGTCGATGCGGGCCTTGCCGATCCGTCCGATCACGACGACCCAGCTGCCACGGTTCCTCTGTGGCGCCCACATCAACTCCGACGGCCGAGTGACCGGTCTCGACGGCCGCCACCGCCGTCGCGCAGGGCGTGCGCAGGGACGGCGAGCAGGCGACGGAGCTGTTCCCGCCACGAGAACGCCCTGACCGCGGTTCCCCCGGCCACCTCTCTTGAAGCGCGTGCACAGAATGATGCGGAGAACGCAACAGATTTCCCGGATCAGTGCGTTGCGTATTTCAATCGCGGGCGCCAGTGTCGATGCGTGCGGACTTTCAGGGACTCGGCGGCCTCTCTCGGTGCCGCACGGTCGGCGGTCGAACCCGTCGGCGAGTCCGGCTGATTGATCGCCGGCCACGGCGGGACCCGGCCGGTGGCGAGTGTGCTCTGTGGATCGACGAACGCGGGTGTCCGCGATGCCCGCGGGGTTCCGTCGTGCCCGGAGCCGTGGATTCCGGCGGTTCGCGAGCGCCGCCGGTGAAGGACACCCAGGAGGATCAGTGACGATCGATCATCACCCGTGCGCGGTGGCGCGCCACCGCCGGTTCGACGGGATCCTGTCATGAGGCCGGCCGGGCGAGCCGCAGTCGTGACGGGGGCGGCGCAGGGAATCGGGCTCGCGATCGCGACGCGGCTGATTGCCGACGGCGCCGCGGTTCTGCTCACCGATGTGAACGGAGACGCCGCGCAGCAGGCCGCCAAGACGCTGAGCGAGCAAGGCGGTACCGCGGAGGCGTTGCAGGTCGACGTGACCGACGAGGCTCAGGTGCGCGCCCTGCTCCCCCGCGCCGAGGAGCTGCTCGCGCGACCGGTGGACATCGCGGTGGTCAACGCCGGGCGGCAGACGTTCAACGAGCTGCTCGACGTCACCAAGCAGGAGTGGGACGCGGTCTTCGACGTCAACGCCTGGGGCGCGTTCCTCACGGCCCGGGAAGCCGGACGGCACCTGCGCTCGGCGGGCCGGGGCGGCAGCATCGTGGTCATCGCGTCGCGCTCGGCGCGGCTCGGGACGCCGCATTCGCCGCACTACGCCGCGTCGAAGGCGGCGGCGCTGAACATCATGAAGTCCTGTGCGCTCGAGTTCGCGCCGGACGTGCGGGTCAACGCGATCGCGCCGGGGATGATCGACACGCAGCTGTGGGCGCGGGCCGATGCCTTCGAGTCCGAATTGGACGGTAGCGCGGCGGGAACCGCGCGGGCCGCCAGGATCCGGCAGATCCCGGCCGGCCGGCCCGGCAGCCCCGCCGACATCGCCTCGGTCGTGTCGTTCCTCGCCTCCGACGACGCGGGTTACCTCACCGGCGAGTGCCTCCACGTGTCCGGCGGCGACTACATGCTCTGACCGCCCACCCGACCACCGAAGAAACGGAGCTGACGGAAAGTTGACGAACACAGCCTCACCAAGTCTCACCGGCAGCGAGCAGCGAGGAGCGGCCTGATGTCCCACGATTCGCTGGTGCTGAGCCAGGGGTCCTTTTTGGACATTTCCACCCCCGAGTTCCTGAAGGTCTGCGCAGACTCCGGCATGGCCGCGAGCGTGTGGGACATTCCGGTCCACCACGACGGCGTCGACGTGGTCGCGAAGGCCGCCGAAGACCTCGGCGTCGAGGTCTTCAGCCTCTGCCGGCTGGGCTACTTCACCGAGGACGACCACGACGACGCGCGGTGGCGGTCGAACCTGGCGGTGCTCGACACGGCCGCACGGCTGGGCGTCGAGGCGGTCGTGGTCGTGGTCGGCGGTGTGACGACCACCTTCGCCGAGGCCGAAAGCCGCATCCGGGCGGGGCTCGCACGGATCCTCCCGGAGGCCCAGGCCCGCGGGGTGCGGCTGGCGATCGAGCCGTTCCACCCGATGCTGGTCGCGGAGCGCTCGTCCGTCTCCCGGCTCGCCCAGGCGACGACGCTGGCCGAGGAGTTCGCCTCCGAGTGGCTGGGCATCACCCTCGACGTCTACCACGTGTGGTGGGACCCGGATCTGACCGAGTCCGTTCGCGCGGCCGCCCCCCACCTCATGGCGGTCGACCTGTCCGACTGGCTGGTCCCGACGACGAACCTCCTGCGCGGGCGCGGCCGCCCCGGTGACGGGGTGATCGACCTGCCGGGTTTCGTCCGGCTGGTCGACAGCGTCGGCTACACGGGCCGCTGGCAGGTCGAGGTCCTCAGCGACGAGCCGCGGCCGGGTTCCGATCTCGACTACGCCCTGGACTTGCGGGAGCGGACGGCACGCCTGCTCACGACCGCACGGTGACCCGCGGCCACCGCGTTTCCCTCATCAACCACTCCCCCCGGAAGGCAGTTCGCATGGCCGACTCGATCACCCTCAAGCTCCCGCGTCCGGACGGCACGGCGGAGCAGCACACGATGGGCCCCGCCCGCGAGTTCCCCGCGCCGGCCGCCCCGTTCGCCCAGCGTGACGTCTTCGCGGCGCCGCACGTCGTCGCCGCTGCGCTCGGCGAGTACACGCCGGGGGTCGAGCCCCCGGTCGACTGGGACGCCACGATCGCGTTCCGCCGCCACCTGTGGCGCTACGGCATCGGCGTGGCCGAGGCGATGGACACCTCCGAGCGCGGCCCGGGTGGCTTGACGTGGGCGCAGACCAAGGATCTGATCCGCCGCTCCAGCGAGGCCGCCACCGAGGCCGGCGGTGAGATCGTCTGCGGCGCGGGCACCGATCAGCTCGACGTCACCTCGCCGACGCTGGACGACATCGCCGACGCCTACCTCGAACAGCTCGACTTCATCCAGGGCCTCGGCCGCGGCGCGGTCCTGCGGGCCAGCCACGTGCTCGCCCACGTTGCGACGGGTCCCCAGGACTACGCCTACGTCTATGACCGGGTGCTGGAACGCGTCGAGACCCCCGCGCTGGTCCACTGGATCGGCGAGGTGTTCGACCCGGCTCTGCGGGGCTACTGGGGGCACACAGACGTGGACGAGGCCCTCAAGGCGGTCGTCACGCTGGCCGAGCGCCACGCGGAGCGGCTGCGCGGGTTCAAGTTCTCCCTGCTGGACGTGGAACGCGAGGAGCGCCTGCGCCGCGAGCTGCCCGACGGGGTCGTCGTCTTCACCGGCGACGACCACGACTACCCGAAGCTGATCCGCGGCGACGGCGAGCACCACAGCCACGGTCTGCTCGGGGTCCTCGACCCGCTGGCGCCGATCGCGTCCGTCGCCTTCCAGAAGCTGGACGCGGGCGATTCCGACGGTTTCACCGCCGACATGGAGGCCACGCTCACCCTCGCGCGCCGGCTGTTCGAGCACCCGGCCGGGGAGTACAAGACCGGGGTCGTGTTCCTCGCCTACCTCTCCGGGCACCAGGACCACTTCCGGATGGTCACCGGCCGGGAGGGCATGCGGTCGGTGAACCACCTCACCGACGTCTTCCGGCAGGCCGACGCCCTGGGTCTGCTGCCCGATCCGGCGCTGGCCGCCGAGCGCATGCGAGCGGTGCTGACCGTCGCCGGGTGGGACGCGGCGAGCTGAACGCGGCGCACCGAGACCGACCACGAACCCGAATCGGATAGCCGCGAAGGAGCGACTTTGTCCACAGAATCAGCGATCACGTACGACCTCGTCGTCGTGGGCGGCGGCGGCGCGGGCCTGGCCGCCGCCACCCAGGCGGCCGAAATGGGCGCGAGTGTCGCGCTCCTGGAGAAGAACGCCGAGCTGGGCGGGACCACGAGCCGGTCGATCGGCTCGTTCTCCGCCAACGGCACCCGGCTGCAGCGCAAAGCCGGCGTGGCCGACGCGCCAAGCGAGCACTTCGAGGACATGGCGAAGTTCGCCGGTCCGCTTGTGGAGCGCGACAACCTCGCGTTGCGGCGGGTGTATGTCGACAACTCCGCGGACACCCTGCACTGGGTCCAGGACCACGGCGTCGCGCTCTTCGGCCCCATGCCCGAACCGCCGCACCGCAGCCCGCGCATGCACAACGTCCTGCCGAACTCCTCGGCCTACATCTACTGGTTCGAGCGAGCCGCGCGGAAAGCGGGCGTGCGCATCCTCACGAACACGGCGGCGCGCCACCTCGTCGTGGAGGAAGGCCGTGTCGTCGGGGTCGAGACCGAGACCACGAGCGGTGCCCGGCGCGTCATCCGGGCCCGGCGCGGAGTCGTGCTGGCCGCGGGCGACTTCAGCTCGAGCGTGGAGATCAAGACCAGTCAGTTCGCCACGGCCCGGGCGGCGCGGGTCGAGGGCATCAATCCGACCAGCACCGGTGACGGGCTGCGGCTCGGGATGGAGGTCGGCGGCCGCATCCTCAACGGCGACCTCGCGGTCGGCCCCGAGATGCGGTTCGTGGCTCCGCCGCGCAAGCTGCTGCTGCAGAAGCTGCCGCCGTGGCGGATCCTGACCACGATCATGCTGCTGGCGCTGCGGTGGCTGCCGGACGCGATCCAGCGGCCGTTCATCATGTCGTTCGCCACCTCCTACCTCGCGCCGTCGCCGAACGTCTTCAAGCAGGGCGCGATCCTGGTCAACGCCGACGGCGAGCGGTTCACCGACGAAAGCGCGAGCCCGGAGCTGGAGCTGCCGGACCAGCCCGGCGGCGAGGGCTACCTGGTGATGGACGAGGCCACGGCCACCCAGTTCAAGAAGTGGCCCAACTTCATCTCGACCGCGCCCGGTGTCGCGTATGCCTACATCGACGACTACCGCCGCAACCGGCGCGACATCTTCCACAGCGCTCGGACGGTGGCGGACCTGGCGGCCAAGATCGGCGCCGATCCGCGCAAGCTCGCCCTCTCGCTCGGGCAGTCCGCCGGCGGCGAGCAGAACTTCGTGGCGCTCGGGCCGCTCAAGAGCTGGATCGTGCTCACCGAGGGCGGGTTGGCGATCGACACGGACATGCGCGTCCTCGACCAGCAGGACGACCCGGTCCCGGGGTTGTTCGCGGCCGGGTCCAACGGACAGGGCGGGCTGCTGCTGGAAGGCCACGGCAACCACGTCGGCTGGGCGTTCATCTCCGGCCGCATCGCGGCCAAACGCGCCCTGTGGTCGGCGACGAAAGACGAGGAGTGACCCCGTGAGCACCTCCACCGAGCCCCGCCGCGGCACCCCGAAGCTCGCCGACCAGCTCGACGGCCACCGGATCCTGGTCACCGGCGCCGCCGGGGACATCGGGTCCGTCGTCGCGCGCACGGCCGCGGCCCGCGGCGCCGAAGTGCTGCTGATGGATCTCGACTCGCCCGCGCTGTCCGGGCTGTCCGCCGAGCTCGGCTCGGCCGCAGCCGCCGCCAACCTGCTGGACACCCCGGCGACGTGCGCGGCGATCGAGACCCTCGCGGACGGCAAGCCCATCACCGGGCTGGTCAACGTCGCCGGGGCCCACAACCGCGAAGCCGCGCTGGAGTTGTCCGCCGACGACTGGGACCGGGTCCTGGCCGTCAACGCGCGAAGCACCTTCGTGGTCACGCAGGCCGTGGCGCGGACGATGGCCGCCACCGGTGGCGGCGCGGTCGTGAACTTCGCCTCGATCGCGGCGTGGCAGCCGCGGGTCAACCTCGCCCACTACTCCGCGGCCAAGGCGGCGATCGTCGGTCTCACGTACTCGCTGGCGCTCGAGCTGGCCGAGCACGGGATCAGGGTCAACGCCGTGGCCCCGGGCGTGATCTCGACCCGGTTGACGGCCCCGACGCTGGAGGAGCCGGTGTCCCGGGCGGAGCGGCTCGGCAAGATCCCGCTCGGCCGGTTCGGCCGGCCCGAGGATGTGGCCGAAGCCGTGTGTTACCTGCTGTCCGACAGCGCGTCCTTCGTCAGCGGCCACGTGCTGACGGTGGACGGCGCCCAGTCGGTGGTCTGATTCCACCCGGCTGACGCGCGCACCGGAAAGGCCGGCCGGACGGGAAACCCCCGTCCGGCCGGCCTTTCCCCGTGCCCGGTCGCGCTGTCGCGGCGCGGCGACGATGACATGCTGAGCGGGGACAGGCCCGGACCGGGCAAGCCCCGGCTCGGTTCCCGGTGCCGGACACCCGGGGCGACCTGCGAGCGGAGTACGAAGGACCATGGCCGTCGACGACGTCACCCTGCACCAGATCCGCGTGTTCCGCGAGGTGGCCAGGACACGCAGCTACACCAGCGCCGCTCGTCACATGAACCTGTCGCAGTCGACGCTGAGCCGTTCGGTTTCGCAGCTCGAGCGCACGCTGGGGGTGACGCTGCTGCAGCGGGACACGCGCAACGTCGTCGTCACCGCGGAAGGGGAGGAGTTCCTCAAGGTCGCCGACCAGCTCATCGACACGCTGTCGGTGGGGCTCGAGCGCTTCGACCGCTACGCCAAAGCGCAGCTGGGCACGCTGGCGCTCGCCACCCTCGCGTCGTTCGCGGCGGCGGTCCTGCCGAGGCTGCTGAGCGCGTTCTTCAGCGGCAACGAGGCACTCGACTTCCACCTCGTCGACGGCGGGAACGACGACGTGCTGCGTCACCTGGAACAAGGCACGGTCGAGGTGGCGATCACCGCCGACGTCGAGGTGCCGCAGGGACTCTGGGTCACGCCGGTGCTGGAAGAGAAGTTCTACGGCGTCGCCCCGGACGACCACCCCTGGGCCGACCGGGACGCGGTCACCTGGAGCGATTTCGACGCCGAGCGGTACGTGGCCGCGCGGCAAGGCACCAGCATCCGGGCCATCACCGATCAGGCGCTCGCCGACGCGGGAGCGGAAGTCCGCCTGCGGTTCGAGGTCGCCAACATCGCCACGCTCGGCGGACTGGTTCGCGCCGGGTTCGGCGTGTCCGCCCTGCCGGCGCTGGAGTTCATGGGTTACCGGCTCGACGATCTGACACGGGTGCCGATCGTCGGGCCGGGCCCACATCGGGTGCTGGCCGTTATCTCCCGGCCCTACACCGAGCTGTCACCGACCGCCCGCCGTTTCCGGAAGGTCGCTGCTCAGGAACTGCGGAGAATGAGCCTGCCCACCGGGATCAGCGTGCTCGCCGCCGAGCCGTGAGCCTTGCGCCACGTTCAGCCGGCGCATCGTCAGCAGCGTGGCGATGCCGATCAGGCTGACCCCGAGCACGAAGAAGTACGGCGAGCGCAGGTTGCCCGTGGAGCTGACCAGCCAGGTGCAGATGTAGGGCGCCGTTCCGCCCGCGATGACCACCGACACGTTGGTCACGAGAGCGGTGCCGGTGTAGCGGACCTCCGGCCCGAACAGCTGGGGCGTGAGGGTGTAGTTGCCCGCCTGCGCCGTCGCCATGTTGACCGCGACGACGAAGTAGCCGACGCCCGCGAGGAAGAGGTTGTTGAAGTCCATGATCACCAGCGCCGGGTACGTCACGATCGCGTAGGTGGCCAGGCCGATGATCGTCACGTTCACCGAGCCGATCCGGTCGACCAGCCGGCCCGCCAGCGGTGTCATCAGCACGCCGAAGAGGGTGCCGCCCGCGGTGATCCAGTAGACGGGTGTCTTCGCGTAGTGCAGGCTGGTGATGAGGTAGATCGACAGGAAGGTCGCGCCGACGTACGCGGTGCCCTGGACGCCGATGCCGAGCAGGATGCCCTTGATGAGCGGGCCGGGGTACGACCGGAACGCGGAGACCAGGGGGAACCCGTGCCGGGGGCTCTTGTCGTCGTCGATGCGGGGCAGGAACCGCCGGGCGAGGAAGCAGACGATGGTCAGGGGAAGCCCGGCCCAGAACGGGATGCGCCAGGCCCACTCGTTCATCGCGCTGGTCGTCACCAGACCCGACACCAGGCCGACTGCGGCGGAGGCGATGGCGAACCCGCCGTTGGTGCCGACGGGCACGAACGACGCGTACCAGCCCTTTTTGCCCGGCGGTGCCGCTTCGGTGATGACCGTGGCCGCGCCGCCGACCTCACCGCCGGCGAAGAAGCCCTGCGCGATCCGGACGATCAGCAGGAGGATCGGCGCCAGCACACCGACGCTGGCGTAGGTCGGGAGGAACCCGATGGCCGTGTTGGCCAGGCCGATGCCGACCACGGTGACCAGCAGCGCCGGCCGCCGCCCGAACTTGTCGCCGAAGGCGCCGAAGAAGATCCCGCCGATGGGGCGGATGACGTAGGACAGCGCGAACACGGCCAAAGTGGACAGCAGCGCCGCCGTCGGGTCGTTCCCGGGGAAGAACAGCGGCGCGATGATGGCCGCGACATACCCGTAGAGGGCCCAGTCGTAGTATTCGATCAGCGTGCCGAGGCTGCCCGCCAGCACGATCTTCCGGATGCTTCTCGCGTCTCCCTGCGACGCTGCAGGACTGTGAGCGCTCATCTTCCTACTTTCTCTGGTTCGACGGTGACGGCTACGGACAACTCAGGACCACTGGGGCCCGTTTCCCCCGCGCTCTCGATCCGATTCGGATCCGATCACCCCCGCGTTCTTCAGCGCCGCGATGCGCTCCTCGGCCAGGCCGGCCGCCGTGAAGACTTCTTCGTTGTGCTCGCCGATCTTCGGCGGGACCGCGCGCAACCGGGCCGGGGTGTCGGAAAGGGTGATCGGCATGCCGATCCACTTGACCCGGCCCACGCCGTCGACGTCGCCTTCGATCACCAGCTCGTTGTGCACGACCTGAGGATCGGTGAACAGGTCGTCGTAGTCGTTCACCGGGGCGACGAGGACGTCCTCGGCTTCGAAGCGCGCCATGATCTCTTCGCGCGGGAACTTGGCGACGGCTTCGGCGAGCAGCTGCCAGGTCTCGCGAGTGTGTTCGAGCAGTCCTTCGACGGTCTGGAAGCGCGGGTCGTTGACGTCCTTTTCGGACAGTCCACACGCGCGGGCGGCGCGCTGCCACGGGTGATCGACGAAGTACTCGCCGATCAGGGTGAACCACAGGCCGTCCGCCGCCTCGTAGTAACCGTAGAGCGCGGTGTTGCCCGGGTGCGCCACACCGGCGGTGGGCCTCGGGAAACGCCGTCCGGTGTTCAGGTAGGTCGCGGCTTCCTGCAGGTGGCTGGTGATCGCGGCGTTGAGCAGGTTGGAGTCGACGACCTGGCCGCGGCCGGTGCGTTCCCGCGCGGCGAGGGCGATCATCATCCCCTGGGCGAACTGCATGGACGCGAGGTAGTCGATCATGAACGTGCCGGTCGGCACCGGGCCCGTGTCCTGGGTGCCGGTGAGCGCCATCAACCCGCTGACCGCTTGCGCGGCCAGGTCCTGGCCGCGGCGGTGCGCATAGGGACCCGACAGGCCGTAGCCCGTCGCGTAGGCGACGATGATCCGCGGGTTGACCGCGGACAGCTGCTCCCAGCCCAGGCCCAGGCGGTCCATGACCCCCGGGCGGAAGTTGCTGGCGACGATGTCGGCGTCCCGTGCGAGGCCGAGGATCAGCTCGCGCCCGGCATCGCTCTTCACGTCGACGGTGATGCTCTTCTTGTTGCGGTTGGTGGCGGACCAGTGCGGGCTGAACCCGGCGGCCAGCAGCGGCCGCTGGTTGCGGCCGATCTCGCCCACGTCGATGCGCTCGATCTTGATGACCTCGGCCCCGAAGTCCGCGAGGACCTGGGTGGCCGAAGGGCCCTGTTCGAGCTGAGTGAAGTCGAGGATCCGGATTCCCTCGAAGGCGTCTGTCACGGTTCCCCTTCGGTTTCGGTGCGGGCGGGTGTGCGGGCGGTGCGGATCAGGTCATCAAGTCGCCGCCGCACACCTTCAGGCACTCGCCGGTGATGTAGGAGGCGTCCGGTGAGGCCAGGAAGGTGATCGCGGCCGCGACTTCCTCGGGACGGCCGAGCCGGCCCAGGGGGTTGTCCTTGATCCGGCGTTCGAGCGCGAGGCCGGCGTCCTGCCCGGTCAGCCGGCCGATCTCGGCGTCGGCATGGTCCGACATGCCGGTGGCGATGCGGCCGGGGGCGACGGCGTTGACGCGGATGCCCCGCGGCGCGAGCTCGGCGGCGAACGACTTGGTCAGGCTCGCGACGGCGGCCTTGGACGCCGCGTAGTGCGCCGACAGCGCGTTGGGCAGGAACCCCTGGATCGACGCCAGGGCGACGATGGCGCCGCCGTCGCCCAGGCACCGCGCGGCGAGCTGGAGGGTCAGCAGCGTCCCGCGCCCGTTGACCTCCAGTACACGGTCCCAGTCCTGCGGGTCCAGCTGCGAAGCCGGGCCGAACAGCTGGATGCCGGCGTTGGCGACCACGACGTCGAGGTGTCCCGCGCGGTCGGTCGCGGTGGCCATCGCCTCCGCGGACGTCACGTCCAGGGGGAACGCCTCGGCTCGGCCGCCGTCCGCGCGGATGCCCTGCGCGGCCGCCGAGGCCAGGTCCGCGTCGATGTCGGCGATGAGCACGTCGGCGCCGAAGCTCGCGAAGCGACGGGCGGTGGCCAGCCCGATGCCACGGCCGGCGCCCGTGACGAGCACCCGGCGGCCGGCGAAAAGAGTCCCGTTCATTCGGCCGGCCCCCAGTGCGCGACACCGGTTTCACGGTGCCGCCGGTTCTCGATCCCGACGACCCCGGTTTCCTGAAGCCGGGCGACTTCGGTGGAGGTGAAGCCGAGGCCGGAAAGGACTTGCTCGTTGTCCTGCCCGACGGTCGGCGGGGCGTTTCGCACCCGAGCGGGGGTGGCGCTGAGCTTCACGGGCGGCCCGACCAGCTTCACGGTGCCGGCGTGCGGGTGCTCGGCGGTGACGACCAGCTCGTTGTGGAGGACTTGCGGGTCTTCGAACAGGTGCGGGTAGTCGTTGACCGGGGCGGCGAGGAGGTCCTGCTCCTCCAGCGCTTTCAGGGCCTGGTCGAGCGACAGGCCGTCGAAGGCGTGCTGGAGCAGCGCGCGGGTTTCCTCGACGTGCTCGGCCAGCCCGCGCGTTGTGGCGAAGCGGGGGTCGTCGCGGTGTTCGGTGAGTCCGAGCGCGTCGCAGACCCGTTGCCACGGCTGGTCCACGAAGTACTCGCCCACGAGCACGAGCCACCGGTCGTCGGCGGTGCGGTATCGCGCGTACAGGGCGGTCGAGTGGCTGTGTGCAATGCCTTCTGCCGGGCGTGGGTACTCCCGCCCGGTGTTCAGGTAGGTCGTGGCCTCCTGCAGGTGCAGCGCCACCGCGGAGTTGAGCAGGCACGAGTCCACGACCTGCCCCTCCCCCGTGCGCTCCCGTGCGGCCAGCGCGAGCATGATGCCCTGGGCGAAGTGCATCGCGGCGACGTAGTCGATGGCGTACGTGCCGGCCGCGGTGGGTGAGTCTGCGGATCCGGTCAGGGCCAGGACCCCGCCCATGGCCTGCGCGGCCAGGTCCTGCCCGCGACGCTCGGCGTAGGGGCCGGAGCGCCCGTAACCCGAGGCGTACGCGCAGATGATCCGCGGGTTGATCGCGCGGAGGTCGTCGTAGCCGAGGCCGAGCCGCTCCATGACCCCGGGCCGGAAGTTGCTGGCGACCACGTCCGCCGTTTTTACCAGGCGTTCGAGGACGTCACGCGCTCCCGGGGCCTTGAGGTCGAGGCTGAGGCTGAGCTTGTTGCGGTTGTTGGCGGCCCAGTGCGGGCTCATGCCGTTGACCCGCGGGCTGTGGTCGCGGCCGATCTCGCCGATGTCGTGGCGTTCGATCTTGATGACCTCGGCGCCGAAGTCCGCGAGCACCTGCGTGCCCGACGGTCCCTGCTCCAGCTGGGTGAAATCGAGAACGCGCACGCCCTCGTACACCTCACGCAGTCCTGCGCCGCCGCTCATCGCGCGGGTTCCACGGCCTGGTGCTCCGTCGAAAGCAGCGCATCCTCCGGTTCGGCGTGCAGGAGGATCGCCTTGCGCCCACTTTGGACGACCTGGCCGTGCTGGTTGACCAGCTCCACGGCGAAGGTGACCACGCCCTGGTCGGGGCGCTTGGTCCGGCGGCGCAGCTCGTCCACCACGAAGCGGACGTGGATGGTGTCCCCGAACCGGATCGGGGCCTTGAACGACCAGTCCGAGATTCCCAGGAACGCGATGGCGGTCCCGAACAGCAGGCCACCGCCCAGCATCAGCCCGTGCGCCATGGACAGGCCCAGCAAACCGTGGGCGATCCGTTCGCCGAACTCGGTCTTCTCGGCGTAGGCCCGGCTCACGTGGACTTCGGAGTAGTCGCCGGTCGTGCCGGCGAAGGTGACGACGTCGCCTTCGGTGATGGTCCGGGTCGCCGATTCGAACTCCTGGCCGACGTACAGCTGACTCCAGGTGAGACCACGTGCTGCCACGGTGTTTCCTTTCCTCGCGCCCTGGGGGTTGCCGTGACGCTAAGGCGAGGTGACGGCGGGCATCAATTCATCTGCCGCCTTCATCTGTTGAGTCTTGTGCGGCCACTGTTGCCAACGTCGCAAGAATTCCCTCGAACCAGTGCGTTGCATGCCTGGATGGCACCGGTCAGAGTCGAGTCACCCGAAGCACTTCTGGAGAAGGACGGCGATGGCGACTCTTCGTTCCCGGACCACCACCCACGGCCGCAACGCGGCGGGCGCGCGCTCGCTCTGGCGCGCGACCGGGATGACCGACAGCGACTTCGGCAAGCCGATCGTCGCGATCGCCAACTCCTACACCCAGTTCGTGCCCGGCCACGTGCACCTCAAGGACCTCGGCGAGATCGTCGCCGAGGCCGTGAAAGAGGCCGGCGGCATCGCGCGCGAGTTCCACACCATCGCCGTCGACGACGGCATCGCGATGGGCCACTCGGGCATGCTCTACTCGCTGCCCTCACGCGAGATCATCGCGGACTCCGTGGAATACATGGTCAACGCGCACCAGGCCGACGCCCTCGTCTGCATCTCCAACTGCGACAAGATCACACCTGGCATGCTCAACGCCGCCATGCGCCTCAACATCCCCACCGTGTTCGTCTCCGGCGGACCGATGGAAGCCGGCAAGGCCGTGGTCGTCGGCGGCGTCGCCCAGGCCCCGACCGACCTCCTGACGGCAATCGCCGCGTCGGCCTCGAAGGACGTGGACGACAACGCGCTCACCGCCGTCGAAGAGGTCGCGTGCCCGACGTGTGGTTCGTGCTCGGGCATGTTCACCGCGAACTCCATGAACTGCCTCACCGAAGCTTTGGGACTGTCACTGCCCGGCAACGGTTCCACGCTGGCCACCCATCGTGCCCGTCGAGAGCTTTTCCAGGAGGCCGGCCGGACGGTGATGTCGCTGTGCAAGCGCTGGTACGGCGAGGACGATGCCTCCGCGCTGCCCCGCTCGATCGCCACCCGCGAGGCCTTCGAGAACGCGATGGCGCTGGACATGGCCATGGGCGGCTCGACCAACACCGTGCTGCACATCCTCGCCGCCGCCCAGGAAGGCGAGGTCGACTTCACCATCAGCGACATCGACGCCATCGGCCGCCGCGTGCCCTGCCTGTCGAAGGTCGCGCCGAACTCCGACTACCACATGGAAGACGTCCACCGCGCCGGCGGCATCCCCGCCATCCTCGGCGAGCTCTGGCGGGCCGGGCTGCTCCGCGAGAGCGTGCACACGGTCCACGCCGCGTCGCTGTCGGACTGGCTGTCCACTTGGGACATTCGCGCCACCTCGCCGTCGGCCGCGGCCGTCGAGCTCTACCACGCGGCGCCGGGCGGTGTCCGCACCACACAAGCGTTCTCCACGGACAACCGCTGGTCCTCACTCGACACCGACGCCACCGGCGGCTGCATCCGCGACCTCGAGCACGCGTACACGAAGGACGGCGGCCTCGCGGTGCTGCACGGCAACCTCGCCGAGAACGGCGCCATCATCAAAACCGCCGGCGTCCCCGAAGGCGTTTTTCATTTCGAAGGCCCCGCACTGGTCGTCGAAAGCCAGGAGGAGGCGGTGTCGGTCATCCTCACCAAGACGATCAAACCCGGCGACGTGCTGGTCGTCCGGTACGAGGGCCCTGCCGGCGGCCCCGGGATGCAGGAAATGCTCCACCCCACGGCGTTCCTCAAAGGCACCGGCCTCGGCGCCCGGTGCGCGCTGGTCACCGACGGCCGCTTCTCCGGCGCCTCCAGCGGAATCTCCGTGGGACACGTCGCGCCCGAAGCCGCCGCGGCCGGCACCATCGGCCTCGTCGAAAACGGCGACCGGATCATCATCGACGTCCGCGAGCGCCGCCTCGAACTCGACGTCCCCGCCGAAGTCCTGGCCGAACGCCGCGCCAAGATGGACGCATCGGAGCGACCGTGGACTCCGCAGGATCGCGACCGTCCGGTCTCGAACGCCCTGCGCGCCTACGCCGCAATGGCAACCTCCGCCGACACCGGCGCGGTGCGCCGCATCCCCAGCCCCGCGCGGTCGCGCTCCGCCGAGGCGCACTCCCCGGCACGGCAACCCTGATCACCGACGGCCGCGCCGCAGGACCGTTACTCCGCGGCCGCCGGTACCTCGGTGGACGAGCGGCGGCGTCTGGACCGCGACCGGCTCGCCCAGTAGACCCACCCGAAGATCATCAAGAAATCGACGAGTCCGATCACGAGGCCGACGATGAAGTCGACCTCATCGGGTCGATGCAGGTCCACCGCCGCTGCGGGGTCGGCGACTACGTCGACAACCGAGCCTGGCTTGTCGCCGTTCACGGCCACGATGCCGTGCTGCCCGTCGGGCGTGACGACGGCCAGGGCGTTGCGCGTGTACCTGCTCGGTGGTGTGAACTGTTCGGCGGTCCAGTGGTCGGTGTAGCCGGTTGCGGTCGCCCGCACGTGCACGCCGCGCGTCTCCAAGATCAGCCCGTCGACGGCGGCGAGTCCGGCCATGAAGATCATCACGATGTGTATTCCGGCGACGAAGATGCTCAGCAGGATGAACACCCCGTCACGGGCGAGGATCGCCGGGATCACGAGGATCAAGGCGGCGCTGATCCAGATCAGCAGAGTGCCGCCGCCACGGTGGAACACGTCCAGCACGACACCGAGCCAGGTCACGGCGGCCAGCACCAGTGTGGCCAGCACCGTGCGCACCCAGATCATGGGCGAATGGTAACGGCGGGTGAACCGGGACGCCCGGCGTTTCGCCCGGTCGGGTTCGCGTGGATCTCGGGCGATTCGATCCGGTTGTCCCGTTCAGCGGGTTGGGGGCCTGCGGGAATATCGCCACCGTCGCCACGGTTCGAGCCGTCATGGGCGTTGCGGCGGGATGTGTCGGTCCGGGAGCGGGGCCGTGATGTCCGAGCGCCACGCGCCTTTCAGGGTGGGGCTGGTCGTCCCGTTGCAGGGGCCGGCGGGGATCTACGGGGCGTCCTGCGTGCTGTGTGCCCGGCTGGCGGTCGAGGAGATCAACAGTGCGGGCGGGGTCCTCGCCCGTCCGGTGCAGCTGCGGATCGTCGACGGCGGGGCGGGGGTGGATCGGGTTGCGTCCGAAGTGGATCGGCTGATCACCGCCGGACAGATGGACGCCGTGGTGGGTTGGCATCTCTCCGCGGTGCGCCAGCGGCTGGCTCCCCGGATACGCGGGCGGGTTCCGTATGTCTACACCGCACTCTATGAAGGCGGTGAGTCGACGCCTGGGGTGTTCGCGATCGGTGAGACCCCCGAAATCCAGCTGCTTCCCGCCCTGACCTGGATGGCCGACGAGATCGGCGTGCGGCGATGGTTCGTGATCGGCAACGACTACGCCTGGCCGCACCGCTCCACGGCACTCACCCGGCAGTTCCTCCAGGACCAGGACAAAGTGCGGATCGACGGCGCCGCGTTCGTGGACCTCGGTACGTCGGCCTTCGACGCCGTCCTGCGGCAGATCGAGCGCAGTGCCTGCGACGGGGTGCTGATGTTCCTGGTCGGGCACGACGCGGTCGAGTTCAATCGGCAGTTCGCCCGACGCGGCCTGCACGACCAATGCGCCCGGTTCTCCACACTCATGGACGAGAACATGCTTCAGGCGATAGGTGCCTCGTCGGCGCAGGACATTTTTGTCGCCTCAGGTTACTTCGAAACGTTGCCCACGGCCGAGAGCCTCCAGTTCGGAGCCCGGTACGTCCGCCGGTTCGGTCCCGAGGCCCCGGTGCTCAACGCGCCCGGCGAATCCTGCTACGAAGGACTGTGGATGCTGGCCGAGCTGGTGAACCGGACCGGCTCCGGCGACGTCGACCAGTTGCACGCGACCGCCGAGCATTCCCGCTATCGCGGCCCCCGCGGGAACATCCTGGTCGATCCTCAACGGACCGAGCAGACGGTGTATCTGGCGACCGCGGACCACACGGGCTTCGACATCCTGGCCAGCATCTGACGATCCGCGCCCGACATCCGTGGCCTCAGCGTGGGTCGATCGGCGTGCAGGTACCGGCCCGGGCCTCGATCACGGCCGCGGCATCCAGAATGCCCTCTTCGTCGAAGCGTCTTCCCAGGAGCTGGACGCCGGTGGGCAGGCCCTCGACGACGCCGGTCGGCACCGAAACCGCGGGGAATCCGAGGAGGGGGATCGCCACCATCGAGGACTGTGCGGCCATCACGCGTCGCATGCTGTCGACGCTCGCGATGTCGGTGTCGTGCTCGAACGCCTGCTCGGCCGAGACGGGGAGGAGAACCGTCGGATACCGCTCGAGGAACTCGGCGAGCGCGCGGACGAGCGTGCCCCGCCTCGCGTAGCCGTTCATGTAGTCGGTGAGGCTGGGCTGCTGTCCCCACCAGGCAGCGGCGCCGGCGTACAAGCCGGCGGCGGCCTTCTTCATTCCCTCGTCACCGACCTCCTCGACCAGGGGCATGATCTGGCGGAACTCTTCCATGCACAGCAGGTACCAGAGCCGGTAGGCCTCGGCCAGAACGGGCAGCTCGGTCTCCTCGACGACGTAGCCCGCGTCACGAAGCCAGTCGGCGGCCCTGTCGAGCGCGCTGTTGACAGCCGCCGTCGGAGTCGCGACGCCGTGATCACGGATCAGCGCGACGCGCAACGGATTCGCCGCCGGCGGCGCCACCGGGGCACCCGGGACGTGGAAGGGATCACGGGGGTCCGCGCCGGCAAGGCCACGCAGTGCCAGGCGGACGTCGTCGACCGTCCGCGCCAGTGGCCCCTGCACCAGCATCGACTGCATCGAGAGAGCGGCATCCGCGTCAGGGGGACCGTAGAGACCGGCCACCTTCCCCACCGTGGGGCGCAATCCGACCACGCCGCACACGTACGCCGGATACCGGATGGAACCACCGACGTCGTTGCCGTGGGCGACGGGAACCATGCCGGACGCGACCGCGGAACCCGCGCCGCCACTCGATCCGCCGGGCGTGTGTGCGCTGCTCCACGGGTTCAGGGTGCGTCCGTGCAGATCGTTGTCCGTGAACCAGCGAAAGGAGAAGGCCGGGGTGTTGCTGCGTCCGACGAAGATCGCCCCGGCGCGTCGGAGGTTGGCCACGTGCGGGCTGTCGACGGTCGCGAGGTTGTCCCGGAATGCCACGACCCCGTCGGTGGTGGCGTGCCCGGCCTGGTCGGAGTTGACCTTGATGGCCACGGGGACGCCGTGGAGGGGGCCGAGCTCGTCTCCGGCGACGGTGCGACGGTCGGCCTCGTCCGCGGCATCGAGTGCCTCGGCGTGGCTCACCTCGACCAGCGCGTTCAGCTCGGGATTGACCGCGTCGATCCGGTCGAGGCAGCTCTGCACCGCCTCGCGGGCCGAGATCTGTCGCGTGGCAATCCCGTGGGCAATCCGGCCGGCGGACCAGCGCCAGAGATCGGCGGTGTCGCCGTCCGCAGTTGCCGGGGTCGTCGCGGTCATCGGAGTCCTCCGTCTGCCGGTCCGGGCTTTGCGGGGATCGCTTCCCGGAACTCTGATCGGCGACGCTAGGGCGGTCGTGGCGGGGCCGGTATCGGTCAGCTGACCGAACTTCGCGCCTGCTGCCGGCCCCGCGCTCTCGGCGGCCCGGTCCGGCGACTCGAACACCGTCTCGACCGCCGTAGCCCGTGTAGCCTGCCCCGACAACGGAGGACGTTCGCGATGAAGCGGAGGAGGTTCGCGATGAGCGAGCACTATCCGGAGACGGACACGTCCCCCGCCAGGCTTCTGGACGATTTCCTCGATCAACTGCGCATGCAGGTCCCCTACACCGGCGCGATGATCACCGTTTATGACGTGATCAAGCATCGACACGCCGCAGTCGTGAATCGCGGATACGCTCCCGAACTGGTGTCCTACGTCGTGAGCGATTTCCTCGCCCCCAGCCCGACCTTCCAGATCGTGACCGCCAATCCCGGGGAGATCTTCCACTGGGACACCCTGGCCGGGTTCCGGCACAGCGAAATCGCCGCGGAGTTCCTCGTACCGGCCGGATTCCGGCAAGGAGCCTCGATGGTCCTCGACGGCGGGCCCGGGAGGATTCTCGGTTCGTTCCATCTCAGCCTCGACGAATCAGTGGTGACACCCGCGAACCTCGCGGCACTGGGAATGGCCCGTCGTACGCTCGTCCCGCTCACCGCAGCCCATCGGATGCGGCTCGCCACTTCCCTCTCCCCGCGCGAACTCGACGTTCTCGCCCTCATCTGCGCCGGAATGAACAACAACGAGATCGCCGCCGAATTGTGGGTGAGCCGCCGGACCATCGCCACCCACGTCGAACGCATTCTCCGCAAGCTCGGCGCCACCAACCGCGTGCAGGCCTCCGTACGTGCGGTCCGGCTGGGTCTGGTCGCCTCCGAACCGCAGCCCCGTACCGGCTGAAGCGCCGTAGGGCGACCGGGCGCGGCATGCAGCTCGGTGCCGATGAGTATCGTCTCAATGATTGAGAATCACCTTCAGGCTACGTGAGCCGCGGCCGCATCCTCGTCGTACAGCCGATGACGAGCGAGGTGCATCGATGATGGCGGCTTCCCCGGCCACGACGGTCGAACTGGTGGTGGCGGACAAGCGCGACGTGGCCGCCGGCGTCACCGAGCTGACGTTGCGGCACCCGCGCGATCGGCGACTACCCGACTGGGCACCGGGCGCGCACATCGATCTCGTGCTGCCGAACGGCATCACCCGCCAGTACTCCCTGTGCGGGGATCGCTGGGACGCCTGCAGCTATCGGGTCGGGGTGCTGCGTGAGCCGCGGAGCCGGGGCGGCTCGTCGTATGTGCACGATCGGTTGCGCACGGGTGACCGGGTAGCGGTCGGCGGGCCCCGGAACAACTTCCGGCTCGTTCCGGCCCCGCGATACCTGTTCGTCGCGGGCGGGATCGGCATCACGCCGTTGCTGCCGATGGTTCACCAGGCGGAGCTGCTCGGGGCGGACTGGCGGCTGCTCTACGGCGGCCGGTCGCGCACCACCATGGGGTTCGTGGACGAGCTCGTCCCGTACGGCGACAAGGTCACCGTGGTGCCACAGGACGAGCAAGGCTTGCTCGACTTGCCGGCGTGGCTGCCGGAAGCCGGTTCGCAGGCGAAGGTCTACTGCTGTGGCCCGGAACCGTTGCTGGCCGCCGTCGAGCGCTCGTGTGCGGGCTACCCGGCCGGACAGCTGCGCACCGAGCGTTTCGTCCCGAAGGAGCAGCCGGCCCCGGTGCGGGACGAACCGTTCGACGTCGAGCTGCGCAGGTCGGGCAAGACCGTGCAGGTGTCACCGGGACAGACGGTGTTGCAGGCCATCAACGACGTCGGAATCCAGCTGCTGTCGTCCTGCCGGCAAGGCACTTGCGGCACGTGCGCGACGACCGTGCTGGCCGGGCTGCCGGATCACCGCGACTCCCTGCTGGACGACGACGAGCGCGCGGCGGGCGACTGCATGTTCGTGTGCGTGTCCCGCTCGTGTTCCGACCGGCTTGTCCTGGACCTGTGATCGCTCACCCGGAGGAAACCATGACCACCACACTGACCCCCTCGGACCTGCCGACCTCGGCGGTGGATCCCTTCTCGCACGAGGTGCTGGAGGATCCGACCGGATTTCAGGCGGAACTGCGCGATGCCGGGCCGCTGGTCCACCTCAGCCGCTACGACGTGTTCGCAATGGGCCGGTACGAGCAGGTGCACGCGGCGCTGATCGACTGGCAGAGCTTCCAGTCCGGCGCGGGTGTCGGCCTGAGCAACTTCCGGTTCGAGAAGCCGTGGCGCCCGCCGAGCCTGCTGCTCGAGGCCGATCCACCCCGGCACGACGCACCCCGTGCGGTGCTGTCGAAGATCCTCGGGCCACTCGCGCTGCGCAAACTGCGCGAGCACTGGATGGCCGACGCCGACCGGCTCGTCGCGCAGGTGCTGGCCGAGACGGAGTTCGACGCGGCACGAGACCTCGCCGCGGCGTTCCCGCTTCGGGTGTTCCCGGACGCGGTGGGTATTCCCCAGGAGGGCAGGGAGAACCTCCTGCCCTACGGCGATCACCTGTTCAACGCCTTCGGGCCGCCCAACGATCTGGTCGAACAGGGCAACGGGCGGGTCGCCGAGCTGTCCGGCTGGGTCAACGCGCAGTGCGCGAGGGACGTGCTGGCCCCGACCGGGTTCGGTGCCGACATCTGGGCCGCCGCCGACCGCGGCGACATCACCTTCGAGCAGGCCCCGCTCGTCGTGCGCAGCCTGCTCTCCGCAGGGGTGGACACGACGGTGCACGGCCTGGCCGCCGTCCTCTACGCCTTCGCCACGCACCCCGATCAATGGCAGCGGCTGCGCCGGGAACCGACGCTGGCGCGGGTCGCGTTCGACGAGGCCGTGCGGTGGGAATCGCCGGTGCAAACCTTTTTCCGCACCGCCACCACCGACATCGAGATCGGCGGGAAGACGGTGCCGGACGGTCGCAAGATCTTGATGTTCCTCGGC
The DNA here is from genome assembly GCF_042896185.1 of Amycolatopsis sp. NPDC001319. NCBI lineage: Bacteria > Bacillati > Actinomycetota > Actinomycetes > Pseudonocardiales > Pseudonocardiaceae > Amycolatopsis > Amycolatopsis sp. NPDC001319. The sequence goes on along the minus strand of NZ_JBIAWY010000015.1, from coordinate 151,159 downwards.
GCGGCCAACCGCGATCCCCGCCGCTGGGAGAATCCGGACGCCTTCGACCTGTCGCGCGACCCGTCGGCGCACGTCGGATTCGGCATGGGACTGCACCAGTGCGTGGGCCAGCACATCGCGCGGCTGGAAGCCGAGGCTCTGCTCGTGGCGCTGGCGCGGCGGGTGGAGACCATCGAGTTGGCCGGCGCGACGAGACGCCACCACAACAACACGTTGCGCGCGTGGGAATCGCTGCCGGTCCGGGTACGGCCCGCACGGTGAGCTGAGCCGACGTGACCTGGCCGGGGCGACGAGGACGCCGCTCCGGCCAGGTGGTGCGTCAGCGCGTGACCTGGGGTTGCTTCGCAGCGGGTACGGCGGCGACGGCGTCGGCGAGCTCCTCGATGCGCGAGGCGAAGGGCGAGTGGGCCGAGTCGAGTTCCACGACGTGGTCGGCCTGCTGCGCCATGCCGCGCTGGGCTTCGGGCGGAATCGCGCCGTCCTGGTTGCACACCACGTAGGTGCTGGGGATGGTGTGCCAGCCGGACGCCAGTTGCGGCTGCTGGAACGACGCAGTGGTCTGCGCGCCGAGACGTGCCGACCACTGCGTGGCCAGCTCTTCGTCGACGTCACCGTAGAACGCGGTTCGCGCGTCGTTCACGGTGATCAGGCCCGCTTCGTCATCGACGTCCCACCACGGCGGAATTGCGCCACCGAGCACACCCGTGAGGGACTGGCCGGTGTCCAGCATGAAGGCACAGACGTACACCAATCGCGTGACGTGGGCCAGGCCCGCGGTGGCCTCGGACGTCGGGATGCCCGCGTAGGAGTGCGCCACCACCACCGTCGGCTCGGTCGATCCCCGCACCGCCGCGCACACCGCGCCGGCATCATCGCGCAGGTCGCCGGCTCCCTTGGTGCTGGGCAGTTCGACCGTCACCGGGTCGAACCCGCGGGCGCGCAGCGCGGGCAGGATCGGCTCCCACGCCCACGCGCCGTGCCATGCGCCAGGAACCAGTACCAACCGCTGTGCCATAACTCCTCCTTGAGTCTTGGACGGCGCGGAAGCACACGCGGGCCGCACGTCGCGGCGGCCGAGATCACCGTGTCCTCCCCCGGAATCGGGTTTCTCCGAGGATGCGGATTGCCTGCGTTCAGGAGAAGGACGTTCTCAATGATTGATACTACGGATGCGAACTGTCGGCGCTCGGTCCGTTCAGCGCGCGGGTGATGCCTCGCGCGGCGGTGCGCAGGACGGGGACGACCGCGTTGGCTTGCCTGTTGTTCGGGACGATCGCCGAGAGGGCGGCCACGACGGTGCCGTCGTGGCTGATCGGCACGGCTGTCCCGGTCGCGTCGGGATGAAGGTGTCCGTTGGTGATGACGTAGCCGTCTCTGCGGATGCCGGCCAGCACGGTCCGCAGGCGCCCCGGTCGGGTGATCGTGTGGGTGGTGAACTGCTTCAGCGGTCCGGTCAGGACTCGTTCCTGCAGTTCGCCCGGCGCGAATGCGAGCAGCACCAGGCCGGACGAGGAAGCGTGCACCGGGAGCCGCCCGGCGATCTGGGTGAAGTTGATGACGCCGCCCCGCACCGAGAGCCGCTCGATGAACAGCACCTCGGTGCCGTCGAGCACACCGAGCTGCACGTGGTGCCCGACGATGTCGTGGACATCTTCCAGGAACGGCATCGCGGCTTCCCGCAGCGACAGCGTGGGCGATGCGCGCTGGGCCAGTTCCCACATCCTGATGCCGATCTGCACCCGGCCGTCGGGGGTTCTGACGAGCAGGCCGTGCTCGACCAGCTCGGCGACCAGCCGCGACGCCGTGGCGACGTGCAGCCCGGCGCGGCGCGCGATGTCCGTGATCGTCACCGCACGCTGCGCCGCGGTGAAGACATCGAAGATCCGCACGGCCCGCGCCAGAACCGACTCACCCGTGCTGACACGAGGCATTGCGCCAGTCTCGCACAGGGACGGGGAAGACGAAGGAAACCGGCGGCACCCCCTGCCGCGCCTCGTCCGAGCGAAAGCTGCGACATGCACGGCCTGGCGTTTGGGCACGGACCAGGCTTCAGCTTCGATGATCCCGTCCGGATCGTCGCAGCGACCGCAGGGAGATGATCGCGGTGACCGCAGGAAGCTCCACACCGGCGACTGCCGCGGTGACAGCGCTCGTCACCGACCTGGCCCGGCGGCTGGCGAGCGAAGGCCTGCCCGAGCACGCGGCCGACCTGCGCAACGCGCACCCGACCGCGCCGGTCACGCCGGCAGCACCGAGCGCCGCCCTGCCCGCCCTGCGCCACCTGCCGAAGGCCCTCCGCATCGCGCGGGCGAACGACGTGACCGGACTGGTGCAGGCGCTGACGTCCGCGCGGTGGACGCAGACCAGCACCTACGTGAGCAATCCACCCCACGAACACTTCCTGCCCGGCTACGCGCACTGCACCCTGCTGGGTTCCGCAGCCGCGCTACCCGTCGCCGTAGACCCCGCCGGCCTGCTCACGCTCGGCGTCCTGCTGCTCGGCCCCCACCTGCACTACCCGCCTCACTGGCATCCAGCCGACGAGGTCTACGTACCGCTCACCAGGGCCCGCTGGTCCACCGACGAATCCCCCTACGTCGCACGCGAACCCGGCACAGTCCTGCACCACACCCCCACCCGACCGCACGCCATCCACACCGACGCCATCCCCCTCCTGGCGCTCTACCTCTGGCGCGGCGACCTCCACACACCGGCCCGCCTCATCAACCCGGCTGAACCCCGGCATCAACGCTGAACGGGGTGCGATGACGCGAACGAGACGCTGATGGACGCGATGCCCGAGGACTCATCCCTCCCCTCCGCAGTGTGACAGCTCGTCGACCCCGTTCGGTAGCGCTGCTCAAGGAGGGACGTCGAGGTGGGTTTCCTGCACCGGAGCTGAGCGGACGCCAGGCCTGTTAATCCAGGCGAAATCGCACGTTGCTGACCTGTGCCGACGAGGGGACACTTGACCGTGGAAGATCCACACGGCTCAGCAACACGGCATGGGGAGGTGCGTCGCGTGGCGCCGGCCGATGGCGGTGGGTCGCGGCGTACCGTCATCCGGCGGAAGCTGGCGGCGCCGGTTCTCGGTGATCGTCTGGTCCGGCGGGAGCGGGTGACCGCCCGCGTCCGCGCGCTGCTCGAGCGGGCGAACGTGCTGACCGTGTATGCGGCAGCGGGGTCGGGCAAGACCACGGCCGTTGCCCTGGCGTTGCGGGACCTCGACCGGCCGGTGGCGTGGCTGTCGCTCGACGGTACGGAATCGGCTGCGGGACGCCTTCTGCTGTACCTCGAGGCGGCGGTCACGCCGCACGCCCCCGAGGCGAGTGGCGCGGCGACCGACGCGCTTGCCGCCGGGATCCTGGTCGGTGAGGCGGCGGGGCTGCTCGCCGAGAGCTTGCACGGCACCGGAATCGTGCTCGTCTGCGACAACGCCGAGCGGGTCTCCGGCAGTGACGAGGCGCTCGCCGTGCTGTCCGCACTCGCCCGGTACGCGCCCGCGGACGTCGGGGTCATCCTCATTTCCCGGACGGCCTTGCCGCTGGACACCGGGTCGACCGGAGAGCTGGGCCGGATCGCCGAGCTCACTGGTTCGGACCTCGCCTTCGATCTCGACGAGGCCGCGGAAGCGTTGCGCCTGGCCGGGCGATCGGCGTCGGACGCGGCTGAGGCCATTCGCGTCACCGGCGGGTGGGTGGCGGGAATCCTCTTCGCCGATGGGACCCTCGCCGACGCGCCGCACCGGCTTCGTGACTACCTCTCCACGCACGTCCTGTCCGGACTGTCCGAACAGGAGCGCCGGTTCCTGGTGTACACCAGCCTGCTGGACGAGGTGACCGTCGACGACGCGCTCGCGCTCCGGCTCGAAGACGCACCCCGGATCATGGCGGCGCTGCGCCACCGTCACCTTCCGGCGACCTGGCCCGACGACCGGACGTTGATCGTCAGCCCGCAACTGCGTGACCACCTGCGCGAACTCCTTGCGGAGCAGGAGCCCGGCGAGCTGAAGCGGGTCCGCCTGCGGCACGCCCGGCTGCTGGTTCGCCGCGGCGAGCAGGAGGAGGCCGTGCACGCGCTGCTCGGCGTCGGTGCGGTCGACGAGGCGTGGGTACTGGCGGCCGAACTGCTGCCGCGGCTGATCGAGCGGATGGACTTCGGGCCCGCGGCGCGGTGGCTCGACGAACTGCAGGCCTCCGAGCGTCCGCTCAGCCCTGCGATCGGCGGGATCGTGCTGCGCGTCGCCTTCGCCCTCGAACAGGCCGGGCGGGCGGTCGAGCTCTACGACCGGCACGGCCGGGGCTGGATCACCGAACTGGCGGCCGACGGCTCGGGGGAAGCCCTGGTCCTGCTGGTGTGGTGTTTGTGGCACGCGGGCCGCATCGCCGATGCCGGGCAAGTAGCCGAGGTGATGTCACCGGGGCGAGCCAGGGACATCGCCTTGACCGTGCTCGCACTGAGCCGCGACGAACCCCCTCCCCCGTTCCCAGCGTTCGCGACCACCCCGTCGGGACCGCTGGACGGGATGCTGATGCGGCTGGCCTTCATGCGCGGGCGGCTGGCCGGCCTGGACGACCCCGGAACACACGGCCCGTGGCGCAGCGTTCTCGGTGCGCCGTGGGTCATCGCCGGCCTCCGCGCGACGGGGCGGATCGAACAGGCGATGGCGCGCTACGAGGCGCACCGCGAAGCACCTCAGCCCCTGTGGCTGCACGCGCTGGACGCCGTGGAGCTCATGATCGACCTCGGGCGCGCCGAGGACGCGTGGCAGGCCCTGCAGCGCGGCCACGAACTCGTGGCGGCGACCGGATCCCAGATCTACCGGGTGCTGCTGCACCTGATGGAGGCGAAGTTGTGCCTGCGCCTTCATCACGATCCGGAAGCCGCGCATCGCGCGCTGGACGAGGCGGAGACGAGCGGCTCACACCGGCACGCGTTCACCCGCGAGCTGGCCTTGCTCTGGCGAGGGCTCGCGTTCCTGCTGCGCCACCGTGACACCGAGGCCAGCGACGTGCTGCAACGGAGTCTGCGGAGCATGCGCGCCGCAGACCGCATGCTCGAGATCCCGACTGTGGCGTGTTACCTGGCCGAAGTCCAGTGGCGGGTGGGCGCGGAGGATGCCTCCGACGAGTCGGCGGCACTGGCGATCGGTATCGCGGAGGAACGGGGTTCGGTGCATCTGCTGCTCAACGCACTGGCGGACGTACCGGCCGTGGCCGTACGCGGCGCGGACACCGAATCGGACCGGCTGTCGCACTGGCACGAGCTGACCGCGTCACTCGCGAACGGCCGCCGGATCACCGCGGCCGGCCGGGCGCCGAGGCTGGTGCTCGAGGATCTGGGTGAGCCGGAGCTGCGGGTGGACGGCTCGCCGGTGACGCCCCGGCTGCGCAAGAGCATCGAACTGCTCGCCTACCTGTTGGCCACCCCCGGTCACGAGGCGAGCCGTCAGGAACTGCTCGGGACGCTGTTCGACTCGAACAACGAAGCGGCCGGGCGCAGCTACTTGCGGCAGGCGCTGTATCGCCTGCGTGAGGTGGTGCCGGACGAACTGTCGCCCGTCGTGCGGGAAGACCGGTTCCGCCTCCCCGGTCCCGACTTGGTCAGCAGCAGCGCGGCCGAAGTCCTGGAGGCGTTCGCGCAGGCCGATCACCAGAACGGGGAAGCCCGGCTGGACACGTTGACCGCGGCGCTGGCCCGGACCGAGCGAGGCAGATACCTCGGCGACCTGTCCGGTGCGTGGGCGGACGCGCGCCGCGCCGAACTCGACGAGCGCATCGTCCGGGCCCGGCTGGACGTCGCCCGGGTCGCGTTCCGGCTCGGCCGGTATCGGGAGGCGGTCGCCAACGCGGACACAGTGCTGCGCCTCGATCCGTACCGCGAGCAGGCCTGGCTGCTGCGGATCACGCTCGCCCAAGCCAGCGGCAACGACGACGACGTGCTCGCGCTGTACCAACGTTATGTGGCGACCATGCGAGAGCTGGCCGTCCCGCCGTCGGCGGAGGTGCACCGCCTGGTCACCCGGCTGCGGAGCTGACGCACCGATTTCGCGGGCGATAACGGGCCCGGTGGCACGCTGGTTTCGGCCGACGTCACCCGCGTGCTCCCCTGGAGGTAGCAATGGACAGCGTGAAGCATCTTGCCGTTCCTGCTGATACGGAGAATGGGGTTTTCCGTTTCCGCCAGGCCATTTCCCGGTTCAGCACGGGGGTGGCCGTGATCACCACCCGCACCGCGGACGGGCCCGCCGGGATGACCGCGAGCGCGGTGGCCTCACTGTCGATGGACCCGCTGCAGCTGCTCGTGTGCATCGGCTCGAATCTTCCGACCTGCAAGGCGATCACCGAGTCCGGCAATTTCGCCGTCAACGTCCTCGGCGAAGACCACGAACACATCGCGAAGCACTTCGCGACCCGCCGCAAGGACAAATTCGCCGGCATGAAGCTGCGGACGGACAGTGACGTCCCGGTTCTGACCGACGCGATCGCGCACTTCGTCTGCTCCGTCGCGGATACCCTGCCGGGCGGCGACCACACGATCGTGGTGGGCGACGTGCTGAAGTGCGATCACGTCCCGGGCACGAACCCCCTGGTGTACTTCGCCAGCGCTTTCGGCAGTCTCGCCGGCCCGGCCACCCCCAGCGGGACGGCCGGGAGCTGGCACTTCGCGTCGGCGATGTGACCGCACGCCGAACGCGGTCGGCCGTCGTCGTCCGGACCCGGCTGCGGCCACCTCCCCCGCACCCGGACGACGTGCGCCGCGCGCGGCTGCTGGCCCGGCTGGACGCGGTCACCGAACCGGTGATCCTGGTGGCCGCGCCTCGCGGCGCCGGGAAAACCGTGCTGCTGGCCCAGTGGGTCGCCTCCCGGCGGTGCGCCTGGGTGAGCCTGAGCAGCCATGACGACACCCCGGCGGGCGTGTGGTCCGCGGTGCTCGAATCGGTACGGCCCTACTGCGCCGACGTCCCGGCTCCCCCGGCGGCACTGCTCGACGACGAGCCGACCCTGTTCACCGAGATCATCCCCGAGCTGCTCAACGCTCTGGCTTCGACCGGGTCCTTGGCGCTCGTGCTCGACGGGTTGGACGTCGTCGAGCACCCGGTGACCCGGGCCGCGCTGGACGAGTTCGTCCGCCGGGCTCCCGACACAGTCCGGGTCCTGCTGGCCACCGCGCGCCCGCCGAGTGGGCCGATCGCCTCGCTTCGCGCGGCCGGTCGCCTCGCCGAGTTCACCGAAGAGGACTTGCGGCTCGACCTGGCCGAGACCCGGCAACTGCTGTCGGCCACGGCCGGCCGCCCGGTCGACCGCGCGGAAGCGGCCGCGCTGGGGCACGGGTACGCGGGCTGGGCGACCGGTCTGCGACTGGCCGGCATGGCCCTGCGGAACCAGCCGCCTGGCGCTGCCCTGCCCCATCCCGTGCCCTCGGTCGAGGACTTCTTCCGCGCCGAGGTGCTCGAACGCGTCACCTCGCGCCAACGCCGGCTGCTGTTGTACAGCAGCGTGCTGACGGAGTTGACGCCCGAACGTTGTGCGGAAGTGACGGCGCTGCCCGCTGCCGGCGAGACGCTGAACGCGCTGGCCGAGTCCTCGCTGCTGCTGCGGCGCACCGGGGCGGGTCTGCGATGCCACCCGGTGCTGCGGCTCGTGCTGAGCTCCGTGCTGACGGCGGAACAACCCGATGCCGTCGCAGCTCTGCACGCCCGCGCGGCAACACGCCTAAGGCAGGAAGGCGATCCCGACGCCGCCTACGAGCACGCCCGAATGGCCGGGCTGCCCGACGTCGCCATCCGGACAGCACTCGAGACGTGGCCGGCGGCGCACCCGCGGACCCTGCTCGCACGCCTCGACGACGCGCCGACGATGCCCGCCGAGGCGCACGCGATTGCCGCGGCGGCGGAGCTGGCCTGCGGGCACCCCGCCCGCGCGGCGACCCGGCTCGCCGGGCCGGACGATGGCCCGGCGCTTGCCGTGCGGGCGTGGCTTGCCCTGCAACGCGGGGATCTGGCCACCGCGCAGTGCGCCGCCACGCGGGTGATCACCGCCCACCGGCCGGCGGGAGCCCGGCCCTGGTGGTTGCTCATGGCTCACGCCGCGCTCGGCACCGCCGGGGTGTGGGAGGGTCGGGCAGCCGGGGTCGTCGACCAGCTCGCCGTGACGGCTCGTGACGCGGACGGGCTCGGCTACCGGGATGTCTCGGTGCGGGCACTGGACGCGCGCACCGCCGGGTTGCTGCTCACCGGCGACACCACAGCCGCGCTCGCCTCGGCCACGCAAGCGGCCGCTCTGCACGAACTCGATCCGACGCGGTGTGCGGCTCCCGTCGTCGCGGTGGCGTGCCTGGCGGCCGCGGACCGCGGCAGGACTGCGCCCCCTACGGCGGCTTTGGTACCCACCGCTCCCCATGCGGAGGCCTTCTCGGCTCTCCTCCACGCGCACTCGACGTCCACTTCCGGGGACGCTCGGCACCGGCGGCGAGCCCACGCACAGGCGCGCGCCGCGCTCGCCGGCCTCCGGTACGGCCCAGTGCTGGCCGCCTTGTTCGAGGAGCAATGGCCTTGCGGGGTCCCGGATCTCCGCCCGGCCGTGCTGTCCGATCGGGAACGCGCCGTGCTGCGTGCCCTGTCCGGGCCGCTGACGCTGCGCGAGATCGCCGCCGAACTGCACGTCTCGCACAACACCGTGAAAACCCATGTCCGGTCGGTGTTCCGCAAGCTGGGTGCCCACGATCGCGCCGATGCCGTCAGCCGGGGAGCCGCAGCCGGTTCGGCCACCGGTCACGCCACGCCCACCGGCGGGGCGTGACCGGCGCCGGCCTCACCGAGCCGATGACAGCGCGGCTCACTCCCCGGCTTGGTGGCGGCCCGAAACGGCCGGGTGGTGGGCACCGGCCGTCCCGAGCCGCGGTCTGGCGGTCAGTGGGCGCGCGCGTCCTGCCGGCGGGCGTAGCCGGCTTGCCCGGCGTACTCCGTCCTCCCGTCGTCCTTCGGGGTTGCCGGCTCGATCCCGGCGATCTTCCGCGCGAGGTCGGTCAAGGGGCCCGACGGTGCCATCTCGGCGCGGTTCATGGTCAGCATGCGCACCGCCAGCAACGGGGTTCCGTTGAAGTTCTCGAACACGCTGATCCGATCGCCCCAGTCCGACAGGTACAGGTCTCGGATCACCCGGCTGATCTTGAGCCGGTCGTGCGGCCGCCCGATCGGACCCGTCTGCAACGGCTCGAGCCACCGGCGCAGCTCCGGCTGGTTCCACTGCTTCTCGGTGGGAAAGATCAGTGATGCGCGTCCCGCCAGATCGACCAGTTCGTTGACCATCCGGGGCACGTTCTCCAGGTAGTAGGCCCGGCCGAAGTCGAAGAGCAGCACACTCGGCTTGTACAGCCCGCCCGGTGTGGTGAACCCGTCTTCCTCACAGGCCAGCACGTGGGCGCGCAGCGTTTGGTGGAAGCCCACGAGCTGAGCCAGCCGAGCCTGAACCGGCGGCAGCTGATAGGTCCCCACGTGCTCGGTGATCAGCAGGGCCAGGCCGACCATCACCTCGGCGCGGATGGTCTGGCGCACGAGCGCCTGGTAGTGCAGCCAGTCGAACACTCGCTGCGGGTAGAACGAAGCGTGCTTCGGGTTGCCGATGTGAAAGACCTGGTTCCACGGGATGAACACGTCGTCGAAGAGGATCGTCGTGTCCAGCTCGTCGCCCTTGGCGGCCAGCGGGTGCTCTTCGTACTGCCCTTCCTTCACGGTGCTTTCCCGGCAGACCAGGGTGACGCCGGGAGTGTTCGCCCGGACCGCGCCGAAGATGACCTGTTCGCTGGTGATCCCCGGCCGGAAGAACACCCCGATGTGGATGAAGTCGGCGAACGCCGCACCCGTCGCGATGGCCTTCACACCGCGCACGACGATGCCGTCCTCACGGGTCTCCACGATCCGCAGCGCCGGCGACTCGGCCTGGGCCGACTCACGCGACCGGTCCGTCTGCGGGTCGACGAACGCCGGAACGGCGTTGAGATCGCCCTCGACCATCAGGTCCCAGAACTCCTGGATTCCCACCGTCAGGTCACGCCCGCCGGTGCCCTGCGACTGCTCACTCCACGGCACAGGATCGTCCTTGTAGGTGTGCAGCACGTAGTTGTTGACGTCCGGCGTCCTCGGCACGGCGCCGCCGTCGAGCTCGCGGATCACCGTCTCCAGATAACGGCGCTTGCGCTTCAGCTCGTCCTTCGTCGTGTGACGGAACCAGGTCATCGAACGACGCTCACCGTCGTCGTCGACGAAGGTCATGACATCGCGCAGGTCGTCGCGGTGGTGCAGGTCGTAGAAGTCCGCGATGCGCTTCGCGTAGTCCCGCGTCTTCGGATGGGTGGCCACGTTGTCGACCTTTTCGTCCCCGACCCACACCACCCGGCCGTCGTCCAGTGCGTCCAGGTATTCCTTGCCGGTTCGCAGCACAGATCGCTCCTTCCGCTCGGTGGCGCGTCTCGATGCGCCGGTATCCACCGTGCAGCGGAAGGGGGTGAGACAACCCTGAGCTCGCGGGGTGAATCCGAGGTAACACCGGATTTCGCCGCGGCTAACGCACGTCCGGCTACCTTTCCAGCACAAGTGCGAGGAGGAAAAAATGCTGGACCCGGACGAAAAAAGCATTACCGAAGCGGTGCTGCAGACACTGGCGGACACGCCCGACGCGCGAATCCGCACAGTGCTGTCCAGCCTGGTGCGGCATCTGCACGACTTCGTCCGCGACGTCGACCTCACCGAGGCCGAATGGGCGTATGCGGTCGGCTTCCTGACCCGGACCGGACAGAAATCCGACGACCGGCGACAGGAGTTCATCCTGCTCTCCGACGTGCTCGGGGTGACCATGCTCGTCGACACGGTCAACCACCGACGGAGCACCGGCACGACCGAAAACAGCGTCCAGGGCCCCTTCTACCGCCAGGTACGGCCCGAGTTCGCCGACGGCGCCGACATCTCCAACGGGCTGCCCGGCACGCCACTGCTGTTCCACGCCACCGTGGTCGACACCACCGGCGCCCCGGTGCCCGGGGCCGAATTCGACGTGTGGCACGCCGACAGCCACGGCCACTACGACTCCGACGTGCCCGGCCTGGACGCCGCCGCGATGCGCGGCCTGTTCCGCACCGGCCCGGACGGGACGGTCACGATCCGCAGCATCGCGCCGGCCCCCTACCCGATTCCGGACGACGGGCCGGTCGGCGAGCTGATGCACGCCACCGGGCGGCCGGTCATGCGTCCCGGGCACATCCACGTCCGGATCGCGGCACCGGGCTTCTCGACCGTGACGACGATGCTGTTCCGCGACGACGACCCGTACCTCACCGACGACCCGGTGTTCGGCACCAAGCAGTCGCTGCTGTACCGGCGGGACCTCCGAGAGGGACCGGACGGGCCGTACGATCTCGTCGAGCGCACCTTCGTGCTGGACCAACCGCGCTGAGACCCTCGGGTGAGAACACGGGTGGGTCAGCGGAACCGGAGCGCGCGGGCGGCATCGGCGGCGTCCGCGAGACTCGCTTTGTTCTTGATCATCCTGCGCAGCCGCAGGAAGGCCTTCGGGGAGTTGACCGACAGGACGCCGGTGAGTGTGCCGCTCTCGCCGGTGAGGACGAGGAACTCGGGTTGCGGGCCGTCGAGGTCGACGACCGGCACTCGCTCCCGGCCCGGCCGTCCGGCGAACTGGATCGACGTGTCGTACTGGTCGGACCAGAAGTACGGGACCGAGGCGAACGGTTTCCGGTCCTCGGGCGCCGCGAGCAGGTTCCGGGCCGCCGCGGCCCCCTGCTCGGTCGCGTTGGACCAGTGCTCGACCCGCATGCGCGTGCCGAAGAGCGGGTTGTCCCAGCGCGCGAGGTCGCCGGCGGCGTAGACGCCCGGCGGCCCGGCGGCCAGGTACGCGTCGCACGCGACACCGTCGGTCGCGTCGAGGCCGCTGCCGGCGAGCCAGTCCGTGGCCGGCGTCGCACCGATCCCGACCAGAACCGCGTCGGCGTCGAGGACGGTGCCGTCGCTGAGCTCGACGCCCCCGACCCGAGCGGCGCCGAGAACCCGGCTGATCGTCTGCCCCAGGCGGAACTTCACGCCGTGCGCGCGGTGCAGGTCCGCCAGCGCGGTACCGATCCGGTCGCCGAGCGCGGCCTGCATCGGGACGGGCCAAGGCTCGACCACGGTGACGTCCGCGCCCAGGGCCCGGGCGGCCGCCGCCACCTCCATGCCGATGAACCCCGCGCCCGCCACGACCAGGTGGCCACCGCCGAGCAGAGTCCGCCGCAGGGCCCGGCTGTCCTCGTCGGTCCGCAACGTGTGCAGCCCCGGCCGCGCCACCTCGCCGCGCAGTGATCGGGCCGCGCAGCCGGTCGCGAGGATCAGCCCGTCGTAGGGCAGGTCGAGGCCGGCGTCGGTCGTCACGATCCCGCGCGACACATCAAGTGCGGTCGCGTGCACCCCGAGGTGCACGTCGGCCTGTAACGCTGCGAGCTCTTCGCTGCTGCGCAACGCCGCACGGTCCAGCGGCCACTCGCCGGTGAGGACCTGTTTGGACAGTGGCGGCCGGTCGTAGGGCGCTCGCCGCTCGGCGCTCACCAGCGTCAGCGAGCCGTCGTACCCGGCCGCACGCAGCTCCTCCGCGGCGTGCAGGCCGGCCAGCGAGCCGCCCACGATCACGACGCGGCGCGGTGTCGGCGAGCGGTCGGTCATGGTCTCTCCCGTCTTCGGTGGGTGGGGAACGCCGACGGCGGTGCGCGCCGGAACCGGACGCGCACCGCCGTCGGCGGCGTGGAGAGTCAGGACTGCTCGATGCCGATCTCCCGCACCGCGGCCGCGACCGCTTCACGGACCGCGGCCCGCGTTTCGGCCGGATCGAGCGCAGCGACCGAAGTGGACAGTGGCGCCGAGGCGTCGACGACCGCGTCGGTCACCGCCGGCAGGGCCTCATTCATCCAACCCGAGATCAGCCCGAAGTTGTCCGCCGCGCCTTCGATCGCCGTGCGGGCGAGCGCGACGGACCAGCGGACGCTGCGCTCCGAGTCCTGCTGCAGGTGGCGGTGCATCATGGCCGTGAGCCCGTCGCCGTGCGCTTCGGCGGCTTCGGCGAGCCGCACGTTGAACACGGCGTCGACCGCCGGCTTGACCACGAAGTTCAGCGACACGAACGCCTTGCCCCAGTCCTTTTCCACCAGCTGCAGCTCGAGCACCTTGCGCAGCGGTTGCCAGGACGCTTCACGCTCCCAGCGGACCCGGTCGTCGCCGAACCCGAGCTCGGGGTGGTGGAGTTGCAGCTGCCTGGTCTGGTAGGCGATGCGCTGGATGCGGCGCAGCTCGTCCCCGCCCTGGAACGCGACCGCGTTGCTGATGTAGCTCGACGGCGCCATCGACATCACGTACGTCGCCGCCATGAGCAGGGCGTGGCCGGCATAGCGGAAGGGGGTGTACCCGGACCGCAGAGCGCCCAGCCACGGTTGCGGCAGCGTCGCGTAGGCCGCGCGGTCCTCGTGGTCGTCGATGAGGCCGTCGACGTAGTTCTCCGCCTCGTCCTGCATCTTCACGTAGGTGCGGTACACCAGCATGTCCGGATCGCGGAAGCGGTTCCAGTCCGGGCAGGTGAAGGGCGAGTCGTTGCGGTTCTCGATGTACCACCGGTTCCACACGTGGTCCGGCGCCATCTCCCACGGCGGCTGGCCCGGCTTGTAGTGCCAGTGCAGGTCGTGCGACACGAACTCGTACTCGGTCGGCACCTTGCGATCCGTGTACCGGCTCCACGTCCGGCGGCGCCGGGTTCCCGGCGTCACGTCACTCGTCATCGTGCTCCTCCTTCGATCGGAGCCGGGCGTCCGGCGCTCTGCCCGGTGCGCCAGACGATCTCGTCGGTGGTCGTGGTGATGTGGCCGGCGAAGAACGCCATGTGCGGCTCGACGTCCCCGATCCGCAGCGGCCGGCCGGCGAGCTCGCTGAGGGTCCGGCGGGTCAGCCGGCAGATGCCGGGCGTGTGGATGCGGATGAACGATCCCTGGTCCCGGACCAGCACCTCGGCTCCGGGGTTGTCCTGGGCGATGGCGTCGGCAACCAGCTCCGCCATCTCCCCGGCCTGCATGATCGGCCCGACCAGCGCCGCACCTTCGGGTGGCGCGGGATCGCGGGTCGCGTCGGTCTGGGTCATCGGTGACACACCTTTCCTGGGTCGGCGGCCGGCACCCGGACGAAGACCTCGCCGGCCCGGATCTCCACCGGGTACTCCCTGAGCCTGGTGTTCGCCGGGTTGATGCCCGCGCCGTCGGTGGCGTCAAACTCCCACAGGTGGGCGGGGCAGGTGATCACGCCGGCGTCGAAATCGGCGTCTTCGAGCGTGTTCTCCTGGTGCGGGCACATTCCTTGGTAAGCGCGAATTCGTCCGTCCACATTGACCAGCAGGACGGGGGTGCCTCCGGGCAGCTGCCAGTACGACATCTCCCCCGCCCAGAGGTCTTCTTCGGCGCCCGTCGAATGCCAGCTCTCGGCCGGCTTCTCGTGTTCGGTCATCGGATCACGAGTCGGCGTAGGAGACGATGACCTCGTCCATCGGTTGCACGCCCGCTTCGGCCGCCGACCTGGTGGGCTCCAGGAACCGGCCCGCGTGCTCGACGCGCAGGGCGCGGTCGAGCACCGGTACCCGCCGGCCGACCGAATGAGCGGCGCACGCCTGCGCCACCTGCTCGATGGTGTCGGTGTCCTCGATCAGGACCAGGTTGTACAGGAAGTCGCCACGGAAGTGCGCGACCACCGGCATGGGTGAACCCATCGGGTGTTCTCCTCCTCGGTCAGGCCGTGCGGGCCCAGGCGTAGTCCAGTGCGTCCTTGCCGGCCACGCCGGGGGTGATGCCCATGTACGCGAGCGCTCCGTCGAGATCGGGCGGCTGGATGTGCCCGGCGACGAACCGGTCGATCAGCGAGAGGTGACCCCGGTACTTCGCGGGTTCCTTTTCGAAGATCCACTGGCAGGGCTCGGAGCAGAACCGGTACCGGCGCCCGTCCAGCTGCACGGTCCGCAGCGGGGCGGCGTGGGCGTTCCACACGGTCATCGGGAGGTGGCACATGTTGCAGGTGACCGGCAACGTCGACGGCAGGGTCAGGTCCTCGCGCCCGGCCCTCGCGTTCTCGGTGATGACGTCCCACTTGGGGCCCCAGGTCTCCTCCCACTTGGGGTACTTCACCGCGAGCCACTCCCGTTCCTGCGGGGACACCCCGGCGGCCGGGTCCCACCACAGCGTCGGCCGGTAGGTCCACGAGCCCAGGTGCATCGAGTGGTGGAAGTTGTCGACCTCGTCGAGCAGCTGGTCCCAGTACCACGGCAGCTTGAGTCCCGAGTCCAGCATGTACTTGCTGAACTGGTCGAGCACCATCTCCTCCATGAACTCCTTGAAGGAGTGCACGCGGTGTTCCAGCGGCATGTAGTAGTCCATGGGCATGCCGGTCAGCAGCGTGAAGACCTTCCAGGTCCGCCACACCGACTTGTCCACGACGTACTGGGCGTGATCGGGATCGTGTTTGCGCAGCACCTCGATCACGGCCGCGCCCTGCTGTGAGTGCCGCGCCTCATCGGTCTGGATGGACTGCAGCAAGGAGGAGAACTCGATGTCGCCCGCTTTGAGCGCGTCCGAGGCCATGCCCAGGAACTGGAGGTTGGTGAACGCGGTCTCGAACACGAACGTCTCCGCGATCGCCGCGTCGACCGCGCTGCCGGCCAGGAACAGGTCGCTGAACATCGACCGCGCGGCGATCGTCCCCCACTCGTTGGTGTGGTACATCTTCTGCGCCCAGTCGAACTGCTCGTCCAGCTTCACATACGAGTGCGGGAAGAACAGCTGGAGCTGGCCGTGGCGGATCTCGTCGAGCATGCCGAGCGTGGCGACGGTGCGCCACGAGGCCGACGGCGCGAAGCGCGCGAGCTTCGCCTCGGACAGCCCGGCGAAGTACTCCGCGACGGAGGCGACGCCGTAGTGCTCCTTGATGATCGCGCGCCAGCGGGGGTCGGCGCCCTCGACGTAACGAGCACGCCCCACCGCGGTCTTGACGCCGTAGAGTCCCTCGTCCTTCTGCCGCTGAATGTCGACGTACTCCCGGTAGGAGACCTTGTACGGCTCGTCCCACTCTTCCCAGGCCTCGCTCGGCAGCGCGGACTCGTCGGTGGCGAACTCCGGGAAGAGCTCGTCGCGGGTCACGTACTCGGGTGTCCAGTCCAGCCGGCGACCGAGATCGAACCAGTCCTCGCGCTTGAGGTGTGGCATGCGTTCTCCTTTGAACTCACTTCGTGCTGCTGTGAACCAGGATGTGCGCGGGCGGCCGCCGGACCAAGGTCGAATCCGGTCACAATGATCCCGACGGCGTCGCTCCGGGATCTGTCCCGAAAGGACGGTTCGGCACCTACCGCGCTCCGCGCACCGGCACGAGTTCGCAGTCCTCGGTCCGGGGGCTCTCCCGGCCGCACCGCAGGATCGCGTCGACCAGCCGCACCACGGCCTCGCGCCGCTCGTCGGCGCGCCACACCATGCTGATCTCGATGCCGGCTTCCGGAGTCACCGGACGGTGCACGAGCCCCGGACCGAGCAGGTCGACGGGCACGGGCAGGAGGCTGATCCCCAGACCCGCCGCGACGAGGTTCAGGATCGCCGCCGTCTCGCCCGCTTCGTAGGCGAACCGGGGCCGGAACCCGGCTCGCGCACAGGCTTTCTCGGTGACCTCGCGGACCACCGACCGGGTCGGCACGGGGAAGGAGATGAGGTCGTGGGTCGCGAGCTCGGCCAGGTCGATCACGGCGCGTTCGGCGAGCGGGTGGCCGGCCGGCACGACCGCGCGCAGTGACCCGGCGGCCAGGGAGTGCGACCGGAGTCCCGCCGGGACCGGCTCGCCCGCCCGCACGAGGAACCCGATGTCGACGGCCCCGCTCGTGATCGCGTCCAGCTGGGCCGGGGTGAGGAGGTCCGTGTGCAGGTCCACTTCGAGGTCACCGACGCGCCGGGCGGTCACCATGATGCGCGCGAGCAGGGACTGGGCGGCGCAGCTGGTGAAAGCGACCGTGACGCGGGCCGGAGACGCGGTGGCCAGTTCCGCGACGGTGCGACTCACCACGTCCACCTCCCGCAGGATCGCGCGGCCCCGTTCGAGCAGGACCCGCCCGGCGGGGGTCAGCTCCACGCGGCGGGTCGTGCGGCGGAAGAGCACCGCCTTCAGCTCCCGTTCCAGGCTGCGGATCTGCCGGCTCAACGGCGAAGCCGCCATGTGCAGGCGGTCCGCCGCGCGGCCGAAGTGCAGCTCCTCCGCCACGACGACGAACGCTTTCAGCTGCCGCAGCTCCATACCGGCCGCCTCCCCCGCGCCTTGTCCGGTGCATCCCACCGAGCTACCATCCGACCATGTGTGCCGGTGACCGCACGGCGGCTGTCGGCGCGTCCGGCACGCCGAAGTCCTTCCACACCACCGATCTGGCGTTCGCGCGCGAAGAGCTGAGCCGCGTCTACTACCCGCTTCGCGTCGATCCCACGCACCGCTCGCGTGACTTCGAGTTCACGATGCGCACGCTGACCGTCGGCCCGCTCACGATCGGGCGAATGTCCTACGGCGCCGAGATCGTCAAGGACTGCGGCGACCTGCAGACCGCCTACCACGTGAACGTGCCGCTGACCGGAGCCGTGGCATCGACGTGCGGCGACCAGCGGGTGGTCGCCACGCCGCACACGGCCGCCGTGTTCAACCCGGTCGGGCACACCGTGCTCGACCGGTGGGAGGCCGGAAGCGAGCAGCTGTGCCTCAAGATCGACCGGACGTTCCTCGAGGACGAGGTCGTCCGGCGGGTCGAGCACCCGCTGCACGCTCCGGTCCGCTTCCGCATGGCGATGGACCTGACGCAGCCGGCCATGCGCGCGTGGCTGCACGCGGTCGAAGTCCTGGCCACGGAACTGAACGCGCCCGGCGCCTTCACGAGGGACGGGCTGCTCGCCGCCGAACTGCGCCGGCTCATCGTGGGCGGGCTGCTGTGGGGACAGCCGCACAGCTACCACGAGGCACTTTCCGAGCTGGGTGCCAGCCCGCAGCCGCGGACCGTCAAGCGCGCGGTCGACCTCATGCACGCCAGCCCCGAAGTGCCGTGGACGGTCGCCCAGCTCGCCGAGCTGGTGGGCATCAGCGTCCGCTCGCTGGAGGAGGGGTTCCGGCGCTACGTCGGCGTCCCGCCGATGACCTACCTGCGCGACTGCCGCCTCGAGCGGGTCCGCGCGGACCTGCGGACCGGGTCGCGGCCTGCCGTCTCCGTGACCGAGGTGGCTTTCCGCTGGGGTTTCAGCCACCTCGGTCGCTTCGCCCAGGCGTATCGCGCCAAGTTCGGGGAGAACCCCTCGGACACGCTCCGGTTCGAGGAACTCTAGTTCCGCCGGCATTCCAGACCTCCCGTCAAGCGCCGTTGCTGACGTTCGACGGGAAGTTAGCGATCCGCGGCCGAGCGGGCGATCCGCTTCTCGCGGTGGTCATCCGGATATCGCGGCGGGCGCGGGTGACCGTCCGGCGCAGGAGAGCTAATCGCGCGCCGCGGCTGCGAGCTGGGCGGCGACGTCCCAGCGCTGCGGCCGGCGGTCGCGGTCGTGCCACGGGTGCCCTCGGGCCGCCCACTCCCGGAACCACGCCTCGAAGCTGACCGGCTCCGAATCCTTGCGCACGGCGTCGTCGAGCCCGAACCCGTAGCCGCAGCACGGGCAGCGGGTCCGGGACGGGTCACCGAAGTGCACGGAATAGGGCGGTGTGAACTCCGGCCGGCCGGCGTCCCGCGACAGGCCTTCGAACGCGAGGTACGGCGGGTCGTCGAGATCGTCGAACGCGCACACCGGACAGGTCCGCGACCGCTGCTCGACGCGGCGCAGTTCCCGCAGCCGGGCCGCGGCCGGGCCCAGCCGCCGGACCGCCGCCGGCGCATCCGGGAGCTGCTTCTCCCATGCATCGGCGAGGACCTCGAGATCGCTCGCCGGCAGTCCGTGGACCTCCGCGAGAGGTGGAACGGACTGCGGGAGTTCGACGATGGCGCGCGGGAGGATGGTGCTTCGCGAGGCAGACATGACCACATCATCGGTCCGGCCGGGCCGCACCGGCAACAGCCGCCGGCTCGCGGCCATGACCGGTTCGGTCATGATCCCGGACCGTACACTGTGGATGATGGCGGAGCGCTCGAATACCGGCGCGGCGGAACGGGTCGACTCGCCGCGCGACGACCCGGTTGCCCGGTGATCACGCCGTGGAGCCGGCCGGCGCGACCGCGACGCGGATCGGCTCCGCACCGGGCAGCCGGCTGTCCCGCAAGGGATGAAGCAGCTCGCCCAGGCTCATCACAGCAACCGCCCGCTCTGGCAGTCGCTCCCGGGCTGGTGGGCTTCGGCGATGTTCGTCGCGAGCACGCGGTGGTCGATGTCCTCGATGCGGGCGCAGGCCGTGAGGGCCATCGCGCGGTCGAGCTCCGAGGTCAGGATCTGCAGCACCCGTTCCACGCCCGCCTGCCCGCCGGCCGCGAGCCCGTACAGGTAGGGCCGGCCGACGAGCACCGCGCGAGCGCCGGTGGCGAGGGCGGCGAGCACGTCGGTGCCCCGTCGCACGCCGCCGTCCAGGAACACCTCGGCGTGGCCCGCGACTTCGGCGACGACGCCGGCGAGGGCTTCGATGGTGGCGGACGCGCGGTCGAGCTGGCGACCGCCGTGGTTGGACACCACGATGCCGTCGACGCCGTGGTCGAGCAGCACGCGGCAGTCGGCCGGGCGCAGCACGCCCTTGACCACGAGCGGGCCGGACCACCAAGCGCGCAGGTCGGCGAGATCCCGCGCGGTCACCGGGTAGAGGCTGCGCAGCATGTCGCGCTGCATCGCGTGCGGCGTGACCCGGCCGTGGCGTGAGCCGCGACGCCGCAGGTGGCCGCGCGCGATGTCCACCGCCCAGCTCGGGCGCGTGGCGCAGTGCAGGGCCATCCGGGGCCCGAACCGCATCGGCACGGTGAACCCGTTGCGGCGATCCCGTTCGCGGTTGCCGAACACCGCACTGTCCACAGTGACCACCAGCGCCCGGTACCCCGCTGCCGCGACGCGGTCCAGTAGCGCGCGCACCGCCGCACGGTCCGGCCAGAGGTAGAGCTGGTACCACCGCGGGCCCGGGGCCGCGGCGGCGACCTGCTCGAGCGTGAAGCTGGACACCATGCCCTGGACGTAGACGGTGCCGCGGGCGGCGGCCGCCCGGGCAACGGCCGTCTCGGCTTCGCCGTGCAGCACCCGGGCCGCGCCGGTCGGTGCGAGCAGGATCGGCGACGCCACCGGGTCGCCGAAGATCCGCACCGCGGTATCGCGCTCGCCGGGCACGGCCAGGGCCGAGGGCAGCAGCCGCGTGGCCCGGAACGCCTCGACGTTGCGCCGCGCCGTCACCTCGTCCTCGGCGGCGCCTTCGACCAGGTCGAACACCGGGCGAGGGATCCGGCGGCGGGCGGCCTCGCGCAGTTCGGCGATGTTGCCGGCGCGGTTCACCCCCCGCCTCGCGCATACCGCGCCAGCACGTCGGCCGCCGCCTCGATCGCCCGCGCCTTCCCCTGCCGCGTCACGCCCGCGATGTGCGGCGAAAGGAAACATCCCGGGGCCGTCCACAGTGGATGATCCGGTGGCAGGGGCTCGGGGTCGGTGACGTCCAGCACCGCCAGCAGCCGCCCGGCGAGGACCTCGGCGGTCAGCGCCGCAGTGTCGACCACCGTGCCGCGCGCGGCGTTCACCAGCACGGCCCCGTCCGGCATCCGGGCCAGCACTCCCGCCCCGGCCAGCCCCGCCGTGCCGGCGGTCGCCGGCACGAGCAGGACCACCGCGTCGGCCTCGGCCACGAGGTCGCCGAGCTCGGTCACCGGGTGGACCCCTGCGCGAGCGGTCCGCGCGACCACGGTGACCGAGGCCCCCAGGCCGGCGAGCTTGTCGCGGGCGCGGCGGCCGATCGCCCCGGCACCGACGAGCACCACCCGGGTCCCCGCCAGCTCCGCACTCTCCACGCGGCGCCATCGCCGCTCGCCCTGCTCGCGCACGGCGAGCAGCAGCCCGCTGGCCAGCCCGAGCAACGCCGCCGCGACCCACTCGGCCACCGCGTTGTCGCGCGCACCGGCGGGCCGGCTCAGCCGCACCCCGTCCGGCAGGTACGGCTCGAGCCACTCGGCACCGGCGATCAGCGTCTGCACGACCCGCAGCGCGGGCAGCTCGCCGAGCACCGGGAGCAGGTCGGTGCGCTGGTGCTCCAGCACGAGGAACTCGACGTCCCGCAACGCGCGCACCGCGGCCGGTCCCCCGCCGGAGGGGAGCGGGACGACGCGGACCCGCCCCGGCGCGGCGGCGCGCAGCGCGGGCAGTGCCTCGTCCGGTCCGGAAGCGACGACCGTCATCAGCCCAGCTCGGCCAGCCGCTTGTCGAACTTGTGCAGCTCCTCGATGCCGTCGTCCCCGATGATCACGTTGTCGCACACCCAGTGGCAGAAGCCGTCGAGCACGTAGCGGGGGTGGCAGGCGAGGTTCATGCCCGCCGCCAGCACCATCGGCTCCTCGGCCCGGATCAGCGGGCGTTCGACGAGGTCGGTGCCCTGGCCGTGGCAGTGCAGCCGCAGCTCCTCCGGCCGCCCGTTGTCGCGCAGGAACTCGTTGTACTCCGCCCAGATGTCGGCGGGTGCGGCGCCGGGACGCAACAGGCCGTAGCAGAATCGCTGCGCCCGCAGGCAGAAGTCGTACTCCTCGGCGATCCGGTCCGGGACCCGGCCGACGACGCCGGAGCGGCCGATCTCGGTGTACATCCCGCCCGGGCCGTTCACCTCCACCATGAGGTGGAACGCATCGCCCTCGCGGATCACCCGGTGCTGGCTGTGCGGGTGCGCGATCCGGCCGGGCTCCCCGAGCGGGGTCGAGACGCACCAGTAGATGCCCTGCTCACTGCCCAGCGACTGCGCCGTGTGCTGCGCGACGGCGGCCACGTCGCTGTCGCGCATCCCGGGCTGCAGCGCCTCGAACGCCGCCGCGATCGCCGCGTCCTGCAGCCTCGCCGTGGCGCGCACCAGCTCCAGCTCCTCCTCGGACTTGAGCGCGCGGACGGTGTCGACGACGTCGGCGGCCTCGGCGAACGTCGCCGCGTGCAGCTCACGCTGCAGGTACTCGCCGAACGCCAGCGGGATCGTGCCGGTGCCGACCCAGCCGATGCGCCCGGTGGCAAACGGCCGCAGCGCGTCGAGCGCGAGCTCCGCGGCGTCGTGGCGGGTGTAGGACACCGAGCTCATGTACGGGCTCGCCAGCGCCCGGCCGACGCCGCGCAGCACCGGGTCGTGGCCGGGATCGATCACCAGGTCCTCGCCGCGCGCGCCGTGCCGGATGATCGTCATCGGCTCCTCGCGGGGGAACACGACGGTGACCGGGTAGCCGTTGGTCGCCGGGATGTCGGTGAGGTAGCGGATGTAGCCGCCGACGTAGTCGTTGTTCGTCTGCGCCACCAGCACGTCGATCCCGTGATCGGCCATGCCCTCGCGGATCGCGTGCCACCGCCGCTGCAGCTCGGCGGTGCTCACCGGGTGGTTCAGCCGTTCGGACAGCTCGGTTGCGGTCATCGGGCCGCTCCCGTCTTCGCGCCGCTGATCAGGGTGAGCACCTCGGTGCGCAGCTCGGTGAACCGCGGCAGCGCCTTGGTCGTCACCTGGCTGCGCGGCCGGGGCAGGTCGACGTCGAGCGTCCGCAGCACCGTGGTCGGGCGTCCGGACATCACGATCACCCGGTCACCGAGGTACACGGCCTCGTCGATGTCGTGGGTGACCAGCACGATCGTCAGCCCGGCGTCGTGGCGCACCCGCAGCACCAGGTCCTCCAGGTCCGCGCGCGTCTGGGCGTCCACCGACGCGAACGGCTCGTCCATGATGAGGAACTCCGGCCGGTAGGCGATGGCCCGCGCGATCGCGACCCGCTGCTGCATCCCGCCGGAGAGCTGCCACGGGTAGCTGTCGTCGAACCCGTCCAGGCCCACCTCGTCCAGCGCCTTGCGCACCGCGGCCCGGCGCGCCGCGCGGTCGCGGATCTTGTTCTTCAACGGGATCGCGACGTTGCGGCCGACCTTCGACCACGGCATCAGCGAACGGCTGTAGTCCTGGAAGACACACGCGACCTCCGGCGGCGGGCTCTCGATCACCTTGCCCGTCTCGGTGAGCACGACCTTTCCCCCGGACGAGGGCAGCAGCCCGGACAGGCAGCGCAGCAGGGTGGTCTTGCCGGCGCCGGACGGGCCGACGATCGTGACGAACTCGCCGGCGTTCACGGTGAACGAGATGTCGCGCAGCACCTCCAGCTCGCTGCCGGCGGTGCGGTAGGACTTCCTCAGGTGGTCCACGGTCAGCATGTCAGCTCTCCCGATCCTTGGTGTACCAGCGCAGCAGCCGGCGTTCGACCAGCACAAAGGCGCCGTTGAAGAGCACGCCGAGGATCCCGAGCAGGAGCATGCCCGCCCACATCTGGGACACCTCGAAGCTCTGCTGCGCCTGCAACGTGACGAACCCGATCCCGTTGGTCGCCGCCACGAGCTCGGTCACCACCATCATCACGAACGCCACGGTCAGGGCGATGCGCATCCCGGCGAGGATGTTCGGCGCGGCGGCGGGCAGCTGCACGTGCAGCACCCGCTGCGCCCGGGTCAGCCGGTAGGACCGCGCGGCGTCCTCGAGCTCCCGATCGACGGCCCGCACCCCGTCGATGGTGTTGAGCAGCACGGGAAAGACCGTGACGAACGCGGTGAGCACGATCTTCGGCAGGTCACCGATCCCGAGCAGCACGATGCTCACCGGTACCAGCGCCGTGGCGGGCAGGGCCCGGCAGAACTGCAGCGCCGGGTCGAACGCCCGGTGCAGCAGCGGCAACCGTCCGAAGAGGACACCCAGCGCGACGCCGAGCACCACGGCCACGCAGTAGCCCAGCAGCATCCGGCCGACGCTCGGCAGCACGTCGGAAGCGAACCGGCTGAACAGCCACAGCTGCTGGAACGACACCAGGATCGAGCGCAGCGACGGCCAGAACGGCGAGGTGCTGCCCAGTGAAGCGAACCACCAGGTCAGCAGGGCCGCGACCGGGACGACGAGCGAGACGAGCCACGCCGTGAACCGGCGCCCGGCCCGGCGCGGGCGCACCATCGAAGTCATCGGGCCTCCTCACGGTAGGAGATGTGCCAGCGCAGCACCCGGCGCTCGATCGCGAGCAGTCCGACGTTGGCCAGGACACCGAGCACACCGACGACGAACACCAGCGCGTACATGCTCGGGTAGACCGCGTTGGAGGCGTAGACGGCGATGTCGGCCCCGATCCCCCGCACCGACGCGATGATCTCGACCGCCACCACCACGACCAGCACGTGCGACGCCGCAAGCCGCACCCCGGTGGCCACGAAGGGCGCCACGGCGGGCAGCACCACGTGCCCGAGGCGCTGGTGGGCCCGGAGCCCGAACACGCGAGCGCTGTCGCGCAGCACATCGTTGATGCCGCTGACGCCGTAGAAGGTCTGGAAGAGCATCGGCCACAGCGCGCCGAGCATGCCGAGCAGAGTGGACACCCGGGGGGTGGCGCCGAGCAGCAGCAGCATCAGCGGGAGGAACACCACGGCCGGCACGAAACGCAGGAAGTCGAGCGGGTAGTGCACGAGCCGGTACAACAGCGGCACAGCGCCGAGCGCGACGCCCAGGACCAGGCCGGCGACCACACCGCCGGCCAGACCGACCGCGACCTGCTCCAGCGTCGCCATCAGGGCGTGGACGAACCCCGCGGTGGGTGCCAACTCGACGAGCGCCGCCCCGATCGCGCTGATCGAGGGCACCTCCGGCGGCAGCCAGCCGGCGCGGGCGATCAGTTCCCACAGCACGAGGATGCCGAGGGTGGTCAGCCACGGGAGGCCGCGCAGCAGCCACGGCCGGGAAGCCCGCCGGGCGGGGGCGGCCGCCGGCGTCGGTGCGTCGAATCCGGCGGGCGCGGGGGCCAGGCCGGTGGGGGTCTGCTGGGTGCTCATGGAACCACGTACGTTCCGTATGCGGGCGCGGCCGAGACCACCCCGTACTTGACCGTGAACGCGGCTTCCTTCTCGATCACGCGGCGGCTGACGTCCGCGGTGTAGAGCGGCAGCGGGGCCTGGGCCACGAGGGCGGGATCGGCCTTCGTCTGCTTCACGATGGCCTTGCGGGTCTCGTCGGGATGTGCGTTGGCGTACTCACTGGACTCTCGCACCGCCTTGCGCCACCTTTCCACGATGCCGGGATGCTGGTCGATGAACGACTTGGCCATGAAGAACACCGTGTTGTCGGCGTCCGGATCGGCGAACGCGACGGCCGGCGAGTCACCGATGTCCCGATAGCCCTTCTTCCGCAAAGCGGTCGCGTACGGCTGGGCGGTGCTGATCGCGTCGACCCGCCCCTGTTCGAGGGCGGTGATCTGGTCGGGGAACGTGAGCTGTACCAAGTGGACGGACGACGCGTCGCCGCCGTCCTTCTCGATCGCCTCGCGGATCCAGAACTCCCAGCAGCACTTGAGGGAGTTCACGGCGACCGTCTTGCCCGCGAGGTCCTTGAAGGACCGGATCGGGCTGCCGTTCGCCACCATGGTCTGGTACTGCGCGCCGGCCGCGGCGGGACGGTCGGCGACCGCGCCCGACACGATCTGCACCGGGATGTGCGAGGCCGCCGCGATCACGACCGGCGAGATGCCGCCGAGCGCCACCTGCTGCTGGCCGTTGATGACCTGGGTGATCGCTCCGGCACCGGTGGCCGCGCGGCCGATGGTGAGGTCGATCCCGTTCTGCGCGAAGAACCCGTGCTGCTGCCCCACCAGGATCGCGGTGGACGACTGCGACGCCGCGACCCCCGCCGTGATCGGGATCAGGCCGCCGGTCGACCCGCCACCCAGCGTGTTGGTCGCGCTCAGCGCCCCGCACGCCGACAACAGGAACATCGCCCCGGTGAGCACCAGGCACGCGAGTTTGCGTCGATACTTCACGGTTGGCTCCGTTTCGCCGGTGAAACGAATCAAAGTCCTTGCGGGGCCGCGGAAATCGCCCGTCCGGGAGAAGAAGTGTGCCCGTATCGTACGCCGCGCTCGCGCGCACGGACACAGTTTTCTGTTGTTATTACTGGGAAATACGCGCCGTGTCCGCTTCGGACACCCGCGGTAGCAGTGCGAGTGCGTTGTCCCGGTTGACGGCGGCGCGCTGCGTTTCGGACAACGGATACGCGTCCAGCTGCGCGGTGAAGTACTGGGAGTTGTCGCCGCGGGCGTAGGGCCAGTCGCTGCCGTAGAGCACGCGGTCCGGACCGGCGAACGCGAGCAGGCTCGGCAGGGTGTCCGCGTTGGCCGACAAAGCCGTGTCGAAGTAGAACGTGCGCAGGTCGCGCAGGAAGTTCTCGCGCGTGACGACGTGCCCCGCCGCGCCTTCGGTGAGACTGGCCATGCGGTGTGCCGCGTACGGCACGAACCCGCCGGCGTGCGAGAGGATCATCCGCATCCGGGTCGATCGGGCCACCACACCGTGGCGCACCAGGTTGAGCGCCGCGCGGGTGGTGTCGAGCAAGAAGTCGGCGGCGAAGGGCGGCACGCCCGGCACCGCGGGGCCGGGCGGCGCGGTCGGATGGACGAACACCACCGCCGCCCGCCGGTCCAGTTCGGCCATCAACGGGTCGAACACCGGGTCGCCGAGGTACACACCGTCCACATTGGCCAGCAGGATCACGCCGTCGGCGTGCAGCTCGTCGAAGGCGTAGGCCACCTCGTCGAGCGAACCGTCCACATCGGGCAGTGGAACCGAGGCGAAGAACCCGAAGCGACCCGGGTGGTCGCGGACCAGCCCGGCGGAGAACTCGTTGACCTGCCGTGCCAGTTTCCGCGTGTCGGCGGCGCTGCCGCCCAGGTGCACGCCGGGCCGCCCGACGGAGACGACGGCCGTCGCGATGCCGAGCTCGTCGAGCAGCTCGAGCGCGGCGGCCGGGCTCCACGCCGGCGTGGCTTGCCCGCCGAAGTAGCCGCTCGTGCGCAGCACGTCCGCCCACACCGGAGGGACGATGTGGTGGTGAGTGTCGATCCGGCCGGTGGTCATGTCAGCACTTTCCCTTCCGTGCTTTTCCCGTCCCCTGACGGCGCGCCGAGCCTGCCTCGGGCCCGGGTGAACCCGCGGGGGTTGTTCCAGCCGAGGACGCCGGTCACCCGGCCGCCTGCCGCGTGGGCGGCCACGAACTTGCCGTCGGCCACCGAGCCGTCGACGACCGTCAGCTCACCGTCGGCGAAGGTGCCGGCGGCCTGGATCCGGAGGTCGCCGGCGTCGGTCCAGAAGAAGT
Organism: Amycolatopsis sp. NPDC001319; assembly: GCF_042896185.1. NCBI lineage: Bacteria > Bacillati > Actinomycetota > Actinomycetes > Pseudonocardiales > Pseudonocardiaceae > Amycolatopsis > Amycolatopsis sp. NPDC001319. Next base: position 123,801 of record NZ_JBIAWY010000015.1, on the reverse strand, counting down.
GCGACGGCGCGAACGGCTCGTCGTGCCCGAGCAGGTTCAGCGCGGCACGCCGGCCTTGCTCGGTGGCGTTCATCCGGTGTTCGAACCGGCGGTGGGTGCCGGTCGCCGGATCGGGGTTGGCCGCGACGTCGCCGGCCACGTAGACGCCGTCGGCGGCTCGGCAGAACGCGTCGCAGCGCACGCCACCGCGCAGGTCGAGCCCGGAGCCGGCAAGCCACTCCGCGGCCGGTTCGGCGCCGACGGCCGCGACGACGACGTCGGCCGCGAGCGTCGTGCCGTCGTCCAGCCGCACCAGTCCGGCGTCCGCGGTCGTGACCCCGACGCCCATCCGGAACTCCACGCCGCGTTCTTCACCCGCCGCCCGCACGAGCTCGCCCAGTGCCGGCCCGAACTGCCGGATCATGGGGCTGGGCAACGGATCGACGACGGTGGCGGTCGAGCCGAGCGACCGCGCGGCCGCCGCGATCTCGACGCCGAGGAACCCCGCGCCGACCACGACGGTGCGCCGAGCCGAGCGCAGCCGTTCCCTCAGCAGCACCGCGTCCTCGACCGTGCGCAGGTAACACACACCCTCGGCGCCGGGCAGCCGCCGCGGCCGCACGCCGGTGGCGATCACCAGCGCGTCGAACGCCACCGCCGTGCCGTCGTCGAGCCGGACGCGACGGCCGGGCAGGTCCAGCCTGGTTGCCCGCCGGCCGAACCGGGTGTCCAGCCCGAGCTCGGCGTAGCTGCCGGGCGGACGCAGTGCGAGCCGGTCCGGCTCCCAGGAACCGAGCAGCACCTGCTTCGACAGCGGCGGCCGGTCGTACGGAGCGTGGGGCTCCGCGCCGATCAGGGTCAGCCGGCCGTCGAAACCGTGCTCCCGCAGCGTCTCCACCGCGGTGAGCCCCGCCGCGCCCGCACCCACGACCACCACCGCTCTCATGTCCGCGCTCACCCGCCCGACGCGGCCAGGCGGATCGCCCGCGCAGGACAGATCCGCTCGGCGCTGCGGACGGCGTCCTCTTCGGACGAAGGCACGTCGGTCACGCGCAGCACGACGATCCCGTCGTCCTCCCGCTGGTCGAACACCGCATCGGACAACAGCACGCACTGCCCCGACGCGATGCACTTGTCGGCTTCCACTTCGACCTTCATGTCCTGGCTCCGTCACCACTCGACGGGCATCGCGAAGAGCCCGTAGAACACGTTCTTCGTCTTGAACGGCAGCTCGTTCACCGGAGCCGCGAGCCGCAGATCCGGCAGGCGCCGCAGCAGCGTCGGGTACACCACTTGCAGCTCGACGCGCGCCAGCGGCTGCCCGAGGCACTGGTGGACGCCGTAGCCGAACGTCAGGTGGTGCCGCGCGGACCGGGACAGGTCCAGCTCGTCGGCGTTGCCGCCGAACGCCTCCGGGTCGCGGTTGGCCGAGTCGTTGGCCGCCACCACACCCTCGCCCTTGCGGACCAGCGTGCCCGCGACCTCCACGTCCTCGAGCGCGACGCGCCGCCGGCCGTAGTGCGTGATCGTCAGGTAGCGCAGCAGTTCCTCGACCGCGTTCGCCACCGCCTCCGGCGAACCATCGGCCTTCAGCGCGGCGAGCTGGGCGGGGTTCTGCAGCAGCGCCAACGTCCCGAGCGCGATCATGTTGGCGGTCGTCTCGTGCCCGGCGCGCAGCAGCAGGTTGAGCATGTTGATCAGCTCGTCGCGGCTCAGGCCGCCCGCCCGCTCGATTTCGAGCAGGTGGCTGATCACGTCCGGCGCGGGCTCGGCGGCCTTGCGCTCGACCAGGCCACCGAGGTACTCGCGGATCGTGGCGAACGCCTCCAGCGCCTCGTCCGCGCCGGTCTCACCGGAGATGAGCAATCCGCTCTGCCGCTGGAAGAACTCGTGGTCCTCGTACGGAACCCCGAGCAGCTCGGAGATCACCGACGAGGTGACCGGCAGCGCGAATCCGGTGACCAGGTCGGCGGGCTGCGGGCCGGCGGTGAACTCGTCGAGCAGCTCGTCGACGTGCCGCTGGATGCGCGGCCGCAGCCCCTCGACCCGCTTGATCATGAAGTCCCGGGTAAGCATCCGGCGGTGCCGGGCGTGCTCGGGGTCGTCCATGTTCAAGAACGTGGGATGCTTCTGGCGGGTCACCGAAACGCCCGCGCTGTGGCTGGGGAAGCCCGGGTTGGTCATGTCCGCGCTGAACCGCGGGTCGGCCAGCACCTCGCGGACGTCGTCGAAACGGGTGACCAGCCAGGCGATCTTGCCGTCCCACAGCCGCACGCGGGAGATCGGCTCGTCCGCGCGCAGCCCGCGGAACTCGGCGGGCGGGTCGAACGGGCAGCCCGGCGGCCGGGACATCGGGTACTCGGGAATCGGCTGCCCGGAAATCTCTGTGGCAGTGATGGTGCACCTCCGACTTGGCTTGAGCGGCCGGGAAAGCGGATCAGTTCGCCGTGCGAGCGCGGACGGGGGTCAGCTCGGCCGGCGGCACCGGGCCCGCCCCCGCGCCCAGGGTCGGGCAGGTAACGGCACCGGCCGCGCTGACGCCGACGGTCAGCTCGCCGACCCGCGTCACGGCCGCGGTCACCGAATCGCCGTCGTGGATGGCGCCGACACCGGCCGGCGTGCCGGTGCTGATGACGTCACCGGGGTGGAGCGTCATCACCGAGGAGACGTACTCGATGAGCGCGGGTACGTCCCAGATGAGGTCGCGGACGTCGGCGTCCTGGCGCAGAGTGCCGTTCACCGAGCAGGTCAGCCGGAGTGTCTCGAGTGGACCGACCTCGTCCGGCGTCACGAGCCAGGGCCCCATCGGCGTGAAGGTGTCGAACGACTTGCGGGTGGAGCGATCCTCCCCGCCGCGCATGGTGATGTCGAGCAGGCACGTGTAGCCGAACACGTGCGACAGCGCGTCGGCCGCGGACACCCCGCGGGCCGTGCGGCCGATCACCACGGCCAGCTCGCCCTCCTGGTCGAACCGGCGGTCGGTGTAGGGCAGGCGGACCACGTCGCCGGCACCGATCAGCGACGAGGGCGCCTTGAGGAACACACCGAGCGAGCCGACGTGCACGCTCTGGCTCATCTCGGCCTGGTGGTCCACGTAGTTCACCGGCGCGGCCACGATCTTGGTCGGATCCGGCACCGGCGGCAGCACGCGGACCTCGTCGAGCGGGACGCCGGGACCGTCGGCGAGCGGGACGTCACCCGCGAGAGCGCCGGACGCCGCGATGAGGCGCCGCATCGGGCTGAGCCCGGCCGGCCCGGCGGCGCGGTCCGGCGAGACCTCGCGCACCATGCCGTCGGCGAAGACGCCGACCCGGTCGAGGCCGTCGCGGCCGCGGTAACTGAGCAACTTCATTGCCGCTCCTCGGTGTCGTGCCGATCAGGACGAAAGGACGGCGGATTCCGCCGCGTACAACCAGTCCAGCTCGCTGTAGTCGTCCGGCCGCCGGGAGCGCATGTACCGGTCGCGCAGCCCCAGCGTGACGGGGTCGCCGGTGTGCCAGACCTGGCCCCACAGCCGCGCCCGCGTCTGGCACAGCCCCGCGCGGGGGACGCGGACGGCGTCGTAGGACTTCACGGCTTTCCCGATGTCGGTGCCGCTCCCGCGGACCGCTTCGCCCAGCGCCAGCGCGTCCTCGAGCGCCTGGCACGCGCCCTGGCCGAGGTACTGCAGCATCGGATGCGCCGCGTCGCCGAGGAGCACCGCCCGCCCGTGCACCCAAGTGGGCAGCGGGTCCCGGTCGTAGATCGGCCAGCAGCGGCCGGTCTCGATGCGCGAGACGTGCCGCTGTACCTCCTCGCACGCTTCGCTGAACCGGCCGAACAGCTCCTCGACCGGCCCCACCGGCTCGGCGCCGCGGCCGAAGCTGTCACTGCGGAACACCGCGACCTGGTTGTACAGCTCGCCGCGGCGCACCGGGTACTGGATGAGGTGCAGCCCGGGTCCCACCCACAGCACCACGTCGTCGTTGCTGACCTCGGTCCGCACCTCGCTCATGGGCAGCGCGCCGCGGTAGGCGACGAATCCGCTCGGCACCGGCTGGTCGACGGAGATCAGCTTGCGCACCACGGAGTGCAGCCCGTCGGCGCCGACGAGCAGCTCGGCGCGGTACGTGGCGCCGTCCTCGCAGCGCACGCCGGCACTGTCCTCGTCGGCCCACGCCTCGGCGACGACCCGGTTGTTCTCCAGTCGCACCAACGGTTCCGCCCGGCAGGCTTCGACCAGAATGGACAGCAGATCGCTGCGGTGCACCACCACGTAGGGGTAGCCGTAGCGCTCCCGGAAGGCACTGCCGAGATCCAGGGTGGTCAGCGGGTCGGCGGTGATGGCGTGCCGCATCACGCCGTGCCGCGGCAGCACCGCGACGTCGAGCAGCTCGGTGAGCAGGCCGAGCCGGTCGAGCATCCGGATCGCGTTCGGGCCGAACTGCAGGCCGGCGCCGATCTCGGTGAACTCGGCCGCGCGTTCGAGCAGGTGGACCTCGCGCCCGGCGCGGGCCACGGAAAGCGCCGCGGCCAGCCCGCCGATACCGCCACCGACGATCAACGTGGGCAGTGGTGCCGTCCCCATGCGCTCAGCACTCCCGTTCGCGGTAGAGGCCCAGTGCTTCCAGCACGGGTGCGTCACTGACGCTGAACACGTCCAGGTTCTCCTCGGCGGCAAGGCCGTAGGGAGCCCACGACGGCACCGCGAAGACGTCACCCGGGGCGAGCTCGAAGCGCTGGTCACCGATCAGCACCTCGCCGGTGCCGGCCAGCACCGCTCCCACCCGCGACCCGGCCTGCCGGGTCGTGCGGCTGCGGCTGCCGCCGCGCACGCGCCGCATCTCGCAGCGCATGGTGGGCATGACGTCGGCGCCGGTCTGCGGATTGGTGTAGCGGATCTGCGCCTCGCTCGCGCCGGTGGCGGCCAGCTGCGCCGCGAGCGCCCGGTCGGTGTCGGCGCGCCGGTACACCAGCAGCGGCGAGTGCGCCGCCTCGTGCCGGGCCTTGCCGAGCCCGCCGGGCACGAGGCCGGGACCGGCGCCCCAGAGCCGTTCGGCGGCCGACGCCGGATCGCTGCTCAGACCATCCCGGGCGTCGGCGCCCTCCTCGAAGAACACCGCGTCGAGCGCGGCGACGACCGGCAAGTCGAGCACGTCCAGCCACATCATCGGCTCGGCGCCGGGGTTGTGGTGCTCGTGGAAGGTCATGCTCGGGGTGAGCACGAGGTCGCCGGTCGCCATGCGCAACGGGTCGCCGTCGACAAGGGTCCAGGCACCCTCGCCGGCGAGGACGAACCGCAGCGCCGCCGGGGTGTGCCGGTGCGCGGGCGCCCGCTCCCCCGCGCCCAGGTACTGCATCCCGGCCCACATGGTCGAGGTCGCGTACGGCGCGCCGCCGAGACCGGGATTCGCGCAGGCCAGCACGCGGCGGTCGCCGCCCCGGTCGATGCCGACCAGCTCACCGCTGCGAGCCGCGAGCCCGCGCAGCGCTTCGGCCTGCCACCGGTACGGCACGGTCCGGGGCACCGGCTCCGGCGTCAGCAGGCCGGAGAGCTTCCACAACGGCTGGAGATCGGCTGCCGCCACGTCGCCGTACAGCTCGTCCAGCCGGCTGTCCTGATCCGTGAAGCGAGATGTCGCCATGGGGGTTTCCCTCCGCATGCCACTCAAGCCGAATTAGTACGTGTACGTACTATGAAACGGCACGCTAGACGCTGATTTGTTGACAGTCAAGGGCTTCTCGGCGCAACGACGACGTCGATCAAGCCGAGATAGTACGGACACGACCGACCTCGGTCGGCTACAGTGAACCGGTCAAGAAGGGGACTTCCGTGCGAGACACCACCATCGGCAGCAGCCCACCTCCCCAGGCACCGGGGCCGGTCACCCTCGTGCTGCCACCCGACACGACGGCGGGGCACCTCATCCGCCGCGCCCAGCAGGCGCACACGGCGCTGTGGTCGGCCGAGGTCGGCACCGAAGTCACCGGCCCGCAGTACGCGATCCTGAGTGCGCTGAGCCGCCGGTCGGGGGTCGACCAGGTCACCGCGGGGCGCGCGGCGTCACTGGACAAGTCGACAACGGCCGACATCGTCGACCGGCTGGGGCGCAAGGACTGGATCCGGCGCGACCGCGACACCGGCGACGGCCGCCGGTACCTGCTGTCGCTGACGCCCTCGGCCAAGGCGATGCTGCCCGACCTCACCGCCCGGGTGGAGACCGTGCAGGACCGGCTGCTGCACCCGCTGGGCCCCAATCTGCGGCGCAGCTTCGGCAGGCTGCTGGGCCTAGTGGCCTACCAGGGGCCGGTGCCGGCCACCGGCAAGGACGAGGACAAGGAAGTCGAGGTGCTGCGGCTCAGCTCGACACCCGGCCACCTCATCCGGCGCGCCGAGCAGGTGCACGGCGCGCTGTGGAGCCGGCACGTCGGCGCCCGGCTCACCCCGTCGCAGTACGCGCTGCTGTGCAGCCTCGTCTGGCGCCCGGCCATCGACCAGACGGCCGCCGGCGAAATGGCCTCACTCGACAAGTCCAGCGCGGCCGACATCGTGGCCCGCCTGCGCCGTCGCGGCTGGCTGCTCGACACCCGCGACGAGACCGACCGGCGGCGCAAGCTCCTGGCGCTCACCGACCTCGCGCGCACCACGCTCGCCGAGGTGACACCCGCGGTGCAAACCGTCCAGCGCGACCTGGTGGCCCCGCTGTCCCCCGCCGAACAGGACAAGCTCATCAGCCTGCTGCGGCGTGTCGCCTACCAGTGACCGTCCGGTGAGGCCTGGAGGGCTCGTGCCCGACACTCCAGTGTGGACACCGCACCCGCGGGCGGCCGAGCGAAGTCGGCCAACCCACGGATCGGGCGCGCTAGCTCGTGGAGCTCCCCGCCGCCGGTGCGTCGGCATCCTTTGCGGAGGCGCGGGTCCGCCGATCCTCGAGCTCGTGCAACCAGGCCGCGAGATGTTCACCGAAGGCGTGCGGGTTGTCCTCGGGCGTCCAGTGGAAGCCGGGAAACTCCGAGCGCGAGAGGTTGCGGTACTGGGCGATCGCGTCGCGGCGGCGGCCGCCCACCCAGTCGATGCCGCCGGGCACGCCGGCCAGGTGCAGCTTCGGAGTGTCGCTTGTGGACAGCCACGTCGCCTGCGCCTCCAACGCGTCGCGCGTCGCGGTGCGGTCGTCGCCGAACGGTACTTCGCGCGGCCAGTCGATGGTCGGCCGCCGGGACTCGCCTGGTGAGCGGTACGGCCGGACGATGGTGTCGAGCTCGGCCGGTGCGAGCATCCGAACCATGCTGTGCTGGGCGGCGTTGAGGAAGAAGTTGTCCTCCAGCACGGCCTGCTCGCCCGCCGGCGAACGCAGAAACTCGAACTGCCCACGCATCCGCTCCGGCCAATCGGACCATTCGAACGGCGGGAGCAGGGCCTCGGCGAAAGCGATCCCGGCGACCCGGTCTTCGTGCTGCATCGCCCAGTCGAAGGCGACGTTGGAGCCCCAGTCGTGGCCGACGAGGACGACGTCGTCCCCGACGGCCAGCTGATCCATGAGCGCGCTGAAATGCTTCGCGTGCGTGGCGAAGCCGTAGCTTCCCGCGGTGGCATCCGGCAGCTTCTCCGAGTCGCCGGCGCCGATCAGGTCCACCGCGATCACGCGGCCGAACCCCTCCACGTACGGCATGACGTTGCGCCACAAGAAGGACGACATGACATCGCCGTGGACGAACACGATCGTCCGGTCGCCCGCGCCTTCGTCGACGTAGCTCATCCGGCTGCCCAGCACCGTGACCGACTTCTTCTGGTACGGCGATGTGGGCGAGACCGCCGGCCCCGCTCCGGACGCCGGGGCGAGCATGACGTTCTGAAGAAGCGCCGCGGCCGGAGTCAGCGCGGGTCCGCCGGCGTTGACCTGTTCGAAGTAGTCGTACCAGCCGGACTCCGCGATACCGGCCTGCAATTCGCGCAGGAGTTCGGCGTCGGGGAGCCGGTACACCGAGAAGAAGTCGAAGTCGGCGCGGTGATCAGTGGCGGGGTCGTTGGGACCGTACCCGAGAATCTCCAGGCCGCGCTCCTGCAGGCTCCCCAGCGCGGTGGGCAGGCCATGGCGAAGCGCCGGCGTTCGGCCGCGCTCAGCTCCAGCCAGGCCGGCTTGTACTTGTACAGCTCGATGAACAGTTGTTGCACGGTGATCTCCTTTTTGGGGCAAGGTCGAGCCGCCGGCGACCGGACGCGGTCGTCGGCGAGGGACTTCGGGCACTCAGGCCAGGGTGAAGCGCTGCCGGTACTCTCCGGGCGTGGTTCCGAGCCGTTCCCGGAACACCCGGTGCAGGGTTTCGATCGAGCCGAACCCGCTCGCGCTCGCCACCGCGGCCGGAGGCAAACTGGTTCGCTCGAGCAGCCGCCGGGCGTGTTCGACGCGGAGGGCCTCGACGTATTCGGCCGGTGTCGTGCCCAGATCCGCGCGGAAGATCCGGGAGAGGTGGCGGGGGCTGACCGACATCCGCTCGGCGAGCACCCCGACCGACAGCTCGTCCTCGAGATGATCGGCGATCCACCGGCGCAGGTCGCCCAGGCTCCGGCGCACCGTGGTGGGGTAGGCCAGAGGCACGCTGAACTGGCTCTGCCCGCCAGGTCGCTGCACGTACATCACCATGTGCTGGGCGACCTGGAGCGTCAGCTCGTCACCGTGGTCCTCCGCGACCAGTGCGAGCGCGAGGTCCATCGACGAGGTGATTCCCGCCCCGGTCCAGATCTTGCCGGAACGGACGAAGATCGGGTCGGCCACCACCTCGACCGACGGGTTCTCGGCGGCGAGCAAACCCGCCGTGGCCCAGTGCGTGGTCGCCTTGTGCCCGTCCAGCAACCCGGCCGCGGCGGCGACGTGTGCACCCGCGCACGGGGCGGCGATCCGCCTCGCGTCTTTCCCCTTGCGCCGCAGCCAATCCACGAGGTCCGGGTCCACATAGGGCCGCGGCCCGCGTTCGGTGATGTCCATCCGGCCGGTGATCAGCAGGGTGTCGGGGCATTCCTTGATGTCGGCCAGTGCGGTGTCCGCGTGCAGCGCCACGCCGGAGAACGTGGGGATGCGTCCGGTACGGGTGCCGCCAAACCGGACGTCGTACCGCGCGCGGTCGTCCGGCAGCAGAACGTTGGCCATCGCGAACACCTCCGCGGGCCCCGTCGCCTCGAGCGCGTCGACGCCCGGGAACAGGGTGACCAGCACCACGTGCGGCGGAACGTTCTGCATGACTCCACCATGCGCCGCGGCCCTGCGGTCCGCAATGACACGTCATTGCAAGAAAGGGACACGCGACGCCGCGACGGTCGGCGTGCCGACTGCGGCCCCAGCCGGCGCACGGTGCGTCTGTGACCGTGCGCCGGCCGGGTCCACCACCGCGAGCCCGGGCCCCTCGACATCCCGGCCTCGCTCCCAGTAGCCGGAACCATCGGATCCGGCTGCGGCTCGTGTTGTGCGCGACGACCGCCGGTTTCACACCGGCCGGTTGGTTGGTCTGCGCGGAGCGGGTTCTGCGGCGGGGCCGGCGTCGTGGGCCGGCCGACGTTCCTTCCGGGCGGTCGCGGGGTCGGTGGACTCTCGGGAGCGCTCAGGTACGCAGAATCCCATCAGACGCCTCCAAAGTGAACGCGGGATGAACGAAGGGCCGTCGCCTTTTTCGCCGGACAACGGGTCCGCGGCACGGAAATGCGGCACGAATCCGTGCTGTCGCGAGGGCGCGACGCCGGATCGCCACGGTCACCGAAACCGGTATTTTCGCCTTGAGGTGACCGTGCGAGGCCGTTCGGTGGCTATTCGGCGACGATCACGTAGATGCCATAGCCGATGATCAGTGCGCTCGCGGAAAAGCACAGCGCCGCGGCGATGTAGCGGAGGCCGCGTGACGCGTCGGCGCCGCGCCCGGGACCGGTTCGAGCGACGGGCGCGAGCGCCGCGATACCGAGGGTCACCAGGACGATGACGGCGACCGCGGCGCCGAAGGAGACCAGGAACACCAGTCCCAGCAGGTTCCATTGGATGTGCACCGGTGCCTCCTGTCAGGGGTTGCTCGGGGCCGGCCGGGGTTCGGCGACGGGGTTGTTGACGTTGTCGGCACTGATCGGCCGGCGACGGGACAGCGCGTAGATACCCGCGGCGATGGCCACGCCGCCCACCGCCACGAGGACCGTGCCGAGCGTCCCCGTGGAGGCGACCCAGCCCGCGACCGCGCCCAGGACGGCCGCGGCGGGCATGGTGAACAGCCAGGCGAGAGCCATCTGGCCGGCCAGGCTCCAGCGCACCGTGGCCAGCTTCTTGCCGACCCCCGCACCGAATATCGCGCCCGAGCACACTTGCGTCGTCGACAACGGAATGCCCAGTTTGGAGGACACCAGGATCACCGCGGCGCTGGTCGTCTCGGCGGCAAAGCCTTGTGGCGTCTCGATATCGGTGATCCGTTTGCCGAGGGTCCGGATGATCCGCCAGCCGCCGAGGTACGTGCCGACCGCGATCGCCAGCCCGGCCGAGACGATGACCCACGCCGGTGGGCCCGAGCCGGCCGGCAGCGTGCCGGCGGTGATCAGGGTCAGGGTGATGATGCCCATGGTCTTCTGCGCGTCGTTGGTGCCGTGCGCCAGGGAAACCAGGGACGCCGAGACGATCTGGCCGGCCTTGAACCCGCGGCCGACCGCTCGGTCGTCACGGCGCTTGCTGAGCAGGTAGGCGAAGTAAGTGCCGGTCATCGCGACCACACCGGCGATGAGCGGCGCCAGGAACGCGGGAATCAGCACCTTGCCGAGCACGGTGGAGAAGTTCACCGCGCTCGTGCCGGCGGCCACCCAGGTCGCGCCGATCAGCCCACCGAACAGGGCGTGCGAGGAACTGGAGGGCAGCGCCAGCAGCCAGGTGAACAGGTTCCACAAGATCGCTCCGACGAGCCCGGCGAAGATCACCGTCGGACTGATGGCCGTTTCGTCGACCAGCCCGCCGGAGATCGTCTTGGCGACTTCGACCGACAGAAACGCCCCCACCAGATTGAGGGCCGCCGACACCGCTACCGCGACCCGCGGGCCCAGCGCCCCGGTCGCGATCGACGTCGCCATGGCATTGGCCGTGTCGTGAAAACCAGAATGACGATCAAGACGATCGTGGCCATCACAAAACACTGCGACCGGTACACCAACACGAGTTGAACAGCGTATTTCTTCGGCCTTAACAGGAACGGCGCTTTCTTGATCTTTTTGATCGCACTTCGGGCGCGGCAACGTCCGGCGACGAAACCGCCCCCTCGGCGTGGCTCATGCTTCGGCGCGGTGCCGCTCGGCGAGCTGCTTCAGGTTGAGCAACTGCCGTCGAGCCATGATCAGGTCGCCGACGCACACGCCGCGCGCCGCCCAGCGGTTGGTCTGCATGACCAGTTTGAACAGCAGGCGCGTCGTGTCGTGATCCCGGGGGATGAGGACGTAGGACATGAAGGCGCCCATGATGGTCCCGGTCAGCTGGTTGCCCCGGTCGACCGAGACGATCCGGCCCAGCCTGCGCCCGCCGGCGGTCGTGAACTTTTCACCGACGTGCGGCTAGGGAAGGTCCAGCAGCTCGCGAGGTGAGCGGCGGCCCAGGTTGTCGATCCAGTCGTAGGAGTAGGGCGCGAGCCGCACCTGCCCGACCCAGGGCCACACCGCTTCGGACGGCGCCTGCACACCCACGCCCCGCCACGCTTCGAGCGCGGGTGAGGCGACGAAGTCGTCGCACGGGTAGGAGCGCGTGATTTCGCTGTCGCTGACACCCCAGCGGTCACCGATCATGCATCGATCGTCACCCACCCCGGCCCGGTCTTCAAGACGCGGGTCCGTTCGCCGACGGTGAACCACGGAATCGCGCACCCGCCACCACGCGTTTGCACGATATGAACAACGACAAGGCGGAGCCGGACGCACTCGACGCCTACTCGGCCATCGTCACCTCCGTCGCCGCGCAGCTCACGCCCCGCGTCGCGGCGTTGACCGTCCGCTCCCGCAACGGGGAGTCCGCCGGGTCGGCCGTCGTCCTGACCGCCGAATCCCACCTGATCACCAACTCGCACGTCATTTCCGGCGGCGACCACGGCACCGCGGAATTCGCCGACGGCACCGTCGCGCGCTTCGACGTCGTCGGCAGCGATCCCCTTTCCGACATCGCCGTGATCCGCGCCGACCGGGAACTGCCCGCCCCGCCCGAATTCGGCGACGCCGACACCCTTCTCGTCGGCTCCCTCGTCGTCGCCGTCGGCAACCCGCTCGGCCTGGCCGGCACCGTCACCGCCGGTGTGGTCAGCGCGCTCGGCCGCAGCATCCCGGCCCGCACCCGCACCGCCGCACGGCTGATCGAGAACGTCATCCAGACCGACGCCGCGCTCAACCCCGGCAACTCCGGCGGCGCGTTGGCCGACAGCCACGCCCGGATCATCGGCATCAGCACCGCCGTCGCCGGCTTCGGCCTCGGGCTCGCCGTCCCCATCAACGCCACCACCCACCGCATCGTCCACGCACTGATGCACGACGGCCGAGTCCGCCGTGCCTACCTCGGCCTGGTCACCACACCGGCACCCCTGACACCAGTCCAAGCCGAACGATTCGGGCAACGCACCGCGCTGCGCATCGTCGAGGTGGTGGGCGACAGCCCCGCCGCCCGCAGCGGACTGAAGCCGGCCGACCTGGTCCTCGCCGTCGACGGCACCCAGCTCCCCGACGCCCAGTCACTCCAGAAACGCCTGTTCTCCGAAGCCATCGGCCGCCAGATGGAAGTCACCGTCCTGCGCAACAGCGCCCTCGTCGACGTGATCGCCGTCCCCGCCGAACTCACCGACTGAGCCCGACGCTCACCCGAGCCGAATCGGCCCCGAGAGCACGTCAGACCCCTGCTTCGCGAGGTGCCGCCGGCGGATCACAACAATGCGTCCAGAGTGATCGGCAGTGACCGCACGCGCACGCCGGTCGCGTGGTGCACCGCGTTGGCGACCGCCGCGGCCACGCCCACCAGGCCGACCTCGCCGACTCCCTTGGTCCCGATCGGGTTCATGCGGTCGGGCTCGCCGACGAAGGTGACGTCGATGTCGGGGATGTCCGCGTGCACGGGGACCAGGTAGTCGCCGAAGGTCGCGTTCGTGATGCGGCCGGTGGCCGGGTCGGTGACCGTGTCCTCGAACAGGGCCATGCCGATCCCGCCGATGACGCCGCCGATGATCTGGCTGGTGGACGTCTTCTCGTTGAGGATGCGGCCACCGTCGATCACGGACACCACGCGCGTCACCCGGACCAGGCCGAGGTCCTCGTCGACCCGGACCTCGACGAAGTGCGCGCCGAACGCCCCCGCGGGCGCCATCCCCAGGCGGTGGGGATCCGCAGGGGTGCTGCTCCCTTCGGCGGACAGGTCCGGCAGTCCGTGGCGGGCCAGGATGGCGGTGTAGGTCTCGCTGCGCTCCGGGTCATCGCGCCGTCGGATCCGTCCGCCGGTGGCGATCACGTCGGCGGGATCGCTGCCGCGCAACGGTGATCCGGGGTCGTCCCGCACGAGGTCGAGCACGGCGCCGATCAGCCGCGCACACGCGTCGTGGACGGCCGAGCCGAGCGCGCCGGTGAGCCCGGACCCGCCCGCCTGCGGTGCCTTCGGCAGGTCCGAGTCGCCGAGGTCGAAGTGCACCTGCTCCAGTGGCAAGCCGAGCAGCTCCGCCGACAGCTGGGTCATCACCGTGTAGGTCCCGGTGCCGATGTCGATCGCCGCGCTGCTGACGGTGGCCCGCCCGTCGGCCGCTACCGTCGCCCGCGCCGAGCACGGTGCCTGGTACCACGGGTAGCTCACGCCCGCCATGCCCTGGCCGACGAGCCAGTGCCCGTCGCGAAGACTGCGCGGCTCGGCCGGGCGCCGGGACCACCCGAACCGCTCGGCACCCACGGTGTAGCACTCCCGCAGCGCCTTGCCCGACCACGGCAGGCCCAGCCCGGGATGGGTGTCGGCGTAGTTGCGCAGCCGCAGGTCCAGCGGATCCATCCGCAGTGCCAGCGCCAGTTCGTCCATCGCCGATTCGAGCGCGAAGCTTCCCTGTGCCTCGGCCGGTGCCCGCATCGAGACCGGGGCCGGGATGTTCACCCGCACCTGCTGGTCCCACGTGCGGATGTTCGGGCAGCTGTAGGCCACGGCGGAGCCCGCCGCGAAGGGCTCGTAGTCGTCGTCCTCGACGGCCAGCAGCGAACGGCTCCGGTGTTCCAGCGCCAGCAGCCGGCCGTCGGCGCTCGCACCGAGCCGCACCCGCTGCACACCCTTGGGCCGGTGACCGACCGAGGTGAACATCTGCGGCCGCGTCAGCACGAGCTTCACCGGCCGGCCCAGTTCCCGCGCTGCCATCGCCGCGAGGATCACGTGCGGCCACGCCCGCAGACCGGCACCGAATCCTCCGCCGACGAACGGGCTGAGCACCCGCACCGACTCCTCGGGCAGGCCGAACACCACGGCGAGCGTCTCCTGCACCATCGACGGCCATTGCGTCGAGTCGTGCACCGTGAGCCGATCACCCTCCCACTCGGCGAGGGTCGCGAACAGGCCCAGTGGGTTGTTGGTGTTGTCCGACGTGGAGTACTCGGCCTCGACTGTCACGTGCGCCGCGGCCAGACCCGCCGCGAGGTCCCCGCGCTCCTGATCCAGGCCCCACGGGTTGTCGACGGTGGCCGCACGAGGATCGTCGGCGTCGAGGACCGGTTCGGCAGCCGCGTACTCGACGCGCACCAGCGCCGCGGCCGCGTCGGCCTGTTCGCGGGTCTGCGCGACGACGAGCGCGACGTGCTGCCCGTGGTGCAGCACGCGGTCGTCCTGCATCGGAGCGGGCGGCGACGAGCCCAGCGCGGTCATCGGTCCCCGCACCAGCGGGGGCACGTTCAGGTGGCTGAACACCCGGACCACCCCGGGCGCCGATTCGGCGGCGGCCGAGTCGATCGCGGTGATCCGCCCGGCCGCGACGGTGCTCCGCACGAGGGCGGCGTGCGCCTGGCCGGGAGCGCTGAAGTCCGACGAGTAGCGCGCCTGGCCGCTGACCTTCCGGGGCCCGTCGACCCGGTTCAGCCCGGCGCCGATCAACGGCAGTGCCTGGAAGGTGGTCATCGGGAGATCTCCGATACGGTCTGGAGCTGCCGGACCAGTGCCCGTTGGGCCAGCTCGACCTTGAACTCGGTGCCCGGCACAGTCCACGCTCCCGTGAGCGCGGCCGCCGCGGCCGCGCGGTAGCTCGTCACGGTCGCCGGTGCCCCCCTGAGCACCTCCTCGGCCGCCGGGGCCCGCCAGGGTTTCGACCCGACCCCGCCGAGACCGATCCGCGCCGTGCGGACCACCCCGTCGTCGATCTCGAGCGCCGCCGCCACCGAGACCAGAGCGAACTCGTACGACACCCGGTCTCGGACCTTGAGATAGCCCGAGCGCGTGGTCTCCGGCAGCAGCGGGATCTCGACCTCCGTGATCAGCTCACCGTGTGCCAGCACGGTTTCGACGTCCGGCGTCGTGCCCGGCTCGAGGTAGAACTCCGTGAGCGGCACGGTCCGCTTCCCCCCGGCGCCCTCGATGTGCACCAGCGCGTCCAGCGCCACGAGGGCCACGGCGAGGTCGGACGCGTGCAGCGCGATGCACCGCTCGCCGACGCCGAGGATGGCGTGCATCCGGGCCGGTCCGGTCACGGCGGCGCAGCCGGACCCCGGCGCACGCTTGTTGCAGGTCGCGACGGCCGGGTCGCGGAAGTACCGGCAACGCGTGCGCTGCAGGAGGTTGCCGCCGATCGTGGCCATGTTCCGCAACTGCACGGAGGCCCCCAGCAGGAGCGCCTCTCGCACCACGGGCAGCCGGTGCGTGACAAGCGGATCCGCGGCCAGCTCCTCCATCGTGGTCAGCGCGCCGACGTGCAGCGAGCTCCCGGCGCCGAGGACGCCGCGCAGTGGCAACCGGGTGATGTCGACCAGCCGCTCGGGTGCGAGGACACCGTCCTTCATCAGGTCGACCTGGGTGGTGCCGCCGGCGAGGTAAGCGGCGCCGATGCCCTCCGACGCCGCCAGCGCGTCGGCCACCTCGGACGTCCGGACGTACTCAAACGAGCGCATCGGTACCTCCCGCGTCCGCCACTTCACGAATCGCGGCCACGATGTTCGGGTACGCCGCGCAGCGGCAGAGGTTCCCGCTCATGAACTCGCGGATGTCCTCGTCGGTTCTCGCGCGGCCCTCGGCCAGCAGCGCCACGGCCGACATGATCTGGCCGGGTGTGCAGTACCCGCACTGAAATGCGTCGTGCCGGACGAACGCCTCCTGCATCGGGTGCGGGCGTCCGTCGCGGGTGAGCCCCTCGATGGTGGTCACCTCACGGCCTTCGCACGACGCGAGCAGCGTCAAGCACGAAAGGAACCGGTGCTTGTCGACGAGAACTGTGCACGCGCCGCACGCGCCCTGGTCGCAGCCCTTCTTGGTGCCGGTGAGGTCCAGCCGGTCGCGCAGGGCGTCGAGCAACGTGACGCGCGAGTCCGCGACCACCACCCGCGGTTCTCCGTTCACGACGAATGCCGTGGTGATCTCGGTGGCGTCCGGGGCGAGGGTCCGCGACGCCGTGCGTAGCCTGGGCGTGGAGGTCATCCCCTCAGCGTGGTCCCCCGCCGCCGTCTCCGGACCCGGGAGTCACCCCGGTCGGCCCGCGGACGGGCCCGGGGTGAGCCGGCCTCGGCAGGCTGCGCAGCTGCTTGCGCGACGTGACGCCGAGCTTGCCGAACACCTTGCCCAGGTGCCATTCCACCGTGCGCGGGCTGAGGAACAGCCGCGTTCCGATCTCGGCGTTGGACAGGCCTTCCCGGACCAGCCACGCAATCTGGACCTCCTGCGCGGTGAGCTCCGAATTTCCTTCGGCGGCACGCCGGCGCGGCACTTCCCCGCCCGGACGCAGCTCCCGCTCCGCCCGGCGCGCGAACGCGGTCATCCCCATCTCCGTGAACAAGTCGTGCGCGGTCCGAAGCTGCTCGCGCGCCGCCCGCCGTCGCCGGTTGCGGCGCAGCCACTCGCCGTACAGCAGGTGGGCTCTCGCCAGTTCGCCGCGCACGCGTGTCCGGCCGAGCCGTTCGACGGACTCCACGTAGTTGTCCTCGGCGACCGACCCCTCGGTGACCAGCGCCCGGCAGCGGGCCTCGATGCCGAGCGCCCATTCCGTGCCGCTGACCCTGGTGTGCGCGGAAAGCCGCCGCAACGCCTGCGCGGCCTCGTCAGGTTGCCCGTTCCGGGCCGTCGCTTCGACGCGTTCGGCCATCATCCAGAGCCCCGCACCGACCAGCAGCTGTTCCTGCTCCACGAGGTCGGTCGCGGCCACCGCGTCGGCGTAGCGGCCCAGGCTGTTGCCCAGCAGCGCCTCCGCCCACGCGTAGATCTGCGCCCCGGAGCCCTCACCGCGAGCCAGCACCTCGCCGCGGGTGGCGGCGACCATCGCCGAAGTCTCTTCCTCGCGGCCCTGCCAGGCGGCGAGCATGACCGCTCCGTAGGGCGCGAGGCCGACGCCGATCGTTTCGGCCAGGACATCGATTTCGCCGACCAGCGCGGCCGCCTCGGCCAGCTCGCCCAGGACCACGTGCACTGCCACCCGCGAGGTCACGGCGAGTGGCAGTGTGGTGAGCGCCCCGGCCGCGCGGGCCTGCTCGACGTGCCGGGTCGCGAGCCGTTCCCAGCTCCGGTAGTCCCACAGGTCGGGTGCGGTGGTGCCGGCGAGCCAGAGCCAGCGCAGCTCGTCCACGCCGCCGCCGGTCTCGTCGCAGAACGCACACAAGGCCCGTTTCAGCAGGTGGCTGCCGGCGGCGAGCTGACCGGTGTCGCGCGCGGCCAGGCCGTCGAGGAGCAGGTCCGCGGGGGTGGGCGGGCCCGGCGGGACGGGGGCGCGCCGGGCCGCTTCCGCCACCTCGACCACGTCGCCGCCGACCGCGAGGTGGAGCGCGAACCGCGCCGCCGACAGGGCCTGCAAATAGGTGTCCCTGGCCAGGCGCGTGTCGAACGGCTCCAGCTGCTGAGCGGTTTTGAGCAGCAGCATGGGCGCCTCCGCACCCCGGCTGACCGCGAACGCCACCTCGGCCCGGAGCAAGTTGGCCTTTGCGTGGCGCAGGTCGTCGAAGCGGCCCGCCTGAGCCACCGACAACAGGCCGAGCGCCATTTCGGGCGCGCCCGCGTCGAACGCCGCCCGCGCGGCGGCGAGCGCTCGCTCCGCCCGGCTCACCGGATCGCGGGTCAGCTCCACCGCACGAGCCAGGAACGCCGCCGCGGCGGGAAGACCGCCTCGGGCCTGCGCGCGGGTCGCCGACCGGGCCAGTTCGGCCGCGACCTCCTCGTCCGGCCCGGCGACGGCCCGGGCCCGGTGCCACGCCCTGCGGTCCGGATCGGACTCGGGGTTCGTGCACTCCGCCAGCGCCCGGTGCGCATGCTGCCGTTGCTGCTCCGTGGCGCCGTCGTACACCGCCGAGCGCACGAGCGGGTGCCGGAATCCCACCCGTGCGCCGAATTCGACGAGGCCCGCCGACACGGCGGGGGCTGCCGCGTCGACCCCCACGCCCAGCAGCTCGGCGGCACTCCACACGAGCACCGCGTCGCCGAGCGGGTCGGCCGCCGCGACCAGCAGCAGCCGGCGGGACGCTTCCGGTAGCCGGGTGACTCGTTCCTGGAAACTCGCCTCGATCCGGCCGGGTGAATCCCGGGCAGCCGGCAGGCCGAAGCCACCGGCGAGTTCCGAGGGCGGCATGCTCCGCGGCAACTCCAGCAGCGCCAGCGGATTTCCCCCGGCGTCCGCGACGATCTGCTCCGCCACGCGCTCGTCCACCGGGCCCGGCAGCGCCGTCCGCAACAGGGCCCGGGCGTCCCCGGCAGGCAGTCCCCGGACCGGTAGCTCGCTGACGCCGATCAACACGGCCGCGGGCACCTGCTCTCGCGTGGCGAAGACCAAGCCCACGGATTCGGCGAACAGCCTGCGCGCCGCGATCGCCAACGCCTGAGTCGAAGCGTGATCGAGCCACTGCAGGTCGTCGACCAGGCACACCAGCGGACGCTCGGCCCCGGCGTCGGCCAGCAGGCCCAGCACGGCCAGCCCGACGAGCAGCCGGTCCGGCGCCGGACCCGCGGTCAGGCCGAAGGCGGTGCTCAGCGCCTGGCGCTGCGGGGCCGGCAGCCGGCCCAGCCGGTCCAGCAGGGGTACACACAGCTGGTGCAGGCCGGCGAAGGGCAGCTCCCGCTCGGCCTCGACGCCGGCCGTGCGCACCACCCGGCACCCCGCGGCGTGCGCGGCGACATAACGCAGCAGCGAGGTCTTTCCGGCACCGGGTTCGCCGACCAGCAGCAGCGCGCGACCCTGCCCCGCCCGCACGGCTCCGACGAGCGTGTCGAGCGTTGCGCACTCTCGGTGCCGGCCCAGCAGCACCTGATCGCCTCCGTCCACCAGCTCCAGGCCACGGCTGCCCGACGTCGCCGGGGCGCTGCCGCGGACGACCAGTTTATGGCGCTTCGGGCGTCGTGGGACGTTCCGCGACCCATTCCCGTACCGCGTGGTGATCGTCCGTTGTGGACGCAGAAGGTCCGCCTGATCCCGGCTGTCCTCGTGAACGGCGCGCTCGCCACGGCGCTCCACATCACACGTTTTCGCAGGTCAAGGCCGCTGGAACCAGCCGGCAGCGTTGCGCCTGCCCCAGCGCGGGCGGATGCTGGCCGGCATGACCGAAATGGACGAGAACGAGTGGAAAGCCTTCATCGGAAAGGGAACCCGCACGGGCAAGGTGGCCACCGTCCGGGCGGACGGTGGCCCGCACATCGCACCCGTGTGGTTCCTCCTCGACGGCGACGACCTCGTGTTCACCACGGAGAACGTGACCGTGAAAGCCCACGACCTGATCCGCGACGGCCGGGCCGCGGTCTGCATCGACGATCAGGTGGCTCCCTACTCCCACGCTGTCCTCTGGGGACACGCGGACATCTCCGAAGACCCCCGACAGTTGCGCACCTGGGCAACGAGCATCGCGGCCCGCTACATGGGCGAGGACCGCGCCCGCGAGTTCGGCGAACGCAACAGCGTGCCCGGCATGCTGCTCGTGCGGATGCGCATCGAGCACGTCAGCGCCTACGCGGCCATCGCCTGACTCGAGCGTGACCGCCGCCGGACTACCGGCCGACCCGCCGAAACATGGATCCATGCGCGCAATCGCTTGAGACACTCCCGCCCCGTCGGCCGAGAAGCCGTTGCAGTGGAAGGAAGTCGCCGCTCCCTAGCCAGCTGCGCACACGGGTCGGAGCCAGCGTCGGCCGCGCGAACCTGCACTTGGTCGAAGGCGACTGGCGAGCGGCCGAGGGACACGGACCGATCCTCGTCGACTGACCTCGGGCGCCGTCGGTCCGCGACGGTTCAGTTCGCCGCGAGCGTCACGGCGAATTCCGGCGGTGTGCGCAGCGACTGGAACACGACGCAGTAGCGCTCGGTGAGCTTCTTCAGCGTCGCGAGCTGGTCGGGGTCGGCGTCGGTGTCGAGGTCGAACGACAGGCGGATCGCGCGGAAGCCGACGGGGGCGTCCTTGGCGACGGCGAGGGTGCCGCGGAAGTCGAGGTCGCCTTCGGCGCGGACGCGGCCGCCGCGGACGTCGAGGCCCAGGGACGTCGCCACCGCGCGCAGCGTGACCCCGGCGCAGGCGACGAGCGCTTCGAGCAGCATGTCGCCGGAGCAGGCGAGGGTGCCGTCGCCGCCGGTCGCGGGGTGCAGTCCGGCCTCGACGATCGCGCGGCCGGTCTCGACCTTGCAGGAGATGCCGAGGCCGTCGAGCTGGGCGTCGGCGTGCAGCGTGACGAGCGCGCTCTCCGGTTCGTCGCGGTACTTGTCCTTCAACGGGGCCTGGGTCGCGCGCAGCTCTTCGGTGTCCATGCGCTCGATTGTGCCCATCTTTCCCGGAAATCAAAAAGGTGAGGACCCGCGAGGGAGGTGGTTGCGCCCGCAGCCACGGAGGACTGGACCAGCCGACGACCAGCGAAAGCACGGCCCGGGGGCGGCCTCGTCGTACGGAGGCGGCCGCCGGCCGGCGCGGAGATCGGTGGTCATGAATGTTCGTTATGGGGTGCTGTGGCGGCAGGCGCCGCCGCCTGCGGAGCGCGCGGCCGAGTGGGTGACCCGATGCACCCACCGCGCCGGGAAAAACGCAGGTCAGCTCCTTCTCGATGAGCGAAGGCGGCTCGTGGCGGTCGCCCACGCCGGCCGGGCCGACTGGGCACCGCGGCCAGGTCGGGCGGGTTCCGAGCGTTCGATCATCCGCCGCATTTTCGCTACGATTCGCCGGCACCGAGAATGTTCGATCGACAGCTTGGAGTGACCATGCCGCGCCCGTACGCCAGTGGAGTCGTCGCCGCGCCCGTCGAGAAGGTCTGGGCCCAGGTCCGTGCCTTCGGAGACTTGTCCGCCTTCCTGCCCGCGATCGGGCACAGCGAGATCGTCGAGGGCGTCGACGCGCAGGCCGGGGCCGTCCGGCGGCTCACCCTCGCCACGGGCGGCGACCCCTTCGACGAACGGCTGGTCTCCCTGGACGACCCCGGTCGCACCCTCACCTACGCGTTCGTCGGCGCGAACCCGTTCGGCGTGCGCCGCTACGTCTCGACGGTCCGCGTCTGCCCGGTCAGCGACACCGGCGAGTCCTTCGTCGAGTGGTGGGCCGAGTACGACGCCGACGCGGGCCAGGAGGAAGAGCTCAACCGCACCTTCGCCGAGGACGTGTACGGCAGCGGCATCGCCGGGCTGCGGAAGGTGCTCGGGTAGGGACCGGCTCGGGTAGGGAGAACGCCGTGGTCGAGGTGATCACGGCGTGCGGGTCGGCGGCGCGGTCACCGTTTTCCTGAAGGACGTTCGTCCGTGCGGAAGGGAACCCACTCGGCGCTCGTCTCCTTCCTGAACGCGGCCACGGCCGCGCCGACGGTGGGATAGAAATGAGCCGGGTCGAGGCTGCGGGTGAGCTCGTAGCGGTCGATCTTGCGCCGCACCGGGTCCTTCAGCTCGGCCAGCACCAGGTGGGTGTCGCGCGCGTTGAGCTCGTCGTCGAGTTCCCGCAGCATGTCGGCGGCGGTGGTGTCCACATCGGTCACCGGCTCGGCGGCCACGACGATCCAGCGCGGAGCCGGCGTGGCCGCCGCCAGGCGGCGGACCTCGTCGCGGAAAGTTCTGGCGTTGGCGAACATCAGTGGCGCGTCGAAGCGGAAGAGCACCAGTCCCGGCAGGCGCAGCGCCCGCGGGTAGGACCGGACGTCGTGGAAGCCGGGCAGGTCGGGGACTTTCCCGAGGATCGTGTGGTAGGGCAGCCACGACCGCCGGAACACGTTCAGGATCGACAGGACCACCGCGATGGCGATCCCGGGCAGCACTCCGAGCAGCGCGACTCCGGCCAGGGCGGCGATCGACAGCAGGAACTCGGTCTTGCGCTGTTTCCACAGCCGCACTGTGCCGCGCACGTCGGCCAGTGACACTGCGGCGGTGATCACGATCGCCGCCAGCACGGGCTGGGGCAGGTTCCGGAACAAGCCGGGCACCAGCACGATCATCACCGTGATCAGCACGGCGCCGACGACCCCGGTCAGCTGGGTCCGGGCCCCCGCCTGCTGCGCCACCGCGGTCCGCGAACCACTGGTGCTGACCGGAAAACCCTGGAACAGCCCGGCCGCCAGGTTCGCCACGCCGATTCCGGTCATCTCCCGGTTGCCCTGGACCTCTTGCCCGGTGCGGGCGGCGAAGGCCGAGGCCGTGGAGATCGTGTCCGCCAGCGACACCACCGCGATACCCACCGCTCCGGCGAACAGCGGTGCGAGATCGGCCAAGCCCACATGCGGCAGCGTCAGCGGAGGGAAGCCGGCCGGCAGGACACCGACCAGCTGCACCCCGCGGGCGCCCAGATCGAACAGCGGAACCGCGGCGATCGCGAGCACCACGACGACCAGAACCGCGGGCACCTTGCGCACCCAGCGTTGCAGCACCAGGATCGCCGCGACACCGCAGAGCCCGACCGCGGCGGCCGCGCCGACCACCTCGCCGCCGGCGATTCCCCGCGCCACGGCGCCGATCTCGGCGAGGAGCCCTTCCGCGTCGACGCTGAACCCGCACAGTTTGGGCAGCTGACCCACCACGATGGTCAAGGCCAGCCCGTTGAGGTACCCGATCATCGTGGGCTTCGAGATCAGGTCGGCGATGAACCCGAGCTTCGCGACTGCGGCGACGAGCATGATCACCGCGACCATGATCGCCAGCATCGACGCGAGCGCGACGGCGCGGGCCGGGTCCCCGTTCGCCGCGACGAGGGGCAGAACGGTCGCGGCGATCATCGGTCCCAGCGAGGAATCCGGCCCCAGCACGAGAATCCGCGAGGGTCCGAAGACCGCGTAGGCCAGCAGGCACAGGATCGACGTGTACAGCCCGGTGATCGCCGGCAGCCCCGCGAGTTCGGCGTAGGCCATGCCCTGTGGAACCAGCAGGGTCGTGAGGACGACGCCCGCCACGAGGTCCTTCGCCAGCCAGCGCCGCTGGTAGGTACGTACTTGCTGCAGGCCGGGGATCCACTGGGCCATGGCGCCGATCCCTTCTGCCGGCGGGCGGTTCGACGCGATGCTAATCGGGCCGCGGCCGCCGGTCCTCGCCTCCGAAGGACGAACCAATCCACAGCACCGCTCTATGACGCTCGACCCGGCGCGGCAGAACTCGGTCTGGCGGGCGAGGGCGCGCGGGTGACGGGGCGTGCGCGAAGAGGTGCATCGCGAGCGCCTTGCGAGCCCGGAACCGGTCCCGCGGGCGGCGGGTGAGCGCAGCTCGGGTCCGGCCGAGGTGCTGACCTGCCGGCGGCATCCGGCGGGCACACGCGCCGGCCGGGCGAACCCCTGCTCACGGGCGTGCGCGCGGACTTGACCCATCGCCGCGGCGGGGATGTACTGGTAGTGGCGATGGATCCCGCCTGGGCCCCACGGCCCGAACCGCCGGACGCAACGGCTGATGGCTTCCTGGACGATGCAGTGCTGCAGCGGACCGGGAGGACGTCGTGACGACAACCAGCCACTCTCTGCGATTGTCCATCTTCCTCGGCGAAGGCGACATCTGGCGGCACCGGCCGCTGGATGCCGAGATCGTGGCCCGCGCGCGCCGGGCGGGCCTGGCCGGGGCGAGCGTGTTCCGCGGGATCGCCGGCTACGGCGCGACCTTGCGCATCCACACGCCACACCGGGTGCCGCTCGGCGCGGACCTGCCGTTGCTGATCGTCATCGTCGACTCCCCCGCGAAGATCCGGGAGTTCCTCACGCAGCTGGACGACCTCGAGCTCACCGCGCCCGTGGTGATCGACGAGCTCGAGTCCCTTCACTTCACCGAATCGGCTCCGGCCCGGTCACGCTGGTCGTGGGCGACCTAGGAGCCGGTGGCGGCCATCCCACTCGAGAGGAGTGCATGACGATGCAGCTCACGGGAACCGCGCTACGCATGACGATCCTCATCGGCGAAGACGACGTCTGGCAGCACACACCGCTGCACCGCGAGATCCTCGACCGCGCACGCAAGGCCGGCCTCGCCGGCGCGACGGTCGTGCGGGGCTGCGAGGGGTACGGCCTGCACCGCATGATCCACACGACGCGGATGCTGAGCATGGCCGACCACATGCCCATCCTCGTCCTGATCATCGACCGGCCGGACAAGATCCGGGCATTCCTGCCCCAGCTGCAGGAGGTGATCAGCAACGGCACGGTCATCCTCGACAACGTCGACGTGATGACCATGGGGTGGTCCACGCTCGGCCCGGCGGCCGGATCTCGCACGGAAAACTGACCCGCTTCACCGGCGAGCTCACGACCGCAGCGCACCGCGAGCCCCCACGGCCGTGCGCTGCACCGCGGGGGTGGCCTGCCCCAGTCCTCCCACACGGGCCGGCCACCCCCGCCCCCCGTCGTCGCGAGGTGACTCAGAACCGGTGCTCGGCCACCGTGCCGAGGCCGGCCGGTCCTGTGGTCAGTTGCGGCCGGCCATGACGCCACCGTCGACGTCGACGATCGCGCCGGTCATCCAGCTCGCCTTGTCCGAGAGCAGAAACGACACCATGTTCGCGACGTCTTCCGGCGTGCCGACGCGTCCCAGCGGATGCATCGTGGAGAAGTTCGTCTCCGGGTCGTCGCGCTGGTCTTCGGGAACCAGAAGGAAATACGGCGGCGTCTTCACCGACGCCGGCGCGACCGCGTTGACCCGGATGGCGTGCGGCGCCAACTCGATCGCCAGGGCCTTCGTCAGCGAGTGCAAGCCGCCCTTCTGCAACGAGTGGCCGGTGTGCGGCTTCGCCGCCACGCCCTGATGCGCCCACATCGAGCCGATGTTCACGATCGCGCCACCCTCGCCCCTGGCGATCATCCCCGCGACGACCGTCTGAGTGATGAAGAACATCGCCCGGTTCAACTCGGCGAACGAGTCGTAGAACGCCTCGTCGTACTCCGTGAACGCCTTCGGCACGAAAATGCCCGCCGCGTTCACCAGCAGGCTCGCATCGGCGTGCTCGGCCGCGAGCTGCTCCCGGACCGCCGGAACCTGGCTGCGATCAGTCAGCTCGGCCACGATGCCCCACGCCTTGCCCTGCTGCGACAGCGTTTCCACCGCCGTCCCGAGCTTCTCGGCGTTTCGGCCCGTGATCACCGCACTGCCACCACCGGCGAGCACCTGTTGCGCCGTCGCCAGCCCCATACCACTGCTGCCGCCGACGATGACGACCTTGCGTCCCTCGAAAATCCCACCCATGGACCGTTCCTTCCCGAATCGGCAACAATCACGCATCCGCAACAAATGGGAAGAGAACCAGCCACCGCCCGATGAGCCCCCTACACCCATCGGACACCTCCCACCGCAGCAAGATCAAGTCAACTCCCCCGCGCGACGCGAGCGCACCCGTGGCGATCCCGGGCCGACCACACCCGTAGGTCCCGGCCCGCCGGTACCGGTCGCCCCAGCCCTGGGGACGCGAGGCACACCCGCACCGCCGGATCACGGTCCGATCTGCGCAGCGAGTGGCCCACCCACCACCCACCGAGTGGACCAGATGGTCCGCCCTGGTGCATGATGGTCGCGCCGGTGAACGAAGTCGACTCAGTCGATCCCCGCGTCTTGCTTCCGCGGATGGGCAGCATCCCGGCACCTCCGCACCGCCGTCCAGCAGGTGCGCCGCCGTCCGGAACAAGCGAAAGGCACGCCCCGATGCGAAACGCGGCACCAGCGCTCGACGAGGGTCGCCCGACGAGGACGCCGCAGGTGGCGTTCGTCTCCGCGGTGATCTCCCTCGTGGCCGTGTTCGCCGCGGTGGGCTCGACGATCCCCCTGTTCAACATCTACCGGGCCGAAGACGGGTTCACCAACGCCGGCATCTCGGTAACCGTCGTCGCCTACTCCGTCGCCACCCTGACCACGCTCCTGGTACTGGGGAGGCTGTCCAACCACCTCGGCCGGCGGCCCATCTCGATCGCCAGCCTCGCGCTGCTCATCCTGGGCTGCGTGGTGCTGTTGAACGTCCACGACATCGTCGTCCTGGTCGCCGGCCGGCTCCTGATGGGTCTCGGGGCCGGCCTGGCCAGCAGCAGTCTCACCTCCTACATCGTCGACGCCGCCCCGAAGAGGCCGGCCTGGCTGGCTTCGGTGGCCTCCAGCCAGACAGTCATGCTCGGGCTCGCCCTCGGCGCCATCGCCTCGGGTGCCCTCGTCCAGTTCGGACCTTGGCCGCGCGACCTCGGATACCTGATCGTCATCGGCCTGCTTCTCTTGTCGGTCGCACTCATCGCCGTCAGCCCGGAGACCGCCACCCCGACGCCGGGAGCCTGGCGATCGCTGCGCCCGAGGGTCCTCGTGCCGGCACAGGTCCGTGGGCTGCTCCCCGTCGCGGCAGCGGTGCTTCTGGCCACGTGGGCGGCCGGCGCCTTCTACCAAGCGTTCGTGCCCGCGCTGGTGGAAGATCAGCTCCACACCCGCAGCCCCCTCGTCCTCGGGCTGGTGTTCGCCGCCTACATGGGTCCGAGCGTCCTCGGCGCTCCCCTCGGCGGCAGGTTCACCCCGGCCGGCGCCCAACGCGTTGGCATGATCGGCTTTCTGGCGGGAATGGCCGGCGTCATCACGGCGATCGTCACCGGCACCCTCGTGCTGTTCATCGCCGCGACCATCGTCGCGGGAGCGAGCCAAGGCATCGCGATCAGCGCCGCGACCCGCGGCCTGCTGTCCGGCAGCACCCTCGCCGACCGCGCACCGACGTTCAGCGTGATCTACCTGCTCTCCTACAGCGGTTCGACGATCCCCGCCCTCATCGCCGGCCAGCTCTCCGGCACCTTTTCCCTGCAGCAGATCGCCTTCGGCTACGGCGGGCTCGCTCTGGTCGCGACCGTGTTCACCGTTCTCGCCGCACGCAACCCGCACACCGGCCCGAAAGGCCCGTCCGGGCAGTGATCGACAGCGATCGATCACCCACTGCCGAGCCGGCTCCACCACGACCCCAGGAGAAGTTGAGTCGCAGACTTTGGTCTGTATAGTCCATAATCGGTGCGTCCGCGACGACGAGGTTCGGGACTCTGCAGCACCAGGAGCCCGGGCTCGGGCTCGACGACGGCTACTCACACCGGAGGTCGATTCACTGTGTCACGACTGAACACTCCCGCCCCCGACGAGGTCCCTGAAGGTGCTCAGCGGATCCTGGACAACGTCGGCACGCAGCTCGGTTTCGTTCCGAACATGTTCAGGACCATCGCGTCCAACCCGACCGTTCTCGAGGTCGTCACGACGCTGCAAGGAACCTTGAGCCGGGTCCTGGACGCGCGGACCCGGCACAGCATCGCGCTGGCCGTTTCGCACGCCAACGAATGCAGTTACTGCCTGGCCATGCACACGTACGTGTCGTCCGAGTTCGGCGGTATGTCCCATGAGGACATCGAGCTGAGCCGCGGCGGGAGTTCGGTCGACCCGAAGCGCGCCGCGGCCGCCCGCTTCGCGAAACGGGTCGTCGACAGCCGGGGGCAGGTCAGCGACGCCGACCTCGCGGCCGTGCGAGACGCCGGATACACCGACTCCCAGGTCTTGGCGATCGTCACGGTGGCGGTGCAGGCCCTTCTCACCAACTTCATCAACAACGTCAACCAGACCGACATCGACATCCCCGCCGTGGACTCGGCCACCGCGCCTCGCTGACCGCGCTACCTCCACTCGCCGCAAGTTGATTCAGGAAAGATGCGATATGCAGGGCTCCGAGCTCTATGAGAACTTCATGGCGCTGCACACCCGAGACGGTGGCCTCGTCATGCCGAACGCCTGGGACGGCCTCTCGGCGCTGATGCTGGCCGACGCCGGCTTCGAGGCGATCGCGACGTCGTCGGCGGCGCTCGCCGGCACGCTCGGCCGTTCCGACGGGCGGCACGAAGTCACGCGCGACGAGCATCTCGGCCATGCCCGGCTCCTCGGCCGGCTCACCGGGCTCCCCGTCAACGGAGACTTCGAGGACGGTTACGGCGACACGCCCGAAGACGTGGCAGCGACCGTCGAAGCCGCCGTCGGCCACGGCCTGGCCGGCATCGGAGTCGAGGACACCTCGGGCATCCCCGAGTGCCCGATCCGCGACTTCGACGAGGCGGTCGCCCGCGTGCGCAGCGCCGTCGACGCGGCCAAGCGACGCATCGTCGTCACCGGCCGCACGGACAACTTCATCCAGGGACGGCCCGATCTCGACGACACCATCCGGCGGCTGACGGCCTTCGCCGAGGTCGGCGCGGACGTGGTCTATGCCCCGTACCCGCCCGACCTCGCCGCGCTCGAGGCGATCGTCGCCGCGGTCGCGCCGACGCCGGTCAACGTGCTGGTGTCACCCGCGGACAAGGTGCTGACCGTCGCCGAGCTGCAGAAGGCCGGCGTCAAACGCATCAGCCTCGGCCCATGGCTCTACACCCACGCGATGGCGGCACTCGATCAGGCCACCAAAGCGCTCGTCGCGGGTGACCTCGCGGCGGCGGCCACCGGTCTCGGCGTCGACCGCATCGGTGAACTCCTCGCGCGCGGCAAGAACTAGCCCGGACCCGGGCACTGCCCTCACCTGATTGATCACCCGAAGAAAGCAGAGGACCATGGATCTCGACAAGCTCATGAGCAAGCACCTCACCAGGGCTTTCGATCCCGGCAAGACCATTCCGGAAGAGACCCTCGAGCAACTGCTCAAGTTTCTGCGATCCGCGCCGACGTCGACGAACATCCAGCCCAATCACTTCTACGTGCTCGCCACCGCCGAAAGCAAAGAGCACCTCGTCGCCAATCTGGGCGAACGGTTTCAGGACAACGGCGAAAAGATCCTGAAAGCGTCGCACACGATCATCCTCACCACCCGGTCGGACGTACCGGACAGCCACCTCGACGAGGTGTTCGCCAAGGAGACCGCCGACGGCCGGTTCCCCGACCCGGCGAAGAACGCGATGTGGCAGTTCATGACCCGCGATTTCCTCAATCTGCGCAACTACCAGTACAAGGACCTCAACCACTGGATGGAAAAGCAGACCTACATGGTGCTGGGCATGACCATGATGGCGGCCGCCGAGCTCGGCGTGGACGCGACGCCGCTCGAAGGCTTCGATCCGACCAGCGTCGACAAGGCGTTCAAGATCCGCGAAACCGGGCACACCACCACGGTGCTGCTGGCCCTCGGTTATCCCAATCCCGAGAAGGCCTACACCGGCCCGATTTCGCGCTTCGAACCCGACCGGCTGTTCAGTTTCCTCTGAGCCGTCCTCGGTAGCGGGAACCACTGCGCCGACGCCCCCGCGGCTCGTCCGTTCGACGGAGCCGCGGGGGCGTCGAGCTCTTGGTCAGTCGGCTGCGACGAGCTCGCGCGCGGCGACGGCGATGTGTGCCGCGTCGATGCCCGCCGCGGCGAGAAGTTCCGCGGCGGTGCCGGAGCCCGGCAGGTGGCGTACGCACAGGTGGGTCATACGCAGGCCGGGGATCAGCGCCTCGAGGATGGCGGAGCCGATCCCGCCCTCGCGGTGGTGGTCCTCCGCGACGACGAAGCGGCCCTCGGTGGCCGAGGCGGCGGCCGCGAGCGTGGCGGTGTCGACGGGTTTCACCGAGTACAGGTCGACGACCCTCGCGGTGATCCCCTCGCCGGCGAGCACGTCCGCCGCGGCCAGGCACTGGTGCGCGGTCACGCCGGCGCCGACAAGGGTCACCGAGTCCTGGCGGCTGGAGCGCAGGAGTTTCGACCCGCCGACGGGGAACGTCTCGCCGGGGCCGTAGAGCACGGGGTAGGCGCCGCGCGTCGTGCGCAGGTAGCTGATGCCGGGTGTCTCGGCCATCACCTTGGTGAGGGCGACGGCGCTGGTCGCGTCGCTGGGGTAGAGAACCGTCGAGCCGTGGATCGCCCGCATCATCGCCAGGTCCTCCAGCGCCATCTGCGACGGGCCGTCGGCGCCGATCTCGACACCCGAGTGGGAGCCGACCAGCCGGAGGTTCGCCTGGGAGATCGCGGCCATCCGGATGAAGTCGTGCGCACGGGTGAGGAACGCGGCGAAGGTCGAGGCGAACGGGATTCGGTGGCGCACGCTGAACCCGACGGCCGAGGCGAGCATCTGCTGCTCGGCGATGAACATCTCGAAGTAGCGGTCGGGGTAGGTCTTGGCGAACTCGTCGGCGTGGGTGGAATTGGACACCTCGCCGTCGAGCCCGACGACCGTGGGGTGCGTCGCACCGAGCCACACCAGGGCGTCGCCGTACGCCTTGCGGGTGGCGACCTTCTCGCCCAGCTCGTAGGCCGGCCGCGGCGCCTGCTCGTTCTCCGCCGTGGGCACGGCCGCGTGGTCGCCGGTGGGCAGCGGACCGCGGACCAGGAGGTCGCTGGTTCCCCCGAGTTCTTCAACGGCGCGGGCGGCCATGTCCTCGGGCAGCGCCTTGCCGTGCCAGCCTTCGTGGTCCTCGATCTCGGAGAATCCGCTGCCCTTGACGGTCTTGGCGAGGATCACGGTCGGCGCGCCGGCGCCGGCTTCGCTCGCGGTCCGCAGGGCGGCATCGATTTCGGCCAGGTCGTGGCCGTCGATCGTGAGCACCCGGGCCCCGAATGCCTCGGCGCGCCGCGCGTAGGTCTCGGTGTTCCAGCCCCATTCCGTGGGTCCGCGCTGTCCCAGCCGGTTCACGTCGGCCAGGACGATCAGGTTCTCGAGCCGGTAGTACGAGGCCTTGTCGAGGGCTTCCCAGATCGAGCCCTCGGCCAGCTCGCTGTCCCCGCACAGGACCCACGTGCGGTAGGAGAGCCGGTCGAGGTACGCACCGGCGAGGGCGACGCCGACCCCGATCGGCAGCCCCTGTCCGAGCGAGCCGGTGGCCACGTCGACCCACGGCAGGACCGGCGTCGGGTGTCCCTGCAACCGGTGCCCGAACCGCCGGTACTCCGTCATCAGCTCAGTGTCCGAGACGACCCCGACCGCCTTGTAGATCGAGTACAGCAACGGAGAGGCGTGGCCCTTGGAGAAGATCAGGTGATCGTTGCGGTCGTCCTCGGGCCGGTCCCAGTCGTAGCGCAGGTGACGCGCGACCAGCACGGCGAGCAGGTCCGCCGCGGACATGCTCGACGTCGGGTGCCCCGACCCGGCGCTCGTACTGGACCGGATCGAGTCGACCCGCAGCTGGCGGGCGAGCTCGGCCGCCCCGGCGAGATCGAGGTCCGTGCGGGCCTGGTGCGTGGTGCCGGAGGTGCTCATCGGTGCTTCTCCTCATCGCGTGAATGCGGCCGTACGGCTTCCGCGGCCTCCCGGAACGCGAGCAGGCCGCGGGTCACGGTTGCCGGTCGTGGCGGATCATTCGCTCGTCGTGCGGGCAAAGCTGCTTGATGGGGCGCGAGCGGCCGTCCGGTTTCGGGCAACGCGCGGGTTCGTGGTTGTCGGCCGATGCCCGTCGGCGGGCCACGACCGTGATGCGTCCTCAGTGGAGGATACCCGCCTGACGACCCCGTTCCACGACCATCCGGATGATCTTGACCGACGGCCGCAGACCACCGGGTTTCCGCCCGGCGAATATTGTGTTACGTCGTCGGGAAATGGGTAAGACGCCGCTCCGGGACGGCACACACCTACGGGCCGGTGAACCGGTACGGCGGCGGGAGATGCTCGTGGATCTGGGGCGTTGTGGGGTGTGGGGCGTCGGCCTCGGCGCGGCTGAGCGGCGTCTCGCCGCGGAAGTGGCGGCCGAGCTCGAAGACGCCGGTTGGGGCGCGGTCTGGGTACCGGAGTCGCGCGAAGCCGATGTGTTCGACCAGTGTGAACTTCTTCTCGGCGTCACCCGTCGGATCAAGGTCGCGCCGGCTCTGCGGGACATCGGAACCCGCGACGCGTCCGTCGTGGCCGCTCGGCACGGCCGGCTTCGGGACGCAAGGGGCCACAGGACGTTACTGGGTCTGGCCGCGACCGGCACCGGCACGCGAACGGACCCGGTGGCGCGGATGGAGGCCTACCTCGACTGCCTCGATCGGCTCCCGGGTCCGGTCACCTGGGAAGAGCGGGTGCTGATCTGCGATCGGACGGAGATGGCCGAGCTCGCGAAACCGCGGGCGCTCGGGGTCCTCCGCCGGGTTGCGACACCGGACTGCACGGACCGGACGAGAGCGTTCCTCGGTGACGGGTCTTTCCTGGCGGTGCGGCAGGCAGTCGTCGTCATGCGGGACGCCGAAGCCGCCGAAGAGCTCGGCCGCGCCGAGCTGTCGAGAATGCTCTCGTGCCGGACCTGCGTGCTGGAGCTGCGCGGACAGGGCTTCGGCGAGGACGACCTGCGCGCAGGAGGGAGCAAACGACTCTTCGACAGCGTCATCGTCCGCGGGGATGCCGAGCAGGTGGAGGCGAGGATCCGGGACCACGTCGCAGCGGGCGCCGACCACGTCAGCCTGCACGTGCTGACCACCGGACTGGACCGGGCTCGAATCGAGTGGCGCGAGCTGTCGCCGCTCGCGGTGCACCGCGCAACCGGGTCCTGAGGCAGCAGCGGCGACGCCGTTTACGGACGCCTTCGTCCCTTCGGCACCAGGGTGGCCGGGAGGTCGCCAACGGTCATCGCTCGTGGTAGTGCGGTAACCTGGCGCCGTGGTGGAACCTCAGGATGACGTGCGGCCGACCCGGGTCACGGCGCGCGGAGAGGCGACCAAGGCGCGAATCGTGCAGGCCGCGGTCGACTTGATGACGGTGAAGGGCGTGGCCGCGACGACGCTGGACGACGTGCGCGCGGCCAGCGGCACGAGCAAGTCGCAGCTGTACCACCACTTCGCGGACAAGAACGAACTGGTCCAAGCGGTCATCGAGTTCCAAGCTCACGAAGTGCTGAACTTCCAAGGCGAACAGCTCCGCCGGCTGAACTCGATCCGCGGCCTGGAACGCTGGCGGGACGCGATCGTCCAGCGCAACGCCCTGCGCGACGGTGCGTACGGCTGCGCACTCGGGTCACTGGCGAGCGAGCTGTCCGATTCGAACGAACGGGCCCGCTCGGCGCTGGCCCAGCACTTCGAAACCTGGCTCGGCCTGCTGGCCGACGCGTTCACGAGGATGCGCAAGGACGGCAAGCTCCGCCCGGACGCCGACCCCGAGCGGCTGGCCACGGGGTTGATGAGCGCGCTCCAGGGCGGGTACCTCCTGGCCCAGACCGAGCGGGACGTCAGGCTGATGAAAGTCGGGCTCGACATGGCGATCGACTACATCCGCACCTTCCGGGCCTGACGCCCAGCCCGCAGCCCGCACCCGCTGTCCGCCATGCCACGGCGGCTCGTCCGTCACGCCGTCGATCGCCGAGCACGGCACCTCCCGGTTCGACTGCCGTCCGCGAGCGCTCATCGCGCCGCGTCGCCGTCGTGCGCGGAGGCGATCCGCTCCTTGGCCTTGGCTCTGGCGAACCCCCACACCTGCGCGGCGGTGGGTGCCGAGGGCAGCGCGATCTCATCGGCGTTGGTGACGACGTCGAGCAGGACCGGACCGTGGTGCCCGAGCGCGTCGCGCACGGCGGAGTCGACGTCCGCGGCCCGCTCGACGCGTACCGCGTGGAGTCCGCAGGCTCGGGCGATGGCAGCCAGGTCCCGGTTTTTCAGCCTGGTGCCGAACTCCGGGAGTCCGCTCTGCTCCTGCTCCTGCTTGATCATGCCCAGCCGAGAGTTGTTGAACACGACGATCTTGACCGGCAGGTCGTGGTCGACCACCGTCAGCAGCTCCCCCATCACCGGGGTCAGGCCGCCGTCGCCGCAGAGCGCGATGGTCTGGCGGGTCCGATCGAGCTGTGCCGCGCCGAGCGCTTGAGGAAGGGCGTTGGCCGTCGAGCCCAGGTTGTACGAGCCGAGCAGGCGGCGGTTGCCGCCGAGCGTGACGAACCGAGCGAACCAGACCGTCGACATGCCGGTGTCGGAAGTGAACACCGCATCGGCCTTGGCGTGCCGATCGATCGCCGCGGCGAGCACCTCCGGACGGATGGCACGCGCCCGGTTGTCGAACTGCCGGCGGACCCGCCCTGCCATGCCGGCCTCGTAATCGGGGTCCGCGAGGTGTTGCTGACGCTCGCGCCAAGTCTCGTAGCGACGGTGGGACCGGGCCAGGTGGTCGCGATCCGGCTTGGTGGTCAGCTTGGGCAGCAGCGCCTCGAGGGTGGCCGCCGAGTCGCCGACGAGGCCGAGGTCGACGGGCACCCGTCGGCCGATGTGGGCACCTTCCACGTCGATCTGGACCACCGTCTTGCCCCGGGGGTACCAGTCGCGGTACGGGAAGTCCGTACCGACCATGAGCAGGACGTCGCAGTCGTCGAGTGCGTGCTGAGCCGCGGGGTTGCCGAGCGGGCCCGGCTGGCCGACCTGGAACGGGTTGTCCTGCTCGATCTCTTCCTTGCCCTGCAACGTGAGGACCATCGGTGCGGAGAGCGCGTCGGCCACCGCGAGGACCTCTTCCCGAGCTTCCCTCGCTCCGGCGCCGACGAGCATGGTCACCTTGGCCGCGCCGTCGAGCAGGTGGGCGGCCTGGTCGAGCAGGGGCCACGTGGGAACGGTCTCCGGGCGCTGCGCGATGAACCGCGGGCCGGCCGCGGACAAGGGGCGGGCACCGATGTCACCGGGCACGGTCAGTACCGCCACGCCGCTGCGCGCGTACGCGGTGTTCACCGCCAGTTCCAGCAGGTACGGCAGCTGCGCCGGGTCGGTCACGGTAAGGCAGAACTCGGCGACGTCGCGGAATACGGCGTCGTTGTCGACCTCCTGGAAGTGGTCGCTGCCGAGTTCGGCGCTGGGGACCTGGCCGCAGACCGCCAGCACCGGTGCGTGGGACTTCTTCGCGTCGTAGAGGCCGTTGAGCAAGTGGACGGCGCCCGGGCCGACGGTGCCCATGCAGACGCCGATCGTTCCGGTCAACTGCGCCTGCGCGCCGGCGGCGAACGCGCCGGCCTCCTCGTGCCGGACGTCGATCCAGCGGAGCCGCTTTTCGAGGCGCACAGCGTCGGTGATCGGGTTCAGCGCGTCGCCCACCACACCCCAGACGGTCCTGACTCCGTGGTCGGCCAAGCTCGTCACGAGCAGGGACGCGACAGTCGTCATGGCTGTGGCCTCTCCGCGGATTTCGGGTCGAGGAAGTCGAATCGCTCGTCCTCGTCGGGACAACGAACATTATAAGTGGACTATAACGTCCATTGCCTGGCCGGCGCGCTCCGCGGTGAGTGGCGTACACCTCGATCATCGAAGAGGTAAGAACCTCTCCGTCGTGATCACTAAATCAGCGAACGGCCTTCTGCCGCTTCGATCCACCTTCCGTCGGTCCGGATTCCGGGCCGGAGTTCTCACGAGTGAGGATCACACACGATCATGGCCAAACACACGAGGGCGCGCGTCACGACGGTGGCGGCGGCTGTCGCCCTCGCAGCCGTCACGTTCACCGCGTCACCTGCGTCCGCGACGTCGGCTCGTGCCGCCGGCGGCACGGTGTTCGTTCAGACGGATTCACCCGACGGCAACGCGGTCGTCGCGTTCGACCGCATGACGGACGGCTCCCTGCGGCAGAAGGCCGTGTACCGGACCGGAGGGCGCGGTGGCGTGCTCGACGGCTCGGTGGCCGACCACACCGCTTCGCAGGGTGCCCTGACCTACGACAGCCGCCACCACCTGTTGTTCGCCGTGAACCCCGGCAGCGACTCGGTCACCGTCTTCGCCGTGACCGGCGACCGGCTCACCAAGCTGCAGACGATCGGGTCCGGTGGCACCTTCCCGGTCAGCATCGCGGTGCACGACAACCGGGTGTTCGTGCTCAACGCCCGCGCCGGCGGCTCGCTGCAGGGATTCGTGCTGCTGGCCGGGCACCTCGTGCCCGTCCCGCTCTGGCACCGCGCGCTGGGCTTCGACGCCGACGCCGCGCCCGAGTTCACCCACACCGCGGCGCAGGTCGCGTTCACCCCGGACGGCGGCTCTCTGGTCGTGAGCACGAAGGCCGCCGGCGACAGCGTGATCACCTTCCCCCTGAACCCGGTGTTCGGTCCGTCGGCCAAGCCGGTCGTCGACTCGACCGGCGCGGGATCGGTCCCGTTCGGGTTCGTCTTCGACGGCTCCGGCCGGATCCTGCTCACCGAGGCCGGCCCGAACGCGATCGTGACCGGCCGGGTCGACGGCCGGGGCAAGCTCTCGACCGGTACCCCCGTGGCGACCGGGCAGCAGGCGACCTGCTGGATCGCGGCCGCCGGTGACTTCGCCTACGTGGCCAACGCCGGCAGCGGCACGGTCAGCGGCTACCGCATCGGCGCCGACGGCACTCCCGTGAGCCTGGGCACGACGCCCGCGGGCGCCGGCACGGTCGACCTGGCCACCACGCCGGACGGCCGGTACCTCTACGCGCAGACCGGAGCGGACGGTGGCGTGTCAGCCTTCCGGATCAACCACGACGGCAGCCTGACCTCCGCCGGGCACGTCGTCCTCGACGGTGCTGCCGGCGGCGAAGGAATCGTCGCTCTGTGATCAGTCGGCTCAGGAGCCTGCCGTACGGCGGCTCCTGAGCCTTCCCGGCGCCTAACGCCGGCCATCCGTCCAAAATTCGCGACTTCACGGTGCGACAACAGGGTGTGGGCCCGTTGAAAAATCCGTGTCGCCGGGGGTTGCGCTGCGGTGCCGCTACGAGCCCGACCGACGGTGGGCGAAGCTGCCCACCGTTTCTATCGCCAGGTCGAGCCCGCTGTGAAAGTACTTCGCGTTCCGCATCGTGTGCGACAGCAGGAATCCCCCTTGGACGGCGGCCATGATCGCCGTGGACAGCGCGGCCGGATCAGCGGCCGGCGTGAGCTCACCCGCCCCCTTGATGCGCTCCAGTGCCTCCGTGACCAGTTGCTGCCACTGCCCGAACGCGGCCACCAGCGCAAGATTGCCCCGCAGGTGGTGACCGGCGAGGTGCTGGATGAGCATGCCGAGGGGGCAGCCTTCGATCGCGTTCACCGAGCCGACCAGTTCCGATCGCCACTCGCACAGGCCGTCGAGAGTTCTGACGGCGGCGAGGCTGGGCCGCTGGCCGCGCAGCACGGTTTCGAGCTGGGTTTCGACAATTGCTTCGACGATGGCATCGACGGTGTCGGATTCCCCGAAGACCATCCGGACCCGACGTGGCTCGATCGCCGCCGCCCCGCTGATCCTGGACATCGTGAGCGCACCGAGTCCGTGCCGGAACAGGAGGTCTGTCGAGGCGGCCACAATCCGGGCTCGTGGCTCCGATTCGGAGGCGTCGAGAGGGGAACAGGAGTCCCTGGTCGGATCAGACGGCATGCAGTGAAGCGTAGCCGCGCCGACGCCTGAGCAGACGTAGACCCCCTCTGAATAGTGGACTAACACGTCCAATTGAAAGGCCGGAGACGCGGCTCGGCCAGCGTGGTTTCGGATTCATATCCGGAAGGCGACTCCGAATGTGACCTGCGATGGTCACCGTTGTGGACCGGACAAAGGACGATATAGTCCACTAAGCCCCTCTTGTGGCTCCGCTGCCCGTTGCCGGCCGGAGCCTCTTCCCCTGCATCCGGAGACCGACATGAGTGACGACACGGACGAATACGACGGCGGATTCGACCTCGATTCAGGCCTCCTCGAACCCGAGGACACCCTGGACGACCTCGGCGTCGCCGACGTTCTGGACGAAGGTTACAGCCCTCCCGACCGCCCGCAGGCCGTGTTCGACTGGGGCCTCACCGCGCGCGAAGAAGCGGGCCACGAAAGTCTCGGCAGGCGCCTGGCGCGGGAGATTCCCGACGTGAGCGTGGATCCGGCCGAAGGCGACGGACTGGGCGACTCATCCGACACCGATGGCGAGCTGTACGACGACGAGGTCGGCGTCTCGCGGGCGGGGCGGCTGGTCGAAGATCCCGACGCCGACGAGCAGCGCCCGTACCTCTTCGCCGTGGACGTCGGAGTCGACGGATCCGCTGCCGCCGCGGAGGAAGCCGCGATCCACGTCGTCCCCGAATGACGGGCGGACGTCGATGCCTCGGCGACCCGCGAATCGCCGCCCCGAACGGTCTTCGTGACGGCACGGTCTCGTGTTCACCCCACAGATTGAGAGAATGACCTTGGCGCACCCCAGGAACGGGAAGGCCGTCGTCCGCCTTCCGCCGCTGGTTTCGAGTGTCGATCGCTTCACCGGCGCGGCAGTGGGCACGCAATCGGTGCTGGTGCTGGCCGACTTCGCGGTGCTCGGCGCCGCCCGGGTCCCCATCGGACTCGCGGAAAGCGTGCTGATGGTCGCCGCGGGTTTCGTCGTCCCGGTGGTCGGGGTTGCCGGCCACCTGCGGCACGCCAGCAGGCTGGGTGTGTGGTTCGTGACCGCGTCGCTGGCCTGTTCGTTCGTGCTGGGGGTGCTGTTCCACTTCGTGCTCGACACCGGTACCACCCTGCGCCGGATCCGGGTGGACGGGTTCGGAAGCCTGGCCCGAGTGTATGAAACAACGGCGACCCTTCAGGTCTTGACCGCCCTCGTCGGCGTGATCATCGCGGCGGTCGCGTGGCGCAGGCGAGCCAAGCTGCTGACCCTGTTTCCGAGGCGCACCCGCACCGCGGTCCTGTGAGTCCCGTGGCCCTTCGCGCGCCCCGGCACTGTCATCAGGAGGAAGCGGCCTCGCTCAGTGCGGGACGTGGTGCCTGTCGTGGTCCGCGAGCGTGACCTTCAGCTCCCGTCGCGAAGAGATGCCGAGCTTTCCGAAGATCTTGCCCAGGTGCCACTCGACCGTGCGCGGGCTGAGGAACAGCTGCGAGGCGATCTGCGAGTTGGTGTGGCCCTCGGCGGCCAGCCGCGCGATGTAGGTCTCCTGCCCCGTCAGCTGCGCCCTCAGCGGCACTGTGGGTGCTTCGACGGCTTCCCCGGCGGCCAGGAGCTCACGGCGGGCGCGTTCGGCGAACCCGCCGGCGCCCACGCGCCGGAAGGTGTCGCACGCGAGCCTGAGCTGGTCGACCGCTTCTTCGCGGCGGCGTTCGCGACGCAGCCATTCGCCGTGGAGCAGCTGAGCCCTGGCTCGGAGGACGTCGACCTTGCTGCGGCCGAGGTGCTCGATGGCCAGGCGGTACAGCTCGTCGGCCTCCTCGCCCCGGGCCACCAGGGCGCGTGAGCGGGCGGCGACGCCGAGCGCCATCTCCGTGCCCGTCGCGGCGGCGCGATCGGACAGCTCCCGTGCCGCGTCGATCGCGATCGCGACCTCACCGCAGCGGGCGGCGGCCTCGACCCGTTCGGCGAGGCCGTATCCGTGCATACCGATGTCGTCGTGCTCCACGGCCCAGTCGGTCGCGGCGAGCGCTTCACGATACCTGCCGAGGCTGTTGTGCAGAACGGCCGCGGCGTACTGGACGATCGGGATCACCCGGCCTTCACCGCGTTCCGTCGCGCTGTCCAGGCTGGTACGGACGAGCTCCAGGGTCCGGGCATCCTGGCCGCGGTAGGCCGTGAGGACCGGCTCGATGCACAACGGCGGCAGAGCGCCGGTGGCCTGGCTGATGGCAGCGGATTCCTCGAGCAGGGTGGCGGCCTCGTCGAATCGCCCCGCGTGCACGCAAACCCCGGCCCGGTTGGCCAGCGCGACCGGCAGCAGCGTCAGCACACCCCGTTCGCGAAGGGTCTGTACTTGCCGGGCCGCGAGGTCGTCCTCCGACTGCCGGTCCCCCAGGTCGAGGGCGATCCGGCTGGCGAGGCCGTACCAGCGCAGGCCGGCGCAATCGGCATCGGAGTCTCGCCGGAACTGCCGGACGGCGCGCATGAGAGTCGGGGCCGCGTCCGTGTACCCCTTGGTGAACCGCAGGACGAGGCCGTCGAGGAGCACGTCGACGGCGCGGGGCGGAGTCGGCGCGGGCGGGGCCGACCGCGCGGCGCGCGCCATGCCGTCCGGCGCGTTGTCCGGCGCCCACACGAGCCGGCCGGCGAACACCGAAGCCATCAGCGCCTCGAGGTAGGTCTCGCGCGACAGCAGCGGGTCCAGGTCCCGGAGGCGCTCCGCAGCCGACAGCAGCAGGCCGGGCGCGTCGCGGCCGCGGTTGAGGGCGAACGCGATCTGCGAGCGCACCAGCTCGATCCGGGCCTGCCGCAGGGGTTCCCGTGGTGCCGCCTCCGCCTGCGCGACCAGCTCCAGCGCCGCCTCCGGGGCCCCGGCGTCGAGTTTGGCTCGCGCCGCTCCCAGCGCACGGCGGGCGCGATCGACGGGGTCCGGAGTCAGCTCGGCCGCGTCGGCGAGAAACGCCGAGGCCGCGGCCGCTCCGCCCCGAGCCCGGGCGAGCTCGGCCGTCCGTTCCAGCTCGGCCGCGGTCGCCTCGTCCGGACCGGTCGCCGCCTGACTGCGCTGCCACGCGCGTTGCTCGGCATCACTGCGGGGATCGATCGCCTCGGCGAGCGCCTCGTGCACGCGTCGGCGGTCGGCGCCGCCCGCCGATCCGTAGACGGCGGACCGGATCAACGGGTGACGGAATCGTACCCGGCGGCCGATGCTGATCAGCTCCGCCGACTCCGCCGGCTCCGCCGCCGATTCGGGCAGCCCCAGGAGGCCGGCGGCCCGCCAGAGCACCGCGGCCTCCCCCACCGGGTCGGCCGCGGCGATGAGGAGGAGGAGCCGGGTGTCCGCCGGCAACGCGGCCAGATGCGTCGCGAAACTGCGTTCGATGCGGCGCGACAGCGGCCGTCCGTGTCCGACCAGTCCGAAGCCGCCGGCGAGGGCCGGCAGGTTCGCCGTGCGGGGCAGTTCCCGCAGGGCCAACGGGTTGCCCCGCGCCTCGGCGAGAATCCGCTCCCGCACCCGTTCGTCCATCGGACCGGGCATCGTCGTCGCCAGCAGGGTCCGTGAATCCCGGTCGCAGAGCCCGGTCAGAACCAGCTCGGGCAGCTGCGCCAAGCCCGCCAGAGCCGCGTTCTCCCGGCTGTCACGGACCGCGAACACCATCGCCACCGGATCCGCCCGCAACCGGCGCGCGACGATCGACAACGTCCGTACCGAGGCGCTGTCGAGCCACTGCGCGTCGTCGACGACGCACACCAGGGGTTGCTCCGTGGCCGCGGCCGCCAGCAAGGTCAGCACGGCCAGCCCGACCAGGAACAAGTCCGGCGGCTTACCCTCGGCGAGGCCGAACGCGGTGGCCAGCGCGGTGCGTTGCGGAGCCGGCAGGCGATCGAGCCCGTCGAGGTGCGGCGCGCACACCTGGTGCACACCGGAGAAGGCCAGCTCCGCCTCCGACTCCGCACCCGACACGTGGATGACCTGCAGATCGGCAGCCCGCGTGACCGCGTGATTCAGCAACGAGGTCTTGCCGACGCCTGCCTCGCCACGCACCACCAGCACGGCGCTGCGCCCGTGGCGCACCTCGTCCAGCATCTTGTCGAGCAGCTCGGCCTCGCCGCGCCGGCCGAGCAGGTCCGGATCGCCGCCGCCGATCATCGAAATCCCACGGCCGAGCCGGGTCTCATGACACTCCAGAAAGCGAAAAAAGGGCATTGAGTCACGTCAGGCTCGATATCAACGCACGGCGACGTGCACCCGATTTCGCTTCCGATCGACCGCCGCGGGGGCGCTCGGGACCGGCGTTCGCGTATCCACCCGAAGCCTTGGCCGCGCCGACCGCGCGTCGCGGGTCGATGCCGGACCGCACGAGCGAGGGATGAAAGTGAAGAAGCTTCACCTGTCGGCGGAGAGCGAACCGGTGAAGCTCCGGCGAAGCCTCGAGGTGGATCTCGGTTCGATCACCTGACACAGCCGAAGCCTAACCGCGCTTCACCGCGGAGTACACCTCACCTCGGCCATTTGTGGACTTTTGCGTCCACTGTCACAGCGGCACCGGACTGCGGACGTCGGCGGGACGCCCGCAGTCCTTTCGGTGCGGTGCTTGTGTTGTGCGCCCGGGCTAGTTGCGGCCGGCCATGACACCACCGTCGACGTCGACGATCGCGCCGGTCATCCAGCTCGCCTTGTCCGACAGCAGGAAGGACACCGCGTTCCCGATGTCCTCCGCGGTGCCGACGCGCCCCAGCGGGTGGAAGCCCGCGAAGCTGTCGACGCTTTCGTCGAGCTTGTCCGCGCCGAACACGCCGAGGTACAAGGGAGTCTTCACGACCGCAGGCGCGACCGCGTTGACCCGGATGCGGTGCGGCGCCAGCTCGATCGCGAGCGCCTTGGTGAGCGAGTGGAGCCCGCCCTTCTGCACCGAGTAGCCCGCGTGCGGGGTCGCCGCGATGCCCTGGTGCGCCCACATCGAGCCGACGTTGACGATGGCGCCGCCGTTGCCGCCGGCGATCATCCCCGAGACGACGGTCTGCGTGATGAAGAACAGTGCCCGGTTCAACTCGTTGTACGAGTCGTAGAACGCTTCGTCGTACTCGATGAACGGCTTCGGGACGAAGAAGCCCGCGGCGTTGACGAGCAGGGTCGCGTCGGCGTGCTCGGCCGCGAGCTGCTTCCGCAGTTCGGGCACCTGGCCGCGATCGGTCAGCTCCGCCGGGATACCCCACGCTTTCCCGTGCTGCGACAACGCTTCGACCGCCGCTCGGAGCTTGTCCGGGTCCCGGCCGGTGATCACCGCACTGCCGCCTCCGGCGACCACCTGCTGCGCCGCGGCCAGACCCATGCCGCTGCTGCCGCCGGCCACCACGACTTTCCGGCCCTCGAAGTTATCACTCATGACACGTTTCTTCCTTCCGCAATGACACCCGAATTGTGCTGGCAGACCCCGGAATCACCGGGTGCGAGGCGACATCCGCAGAAGCGCTGCCGGCCTTACGAGAACCTCGCCGACAGAGAAATGCCGGCGGACCGGCCGAATGTAGCCTCGGCAGAACTGGTCGGTCAAGTCCACTTTCGAGGCCGCAACGGTGCTCCGCCCAGGCGCCGGAACCCGGTTCGTGGACGGCCGATCACGCGATGAACTCGTTCTCGACCAGGTAGGCGTGAATGTTGCGCCGGGCTTCGAAGATCGCTTTGTAGATCGCATTCCGGTTGGTACCCAGTTGCTCGACGAGGGCGTCCACGGGAACCCCGTCGATCGCCACGGCGACGAAGACGCGCCGCTGACGCGCGGTCAGTGCCCTCTCGATGGCGTGGCCGAGGGCGGCGCTGAGCTCGACGGCCTGCACCCGCTGAGGTGGTTCGTCGCCGGCCGCGGCGCGCACGCCGTCCGCCTCGCCCTGGTTCGGGAACACCCGGTGGTCCCGCCAGAAGTGCCGCCCGACCTTGCTCGAGACCTCGAGGGCGACGAACCTGAAGGCCCAGGTCTTGAACTGCGCGTCACCGCGGAAATCACCGATCTTGCGGGTGATCCGCATGAGGGCGTCCGCCGCGGCCTGGTGGGCGAGGTCGTCGAGCTCGGGGCCGCCGATCCTCGAGGCCGAAGACCTGCGCGCAGCCTCACTCCTGGCGATCTTGACGAGCATCGCGTAGAGCCGGCGGCAGGCATCGTCGAACTTCGAGCTGCCGGGGCTCAGCTCCTCGACCCAGACGGCGGACTCGCGGTCGAAACTCCGCCCGCCGACCAGGACCCGTCCGGCGAACCCCGAAACGGTCGTGGCGGTGGTTCCCGTCCGGCGCCGGCGACATCCGCCGTCCGCACACAGTTCGCTCCTGGTGCCCTGTCCGCTCACCGTCTCCGTCACTGTCGACATCCCCACCGCACGTTCCCAGATCCTTGATCGCGTCTCGAACCGACTCGTGCACGACCCGGGG
Organism: Amycolatopsis sp. NPDC001319; assembly: GCF_042896185.1. Taxonomy (NCBI): domain Bacteria; kingdom Bacillati; phylum Actinomycetota; class Actinomycetes; order Pseudonocardiales; family Pseudonocardiaceae; genus Amycolatopsis; species Amycolatopsis sp. NPDC001319. The sequence continues at coordinate 79,656 of NZ_JBIAWY010000015.1, read as the reverse complement.
GATCCTGCTCCGGTTCCAGTGAGCCCCACCGGGGTCACGGACGGGACCCGTGGCGATCCCGGGTGAACAAGACCGGTGGACCGCAGGACCCCGGAGGCCGGCCCATCATGTGGACTTTATGGTCCACTAAGGGCAGGATCGGCACGGTCCACAATCAACCGAGGAAGACGGCAAACATGATTACTACCAGAGGTTTCGTCGGGCGCCGGCGCTCTGGTCAAGACCCGCGGCTGCCACCAGGCCAGCACGACGCGGGTGGCGACTGGCCGGTTCTGCACGCGGAAGCGACTCCCTCGATCGACACCGGGGACTGGACTTTCACCATCGACGGCCTCGTCGACACACCGACCAGCTGGACCTGGGACGAGATCCACGCTCTCGCGCCCGGCCGTTACGAAGGCGCCATCCACTGCGTCACGACGTGGTCCAAGTTCGACATGGCCTTCGACGGGGTCTCCGTCGACACGCTGCTCGACATCACCGGGCTGCACGACGATGCGGCGTACGTCATGGCGCGCTCGCACACCGGCTACACGACCAACCTCCCGATCGAGGATGTCGTCGACGGTCAGGCCTGGGTGGTGTGGGACGTCAACGGCGCGCCGCTGGACGACATCCACGGCGGGCCGGCCCGCCTGCTGGTGCCGCACCTGTACTTCTGGAAGAGCGCCAAATGGGTCTCCGGGCTGAAGTTCATGGCCGAGGACGAGCCCGGTTTCTGGGAGCGCAACGGGTACCACGACCACGGCGACCCGTGGCTCGAGCAGCGTTACCAGGGTGACTGATGACCGTCACTTCATCCTGGCAAACCGGTGTCGTGACCGCGATCGTCGCGGAGACACCGCACGCGAAAACCTTCCGGCTGCGGCTGACCGAGCCCAGAACTCATCACGCCGGCCAGTTCTACGTCATCCGGCTGACCGCTCCCGACGGTTACCACGCCCAGCGCGACTACTCGGTGGCCAGCACTCCCGGCGGAGACGAGATCGAGGTCACGGTCGAGCTGCTGCCGGACGGCGAGGTGTCGACGTTTCTCCACAGCACCGTCGAAGTCGGCGATGTCCTGCAGGTCCGCGGCCCCGTCGGCAGGTTCTTCTCCTGGGACGGCACCGCACCGATCCTGGGCGTCGCCGGCGGCTCCGGAGTCGTCCCGCTCATGTCGATGCTGCGGCTCGCCCGAAGCACCGGCCGCACCGACCTGATGCGCCTGATCGTGTCCGTCCGATCGCCTGCCGACCTGTACTACGCCGACGAAATTCGCGGTCCCGAGACCACGGTCGTCTACACCCGTGATTCGCCCGCGGGCAGTGCACGGCCGGCGGGACGCCTCACACCCGACGACGTCCGGCCTCTGGTCGAGGCCGATCGCGAGGTCTACGTCTGCGGTTCACCGGGCTTCTGCGACGGGGCGACCGCATTGCTGGCCGGGGCCGGCGTCGACGTCAAGCGGATCCGCGTCAGCCGGTTCGGTCCGACCGGCTGAGCCGCGGCTCTGGCCCTGCGCAAGATCGTCGAGCTGTTCCGTCGTGAACAGGATGACGGCCCTTGCGCAGGGCCACGTTTCCTAGCCGTCCGTTCCGGTTCGAGTGCTCGGCGGCTCGTGCCGTGCCGCCGGATCCACCGCCGGGGCCGTCGTGTCGAGCGGAACCGCGGCCGATCGGACGAGCCCGAGCTGGACGGACTGGTGCCCCAGGACGGCGTTCAGCAGCCAGTCGACCGCCGTCCGAATCCGGTTTCCCGGCATCGACAGCAGGTGGTAGCCACGCGTGACGATCTTCGCGATCCACCCCGACATCGGGACGTGGAGCGGGTTCGCGGCCGCTTGTTTCCCGCCGAGATCGACGACGAACCCGAGGTCGTGGTGCTTGTACTCGGCCAGTTGACCGTATCCGAGTGACGCCGCGACGTTCCGTCCCGCGAGTGTGCCCTGGCGGCTCGCGTGTTGTGCCGTCATCGCCGTGACCTCGCCGGGCCGCGTGACGTCGGGGACCGCCGCGGCGTCGCCGCACGCGAACACCCGGGACTGTCCCGGGACGGCCAGCGTGGTGTCGACGACCAACCGGCCCTTCTGCGTCTCGAAGCCCGCGCCGTGGACCAGCGGATCGGGCCGGACCCCGACACACCACGCGATCGTGCGAGTCGGGACGAACTCGCCCGTGGTGAGCCGCACACCGTCGGTCGTCGCCTCGCTCACCGAGGTGCCGGTGAGCACTTCGACGCCCCGCTTGCGCAGCACCCGGTCCGCGGCCCGCGAGAGCCGCGGATCGAGCTCGGGCAGCACTTTCGGTGCGAGGTCCAGCAGGAGCCAGCGCATCTTCTGACCGCTGAGCTCAGGGTGGCGCCGGGCTACCGCCTGGGTGAACAGCGGGCCCTGCGCGGCGACTTCCGTTCCGGTGTAGCCGGCGCCGACGACGACAAACGTGCACCGCGCCGCTCGTTCGTCCGGATCGTCGGTCGCGTCCGCCAGCTCCACCTGGCGAATGACGTGGTCTCGCAGGTACAGAGCCTCCGCCACTCCCCGAAAGCCGTGCGCGTGCTCGGCGACGCCCGGAATCGGCAACAGTTTGTTGACGCTGCCCACGGCAAGGATCAACCGGTCGTATCGCAGCTCGTGCGCCCGGCCCTCCGGATCCGTGTAAGACAGCGAATCCTTGTCCGGCGCGATCGCGGTCACCTCACCGAGCGCGAGCCGCACTCCGGGAAGCGTCCCCGGAATCGGCACGGTCACCCGCCGCGGATCGACCACCGCGGCCGCCACTTCGGGCAGCAGCGGGAGGTAAAGAAAGTAGTCCGTCCGGTTCACCAAGACGATCTCGACATCAGCCTTGCGCGGAAGGGCGCGGCGCAACGCACGAGCCGCGTTGAAACCGGCAAAGCCGCCGCCGACAATGACCACTCTCGTCGGTTCCCCACTCATCGATCAACCTCTCTGCGGCGTATTTCCGGCACCATCGGAATCACATTCGGGAATTCCCCGACACCTTGTCTCACACCTTGGCTGGAGCGGGGAGCCGGGCGGCCGGCACGCACACGGTAGCCCAGGTGCCGCGTTCCGGCGGCGTTCGTCACCCCGGTTCCGCCCTCCGGCCCCGTGCCACCCACGGGTTTCCTTCACCCGGGCCGGGCACGGGTCCTCCCCACGCCGGTCACCGAGACCACAATGGACTATAGAGTTCACCGAATCGACCCGATCGGGTCCGGACCGGACGCAGGGAGGCGCCGAATGAAGGCGATCGTGGTGACAGATCAAGCCGCGGGACGGGCTGGGATGACGTTGGCCGAGCGGCCCGGTCCGGACGCCGAGCGGCTCGCCGACCTCGCGGGCGCCAACTACGGTGACGTCGTCGTCGAGGTTCACGCTTCGGGGTTCACCTGGGACGAGCTGTCGTGGCCGTCGACGTGGGTCGACCGGCTCGGCCGTGACCGGACGCCGTCGATTCCCGGCCACGAGGTGGCCGGAACCGTTACCGCTCTCAGCTACGGCACGGCCGGGCTCGCGGTGGGACAGCGCGTGTTCGGGCTGACGGACTGGACTCGCGACGGCACCCTCGCGGAGTATGTGGTCGTGGAGGCGCGGAACCTCGCGCCACTGCCGGGCGACGTCGACTTCACCACCGGCGCGGGCCTCGTCATGTCGGGCCTGACCGCGTGGCAGGGGCTGTTCGAACACGGCCGTCTGCGAGCCGGCCAGAGCGTTCTCGTGCACGGTGCGGCCGGCGTGGTCGGGTCGATGGCGGCGCAGCTCGCACGGGAGGCAGGAGCCTATGTCATCGGCACCGGACGCGCGGCCGGCCGCCAGGCGGCACTCGACTTCGGCGCGCAGGAGTTCGTCGACCTCGAGAGCGACAGCCTGGACGAGGTCGGTGCGGTCGATCTGGTCTTCGATGTGTTCGGCGGCGACATCGGGCGGCGGTCAGCGCGCCTGGTCCGTCCCGGAGGAACGCTAATGGGCATCGCCGGTCCGCCCGAGGCCCGGCCTGCGGAGGGCCTGGCGGTCGACTTCGTGGTCGTGCCCAATCGCGTGCAACTGGACGAGATCGTCCGGCGGACGCGCGAGGGCCGCCTGCGGACGAACATCGGCACCGTCGCGGCCCTCGACGACGCCGTCGCCGCCTTCAACCCGGCCGAGCACCCCAAGGGCAAGACGATCATCCGCGTCCGCCCCTGAGACGCGGCGAAGTGAGACAAGCATCCCCGTTGTGTCGCCGGAACGAGCGAAGATCGGCTCGGCATCGGTTTCACTGCTGTATCGAAACTGTATTGGACGCTATCGTCCAGGAAGCCACGGCAGGTGGCCAAAGGGCGCCGAAGTGACCGTGAAACATGGAGGTAGAGGATGAAGGCGATCGTCGTGACCGACCAGGCCGCGGGGGCGGCCGGGTTGACGTTGGCGGACCGTCCGACCCCGGATCCCGCGGGGAATGACGTGCTGGTCGAGGTGCACGCGTCGGGTTACACCCCTGGTGAGCTGACCTGGGAGGGGACGTGGACCGACCGGCTGGGGCGGGACCGTACGCCTTCGGTCCCCGGCCACGAGATGGCCGGCGTGGTGGCCGCGCTCGGGTACGGAACCGCCGGGTTGGCGGTCGGACAGCGGGTGTTCGGCCTGGCCGACTGGACCCGCGACGGCACGCTGGCGGAGTACGTGGCCATTGAGGCCCGCAATGTCGCGCCGCTGCCCGGCGATGTCGATTTCACGGTCGGTGCGAGCTTGGTGATCTCCGGTTTGACGGCCTGGCAGGGACTGTTCGTGCACGGCCAGGTGCAGTCCGGCCAGAGCATCCTGGTGCACGGGGCGGCCGGCGGCGTCGGGTCGATCGTCACCCAGCTGGCCAAGGAGGCGGGCGCCTACATCATCGGCACCGGGCGCGCGGCCGACCGCCACGCCGCGCTCGGTTACGGCGCGCAGGAGTTCGTCGATCTGGAGAACGACTCGCTGGCCGACGTCGGTGGCGTCGACCTCGTGTTCGATGTCATCGGTGGCGACATCGGGGCGCAGTCCGCCGCGCTGATCCGGCCTGGCGGCACCCTCGTGACGATCGCCGGGCCGCCCGAAGTCTGGCCCACCCACGGCCGAGCGATCGATTTCGTGGTCGAGGCCGACCGTGCGCAGCTGGGTGAGCTGGCCGCACGAGTACGGGATGGACGGTTGCGCACCAACATCGACAACGTCGTTTCCCTTGACGGCGCCGTCACCGCGCTCAACCCGACGACGCGCGCGAAAGGGAAGACGATCGTCCGCGTCCGTCCCTGAGGTCACGGTGACGACGGGCACGGCGTGTTCAGGCACAGGCCGCGGTCAGAACTTCCGGTAGTACCACCGCCGTCCCCGTCCCCGTCCCCCACCGCACACCGGGCTCGTCACGCGGCGGACGTCGCGGATGTACTTCTCGCCCGGGGCGCTCGTCCGGGCTCCAGGTTGTCGATTTTCCGAGCGCGGCGAAGCGCGCGCTCGCGCGGCCGGAGTCCTCGTCATCACGGGTCGGGCATCACACGATGCCCGCCTTGATTTGGACCAAGTCGTCCAAGTAGCGTTCGTCGTGCTCCAAGCTGAGCCTTCGAGAGGAAATCATGCGGACAGCAGCACCCCGTCCTGTCGCGACCCGTCCTTTTCCCACGCGGGAAACGGTCAAGGGTTCGTACCTGCTGCGGTTGTTCCGCACGACGGACCACAAGCAGATCGGCATCATGTATCTGGTCACCGCCTTCGCGTTCTTCATGGCGGGCGGAGCGATGGCCATGCTGATCCGCACGGAGCTCGCGCGGCCGGGGCTGCAGTTCCTGTCGCAGGAGCAGTACAACCAGCTGTTCACCATGCACGGCACGGTGATGCTGCTGCTCTACGCGACCCCGATCCTCTTCGGATTCGCGAACTTCGTGCTGCCGCTGCAGATCGGTGCGCCCGACGTCGCGTTCCCGCGGCTCAACGCGTTCTCGTACTGGCTCTACCTTTTCGGTGGGCTGATCGTGATCGCGGGCTTTTTGACGCCCGGAGGGGCGGCGGAGTTCGGCTGGACCGCGTATACCCCGCTCTCGGAGGCCACGCACACCCCCGGGGCCGGCACGGATATGTGGATCATGGGCCTGATCATCGGCGGCCTGGGCACGATCCTGGGTGCCGTCAACATGATCACCACCGTCGTCTGCCTGCGTGCGCCGGGCATGACGATGTACCGGATGCCGATCTTCACCTGGAACATCCTGGTCACGAGCATTCTGATCCTCGTCGCGTTCCCGATCCTGACGGCCGCCTTCTTCGGGCTGGAGGCCGACCGGCGCTTGGGCGCTCACGTCTTCGACCCGGCCAACGGCGGCGCGATCCTCTGGCAGCACATGTTCTGGTTCTTCGGCCATCCCGAGGTGTACATCATCGCGCTGCCGTTCTTCGGGATCGTGTCGGAGATCTTCCCGGTCTTCAGCCGCAAACCGATCTTCGGCTACAAGGGCCTCGTCTTCGCGACGCTCGCCATCGCAGCGCTCTCGTTCTCGGTGTGGGCACACCACCTCTATGCCACCGGTGCCGTGCTGCTGCCGTTCTTCTCGTTCATGACGTTCCTGATCGCGGTTCCGACCGGCGTGAAGTTCTTCAACTGGATCGGCACGATGTGGAAAGGCCAGCTGTCCTTCGAGACGCCGATGATCTTCTCCGTCGGATTCCTGGTCACCTTCCTGTTCGGTGGCCTCACCGGCATTCTCCTGGCCGCGCCGGCCATCGACTTCCACGTGTCGGACAGCTACTTCGTGGTGGCGCACTTCCACTACGTCCTCTACGGCACGATCGCGTTCGCGACCTTCGCCGGCATCTACTTCTGGTTCCCGAAGATCACGGGCCGGATGATGGACGAGAAGCTCGGCAAGTGGCACTTCTGGACCACGTTCATCGGCTTCCACGGCACGTTCCTCGTGCAGCACTGGCTCGGCGCCGAGGGCATGCCCCGCCGCTACGCCGATTACCTGTCATCGGACGGGTTCACCGTGTTGAACACGATCTCCACGATCGGCGCGTACATCCTCGGCGCGTCCACGCTTCCGTTCATCTGGAACGTGTTCAAGAGCTACCGCTACGGCGAGATCGTCACGGTCGACGACCCGTGGGGCTACGGCAACTCCCTCGAATGGGCCACCTCGTGCCCGCCGCCGCGGCACAACTTCACCGAACTCCCCCGCATCCGCTCCGAGCGCCCCGCGTTCGAGCTGCACTACCCGCACATGGTCGAGCGCATGCACACCGAAGGCGAGATCGGCTTCTTCGGCAAGCCGCGCCACCAGGCCACGCCCTCGCAGAAGCTGACCGAGGCGAGCGTGTCGGACGGTGAAGGCTGATCGATGCCGGGGAGGCGTGTCACACCGAATACCGCCGGCTGCGGATCACACCTCGAAGCCGCGGACGTAGTCGATGGCCATGTCCAGCGCGATTTTCATCGGCTTCACGTCTTGCGTCGTCTGCGCCAGGAGGAACGCCCCTTGAAGGGCGCTCATCAATCCCGTCGCCAGGCCTTCCGGATCCGCTTCCGGACGCAGCTTCCCCGCCGCGCGCATCCGTTCGAACGCGTCCGACATCAGGCGCAGCCACGTGCCGAAGTGGCCCGCGAGCGCGGCGCGGGCAGGCTCGTTCTGATCGGACAGCTCGCTCGCCAGCGAACCGAGCTGGCAGCCGTGCGCGCCACCACGCAGAGCGCTGCGCTGGACGATCGCGTCCCGCCAGCGTTCCAGGCCCTTGATGGAGTTCAGCCTGCGGAGGTATCCCTCTTCGCGATCCAGCAGGTCACGAGCTTGCAGCTCGATGACCTCCTGGACCAGCGCGTCCTTGTCCGCGAAGTAGTGGTACAGCTGCGACTTGCTCGTGCCACTCGCCGACCGGACCTCGTCCAGCGTCGTCGCCGCCACGCCCTTCACGCGCATCAGCTCGGCCGCGACCTGCAACATCCTGGCCTTGGTCGCTTCTCCTCGCGCGGTCAGCCGGGCCGGCTTGACGCTGTGTTCCGATTGCACCACTGACCCAGGCTACCGGTGGACCTCCGGGGTGCGCGCGCCTCGTGCGGAAACGTGTAACGAAATGGGACCATCTGGACCAGGTTTACGCGTCACCCTGGGCCGCTCGGGCGGTCGCGCGGCTACGCCTGCTTTCCCGGCACCTTCGCCCGCGGGAGCCCGCCGACCACGAGACGGTAAGAGTCGGTGACGAGCCTCTTCACCAGCTCCTCCTCGATGGTGACGCCACCCTCGACCGTGATCCAGTGCTTCTTGTTCATGTGATAGCCGGGGGTGATGTCCGCGTGCTGGTCACGCAGGGTCTCGGCGTCGTCGGGATCGGCTTTCAGGATCACGACGGGGTGCCCGGGCATGTCGGTCATGAGCATGAAGACCTTGTCGCGCACCTTGTAGACGTCCCAGTCGGGGCCGACGCGATGCTCCACGTCGGCGCCGGGTAGTTCCAGGCCGCGGTCGCCCGCGATCTTCTGCAGCTGCTGTCCGTCCAAGACGATCAACTCCTCTGTCGATTCGAGTGCTCCGGCCGCCGGCGGTCACGGGGCCGGCCACGCTCACACCCGCTCGAGCACCACCACGGGGATCTCGCGGTCGGTCCTCTTCGTGTAGTCGTTGTAATACGGCCACACCTGGGCCATCTTGTCCCACAGCTGCGCCCGCTTCTCCCCCTCGGCCGTGCGGGCGCGCGCGGCGAACCTGTCGGCGCCCACCTGCACGCGGACCTCGGGGTTCGCCTGCAGATTGAGGTACCAGCTCGGGTGCTTCGGCGCTCCGCCATTGGACGCGACGACAACCGGGTTGCCCGCCACGTCCTGGTAGATCAGCGCGAACTTGCGGTCGGCACCGCTCTTGCGGCCCTTGGTCGTGAGGACCAGCGCCGGCACGCCGGGCTGCCAGTCGTGGCCGACTTCGCCGTCGGTTTCCTCGTACCGGCGGACGTGCTCGTCACCTTCAAGCATTCGTGTTCCCCTCTGATTCGGTGGTTTTGAGCACGGCGTCTCGGTGCCCGAGGTTCTTACTCCGCGGCCGGTTCGTGTGACCGAGCGCACTGCTGTCACCAGCCGAAACCTGCCCGGCAGACCATCTTGCAGTGGACCTTATAGTCCATATAATGTGTCGACGGCCGTGACCCAGCACATCGAGAGGGTGTCATTCCAGTGGGATGGACAAGCAGTTCCGCACGGGCTTGGTCGAGGGCGGCATGAGCTCGCTGACCACGCCCACCCGAGACGTCTCCGCGCTCGAGAAGACCGCCGCCGCGGGCGCGAACTGGATCGACGACCGCTTCAAGGTCGCGAAGCTGCGCCACAGCCTCAACAAGGTCTTCCCCACGCACTGGTCGTACTTGCTCGGCGAGGTGTCGCTCTACAGCTTTCTCGTGGTGATCGCGTCGGGTGTGTACCTCACCCTGTTCTTCGATCCCTCCATGCAGGAGGTCACGTACCACGGCAGCTTCCAGAACATGCAGGGCCTCGAGATGTCGAAGGCCTTCGCCAGCACCCTCGACCTCTCGTTCGACGTGCGCGGCGGGCTGTTCGTGCGCCAGCTGCACCACTGGGGCGCGCTGATCTTCATCGCGGCCACCTTCCTCCACACGTTCCGGATCTTCTTCACCGGCGCGTTCCGGCGTCCGCGCGAGGCGAACTGGGTGATCGGGGTACTGCTGCTCCTGATCAGCATGTTCGAAGGCTTCTTCGGCTACTCGCTGCCGGACGACCTGCTGTCGGGCACCGGTATCCGCGCGACCCTGTCGGGCATCGTCCTGTCGGTGCCGGTCGTCGGCACCTGGATCCATTGGGCGCTGTTCGGCGGCGAGTTCCCGGGCGACCAGATCATCCCGCGCCTGTACACGATCCACATCCTGATCCTGCCCGGGGTGCTGTTCGCCCTGGTCGGGGTGCACCTCGTGCTGGTGTGGTTCCAGAAGCACACGCAGTTCCCCAGCCATCGGGCCAAGGAAACGAACGTCGTCGGCATCCGCATCATGCCGGAGTTCGCTCTGCACGGGGGCTCGCTCGCCGTACTGGTCACGGGCGTGATCGCGCTGATGGCGGGGCTGTTCCAGATCAATCCGGTGTGGAACTTCGGGCCGTACAACCCCTCGATGGTGTCGGCGGGCTCCCAACCGGACTGGTACATGGCCTGGGCCGACGGCATGCTGCGCATCTGGCCTGCCTGGGAGGTCTACCTCGGGAACTACACGATCCCCGCGGTGTTCTTCCCCGGCGCGGTCGGGATGCCGCTGCTGTTCACCATTCTGATCGTGTATCCGTGGATCGAGCGGAAGCTGTCGAAGGACACCGCGCACCACAACCTGCTGCAACGCCCGCGCGACGCGCCGGTCCGCACTTCGCTGGGGATGATGGCCCTCGCCTTCTTCGCGGTGATCGAACTGTCCGGGTTCAACGACATCATCGCCGACCAGTTCAACATCTCCCTGAATGTCACCACGTGGGCCGGCCGTATCGGCGTGCTGTTACTGCCTCCCCTCGCCTACTACGTGACGTACCGGATCTGCCTCGGTTTGCAGCGGGCGGATCGGGAAGTGCTCGAACACGGCATCGAAACCGGCATCATCAGGCGCGAGCCGAACGGCCAGTTCATCGAAATCCACCAGCCGCTGGCCGGCGTGGACGACCACGGCCACGCCATCCCGTTGTCCTACCAAGGCGCCAGCGTGCCGAAGAAGATGAACAAGCTCGGCGCCGCCGGCCGCGCGGTCCCCGGCTCCCTGCTCACCCCGGACCCTCCCGAGGAGACGGCCGCGCTCGAACGCGCGGTCACCGAACACCCCGCCCGCTCCGAACACGGCTGATCGTCCACCAAGCAGCTCCGACGACAAGTACAGGATTCGATGGATACCCCCTTGCTCACCGACCGCCTCGTGATCCGGGACTGGTCGGCCGACGACGCCGAGGCCGCCCTGGCCATCTACGGCTCCTCCGACGTCACCCGCTGGCTGACACCGGCGATGGACCAGGTACCCGACCTGCCCGCGATGCGCGCGGTGCTGGAGGCGTGGCGCGAAGCGCAGCCCAACCTGCTCGTCCCTCGTGGCAGGTGGGCCGTCGAACTCCGCGAGACGGGCGCCGTGGTCGGCGGCCTCAACATCCGGCTGCTGCCGCCGTACGAAGAGGATCTGGAGATCAGCTGGCAGATCCATCCCGACCACTGGCACCGGGGGTACGCGACGGAGGCGAGCCAGGCGCTGATCGACTGGGCGTTCGCCGAAGACGCCGAGGAGCTCTTCGCCGTCGCACGCCCGCACAACGTGCGCGCGATCGCCACGGCGAAGCGCCTCGGGATGGAATGGGTCGGCGAAACCTCGAAGTACTACAACCTGCGGCTGCAGGTGTACCGGATCAGGCCGGCAGACCGGATCCGATGAGGACCGCGGCCGCGGCCTTCTGGCGCCGCGGCCGAGAAGAACACAGGCACGTCGCGATCATCAAGTCCCCGCGTGGCCGGCCCTGACATCGGCGACGCGGCCCTCGGCCGGGCTGCGCATCCTCGGGTTCGACATCCCGCGCAGCCCGGCCCCCTTGTGTGGACGGCCCACCCGTCGCCGAAACCGCGACGCCGTCGGTAAGACAGCACGCCGGGCCGACACCAACCATCCACACGATGACGGCGGTCGCCAGGCGCGCCGCACTCCGAAGGAGGAGAAATGACCGACACCACGCAGCGGGCCGAGGATCTCGCGATCCTCGAAAAGCTCAACCTCGACTACGTCGTGGCCGACCAGGCCAGCGACGCCACCCGCTTCAGCACGTTGCTCGCCGAGGATTTCGTCGTGCAGACCCCGGGTGTCACGCGCAACCGCGAGGAGTTCCTCGAGTACATCGCCAAGCCGCGGCCCTTCAAGGATCTCGCCGTGCACGACGTGAAGATTCGGATCCTCAGCGATGTCGCTCTGATCCACGGCCGCAGCACCTACACCATGGTCGCCGACGGCGCGGAGCAGGAAGCGCTGTACACGGACGCGTACCAGAAGCGTGAGGGCACCTGGGTGTGCGTCTCGGCCTGCGCGATCGCTCCGGGCACCTGACCATCGGCGGGATCGGCCCGCCCCGCAAGGTTCAGGGACGATCCGATGGTCCGGCGTCCGATGCGTTGGCGACGGCGATGATGTGGGTCACCGTCGCGACGTCGAAGTACTCCTCGATTCGCGTGATTCTGCCGTCGGAGACAGCGAGATACATCGCGATCTCGAGAGCGGACTCCTCACCGTTGGGCAGCCGGCCGCGGAGGACGTGCTGCTGGAAGACTCCGTCTCCGACGTCGACGCGGCGCGAGACGTCGAAGTGCAGGCCGCGAATGGCACGGCTGAACAAGCCGAGGATGTCGAGATTTGCTTCGAGGCCTTGGTCGCCGCCGCCGTCGTTGTGCCAGACCGTCGCGTCGGGGGCGTAGATGGCGCGCACCGCGTCGATGTCACCGCGCTCAATGGCCCGGAAGAAGTTGTCCACCACGGAGGTGTTGGTGTGGGGCATGGATGTCTCCTTGACCGGAGGGAGTGTCGAGCGCGAGATGTTCCGTAGCCCGCCGCGGCCGGCGATCATCAGGAGCCCAGCGCGATCGACACCCGGCGGGCGAGCTCGGGTACGACGTCGGCCGTGAACCAGGAGTTCTTCGCGTGCCAGCGGTAGTTGAGCGGCGACGGGTGCACCAGCGGGAACTCGCCCGGGAGGTAGTCGCCGTAGGACCGCACGGTCTCGGTGAGATTGGCCTTGGCCCGGCCGGCGAGGTAGAACCGCTGAGCGTATGTCCCGATGAGCACGCGGAGCGTGATGTCCGGCATCCCGGCGAGAATCCGCGGATGCCACCGCGGCGCGAAGTCCTTGCGCGGCGGCAGGTCGCCCGTCTTGCCCTTCCCCGGGAAGTAGAAATCCATCGGCACGATGGCGAACAGCGCCGGGTCGTAGAACTGCTCGTCGCGCACGCCGAGCCACGAGCGCAAGCGCGCGCCGCTGGCGTCGTCCCACGGGATGCCGCTCTCCTGGGCGAGCCGGCCCGGCGCCTGGCCGATGATCGCGATCCGGGAGGCCGCGGACCCGGCCCACACGGGGCGGTAACCGAGGTCGCGGGCCCACGCGTTCGACGGGTCGGACGTCAGCTCGTCCGTGACTGCACGCAAAACGTCGCTCAACTGCACTCCGGGTCAGTGGGCAGGGAAAGTCCTTTGTGGCCTCGCGGTGGCACCGTCGGCATCCTATAGCTGGACCACAAAGTCCATCAACTTGGCGCGCACCGTGCGCGACGCGCAGCTCCGGCCAAGAAATCTGACACTCAGCAGCCGTTCGCGCTAGGGCAGGCTCGGATCCAGCCACGGCCCTTCGGGCAGCTCCGGCACCGCGAACCGCTCGTCGAACGAGCACAGCGGCAGGCGCTCGCCGAGGAACCGCAGCAGGACGGACCCGACGATCGCCGAGCAGAGCGAACCGCCGAGAACTCCGACCTTGGCCTGCTGCTGCAAGCCGGGATCGGTGAAGGCGAGGTCGGTGATGAAGAGCGCGATCGTGAAACCGATCCCGGCCAGCATCGCGCCACCGATGAGGTGGCCGTAGCGGACGCGGCCCGGCAGGGTACCCAGCCCGGTTCGCAGGGCGATTCCCGCCCCGAGCGAGATACCGGCCGCGTTGCCGACGATCAGCCCGACCGCCACACCCAGTGTCACGGTGGAGGAAGCCGCAGCCCGCAGCGCGCCGCCGTCGAGCTGGACGCCGGCGTTCGCCAGGCCGAAGGCGGGGATGATCACGAACGCGCTGATCGGGTGGAGAATCGCCTGCAGCCGTTCGTTGGCGGAAAGCGTCGCCTTGATCGCGGTGGTCGCGAGCCGCACCCGCACGGCGTCCGCGCGCTCGATCACCGCGCGGCCGTAGAGGCGGAGCCGTTCACCGCTGTGCGCGTCGACCTCGCCGGCCGGCACGATCAGTCCGACGAGGACGCCGGCCAGCGTCGGATGCACTCCCGAAGCGTCGACAGCCGCCCACAACCCGATCCCGACGACGAGATACGGCGTCAACCGCCACACCCCCAGCCACCGCAGCCCGAGCAAAGCCAGGATCAGCACCACCGCGACAGCGAGCGCCGGCACGGACACGTGCTGCGTGTAGAACACGGCCATCACCGTGATCGCACCGATGTCGTCGCCGATCGCGAGCGTGAGCAGGAAGAGCCGCAACTGGTCCGGGCAGCGTGGCCCGAACAGCGCGAGCACGCCGATCAGGAACGCGGTGTCGCTCGACATCGGGATGCCCCACCCGACCGCGGCGACGCCGGAGCTGTTGAACAGGAAGTAGATCACCGCGGGCAGCACCAGTCCACCGAGCGCGCCGCAGGCCGGGACGACGATCGAACGCCGTTCGCGCAGCTCGCCGACGGCCACCTCGCGGCTGATCTCGAGACCCACCACGGCGAAGAACACCGCCATGGCAACGTCGTTGACCCAGTCGCGGAGGTTCAGCGAGAAATGCGCGGCGCCGACTTCCGCGCCCGCCGGGGTCGCCCAGAACGCGTCGTAGTTCGCGCCCGCCACGTTCGCCCACACGAGCGCGGCCACCGTGGCGGCCAGAAGCAGGACGGCGCTGCCTGCTTCGGTGAGCAGGAACCGGCGGAACCCGGCGGAAACATAGGGCAGCGGCACGTTCACCCGACGGGTCGCCGAGGGCATCCGCGGGAGGAGCCCGTCGGTGAATCGGCTCGAGTCGGCGTTCACGAGCCGAGTATGACCGACGCGCCCTCGACCGGATTGTGTAGCGTCGGCCAGACCGGCGGGACGCCGGCCGGTTCGACAGCGACCTCGCGGCGAGGCTGTCCGGAGTGGATCACCTGACCGCGGAGGGATCGCACGTGACGACGAGGAGCGACGTCGACCTGGACCGGCACGTCTACGGCGATCCCTCCGCCCGCGTCACGGTGGTCGAGTACGGGGACTTCGAGTGCCCGTACTGCGCCGCGGCCGCACCGGAGCTGCGCAAGCTGGTCGACAGCTCGGACGGCTCGATCCGCCTGGTGTTCCGCCATTTCCCGCTCTTCACGATTCACCCGTACGCGCTCACGGCCGCCCTCGCGGCCGAGGCGTCCGGCGAGCGGTTCTGGGCCATGCACGACCTGCTGCTCACCCACCAGACCAAGCTGACGGACGCCCACCTGCGGACGTACGCGACCCGCATCGGGGCCGGCGACGTCACCGGCGAAGCCGCTCAGCAGTTCCGTCCGGCCGTCGTGGCCGACTACACCTCCGGCGCCGAGCTCGACGTCCGCGGCACGCCGACGCTGTTCATCAACGGCCGCGCGTATCGGGGCCGGGTCAGCTTCCAGGCGCTCCGATCAGCAGTGCGCCCGACCGGCTGACCGGCAGTCGAAAACCCTCACTCATCACACCAAGTGGACCTCCAAGTCCGCCATGTGAGCAAGGACGGCCGCGTTCAGGGTCTTGAAGCGCACCTTCGATCTGTGGCACGATCCACACTCTCACCGGAACCCCAAGGCCCGGCGCGCGCACTGCACGATCAGCCGGCAAAACCTGCCCTCAGCCACGGGATACCCTAGTGGACTGAATAGTCCTCTGTGGTGCATGATGGGCGCGCCGGACAAACGAACTTGAACCAGCAGAGCGCTGAGCCGCTGACTGGGCAAACTGCGCCTGCGCTCCGTCGCACAGGACGCGAGAAGGGTCTACACACGGTGAGCGAGCAGCCGGGCTTCAAGCCGATTTCGCCGGCTACCAGCCTTCCCTTGAAATTGTCGTCAGCGATCATCACGGCTGACGACAGCAGCCGGTCTCACGACGTCGGAATCGAGCGCCGCTGGCCGCGGGAGCTCTCGATCAGCGTCCGCGTGCTGGGCGAGCTGGAAGTCATGCTCGCCACCAGCCACGAGGCGCCGCAGGCCACTTCCGGTCTTCCCGAAGCGAGCCGGGCAGCCGAACAGCTCGAACTGCAGGTCAACTCGATCTTCCTGAGTTCGCTGCCTCGCGTCATCCACGTCTCCGGCCGGCACCACGGCGCACACCTCGACGAAGCGGCCACGCAGTCGTACCGGCTGACGATGACCTTCTCCGACGGGAGCGCCACCAGCATGTTCTGGAGCACGACCTTCGAGGTTCCCCCCACGCCACTTCACGAATCCAGGTGGCGGCTGAACGTGCCGTTCAGCCACTCCCTGACCCCGGCGACCTTCGACGCCGCACCCCACCGCTGAAGCACGATCAGGAGAAACCCCATGGACAACGACATGAATCTGCAGAAGAACAGCCAAGGCGGATCGTACGAGGCCGTCGTCGACGGACGGGTCGTCGGCATGATCGTCTACCATACACCGCACGGCAATCAGCGCGTGACACTCAGCCACACCATCGTCGAACCCGAGTACCGCGGCCAAGGGATCGCCACCCGGCTCGTCAAGCACGCTCTGGACGACCTTCGCGCGAACGACCTGAAGCTCACCAACTACTGCCCGTTCGTCGCGGACTACATCGCCGACCACCCCGAATACACGGACCTTGTCGACACCCGCTACCCGGGCGGCGCCGCGGTACCCGATCGCGCACCGCGCGAACGCACCAACTGACGTACTCCGAGGGTCGCACCGGAGGGGCGCTTGCCGCACCCTCGAAACCAGTAAAGAAGTTCAGAGGACTCCGGAGGAGACATGACCATGCGCGGAACCCTGCCCGATCGGTGCGGCACTTTCACGATCGGAGGTCACCAGATCACGCGACTCGGACTCGGCACGGCCCAGATGAGCGAGTCCGGTGTGTGGGGCCATCCGGAAGACGCCACCGAAGCGGCGAAGGTTCTCCGGGAAGCCGTCGATCTCGGGGTGAACCTCATCGACATCGCCGAATCGTCCGGCCCGTTCGACTACGAAGAACTCATCGTTCGAGCGCTGAGCCCGTATCCCGAAGATTTGCTGCTGATGGTCAAGGGCGGGCTGCTTCGATCGGCGGAAGGCCAGTGGGAGCCGGTGATCCGGCCTTCGTTCCTTCGCAAGCAGATCGAAATGCGCCTCTGGTACCTCAAGCTCGATCACATTCCGCTGTTCCAGCTGCACGGGTTCAGCCCGAACGCGCCCATCTCCGATCAGATCGGAATGCTCGCCGACCTGCAGCGAGAAGGGAAAATCGGGCTGATCGGCTTGGCGGAGGTGACGGTCGAGGAACTGGCGGAAGCGCGAAAGTTCGCGGAGATCGCCACGGTTCAAGCCGAATACAATCTCGTCAACCGGGCCACGGAGCCGTTGCTGGACTACGCGGAGGCAGCGGGCAGCGGGTTCATCCCCTGGCTTCCGCTGGCCACCGGGGCGCTGGCTGACCGGGAGGGCCCGCTGGCCGAAATGGCGCGACAGCGTGGGGTCGCCCCCGCGCAGCTCGCTCTTGCCTGGCTGTTGAAGCGTTCACCCGCGATGCTCCCCGTTCCCGGAACGTTGAGCGTCCGGCATCTGGCCGACAACGTTTCCGCAGTGGACATTCCGTTGACGGCTACCGAACTCGACGAGCTCGATCGACTGACGCCCCAGCCGTAATCGAGCGTTCCGGACAATCGTCCGACACGCTTGTCCGGATGACGCCGAGAAGGAGAACGAGGTGGCCGATACCGAGGTCACCCTGCCACGACCGGTGGGTGTTCCGGTCCGCTCGCCGCAAGGTCGACGGATCCTGGTCGCGACCGTCCTCGGCGCCAGCATCGCCGGCATCGACACCAGCGTCGTGACCGTCACGCTCCCGGACATCGGCCGGGACTTCGGCGCGAG
Organism: Amycolatopsis sp. NPDC001319; assembly: GCF_042896185.1. Classification (NCBI taxonomy): domain Bacteria; kingdom Bacillati; phylum Actinomycetota; class Actinomycetes; order Pseudonocardiales; family Pseudonocardiaceae; genus Amycolatopsis; species Amycolatopsis sp. NPDC001319. The sequence continues at coordinate 61,911 of NZ_JBIAWY010000015.1, read as the reverse complement.
CTTCGCTTCACTGCAGTGGACCGTCACCGGATACACCCTGAGCCTCGCCTCGCTCATCCTCCTCGCGGGCGGGCTCGGCGATCGATACGGCCGCCGGCGGATCTTTCTCGTCGGCGTCACCGTGTTCACCCTCGCCTCCGTGTTGTGCGCGATCGTGCCCGACATCGGAAGCCTCGTCGGCGCGCGCATCCTGCAAGGGATCGGCGGCGCCTTCATGGCGCCGGCGAGCATGGCCATCCTGCAGTCCACGATCACCCCGGACGACCGGCCGCGGGCGATCGGCACGTGGTCCGGGTTCGCCGGAATCGCCGGAGTTCTCGCGCCGTTCGTCGGCGGGTGGCTGTTGGCGCTGGGTTCGTGGCGCTGGATCTTCCTGATCAACGTGCCCGTCGCCGTCATCGTCCTGCTGGTGACGGTGCGGCACGTTCCCGAGACCCGCGACGGCCGAGCGTCGCGAATGGACTGGGGTGGATCGGCCTTGGCCGTCGTGGCCCTCGCCGCGGCGAGTTACGCCTTGACCGACTTACCGGTGAACCCGAGAGACCCCTGGGCGGTGACGAGCGTGGGCGTCGCCATCGCGGCGGCGCTCGGCTTCGTCTGGTGGGAACGGCGCACCGCGTCCCCGATGCTGCCGGCGTTGCTGATGAAGTGCCGGCCGTTCGTCACCATCAACGTGATCACCTTCATCGTCTACGGTGCGTTCGGTGTGTTCTCCCTGATCTTCACGATCGCATTGGAGACCGTCTCCGGGTACAGCCCCACCAAGGCCGGCAGCGCACTCTTGCCGATCACGCTCATCAGCCTGCTTCTGGCCCCGTCCAGTGGCAAACTCGCGGCCCGCATCGGGCCGGGATTACAGCTGGCTGTCGGTCCCGCACTGTGCGGTGTGGCGGCGCTGATGGCCCTGCAGATCAACCCGGACACCAGTTACTGGGGTGTGGTGATCCCCCTCGAGTGTGTGTTCGGTCTGGGGATCGCCGCGATGGTGGCGCCCTTGACGGCCGTCGCGCTGTCGTCGGCGCCGGACGAGCGCGCCGGCGTGGCGTCCGCGGTGAACAACGCGGTCGCACGCGGTGGTGGCCTGTTGTGGATCGCGGCGCTTCCGCCGATCGTGGGGCTGACCGGCTCGTCGTACACCCGGTCCGAGGCTTTCCTTCCGGGTTATCGGCTGATCTGCGTCATCTGCGCAGTCGCCTTTGTCGTCTCCGGCACCATCGCGGCGGCGGTTTTCCGCAGCCACGCTCCGTGCGACCGGCGCGTCCTGCTCGCGCACCCGATGCCGCACCCGCTGTGCCGATAGCGCAATCGCCGTCGGTCAGACGACTCCTCCGTTGGCGCGGACGACCTGCCCGTTGACCCACCGGCCATCCGGTCCGGCGAGGAAGGAGACGACCGCGGCGACGTCGTCGGGTGCGCCCAGCCGCGCCGACGGCGGCAGATCGGCCAGCTCCCACCGCTCCTCGGCCGAGGTGCTGTCGAGGAAACTCGCCGTCGCGGTCGGGCCGGGCGCCACGGAGTTCACCGTCACGTCCCGGCCCCGGAGCTCCTTGGCCAGGATCCGGGTCAACGTGTCCACTGTGGCCTTGGAGGCCGTGTAGGCGCTGAGCGCCGGAGGCGCCAGCCGCACGACCGTCGACGAGATGTTGATGACGGCTCCGCCCGCTCGGACCCTGCGCGCCGCCTGCTGGTTCACCACGAACGTGCCACGAACGTTGACGCGGAAGACCGCGTCGAAGTCGGCCCAGTCGAGGTCGGTCAGCATCGCGGTGCGATTGATCCCCGCCGTGTGCACGACGACGTCGATGCCCCCGAAATGCCAGACGACGTCGTCGAACACCCGGCGCATCTCGTCTTCGTCCGCGACGTCCCCCGTGAACGCGGCACAGCGGCGTCCGAGCCCGTCGATCGCCACCATGGTCTCCTTCGGCGCGGCCGCGCGGCCGTGCGCGAGAGCGACGTCGAATCCGTCCGCCGCGAGCCTCCTGGCGATGACCCCGCCCATTCCCCCCGTCGCACCGGTGACAAGCGCGGTCCTCGGTCGCGGCGTACCGCCTGCCGATCGTGTCATCCGGCGTTCCTTCCACGTCAGCGTCTCCCCCGACTGGTGTTCGTCGGTAGGTCTGCTGCCGCAACGCCGTGACTTCTTACCTTCCTCCCCCTGATTCGAACCGGTTCCGGCGCGGCCGGTGATCTGGGCGAGGCGGTCCGCGCTTGGCCGGAGCGAGCTAGTCGACGCGGATGATCGTCTTCCCGCGGTTGTGCTGTCCGGGTGCGAAGGCAGCCGGTGCGTCGGCGAGGGGGTGCACGGAGCCGACCAGCACGCGCAGGCGCCCGTCGCGGACGCGCTGTGCCAGGTCGGCCAGGCGGGCGCGGTCGGCTTCGACAACGAAGAACACGGCCCGGCCGTCGCGTGGCTTCACGGTCGGAGGGCCCGCGATGGTGACCAAGGTGCCGCCGGCGCGGACGAGGCTCGCCGAGCGGTCGAGGATCTCGCCGCCGAGCACGTCCAGGACCACGTCGACCTCGCCCGCGTCCTCCAGCCGGTCGGTCTGCAGATCGAGGAAGGAGTCGGCGCCGAGGTCCAGGACCACGTCGCGGCCGGCCGCACGCCCGGTGCCGATGACCGTCGCGCCCGCCTGGTGGGCGAGCTGCACCGCGATCGAACCGACGCCGCCCGCCGCGCCGTGGATCAGCACGGTCTGCCCGGCCTCGAGCCGGGCGTGGTCGAACAGCGCCTGCCACGCGGTCAGACCGGAGATCGGCAATGCCGCGCCGACGGTGTGGTCGATGCCCGCCGGGAGCGGTGCGAGGTTGCGGGCCTCCACGGCGGAGAATTCCGCGAGGGACCCGTCGCGGGTCCAATCGGCGAGCCCGAACACACGCTGCCCGACCGTGAGGCCGGTGGTTCCGTAGCCGAGCTCGGCGACGACGCCGGACAGCTCGTGCCCGGGCACGCTCGGCGTCCGATCGCGCCCGGCCCGGTCGGCCCAGGTCCCGGGCCACTCGAGCTCGCCGGGGGTGAATCCGGCCGCACAGACCCGCACGATCACGTCGTTCTCCGACGCGTGCGGGTAGGGGCGCTCCGTCAGGGACATGCCGCCGGGGCCGGCGTCGCGGTCCTGGACGGTGATGGCTCTCATATCAGTCCTCGGTGGTCTGGCGAAGGTTTTCAGCCGGCCTGGGTGCGGGCGCTCGGGTGGCGGAGGTGGTCCCGCGCCGCGATCTCGGCGGGTTCGAGCATGGTGATCATCTCCACGCCGGGCGCGCAGATGCACACGGCGACGAACCGGCTCCACTTCTCCGGTTCCAGGTTCGCGACCTGGTAGTGCACCACGTCGCCACCGGGCTCCCAGAACGCCTCACCGGCAGTGATCTCCCGAGGGGCTTCGCCTTCGAGCTCGAAGAGGATCTTGCCCTCGAGCACGTAGCCGAAGACCGGTCCGCTGTGACGGTGCGGACGCAGTCCCTCGTCCGCCGGCGGCAGCTCGACGAGCTGCGTCATGGCGTGCGAGCCCTCGGGGATCCGCGGCGGGGTGATGGACAGCAGGTCGGAGACCTTGACGTTTCCAACGGCCAACATTGTCCCGACGCTAACGCCGTTTCGGACCACAACCTGGGACCACTCGGCGGCCTTGAACGGGGACCACTTCGCCCAGCCACGCTTACGGCAACTGGCGTACCAACGCCTCGAGCGCTCCCGACCACGCGCTGGGCGACGGCGTGGCGAACCCGGCGACGAGACCGTCGCGAACCGACCTCGATTCCGGGTGCCGGAACAGGTCGAGCGGTTCGACGGCGAGCCGTCTCCACGCGGCCTGACGCCCGTCCGCGCTGGTCAGCCTGCCGGCCTGCTCCAGCAGCACGTGCAGCCCCGCCGGCACGCCGCCGACCGACGAAGCCGGCGAGTGCTGCTTGACCGCCTCGACCAGCTGGTGCCGGCGCCGCCCGTACTGCGACCGCATGGCCCGGATGTGGCGGTCGTACGCGCCGGACTCGATGAAGTCCGCCATCGCCAGCTGGTTGACGAACCCGACGGTCTCCTCGGTTTCCCCCTTCTGCCGGGCCACGGCGTCGACCAGGTGGTCCGGCACCACGAGCCAGCCGAGGCGCAGGCCCGGCGCCAGCGATTTGCTCGCCGTGCCCAGGAAAATCACGTGCTCGGGGTCCAGCCCCTGCAACGCGCCGACGGGCGCGCGGTCGTAGCGGAACTCACCGTCGTAATCGTCTTCGATGATCACCGAGCCGCGGCGACGGGCCCATTCGACCACGGCCGCACGCCGGTCCGGGTGCAACGCCACCCCCAGCGGAAACTGGTGCGACGGTGTCAGCAGCACCGCTCCCACGTTCGGCCGGCCGTCGAGCACCGCGATGTCGGCTCCGTCGGTGTCGATCGGGATCGCCGGGGCCGCCAGCCCGGCCTTCTCCAAGGTCCGGCGCTGTGCGGGCAGCCCGAACTCCTCGACCGCCACCGCCTTCACGCCGGCGGCCGCCAGTGCTGCCGCCACCAGGCGCAGTCCCTCGGCGGCTCCGCTGCACACGATGATGTTGTCCGCCTGCGTCCGCAAACCTCGAGCGCGCGCCAGGTATCGGGCGAGAGCCTCACGCAATTCGACCCGGCCCGACGTGTCGGAATATCCGAACGCGTCGAGCGGCGCGGCCCCGACGGCCCGTTTCACCGCGCGAACCCATTCCTCCCGTGGAAACGACGACAAATCCGGGCACCCCGGCCGAAGATCGTGCACCGGCCGCCGCAACGCCTGCGCCGCCCGCAGCCGGGGCCGCGCACGCACCGATTCCACCCCACGCTGCGACACCTCGGTCCCCGACCCGTGGCGGGCGGTGAGCCACCCTTCGTTGACGAGCTCCGAGTAGGTGCGCACCACGGTGTTGCGCCCCACCCCGAGATCCGCCGCCAGCGCACGGCTCGACGGAAGCCGCGTCCCGGGAAGCAACCGCCCGGACCGGATCGCTTCCCGGAAAGCATCCATCAGGCCCGCGCGCGCACCACCGCCACCGCGAATCAGGTGCAGGTCCAAACCGGAAACCCGTGCACTGCCGGCGGCCCCCTGATCACTCACGCCGGGCAACGCTACTACACCGCGCGGAATCCGAGCTGCGTAAGAACATCCCGTTTCTTCTCGCGCATTCGATCAGATGGACAATCCACCGCCGCCGGACACGACGATCTCCTGCCCGGTGATGTACGCGGCCCCGTCCGAAGCCAGGAACGCGACCGTCTCGGCGATGTCCTCCGGCGTGCCGAGGCGACCGAACGGGTTCTGCTCCGCCATGGCCGCCAGCGTCACGGCGACCTCGTCGGGTCCCATGTGGGCCCGTGTCATGGGGGTGTCGGTGAGTCCCGGGCTGACGGCGTTGACCCGGATGCGGCGCGGGGCGAGCTCCAGGGCCAGCGTCGGGATCATGGCCAGCATCGCGCCGTGCGATCCGGCCGCGACGCTGTTGCCGGGCAGGTTGCGCGTCGCTCCGATGCCGACGGTGAAAATGACCGAAGCTCCGTCGCACAGCAGCGGCAGCGCTTTGACCAAGGTGAAGAACTGGCCTTTGGTGTTGACGGCGAACACATCGTCGTAGGCGGCTTCGTCCCAGGCGTCCAGCGTCATCGGACGGCTGACGCCGGCGTTGAGGAACAGCGTCGTCAGCGTCCCGAATCGGTCCTGGACCTCGGACACCACCTTGTCGGTGTCGGCGAGCGAGCGAGCGTCGGCACGCAACACCAGGACGTCCTCGGGCAGCTCCTCGCGCGCCCGGGCGACGCTTTCCGGACGCTGCCCGGTGATCGCGACGCGGTAGCCGCGGCTGTGCAGAACCTCCGCAGTCGCCTTCCCGATCCCGCTGGTGCCACCGGTGATCAGAGCTGCAGGTGCCGGCATGGTGATCTCACTCCACATTGGTTGGTGTACTGCGCCGAGTTCACGCTCAGGCGCGGCGCGGTGCAGGCAGCGAGCGCCACCGAGTTCGCCTGACGCAACTCTGCCGTTCCGAGCGTCCATCATGCCCCACTGCGGACTATCTAGTCCACTCAGGTGAGCCACGCACGTCGAGTAACCACCGGTATGCATCCTGACGCTGCCACTGTTGCGCCCTCACCTATCTGGACTATCTGGGCCACATTTGCCACGCTTGCGAGGTGACCATGACTCGCACGGGCAAGCGCGCGACCAAGGAACAGCGTGCCGCATCGAAGTACCTGGGCTCGCTCGGCGACTCACTCGCCAGGTGGGTGCGGTCGGCCGGACCGATCGATGCCTACGAGATGCACCTCCCCGTCGACGTCCGCAGTCCGCTCGAATGGTTCTCCTTCACCATCGCCTCGCGGCAGCTCAGCAGGGCGACGGCGGTTTCGATCTACGACCGGTTCGTCGCCCAGCTGGGTGGGTCCGTCACCGCCGAGCGGGTCATCGCGACCGACGAGCCGACGCTGCGCGGCGTCGGCTTGTCCTACCCCAAGGCCAGGGCGATCCGAGCGTTGGCCGAACACGCCGACGACGGTCTGCTCGATCCGGACGGTCTCGCGACCCGGTCGGATGCCGAGATTGAAAGCGAACTCGTGGCCATACCGGGTATCGGTCCGTCGTCAGCGCAGCGGTTCATGATGCTGTACCTGCGCAGACCCGACATCTTCCCGGCCGGCGACCTCACGGTGCGCGCCGCGATCACGGCGTTCGACGGGCTCGAGAAGAGGATCACGCCGAAGGTTGCGGAGCAGCGCAGCGAATTGTGGCGGCCGTATCGCTCGTACGCGACGTCGTACCTGTGGGGCTACATGTGGGAGCATCGTTCTCCGGCGCCCGACCGGTTCTCGCAGGCGCGATAGGCGTAGAGCCAGGATCGCGCTCCATACACGGCCGACCTGCTCAGGCCGTCGGCCACGTGGTCGAGGTCGGCGTCTGCCATCGCGGCCCACTCAGGACGGACCAGTCCCGGTGCCGCCGCGACGACTTCGGCGAAATTGACCATGCCCGCCCGTGACACCGCGACGCCCTGCGGACCCTGGTGGTGACGGCTGCACGCGGCATCGATCGCCCGCACGGCGGTCATGGACTCCGCGGACCATTCGAGATCGTCGGTGCCGGGCACTCGGAACAGGTTGTCCACCAGCTGCTGGGCCAGCGGGACCAGCGCAGCCACGAACGCGTCACCTTGCTCACGGGTCATGAACGTCCACACAGGCGTCGCCGGACGCGCGGTGGCCGGAACGTCGGCGCGCGTCCAGGTGTCGATGAAGAACATCAGCAGCTCCGGGATCGGTTCCGTGGCCGAATGCACGGAACTGTCCGAACCGCCGCCGGGGTACTGCGAGGTCCAGACTGCGCGATCCCCGCCCTTGTCACGGATCGGCGCGTGCACACGCCAGTCGGCGCAGAAGAACGACAGCTCGCCGGTCCGGACATTGAGCAGGACTCGCTGGTAGTGGCCGACCCAGCGGTCCGCCTGGGTCGGCAGCGGCGGAAGCTCCACGCCATCGGGAACCGGCCGGTGCACAACCTCGACTGCGTTGACATAACGGGTGACGGGCATCGTCGGCGTCCTCCCCGTCAACCGAGTGACGTGGAACTTGTTTCGTACTCAACCCTGCAGGTGATCCAGTTTCCCGGTAGAACGGCGCGATTTCCCCGTTGTAGTGCCGACAATCACTCAGAGGTAAGACGTTCCGAAGTGGACATACGACCGGCTCGTCACCGGAACCGCTGGGCCCGGGGCGCACGATGGCCACGCCGCGGCGCCGTGCCGGGAGTGAGTTCGAGGACCCGGACCACCCGATAACGGTGTGGCCTCCACGGCCGGTAAAACGCCTCGATCTCGTCGTCGGCGAGGGGATGGCCGGCGAGGGCCAGCCCGGTCATCCGGCCGAGGTGGAAGTCGCCGAGCGGCAGCGCGTCGGCATCCCCGAGCGCCCGGTGCCCGACCTGCGCCGCGGTCCACACGCCGACGCCCGGCATCAGCGACATCAGTTCGTACGCGCGGGCGGGATCGCCGGCGGCACGGTCGAGCTTGGCCGCATGCCGTGAAACGAAGGTGATCGTCCTCGACCGCTGGAGGTCGACCCCGGCGCGCCGCCATTCCCAGACCGGGATCTTCGCCCACTCCTCGGGAGAGGGCATTACCCGCATCGTCTCGTGCGCCGGTCCCGGTGCCGCACCGCCGTGCGCCCGGACGAGGCGGGCCCAGGCGGCCATGGCGTCCAGGCCGACCACCCGCTGCTCCAGCACGGCGGGCACGAGCGCCTCGAACAGCCGCCCCGTACGCGGAACGCGGAGTCCCGGCAGCCGCTTCCAGGCCCGTTCCAGCACCGGATGCCCCGGCCGGAACTCCTCGGGGCGATCGTGCTCCCCCAGCTCGGCGCGGATGTTCCCGACGAGCTCCTCGGCCCCCGGCCCCCACGCGTCGACGTCCAGATCGTCCAGGCGCTGCTGCCGGATCCGGTAGGTGACCGGCCCTGACGAGGTGCGGGCCGTGCGCCACAGCGTCCCGTCGGCTTCCACCCGGTGGGTGGGGTCGTACCGGCCGCGCCGCAGGCTCTTGAGCGTCAGCTTCGCGTCCACGGGAAAGCCGGGCTCCCAGTGCGTCGACTGGTCCGGTGGCATTTCCAACGTCCCCTCCCTCGAGACGGTTCTCCGGGCGGTCTGCCTCGAGGACCGGAGATGACGGCGGAGGTTCCAGCGCGCCGGGCCGGCGCAGCGGGCTTGTTGGTTGCGCCCGCGCCGCCGACCTGCTCGCGCACTGCTCGGCGGGAGGCGACTGTACCTCGGTAGTGCAGGCGCAGGTCATGGAGCCCGTCTCGACAGCCCGCCGGGAGTTTCAGCTTTGCCGGAGATTGCCGATCACGAATTCGGCCATTTTCGCGAGTCCGCCGCAGCGGTCGTTGTCCCAGTAGCTGCCGGGCAGGTCTTCGCCTTGGATGTCGAAGGTGAGCATCTGGTCATGGGTGACTTGGACGGAGACGGAGCACTCGTACATGTGCCGGAAGACGTGGTAGACGACCGCGGGGAGGCCGGCGATCGACGTCTCGGTCCACGGGTCGAGTTTGCCGTCCTTCTTCAGGCCGTCCACCGACAGTTCGGCGAGTGTCTTAGGGCCGTCGATCGGCTTCAAGGCCGAGATCAGCGCACCGAGGTGGTTGGTCCAGGAACACCCGAAGTCAGAAGGGCCGTTTCGCACGTTCGCGCGGATGTCGTTGGGCGGGTCAGCCACGACGGCCGCGGTCTGGTCCTTGGTGAGCAGGCTGCACGGGTCCGAGTCGAACTTGGCCAGGTCGACGGGCCGGTCGACCTGGGTGAACGGCAGCGGCGCCCCGGTCTGCGCCGGAGCCGGAGGCTGCGAGAGCAGACGGTGCGGCTTGGCCGGACCACACCCGCTGAGCAGACCCGCGGCGAGCACCACAAGCCCGGCCAACGCCCACGCCCTCATGCCCGCGCCACCGACGGCTCGACCCACCACTGCTTCTCGTCGCCCGACGGGCGTGGCGCCGTCATGACCGCTCGCGGCGTCGTGCATCCGGCTCCCCTACTCTGGGTCCCGTCGATTAACGGAACGTGACCAGCGGATCTTACTGCCAATCGCCGACAATGCCGAACCGGACGAGGGACGGCTGCGGCGGCCGACCGCGAGCGACCGTACGTGGTGTCGAACCGGCCCAGAACATCGGTGCGGCGTTCGACAACATCGCGAAAGCGGTTGTGACAAACGAAATTCTTCGTCAACGGCGCGTGCGAAAGCGAGTTCTGTTCTCGCTACGCTGCCATGGCAAAGGCCGTCAATGCCTGGGGGATGTGTGAAGGACGAAGCCGCAGCCGTTTCCACTGAGCACGTGCAGTCGAACGGGCTGATGTTCCGCAATCGTGACTACACCGGCTGGTGGATCGGAGACACCTTCTCGGATTTCGGTAGTGCGCTGTCCGTTGTCGCCTATCCGTTGTTGGTACTGGCGGTCACCGGGTCGGTCGCGGGCGCGGGTGTTGTCGAAGCGGCCGTGATTGTCGGCAGCCTGATGACGATGTTGTTCGGCGGCGTGCTCGCGGACAGATTCTCCCGGAGGGCGATTCTCGTCATCGGCCCGCTGGTCCAGGCCGCCGCGGTGAGCGGCGTCGTGGTCGCGGTGCCGACCGGCCACGTCGCGGTGAGCGGTCTTGCCGCGGTCGGGTTCGTGCAGGGGCTCGCCGGCGGACTGACTCAGGGGGCGCAACTCGCGGCGCTGCGGCGCCTCGTGCCGGACGAGCAGATGGCGACCGCTTGGGGCCAGTACGAGGCCAGGGTCAGGACGATCAAGCTGGCCGGCCCTGCGGTCGGCGGTTTCCTGTTCGGCGTCACGCGCTGGGTGCCGTTCCTCTCGGACGCCCTGTCGTTCCTGGCGAGCGCGGTCGGCGTGCTGCTCATCAAGCGCCCGCTCGGCCCGGACCGTGACGACGAGGACAGCGGTCCCGGCGAATCGGTCTTCGCGAGCATCGGCGCCGGCTTGAAGTTCATCTGGCGCAACGCCTACCTGCGGTTCACGGCAGCGTGGGTCTCCCTGGTCTCGGCTTGCTACAGCGGCCTGGTCCTGCTCGTGATCGTGATCGTCCAGGGCCGCAGCGGTGATGCCTCACTCGTCGGTGCCGTGAGTTCGATCGGCGCCCTCGGCGGGCTCGCCGGGGCACTTCTCTCGAGCCGGATCGTGAAGCGGTTCCCCGGACGGCTGCTGGTCATCACCATGTCCTGGACGATGGCCGTCGTGGCGCTCGCCACGGGTTCGGTCCCCGGCACGTGGCCGGTCGGCGCGCTGCTGGCCGTGATGATGTTCCTCCTCTCGCCGCTCAACGTCGTCTTTGCGACCTACGAGATGAAGATCATCCCGGACGAGCTGATGGGCCGGGTGCAGAGCGCGATGAGCGTCGCGTCGACGTCGATCCAATGGCTCGGCCCGATCGCCGCCGGGTTGCTGGCCTCGGCCTTGAGCCCGACAGCGGCCACGATCGTGTTCGCCGGCATGATGGCAGTGCTCGCGATCGCCACCCACTTCTCCGGCGGCCTGCGAGCGCTCACCAGTCCTGCCGCGGCACCGGCCCGCTAGTCACGAGTCGGGTGCAGGAGCAGTTCGGCGATGGCTTGCACGCGGGCACGGGTGATACCGGTGCGCTGTTCAACCGCCAGCGAGTGGTCGGTGGGCTCGAGTTCCACGGTCGGCCGGACGCCGACGGGCTGGCTGTGCAGGTTGGTTTTCAGGTTCACGGTCGTCGGCTCGTACGTGGGGAGTTCGGTGGCGAGCCAGCCGAAGTAGGGCGGTTCCTGCACCCGTTCCGGTTTGGTCCACAGTTCGGCGACGCGCGCGAAGTTGGCCTCGCTGAGCGACACCCACACGCCCCATTCGAAGTCGTCGCCGGTGTCCAGGGTCGGCAGGACCAGGCGGGCCCTGATGAAGAAGTGTTCGCCATCGATCACGCATTGCTCGTCGCCGAGGATGCTGCCGGGATTGCCGGTCAGGCCGTCGTGCCAGTAGGCGGGCGCGAATGTTCGGTAGCCCAAGGGGAGCTCGTCGTGGTGCCGGCCGCAGCAGGAACAGTCGTACCCGAGGTCGGCGGTCATGGCACACAGCATAGGGATGCTCGGAGCCTCAGCACATGAGTTCGCGCCCATCCACCGAAAGCCACCGCGACGGCAAATCCTGCGGTCCATCGGCCAAGCGGGCAGGATCGGAATTCGGAGGAGAATCGAGGGGGTAGATCTGCGGTGAAGGCTTCCGAGAAGGCCAGGATGTGGGCCTGCCTCGCAGTGTCAGGGGTGCTGGCGGTGACCGCGTGCAGCTCGTCGATTGCGGGCCGGGCTCACCCGGCGAACTCCCCTGAGGCGAAGCAGGCCGAGACCGGGATTGCCCTTGAGAACCTGACCGTGGCTCCGGCCGAGGCGATGACGTACGCCGGTCAGCCCGTCTACGACGCCTGCGCGATCATGAACCCGTTCCTGATGCAGCAGGCGGGGTTCGTGATCAATCCCGAGAACACCTTCATACAGATGAAGTTCACCGGCAATGACGGTCCCCCGGCCCCCGGTTCTGTCACCTACGATCCGTCCGGGACGCACAGCTCGCCGGAACCCGCGTCCGAGTGCCTGATGACGGGCAGAGACGACAAGTACCAGCTCGGCCTGAGTATCGACCAGAAGCAGTACGAGAGCGACGGCTTTTCGAACGACGGGGCACCATCTGGCGCCTCGCCACCAATCCCGAGGCGCAACAGAGCACCCAGTCCCACACCGTCAGCCACGAGACGCGTGGCGACATGCAGATCTATGTGACGATGGGGACACCCGTGTATCCCGATGAGTACGAGGTGTATTTCTTCTGGGGTGGCGACCAGTACTGGGCCACGTTGAACATGCACGCCAGCGACTACGGCACCCCTGAGGACAGCCCGGGCATCTCCCAGGAACCCGCCGACGCTCTGAAGTTCCTGATCGATCAGATCGCCGGCAAGCTGGCCGCCGGGCCCGGCAAGGTGGGACTCTCCAAGTACCGGTTCGCGCCACCCTGGAACGTGCCGAACGCATGTGACGTGTACCGGCCCGAAGACTGGGGGCTGTCGTTCACGGACGACACCGCGTCCGGCCGGGTTCAGGAACAGTCGTCGATCGGTCCGGTGCGGTTCACCGCCGATGCCCAGGACTCCGGCAAGGGGCCGTGGAAATACGTGTGGAGCAGCTGCTATCGCATGAATCATGCCAACACGGGCAACTTGATCGACCAGGATGGATTGACGGTTCAGCTCGACACGTACGACAACCTTGACGGCGCAACGTACTCCAACCAGGTGCAATGCCACCCGCACACCCCCGGACCGGGTGGCGCGCCTTCGGAGGAGACCGAAGCCGAGCTCGGAGACGGCGACACTTGCTGGGTACCCACGGGCGGCAGCCCGCACCTGCTGTTCAAGGTCGGCCGCCACGTGGTCACCCTGTGGGCCTTCAAGCACGAGGACTACCAGCAGCCCGCGCTCAACGCGGTTTTCGGGAAGGTCGTGAACACGATCGTCGACCGGTTGAAGCAGATCCCTTGACGTCGTCGGCCACCGCCGAGATCACGTCGGACGGTGACCGCGCGCGGACACAGAACATCCGTGGCCGGGCCCGGAAAACCCGGGCCCGGCCACGAACGGCCGCTGCGGTCAGGCCGTGGGGGCGGGCGAGCGCAGGCCGGCTTCTTCCAGGCGCGGCAGGACGTCGGCGGCCAGGCGTTCCAGGCCGGTCTCGTAGTCGAGCCACAGGAGCATCAGGCCGTCGACGCCGGCAGCCGAGAGTTCGGTCACGCGGGTCGCGATGTCGGTGGCCGTGCCGACGAGGGGGTAGGCGCCGTAGCCGGCCTTGAATTCGTTGGCCATGTCGGCCATGCGTTCGGGCGGCATGGTCTTGGCGTTCGGGATGTTGGCGGCGATGAACTCCTCGACCGCCTTGTCGTCGCCCTGGGTCACGATGTAGTCGTGGGCGTACGCTTCGGCTTCGGCTTTGGTGTCCTTCTGCACGACGTAGGCGGAGAGCCAGATCTGGATTTCCTTGCCGAACTTCTTGCGTGCTTCTTCGCGGTATTCGGCCAGTCGCGCCTGCACCGCGCGGGGGTCCGGGTCGTCCGGGATGGTGAAGGCGACTTCGGCGTGTTGGGCGGCGAAGTGGCGGCCGCGGGGTGAGCCCCCGGCATTCAGCAGCACCGGACGGGACTGAAGGGGGTGCGGTTGTGAAATGGCGTTCTTGAGCTCGAAGGAGTCATTCTTGAGATCGAAGGATTCGGTCGAGGACCACAGTTTGTCGAACACCTCCATCCAGTCGTCGCCGTAGGCGTAGCGGTCGCCGTGTTCCTTCATGGCGACACCGAAGAGGTCGAACTCGGGCTGGAACCAGCCGCACACCAGGTTCATTCCCGCGCGGCCGCGGGAAATGAGGTCGAGCGTGGCTTCCGCCTTCGCGACGAACGCCGGATTGACCAGCGTGATCGGCACGGTGCTGATGACGCTGATGCGCTCGGTGATCGAGGCGACGGCACCGGCCCAGGAGAGCGTTTCCATGACGTCCCCCGAATAGTGCCCGTCACCGCCGAAAGGGTGCCAGCGCGACGCGGAGACGAACCCTTCGATGCCGAGCGCGTCCGCCCGTTTCGCGAGGCGCGCGGTGGCCTCCCAGTCGCCGGAGAACCGGTCCGGGTGAAAGGTGAAGGACGCGCCCCCGCCGTTCATGCCGAAGATGCTCAGCTTGAGCTTGTTGGCCGAATCCCGAATGGGATTGGGCTTGACGACGTTTTGGTCCACGGAAGAACTCATTCCTCGTAATGGAGACGGCTGATGGAAAACCAACCCAGGTGCCGGACAGTTTCGCGCCGGGAACCTCCGAATCGCCATACCCCTCAGGTGTTATTTCCCGCCCTGCCCGTCACTCCACTGGCCACAGGGGCGCCGCCCGGAGGCCGAGGCGGCCCAGCGCCGTGTCGGCGGCCCGGTCCACGTCCGGCTTGAGCTGCTCGACGTCGACGGTCTTGAGCTGCTTGTCCTCCAGCACCACGCGGCCGTCGATCACGACCGTCTCGGCGTCGGTGCCGCTGCCCGAGTAGACGAGGTCGGCGATCGGGTTGGCCAGCCGGTTCGGGGACCAGGACAGGCCGGTGGCGTCGAAGACCACGAGGTCGGCGGCGCAGCCGGGCGCGATCGAGCCGATCTCGGCGGACCAGCCCAGCGCGTCGGCGGCGTTGACCGTCGCCATTTCGAACACCGAGTGCGCACCCATGATCAAGGGGTCGCGGCGCACGTCCTTGTGCGCGGCGGCCGCCACGTACATCACTCGCACCAGGTCCAGGAACCGGCTGATCGCCGCGCCGTCCGTGCCGAGCGTGACGTTCACGCCGGCGGCCACGAGCTCCGGGATCACGCCGTGGGTGACCCAGCCGTTGCCGCCGGTGAGGCTGGCGGACGGCGAGTGGGCGACGGACACATTCGCGGCCCGCAGCAACTCGATGTCGCTTTCGGGCAGCCAGGCGATGTGGGCCAGGAGCAGCCGCTGGTCGAGCACGCCGAACCGTTCGTACCGCTCGAGATCCGGGTTGCGGCTCGCATCCGTCCGGGCGCCGATGAAGTGACCGAGGATGCCGGTGTCGCGTTCGTTCGCCCGCTTGACGACGCCCTCGAGCAGCCGATCGCTGACGGCCGGCGGGATGTCGAGGTCGTACCAGACTTTCAGGCGGCCGTCGCCGGCGCCGTGGAACCGGTCGTGGATGTCGTCGGCCTCGGCCAGGCATTCCTCGGCGGTCGGGACGCTTCCGCCGAACGGCCCGGCCTGGTCACCGGACTTCGCCGCGAGCACCCCGCGGATGCCGATGTCAAGCGCGGCCCGCGCCGTGGCGGCGGTGCGCGGCCCGGCGCCGTCGGCGAAGCAGGTGGTGCCGTGGCGGATCAGCTCGGCGAAGCTCGCCGAGGCCGCGGTGTAGGCCTCGTCCTCGGTCAGCTGGTCCTCGTGCGGGATGACGCGTTCCTTCAGGCGGTTCACCTGCAGCTGCTCGTCGACGACACCGCTGATCAGGAACGCGCCCGCCGGGTGGTGGTGGCAGTCGATCAGGCCGGGTGTGAGCAGGCCGCCCGGCCGGTCGATCAGCTTCGCGGGCGCGTGGGCGGCGAGGATCTCGTCGCGTTTGCCGACCGCGACGATCCGGTTGCCGGTGACGGCCACCGCGCCGTCGCGGATGATCCGGCGGGTCGCGTCCATCGTCGCGATCGCGCCCGCCGTGATGACCAGGTCCGTTCGCGCTGGCGCGCCGACGTCGTGCGTCACTCGAATCGTCCTCTCGCAAAATGGGCGGGGCCGGTTTTCGGGACCCCGGGCACCCACCCTGTTCCGCGAGAGCGGCCGTGGCCATAACCCTCAGGTGGTATTCCGGTCAGCCGGACTGCGCCAGTCGTTCGGCGCTGCGCATCGCCTCGAGCCGGGACCGGGCGCCGAGCTGTCGATCGACGTGACCAGCGTGCGACGGTGGTGCCGGTCGAGCACATTGGTCTTCCACGAGTTGCCTCCAGTTGTCGCTTCGGAAGCCCTGGAAACGTCGCTGCACCAACAGGTTTGACGGCCCTCCGCCACCATATCGGTGTCGGCCGTCGAACGGTTTTCAACAGAACGGCAAGATCAATGGTTCACCGAGGCCGCGGACTCGGGCGACAGCAGTGCTGTGTTCGACTGCGTACTCAAACTGTCGGGTCGAAGGCACCGAGAACGTCGCGCCGTCGGGGCCCGTCGGGGTGCCGGTTGCCCGGGATCGCGGCGAGGAGTTCGCGGGTGTACTCGTGGCCCGGGTTGGTGAACAGAGCGTCGGTGGTGCCGGTTTCCACGATCCGGCCCTGGCGCATCACGGCGACGTCGTGGGCGATCTGGCGGACGACGGCGAGGTCGTGGGAGATGAACAGGTACGCGAGGCCGGTGTCGGCTTGGAGTTCGGCCAGCAGGTCGAGCACCTGGGCCTGGACGGAGACGTCGAGCGCCGAGACGGGTTCGTCGCACACCACCAGGTCCGGGGACAGCGCGAGGGCCCGCGCAATGGCGACGCGCTGGCGTTGCCCGCCGGACAGTTCGGCCGGGCGGCGGGTGAGCGTGGCCGCGGGGAGCGCGACGCGGTCGAGGAGGTCGCGGGCGCGCGCGAGGCGGGAGGCGCGGTCCCCCAGGCCGAAGGCGCGCAACGGTTCCGTGATCACCTCGCCGACCGAGAACCGCGGATCGAGTGAGGCGTACGGGTTCTGGTAGATCAGCTGGGCGCGGCGGCGCAGCTGCCGCACCTCGGCGCCGCGGGCGGTGGTGACGTCGGTGCCGTCGAAGCGGATCTCGCCGGCGGTCGGGTCGGTCAGGCGCAGCACCAGGCGCGCGGTGGTCGACTTGCCGGAGCCGGATTCGCCGACGAGGGCGAGCGTCCGGCCGCGGTGGAGGGTGAAGCTGACGTCGTCGACCGCACGCAACGTCCGAGCCGGGCCCGAGACGCGCGGCAGCCGGAACTCCTTGACGGCGTTGCGGACTTCGACCAGCGCGGCGGAGCCGATCGGCGCCGGCGCCGAGACCCGAGGGTGAGCCGTGGTCAGGCTCGGCGCGCTGGCCAGCAGCCGCCGCGTGTACTCGTGCTGCGGGTCGGCCAGCAGGCCGGCCGCGGGGCCGGTCTCGACGACCCGGCCTTCGGACATCACCACGATCCGGTCGGCCCGGTCGGCCGCGACGCCGAGGTCGTGGGTGACCAGCAGCACCGAGGTGCCCGACTCCTCCGTCAGCCGCTGCAGGTGGTCGAGGATGACCCGCTGCACGGTCACGTCGAGCGCGCTGGTCGGCTCATCGGCGATGATCAGCCGCGGGTTCGCGGCGATGGCCACCGCGATCAGGGCGCGTTGCCGCATGCCGCCGGACAGCTCGTGGGGGTACTGGCGCGCGCGGGTGGCCGCGTCCGGCAGGCCGGCCCGGTCCAGGACCTCGATCGCGGCCGGCCACGCGGCGCGCCGGCTCGCCAGGCGGTGGATCCGCAGCACCTCGGCGACCTGCTCGCCGATGCGTTTGACCGGGTTGAGCGACACGGTCGGGTCCTGGGGCACGAGCCCGATCTGCGCGCCGCGGACCGTCCGCAGTTCCCGCTCGGACAACGCGGTGAGCTCGTGCCGGCCGAACCGGACCGTGCCCGTGTCGAGGTGGCCGTTCGCCGCGAGGAGCCGGATGATCGCGTGTGCGGTGGTGCTCTTGCCGGAGCCGGATTCCCCGACCACCGCGACGACCTCGCCGGCGCCGACGTCGAGGTCGACTCCACGCACCGCACTCACCTGCCCGCCTCGCGTGCGGTAGGACACCGACAGGTCACGCACCCGCAGCAGCGGTTCGGCCCCGGTCATCGCTGTCGCGCCCATTCGCCGTCCAGGGCCCGGGCGATCCGGTTGGTGGCCAGCACGGTCACCGCGATCGTCAGGCCCGGCAGCGCGGTGAGCCACCACGCGTTGGCCAGGTAGTTGCGTCCGTCGGAGATCAACGTGCCCCATTCCGGCGCCGGCGGCGGCGCTCCGTAGCCCAGGAAACTCAGCGAGGACACGGCCAGGATCGCCGTGCCGATCTCGACGGTCGCGAGCACGATCACCGGGCCGATCGCGTTGGGCAGCACGTGGCGCAGCAGCACCGAGTACCACCGCACACCGCACGAGCGGGCCGCCTCGACGAACACGGCCTGGCGCGCCCTGAGCACCTCGGCGCGCATCACCCGGGCGAACCCCGCGACGCTCGCGATGCCGACGGCGATCGCGACCTTCACCGTGCCGTAGCCCAGCGCGGTGACCAGCGCGAGCGACAGGAACAGGGCCGGGATCGAGAGCAGCACGTCGACGAACCGCATCAGCACGTCTTCGACCCAGCGCCCGACGAACCCGGCGACCAGCCCGAGCAGCCCGCCCGCCACGAACGCGACGGCCAGCGCGATCAGCGTGGCCTGCAAGGAAAGCTGCGCGCCGTGCACAACACGCGTGAACACATCGCGGCCGAGCTCGTCGGTGCCGAACCAGTGCGCGCCGCCCGGGGCCTGGAACAGCTGCGCCGGCGTGCCGCGCAGCGGATCCCGCGAGGTGAACAGATCCGGCCAGAACGCGGCCAGCACCACGAGGACCACCACGACGACCGAGGCCACCAGGCCCGGGCGCCGCAGGAGGAACCGCGCCACTCCACGGCGCTTTCCCGGCGTCCCCCCGGCGTCGGCCGGGTCGGGGCCGAGAACCGCTCCGGCCGCGACGTCGTCGACAAGTCCCTGGCTCACGCGACACCCACCCGTCTCCCGGTCGCGACCACGATCCGCGGGTCCAGCAGCGGGTAGACGAGGTCGACGACGAGGTTCACCACCACGAAGACCAAAGACCCGAACACCACCACTCCCTGGACCAGCGGGATGTCCTGCACCGTCACGGCACCCGCGGTCACGCGGCCCAGCCCGTCGCGCGAGAACACCGTCTCGATCACCACCGAGTTCGCCATCAGCTGCCCGGCCAGCAGACCGACGACGGTCAACGCGGGCAGCGAGGCGTTGCGCGGCGCGTGTCCCCAGTGGATCCGCGCACGCCCGGCGCCTTTCGCCCTCGCTGTCTCCACATACGCCTCGTCCAGCGCGGTCAAGAGGCTCTTGGCGAGCACCTGGGCCACGATCGCGCCCGTCGGGACCGCCAGCGCCACGGCCGGCAGCACCAGCCCGCGCACCCCCTCGCCGCCGAAGGCCGGGAACAACCGCAGGCGGAAGGAAAAGAGCTCCACGAGCATCATCCCGATCCAGAACGTCGGCACCGACACCCCCAGCGGCGGCAGGGACAACAGCAGCTGACGCAGCCACCGCTGCGTGGTGTAGGTGGCCAGCACCGCCAGTCCCCCACCGAAGACGACGGCCAGCAGCAGCGCTGCCCCGGCGAGAGCCAGCGTCTGCGGCAACGCGTCGGCGAGCGTGGCCGTGACCGGTCGGCCGGTGGAGATCGAGTCGCCGAAGTCGCCCCGCACCGCCCTGCCGAGGTAGTCGAGGTATTGCAGGATCACGGGTTTGTCGAACCCGTACTCGTGACGCAGGCGGGCGAGCTGCGCGGGGTCGACCGGCCCCGAGTCCGTGCCGGCGCCCGCCATCGCCGACACCGGGTCGCCGGGCAGGAAGTCCAGCACGAGGAACGAGATCGTGTAGGCCGCCCACAGCACGCCCACCGCCTGGGCAATGCGGCGGATCACGTAGCGACGCATGGCGTTTTCACCTCCTGGGCCGGGGGCCGGCTAGCTCAGCCACGTGTCGTGCAGTTGGATCCGGCTGGAGGCCTCGAAGTCGAGGTCGTGCACCTTCGGCGCGACGCCGAGCTCCGTCTGCAGTTCCACGACGGGGATGACGTAGGCGTTGCGCACGACCTCCTGCTGCGCCTGCGCGACAACCGCCTTGCGCTGAGCGGCGTCGGTCGTCGCCGCCTGCCGCGTCAGCAACTCGTCGATTCCGGGCGCGGGGATGCGGTAGACATTGGCCAGCTGCGTCGAGTACTGGCCGCGCAGGATGTCGGGATCCGCCCGAGTCAGATTGCCCCACAACAGATCGAAGTCACCGGCGGTCTGCGCCTGCGCGAGCTGCGCGATCGGCAGCTGCTTGAGCACGACGTCGACGCCGACGGCCTTCAGCTGCTGCTGCACCAGCTCGAGCGCGGGCTGGTTGGTGGCCGCGTTGGCGAACCACACCAGGTTCAGGCTGAGCCGGGCGCCGTTGCGCTGCCGGATGCCGTCGCCGCCGGGCGTCCAGCCGGCGGAGTCCAGCAGCGCCTTGGCTTTCGCCGCGTCGAACGCCAGCGCCGGGCCTTGGTCGGCATAGTCCGGTGTCGTGTGCGACAGGACGCTGGTCGCCGGCCGGGTCCCGGTCGGGAACACGGTGTCGACGATCTGCTGCCGGTCGACCGCGACCTGCAGTGCCTGGCGCACCCGCTCGTCCCGCAGTGCCGGACGGGAATTGTTCAGACCGAGGTTGAACACCGCGCCGGGATTCGCCCTCGCCAGCAACGTGACACCGGCCGCCTTCAGCGCGGCCTCGTCGGCCTTGCCGACGCTGCCGATCGCGTCGACCTGACCGGACTGCAGGCTGCCCTGGCGCACCCCGGCCTCCGGCACCACCTTGAACACGACCTGATCGAGGTAGGCCTCGCCCTTCTTGCGCCAGAGCGAGGAACCCCAGTCGTAGCCCGTGCGCTTGGCCAGCGTGATCGACTGGTTCGCCACGTGCTGCTTCAGCACGAACGGACCGGACCCGATCACGCCCTGGCTGCACTTGTCCTGCGGCCGTTTCTTCGCGCTCGCCGAGGATTCGATCCCGAGCGAGAACGTGGAGGTCGCCTGCAGGAACTGGGCATTGGGCCGGCTGAACTGCACGCGGACGGTGCTCGGATCGACCACCGTGGTGGCCTGGACCCCGCTCAGATAGCCCTCGGCCAGCACCCCGAGGGCGCCCAGTTTCGGCACCGCGTCGAAGTTGTCCTTGACCACCTGCGCGGTCAGCGGCGAGCCGTCGCTGAAGGTCACGCCGGGGCGAAGGTGGAAGGTGAACGTGGTCGCGTCCGGGCTGATGTCCCAGCTCTGCGCCAGCCACGGCACGATCTTGCCGGTCGCGGGATCCTGGTCGGTCAGCGAATCGACGATCTGGCGCAGCGAATAGATCGTGTCGTTGCTGCTGACCTGTTGCGGATCCACGCAACCGGCGTCCGAGCCCACCGCGAAGGTCAACGTGCCACCGCTGTGGGGCGGTCCGCTCGCGGTGCTCGTGGCGCCGCCTTCCCCACAGGCGCTGAGCGTCAAGGCAGTGGCTGCCGCCAGTGCGGCGAGGGCCACTCGACTGGTCCGGCGCCGGTGAAGAGACGGTCTCACGGTCGGGTACTCCTAGCTCGTCGAAGGCACGGCGGAACACGACGTCGTGTCTCGCGGCCGGATCACGCGAATGTCGGCGGGAATTCCCGCGGCGGGAAAGAATGCGTCCTCACGATTCGGGCATCCTCCGGCCGGGTTTGCCGCCGGTTCGGGATGCCGCTCGCCGCGAACTCTAATGACCGTTTCTCGCACCGGTCAACGGCGCCGGACGAGCGCGGAAATCCTCCCATCAGACGAGATCCGGCCGTACAAAGAAATGCTTCGGCCGGTGCACGGGTTGTTCCCGGCATGACCATCGGAGTCTCGCTCAACACGACCACCGGAGTCGCCAACTACGTCGACGCCGTCGTCGAACAGGCCCGCGCGGCCGCCGCGGCCGGAATCCGCTCCGCGTGGGTGGGCCAGCGTCTTGACTACGACGCCGCCACCCTCGCCACCGTCCTGGGACGCGAGCTCCCGGGGCTGCACGTGGGCACGTCCGCGATCCCCGTGTTCGGCCGCCACCCCGTGCTCGTGTCGTCCCAGGCGCAAACCGCGCAGGCCGCGACCCACGGGCACTTCCACCTCGGGCTCGCGCTCGGCGCCCGGTTCATCGTCGAGAAGACGTTCGGGCTGCCGTTCGAGCGGCCCGTCGCGCTGCTGCGCGAGTTCCTGACCTCGCTGAGGGCGTTGCTGGACACCGGCACCGCCGACTTCCACGGCGACCGGCTCACCGTCGCGCCGATCCTGCCGGTCACCGTGCCCGGCGCGCAGCCGACGGTGCCGGTGCTCGTCGCCGCGATGGGGCCGAAAGCCTTGCGGGTCACCGGCGAACTCGCCGACGGCACACTCCCCTACCTGGCCTCACCGCGCGTGCTCGGCGAGCACATCGTCCCCGCCATCGCCCAAGCGGCCGAGGAGGCCGGCCGCCCCGCACCGCGGATCGTCGCCTTCGTGGCGGGCACGGTCACGGCGAACGCCGGTGATGTCCGGGAAAAAGCGTTGCGGGACATGGCGTTCTACGACCAGATCCCCTCCTACCAGCGCGTCGTGTCTCTGGCGGGCGCGCAGCACGCGGGTGAGCTCGCCGTCATCGGGGACGAATCGGCCATCGCCGCTGGGGTGCGCAGTTACTTCGACGCCGGAGCGACCGAAGTGGTGTTCACGCAGACCGATCTCGGCGGTCCCGAAGACCAGGCCCGCACCTTCGAAGTCCTCGGTGGCCTGGCCTGACCGCGCAGACCACTGTGGACAGTCACTCGGACGCGGCGAAGTCGTGCACGATCCGCCGGAACATCTCACGCTCACGGCGCGACAGCGGCACGCTCGGCTCATCGGCCGCGGCCGACCGCGGCACGGGTATGACGAACCCGAAGTCGAGCGGCGCGGACGGAGGTGCGAGCACCCAGCCGTAGCCGGTGACCGCTCGGGTCAATGCCCGGATCGCACGCTTCATCGTCAGCCTCCCGTACCGGACCGCCTTCCATTCTCGTCGCGGTCGCGGCCGTGTCCAGCCCCGTCCAGCCGGCGGGAGAACAAAACCGCCCGCATCCTGGGCTCGCGTGCAGCCGGGCGGTGAAAAATGCTTGGCTGTGGGAAAGATTTCGCCGGGCACAGCTCCGCGCCGATCGGCAGTCTCGCGCAGGCCGCCGAATTGTGGCCGGTCGGTGCGGTCGCGGTCGCGGTCCGATGTGGATGTTGAGGTGTTCGGCGACTCGGCCGATCGGTCGGGTGGCCCAGCCTCGCGCGGTCAGCGGGTGCGGCGCCGGCGAGCGGTGAGGATGAGCAGGCCTGTTCCCACGGCCACGAGGAGGAGGCCGGCGCCGAGCCAGGGACCGGCCGAGGTGCCGGTGGTGGCGAGTGGGCCGTTCGGGGTGGTGCGGGTCGCGGGCGGGACGACGATGCCGCTGCTTGTCGTCGTGGGCTGGGCGGAGGTCGGCTCGGTGGTGGACACATCGGTCGGGTGTGACGATGTGGGCGGCGTCGTCGTGGGCGGCGTCGTCGTGGGCGGTGTCGTCGTCGGTGGTTTCGGCCGGCAGGTGAGGGCGAAGTCCACGTCGGGGGCGTCGGCGGAGGTCGTGTCGGCCGGGGTGGTGGTGGGGCCATCCACGGTGAAGCCTTCCGTCGGCACGACCTGGACCTCGTAGCGGTCCGCCGCGACGGACGGGAAGGCGTAGCTGCCGTCGGGCTCGGAGGTGGTTTCCGCGAGGACCGCGCCGCTGCCGGTCAGCAGGCGCACCGTGCCCGTGGCGGGCCGGCCGTCGCACGCGCCGGCCAGGGTGCCGCTCACCGTGCGGGTGAGGGCGGCGAGCCAGACCTGGTAGACGGGCCGGCCCGTCAGCACCGTCATGCGCAGGGTCAGCGAGGAGATCGCCGCGGTCGGGCGGAACCAGCCGCTCGCGCCCTCGGTGTCGGGGCCGTTGCCGCGCAGCGTCGCGGTGCCCGGGTCCCACGTCGGCCGGTCGCCGGCGCTCCCGCTGCCGCACGACGCCGGCTTGGGCGTGCCGCCGCAGTAGTTGAAGGCGCCCTGATAACCGAGCGACGCGACGTCGACGCGGCTGCCGTCCGCGCCGGTCGCGCTGACCTGGACGGTGTCGGCGTCGACGTCACCGAGGGTGAACCCCCAGCTCGACGCCGGGGCCGGGTGGGCGAAGCTGATCGTGGTCGTCGACGGCGCGCTGCCCGCGGCGGGCCGGATCACCGCGTAGGGCCGCCCGCGCGAGCTGCCGAAGACCTGTCCGAACGGCGTGTCCGCCGCCAGGTACGTGGTCCCGCCGCTCGTCGCGGTCGCGGAGGTCGCGTCGGTCGACAAGGCGCCGGCCGGGAAACCCGCCACCGGCACCGTCACCGAACGCTCGCCGGACCGCAGGTCCCAGGTCGCGTACGCCGACCCGGCCGCGCCGGCCGGCTGCGCACCGAGCACGCCCAGCAGCGCGGCCAACCCCATGGACACAGCCGGCACCAGCGCGCCTCGACCTCGCCCCATCGACACTCCTCACCCCGCCCGTCCCTCGAGGCAACCACCCTGACCTGCGCCGACGCAGCACATCTCGGCGCAATCGGTCCCCTTTCACGCAAACGTGTGAAGCCGACGCGGAGATGGCTACGCCTGTTCGGTCCTCGGCAGCCAGGTGCGGTCGGGGGACGCCCGCCGCCTCGGCGATGCGGCGGCGGGACTCGAGCAGCCGGGACCGCAGGGCCGGCAACGGGAGGTCCACGAGGTGACCGTCGCGTTTGACCACGCGGCCGGCGACGAGCACGGTGTCGACCCGGCGCGGATGGCCGGCGCCGACGATCGTGCCGCTCAGCTCGTCAGACCGCGAAGCCGCAGGACAGCCCGGTAAAATCCGGTAGGTGACCGAGCCGCGCGCAGCCGAACCGAGGACCCCGCGACCGGGACCGTCGCGGCGGGACGCGAAGGCGAACCTCGCACGGGTCCTGGACGCCGCCGCCGAGGTCTTCGCGGAGCACGGCTGCAGCGCCACCCTCGCCGACGTCGCCAAGGCAGCCGGGGTCGGCGTGGCCACGGTGTACCGCACGTTCCCGACGAAGGACGACCTGATCCACGACGTCTACGCGCCGCTGTTCGAGCTCGCCGAGAACCAGGCGATCGACGCGAGCCTCGACCCGGACCCGTGGGCGGGCATCGCCGGATTCCTGGAGAAGTCGGTCACCACCCTCGCTCCCGACAAGGGGTTCCGGGAGCTGCTCAGCGGCTCCTACAGCGAGTCGCTCGGCTGGTCGCGGCCCCGCACGCCGCACCGGCTGGCGAAGCTGGTCGAGGACACCCACAACCGCACCGGCAAGCACCTCGGCCGGCTCGTGCAGCGGGCGCGCGAGTCCGGTCGCGTGCGCGACGACCTCGTGGCCGGCGACCTGCTGCTGATGTCGATGGCCGTGCAGACGTCCGTCGAGTTCGGCGGCGCGGCCCACCCCCGCCTGTACCGCCGGATGATCGGCTTCCTGATGGACAGCCTCCAGCCCGCCCGCGACACCCCCACGCCACTGCCCGAACCCGGGCTCACCGACCGGCAGATCTCCGCACTGGAGCGTGGCCGGCGCCGGCGGATCTCGGGCGACGGCTAGGGCGCGGCCGCGCCCCGGCGGAATCCCGGGTCAGGCCGCCGCCGTCTTGATCATCTCGACAACCGCGGCCGCCTGAGACTCGAACAACGAGTGGCTCGCCGCCACCTCCGTCACCGTCGCCCCGGCCCGCTCCGCCATCGCGTGCTGCGCGGGCGGCGGAATCATCCGGTCCTCCGTCGCCACCAGATACCAGCTCGGCTTCACCCGCCACGCCGGCTGACTCACCGCGCCCGCGAGAGCGTCCACACCCCACGGCACCTGCGAGTCGGCCAGGAACCGCGCGCGCTCCGGCGTGAGGTCACCCGAGAACGACTCGTGGAACTTCTCCTTGTCCAGGAACAGAAATCCGTTCTGCGGCGGCAGAATCGGCGGCACCGGCGCCCCCGGAGGCGGGTCGGCGATCAGCGTGTTCACCGACTCCCCCTTGTCCGGCGCGAACGCGGCGATATAAGCCAACGCCGCCACGTTGTCGTGAGTACCCGCCTCACTGATCACCGCGCCGCCGTAGGAGTGTCCGACCAGGACAGTCGGGCCGTCCTGCTGATCGAGGATCATCCGGGTCGCCGCGGCGTCGCCCTCCAGCGACAGCGTCGGGTTCTGCACGACGCTCACCGAGTAGCCGTCGCGGACGAGCAGGTCGTGGACCTGCGCCCAGCCCGAACCGTCCACGAACCCCCCCGTGGACGAGCACGACATTGCGCGCTCCTGCGCTCATGATTGTCTCCTCAAGACCGTGTTCCCGGTGCCGCTTCCGCCGAATGACCTGGTACGCCATCATGCTATGATCCGGAATAGCTATTCCGATACCGGGTTTTTCACGGAGGTGCGGATGGGGCCCGGTTCGGCGACGCCGGGGTGTCCTCACCGGATGCCACGCAGCATTCTGGGGTGGGGCGGTGGCGCTCCACCCCGGCAAGTCGAAGGAACCGTCCCACGAGCCCGAAACGGTCTCGCCGCGCGCCGGCGGACGCGCACCACCAGGAGGAACCATGGCCCAGCCCCGGCCTGCCGGCGTGCTCGCCCGCGCGATCGGTGCCGTCCACCGGGCGGCGTTCGGCCTGCCCAAGGGTGGCCGGCGCTACACGGTCGAGCGGGCGGTACCCGTGCTCACCCGCGACGGGGCGCAGCTGCTCACCGACCTCTACCTGCCCGTCGGCGAGGCGCACGGCACCGTGCTCATCCGCTCGCCGTACGGCCGCGGCCTGCCCGAAAGCCTGTTCCACGGCCGCGCGTTCGCCGAGCGCGGGTACCAGGTCGTGGTGCAGAGCGTCCGCGGGACGGGCGGGTCCACCGGCGCGTTCCGGCCCATCGCGCAGGAGACGGCCGACAGCCAGGACGCGGTCGCGTGGCTGCGCGAGCAGGCGTGGTTCACCGGCCGGCTCGCGACCCTCGGCGGTTCCTACCTCGGCTGGACGCAGTGGGCGCTGCGGCAGGACCCGCCACCTGAGCTGCGGGCGGCCGTCGTCCTCGTGGGGCCGCACGACTTCGCCCGCGCCATCCGCGGCACCGGTTCCGTGGCCCTGGCCGACTTCCTCGGCTGGAGCACCACCGTGCAGGCCCGGGGACCGCGCGCGATGCTCGCCGCGCGCCGCCGCGTCGACGCCGCGCTGCGCGAGCCGACGCCGGAAGCCGCCGCGGTGAAGGCCCTGGGCCCCGACCACCCGTGGTTCACCGACTGGCTCGCCCACCCCGACCTCGAAGATCCTTTTTGGACGGGCTACGACGCCTCGGCGGCGCTCACCGCGACGCGGATCCCCGTCCTGCTCATCGGCGGCTGGCACGACGTGTTCGTGGACCAGACGCTGGAGCAGTACCGCCGCCTCGACGCCGACGTCGCCCTCACGATCGGCCCGTGGACACACCTGGACACGGCCTTCAAATCCTCGCGCGTCACCGACCCCGAGGCCCTGGCCTGGTTCGACGAGCACCTCGCCGGTGCTCCGTCGCGGCGGCCCGCGCCCGTGCGGATCCACGTGACCGGCGCCGGACAGTGGCGGTCGATGCCGTCGTGGCCACCCAAGACCGAGCAACGCGTGCTGGGCCTGACCTCGACCGGCGGCCTCGGCGCCGAAAGCAACTCGGGCACCGTCGAGTTCACCTACGACCCGGCGGACCCGACACCGTCGGTGGGCGGGCGCCACATGTCCGCCAAGGCCGGCCGCCAGGACAACAGCGCGCTCGAAGCCCGCGACGACGTGGTCACCTTCACCTCCGCTCCGCTGGACACACCGCTCGAAGTCCTGGGCGCGCCGTCGGTGCACCTGCGGATCACCACCGGCACCACGCCCGACGTGTTCGTGCGACTGTGCGAAGTGGACGAACGCGGCCGCTCGTGGAACGTCACCGAGGTCTTCACCCGCCTCACCACCACCGACGCCCCAGTCACCCTCTCGCTCGGCACCTGCGCCCACCGCTTCGCGCCCGGCCGGCGCCTGCGCCTGCAGATTTCCGGCGGGGCCCACCCACGCTTCGCGCGCAACCCGGAGCCGTGCCACTACACGATCTCGTGCGAGGGTTCGCACCTGACGCTGCCCGTTGCGGCTCTCTGAAGCAAAACGTGGAGCGAGACCGTCCGGAACCGGCCTCGCCCCTGGTGATCGCCGCCGGCGTCAGTCCTGGTGCGCGGTGGCGAGCGACTTTGCCGCCTGCCCGGGCTGAGGTGAGGTGACGGCGCGGGCTCACGCCCGGCAGGAAGGGCCGGTCCGCATCGGAGCGGGCCGGAGCAGCTCGCTCGTGGCGAAGAACTCGGACGAGTCCAGCCGTTCCAAGATCCGCCGGACGGCGGGGGAGAAAATCAGCGACAGCTCGGTCGAAGCCTCCCGGCAGTGCCGTTGCAGACTGAGCAGCACCGCGATTCCCCGCACCGACAGGAAGTTCACCCCGCTCAAGTCGACGACCACGCTGTGGTGCGGCGTCCGGCACAGCGCGTTCACCTCGTCGGCCAGCCGCGGCGCCGTGGCCAAGTCGACTTCGCCGCCCACCATCACCAGTGCCTGGCCGGGCCGGGGATGGCGGGTTTCCACCGCCAACGACGAACGTCCGCTGGTGTCGATATTTTTGAAGGAGCGAGCCATCTGAGCTCCCCGCGCTCGGATCCGAGGCAACCGAGAGGCGGGGCCGGGCCAGACGAAAACCATGACGTGGCTCTGTGTTCCACCACGCGAAGACCACCATAGCCGCGCGGTACGTCCCGGACAACCGCACCGTGGCGCTGGGTGGCACCGCCGCGCAGCGGGCGGGTGGACGACCGCGGGCCGGTTGGGCGGTCCGGGGCGGGGTACCCGAGGCTCGATTCCGCGAAGAGCCCAGCCGGCCGAAGCACCGGCCGACGAGTTCGGCAGCAAAGGAGACGATCCATGGTCGAGGTGACCCGCAAGTTCGCCGTCGCCGCCGCGCCGGCCGAGGTACAGGACTACCTGAAGGACTTCGCCAACGCCGAAGAGTGGGATCCGGGGACCGTCTCGTGCGACCCGCTCGGCCGCGGGCCGGTCGAGGTCGGGTCCCGATGGCGCAACGTCTCGAAGATCGCGGGCGTCAAGACGGAGCTGACGTACGAGCTGACGCGGCTCGAACCCGGCCGGGTGGTGTTCGTCGGCCGCAACGACACCGCGACTTCCACCGACGACATCGGCCTCGCCGCCGACGGCGCGGGCACCACGATCACCTACCACGCCACGATCGAGTTCCACGGAGCCGCCAAGCTCGCGGCGCCACTCGCCAAGGTCGTGTTCGAAAAGGTCGGCGCCGACACCGAAAAAAGCCTCACCCGGATCCTCGGCGCACCGGAGTGACGCGGTGGCAGGAAAACGGCTCCCGCCGACCAGCTGCACGACCGGCGGGAGCCGCTCCGACCGCGATACCCCCTCGGGCGGGAACCAAACTTCTCCAGGTCGCAGAGGTTTTTCGCACACCAGGATCTCGCCGGCGGCGGTTACCTTCCCCGGCCGCGGGTACCCGGGGTGCGGAACGTCGGCAGCGATGGGGACAACCCGAGGAGAGAACGATGATCGAAGTGACCCGCCTCGTCCGGGCTTCGCCTGCGGCGGTGTTCGCCGTCCTCGCCGACGGGTGGTCCTACGCCGGCTGGGTCGTCGGCAGTTCGCACATCCGCGACGTCGACGCGACGTGGCCGGCGGTCGGCAGCCGCCTGCACCACAGCGTCGGCGCCTGGCCGGCGCAAGTTCAGGACAGCACGGTGGTTCTCGCCGTGCGACCGGGTGAATCCGTGAAGCTCGAAGCCCAGGCGTGGCCGTTCGGCACAGCCGAGGTCGAAGTGACGTTGTCCGTCCAAGATGGACAGACTCTGGTCAGGATGTCCGAGCGGGCGCTGCGCGGACCCGGCAAGCTGCTCCCCGAGGCGGTGCAGGCGCTGGTGCTGCGGCCGCGCAACCAGGAATCCCTGGCCCGTTTGGCCGATGTGGTCGAGGGCCGAGAGCGGGCGCGGGTCCGGCCGTAGCGACGCCACCGCCGCGCCGTCCGCTTCATCAGCCGTACACCGCGCGATGGGCCGTGCGGATCAGTGCCGCGTATCCCCCACCGAGTACGCCGTCGCGCGCCAGGGCGGCGCGAGCGGCGTTGGCACCCGGTCCACCGTGGACCGCGCCGCCGGGGTGGGCCGAGGCACCGGCGAGGTAGAGGCGGTCGACCGGCGTGTCCGCGCGGCCGAGACCCGGGACGGGCCGGAAGAACAGCTGCTGGTGGAGCGCCGTGGTACCACCGTTCACCGCGCCACCCACGAGGCTCGGGTCGTGACCGGCGAGCTCGGCCGGGCCCTGCACGCAGCGGCCGACGATCCGGTCGCGGAAGCCCGGCGCCTGCCGCTCGATCGTGTCTTCGATCGCGTCGGCTCGGCGGGCCGACGCCGACGCGGTCGCCACGGACCCACGCGGCACATGGGTGTACGCCCACACCGCTTCGGTCCCGGCCGGCGAACGCGTGGGATCCGCGGTGGTCATCTGGCCGAGCAGCAGGAACGGCCGGCGCGGCACCCGGCCCCGGCCCAGCTCCGCGCCGAACGTCGCGAGACCGTCCTCGTCGCAGCCCAGGTGGACGGTGCCGGCGCCCGCGGCGTCCGGCGCGGTCCACGGGACCGGGCCGCTCAAGGCCCAGTCGACCTTCACCGTCGCGCTGTCCCACTCGAACGCCTTGAGATCCCGCAGCAGGCGGGCCGGCAGCCACTCCGGCGCCACGAGCTGCCCGTACAACGCGGGCGCCGGCACATCGGCCAGCACCGCCCGGCGCGCGCGGACCACCGTCCCGTCGGCGCAGCGCACCCCCACCGCGCGGCCGCCGGCCACCAGGATCTCGGTCACCCCGTGTTCACAGTGGAGGGCTCCGCGTCCACCCAGCCTGCGCAGCAATGCCGCCACCAGCTCGCCCGCTCCGCCTTCGGGCACGGGAAACCCGACGTCCTGGGCGAGCATCGTCAGCAGCCAGCCGAACACCGCGCTGCCCGCGTTGTCCACGGACAGGTCGCTGTGTGCGGCGTTGCCCGCCAGCAGCAGCCGCGCGCCTTCGCCGGCGAACCGTTCCTGCCCGAACCGCCGTGCGGGCAACGTCAGCATCCGCGCCAGCCGCAGCGCGTCGGCGGTACCGGTGCGCCGCAGCAGCTTCACGGCGGGCCGCACCGGAGGAAACGGCGTGAACAGCGCGTCCAGCAGTGGGTCACGCAGCCCTTGCCACTGGGTGAACAGCTCCCGCCACGCGTCCCCGTCGGCGGGCGCGAACCGAGCCACCGACCGGGCCGTGCGGTCCACGTCGCGCGAGAGCACCACGCATCGGTTGTCCGGCAGGACGTGCGCGAGCACGTCGGGCGCGTGCCGCCAGCGCAGCCCGTGTTCCTCCAGGCCGAGGCCACGCAGGATCGGCGACGCGGCGGCCATCGGGAAGAAGGCACTGCACAGGTCGTTGCGGAAACCCGGCGACGTCACCTCCGCGGTGCGCACGGCCCCTCCCGGGGCGTCCGTGGCTTCGAGCACCAGGACGTCCCAGCCGGCGTCGGCGAGCAGGTTCGCCGCGACGAGCCCGTTGTGCCCCGCCCCGACCACGATCGCGTCGACGGTCTCCATCACGCCGACGCCGTGCCGAGGTTCCCGGTCGCGCCGGTGATCACGATGCGCACGCCTCCCGGATAACCCCGGTTCGGCCGGCGGAAACCCGGAAATCGTCCGGCGGCCGCGGCGGTCGCCGGCGAGTCGGCTTGAGCGGGGCGCGGGCGGGGTACCCGGGGCCGGTGAACGACGACGTCACGGAAGCCGTGACCATCACCCCGTACGAAGACGGGCCGCTGCTGGTCCGCGGTGCCTTCGAGCTCCGCTCACCGGACGGCGAGGTCATCGACCCCGGCCGGAGCACGGTCGCGTTGTGCCGGTGCGGGCTCTCGGCCGTCAAACCGTTCTGCGACGGCACTCACAAGGTGCGGGGCTTCCGCGCGGCCGCCGGGCGCTGACCCCGGCGCCGGGCGCAGGGACGAGCGTCCTTCGTCCCATTGCGTGAGCAGCATCCGGCCGAACTCCCCTTCCACCGCCAGCGCGCACGCCGCTCCGAAGAGGACATCGCCCGCGGCCGACGGGTTCTCACGGGCGAACGTGCCGCACAGATCGTGCGCGGCGATCTGCTCGTGGACGGCGTCGGCCTCGACGTGTTCGTCGTAGAACCGCGTGGCGGCGGCATCGCCACCCAGCCGGCGCAGTCCGTTGCCGTAGCGGCGATTCGGCAACGACGACGTCATCTCGAACGCGGCCAGGTGCCCGAGCGCCGCGCCCAGCCAGCGGCGGTGAAACCCGAACAGGGACATGAGGTTGCTGACCGCGAGCGTCACCGCCGGGACGCGGTCGACGTAGTGGCCGTAGCCGTCGTCCAGCCCCAGCGAGCGCAGGGTGCCCCGGAAGAGCTCCGAGTGCATCCGGGCGAGCCGGCCCTGCCCGTATTCGTCGGCCTGGATCTCGACCAGTGCCGCCTTGGCCGCGCCGGAAAGCCGGGGAATGGCCCAGCTGTGCGGATCGGCCTCCTTGAGGTGGTAGACCGAGCGCTGCGCCACGAACTCCCGGAACTGCTCCTCGGAAGCGCGCCGCTGCAGGAACTTCGCCACGGGTGGCCCTTCGTCCGCCCGCACCAGGTCGGCCAACGCCTGCGCCACCGCGTCCGGCCGCACCGGGTTGGGCGGCACGAGCTCGTGCAGACCGGCCACCCATCTGCGTTCCAGCTGCCGTCGCATGCCCGTGACGAAGGGAGCGTGTTCCCAGGCGGCGTCGACGTCGTCGAAACCGCGGTAGCTCAGCTCGTAACAGATCCACAGGGTGAGCTGCAGGTCTTCGTCGTGGCACACCGGCCCGCCGGCGCCGGCCGGTACCGCACTGGCCGCCGCGTCGTCCGGCTCGGACCCGAGCCGGGTGACGACCGCGGAACTCGCCGGACCGCGAGGATGGGGCAGACGCATGGAACCTCCTGGTACCCGGGGGAAATGTGCCCCACCGGCCAGGGTGGCCGGTGGGGACTCCTCAGCGGTGGCCGAGCGCCGTCCGGATACCCTCCGGTTCGGACCGGGAAACCGGGGGCGGCGCGGGAAGGTCACAGGCGGGACAGAGCAGCCTGAGCGCGGGCGGCGGGATCTGTCCTCAGGCCAGGTCCGCCAGCCGTCCGGGCCTCACCCCTGGACGAACTCCTCCGAGTGCTCGTTCCACCAGCGGGCGATGTCGGCCCGGCGGGCGAACCAGACGCCGCCCTTGGCCTGGGCGTATTCGATGAACTCCCGCAGCGCCCCGGTGCGTGCCGCCTGACCCACCAGGCGGGGGTGGAGGCCGATGGACATCATCTTGGGCCGGCCCTTCGAGCCTTCGAGCCACAGTTCGTCGAAGCCGCGCTTGAGGTAGTCGAGGAACAGGCTCGGTGACCGAGTGCCCTGGATGTCGTTGTAGGTCAGCGAATACGGGACGACGAGCTGCCGGACTCCGTTCACGTCGACGTAGTAGGGCAGGTCGTCGTTGTAGGCGTCCGAGTCGTACAGGAATCCGCCGTGCTCCACGACCAGCTCGCGCGTGTTGATCGAGGGGCCGTAGCGGCAGTACCAGCCGCTGGGCGCTTCACCCCACGTCTGGGTGAAGGAGGCGACGGCTTTCTTGATCCGGTCGGCCTCTTCCTCGCGCGACAAGCGCCAGTGCTCTTCCCAGCGCCACCCGTGCCCGAGCAGGTCGTGGCCGGCTTCGCGGGCCGCCGACGCGACCTCGGGGTTGCGTTCGAAGGCCACTGCGCAGCCGAAGAACGTGGCTTTGACGTCGTACTCGTCGAAGAGGCGGAGCAGGCGCCACACGCCGACGCGGCTGCCGTACTCGTACATCGATTCCTTCGCCAGGTCCCGCAGATGAGCCGGGAAGGCGTAGTCCACTTCGGCGAGACTGTCGTTCTCACCGTCTCCCATCTCGTGGGAGTATTCGGAACCCTCCTCGTAGTTCACCACGAGGTTGACCGCCACCTTGGCGTCGCCGGGCCACCGGACAGCCGGCACGTCCTTGCCGTAGCCGACCAGGTCCCGGCTGAGATTGCTCGGAATTTCTCGCATCGACCGCAAATCCTCACTCACGAAGTTTTCGTTCTACTTGGCGGATCCGTGCAGGACCTCGAGGGGCACCCGATGGGTTTCCGGAACGAACAGCGCCGCCAGCGCCAGCCCCAGGTACATCACCGCCACGATGGCGAACACCCAGAACTCGCCGACCCCCTGCAGCAGCGAGCTGGCGACCAGCGGCAGAAGCGCGCCGCCGACGAATCCGGTGTTGACGACGACAGCCGTGCCGAAACTGCGGACCCGCGTCGGGAAGAGCTCCGGCGCCCACGTCCAGATGGTGGTGTTGACCAGGAGCACGAAGATCTGGAACACGAAACCCAGCGTCAGGATGAGCCCGTCGCCTTGCGCGAAGATGGCGAAGGCGAGCACGGCCACGGCACCGCACACCGCACCCACACAGACCACGGTCCGCCTCGAAATGGCGAACCCGCCGTAGGAGGCGATCGCGCAGCCGAGGAGACCGCCCAGGTTCTGCAGCATCGTGAAGGTCACGCTGCCCTGCACCGAATAGCCTCGGTCGACCAGCATGATGGGCATCAGCAGCACCACGCTGAACTCCGCGCCCCACGCCAGGAACGCCGCGATCCCCAAGGCGATGGTGCGCCGGCGAAGCGGCTTGGTGAGCACGCTCTTCAACGCCTGGGACGCGGGCCCGTCGCCCTGCGCGCTC
Source organism: Amycolatopsis sp. NPDC001319 (assembly GCF_042896185.1). NCBI lineage: Bacteria > Bacillati > Actinomycetota > Actinomycetes > Pseudonocardiales > Pseudonocardiaceae > Amycolatopsis > Amycolatopsis sp. NPDC001319. The sequence goes on along the minus strand of NZ_JBIAWY010000015.1, from coordinate 27,229 downwards.
TCGGAAACGGCAGCGGTCTGGCTGTCGACGTAGGAGTGGACTTCGCCGCCCCGCAGGCGCAGCTTGCCGGTCGCCAGCCGGGTGAGCGCCTCGTTCGCCTCGCGGATCTTGCCCCGGCTCAAGAGGTAAGCGGGTGTCTCGGGCAGGTACCGCCTGAAGAAGAAGATCAAGATCGAGGGAAGGCCCAGCAGGCCGAAGGCCCACCGCCAGTCGTCGGCGCCGGCGCCGACCCACGAGGCGAACGGGCCGATCACCAGCAACGTGTAGGCGTAGGCGAGAAACAGGCCGACGCCCGCGGAGATGGTGTTGAACAGGGAGACGAACACGCCCCGGACCTTGGTCGGCGTGAGCTCGGACAGGTAGGTGAGCCCGACGGCGATCTCACCGCCGACCCCGAGGCCGGTCACGACCCGGGTGACCCCGAGAATCGTCGAGTTCGGCGCCAGGGCCGAAAGCACCGAGCCCAGGCAGTAGATCCCCAGGCTGACGGCCAGCAGGCTCCTGCGGCCCAGCAGGTCCGCGACCACTCCGCCGACGATGCCGCCGATCACGATCGCGATGAGGCTCACCGTCGAAAGCAAGGCCAAAGCGGAGGCGTCGATGCCGAGATCTTTTTGGAGGGAGGGGCCGAGCGCGGAGAGAATGAGCTGCTCGAAGACCTCGAAGAGGCCGCCCAGCACCACGAGGGTGAGCGCCAGGTAATGGGTTCGGGTGAGCCCCATGTCATCGATGATTTCACCAAGTGACCTGGGTTTTCTGCCCATGGCGGCTTTCGCATCGAATGCCATGATTGCACTTCCTACGTTCGAGTGTGGGTGATCCGAGCCCTCAAGACACCCTTTTGGCGCGTGTTGACGGCCGCGAAGGAGAGGGGAAGGAGAACACGGAAACGAGGTCCTCGCCGCCGGTGTTCTCCAGTGCGTGCCACGAAGCCGCCGGGATGAAGATCGCCTGGCCTCGCTCGAAATCGATGACACCTTGGTCCGTGTGCAGTTGCCCGGTCCCCTGGGCCACGTACATGACCTCGGAAGTCGCGTGCGCAATGGTGTCCGTCCTCGGCGATCCTGCGGGGATCGTCACCACACCGAGGCAGTTCTGGATCTCGGGGACGTTGGCCGCACTCAGCAGCAGGCCGTCCGCCGGCGGGTTCGCGGGATCGTAGGTGACCTGGACGTACTTTCCCGTGACGGTGACACTGTCAGTCATTCGTTCCTCTTCCGGATTCGGTCGCCAGACCTGGCCACTCGACCCCAATCTGCCCGGGGAAGAGCTGTTCCTTGTTGAGCCGCAAGTGATCCCGCATGGCATCCTCGGCACCGCGAGGACCGTCGCTGCGAATCGCGTCGAGGATGCGCTGGTGATCGTTGATCAGCTTGAGGCGGTTTCCGCGGTCCTGCAGCACGATCTGGTTGATCAGGACCCACAGGGGCTGCCGGTCGATCTCGACCAGCTCCAGCGCGAAGTGGCTGAGGATGTGGTTGGGGCACATCGCGGCCAGGTCGGCGTGGAAGGCCATGGAGTGGTTGACGAAGTCGGGTAGCTGCGCCGGCTCGTCGATCAAGCGGGCGGCCAGGTCGAGCTCGTGCTGCACCTTGTCCAAGTCGAGATCACCCGGACTCGCCGCGAGAAGGCGGGAAAGTGGCGGCTCGACCACCAGCCGGGCGGCGATGACGTGCTCGGGCGTCGAGCCGATCTCGTTTCCGGAGCGCTTGAACAGCCCCCGGCTCAGGTCGGCCACGTAGGTGCCGTCGCCGTGCCGCGCCACGATGGCGCCGCTGAGCTCCAGCGCGAACAAAGCCTCGCGCACGCTCGCCCGCGACACCTCGAACTTGGTGGCGAGCTCACGGTCCGACGGAAGCCGGGCCCCGGCGGTCCAGCCCCCCTGCTGGATCTCGCTCAGAAGGGCCTGAGCCACGCGCAGGTACCGCCGCTGCGGCAGGGCGGTCCGCTCGGACTGGTCTGAAGACTGCATCCGCAGAGGTTAGACCAGTGCCCCGGGTCGCACAAGAGTCGACTCATCGGTCTGACAAGGGCGCAGGCACCGGCTCTGAACTGCGGGTATTACGGATGGTGAGCCGGTGAATCCGGACTGGAACAGGCGTCTGATCCGAAAAGAAGGCCCCCGCCGGCCGACGACCTCCCGGCAAGGGAGGACCTTCGAGCGACGGGGGCCGTCTCGGGTTCACCGCGGAACGTGAAGTCCGTCCGCGCTGTCCACGGGTCAGGAAATCGTGGTCGACCGGCTGAGCGACTCCCACGTGGTGACGTCGGCCAGTAGGGCCTCGTGGTGCTGGCGCAGGCCGTCGACCGCGTCTTCGCCGAGGAGGAAGTGCAGCGGTGGGTTCTCGGACTCGAGGACCTTGACGATCGCCGCGGCGCCCTTGGCCGGATCGTTCGGTTCCTGGCCCACGACGTTCTTGACCATCTGCCGCAGTTCGCCCGAGGTCGCGTGGTAGGCGGGGTTCTCGGGTGTCCACTGCAGACTGGTGCTGAAGTTGGTGCGGAACATCCCCGGCTCCACCACCACGACCCGGATCCCCAGCGGCGTCAGCTCGAGTGACAGCGCCTCGCCCAGCGCCTCGAGCGCGTGCTTGGTCGCGTTGTACCCGCCGAGACCCGGGAACGTCATCACGCCGCCGAGGGAGCTCATCACCACGATCGTGCCGCTGCCCTGCTCGCGCAGCACCGGCAGGACGGCCTGCGTCAGCTCCACCGCACCGAAGAAGTTGACGTCGAACATGGCGCGCAGGTACTCGGCCGAGGTTTCCTCGATGGCGCCCAGCACGCTGAAGCCGGCGTTGTTGACCAGCACGTCGATCCGGCCGAACACGGCCAGCGTCGCGTCGACCGCGGCGCGGATCGAGGCCGGGTCCGTGACGTCCATCGCCGCGGTGCTGACCCGGTCGCCTCCGGCCTCCGCGAGGTCGGCGAGGGTCTCCGGGCGGCGCGCGGTGGCCATCACCCGGTCACCGGCGGCCAGCGCGGCCCGCACGAGCTCGCGGCCGAAGCCGCTCGAGCAGCCCGAGATCAGCCAGACGCGGCCCGGTGTTTCGTTCGTCATTCCCATGCCTTTCCCTTGGTGTCCAACAAGGTCGATGGTCGTCCCGGGAGCGTGGCGTCGTCCAACACCGGTTGCCTGTCGTGGTTGTAGGCTTTTCCTGTGACCCCTGATCTTCGGCAGCTGAGGTACTTCGTCGCCGTCGCCGAGGAGTCCAGCTACACGCGGGCGGCCGAGCAGCTGCTGATCAGCCAGCAGTCGCTGTCGCAGCAGATCACCTCGCTGGAACGCATGCTGGGCGCGAAGCTCTTCGACCGCGACACCCGCGGCACGAGCCTGACCGCGATCGGCACGCTGTTCCTGCCCGAGGCGCGCGCGGTGCTCGCCCGGGCGGACGAAGCGTTCGATCTCGTCGCCCGGGCCACGCGCGGCGAAGTCGGCCGCCTGTGCCTCGCTTTCCTCGCGACCACCACGAACTACCTGCTGCCGCCGGTGGTGCGCGCGGTCCGGCAACGGCTCCCCGAGCTCCGGCTGACCACCGAGGAGACGACGATCGCCCCGCTGGTCGAAGGGGTGCGAAAAGGACGCTACGACGTCGCGTTCACGCGACCGCCGCTCGTGTCCGATCTGGAATCCCGGACGCTGGTGATCGAACCGGTGTGCGCGGTCCTGCCCGAAGGCCATCCGCTCGCCGACCGGGCCGAGGTGACGCTCGCCGAGCTGGCCGGCGAACGGTGGGTGCTGACCCCGCGCAGCTCCTGGGAACCGTGGCACGAGGCGTTCGACAGTTCCTTCCGGACCGCCGGGTTCACCCCCGACGTGGTCCACCGCGACGCGAGCGTGCAAGCACTGCTCGGCCTGGTCGCCGCCGGAGTCGGCATCACGCGCCTCGCCCGGTCGGCGCGCAGCCTGCGCCGCTCCGGGGTGGTCTTCGTGCCGATCGCCGGCGAGGTCGTCTCCACCGAGATGGTCTGGCTCGAGGGCAACGACTCCGCCGCGCTGCACGCCCTGCTCGACGTCGTCACCGACGTCGCCGCCTCCACCGACTTCGCCGCGGCCGGCTGACGCGCACCAGGGCGGCGGCGCTGCCGTCCAAACGGGTCAGGCGGCGAAGCGTTCGCGGATCTCCACCGCCTTTTCGAGCATCTGCCCGGTGCTCTTGAACCAGTCCTGCAGGTTCAGGTCCACGATGAGCTCGTCGGCGCCGGCCTCCTCGGCCGTGTGGATGTCCTCCACGATCTGGTCGAGCGTGCCGACGAACGCCGAACGGCCGGATCCCGCCGGACGGTCGGTGAAGGTGACGTTGCCCACCACGACCAGCTCCATCCGGCTCGCGTCCCGGCCGTACCCGGTGGCCATTTCCCGGATGCGGTTCCAGTCCGCGCGCAGTGCCGCGGCTCCGGCCGGCCCGGGCGTGGTGAGCAGCGGCAGCCAGCCGTCCGCGCGCCGCGCGATGCGCTCCAGGGCCGTGGAACTGGAGGCGCGGCCCAGGTTGCTGGCGCCGCCGGCGAGCATCACGGGGATCTTCGAAGCGGGCTTCGGCAGGACCGACGCGTTCTCGATGATGACGCGAGGGCTGCGGAAGGTCACCGGATCCGGCCCCCACACGGCGTCGAAGACGTCCAGCATCTCGTCAAGGAAGCGCCCGCGATCCGCTCGGGTGGCGCCGGTGGCCCGCAAAACGTCGCTGGACCAGCCGGCGCCCAGGCCCGCGATGACGCGGCCGCCGCTGATCCGGTCGACCGTCGCCAGCGCCTTCGCCAGCGGAACGGGGGTGTGCAGGGCCGCGATCAACACGGCCGTCCCGAGGCGCACCTTCTCGGTCACCACCGCCGCTGCCGTGAGCACCGCCAGGGGGTCGGCGGTCTGGCGCCCGCTCTCCGGCCACGGCACGTTCGGCGGCGCGTACGGTTCCAGGGGTGTCTCGGGGAACAGCAACTGTTCGTAGGTCCACAGGCTCGCGTATCCCGCCGCTTCCGCCGTTCTGGCGGCTTCGACCACGTCGCGCTGCAGATCCACTTCCAGCCGCTGGGGCAACCGCAGTCCCAGTTTCATTCGAATCTCCGTTGTAATCGTCACCAGTCCCTACTGCGAGTCTGAACACTCACATCGATGTGAAGGTCAAGGTAGACTGGGTCACATGAGAATCGGAGAGCTCGCTGAGCGCACCGGCGTCTCCCGTCGGCTGCTGCGCTACTACGAGGAGCAGGGCCTGATCACGCCCACCCGCTCCTCCAACGGTTACCGCGAGTACGGCGAGCCGCACGTGGACGTCGTGCAGCAGATCAAGGGACTGCTCGACGCCGGCCTCCCGACCCGCATCATCCAGCAGCTCCTGCCGTGCCTGGACAAGCCGCACACCATCTACGCGCCTTTCGTGACCCCCGAAATGATCGTCACTTTGCAGCACGAACAGGCCCGGCTTTCCGAACGCATCGAATTCCTGACCCGCAACCGCGACGCCATCACCGACTACCTCGGAACCGTTCTCACCGTCAGCGAACGCCGGGAGCCGGCCGCGTCGTGAATTGACGCGCGGCCCCGTCCTAGACTTCCTCGCCCTTTTCCCGCGACGCCTGCACACGGGCGATGCGCTGGGAGGTGCGGCGGAGGTGCCTGGCCATGATCTCGCGTGCCTTTTCCGTGTCGCGGGCGGCGATGGCCTCGACGAGGTCGCGGTGTTCGGTGGTGCCGCGGTGGCCCATGAGCGGGGCGGCCACCTGGGCCTCGCGCAGGGACATCAGCAGTGGGCCGTGGAACGAGTGGACCAGCATCTCGATGGCGGCGTTGTGGGTGCACTGCGCCACGCGGACGTGGAACGCCGCCGACATCTCCATGTTGTACTCGCCGCGTTTCAGGGCGGCCTGGTGTTCGCGGGTCATCTCGCGTAGTTCGTCGACGTCCGTCTCGGTCGCGCGCTCGATGACGATGTCGAGGATGCCGAGCTCCACCACCTGACGGGCCTCGATGACCTCCGGCCCCGTCATCGGCGAGAGGTTCACGAGGTCGGCGAGGTTCGCGCTGAGCGTGGTCGACGAGGGGGTCGTGACGAAGGCGCCGCCGCGGGCGCCGACGCGGATCGCGACGAGGCCGGCGGCCTCGAGGACGCGCAGGGCCTCGCGGACGGTGACGCGGCTGACGCCCATCTGCTCGCACAGGGCGCGCTCGCTCGGCAGCCGGTCACCGGGACGCAGTTTGTCGGCGCGGATGAGCGAGCGGATCTGCTCGACGATGACCTCCGACATCCGGCTCGACGACACGACGTCGAACAGCCCGCTGTCGGCCCGCGGAGCCGCCGCGGATCCACCCCGCCCTGCTGGTTCCATGCCGCGATCCTCTCACAGGAACGCCGGAACGCCCGCCGTCGCGGCGCCCGCCGAAGGGTTGACCGGCAGCTGGAGGGCGCCTTATGGTCATATCGTCGTTCGGACTAACCAATAGACCAGAGGTTCAGAACAGCCAGGAGGCGCCGTGAGGGAATCCGTCGCGCTGGCCTGCCGGGTGCTCGCCGCGACCGGCCTTGTCGAGCACGTGCTCGGCCACATCAGCGTCCGCACGTCGCCGGACGAGCTGCTGGTGCGCTGCCGCGGCCCGCGGGAGTCCGGCCTCCGCTACACGACGGCCGACGACATCCGGCCGGTGCCGCTGCACGGCACACCCGACACCGGTGAGTGGAGCGTGCCCAACGAGCTGCCGATCCACACCGAGGTGCTGCGGCGCCACCCCGAGGTGACGGCCGTGGTCCACGCGCACCCACCCGCCGTGGTCACCATGGCGCTCGCCGGGCTGCCGTGGCTGCCCCTGTTCGGCGCCTACGACATCCCGGCTGCGCGGCTCGCCGCCGACGGCATTCCGGTGTGGCCGCGCTCGGTGCTCGTGAACGACCACGACCTCGCCGGGCAGATGGCCGACGCGCTGGGCGACCGGCCCGTCCTGGTCCTCAGTGGACACGGCCTGGTCAGCGTGGCCGGCGGCGACCCGGAAACCGCGGTGGCCCAGGCCGTGCTGCAGGCCATCGCCGTCGACACGCTCGCCCGGCACACCCTCGCCGTCGCCCAGGCCGGCGGGAAGCCGGTGGCGATCCCCGACGAGGACCTCGCGCGCCTGCCCGACCTGGGCGGGGCGTTCAACGTCACGACCCTGTGGCGGCACGTGGTGCGGCGCACCGAAAACCCCTGAAGTCCCCCGCGAGTACGACAAGGAGAGCAGTAGTGCGTGACGAGTACCTGAAAGGTGTCCTGGCCAGCGAGAAGAAGAACCTCGATTCCTCGGAGATCGCGGCCCGCGACGAGTTCAACCGGCAGCACCCGCCGAACAAGGGCCTGGTCGTGGAGGACGACCTGCGCAAGATGGAGCTGCCGGCCCGGCCGTGGCGCAACAACCGCGGCCACTACTTCGACCTCGCCGACTACGAGGTGCTGAGCGCGCACATCTCGGAGCTCAAGCCGGGCAACAACTCCGTCCGCCACCGTCACACCACCGAGGCCTACCTCTACGTGGTCAAGGGGCACGGTTTCTCGCTCATCAACTACGACGACGAGCCGATCGAGGTCGTCGAGTGGCAGGAGGGCACGCTGTTCGCGCCGCCTCGGTGGGCGTGGCACCAGCACTTCAACCTCGACGGCAACGACACGGCCCGCTACCTCGCGATCCAGGACACGGGGCTGCTGCGCACCATGCGCCTGCACAACATCGAGCGCCACGGCGTGCAGCTCTCCCCTGAGGAGGGCAAGCAGCTGCTCGACGCGGCCGTCGAGGCCGGCACCACGCACGGCGCGCGCAAGTAGCCGGCCCCTCGGCCGTGCTCCCGCACCCCAGGCGGGAGCACGGCCGAGCCACGAACCCATCCGACCTGTGAGGAGTGCCCGTGCCCGAAGGAACACCCGTGTCCGAATGGCTCGACCCGAACGTCGCGACGTCGTGGCTGGAACAGGACAGCCTCGTCGGATTCCTCGTGCTGCCCCGGCGGATCGCCGCCACGCTCGTGGCGGGCGACCGGCCGCGGACGAAGCTGGTGGCCGACATCGGCAGCGGCCCCGGTGACTTCCTGGAGGTCCTGCTCGATCTCTTCCCCGGCGCGCACGGCATCTGGACCGACGTCTCCACCGTGATGGAGGAGGCCGCCCGCGCGCGGCTCGCCCGGTTCGGAGACCGCGTTTCCTACCGGCTCACCGACATGACGGACCTCGCGCAGCTGCCCGGTGACCTCGACGTGGTGATGACGTCGCGGGCCAGCCACCACCTGAACCCGGCGCAGCTGGCGCGCTTCTACACCGAGGCGGCCGAGCACCTGGCGCCCGGCGGCTGGCTGCTCAACCTCGACCACATCGGGCCCGGCCCGGTGTGGGACGCGCGGCTGCGCGCGGCCCGCAAGCAGCTCATCCCGCCGTCCGACAAAGCCGGTGCCCACAAGCACAACGACGCCCTGCCGTCGGTGGCCGACCACTTCGAGGGCCTCGCGAAGGCCGGGTTCACCGACGTCGAGATGCCCTGGCGCGGCCTGTACACCTGCCTGCTGGCGGCTCGTCGTGACGGTTGACGGATCCCGCCGGCTCGCCCGCGTCCGCGTCGCGCTCAGCGGCCGCGAGTGGGCGTCGCTGGGTGGCATGGCCACGGTCGTCCTGCTGCTGAACCTCGTCGGCTGGGGAGTGCTCGGCCTCGTCGTGGCCCCGGAGCACCACGCGCTGGCCGGCGGCGGGTTCTTCGGGGTCGGGCTGGGCGTCACGGCGTTCACGCTGGGGCTGCGCCACGCGTTCGACGCCGACCACATCGCCGCGATCGACAACACCACCCGCAAGCTGATGGCCGACGGCGGACGGCCGCTGTCGGTCGGGTTCTGGTTCTCGCTCGGGCATTCGACCGTCGTGTTCGGACTGTGCCTGCTGCTCTCGGTCGGCGTGCGCGCGCTCGCCGGGTCGGTCACGGACGACTCGTCGGCGCTGCACCGGGTGACCGGCCTGATCGGCACGTCGGTGTCCGGGGTGTTCCTCTACATTATCGGGATCGTCAACCTGGTGGTGCTGTTCGGCATCCTGCGGGTGTTCCGCGAGATGCGCCACGGGCGGTTCAGCGAAGCCGAACTCGAGGAGCACCTCGCCAAGCGCGGCGTGCTGAACCGGCTGCTGTCCGGCCTGACGAAGGCGGTCCGCAAGCCCTGGCACATCTATCCGGTGGGTGTCCTCTTCGGACTCGGGTTCGACACCGCCACCGAGGTCGGCCTGCTCGTGCTGGCCGCCGGCGCCGCCACGTTCGCCCTGCCCTGGTACGCCATCCTGGTGCTGCCCGTGCTGTTCGCGGCGGGGATGACGTTGTTCGACACCGCCGACGGCTGCTTCATGAACTTCGCCTACGGGTGGGCGTTCGCGAAGCCGGTGCGGAAAGTCTTCTACAACCTCACCGTGACCGCGCTGTCCGTGGCGGTCGCGCTGGTCATCGGGACGATCGAGCTGTTGTCGATCCTCGCCGACCGGCTCGGGATCGTCTCGGGGCCGCTGGCCGCGATCGCCGGCCTCGACCTGAACAACGTCGGCTTCGCGATCGCCGGGCTGTTCGTCGCCACCTGGCTCGTCGCCGTCCTGGTCTGGCGGATCGGCCGGATCGAGGAGAAGTGGTCGGCCCACCTCTCCCTCGACCCCGACCGTTAAGCGACCGGCCCGCCGAACAGCTCCGCCACGCCCGCGACGGTGATGCCCTCCATCACCTCGCGGGCGGTGTGCGCCACCGGCAGGTCCTGGCCCACGCCGTCGGCCATGCGGAACGCGTTGGCCAGATCCTTGCGGTACCAGGTGAAGCGCATCAGTTCGAGCTGGGCGAGCGTGGCGCTCGCGGCCACCCCGTCGAGCAGCGCCCGGCGCAGCTTCGCCGGCTCGACGCCGAGGTCGCGGCCGAGCCGCATCGCCTCGACGATCGCCGTGATCTGACCCCAGTGGCACAGGTTGTTCACCGTCTTGCCGACCTGGCCGGAGCCGAGCGGACCGAGGTGGTGCACCGCTTTCGTCCACGACGCGAGCGCCGGGCGCACGCGGTCCAGCACGGCTTCCTCCCCGCCGACCAGCAGGACGATCTCACCGTTCTCGGCGCCGCGGACCCCGCCGGTGAGCGCCGCGTCCAGCACGGCCACGCCCGCTCCCCCGGCCTCGGCCTCGACGCGGTGGCAGGTCTCGGGGGTCACCGAGCTGCAGATCAGCAACGTCGACCCGCGCTCGGACCCGGCCAGCACGGCCGACGACACCTCGAGCACGTCCTCATCGGACGGAACGATCACGAGCACCACGTCGCACCCGCCGAGCTCCGCCGGGGACCCGGCCGCCCGCGCACCCGCGGCGACGAGCGTGTCCACTGTGGATTGATCACGGTCGTACACCACCGTGTCGCGGCCGGCGCCGACGAGGTGCCGGGCGATCGGCGCGCCCATCGCCCCCAGCCCGGCCACACCGACGCTTCCGTGGTTCGACATCAGGACCTTCCTCCCCGCCGGCAGGGCCGCGCCCCGCGGCAGTCGAAGCGAAAGGGCCTGCCTCGTGGTGAGTGCACGAGACAGGCCCCTTCGGACGGACACCTCAGACGGCGCTGGCGGCTTCGGCCAGTTCGCCGGTGTACTCCGGAGCGTTTTCGAAGTAGTGCACCTTGTCGTAACCGAGGTGCTTGAACATGCGGTTCTGCGCGGACAGCAACCGCAGCGGGGTGCCGTCGGCGGCGTAGTGCACGGCGATCGTGTTCTGCGGAACGTAGAGCGTGTCGCCCTTGGTGATCTCGTGCCGGGTCGGCGTCTTCGCGACCCGCGCGTAGTACTTCTCCGCGATCTCCTCCTGGACCTCCCAGTGCAGCGAATAGCCGGAGCCGTCGAGCACGTAGAGGACCTCGTCGGCCATCTTCCAGTGCTTGCCCGAGCGGCTGCCGGCCGGGATGTCGAGCTCGAAGACGTCGACGGAGAACTGGCGCAGGTCCGTCCGATCGGGACTGTTGAGCACGCGGACGCGGCCCATCGGGGTCGTCTCCCAGACCGTGTCCTCCTGGCGCACCACCTTCTTGCGCTCCAGCACACCGTCGGTCCAGATCCGCGACCAGTCCTCGCGCTCGCCGAACTCGTCCGGCCGCTCGATCGGACCGCCGCGGCCCTGCTGCAGCAGGCCCAGGAACATCCAGGTGCACTTGGCCTTCATGACCAGCGCGACGGCTTTTTCGTCGTACGGGTTGTAGTGCCGGTGCACCGAGTCGGTGTGGACGAAGACCAGTTCGCCGGCCTTCCAGTCGTACCGCTGGTCGTCGTGGATCTCGTAGCCGGCACCTTCGAGGATGTAGAAGGACGCCTCGTTCTGGTGTCCGTGTCCCCGGTTGGAGCTGTGCGGCGGCAGCTCGACGAAATGGACCTGCAGCGTCTGGGTCAGGAATTCCTCGTCCCCGGGCCCGATCCGCCACCACGTGCGGGACTTCTCCGAGTCGCCGGAGTGGCCGACCTTCGCGTCGTCGACCACCACCGAGTCGTCGCGGACCCGTTCGGCGGCCAGCTGGGCCTGACGGAACTGACCGAGCCCGTAGGTCTCAGAAGTCAAGCCACGTACGAACACGCGTCCCTTCTTGCCCATGCGTTCCTCGCTTTCCCGCGCCTTGGCGCTTTTCGACGGAGGCAGAACATGTTCCTCCCGGACGCCCGGCCCGGGTACGCTCCGAAGTATAGGCCTAACTGTCCTACCAATCCAGAGCCCGACCGTCCGGGAGGCTTCCTTGAGCGACGTCCACCTCAGCATCGCGACGACCGACTACGACCATTTCCGCGACTTCCGCACCGGCGCCGTGCGCGCCCAGGGCATCGACCACACCTGGTCGACGCTGAGCCACCACGAGATCTTCGCGCGGTTCACCGCGAACCGGGAGTGGGACGTCGCCGAGCTGTCCTTCGCCAAGTTCAGCGCCCAGATCACCCGCGACGAGCCGGACATCGTGGGACTGCCGGTCGTCTGCTCGCGGCTGTTCCGGTTCGGTTCGTTCTACGTCAACCGCAACAGCGGAATTCGTTCCGTGGAAGACCTGCGCGGCAAGAAGGTCGGCTCGCCCGAGTGGGCCCACTCGGCGGCGGTGTACATGCGGGGCTGGCTGCACAACGACATGGGCGTCAAGCTCGACGAGATCGAGTGGTACCAGGCCGGCGCGAACGCCCCGGGCCGCGTCGAGAAGGTGGAGCTGACGCTGCCACCCGGCGTGCGGCTCACCCGCGTGACCGACCGGTCGCTGTCGGACCTGCTCGCCGCGGGCGAGATCGACTGCGCGATCATCGCGCGGCCCCCGACGTGTTTCCTCGAAGGCCACCCCGACGTCGTACGTCTTTTCCCGGACTACCGCGAAAAGGAACAGGAGTACTTCCGCGACACCGGGATCTGGCCGATCATGCACTTGATCGCGATGCGCCGGCAGATCCTCGACGAGCACCCGTGGGTGGCCCGCAACCTCTACAACGCGTTCCTGGAGTCGAAACAACGCAGCGTCGAACGGCTGCTCGACCCCGCCGTCTCGCGTTACCCGCTGCCCTGGCTCGCCACCTACGGCCGCGAGATGCGCGACCTGTTCGCGGGCGACCCGTTCCCGTTCGGCATCGAACCCAACCGCGCCACCTGGGAACAGCTGCTCACCTACGCAGCCCAGCAGGGCATCGCACACCGGCTCGCCACGGCCGACGAGATTTTCCCGGCCGGGATCATGACCGAGGTGGTGGTGTGAACCCGTCGCGGTAATCGGCCATTCGGCCCTACGGTTTCCGCCGGTTTTTGGCAGAATGACTGAACTTCGCCGCTGGGACGCGCCCGTCTGCACGCACCGCACACGGGCCGTCCCGCCCTGCGCTCACCGTCCGAAGTGGATCCGCGCCCCAGGATTTCGATCGGGACCAGCATCGGGTCCAACGGTTGACAAATGGTCATACCATAGGTCCATACTGCTCGGACCGAACGGCCCGCGGCCTCAGGCACCGGGCCCCTCGGCACCCGAAGCTCCGCGACAGTTCCGCACTCACATCGTGGTGAGCCCGCCTTGTTCCCGGCGGCGGTCCGCTCACCGAAGGGAACCGCAATGCTCAAGAGGCGAAGCACCCGACGGACCGTCTCGGCCGTCCTCGCCGGCGGCCTGGCGTTGACGATGGCCGCCGCGTGCGGCTCCGGCGCGGCCAGCTCCACCGACGCGGCCCAGACGACGGCCGACCAGCGCAACCCCCAGCAGCTCGCCGAGGTCGCGGCGAGAGAAGGCGAGGTGGTCTGGTACACCACGTTCGCCGACGCCGACGTCGCGCCGATCATCGCGTCGTTCAACAAGGTCTACCCGAAGGTCAAGGTCAACGCGCTGCGGCTGAGCGCCGACAAGATCCCGCCCCGCGTGATCACCGAACAGCGCGGCGGCAAGTTCAACGCCGACGTGGTCTCCGGTGACTCCCCGCAGATCGCCCAGCTCCTGCAGGCGGGCGCGATGCAACCCTACAAGCCGGTCGACGCCGCGCCGCTGCCCGCCGGGCTCAGCCTCCCCGACGGCTACCAGGGTGTCGTGTACGCCGTCACCACCGTGCTCTCCTGGAACCCGCAGGTGCTCAGCCAGAAGGGCCTGACCGCGCCGAAATCCTGGGAGGACCTCACGAAGCCCCAGTGGCGCGGCCAGTTCTCGATCGACCCCGGCGCGGTCAACTGGTACGACAGCCTCATCGCCGCGATGGGCCACGACAAGGCCCTGGCGCTGCTGAAGGGGCTCGGCGACAACTCGCCGGTGTTCGTCGAGAGCCACACCCAGTCGCTGACCAACGTGCAGGCCGGCGAGCCGCTCGCCGCCGCGACCGCATACGGCTACAAAGCTTCCAGCCTCAAGAAGAAGACGCCGAACACCCTGGACTTCGTCAACGGCACGCCATTGCCGGCGTCGCTGAACCTCATCGACGTCGTGAAGAACTCGCCGCACCCCAACGCCGCCCGCCTCTTCGACGACTGGATGGTCTCCAAGGCCGGGCAGCAGGAGATCGTCGACGTCACCAACCACACGTCGGTCCGCCCGGACGTCACCAACGACGCACAGGTGTGGGACGAGACGAAGTGGCCGGCCGCCTGGGGCCACCCGAACCTCTCGCAGGCGGACTACAACAACGAGCTCGCGGAAATGAAGTCGGCTCTGAAAGCGCCGTGACCCCCGACGGCGGACACCGCCGGCGAAAGGACCCCCGATGACCCTGCTGGACACCCGACCCCCCGATCCGGCACCCCACGAGACCGTCCGGCCCGCGAAGACCTCGCGGTCCTGGCGCTCCCTGCTGCAGCCGCGCTACCTCACCCTCGCCGTGGCGGCGATCGCGGTGGCCTACCTCGCGCTGGTGCCGGTCGGCACGATGATCTACGCCAGCCTGCAGACGTCGTTCCTCGGCACCGGCGTTTCGACGTGGACCCTGCGCAACTACGCCACGACCTTCACCGCCGACGGGTTCGGCACGCTGGTGCTCAACTCGTTCCTCTACGCGGGGCTCACCGCGATCGTCTGCACGGTGATCGGGTTCGGGCTCGCGTGGCTGGTCAGCCGGACCAACACCCCGTGCAAGACGTTCGCACAGCTGGCGGCGCTCGTTCCGCTGATCGTGCCGGGGATCCTCAACACGGTGGCGTGGGCGCTGCTGCTCTCCCCCGAACGCGGGCCGCTCAACGGGGTCCTGCGGTCGGTGGGGCTGCCGGCGTTCAACATCTACTCGATCGCCGGCATGGTGTTCGTGCAGTCCATCCACGTCGCGCCGGTCGCGTTCCTCATGGGCACGGCGGCGTTCAGCTCGATGGACTCCTCGCTGGAGGAGGCCTCGCTCGCGTCGGGCGCCTCCCCCGTGCGCACGTTCCGGGTGATCACGCTGCGGATGGCCCGGCCGGCGATCCTGTCGGCCGCGCTGCTGATGTTCATCCAGACCATCTCGACGTTCGAGGTGCCGCAGCTGATCGGCGTGCCGGGCCACACGTACGTGTTCGTCAGCCGGATCTACAGCGCGCTGCAGGCGTTCCCGGCCGACTACGGCACGGTCGGGGTGATCGGGGTGTTCGTGCTGGTGATCGCGTCGATCGGGCTGGCCCTGTCGCAACGGTTGAGCCGGCGCTCGGCCACGCAGACGATCACCGGCAAGGGGTTCCGCTCGACGGTGCAGGACCTGGGCAAGTGGCGCTGGGCGGGGCTGGCCGTGTTCATCCTGTTCTTCGTCATCGCCGTCGTGCTGCCCCTGGCCATGCTGATCTGGTCCTCGCTGCTGCCGGGTTACGAGCCGCCTTCGCTGAAAGCCCTGGGAGACCTGGGATTCGGCAACTACGCCCAGATCTTCCGGCAGCCGGCCCTGATCGAGTCGGTGCGCAACAGCGTCGTCACGGCGGTGAGCTCGGCGGTGATCGTCACCGCGCTGAGCGCCGTGGTCGCCTACCTCACAGTGAAGACGAAGATGTTCGGCCGCGGGCTGCTCGACGGGCTCGCGACGGTGCCGATCGCCGTGCCCAGCATCGTGATGGGCGTCGGCATCCTCTACTGGTACCTCGCCGCGCCGCTGCCCGTGCACCTCTACGGCACGCTGACCATCCTGGTCGTGGCGTTCGTGACGATCAGCCTGCCGTACGCGATGCGCTACCTCGTGCCCGGCATGGCGCAGATCAAGGACGAGCTCGAAGAGGCGGCCACCGCGAGCGGGGCCTCCTGGCTCCAGACGTTCCGGCGGGTGTTCATCCCGCTTCTCATGCCCTCACTGCTGGCGGCGTTCCTGTACACGATGATCGTCGCGTTCCGCGAGATCTCCGCGGCGATCTTCCTCTACTCCTCGGGGTCGGAGGTCGTGTCCGTGAGCATCTACGACCTCTACTCCAACGGGTCGTACCCGGTGGTCGCCGCGCTCGGCGTGGTGATGGTGCTGTTCCTGACGATCCTCGTCGCCGGTGTCCGCCTGCTCGGGCGCCGCTTCGGGATCCAGGGCGCGAATCAGAGCTGAGCAGACCCGACAACCACCGTAGGAGAAGGGATCCGAAGATGATCAGGCTGACCGGACTGACGAAACGGTTCCCGGGCCGGACCGTGGCCGCGAACGCGGTCGACGGGATCGACCTGGAAATCGCCGAGGGCAAGCTGGTGACCCTGCTGGGGCCCAGCGGCTGCGGGAAAACCACGACCCTGCGGCTCATCGCCGGGCTGGAACGCGCCGACGCCGGGTCGATCGAGCTCGACGGCAAGGTGGTCTCCGATCCGCGCAACGGGGTGTTCGCCGGCGCGCACCGCCGTCCGATCGGGATCGTGTTCCAGTCGTACGCGATCTGGCCGCACATGTCGGTGGTGCAGAACGTGATGTTTCCCTTGCGGGTCAACAAACCCCGGATCCGCGCCGCCGCAGCGCGCAAGAAGGCGCTGGACGCGCTCGACCTCGTGGGCCTGGCCGACTTCGCCGAACGCCCGGCCCCGGCGCTGTCCGGTGGCCAGCAGCAGCGGGTCGCGCTCGCCCGCGCCCTCGTGCGCGAGCCGAAGGTGCTGCTGCTCGACGAGCCGCTGAGCAACCTCGACGCCGGCCTGCGCGACCGGATGCGCGACGAGATCCGCGCCGTGCAGCAGCGGCTCGGCATCACCACGGTGTTCGTCACGCACGACCAGGACGAGGCCCTCGCGGTCTCCGACGACGTGGTGGTGATGAACAGCGGCTCGATCGTCGAACGCGGCCGGCCGCAGGAGATCTACACCCGTCCGCAGCAGGAGTTCACCGCGCGCTTCCTCGGGGTCTCCAACACGCTCACCGGCGTGGTCACCGAGGTGTCGGACGCGGGCGTGTGCGTGCAGGTCGGGCCCGGCCGGCTGGTCTGCCGCGCGGGCTCGGGGCTGAGCGCCGGCGACACCGTGAGCGTGTTCATGCGGCCCGAGAGTTTCGGGTTCTCCCGCAAGCAGCACGACGCCGAAGCCTGGAAGGGCACCGTGGAGTTCAGCATCTACCACGGCGACTGCTGGGACTACTACGTCCGGCTCGGCGACGACGTGCTGAAGGTCCGCGTCTACAAGGAGAAGGTCGGTCTCGCCCACGGCGACCCGATCTTCCTGCAGCCCGAGCCCGAGGACGCGATCGTCCTGCCCGCGCACTGACCCGAGAGGAGCACGGCCGCCGATGAGCGCCCCGTACCCCCTGTCCGAGCAAGCCCCCGGTGTCCCCGCCCCGCTGCCCGGGTTCGACTACCCGGCACCGCGGTTCCCGGGCTACCTGCTGCAGGAGCGCACCGACGATCTCGAGGAGCTGATGCCGCTCGCGCGGGCCCACGTGCGGCGCCGGTACGGGCGGTCCGCGCTCGGCGACGTCCGGCCCGGCGACGAGCTGCTCATCGTCACGTTCCCGCACCAGCACGAGCTCGTGTTCCAGGCCATCCGCGAGGCCCTGCTGGAGATCGGCGTCGCGAAGGTCGACCGCATCGACGTGACCGACCTCGGCATGGAGGTGAAGTCCTACAGTGCGGCCGAGGGGTGGCGGGAGATCACCGACCGGCTGCCGCCGATGATCGAGGAGGGCATCGAGTTCAACGTCGCCGCGGCGGCGCTGAAGCGGTTCCTCGACGACCGCCCCGGCTACACCGGCGTCTACGCGGGCGAAGCCGGGCGCTCACACTGGAAGCGCGCCGCCGGCAAGCGGATCCGGAACAACTGGGTGTACTCGACCTACGAGGACTTCATCTCCCGGGCCAACGGGATCCCCGACGAGATCTGGCGGACCGTGGACCTCATGGTGGTCGACGCGTTCCGCGACGCCGCCGAGGTCCGCATCACGAGTCCCGAAGGGACGGACCTCGGCTGGCAGGTGAGCGAGCAGCAGGCGGAGCTGTGGCCCAAGGGCGCCTACATCTCCGGGCACATCCTCGGCTCGACGATCCAGGGCATCCGGTTCGGCCACCCGGCGGAGACCTTCCTGCGTGAGGCGAAGACGCTGATGCCCACGCTCAACGGCGTGATCGGCGGGACGAGCAACCACACGGGCTACTTCCCGCACGCGTCGGTGACCATCGAGTCGGGGATGATCACGAAGATCGAGGGCGGCGGCCGCTACGGCGAGCTCTGGCGCGAGGTCGTGGAGCGCTACCGCGACACGCACTACCCCGGGTTCCCCTACCCGGGCTGGGCGTACTTCAACGACGCGTCGATCGGCACCAACCCCAAGAGCTACCGCCAGATCGAAACCCTGTGGAACTACAACGACTCCTGGACGAACCTGCCCGAGCGCGCCCAGGCCGGTGTGATCCACTTCGGCTTCGGCGCCGAGCACTGGGACCAGACCTTCCTCTCCTACGCCAAGGAGAACAAGTTGCCGACGATGCACTTCCCGCACGTGCACAACCTGTTCGCCACCTACGAGATCCGGCGGCGCAGCACCGGCGAGTGGGTCAAGCTGATCGACAAGGGCCGGATCACCGCACTCGACTCCGAGCGCGTGGTGCGGCTCGCCAGCAGCCTCGGCGGCACGCACCACCTGGAGTACGACTGGATTCCCGCGGTGCCGGGCATCAACTACCCCGGGGACTACCACCGGGACTACGCACCCGACCCGGTGTCGTGGATCCGCCGCGAGCAGAACGGGGAGTTCGCCCGGTGACCGCGCCCTTCTACCTGCCGGCCGGCGACGAGGTCGACCTCTTCCGCGCGGCCTACGACCAGCGCATCCCGGTGCTGCTCAAGGGACCCACCGGCTGCGGCAAGACCCGGTTCGTCGAGTACATGGCTTGGGAGATCGCGAAACAACGCACTGGAGCGCCGCCGGACGAGCCGCTGGTGACCATCACCTGTCACGACGACCTCACCGCCGCCGACCTCGTCGGCCGGTACCTGCTCTCGGCCGAGGGCACGACGTGGCTCGACGGGCCGTTGACGCGGGCCGCGCGCACGGGCGCGATCTGCTACCTCGACGAGGTGGTCGAGGCCCGCAAGGACACCACCGTGGTGCTGCACTCGCTGACCGACCACCGGCGGACGCTGCCGCTGGAACGGCTCGGCACCACCGTGGCGGCGCACCCGGACTTCCTGCTCGTCGTGTCGTACAACCCGGGCTACCAGGTCACGAGCAAGGATCTCAAGCCGAGCACGCGGCAGCGGTTCCTCGCCATCGAGTTCGGCTACCCGGACCCCGATCTGGAGGCCGAGATCATCGCGCACGAAGCCGGGGTGCCCGCGGACGTGGCCGAGGCGCTGGCCGCGCTCGGCGCCCGGATCCGCAACCTCGACGCCGCCGATCTCGTCGACGGCCCGAGCACCCGGCTGCTCGTCCACGCCGGCGCGCTGATCGGCCGCGGCGTCGCACCGCGGCGCGCGTGCGATCTCGCGCTCGTGCTGGCCACCAGCGACGACCGGGACGTGCAGGACGCCGTCCGGCAGGTGACGCACGCCGTGTTCGCGGCATGACGGCGACGCTCGCGCACCTGACCGAACTGACCGGCTCGCTCTCGCTGTACTACCGGGCGTTGTGCGGGCGCGGCTGCGAACTGGTGCCCTACGACGACGAAACCGAGCTCCGCCAGCGGCCCGACACCGCGACGACCGTGCGGCTCCCGTCGCACGTGCACTCGGGACCGTCGTGGTACCAGGTGGCGCTGACGCACCGGGCGCTGCACCACGAGCTCGGCACGTTCGAGCTCGACCTCGCCCGGCCGGAGCCGTTCTTCCGGCGGCTGCGCCCGGCCGGCCTGCGCGGCGGGCTCGACCGCTTCGCCGGCCTGTTCGGCCGGACGGCGCTCGCGGTCGAGGTGTTCACCGTGCTCGAAGACCTGCGCGTGGACACCGCGGCCCTGCGGCTGTTCCCCGGTCTGGCCCCGGTCTACGAGCGGGTGCGCGCCGATGAGCTGGCGACGCGGCCGGATCCGGCCGAGCTGCCGGCCCGCTCCGCGGCGGCCGAGGCGCTCGTCCGGCTGAGCCTCGGCGCCACCGCGATCCGGCTGCCGCTCTCACTGCACCCGGCGGTCACCCGGATGGCCGCCGTGGCGCGAGCGCTGACCGACCGGGCGTCCACTGTGGAATCGACGGCCGAGGCGGCGATCCGGTGCTACGGCGTGCTGGCGCGGCTGCCCAACCTCGCACCGGCGACGGGCGCGGGCATGGCAGTCGCGTTCACCGAGTCCGAAGTGGACGACGGGTTCACGCTGCCGGGTCAGGAGTTCCGGCTCGAAGGCGACGAGGTGTTCGACGTCCGGTTCGCGCCTGTGCGCTACCGCGACGTGCCCGGTCCGCGGTACCTCGGGTTGTCGGCTTCCGGCATGCCGCTCACCGAGGCGATCCTGCGGATGACCGGCGAGGAAGCGCAGGCGGCCGACGAGTTCACCGAACGCTCGCTGGCGGCCGAGAGCGGACAGGTCGACGTCACGACGGTCGAGCGGCCGCCGGAGCCACTGCCGCACGACCACGGCCCCGACCTGGACGACCACCACCACGGGGGAACCGGCCCCGTCCACGCGAACGGACGGCACGAGTTCACCTACCCGGAGTGGGACCACCGCGCCGGGAAGTACCTGACCGACTGGTGCCTGGTCCGCGAGAAGCGGCCCCGTTCGGGGCGCAGCGGCCGGGCGCACCGCGACTCACTCAAGCGCAACCGCGCGCTGCTGCCCGCGCTGACCGCTCAGCTGGAACGCATGGCGCCGCTCGGACGCCGCCGGCGCACCCGGCTGCGCCACGGCGACGACCTCGACCTCGACGCCTGCGTCGAGGCGATGGCCGACCTGCGGATCGGCCGGACGCCGGGCGAAGCAGTGTACAGCGCGCTCGAACCGGTGGCCCGCGAAGTGGCCGTCGCGTTCGCGCTGGACCTCAGCTCGTCGACGGCCGAACGCCTGCCCGAGCGCGACGACGGGATCCGCCGGATCCTCGACCTGGAGCGGGAATCGGTCGCGTTGCTCCTCGAAGCGGTGGAGCGGGTCGGCGACACCTACGGCATCTACGGCTTCTCCGGCACCGGCCGCGAGGACGTCGTCGTCTCGGTCGTGAAGTCCCTCGACGAGCGCCGCACCCCGGCGACCCTGCGCCGGCTCGACGGGCTCGTGCCGCAGCACACCACCCGGATGGGCCCGGCCATCCGCCACCTCACCCGCCGGCTCGCCGCGCACGGCGCGCCCTCGAAACTGCTCGTGCTCGTTTCCGACGGCCGCCCGTTCGACCTCGACTACGGGCAGCAGTACGGCGAGGACGCCGTGCTCGGCTACGCGCTCGCCGACACCACGCGCGCGCTCGCGGAAGCCCGGCGCGCCGGTGTCCGCCCGTACCTCATCACCGTCGACCCGGCGGGCGGCGACTACCTGCGGACGATGTGCGACCCCGACGAGTACCACGTGATCGCCGATCCGCGTGACCTGCCGGTGGCCCTCGCCCGGCTGTACGTCACCGCCCGGCGCGCGTAGCGGGAATCAGTGCCGCCGGGAATCAGTGCGGCCGGGAGAGGTCGCCCGGCCGGAACCCTTCCACCGTCGAGCTGACGAGCCCGTCGAACCGGTCCTTGTCCTCCCGCGGGTAGACCCAGCGCAACGCGGCCATCGACGCGGATCCCGTGAACCCGCGTTCGTAGAAGATCTTGCCGTCGCCCTGGTAGCCGGAAACCGAGTACCGGTCGCCCTCGACCTTCTGGTAGGTCACCTGTCCGCCGTCCGCTTCCACCGCGGCGACCGCGCCGGCCATCGCCTGGGCCGCGGACTTTGTCGAGTTGGCGCCCCAGACCGTCAGCGTCGCGTCGGCGTCGGAGCTGCTGAACGTCATCCCTTCCCCGTTCGGCGGGGCGTACGGGGTGGCGAGGTAGCTCTCGGAAATCAGCGCGGTGAACCCGAACCGCGGGTTCGTGTACGTCGGCCCCTGCGCGGACTGGCCAAGAGAGGGCGTCGTCGGCGCCTCGGAGACCGAGGTCGAAGGCGGCGGCGAAGCGGGAGGCGACGAGGCGGGCGCCGGTTTGCCGAGCATCGTCAGGAACTTCGGCAGCAGCAGGTCGCCGATCCCGTTGTAGGGCAGGGTCACGGTCTCTTTCCCGGACGCCGTGTCGCAGCCGAGGTCGTACCACTGGATCTCGAACTCGGCGCCGGTCGCAGTGAACCCGATGGCCGCGCCCGGTACATGGTCGGTGCCCGAGCCGCGGTCGGCCGCGTCGATGGTGACCTTCTCCCCCGCTCCGTCGATCGTGGGGACCCGGCAGAACCCGTTTTTCGTGACCGGCTCGAGCCGCTGGGTCAGCGTCCGCATCCCGGCCGCGGTCAGCACCTCGGGCCGGAACATGTCCTTCGGGCCGAGCACCTGTCCCGTGCCGAGGTCGACGTTCACCGTCTCGGGGAACCGCCAGGTCGTGTGCGACAGCACGTCCGAATCCAGATCGTGGTCGTACCGCACGGAAAGCAGGCTCGGGGTCCGCAGCAGGATCCGCGCCGTCGTGTGCGCCGCGGCCGTGTCCCCGCGCTCCTGGAACATCTCGCGATTGCCGGCCACCGCGTCGCGGATCGCCTTCAGCCGCTTGTCGACCGGGGCCCGCAACGCGTCGTTGATCCGTTGCCGGACGGCCGGATCCGGGCCGCCGGACACCTGGGGGAACTGGAGGTCGTAGGTGACCGGCAGCGCCGGATCCCGCCCCGACGTGGTCTGGAGGCTCACCGTGAGCGCCGCTGCCTGCGCGGGCGGATCGTCGTGGTTGGCGAAGATCGCCACTCCCCCGGCGACGAGCGCGCCGACGACCAGCACCGCCGCGGCGATCTTGCCGGCGATCACCGCGGTCGCGCCCACTCCGGACCCGGTGGCCGGCACTCCGCCGCCGACCCCACCCGCGATCCCGGCCGCCGTGCCGGCGCCGACCGGTGCGGCGGCCGTCCCGGCGGTGGCCAGGAGCGCCAACGGCGTCAGCGCCGTGAGCGCGGCGGCCGAGGTGGCCAGCCGCTTCCAGCCGCGCTTCTCCCAGTTCTTCCCGTAGGCCTTGCGCGCCACGGTTTCCAGCTCGCTCACGAACGCGTGCGCCGTGGCCGGCCGCCACGCCGGGTCCTTGGCCATCCCCCGCGCGATCAGGGGACGCAACGCCTCGGGCACCGCGTCCACGGGCACGGGCGCCGCCTGGTGCAGCGAGCGCAGCCCTTCGGTCGTGTCCGCCCGGAACGGCACCTGGCCGGTCACGCACTGATAGAACACGCAGGTCGCCGCGTACACGTCGGTGGCCGGCATTCCGGGCTGCCCGGACCACTGCTCCGGCGCCATGTACGACGGTGAGCCGGCCGTCAGCCCGTTGTGACCGTCCAAAGTGGCGAGTCCGAAGTCGACCAGCTTCGACTCGCCTTCCCGGGACACCAGCACGTTTCCCGGTTTGTAGTCCCGGTGGACCACCCCGGCCGCGTGGGCGTCGGCGAGGCCCAGCAGCGAGCCCTTCAGGATGGCCAGCGCCGACTCGGGGGCGAGCACGTTCTCCGCCGCCAGCAGCGCGCGCAGCGACACCCCGGGCACAGCCTCCATGACCAGCGCAGCGCCGTCCGGCGTCTCCACGAAGTCGAAGAGCCGGACCACGTGCGCGCTCCGGACGCCGGACAGCAGCCACGCCTCGCGCCGGAAGCCGTCCGCGATCCGCGCGTCGGCGAGGTATTCCGCGCGCAGGTACTTGATCGCCGCCATCCGCCCCGACGCGTCGTGCTTGGCCAGCACGACCCGCCCGAAGCCGCCGGTGCCGAGCACGTCGACCTCGGTGAACCCGGGCAAGTGCCAGGTGTCGACCATTCCCCGCCCCCTCCGCGAATCGCGGAGGACATCAGACCACGACCGGCGGTCCGGCACTACCGGAATGTGGCATTCAGTGCGAAACCGTCACACTCGCGGGTCACGCCGGCTCGGGCTCCTCCGCGCGGGCGGCGGCGTACCTGCGCACCGGGTTCGCCCGGCCGAAGTGCCCGACGGCGAAGGCCGCGGTCGCGAGCCCTCCGATCATGAGCGCGAGCACGGGACCGATCGCCGCCGCGACGCCCCCGATCACGGTGTCGCCCAGGGCCGGGCCGCCGCGTGAGGCCATCTGGTAGATCGCGGAAACCCGCCCGCGCAGCGCATCCGGCGTCTCGAGCTGCACCGCCGCCTGCCGGATCGTCGTGGCCATCGCGTCGAACGCGCCGAGCAACAGGCAGGCGACCAGCGCGACCACGAGCCCGGCGGCCCAGGCGAGCAGGACGGCGCTCAGGCCGTAGGCGATCGTCGACGCGAGGAGGACCTTGCCGAGCCGTTTGCTGCGGTCGACGACGCGGAAAACCGTGTACGTCGCGATGAGCGCCCCTGCCGACGGTGCCGCCGAGAGCAGCCCGTACGCCGTGGCTCCCAGGTGGAACCGGTCGATCGCCAGGGAGGGCAGAAGAACCCGGTAGCCCGCGAAGACGGTCGCCACCAGGTCGAGCAGCACCATCTGCCACACGATCCGTCTCCCCAGGACGAACCGGACCCCCTCCGCGAGCTGCTCCCGCAGCGTGATGTGCTCGCCCGCCCCGGGCAGGTGCGGAATCCGCAGCAGCGCCAAGGTGATCATCAGCAGCAGGTAGGTCACCGCGTCGACGGCGTACATCAGGCCCGGCCCGCTGACGGCGATGAGCACCCCGGAGAGTGCGGGGCCGAGGAGCACGGCGAGCTCCCGGGACGGGTTGAGCAGCGCGAAGGCCTGCGGCAGCTGGGCCCGCGGGACCAGGGCCGGGATCAGGGCTTGGCGCGCGGGCTGGTCGAAACTGGCGGCCGCGGTGGTGAGCACGACCGAGCCGACCACCTGCACGACGTCGGCGTGGCCGGTGAAGCTCGTCGCCGCGAGCGCGAGCGCCACGACCATGGCCACGGCTTGCGACCACTGGAGGAGCTTGCGCCGGTCCACCCGGTCCGCGTAGACGCCGGCCAAAGGGCTGAGCACCACGAGCGCCACGACCTGGGCGGCACCGACCAGCCCGGTCTGCGCCACCGAGCCGGAGAGTTCGTAGACCTGGTAGAGGTTGGCCGCGATCGTTCCCCGGCTGCCGATCTGCGAGAGGACGACACCGCCCCAGTAGAAGTCGAAGTCGCGATTGCGCAGGACCTCGGCGACCTTCATGACCGCCATATTGCCTGATGGTATGACCAAAAGTCCATGCTTGCCGCCGCGCGCCCGGCGGACCACAATGCGAAAGGTAAAATGGTCCGCCCAATCAGGAGGCTCGGTGTCGACGAAGACCACGACGAAGACCACCCACTACCACCAGCAGAAAGCCCGGCGGGCGAAGTTCCTCGAGGACTGGCGTGACAACCACCGCACGATCATCCGGAGCGAGGCCGTCACCCTCCAGCCGACCGCGCGGGGCATGCGCACCGGCGTCTACATGGGCGAGGACGGCGACAACCCGACGCGCTCCATCGACGCCCTCGTGCACGAGGTCGACCACGGCGTGGTCACCACGATTCACCGGCACTCCTGGGACGCCATGGTGCTGGGCGTCGGCGGCCGCGGCTGGATCGAGATCGACGGCGAACGGGTGGCCGTCGCCCCCGGCGACTCGGCCCACATCCCGGCGTGGGCGTGGCACCGCTCGGGCAACGACGGGGACGAGACGTTCCGCTACCTCACGTTCTCCAGCGAGCCGCTGCTCGCCACGATGGGCATGTCGATCCTCGACGACCGCGGTCACGAACCGGTCGAGAACCTCCCGGGCCGGCCCGACTTCAGCGCACCCGACGTGCCGGGAGACGACGCGTACGCCCGGCGCCTGCGCCGGCTCGGCAAAGAGCAGCAGAAGCGGCGCAGCGGCCGGCTCCACACCGACTGGGACGAGCTCGAACTGCTCAACACCCCGCGCGGCACCCGCACGACCTTCCTCCTCGACCGCGCCATCGGGTACCAGGCTTCCGGCATCACGATGGCGATGTTCGAGATCGGCCAGGGCCGGCAGCAGTCGATGCACCGCCACGCCGGCGAGGCCTGGCTGTACGTGCTGGAAGGCGAAGGCCACTCCTACCTCGGCACCGAGCCGGAGGGCGGAGAGAACCACCCGTGGAAGAAGGGCGACCTGATCGTGGTCGACCACTTCCTGTGGCACCAGCACTTCAACGACTCGAAGGAGAACACCGCGCGGGTCGTGCGCATCCACATGTTCGACAGCCTGCTGGAGACGATGCGGGCGCTGATGGATCCCGCGGTGCTCTTCGAAGAGCCGCCGGACCACATCCGCGACGCCCAGGCCGGCGACGTCAACACGGTCGTGTGGCCCGCCCTCGACCGGCCGTCCTGGCCGTGAGCGAGCGGACGCTCCCGCCCGGAGTCGTCGGACTGCACGCGCTGCCCTCGGACCACCACGACGGGCCGTGGGACTCGATGATCGTGCCGGCGGGCACCAAGGAGAGGCTGCTCGGCACCGCACTGCTCGTCCTGCGGCAGGGCCGGTTGCTCAGCGGACTCTCCGGCGCGCCGCACGGCCTGATCGTGCTGGCCGGTCCCCCGGGTACGGGAAAAACGACGCTCGCGCAGGGACTCGCGCAGGCCGCCGCACGGAAGATGGCCCCGCGCGGCGCCACCACGCTCGTCGAGGTCGACCCGCACGCGTTCCCGAGCGACATGCTCGGCGAAAGCCAGCGGGCCGTCTCGCGGCTGTTCCTCGACACCCTGCCGGAGATCGCCGCGCGGCGACCGCACACCGTGGTGCTGATCGACGAGGTCGAGGCACTCGCCGTGCGCCGAAGCTCGGCGTCGTTCGAAACCAACCCGGTCGACGTGCACCGCGCGACGGACGCCGTGCTGTCCGGTCTCGACCAGCTGCGCGCGCAGTGCCCGCACCTGGTTCTCGTGGCCACGACCAACTTCGTCGACGCGGTCGACGAGGCCGTGCTCTCGCGGGCCGACCTGGTCATGACCACCACGCTGCCCGACGACGAGGTCGTCGAGCGGATCGTGGCGTCCTCGCTGACCGAGCTGGCCGAGCAGTGGCCCGGGCTGATGCCGCTCGCCCGGGACGCCGACCTCCGCGCGGAGCTGGCCAAGGGCCTGCGGGGCCTCGACGGCCGGCGGGTGCGCAAGTCGATCCTCGCGGCGCTCACGGTGCGCACCGAGGTCGCCCTCGACCCGAACCTGCTCACCGCCGACGACCTGCGCCACGCGACGCAGCTCGAAGCCTGAGGTTCTCCGACGGACGCGGGGGGGGGGGGGGGGGGGGGGGGCCGCGCCCCCCCGGGGGGGGCGCCGGGGGGGGGGGGGGGTGGTGCCGGGGGGGGGGGGCGGGGGGGGGGGGCGGGGGGGCCCCGCGGGGGGGGGCG
>NZ_JBIAWY010000014.1:0-236880 GCF_042896185.1 Amycolatopsis sp. NPDC001319 | reverse complement strand
CCGGTTGACGTGGGTCCTAGACAAGCCACACCTCAACCGGAGGTTCTCCCCACGTCAACCAGAACCTTCCGCTACCAACGTCCTGGCCAAATACATCTAGGGGCAGTGGCGACGGGCGTTCCAGCCAGACCGCGCCGATCTGCTCGTCGTCCAGCGTGATGGCGACCGTGGTCGACGCGTGGCCGGCCGACGGCGCGGGGCCGTCCGGGGCGACGCGGAACGTCTGCCCGGTGCCGTCGAGCCGGATGCCGGCCACGCACTCGGCCAGGCCCGCCGACGCCCGGGCCAGCGCGGCCAGCTCGACGCGCCGGCGGATCAGCGTGTCGTAGAACATCACGACGCGGATCGCGCCCTCGGCCTCCGAGTCCAGCTGCGACAGCCGGACGACCAACGCCTCCATACCCGGCAGCGTACGCGGCGAGCGTCGCGTCATCAGGCGATTTCGCGCGACGCCCGGCGGGCGACGCGGCGCCCGGGCGGCGGCAGGATCGTCGGCATGAACCCGGAACTCGAAGCCTTCCTCCCGCTGTTCCCGCCCGCCGACCTGGACGATCCGGTCGTCGCCCGCGAGAAGCTCGCCGGCCTGTCCGCCTCCGCGCCGCCGCCCGACACCTCGGGCCTCACGGTCGAGGACCACACCGCCGACGGCGACGTCCCCGTGCGCCTGTACCGGCCGCGGCAGGCCCAGGGCGCGATCATCTGGCTGCACGGCGGCGGCTTCGTCATGGGCGACCTCGACACGGAGCACCCGTGGGCCGCGCGCATCGCCGACGTCGCCGGCGCTGTGGTGATTTCCGTCGGCTACCGGCGGGCTCCGGAACACCCGTTCCCGGCCGCCGTGGACGACGCGTACGCGGCCCTGACCTGGGCCGCGAAGAACGCGGCGGAGCTCGGCCTCGACCCGGCCCGCATCGCCGTCGGCGGGCACAGCGCGGGCGCCGGGATCGCCGCCGCGATCGCACTGCGGGCCCGCGACGAGCACGGGCCCGCGATCCGCTTCCAGCTGCTCAACCAGCCCGAGCTCGACGACCGCCAGGACACCTGGTCGGCGCGCACCTTCACCGACACGCCGTGGATGACACGCGACAAGCTCGCCGCGACCTGGCGCCACTACCTCGGCGGCGCCCCTGGCACGCCCTACGCCGCCCCCGCACGGGCGGCCGACCTCTCCGGCCTGCCGCCCGCGTACGTCGCCACCGCCGAGTTCGACCCGCTTCGCGACGAGGGCATCACGTACGCGCTGCGCCTGCTGCAATCGGGCGTCTCCGCCGAGCTGCACCAGTGGCCCGGCACCTTCCACGGCTCGCAGGCGATCCTGTCCGCCGAGGTGTCACAGCGCCAGATCGCCGAACTCGCCGACGCCCTCCGCCGCGGCCTCACCGACTGACCCACCACCGAAAGGAAACCCATGACCCCGATCGACCTGTTCACCTCCTTCCTGCACCTGACCGCCGACGGCCGCGCGGCCGCGACACCCCGCACGGTCGACGGCGAGCCCGACGACTGGCACCTGATGACCTTCCACGCCACCACCGACGCCGACGTCCACTCCGACCACTGGGAGATCCACGCCGCCGCCGACGAGCTCGTCTGCTGCCTCAGCGGCGGCTTCCGCCTGTACCTGCGCGACGACGACACCCCGGCCACCCTCACCCCGGGCACCGCGGCGGTCGTCCCGTGTGGACGGTGGCACCGCCTCGAGCTCGACGCCCCCAGCGACCTCCTGTCGGTCACGGTCCCGAGCGGGACGCGGATCGAACCCCGGGCCGCGTAGGCCGTCTGCGACCCTGGCGAGCTGAATCAAGGCTTGTCGAGCACGTACAACACGAACGGCTCGCCGCGATGGCTGATGTCACGGTCGTACCGGAACCCGAGCCGCTCCATGACGGCTCGCGACCGTCCGTTGTGGACTTCGGTGAACGAGATGACCCGTGACGCGGCCAGCTCGCCCCAGGCGAACTCCAGGCCGGCCCGGCCGATTTCCGTGGCGTAGCCGCGGCCCCACAACGACTCGCGCACGGCCCAGCCGAGTTCCCACTGCCCGTCGCGGGTGCGGGAGAGGCCACCGCGGCCGATCAGAACGCCGTCGGCGCGGTCGTACGCGAGCCATTTGTGGGCGCCGTCGGAGTGCCAGGACCGGCCCATCTCCGTGGCGGTCCGCAGGGCGTCTTCGGCCGTCCATGCGCCGTACCAGCGGGCGATGCCCGGGTCCTGGTGGAGGCGGAACAGATCGTCGGCCAGCTCGGGGCCGACCGCTTCGAGGCGGAGACGTCCGGTGTAGCGGGCTTGCACCGGAGGCATTCTTCCGGCCCCGATCGGTGGGACTCAAGGCGTTTACGCGCGGCCGGTCGCCATCGCCTGGCACGATGTCCGGACAACGCAAAGGGGAGGGCATGACGTATCCGCAGTATCCCGGTCCGCACTTTCCGGCCGCGCCGGTCCGAAGCGCCCCGCGGAGCCCGGCGGGAGGCACGGCGGTCGTGACCGGCGTGCTGGCGATCATCTGCAGCATCGCCGCGTTCATCAGCGCGATGTGCGGGCTCATCGCCGTCGTGGACGGCGAGGTCGTCTCCGGTGGGGCGACCGTCGTGCTCAACCTGGCCGTGACGGGAGTCCTGCCGGCCGGCGCGATCGCGGTCCTGCGGAGCCGGCCGGCCGCGCGGATGTGCTTGATCGTCGGCAGTGCCCTGGCCATCGTGGAGCTGTTCGCCGCGACGGTCCTGCCCGAGGTCGACGTCTACCTGCTGTACGAGGGCGGTCCGGACACCCTGCGCGCGTTCGCGCTGGACGGACTGCCCTGGCTGGCCGTGGCGATCGGCATCCTCGTGCTGGCGCTGACGACACCGGCGGCGCGGCAACCCGGGCCGGGACCGTCGGCGAGGTCCGGCGGCGGGTGGGACCAGCCACGCTCTGCTTGACGCATGCCACCACGGCCGTCTGAAACCCGGTGCTCCCGCTCTGACCTCGTGGCTCGGCCGGACCTCGTGCCCATGGTGACCGGGCCGGGCCCGCCGGGGTGACACCCCGTCCGGGGGAAAGCTGTCACACATCCGCCCGCCGTCTTGTCCTGCCTCGCGAAACCCGAACCCGAACTCGCGACCCGCCGAGACGAGAGGCACAAATGGACACCAGTCCCGCTCCCGCCATCGACAGCGTGGCCGAGCTCCGCCGCCACCTGCAGTGGGCGATCGAGCTCGAACACGCGACGATCCCGCCTTACCTGTGCGCGCTGTATTCGCTCGATCCGGGCCGCAACGCCGAGGCCGCGCAGGTCGTCGGCAGTGTGCTGGCCGAGGAGATGCTGCACCTGGCGCTCGCGGCGAACCTGCTCAACGCCGTGGGCGGCGAGCCGAAGCTCGACGCGCCGCAGCTGCTGCCCGCGTACCCGCACCCGCTGCCCCACGGGGACCCGTCGTTGCAGGTCAACCTCGTGCCGTTCGGCGCGGAGGCGCTGGAGCTGTTCCTGAGGATCGAGCAGCCCGAGTCGGCCGACGCGCCGCCGCAGGCCGACGGCTACCGCACGATCGGGCAGTTCTACGCCGCCGTGCAGGCCGGGCTGAAGAACCTGTGCGAACAGCTGGGGGAGGAGGCCGTGTTCTCCGGTGACCCGAAGCGGCAGATCGGTGAGATGCACCTCCGCAGCGGTGGCGGCAGCGTGATTCCGGTGCACGACCTGGATTCCGCGCTGGCCGCACTCGCGGAGATCGTGGAGCAGGGCGAGGGCGCCGCGCGCATCGAGGTGTGGGACGGCGACCGCGACGTCTTCCACCCCGAACGCGACGAGGTCGCCCACTTCTACCGCTTCCAGGAGCTCAAGCACGGCCGCCGCTACGCCGAGGGCGACACCCCGCAGAGCGGCCCGACGGGCGAGGAGATCAAGGTCGACTTCGACGGCGTGCTGCCCATGCGCCGCAACCCGAGCCCGGCCGACCACCCCGAGGACAGCCCGATCCGCCGGGCGCAGGGGGAGTTCGACAACACCTACTGCCTGCTGCTGTACCTGCTGGAGGACGCCTTCACCGGCAACCCGGGCGGGCTGGGCGCCACCGTCGGCGTGATGTTCCAGCTGAAGGCGCAGGCCCAGGCGCTCATGAAGATGCCCACCGGCGACGGGAAGACGACGGCGGGGCCGACGTTCGAGTACGTGCCGCCCGAGCAGCGGTCCTGAATCGACGGTGTGAGTGCCGGTGGCGAACCGGCACTCACACCGTCCTACAGCACGGCGCGCGCGTCGCCGATGGCTTCGCCCAGAATGGACAGTCCGAGTGAGAGCTCCTCCTCGGTCGCCGTCAGCGGCGGCGCGATCCGGAAGACGCCGCCCATGCCCGGCAGCTGCACGATGTTCATGTGCAGCCCCAGTTCCAGGCAGCGCCGGGTGACGAGAGCGCCCAGCGCGTCCGAGCTTTCCTTGGTGGCGCGGTCCACCACGAGCTCCAGGCCGGCCAGCAGGCCGCGGCCGCGGATGTCGCCGACGACCTCGTGGCGTCCGGCGATCTCCTCCAGCCCGCTGCGGAGGAAGGCGCCGAGCGTGCGGGCGCGTTCGTCGAGCCGGTCGCGGGTCAGCACGTCGAGCACGGTGTTGCCGACGGCCGCCACCAGCGGGTCCGAGACGTGCGTGGTGAAGAACAGGAACCCGCGCTCGTGCGCTTCCTGCTCGATCTCCGCGCTGGTCAGCACGGCCGCGAGCGGCAGGCCTGCGCCGAGCGTCTTGGACACCGTCAGGATGTCCGGCACGACGCCGTCGCGCTCGAACGCGTACCACGTGCCGGTGCGGCACAGGCCCGTCTGCGCCTCGTCGAGGATCAGCAGCATCCCGCGTTCGCGGCACTTCTCCTGCAGTGCCGCGAAATACCCCGGCGGCGGCTCGATGATCCCGCCGGAGCTGAGGATCGGTTCCACCAGGCACGCGGCGAGGCTGCCGACGGACTGCGCGTCGATCAGGTCGAACGAGAAGTCGAGCTGCCGGCGCCAGTCGAGCGTGCCGTCGGCGTGCGTGAAGTCGGGGCGGTAGGTGTTGGGCGCGGGAATGGCGAAGTTGCCGGGTGTCGCGGGGCCGTAGCCCTTGCGCCCGGCGCTGTAGGTCGCGGACGCGGCGGCCTGCGTCATGCCGTGCCACGACCGCGCGAACGACACGATCTCGTGCCGGCCCGTGACGAGCTTGGCCATGCGGATCGCGGCCTCGTTCGACTCGGCGCCGGTGGTCAGCAGCAGCGCCTTCTCCAGCGGCGCCGGCAGCGTCTCGGCCAGCCGCCGCGCGAGGTCGACGACCGGGCGGCTCAGCATGCCGCTGAACAGGTGGTCGAGCGTGCCGATCTGGCGGCGCACGGTCTCGACGATCTCGGGGTGCGAGTGGCCGAGGATCGCGCTCATCTGGCCGGAGGTGAAGTCGAGGATCTTCCGGCCGTCGGCGGTGTAGAGGAAGCTGCCGGCGGCGCGTTCGATGATCTCGCGGGTGAACGCGCCGCCGTAGCGCACGAGGTGGGCTTCGGCGTCGGTCCAGAACGTGTCGGCGGACAGCGGGACAGTGGTCGGAGCAGCCATGTCCCCGACGGTAAGTCTGCGCCGAGCGACACGTCCAGCTCACAATTCCGGACGTTCTGTTCGGCTGAGCCGCACAATGGGATGGTGCTGAACCCGTGGCGCCTGCGCCTGCTGAGCCGGCTCGACACGCTGGGCACCATCCGCGCGGTGGCGAGCGCGTCGAACCTGAGCGCGTCGAGCGTGTCGCAGCAGCTCGCCGTGCTGGAGACCGAAACGCGCACCAAGCTGCTGGAACGCACCGGCCGCCACGTCCGCCTGACCCCGGCAGGGCTGATCCTCGCGCGCCGGGCCCGGGCGATCCTCGACCACATGGACACGCTCGACCACATGGACACGGTCGAGGCCGAGCTGCGCGGCCTCGGCGACGAACCCGCCGGCCTGGTGCGGCTGGGCGCGTTCCAGAGCGCCGTCCACACGCTCGCCGTGCCCGCGGTGACGCGGCTGGCCGCGGCGCACCCGGACCTGCAGGTCGAGGTGCTGCAGCTGGAACCGCACGAGAGCATGCCCGCCCTGCGCGTCGGCGACGCGGACCTCATCATCACGACCACGGACTTCGTCGAGCAGCCGCTGGACCCCGACGTGGACCTCGTGCCCCTCGCGACCGACCCGATCGTGCTGGTCATGCCCCCCGACCACCCAGCGACCCGCCGCGGCGCCGTCGACCTGGCCGCCTTCGCGGACGAGCCGTGGTCGCTCGACCTGCCGCAGTCCTACATGGCCAATCTGACGCTGCGGCTGTGCCGGCAGTCGGGTTTCGAGCCGCGCGCGGTGTGCCGCTTCAGCAACTACATGCTGGCCCTGCAGCACGTCGAGGCCGGCTTGTCGATCACCCTGCTGCCCGGCCTCGCCGTCGACCCCCGCTACCGCGTGACCACCCGCGAACTCGCGGCACCGGTCACGCGCACCATCACCGCCGCCGTCCGCCGCGGCTCCCCGCAGCGCGCCGCGGTGCAGGTCGTGCTCGACGCGCTGCGGAGGACTCCGCCGGTTTCGGCGGGTGCACCGGGTGAGGAGGGGTGACGCTGGGTCGTACCCGACACCTGGGCAACTCCCCGAGGGCTCAGCGGTTCGCGTTGAACTCGAGCACCTCGTCGAGGCGGGTCGACCACGCCGGGGACGTGCGGCGCAGGCCGACGACGAACGGGGCGGGCCGCCGGGGGCGTCGCGCCCGCGAAGCGCTCGGTTTGCTGCGCCACCAGCGGTTCACCGCGCCTCGGTGGTCGCTCATGCCGTTCAGCCCCTCTCGTCCGGTCATGATCCACTCTGGCAGCGCGGGCGCGATCCCGCACGCGTCCGGGTGGTGGGCCAGGCGGTCCGGGAATCAGGTGTGCACGACGGTCACAGCCTTGTCAACAGGGGGACACGATCACCGGATGACGGTGAGCGCGTCGATTTCCGACCACAGCGCGTCCGGGATCGCGGTGGTGAGGTGGGCGGCGTTCTGCTCGACCTCCGCCGGTGTGCGGGCGCCGATGACCAGCGCCGTCACGGCCTTGTGCCGCAAGGGAAACTGCAACGCGGCCGCGGGCAGGGCGACCCCGTGCCGGGCGCACGCGGCGGCGAGCGCCTCGACCGCGGCGCGCACGTCCGGCGGCACCGGCAGGTAGTCGAAGCGCGCATCCGGGCCGGGGTCGGCCAGCACGCCGCTGTTGAAGACTCCGCCCGCGATCACGTCCACCCCGCGGGTTTCGCACAACGGCAGCAGCTCGTCGGCCGCGGACCGGTCGAGGAGGGTGTAGCGGCCGGCGATGAGCACGCAGTCGAGGTCCGTCTCGGCGACGAACCGGGCCGGCATCCTCGGCTCGTTCATGCCGACGCCGATCCGCCGTACCGCGCCTTCGTCGCGCAACCGCGCGAGGGCCGGGTACGCCGCGCCGACCGCGGTTTCCCAGAAGTCGTCGGGGTCGTGGATGAACAGGGTGTCGAACCGGTCCAGACCGGTGCGGTCGAGACTCTCCGCCAGCGAGGTGTAAACGCCGTCGGCCGAGTAGTCGCGCACCCGCACGAGCCCGTCTTCCCCGGAACGCAGCAGCCGGCCGACCTTGGACGACACGGTGAACTCGGCGCGCGGTTTGTCGCGCAGGAACGCGCCGAGCCGCCGTTCCGCGACTCCGGCGCCGTAGTGCGGGGCGGTGTCGAAGTAGCGCGTGCCGGCGGCCCACGCCGCTTCGAGCGTGGCCCGCGCGGCGGCGTCACCGAGGTCTTCGTACAGGCCGCCGATCGCCGACGTGCCCAGGCCGACGGTTTTGCCGGCCGCGGTCGTGGGTGTCACTCCGCCTCCCCGGAACGGGCGCCGTGCACGCGGCGCAGCCAGCGTTCGGTGGTGCTGATGTGCACGAGGGCGGCGGCTTGCGCGAGCGTCGCGTCGCGTTCGGTGAGTGCTTCGTAGATCGTTTCGTGCTCGGACAACGTGCCCTCGGCCGAGCCGGCCTCGACCATCCCGCGCCACACCCGCGCGCGCAGGGTGCCGCCGGAGATGCCGTCAAGCAACGTCGCCAGCGCTTCGTTGCCGGTCGCGGCGGCCACGGCCCTGTGGAAGGCGGCGTCGTGCTGGTTGAGCAGCTCGACGTCGCCGGCCGCGGCGCGCATCGCCTCGAGGTGACCGTGGATCCGCGCGAGGTCCTCTTCCGTCGCCCGGGTGGCGGCGAGCCCGGTGGCGATCGGTTCGAAGAGCCGGCGCACCTCGGTCAGCTCGAGCAAAGTGTTGCCGTGCATGAGTTCCACGGCCAGCCCGAGTCCTTCGAGCAGGACGGTGGGGGCAAGGCTCGTGACGTATGTGCCGTCGCCGCGGCGCACGTCGAGCACGCGGGCGACGGCGAGCGCCTTCACGGCTTCGCGCATGGGGGAGCGGGAGATGCCCAGCTCGGTGGCGAGCTGCTGTTCCGGCGGCAGCTTCGACCCCGGTGGCAGCTTCCCGGACTGGATCAGCTCGCGGATGCGGGCGATCGCCTCGTCGGTGAGTGACACGCGGGCGACGGTAGCCCCAGACATGTGATGTCTGCAAGAGGTCCAGACGAGAATGCGCTGACCGGCCGACGGTATACCAGCTCTTTTCCGATGTGGTCTGGACACCCGCGCGCGGCTCGCCTACACATACATATGTTCTTTGCGGCCCGTGAGCCGATCCCGTTCCCCTCCCCACCGGACGAAGGAGTCCCCTCATGTCCTCACCCGGCTTCTCCCGCCGGAGCCTGCTCGGCGCGGCGATGGCGAGCGGCGCGCTCGCCCTGACCACCGCGGCGCTCGGCCGCGTCACAGCCGCCGGGGCAACCCGGCCCGCCCCGGATTCCGTGCTGTGGTTCGACGAACCCGCCACGCTCTGGCAGGAACAGGCGTTCCCCGTCGGCAACGGCGCGGCCGGCGCGATGATCTACGGCACCGTCGACAGCGAACAGATCCAGTTCAACCACGACACGCTGTGGAACGGCGGCCCCGGCTCCCACGACGAGGGCCACGAGTACAACTTCGGCAACTGGTACGAGCCGCGCCCGACCGCGCTCGCCGACGTGCGCGCGAGCATCGCGGCCACCGGCAGCGCCGACACCGGCCCGGCGACCGCGGCGCTCGGGCAGACGAAGTGGGGCTACGGCGCGTACCAGACCTTCGGGGATCTGTTCCTGGACCGCGCGACTCCGGCCGGCGCCGTGACCGGCTACCGGCGGCAGCTGGACTTGGCGACGGGGCTCGCGACCGTCGGGTTCACGACCGCCGACGGTGTCACGCACACCCGCGAGCTGTTCGCGAGCTTCCCGGACCACGTGCTCGTCACGCGCCTGTCCGCGAGCCGGGGTGGGCAGGTGTCGTTCACCGCGCGGTTCGCGACGGCCGACAACCGCGCCGTCACGTATTCGGCGCAGGACGGCCGCATCACGATGCGCGGCGCGCTGACCGACAACGGCATGGTGTTCGAGGCGCAGGTCCAGGTCCTCGCCGAGGGCGGGCGCGTGACCACCGACGCCGCCGGCCACGTGACGGTGACCGGCGCGGACGCGGCGACACTCGTGCTCGCGCCCGGCACGGACTACGCACCCGTGTACCCGCACTACCGCGGTGTCGACCCGCACCGGGCCGTGACGTCCACAGTGGACGCCGCCGTGCACCGGGGCCACCGGGGTTTGCGCGAGCGGCACCTGGCCGACCACCGCGCGCTGTTCGGGCGCGTGCGCATCGACCTCGGGCAGCAGCCGGCAGCGGTGCCGACCGACGAGGCGTTGCAGGCCTTCAAGCAGGCCCGCAACCAGGGGCAGATCAGCGCCGACCCCCAGCTGGAGATGCTGCACTTCCAGATCGGCCGGTACCTGCTGATCGGCTCGTCGCGCGAGGGGTCGCGCCCGGCGAACCTGCAGGGCGTGTGGAACGACTCGACCAGCCCCGACTGGCAGTCGGACTACACCACGAACATCAACCTGGAGATGAACTACTGGCCCTCCGACGTCACCAACCTGGCTGAGACCGTGCCGCCCTTGGTGGACTTCATCGACGGCCTGCGCGCGCCGGGCCGGGTCACCGCACGTGACCTGTGCGGGGTGCCGCAGGGGTTCGCCGCGATGAGCCACGTCAACGTCTTCGGCTACACCGGCGTGTCCACGAACGCCGCCACCTGGGCGCCCGAGTCGACCGCGTGGCTGATCCGCCAGCTGTGGGAGCACTACCTGTTCACGATGGACGAGGACTTCCTGCGGCGCCGCGCGTACCCGATCCTCAAGGAGCACACGCAGTTCTGGCTCGGCTACCTCGTCACCGACGCCGACGGGACGCTCGTGGTCAGCCCGAGCTTCTCGCCCGAGCTCGGCCCGTTCACCGCCGGTGCCACGTACTCGCAGACGATCGTGTGGGACCTGTTCACGAACACGCTCGCCGCTGCGAAGATCGTCGGCGACCACGCCTACCGGCCGATGCTGGAGAAGACCCTCGCGAAGCTGGACGCAGGCCTGCGGATCGGCTCGTGGGGCCAGCTGCAGGAATGGAAGACGGACCTGGACGAGGCGGACAGCGGCCACCGGCACATGTCCTTCAGCTACCCGCTGTTCCCCGGCCACCAGATCACGGCCGAGGGCACCCCGGAGTACTACGAGGCCGCCCGCGTCGCCGTCGAGGCCCGCACCGCGCACACGGCGCAGAACGACATCGGCTGGAACCGCGCGCAGAAGATCAACGCCTTCGCCCGCCTCCACAACGGCGACCAGGCCCGCGAACAGCTCGACCACCTCCTGTGGCGCAACACGTTCCCCAACTTCCTCAACGACTGGCCGTTCCAGATCGACGGCAACTTCGGCGTGGCGTCCGGCGTGGCCGA
Source organism: Amycolatopsis sp. NPDC001319 (assembly GCF_042896185.1). Classification (NCBI taxonomy): domain Bacteria; kingdom Bacillati; phylum Actinomycetota; class Actinomycetes; order Pseudonocardiales; family Pseudonocardiaceae; genus Amycolatopsis; species Amycolatopsis sp. NPDC001319. The sequence goes on along the minus strand of NZ_JBIAWY010000014.1, from coordinate 226,043 downwards.
GATGCTGCTGCAAAGTCACGCCGGCTTCGTCGAGGTGCTGCCCGCTCTGCCCACCGGCTGGGCCGCCGGCTCCTTCCACGGCCTGCGGGCTCGGGGCGCGTTCACGGTCAACGCGTGGTGGACGACCGGCCGGGTCACGAAGGTCGAGGTCATGTCCGATGTGGGCGGCGACCTGAGGCTGCGCGCCACGTCGCTGTCCGGCGGCGCCCGCGTTCACGCCACCGGCGGCCCGACGCCGCACTTCACGCTGCGCGCCGGCGAACTCTCGATGCCCACCCGGCGGGGCGCCACCTACACGGTCACCCCGGCGTGAACCCGATGCCCGCTCAGCTCAGGCTCGCCCGGCCGCGGGCGTGGGCGCCGAACAGGCGGGCGGCCTCGTCCGGGTCGCCGGCGGCCAGTGCGGCGACGAGGTCGGCGTGGCGTTCGGCCATGGCGGACCAGTCGCCGTCGTAGAGGGGGTTGCCGACCACGTGCAGGCCCCACAGGTTGGGCTCCATCGTGCGCCACAGGCGGGCCAGGAAGGAGTTGCCGCTGGCGGCGCAGACGTCGCGGTGGAAGGTGATGTCGGCTTCGCGGAAGGCGCCGATGTCGCCGGCGGTCGCGGCGGTGCGCATGCGGTCCACGGACTCCTCGAGCAGGCGCAGGGTCCGCGGCTGCACGCGCGTCGTCGCCTCGCGGGCGGCGAACTCCTCCAGCACCACGCGCACGGCGCGCACCTCGCGGGCCTGTTCGGCGGAGATCTCGGCGACGTAGTTGCCGCGGTGGGGCAGCGAGCTGACCAGGCCCTCGTGCACGAGCCGCTTGATGGCCTCGCGCGCCGGGGCCTGGCTGGTGCCGAGCTGGCGCGCGATGGCCGACTCGACGAGCCGTGCGCCGGGCCGCAGCTCGCCGTCGATGATCTGCTGGCGCAGCACCTGGTGGACCTGGTCGGACAGCAGGCCCTGGCCACCGCGGTCCGGAGTGGACAGTCGCGTCGGCGCGGGTTCCGGGCTGCGGTGCTCGCGCCAGATGCGCGACACCGTGGACTGTGAGAGGCCGACCGTGCGGGCCAGTGACCGCGTGGTCGGCACCTCGCCGCCGCGGCGGGCCTCGGCGATCGCGGACAGCACGAGCCGCTCGGCTTCCGCGCGGTCCGGGCTGCGGGGCCGGCCCGGCCGGGGTGCGTCTGCGAGCCCGTCGGGACCGCGGCGCAGGAACCGGTCACGCCACTTCGCCGCCGTCGCCTCGCTCACGCCCAGGCGCCGCGCGACCTCGGGCACGTCGAGACCGTCGGCGCAGCTCAGCACGATCCGGCTGCGCAGCCCGAGCGGGCCCGCGTCCTGGCTCGCCCACCCCAGCAGTGTCGATCTCTCCGCGTCGGTCAGCCGCACCGTGGCGTCCTCCGTCATGGGACATGAGGATACACACTTCTGACTCATCCATCGGACTTCTGGCTGATTCTGCGCGTTGACAGGCTGATTTACCGCGAAGTACAAATCACTCAGCAGTCGTTAGCTGAACCAAAACCCGCACCCCACCCATTCACGCGGTTTCTCAACGAGGAGGAGCGATGCGTCCAGCTCGTACCCGCGGGGGCATCGCCGTTCTCGGCGCCCTGCTCTCGCTCACGCTCGCCGGTTGCGGCGGCGGGTTCGCGGACTCCGGCGCCGCGGGCGGCGGCACCGGCTCGATCCGGATGCTCGTCAACGTCACCCCGAACCTCACCCAGGACTTCTGGGACCGCCTGGTCGCGCCGTTCGAGAAGGCGAATCCGGGCGTCGACGTCGTGATCGAAGCTCCGTCCGGCAAGGGTGTCTCCGACACCCTGCAGCAGCAGCTCGCCGCGGGCGACCCGCCCGACGTCGTCGAGACCCTGATGGCCGATCCCACGCTCGCGCCCCAGCTGGTGGACCTGACCGGCGAAGACTGGGTGAAGAACACCCCGCTCGCCCAGGAGGCCTCGCTCGGCGGCAAGATCTACAACGTCGGTGTCGGCGAGCAGGCGCAGTCCCTGGTGTTCTACAACAAGACCGCGTTCACCAAGGCCGGCATCACCACGTCACCGTCCACACTGGACGAGATGACGCAGGACCTCGGCAAGCTCAAGACCGCGGGCTACCTGCCGCTGCAGACCTCCGGCGACTTCGCCACCGGCCTGCAGCTGCTGCAGCTCACGGACCCGGCGCTGGCCGCGGCGAACCCCGGCTTCTACGCCGACGTGCGCGCCGGCAAGACCACCGTCGGCAAGGCGATGCTGCCGTACCTGAAGCTGTACCAGTCGTGGCTCGACCAGGGTTACGTCGACAAGAACGCGCTGGGCCTGAAGTACCCCGACGCGGAAACGGCCTTCCTGCAAGGCAAAGCGGGTATGTTCGTGATGGGCAGCTGGTTCACCGCATCGGAGGCCAAGGCCAAGAAGGACTTCGAGGTCGGCGTCTTCGCCGCTCCCGTGTCCGGCGGCCAGCAGAGCCCCGGCGCGCAGGGTGCCACGATGGCCGCGCCGTACCTGATCATGAAGTCGACCCAGCACCGCGACCTCGCGACGAAGCTGGTGCGCTGGCTCGTCACCGACCAGCAGGCCGTGGTGGCGCAGCTCAAGCAGGACGGCAACTTCCGCACCGGCGTGCAGCGCGAGTTCACGCCGCTGGAGCAGCAGGTGCAGAAGATCCTCGACGCCGCACCGGCCAAGGTCGCCCAGGGTGAGGGCTACGGCGACTCGACCTTGCCGCGCGGGTTCAACTCCGCGTGGAACACCGAGGTCCAGGGCCTCTACATCGGACACTCCCCGGAGACGGTCGCCGACGCCGTCGACCGCTGGGTGTCGGCGCACGCGAAATGAGGCCGCCGGGAAGGCGCCGGGACGGTGGCGTCGCCACCGCGGTGATGGTGCTGCCCGCGACCGTGCTCTACACCGTGATGCTGATCGTCCCGGTGGGGCTCGCGATCTACTTGAGCCTCACCGACTGGGACGGCTACAGCGCGGCCCCGGCGTTCGTCGGCGGCAGCAACTACGGCGAGGTGCTCAGCGATCCCGAGTTCCGCAGGGCCGCGTTCGTCACCCTGCTCGCGGCGGTGGTCGGCACGGTCGGCATGAACGTGCTGGGCCTCGGCTTCGGGACGCTGGTCAGCCGCACGACGCGGGTGAGCTCGATCCTGCGGACGATCCTGTTCTACCCGCACGTGCTCTCCGCGCTCGTCGTCGGGTTCCTCTGGAGTGCGATCCTCGGCACCAACGGCGCGGTCAACAGCTTCCTGACCGGGCACGGCGCGAAGCTGCTGCCGTTCCTGTCCGATCCGGACTGGGCGACGGCCACGCTCATCGCCGTGCTCGTGTGGGCCCAGTTCGGTGTCTCCACCGTGCTCTACGTCGCCGGTCTGCAGACCGTGCCGCAGAACCTCCTGGAAGCGGCACGGATCGACGGCGCGACGAAGTGGCAGACCTTCCGCCACGTGACGCTGCCGGCCATCGCGCCGGTGGTGACCGTGAACCTGGTGCTGAGCCTCATCACGCTGCTCAAGACCTACGACCTGGTCGTGTCGCTCACCTCGGGCGGCCCGGCGGGCCAGACGCAGACGCTGGCCTACCTCATCCTGTGGAACTCCTTCCACGACGGCCGCCTCGGCTTCGGCTCCGCGCAGTCGGTGGTGCTGATGATCGTCACCGCCGGGCTCGCCCTCGCCGTCACCCGGCTGCGCCGCCGCGCCGACCAGGGAGCGCACGCATGACCACCGCCACCCGAGCCGCTCCGGCGAAACCGGCCACGCCACCACCCGCGACCCCGCCGACCCCGCGCCGGCGAACCGGCGGGAATCCGGCCCGGCTGGTCCTGCGCGGACTGGTCCTGCTCGTCGTCGCCGTCGTGATGCTGGTACCGCTGTACCTGTTGCTGGTCAACGCGTTCAAGGACCAGCAGGACATCCTGGCCGACCCGTTCGGCCTGTCCGGCGGGCTCACGCTGGAGCACCTCGGCGCGGCGTTGCAGAACCCGCGGTTCTCGATCGTCAAGGGGTACGCGATCACCGTGCTGTTCGTGGTGCTGGTGAACGTGTTCTCCGTGCTGCTCGCCGGCCCGGCCGCGTACGTGATCGCCCGCAGCACCAAACGCCTGTTCCGCGTGCTGATGGTGTTCTTCCTGGCCGGCACGTTCATCCCCAGCCAGGTGCTGGTGATCCCGGTGGTCTACGTGCTCAAGACGCTCGGTCTCATGGGGACGATCCCGGGTTACGTGCTGTTCGAGACCACGCTGACGCTGCCGTTCTCGATCTTCCTCTACGCCGGGTTCATCCGCACCGTGCCGCGCGACCTCGACCAGGCCGCGGCGCTCGACGGGTGCGGGCGGATCCGCACGTTCTGGCGGATCATCTTCCCGCTGATGCGCCCCGCCGTGGCCACCATGGTCATCCTCAACACGTTCTCGGTGTGGAACGACTTCGTGAACCCGCAGACCATCCTCGGCCCGAGCAGCGGGCTCTATACCGTGACCACCGGGATCTACGCCGCGGTCGGGCAGTACCAGACCGACTACACCGTGGTGTTCCCGACGCTGCTGCTGGCCATCGCCCCGCTGCTCGTGTTCTTCGTGATCATGCAGCGCCACATCATCTCGGGCCTCACCGCCGGTTCGACCAAGGGCTGAACAGCCCGCTCAGAAAGGCAGTCATGACCACCACCCCCACGGTGGCGGCGACCGTTCCGCTCGGCGCGCCACCGAGCTGGGCCGTGCTCGAACGCCGCCTGTTCGACGTGCTCGACACGGCGTGGCGGACGTTCGCCGCCCGCTACTGCGAACCCGACGGCCGGCTGATCTTCCGCGGCACCGGCGAAAGCCGTGACGGCGCCGATGACTTCTACGAGGCGTTCTTCAACTGGCCCGTGCTCTACCAGCTCGGCGGCGCCGACGACCTGCTGGCCGCCGCCAAGCACCACTGGACGGGCGTCACGCGGCAGCTGACCGAGGCCGGGTACCTCGTCGGCGAGTTCGAACGCGGCTACGACTGGTTCCACCAGGGCGAATCGCTGCTGCTGTTCTACGGGATCTGCGCGGCGGACCCGCAGGACGCGGCGTTCCGCGAACGCGCCTATCGCTTCGCCGACCTGTACCTGCCGGGTTCGCCGGCGGGCAACTACGACCCGGCCACGCGCACGATCCGGGCGCCGCACAACGGCGCCGGCGGCCCGCGCTTCGGCATCAGCGACGAGTGGCAGTCCTACCACGCGGACCTGAAGTCGATGCGCCCGTTCGGCTTGCCGCTGCCCTACGTGCCGGGCGTGCGCGAGTGGGCCGATCTCGCCGACCCCGCCAAGGCCCGCGCGATGGGCACCGCGATGGACGAGCGCATCGGCCGCGGCGACACGGCGGTGAACCTCGCGGCGACGGGTCTGGCCGCCAACGCGTGGCTCTACGGCCACGAGGACCGCTACCGCGACTGGGTCCTGGAGTACGTCGACGCGTGGCGCGAGCGAGCCGCGGCCAACGACGGCGTGCTGCCGGACAACGTCGGCCCGCACGGCGAGGTCGGGGAGCTGCACGGCGGCCGGTGGTACGGCGGCAACTACGGCTGGGCGTGGCCCCACGGCATCTACAGCGTCGGCGCGGCCGCGGTCATCGCCGCCGTGCACACGGTGCTGGTCACGGGGGCCGCCGACCGGCTCGACCTCGCCCGCGGCCCGCTCGACACCGTCGAGGCACACGGGATCCGCGGCACGGTCGCGGGTTCCGACGCGAGCATCCGCGACCGCTGGGAGGCCGAGCTCGACGTCGACGCCGAGACCCTGCTCGTGCCCAACCGCCACAGTGACCAGGGCTGGTTCGACTTCCAGCCGCCCCAGCTCGGGCTGTCCGCGTGGCTCTGGCACGCCGCGGGGCAGCCGGCCGACCGCGACCGGCTCGACCGCCTGCGCAAGGCGAGCGGCTACGACTGGGCCGAGGTGCGCGAGTTCCGCAACAAAGAGGAGGCCGGCCACGAAGCGCCGTGGCTGGAGTTCCTGCGCGGCGCCAACCCGGGCTACCCGGACGCGATGCTGCGGACCGCGCTCGGCCAGGTGGCGCGGCGCCTCGCGCTGATCGAGGCCGACACGGCCGACCCGGCGACGGTCCACGTGCACCACTGGCAGCGCCACAACCCGGTGCTCACCGAAGCATTGCTGCAACTGGTCACCGGTACGCCGCAGGTGCTCTACAACGGCGGCCTGCTGCCGAGCCGGCTCGCGTACTTCGACGCCGGCCGGCAGCGGCCGGGCCTCCCGCCGGACATCGCGGCGCTGGTGGACTTCGCGACCGACGAGCACGTGCGCGTCGAGCTGGTCCACATCGGACTGTCGGACGAGCGCCGGGTGGTCGTGCAGGCGGGTGGGTTCGGCGAGCACCGCATCGACCGGGTCGCCTACACCGCCGCGCCGCAGGGTTACCCGGGTGACCCGCGCGCTTACACCGCACCGGATTCGCCGGCCTCGACGCGGACGGCCGACGTCGGCGGATCCCGTCTGGAGGTCGTGCTGCCGCCGGGGCACGGCATCCGGCTGGACCTGTTCCTGACCCCGCGCGCCTACCCGGCCGCGCACCACAGTTTCGACGAGTGAGGAGCCGACCAGTGGAACGCAACGGCGACACAGCGCCGGCACCGGTGTGGGAGCTCCCGGTCCGCGGCGCGGACCCGGGCCCGGCCGATCCCGCGCTGGTGCGCGGGCTCGAGGCCGTCAGCTCCGCCACCGCGTGCGCCCAGCTGCACCGGCAGGGCATCCGCCGCACGTTCGTGGAGGGGCCGCGGCCGCTCACGACCGGGCAGAAGGTGGTCGGCCGGGCCGTGACGCTGCAGTTCATGCCGCAGCGCGAGGACGTCGCTTCCGGCGTCGCGCAGGAGTACGTGGAACGCAGCACCGCGCTGTGGGCCGTGCTGGAGGAGATCCAGCCCGGCGACGTCCTCGTGGTGCAGGCCTACGGCAGCGCGTTCACCGGCTGCTTCGGCGACATGCTCGTGCGCTACTTCAAGCGCAAGGGCGGGGCCGGGATCGTCGTCGACGGCCGGATCCGGGACTCGCCGCGCGTCGAGCAGCTCGGGGTGCCGATCTGGTGCACCGGCACGACCCCGCACTACGCGTCGCAGGCCGAGCTTTTCCCGTGGGCCTACCACGTGCCCGTCGCGTGCGGCGGCGTGCTCGTGCTGCCCGGTGACCTCGTCGTCGCCGACGACGACGGCGCAGTGGTCGTGCCCAGGCTCAAGGCCCCGCACGTGATGGAGGCGGCCCGCGACCACGAGGAGTGGGAGCGCTTCAGCCGGTCCCGGCTGGAGGAAGGCGCCCGCCTCTCCGACTACTACCCGCTGACCCCGGACTCGCGCGCCGAGTTCGAGGCCTGGCGGGACCGCCGCCACCAGTAGATGCACCGCAGAGATCCGCAGCACACCCCCGCGAAGGAGATCGCATGTTCGGTGGAACGCGCAAGAAACTGATGAGAGTCTCGGTGGGGGTGGTGCTGCTGGCGGGGTTCGTCTCCGTCCAGTCCGCCTCCGCAGACGTCCAGGGACACGGTTCGTGCACGCCGAAGGAGCTCTACGTCTCGACGCAGGGCAACGACAAGGCGGACGGCTCGGCCAAGCACCCGTGGAAGACGGTGCAGCACGCGCGTGACGAGATCAGCAGCCACGGCTGGAACTCGGAAAAACAGATGCGCTGCGACATCCACGTCAACCTCGCCGCCGGCGACTACCCGGTGACCCGGACGATCTCGTTCGACGAGGGCGACTCCGGGGCCAACGGGCACCAGGTCGTGTACCGCAGCGCCGACGGGCCCGGCAAGGCCCGCCTGCTCGGCGGCGCGCCGATCACCGGCTGGCAGCCGTACCAGGGCAACATCTACAAGGCGCCCTTCGACAAGACGAAGCCGTTCTACACAATGTTCGAGAACGGCGAGCGCGCCACCGTGGCCCGCTACCCGAACCGGGCGACGCCGGACACGTGGGCGCCCTACCTCACCTCGGCGCTGCCGGACATCTCGAAGGAGGCCGTGCACAACTGGCTCTGGTCCAACCCCGGTGACTGGGACCCGAGCTGGGACCTCTCGCAGGCCTCGCTGACGATCTGGTCGGGCGGCAGCTGGAGCTGGTTCACCGACACCGTGCCGATCCTCGACGTCAACTTCACCAAGAACCAGCTGACGATGAAGTACAACACGCGCTACGCCCTGCACAACAGCGGCGGCGGCTCGCGGTACTTCCTGCAGAACTCGCTCGACTTCCTCGACCAGCCCGGCGAGTTCTACGTGGACTACAAGAACGGCGAGGTCTACTACTGGCCGAAGAACGGCGAGAAGCCCACCGACAGCTCGGTGATCCGCCCGACGGTGCAGACCGTGGTGAACGTGGCCGGCAGCTCACCCGAGCACCGCGCGCACGACCTCACCTTCGACGGGCTCGGCGTGCAGTACTCCGACTACGTCGACTGGTACCGCAACGGCTGGATCAACGACGGCGACTCGGGTGACATCCACCAGTACCCGCAGTACGACCGCCAGGTCGAGATGCCGCGCGACCGCTTCGGCGCGGTGCGCGTGACCAACACGTCGCACGTCACGCTGAAGAACGCACACATCTCCGAGACCGGGTTCACGGCCGTGTACGCGCTCTTCGCCAACGACCACTTCTCGGTGACCGACAGCCTCATCGACCACATCGGCGCCGACGGCATCAAGGTGGAAGGCGGCTATCCCGGCGAGGGCGACATCTCCAACCACCACCTGTTCACCGACAACTACATCCACCACTTCGGCGAGCTGGTCCCCGGCGACGCGGCCGGCGTCGAGCTGATGGACACCGGCTCCAACGAGGTCAGCTACAGCGTGATCGACCACAGCGCGCGGTACGCGGTGAGCCTCGAGGCGCGGCCGGAGGTCCAGCCGGGCGACGACTACGCGCAGAACAACACGTTCAAGTACCTGAACCTGCAGGAAGCCGGGCTGGACAGCGGTGACATGGGCGCCTTCTACACCTACGGCGTCGACAACGTCGAGCCCTACACCTTCGACAACTCGGTGTCCCAGGTGGTGATCGGCGACGTCCTCCCGGACGCGTCGATGCCGGACAGCGGCACCCGCGGCGTGCACATGGACGCGGGCGGCTGCGGGTTCACCTTCAACGACATCGAGGTCGGCAAGGTCACCGACGACAAGTACCAGAGCTACCAGTGCAACACGGTGACCAACGCCAACTGGGCGGCCGGGTTCGACGCCTCGCGCATGCAGTACGACAAGATCGGCGTGACCGCGGCGTTCCCGTACCCGCGGCCGTCGGCCACGGTGTCGCCCACGAAGTGACCCCGGTGGGGGCCGGGCGATCCCGGCCCCACGGGACTTCACCGGGCTTCGAGCAGCTTCGCCACCTCATCCTTTCCGGACACCACGGTGCTCGTGAGAGTGCCGACCTCGCCGACGGTGATCGCGACCCGGTCGCCGGCGGCGAGAGTGAACGGCAGGTCCGGCACCAGCGCGGTGCCGGTGGCGAGCACCACGCCGTCGGGGAACACGTCGGCGCGGAAGAGGTACTCCACCAGCTCGTCGAAACCGCGGTGCAGCAACGAGGTGCTGGTGGCGCCCGACCACACGAGGGCGCCGGCGCGGTGGATCTCCAGCTCGATCGGGAGGTTCGTCGCGTCGGCCACCTCCCAGGCGGGCCGGATGCCGGGGCCGACGGCGCAGCCGCCCAGGTAGATCTTGGCCTGGGGCAGGTAGAGCGGGTTGATGCCTTCGATGCTGCGCGAGCTCATGTCGTTGACGACCGTGTACCCGACGACCTCGGCGCGGGAGTTGACGACGAGCCCGAGCTCCGGCTCCGGCACGTCGATGCCGGAGTCGGTGCGGATCGCCACGGACTCGCCGTCGCCGGTCACGCGCCAGGCGGCGGACTTGAAGAACAGCTCGGGCCGCGGGGCCTCGTACACGAGGTCGTAGACGTCGGCGGAGCGCTCGCTTTCGGTGATCCGCGCCTCGCGCGAGCGCTGGTAGGTGACGCCCGCCGCCCAGACCTCGGTCCGCCGGTCGACGGGAGGCAGGAGCCGGAGGCCGGCCACGTCGTGCGACGGGCCGTCCGCGCCGGCGCACAGGTCCTGCAGCTCGTGCAGCGGCAGGGCGAGCAGCTCGCCGATGGACGTCACCGGCAGCTCGAAGACGGTGTCCGCGGTGCGGACGCCGACGGCCGGGTGGGTTCCGCCCGGGGAAAGGAAACGAACGATGAGCACGGCTGACCTCGATCCTCGTGGGGATTCTGCGGCCCGTTCCGGGGCCGAGGGGGAACCTAGACACGGCCACGGGTCCGGCGCAAGTGTGTCCGAAGTGGACTGCACGGTCACGGGCCGGGTCGCGGTGCTGACGCTGAACCGCCCGGCGAAGCGCAATGCGATCACGCCGGACATGGCGGCGGCCCTGCGCGTCCACGCCGCCGCGCTGGACGCGGACCCGGACGTGCGGGCGATCGTGCTGACGGGCGCGGGCGACAGGGCGTTCTGCGCGGGCAGCGACATCGGCGAGCTGGACCGCTACGCCACGCCGTGGGCGTTCCGCAACCGCGCCGACTACGGGGACACGATCCGCGCCCTGCGCACGCCGGTGATCGCCGCCGTCAACGGCTTCGCCTTCGGCGGTGGGCTGGAGCTGGCGTTGGCGTGTGACATCCGGCTCGCCGCCGCGACCGCGACCTTCGCCGCACCCGAGATCAAGCTCGGCTGGATCGGCGGCAGCGGCCAGTCGGCCCTGCTCGCGCACAGCGTCGGGCCGGGCAACGCGGCGACGATGCTGCTCACGGGTGACCCGGTCTCCGCGGCCCAGGCGCTGACGTGGGGCCTCGTCAGTGAGGTGACCGAACCCGCCGAGCTGCTGCCGAACGCGGTTGCGCTCGCCGAGCGGATCGCCGCGCGGGCCCCGATCGCCGCGCAGACGGCCAAAGCCAACCTGCGCGCGGCGTACTCGATGCCGCTGGATCAGGCCATCGCCTACGAGCGGGACCTCCAGACGGTATGTCTGTCCACAGCGGACGCGGTGGAGGGCCGAGCGGCCTTCGCGCAGCGCCGCGAACCGCGGTTCACAGGGGAGTGACGATGGGAGTGCTCGACGGGTACCGCGTGGTCGACGTGTCGATCGCGATGGCCGGGCCGCTGGCCTCGATGCGGCTGGGCGACCTCGGCGCGGACGTGGTGAAGGTCGAGCCGCCGGGCGGCGAGTGGCAGCGCCACGCGCCGGCGGGCGGCGCGACCGGGGTGGCGGTCAACCCGTCGTTCCTGTCGCTCAACCGCAACAAGCGCAGCCTCGCCGTGGACCTCAAGGCGCCGGCCGGTCGCCAGGCCGCGCACGACCTGATCGCGACCGCGGACGTGGTGCTGCAGAACTACCGGCCGGGCGTGGCGCAACGGCTGGGGCTGGACTACGAGACGGTGCGCGAGATCAACCCGGGTGTCGTGTACGTGTCGATCTCGGGTTACGGCGAGACCGGGCCGTACGCGCAACGGCCGGGGCAGGACCTGTTGCTGCAGGCCATGAGCGGCGCGATGTACAGCGTGGGGCGCGCCGCCGATCCACCGCTGCCCGCGGGGACGTACGCGATCGACGCGATCACGGCCTACAGCGCGTTCGAGGGTGCGCTGGCCGCGCTGCTGCACCGCGAGCGGACCGGGGAAGGCCAGCTGGTGACGGTGAACATGCTGGACGCGGCGATCGCGGTGCAGATGCAGGAGCTGTCGGTGTTCACCGTCGGCGGCGTGCCACAGCGGCGGGGGAGCGAGGCGCACGGGCACACCTACATCCGGGCTCCGTACGGGGTCTTCGAGACCGCGGACGGGCACCTCGCGCTGGCCATGCCGCCCTTGGGCGCGCTGGCCGTGGCGCTCGACCTGCCGGAACTGTCCACGATGGACACCGACGTGGACGGGCACGCGAAGCGCGACGAGATCACCGCACTGGTGCGGGAGCGGCTGCCGGAGCGCTCGACGGACGACTGGCTCGCGCGGCTGCACGAGGCGGGGATCTGGGCCGGGCCGGTGTACTCCTATGCCGATCTGCTCCAGGATCCGCAGGTCGTCCACAACGGCTCGTTCGTGCGCTACGAGCACGCCACCGAGGGACCGGTGACCACGCCGGGCTTCCCGTACGGGTTCAGCGCGACACCGCCGTCGGTACGCCGGGGCGCGCCGGTGACGGGCGAGCACAGCGGCGAGATCCTGCGTGAGCTGGGCTACGCGCCGGAGCGGATCGCCGCGCTGGCGGACGACAAGGTGGTGCTGGTGCCGTGAAAGGGCTGACGTGGGACCACCCGCGCGGATACGGGCCGCTGGACGAGCTGGCCCGTCGCGAAGGTGGTGTCGAGTGGGACCGCCAGCCGTTGGAGGGCTTCGAGTCCACGCCGATCGCGGAACTGGCGGCGGAGTACGACCTGCTCGTGGTCGACCACCCGGGGCTCGGCGCGGCCCTCGACCACCTGGTGCCGATGGAGGAGCTGCTGGACGCGGCGGAACTGGGCGCCTGGCGGGCGGGGACGATCGGGGCGAGCTACGACTCCTACGTGCTCGACGGACGGACCTGGGCGCTGCCGATCGACGCCGCCGCACAGGTGTCGGTGGCGACGTTCGCCGATCAGCCGAAGACCTGGGACGACGTGCTTTCGGTCGCTCGCGAAGGCGGTGTGGCTCCGTGCCTCGGTGGGCCGCACGCGTTGCTGATGTACTTCGCGCTGTGCGTCGCGTTCGGGATCGAGCCGTTCACCGACGCGGCAGGCCGGGCCGTGGAGGTCATGGCCGAGCTGGTGGCGTGGGCCGATCCGGCCGTGTGGGCACGGAATCCGATCGGCGTGCTGGCGGCGATGACCGACGGCCCGGTGCGGTACTGCCCGCTGGTGTACGGCTACACCGGTTATCCGCTGCTGTCCTTCGAGGACGCGCCGGCCGGCCCGGCAGGGATCGGCAGCGTGCTCGGCGGTACCGGGCTCGCCGTGTCGCGCAAAGCGCCCGAGGACGAGGCGCGGGCGGTCGCGCGGCGGATGATCGCGGCCGACGTCCAGACGGAGGTGTTCCCGGCGTTCGGCGGGCAGGCGGCCGACCGTCGCGCATGGACTTCGCCCGGCTTCCACGCCGACACCGCCACGACACTCGAGCGGGCGTGGGTCCGGCCCCGGGAGCCGGGCTACATCCGGTTCCAGACCGAGGCGGCACGGATTCTGCGCGACGGACTCGCGGCGCGCGACCCCCGGGTTCACGGCCGGCTCACCGCCCGCTACCGCGAATGGAGGGACGCATGACCACCGCACTCGTCACCGGCGCCGGCGGTGCGCTCGGCCGCGCCACCGTACTGCGGCTCGCTTCCCGGGGCGACGCCGTCGCCGCGCTCGATCGAGACGCCGACGCCCTCGCCGAGACCGCACGCCTGGCCGGTTCGAAGGTGCTGCCCCTTGTCGTCGACCTGCGCGACGCCGACGCGCTGACGGCCGCCGTCGAACGGACCGCCGTCGAGCTCGGGCCCGTCGGGGTGCTGGTCAACAACGCGGCCGTGTACCCGAGCCGGCCGTTCGTCGAGGTGGAGCTCGCCGAGTACGACGAGGTCCACGCCGTGAACCAGCGGGCGTACTGGGTCGCCGCGCAGGCCGTGGTGCCCGGCATGGTGACCGCGGGCGGCGGCGCGATCGTGAACATCGCGTCGATCACGATGCACGGCGGCTGGTCCGACCTCGCCGCGTACGTGGCGACGAAGGGTGCCGCGGCCGCGTTGACGAAGGCCCTCGCACGGGAGCTGGGGCCGCACGAGATCCGCGTGAACTGCGTGTCGCCGGGGGCCTTTCCCACGGCGGCGGAGGAGATCCACGAAGACCCGGAGGCGTACCGGGCGTTCGTGCTGGAGCGGCAAGCGCTCAACCGCCGGGGCCGGCCCGAGGAGCTGGCCGCGGTGGTGGCGTTCCTGACGGGCCCGGACGCGTCGTTCGTGACCGGGCAGACGATCGAGGTCAACGGTGGCTGGGTGATGACATGACCGACCTTTACGGACAGACGCACGACCGGCGCGAGCTCGCGGCGCGCGGTGGTGCGGGCGGCGTGCGGCTGGTGACGCTCGCGGACGGCGCCGAGCGCGGTGTGCGGGCGCTGGAGTTCCGCACGGGCAGCGGGCTGGCGTTCGAGGTACTCGTCGACCGGGCGATGGACCTCGGTGCGGCCGAGCACGCGGGGCGCGCGTTCGGCTGGAACTCGCCTACCGGCGTGCGCCACCCCGGCCTGCACGAGCACGCCGACGAGGACGGCTTGTCGTGGCTGCGGTCGTTCACCGGGTTGCTGGTCACGGGCGGTCTCGACCACACGCTGTTCGGCGGCTCGGTGGATTCGGCGGGCTACCGCTACCCGCCGCGCGAGACCGTGCGGCACGGGTTGCACGGCCGGGTCGCCAACATTCCCGCTCGGCTGCACGGCTACGGCTCGACGTGGGAGGGCGACCGCTGCGTGCTGTGGGCCGAGGGCGAGGTGCGGCAGGCGGCGGTGTTCGGCGAGAACCTCACGCTCACCCGGCGGATCGAGGCCGACCTGGGCGGCAACGAGATCCGGCTGGTCGACACGGTGCACAACCCGGCGTTCGAGCCGATGCCGCACATGTTCCTCTACCACATCAACCTCGGCTGGCCGCTGCTCGACGAGGGCGCGCGGTTCGTCGCGCCGGTGGCGCGCACGGTGTGGCAGTCGGACAGCGTCGCGTCGCAGGGGGTCGACCACCGGGTGCTCCCGCCGCCGATCCCGGGGTTCGTGGAGCAGGTGTACGAACACGAGCTGACGAGCGGAACCGCGGCGATCGTCAACGAGCGGCTGGGTCTCGCGGTGAGCGTGCACTGGTCCCAAGACGAGTTCCCGTGCTTCTTCGAGTGGCTCAACCTGCGGGCCGGCAACTACGCGGTGGGGCTGGAACCGTCGACGCACCACGTCGGCGGCGAGTCGTCCGCGCGGGAGGACGGCAGCATGACGTGGCTGGAGCCGGGGGAGTCGCGCACCTACCGGACGGCGTTCCGCGTGGAGGAGCTCTGAACCACCTCGACGCCCACCACCACCTGTGGCACCCGGCGGTGCATCCGCAGCCGTGGCTGGACCGGCCCGCGCTCGCGCCGATCCGCCGCCCGTTCACCGTGCGCGACCTGCGCCTGGCGACGCTCGGCACTCGGGTCACGCGAACGGTGCTCGTGCAGGCCGTCGGCTCGGCGGCGGAGACGGAGCAGCTGCTGGCGCTGCCGGATCCGCTGGTCGCCGGCGTCGTCGGGTGGGCCGACCTGACGACGCCGGACCTCGACCTCGCGCGGTTCCGCGGCACGCGGCTGGTCGGCCTCCGCCACGGAGTGCAGTCCGAACCGGACCCGCGGTGGCTCTGCCGGCCGGACGTCCGCGCCGGGCTGCGGGCCGTTGCCGCCGCGGGCCTGACGTTCGACCTGCTGGTGCGCCCGGAGCAGTTCGCGGCGGCGCTCGAGACCGTGCGGGCGGTGCCGGAGCTGACGTTCGTGCTCGACCACCTGGGCAAGCCGCCGATCGCGTCGGGGGCGGTGGAGCCGTGGGCTTCCCACTTGCGGTCGCTGGCTCGTGAGCCGAATGTCGTGGCCAAACTTTCGGGTCTGGTCACGGAAGCCTCGTGGCCACAGTGGACGGTCGCGGACCTGCGCCCGTACGCCGACGTCGCGCTGTCCTCGTTCGGCCCGGCGCGGCTCATGTACGGCTCGGACTGGCCGGTGTGCCTGCTCGCGGGCACCTACGGCCAGGTCTTCTCGGCCGCCGACGCCCTCACCGCGCACCTGACGGCAGCCGAACGCGCTTTTGTGTTCGGCGGCACGGCGGAACGGGTCTACGGCTTGTCGGGTGCTGCACAATCACCGCCATGACCTCCCCGGACGAGGGCTACCTCCTCGACAACGCCCAGCCGGAAGCGGGCTCGCGCTTCGACGCGCTCAGCGCGCTGTTCGACGCGTCGACGGTCCGGCACTTCGACGATCTGGGCGTCGCCCCGGCGTGGCGGTGCTGGGAGGTCGGTGCGGGTGGCCCGTCGGTGGTGACGTGGCTCGCCGAGCGCGTGGGGCCCGGCGGTCACGTGCTGGCCACCGACCTCGACACGTCGTGGGCCGCCACCGCCGCGAGTGACGTCGTGGAGGTCCGCCGCCACGACGTCGGCCGCGACGCGCCGCCGCCCGGTGGCTTCGAACTCCTGCACGCCCGACTGGTCCTGGTCCACGTGCCCGACCGCGCACGCGCCCTGCGCACCCTGGTCGCCGCCCTGCGCCCCGGCGGCCGCCTGCTGGTGGAGGACGCCGACCCCACCCTGCAGCCCCTGATCTGCCTGGACGAACGCGGCCCGGACGAGGCACTGGCCAACCGCCTCCGCCGCGCCTTCCGCGAGCTTCTCGCCTCGCGCGGCGCCGACCTCGCCTACGGCCGCACCCTCCCGCGCGCCCTCCGCGAAGCCGGGCTCACCGACGTCACCGCCGACGCGTACTTCCCGATCACCTCGCCGGCCTGCACCGCCCTGGAAGCCGCGACGGTCCGCCAGATCCGCGGCGGCCTCGTCGCCGCCGGCCTGGCGACGGACGCCGACATCGACCGGCACCTGGTCAACGTCACGGCCGGCCGCCTGGACCTCGCGACCTCGCCGATGATCTCGGCTTCGGGCCGCAAGCCGTAGGCCGTCGGCCAGGAAACCCCATCGGCCGGCCGCGTCCGATTTGACATCCGGCCCGGCTCTTCAGAGACTCGTTCTGTAAATCGAACAGCGTTCAGCATTTCGAACACTGGCCGGAACGAGCAAGAAGGGCGAATCGGTGAAACTGCCTGCTTTCGGCTACCACCGGGCCGAATCGCTGGGCGACGCGGTGGCGGTGCTGGCCGAGCACGGGCCCGACGCGCGGGTGCTCGGCGGTGGGCAGAGCCTCCTCCCGGTGATGGCGCTGCGCATGTCGAACCCGGGCGTGCTCGTGGACATCACCACGGCGAAAGACCTGCGGGGCCACGCTTTCCGCGACACCGACGGCCTCGTCGTGTCGGCCGCGGTCACCGCGCGGGCGCTCGAGACCGACGCCGAGACGCGCCGCCGTCATCCGCTGGTCGTCGAAAGCCTGGCGCAGGTCGGGCATCCCGAGATCCGCAACCGCGGCACGGTGTGCGGCTCGCTCGCGCACGCCGACCCCGCGGCCGAGCTGCCCGCGTTGCTGCTCGCGCTCGACGGGTCCGTGCGCGTCGCCGGCGCCGAGCGGCGGCGCCGGATCGCCGCGCGCGACTTCTTCCTCGGGCCTTACCTGACCGCGCTGGCCGACGGGGAGGTCGTCGCCGGGGCCGAGCTGCCGCTCGTGCCCGCGACGGCCGGCTGGTCGATCCGCGAGATCACCCGCCGCAGCGGCGACTTCGCCCTCGTCGGCGTGATCTGCGTGCTGGACACCGATTCCGCCGGGCGCTGCACCGACGCGCGGATCGCGCTGTTCGGCATCGCCGGCACCCCGCGCCGGGCCACCGCCGCCGAGGCGATCCTCACCGGCGAGGTCCTCGACGACGCCGTGCTCGCCGAAGCCGCGGCCCGCGCGTTCGACGAGATCGACGTCGTCGGCGACCTCCACGGCTCCGTGACCTACCGCCGCCGCGCGGGCACCCGGCTCGTCGCCCGCTCGCTCGCCGAAGCCGCCGCCCGCACCCAGTCCGAAGTGGAGAGTGCCCGTGCTTGACGCCCACGAGCCGACGCAGGTTTCCCTCACGGTGAACGGGAAACCCGAGTCGGCGCGCACCACACCGCGGACCACGCTCGCCGATTTCCTGCGCCACGACCTCGGCCTCACCGGCACGCACCTCGGCTGCGAGCACGGCGTCTGCGGCGCCTGCACCGTCCGGCTCGACGGCACGGCCGTGCGCAGCTGCCTCACCCTCGCCGTACAGGCACACGGGTCCACAGTGGACACCGTCGAAGGCCTGGGCGAGACGGCCGGCACCGAAGACGTGCTGCACCCGCTGCAGCAGAAGTTCTGGGAGCACCAGGCGTTGCAGTGCGGCTTCTGCACACCGGGCTTCCTGATGGCCGCCGTCACCGCGGTCGAGGAGAACCCGGACCTCTCGCACGACGAGATCCGCGAGCGGCTGTCCGGGAACCTGTGCCGCTGCACCGGGTACGCGCCGATCGTGGCCGCGATCGCCGAATACGCCGAGCAGGTGCGGGAGGCGCGGGCGTGAGCATCACCGAAGGCTGGGTCGGCCGCCGCGTCAAGCGCGTCGAGGACCCGAAGATCCTGCTGGGCCGCGGCCGCTACGCCGACGACGTCACCCCGGCCCGCTGCCTGCACGCCGCGTTCGTCCGCGCCCCTGTCGCGCACGCGCTGATCACGGCGATCGACGTCGAGGCCGCGAAGCAGGCGCCGGGGGTGGTCGCCGTGTTCACCGCGGACGACTTCAACCCGATGTGCCGCTCGTGGAAGGGCCTGCTCGACTGGCCGGGCCTGGTCGGCGGTGACCAGCGGCCCCTCGCCACGGGCAAGATGCACTACGTCGGCGAGCCCGTGGTGATGGTCGTGGCCGAGAGCCGCGCCGTCGCGGAGGACGCGCTGGAGCTGGTCACCCTCGACTACGAGGAGCTCGACCCGGTCGTCGACTGCATCGCCGCCCTCGACGAGTCGGCGGCGAAGGTGCACGACGAGCTGCCGTCCAACCTCGCCTTCGAAGGCACCTTCGGCACCGGCGACGTCGAAGCGGCTTTCGCCGAAGCCGCCGTGGTCGTGGAGACCGGCATCAGCACCGCGCGGCACACGGCCGTCGCGCTGGAGCCCCGCGGGGTCGTCGCCGAGTTCGACCCGTCGGCGAAGTCGCTCACCGTGCGGCTGTCCACCCAGGCGCCGCACATGCTGCAGTCCGCGTTCGCCGAGCTGCTCGGCCTGCGGGAGAGCAACATCCGCGTGCTCACCGATGAGGTCGGCGGCGCGTTCGGCATGAAGGCGCACGTGTACTCCGACGAGGTCGCCACGTGCGCGGCCAGCATCCTCCTGCGCCGCCCGGTGAAGTGGATCCAGGACCGCGTCGAATCGCTGCAGTCGGACACGCAGGCGCGCGACGAGCGGGTGTCCGCCGCGCTGGCCGTCGCGGCCGACGGGCGCATCCTCGGCCTGCGTTCGGAGGTCGTGAGCGACGGCGGCGCCTACTCCGTGTACCCGCGCAGCATGGTCACCGAAGGCATCCAGGTCGCCACGATCATGCCCGGCCCGTACCGGATCCCCGTCTACTCGGGACACTTGCGCGTCGCCATCACCAACAAGGCGCCGCTGGCGGTGTACCGCGGGGTCGGGCACCCCGTCGCCATCCTCGCGATGGAGACGCTGCTCGACGAGACCGCGCGCCGGCTCGGGCTCGACCCGGCGGAACTGCGGCGCCGCAACCTGATCGCGCCCGAAGAGCTGCCCTACACCTCCGTGACCGGTCAGGTCTACGACAGCGGCTCGCACCAGGAGTCGCTGGAGAAACTGGTCGCCATGCTCCCCGCCGGGCCGGACCTCGACAAGCGCAAGACCGAGGCGCGCGAACGCGGGCGCCTGCTGGGCGTCGGGCTCGCGTGTTTCGTCGAGGTCACCGCGCCCGGCGTGATGTTCTACGGCAAGCGCGGCGCCCCGATCACCGCGCACGACCAGGTCGAGGTGCGCGTGGAGGCCGATGGGTCGGTCACCGTGCTGCTCGGCACACCCGGCCAGGGCCAGGGCCTGCAGACGACCGCCGCGCAGGTCGTGGCCGACCACCTCGGGGTGTCGTTCGACCGGATCAGCGTGGTCAGCGGCGACACGGCGGTGGTGCCGCACGGCACGGGTGTGTGGGCCAGCCGTTCGGCCGTGGTCAGCAGCGGTGCCGCCGCGTCGGCCGCCCGTGAGGTGAAGGAACGGCTGCTCGCGATCGCCGGGCACCTGCTGGAGGTCGACCCTGCCGACCTCGAGATCGGCGACGGCGTGGTCCAGGTCGCGGGCGCGCCGAACGTCCACTTGGGAGTCGAAGAGCTCGCCGAGGTCGCGCACTTCCGCACCCACCGGCTGCCGCCGGAGCTGCGGATCGGGCTGTCGGTGGTGGGGGAGTACAGCGGCCCCAACGTCACCTTCAACAACGGCGCCCACGCCGCGGTCGTCGAGGTCGAGGAGGACAGCGGGCTCGTGCACATCGTCGACTACGCGTGCGTCGAGGACTGCGGGGTGCTCATCAACCCGGACATCGTGGACGGGCAGATCCGCGGCGGTGTCGCGCAGGGCATCGGCGGGGCGTTGTTCGAGCGGCTGTACTACGACGAGAGCGGCCAGCTGCTCACCTCGACCCTGCTCGACTACCTCATGCCGACCGGCCCGGAGCTGCCGGACGTGCGCATCACCCATCTCGAGACGCCGAGCCCCATCACCATGCTGGGCGTGAAAGGCGCCGGTGAGGCCGGGGCCGCCGGCGCGCCCGCGGCCGTGCACAACGCCGTGAACGACGCGCTCGCCCCGCTGGGCGCGCGGGTGTGGCACGAGCCGATCACGCCCGAACGCGTCGTCCGGGCCCTCGACGAATCCGCCGGCCACCGCTGGCCCGAACCACCCGACACCCCACCCGTACCGGCTCTCCCGCACCTCGGCTCGACTGTCGAGAAAGGACACTCGTGAACACCATCCAGCACTTCGTCGGCGGCGCTTTCGTCCAGGACGAACCGGCCGCGTGGGCCGACGTGCACGACCCCGCCCGCGGCAGCGTCGCGGGCCGGGTCGCGCTCGGCGACGCCGGTGCCGTGGACCAGGCCGTGAAGGTGGCGCTCGACGCGCAGGCCGCCTGGGCCGAGGAATCGCTCGGCGTGCGCCAGCAGGTTCTGCTGGAGTTCATCCGGCTCGTCGAGCGGTCGCGGGACGAGCTGGCCGAGCTCGTGACCGGCGAGCACGGCAAGACGCTCGCCGACGCCCGCGCGGAGGTCAACGCGGGCCTGGACGTCGCGAAGTTCGCGGCCGGGATCCCGCACCTGCTCAAGGGCGACTTCAGCGAGAACGTCTCCCGTGGGGTGGACACGTACTCGATCCGCCAGCCGCTGGGGGTCGTCGCGGGCATCACGCCGTTCAACTTCCCCGTGATGGTTCCGATGTGGATGTTCCCGATCGCCGTCGCGTGCGGCAACGCCTTCGTCCTCAAGCCGAGCGAGAAGGACCCGTCGGCGTCCAACCGCCTGGCCGAGCTGGCCCTGGAGGCGGGGCTGCCCGCCGGCGTGCTCAACGTCGTGCACGGCAGCGCCCCGGCCGTCGACGCGCTGCTGGCCCACCCGGATGTCGCCGCGGTGAGCTTCGTGGGGTCGACGCCGGTGGCCCGGCACGTCTACGAGACCGCGGCCAAGCACGGCAAGCGGGTGCAGGCCCTCGGCGGCGCGAAGAACCACCTCGTGGTGCTGCCGGACGCCGACCTCGACGCGGCCGCCGACGCCCTCGTCTCCGCCGCCTACGGCTCGGCGGGGGAGCGGTGCATGGCGATCTCGGTCGCGGTGGCCGTCGGCGGGGTCGGCGACGCGCTGCGCGAGCGGCTGGTGGAACGCATCGGCCGGCTGTCCACTGCGGACGGTCACGACGAGGGCGCCGACATGGGCCCGCTGGTGACCGCCGACCACCTGCGCCGCGTGAGCGGTTACGTGCAGGCCGGCGCGGACGCGGGCGCGGACCTCGTGGTCGACGGCCGCGACGTGCGGGTTCCGGGACGGGAGAACGGATTCTTCCTCGCACCGACGCTGCTCGACCACGTGCGCCCGGACATGACCGTGTACACCGACGAGATCTTCGGCCCCGTGCTGTCGATGCTGCGGGTCGACTCGCTGGAGGAGGCCGTCGGGCTGATCAACGGCAGCGAGTACGGCAACGGCGTCTCCCTGTTCACCCGCGACGGTGTCGCCGCACGGCAGTTCCAGCACACCGTGCAGGCCGGCATGGTCGGGCTCAACGTGCCCATCCCCGTGCCGATCCCGTACTTCCCGTTCGGCGGCTGGAAGCACTCGCTCTTCGGCGACTCCGGCCAGTACGGCGAGGACGGCATCCGGTTCTTCACGCGCCGCAAGGTCGTCACGAGCCGGTGGGCGCCGTCGGCCGGCTCCCGCGTCGACATGCGGTTCCCGGCCTAGGGGGCGCTCGTGCGACTGGAGAACAGCTTCACCGTCGGCCTGCCGCCTGAGCAGGCGTGGGCCGTGCTCACCGATCCCGAACGGGTCGCGCCCTGCATGCCCGGCGTGCACCTGGACGAGGTCGACGGCGACGACGTCCGCGGCGGCCTGCGCGTGAAGGTCGGGCCGATCGCCGCCGAGTACTCCGGTCTGGCCCAGTTCCGCGAACGGGACGAGGCGGCCGGTGTTGTGGTCGTGGCGGCGTCGGGTCGCGAGGTGCGGGGCCGGGGTTCGGCTTCGGCGACGGTCACGTTGCGGCTGGCGCCGGCTCCGGAAGGCACGCGCGTCGACCTGGCCACGGAGCTCGCGCTGACGGGCCGGCTGGCGCAGTTCGGGCGTGGTGTGCTGGGCGAGGTGACCGGGCGGCTGGTCGACGAGTTCGCGCGGGCGCTGGCGGAGGAGGTGGCCGGGTCGCGGGTTCAAGCTGCGGCAGTGCCGCGGGCCCCGGTGTCCGGGGTCGCGGCGGCGGCTCTTGTCGAGCCGGTGGCGGAGGTCGTCGATCTGGCGGCAGCGGAGTGGCCGGACGACGAGCCGGTGAGCGCTGTTCCCTCGGCCGAACCCGCCGCTACGGCTCCGGTCGTGAGTGTTGCCGGTGCGCGGCCGAGTCCGGAGGACCGGCCGCGCACTCGGAACGCGGACGCCGTCGTCCTGCGCGCCGTCGCGATCCCGGTCGCGAAACGCGTGGTCCCGGCCGTGGCCGCCGTCGTCGCGGCGATCGTGCTCGCCCGGCGGTTGCGGCGATGACGGAATCTCCCGCGATGACCGGTTCCCCGTCCTCGGCCGGGCTGCCGGTGCCGTCGGTCGCCCGCGCCGCGTACGTGCTCGACGCCCTCGCCGCCGC
The DNA here is from genome assembly GCF_042896185.1 of Amycolatopsis sp. NPDC001319. Classification (NCBI taxonomy): domain Bacteria; kingdom Bacillati; phylum Actinomycetota; class Actinomycetes; order Pseudonocardiales; family Pseudonocardiaceae; genus Amycolatopsis; species Amycolatopsis sp. NPDC001319. The sequence goes on along the minus strand of NZ_JBIAWY010000014.1, from coordinate 203,072 downwards.
CCCCGACGGGCTGCCGCTCAGCGAGCTCGCGCGGGTCATCGGCGCGCCCAAGAGCAGCTGCCTCGCCGTGTGCACGACGCTGGTCACCACGGGCCTGCTCACGCGTACTCCCGGCGGGCAGTACCGGCTCGGCTGGAAGGTCGTGCCGCTCGGGCGGGCGTACCTCGCGAAATCGGGGTTCGTGCTGGAGTTCCGGCGCGTCGACCAGGAGCTGGGGCTGCTGCCCGAGGACACGATCGTGCTGTCCCTGCTGGACGGACGCCACGTCGTCTACGTCGAGACGCGGCCGGGCCTGCGGACGCTCGCGATGTCCTACGAGATCGGGCTGCGCCTGCCCGCCCACTGCACGGCGAGCGGCAAGTCGCTGCTCGCGTCGCTGACCGACGACGAGATCGCGGGCCGCTACGCCGACGGCTGCTTCGAAACCCTGACCCCGCAGAGCATTTCGCGGATGCCGCAGCTCATGGCGGAGATCGAGAGCACTCGCGCCCACGGTTACGCCGTCGACGACGAGGAGACCGCGCCGGGCATGATGTGCGTCGGTGCCGCTGTCGCGGGGCGGGGCGGGCAGCCGGTGGGTGCGCTGTCGGTGAGCATGGTCAAGTCCACTGTGGACGCCGAACGCCTGAAGCACTCGACGTCCGCCATTCTCCATCTGAGCACTGCCATCACCGAACGGCTCGGAGGACTCTGAGCGCTCCCCAAATCCGGTGGCGTCGTGGGCGTCGCGGACGGCACGATGGCGCCGGAGAGGGGGAACGATGGTGACGGAAGAAGAACTGGACGCGCTCGCCGCCGGCGACCCGCGCGAGTGGCTGGTGGTGGACGAGTCCGAGCGGCGCTGGTCGTATTACGGCCAGCGCCTCAGGCGGACCTTGCCGTGGCGTCGGCGGAGCCGCGTGCAGCTCGTCGAGGCGGTTTGCGACGCCGACGGGTACATCCGGGAGCCGGGCGTGGGGCAGCTGCGGAGCAGCCGCGACCCGGAAGCGCTGCCCCTGCTGCTGGTGCGCTGCGTCGACTGGGTGCCCCAGGTGCGGGAGATCGCCCGCGCGGCGGTGCTCGCTCGGTTCGCGCAGGAGGACCTGGCGCCCCTGCTGCCGCTGGTCGTCGTGCTGAGCCGGCGGGCCGTGGACGACTGGGTGGACGAGCACGTGCTCCAGCCGATGCTGCGCTCGCCCGAGCTCCTCGACGTGGCGCTGGCCACGCCGGACCTGCGGACCCGCCGGATCGTCCACGAATCAGCCCAACGCGCCGGGTTGCTGTCCGACGAGCGGCTGGCCTCGATCGCGGTGCACGACCACGACGACGTGATCCGCACCCGTGTCGGCCGGCTCCTGCTCGACCGCGACGACCCCCGGTTCGTGCTGCCCCTGCTCGACGGCGGCGCCCCCAAGGTACGGGCGCGGGCGTTGCAGCTGCTGGGCGTCGAGACGGCCCGGGAACGGCTGGGCGAGAGCTCGTCGCTGGTGCGGTCCATGGCGCAGGCCCTCGTGCTGCGCGCGGGCGGTGACCCGGCCGCCTACTACCGGGACGCGCTGCGGTCGGGCGCCGTCACGCGCGCGACCGTCGCCGGCCTCGGCGAAACGGGGACGCTCGACGACGTCGACCTCCTGCGAGCACAGCTCGCCGACGAGCGGCCTCGGGTGCGCGTCGCCGGTCACCGTGTCGGCCGCCGAGGTGCGCCGAGCCGGTGGCCTGGCTCGGCCCCGGCGTGACCGGGGAGCTGCGGTGCCTTGCCCAGGCGTGAGGGCTGTCTGTCCGGAGTGGACAGCCCTCACACCCGGCCAGACGATCCCGCCGCGGCTGAGGCGATTCGCGCGCCCGTCAGGCTCATCCGGGCAGGTCGGTCACCGTGTCGGCCGCCGAGGTGCGCCGAGCCGGTGGCCTGGATCGGACCCGGCGTGACCGGGGAGCTGCGGTGCCTTGCCCAGGCGTGAGGGCTGTCCGTCTGAAGTGGACAGCCCTCACGCCCGGCCAGGCGATCCCACCGCGGCTGAGGCGTCTCGCCTGCCCGTCAGGCCCACCCGGGCAGGTCGGTCACCGCGGTGATCGTCTCGACGGCGTCGGCGTCCACTGCCTGCATTGCGTCCTCCGGGACCCGCGCGCGGGCGGGGAAGACGATCGGCGGGGCGGGTTTGGTGGCGTCGACGATGACGGCGGAGGAGCGTTGGGGGGTGCGGCCGCCGGCTTCGTCGTAGGACCAGTTGGTGGGGAGCAGGCCGCCGGGGCCGTTCCAGCGGGGGATGATCTGCAGGTCCTGCGACGCGTCGAAGCGGGTGCCGATGGCCCAGGCGACTTCGCGTTCGTCGTAGACGTCGATGTCGTCGTCGACGATGACGATGGCGCGCAGGTTCTCCGGCTCGGTGTTGAGGGCGGCGAAGGCGGCGCGGGTCGGGTCGGTGTCGGAGTTCTTGCGGATCGACAGGTAGCAGTGCATGCGGGCGTGCAGCGGGATGTTGACCGCGCGCAGGCCCGGCACCTTCTGCTGCACGGCCTCGTGGATGCTGGCGATGCGTGGCAGCGCGCCCATCAGCCGGTGCTCGCGGCCGGAGGCCTGGATGTCCTGGAAGATCGCGTCGCGGCGCATGGTGATGGCGTCGACCTCGATGACGGGCTTGCGGCCGCCACCGACGTAGTGGCCGGGCCATTCGGCGAACGGGCCTTCCTCCTCGAGCTCGTCGGGCAGGATGTGGCCCTCGATGACGATCTCGGCGTGCGCGGGCACGGGGATCCCGGAGGTCACCGTGGGCACCGTTTCGACCGATTCGCCCAGGTACGCGCCGGCGGCGTCGTACTCGCCGCCGATGCCGGGCACGCGCGACACCGCGCCCATGAGGAACGCCGGGTGGTGCCCGATCACCAGCGCGATCGGCGTGGGCTCGCCGCGTTCGGCGTAGCGGCGGTGGATGGTGCCGCCGTCGTGGGAGCCGAAAAACCACACGCCGAGGCGCCGCGGGCCGTAGATGTGGTGGCGGTAGATGCCGGCGTTGATCGCCCCCGACTCGGGGTCACGCGTCACGCCGACGGCCGCGGTGAGGAACGGGCCGCCGTCGAGCTCGTTGTGGGTGGGGATCGGCAGGCGGGTGAGGTCGGCGTCCTCACCGCGCCACACCACCTCCTGCACCGGCGCCGCGCCCGAGAACTCCACCGGCGGGTGCGCGGCCCGGCCCTGGCCCGCGACGGACGAACGCACGAGCGTCTCGACCTCGACCCCGAGGGCCAGGGCCATCCGCTCGTGCGTCGCGACGAGGTTGGTCAGGCAGCGCAGCTCGCTGCCGGCGACGTCGCTGAACAGCAACGCCGGGTACTCGCCGCGCTTGTCGTACCACGCTCCGTAAGCGGTGACACCGAACCGCGGGTCCACCTGCTTCGACACGTGCTTGACCTCGCCCGCACCGGTCGAGACCACCTCCGCGAGAAACGACCGCAGATCCTTCGTCACCGTGAGCCTCCCAAAAGACGTCAGACGTCTGACGCACTATAGGAACGTCGCTCCGGCCCCGACAAGGGTTCCCACCACCTGGTCAGCAGATGCTGTCACTCGGCCTCGGGTTGGCCAGCCCGAACAGCGGCCGCAGCCGCAGCCCGACCCAGGTGCCACCGAGGGCGAACAGGCCCCACAGCCAGCCGTGCAGGCTTCCGGTGGAGATCCCGGCGAGGTACGCGCCGATGTTGCAGCCGCCGGCGAGCCGCGCGCCGACGCCCATCAGGACCCCGCCGACCACGGCCGCCACCGCCGTGCGCCACGGGATCTCCGCGCGGATCTTCCACGTCCCGGCCGCCGAGGCCGCGACGGCCGCACCCAGGATGATGCCGAGGTCCGTGAGGCTCGTCTTGTCCGTCCAGATCGGGCCGGCCAGCGCCTTGGCGTTGGTGCTCGTCTGCCAGAACTCCCACGTCTCGGGATGCAGGCCGATGAGCTGCAGGAGCTTCGCGCCCCACAGCGTGAACGCGAACGTGACACCCCACGTCGAGCCCGACACGAGGACGACCGCCGCCGCGAGCACACCGAGCACGAGGGCGCCGACCAGCAACGGCCACGAACCACGCAGGACCCGCGCGAAACCGTGCGCGGTCGGCACGGGTTCGACCGGCGGCGGCGTGCGCCGCGCCTGCACGAGCCGCGTCACCACCACGACCAGCGCGAGCGCGGCCAGCGTGATCGCCCACGAACCGGCCCAGCCGACGTGGTCGGCCAGCAGGAACCCGGACACCTGCGGCCAGCCGGTGAACACGGGGTAGGCCCAGCTGTAGAGCACCGAGCCCGCGATGAACCCGCCGAGCGTGAGCACGATCGTCGACTGGCCCGCGCCGACGGCGAACAGCGTGCCGGACGCGCACGCGCCGCCCAGCTGCATGCCGATCGCGAACACCGCCGCGCCGACGAACAGCGGCAGGCCGATCGGGCCCGCGGTGAGCTTGGGCGTGGCGCCGAACAGCCCGGCGCCGGTTCCGGCGATGAGGGCGATGAGTGTGGTGGCGGTGCCGAGCAGCAGCGCGTGGGCCCGCAGGCCGGACCCGTTGCCGACGGCGATGAGCTGCCGCCACGCGGAGGTGAACCCGAAGCGGGAGTGGAACAACGCGACGCCGAGCGCGAGGCCCAGCACGAGCAGGATGCCGTACTTGCCGCCGTAGGTGGCCCAGACGTACCAGCTCAGCGCGACACCGAGCACGGCGGCGACCGCCAGCGGCACCACCCGCACCGGCTCTTCGGGCGCGGGCCAGGGCGCCTCGCACGACGTCGGCGACGACAGCAGGAACTGGCCCGCCGGCAGGGGTTTCTTCACGGACATGGGAACTCCAGGGGTCGAGGGGAACCGGCCACGGCGGCGGGCGCGCCGCCGTGGCCGCGGGGATCAGCCCCAGGAGGGCAGCAGCTTGCCCGGCACGCCGCCGACCGACTGGATCAGCCCGAGCGGCGGCACACCCAGCGGGGCGAACGTCCAGATGTTGTTCAGGCCGCTCGTGTCGGGCTCGTCGACGACGACCACCCCGGGATCATCACCGGTGGCCGCCAGGGCCGGCCCGGCCGCGACGCACACTCCGGCACCGGCGAACGCGGCGATCGCCGCGGCACGGACGAGGGTCTTCTTCATCGGGTTTCCTTTCGGTGGAAGGTTTTCAGGAGACGGTGGTGATGAGGCCGAACCTCGATCGGGTCGAACGGCTGCCCTCGCAGGGCCCGGGTTGGTGCCGGGGATGGCTTCGGTAGCCGGTTCGGCGTGGAGGCCGGGGTGTCGTTGTGGTGTGCCTTTCAGGACACGATCGTGATGAGGCCGAACACCGGGGCGAGCAGGTCGACCGGTTGCCCGACCGGGCCCGGGTTGGTGCGGGCGAGGGCTTGGGTAGCCGGTTCGGCGTGGATCCCGGCGCGGGGCGAGATGCCGTTGTGGTGTTTCTTTCAGGACACGATCGTGGCGAGGCCGAACACCGGGCGAGCAGGGCGACCGGCTGCCCTCGCAGGGCCGGGGTTGGTGCCGGGGATGGCTTCGGTAGCCGGTTCGGCGTGGAGGCCGGGGTGTCGTTGTGGTGTTCCTTTCAGGACACGATCGTGATGAGGCCGAACGCCGGGGCGAGCAGGTCGACCGGTTGCCCGACCGGGCCGAGCACGCCGCCGAGGTCGACGCCGGGCAGCGCCCAGACGGCGGGGTCCGCGGCGGCCACGCCGGCGCCGAGGGCGGTGAACACGGCGGCCGCGGTGAGGGCGAGCAGGATCCTGCGTTTCATGGGGTTTCTCCTTGTGACACTGGGATTTCCGGGGGTTCAGCGAAGGACCGCGGAGATCGGCACGACGGTCCCGTCGGGGACCCACTGGCCGGCGTAGTCGCGGTCCATCACCATGCCGGGGGCGTGGGGCTCCCCGGGGTCCATCGGCATCGCGTTGACCTGGGCCGACGCGTACATCTGCACGTCGCCCGTCAGCGCGGCGGGGCCGAGCCAGCGGGCGAACCCGCCGACGGTCGGGCTCTCGCCGCCGAACGCGTCGCCGAGCGCGACGGCGTAGGCGAGCGCCGTGGGGTCGCGCGGGTCGAAGCGCAGGGGCAGTGACGAGCTGGCGACGGCGTTCACGAGCGGGGCGTTGAGCAGCCACGGCGCGAGGTACAGGCCGTACTGGTAGGTCGGGCGGCTCTGCTGGGCCGTCTTGGCCTGCGTCAGCGCGGAGTAGCCACCGGCCCAGCCGGCCACGACGACCAGCGCGGTGTCCGGTCCGGGTTCGGCCTGCACGGCCAGGCCGTGGCGCGCGGCGGTGTCGCGCACGAGCCGGGAGGCGGCCCGGCCGCGGGGCGAGGTGTCGTCGACGAGTGTGAGCGCGGCGGGTTTGCGGGTGGCCAGGAAGTCGACCAGCTTCACCAGCGCGCCACTGTCCTCAGGGGACAGTGCGTCGGCCGGGCACGACGTCAGCACGTCCCGGCGGCCCGCGACGAGCCCGCCTAGCGCCGCGGACGCGCACTCCGGCGAGTCGGCCGTGACGCCCGGGCCGGGTTCGGTGCCGGCGTCCACCTCGACGGCCGTGGCGGTGTCACCGCGAGTGATGCGCAGGTCGCTGCGCCCGGGCGGCAGGACGACGTCGGCCCACGTGCCCTCCGCGCCGGGCCGCGCGACGGACTGGACGACCGCGCCGTCCGCGGCCGTCACCGCGAGATCGGCCCCGGCGCCGGCCGGGAAGTGGACCAGGTTGTGGCCCGGGCGCTGCGGGCTGACCAGGACCGGGTACCCGCCCGCGTCGGCGAGCAGCGGCACACCCGGCACGGGCAGCGGGGGAGGGGCCGGGATGGCGGCGAGCGCGGCCCACGCCAGGAACGCCGGCGCCACACCGACCGCACCGAAGCGGTACACGCGCCCGGTGTCGCGGCGCAGCACGACGGCCAGCACCGTCACCGCCAGCGGCAGCACCACGGCGAGCAGGACCGTGAGGCCGAACAGCGTCGTGTAGAGCCGCCGGTCGAATCCGGGGCCGGACAGCGCGAGTTCCACCCCGCCGGCCAGCACCAGCAGTCCGCCGAGGGTGAGCGACATCGGCCCGGGCCGGATGGCCGTGGCTCGCCACTGTCCGTCGGGCGAAGCACTGAGCAGGGCGAAACCGAACCAGACGGTGGCGCCCGCCACGTAGACGAGGTCCGCGGCGAACCCGAGGCCCGAGCGGCCCGCCGACGTCTCGAGCACCACCAGCGCGACGAGCGCGACCGACGCCCACCGCCCGAACCGCGGCCGGCTCACCAGCAGCGGCACGGCGAGCGCGAGCAGGACGTGCACCGCCAGCGCGACCGGGTTGATCGGCACGGCGAAGAACGAGCCTGCGGCCAGCAACGCCGATGCGCCGCCGAGTCCGAACAGGACAGTCCGCCTCCGCCGGCCGAGCGGGCCGGCCAGCGGGGCCAGCAGGCCGCCGCCGGCGAGGAAGGCGGTGGTGAGCAGCAACGCGAGCCGCAGCACGAGCGCCAGCGCGTCCACTCCGGACGAACCGGTGGCGGTCGTGAGGTCGTGGTGATCCATCGTGGACCTTCCGGGGAGGTCCGGTGCCGGGCCACCGAAGCGGACCGGCACCGGAGGGGTCACTTGACGTCGGCGTCCGCGGCCACGAACAGCTCCGAGTGCGGCTTGGCGTTGCCGAAGTCACCGTGCGGCCAGGACTTGCGGTTGAAGTTGATCCCGACCTGACCGGTGAACTCGTCGCGGAAGTTCTGGTCCACGGAGATCTTCCCGTCCGGGCCCAGGTTCAGCAGGTTGACCTTGTGGTCACCGTCCAAACCGGACCGGGCGACGAAGTAGTTCGACACCGCGAGGTGCTGCGGCTGCGTCGTCTCGTGGTAGAACCCGTCGCTGCCCAGCGCGAGGTTGTCGTAGGCGCCCCAGTGCGGGCCGGCCCCCGGCGTGCCGGGGTTGATCGGCGCCGCGCCGACGACCGTCGGCAGGTCACCGCCGCCGCCCTGCTGCGCCTTGGCCTTCGTGTCCACGCGGCCCTGGATGTCCTCGATCCGGTCGCCGGCGTTGACCAGCTTGGAGATGTCGAGCACGTAGACGCCGCCGGTGGTGCCGGGGTCGTCCGCGCCGAGCGTGCCCTTCTGCCGCCCGACGATCGCGCGGTAGAGGTACTTGTCGTCCGGGCTGGTCTGGATCCAGCCGCCGTTGGAGCTGGCGCCGTTGGCGTCGTTGCCCGGGTAGATGGCCTTGTTGGCCGCTCCGTCGTCGAACACCTCGATCCAGTGCGGATCCTTCGCCGTGATGTCCGGCGTGTAGAATACCGCGCCGCCCTGCATGGTCTGCGCGAACGCGCCCTTGTGGCCCGGCAGGTTCGTCACCGTGGTCTCCATGACCGCGCGGCTTTCCGAGTGCAGCGGGTCGGCCGGGTCGGCACGAGGGCCGTCCGGCAGGTAGGAGACCGCCTTCAGCTTCGGGTGGTTGCGGTCGGAGATGTCCCACGTGCGCACGGTCGGGCGCCGCAGGTACGGCGACGGCTGCTTCACCGGGTCGAGGATGATGTTGCGCGGCTCGGCGTAGTCACTGGTCACCAGCGTGTTCAGGTCCTCGCGGGCCTGCACGCCGTGCGGGTTGGCGCACGTCGGTTTCCCGAGCTGCGGGAGGTTGTCGCACAGCTTGGGGTTGTCGCCCTGCGGGGTCGCGGCCGGGTTCTGCGACAGGACCTGCGCGTTCTGGTCGAAGTGCACGACCTCGCCGGGGCTGCCGGCGAACCCGTTGCCGATCTGCGTGCTGCCGTCGGCGTAGGTGTACGGCCCGGGCACGACCGGCCCGCCCATGTACGTCCCGTACGCCGTGCCGTCCTTGAGCACCCAGTACGCGTCGGGCACGGAACCGCCGAGCGTCTGCGTCGGCAGGCTCACGCCCTTGAGTTTCAGCTGCGGCAGCGCACTCACGTCGAACGCGTAGGTCGCCGCGGCGAACAGCGCGCCCGCGTAGATCGTGTCGCCCTTGTGCCACACGTACTGCATGTGGTGCGGCTCGTTCTCCACGAGCGGGCCCACCGTCGCGGTGTTCACGACCTTGCCGTACGACGGCGAGCCCTGCGTCGCGTCGATCACGGCCAGGAAATCGGGGCCGGGCAAGGCGTTCTTCACCTTGTTGAGCCCGCCGCCGAGCGTGCCCGGCAGGTTCTTGACGTCCTTCACGGCGGTGTCGGCGATGTTCTCGTCACCGGCCCACACGAGCAGCCATTTCTTCGGCGTGCCGGATTTCGCGGTGAGATCCTTCGACACCAGGTGGTTCTGCACCCAGTACTGCTTGCCGTCGGCGGCGGTCTTGGTGTCGGTGGACACCTGGACCTCGGCGTACGCGCTCGTGCTCGCCCCGGTGTAGGTCACCGCCGCTATCGCGAGCGCGGTGGCCATCGACCCCGTCACCACCTTCCGCCAACGCGGACTGGATCGCATGCGCGTTCTCCTTCTGATCGTTTTCCGGGCACGACAAAGACACCCGTGGTCCCGTACTGGTTTCTGCGAATCCCGGCGGCTACTCGGTGACGAGCGTCCCGGGTTCGGACATGCGCGAAATAGTTGCGCCATTCAGACCAACCGTCAATCCGGTGATCAATCCCTGAGACGCCGCCGTATCGGGTGAATCCGCGACGCGCGCGTCTTCCCAGCTGAGCCGGTCTGCGTCACCCGACCGTGTGACTGGCACAAAACGAAAGAGGCCCGACCGTCACCGGTCGGGCCTCTGGCGGAAAGCGGGGGTGGCTACGCCTTTTCGTCGACGTCGTGCGCCGAGATCAGCGTCTCCTCGATCTTGGCGATGGCGAAACCCCAGGCCTGGCTGACGGTGGGCTTCGGCGGGATCACGATCTCCTCGGCGTTGGTGACGACGTCGAGCAGCACCGGGCCGGGGTGGGCGAGCGCGTCGCGGACGGTCGCGTCGACCTGGTCGGGGTGCTCGACGCGGACGGCGTGGATGCCGCAGGCGCGGGCGACGGCGGCGAGGTCCGGGTTCTTGAGCACGGTGCCGAACTCGGGGATGCCGCCCTGTTCCTGCTCCAGCTTGACCATGCCGAGGCGCGAGTTGTCGAACACGAAGATCTTCACCGGCAGGTCGTAGGCCGCGACCGTGAGCAGTTCGCCCATGAGCATGGTGAGGCCGCCGTCGCCGCAGAACGCGATGGTCTGGCGGGCGGGGTCGAGCTGGGCGGCGCCGAGGGCGTGGGGCAGGGCGTTGGCCATGGAGCCGAGGTTGTACGACCCGAGCAGCTGCCGGTTTCCGCGCAGGGTCACGAAGCGGGCGAGCCACACGGTGGACATGCCGGTGTCGGAGGTGAACACCGCGTCGTCGGTGGCGTGGCGGTCGATCGCCGCCGCGAGCACCTCGGGGCGGATGGCGCGCTCCCGGTTGTCGAACTGCTTGCGCACGCGGCCGACGATGCTCGAGTCGTAGCCGGGGTCGGCGAGGTGGTGCTGGCGGTCGCGCCAGCTCGTGTAGCGCTCGCACGACGCGGTGAGGTGCTCGCGCGAGGTCTTCGCCCGCAGCAGCGGCAGCAGCGCGGCCAGCGTCGTGCGGGCGTCGCCGACCAGCGCGTGGTCGACGTGCGTGCGGCGGCCGATGCGCTCGCCCTCGTGGTCGATCTGCACCACCGTCTTGCCCTTCGGGTACCAGTCGCGGTACGGGAAGTCGGTGCCCACCATCAGCAGCACGTCGCCGTGGGTCAGCGCGTGCTGCGCCGCGGGGTTGCCGATCAGGCCGGTTTGCCCGACCTGGTAGTCGTTGTCCCGTTCGAGGGTCTCCTTGCCCTTGAGCGTCAGGACCATCGGCGCGGCAAGGGTTTCCGCCGTCGCCAGCACCTCGTCGCGGGCCGGGCGGGCGCCGGAGCCGACGAGCATGGTCACGGTGTCCGCGCCGTTGAGCACGGCCGCCACCTCGGCGAGCGCGCCGGCGTCCGGGGTCACCGGCGGGTGCTGGCTCACGAACCGCGGCTCCAGCGTGCCGTGCGGCAGCTCGCGGCTCGCGACGTCGCCCGGGAGGGTGAGCACAGCGACCCCGTTGCGCGCGTACGCCGCGTTCACCGCGAGCTCCAGCAGGTACGGGAACTGTGCCGGGTCGGTGATCGTGCGGGAGAACACCGACACGTCGCGGAACACGGCGTCGTTGTCGACTTCCTGGTGGTAGTCGCTGCCCATCTCGGCGCTGGGCACCTGGCCGCAGATCGCGAGCACGGGGGTGTGGGACTTCTTCGCGTCGTAGAGGCCGTTGAGCAGGTGCAGCGAGCCGGGCCCGACGGTGCCCATGCACACGCCGATCCGCCCGGTGAGCTGCGACTGCGCGCCCGCGGCGAACGCGCCCGCCTCCTCGTGGCGGACCCCGATCCAGCGGATGCGGGGCTCCTGGCGCAGCGCGTCGGTGATCGGGTTCAGCGCGTCGCCGACCACACCCCACATCGCGGACACGCCGTGGTCGGCCAGGCTTTGCACGAGCATCTTCCCGACAGTGGTCATCGATGTCCTCTCAGCGGTACTCGGGGTTGGGATGGGTGAAGTCGAACCGCTCGCCCTCGTCCCAGGCCGCCCGCTGGTTGCCGTACGCGGGGATTCCGCCCGCGTCCTTCAGCATTTTGGCCAGGTGCATGAGGTTCCACGTCATGAACGTGGTGTTGCGGTTCGTGAAGTCGTTCTCCGGCCCGCCCGACCCCGGGTCCAGGTAGGACGGACCGGGGCCGATCGGCCCGAGCCACCCGGCGTCGGCCTGCGGCGGGATCGTGTAACCGAGGTGCTGGAGGCTGTAGAGCACGTTCATGGCGCAGTGCTTCACCCCGTCCTCGTTGCCGGTGATCAGGCAGCCACCGACTCGTCCGTAGTAAGCGTACTGGCCGGCGTCGTTGAGCAGGTGCGAACACGCATAGAGCCGTTCGATGACCTTCTTCATTTCGGACGAGTTGTCCCCGAGCCAGATCGGTCCACACAGGACGAGGATGTCGGCGGCCAGCACCGTTTCGTACAGGGCGGGCCATTCGTCGCTTTCCCAGCCGCGTTCGGTCATGTCGGGGTACACGCCGACGGCGATGTCGTGGTCGATCGTCCGGATCACCTCGACGTCGACGCCTTCGCGCCGCATGAGCTCAGCGCTCAGGCGGATGAGACCTTCGGTGTTGCTCGGCTCCGGCGAGCGCTTCAGCGTGCTGTTGAAGAACACGGCGCGCAGGCCGTCGAATCGGGGGCTCACGGGCACTCCAGGGTCGGTGGGCGGTCGCCTTCACCCCTAGGGAGCAGCACGCGGAGTCACCATTATCGGAACGTTACGGCGGTTCTCCCGGAAGGGCCGTACCCGCTTCCGGCGGCCGTTGCCGAGCTGGCGGGCCGGCGCCTACGGCCGGCGCTGCTCGATCGTGAACCCGAGCTTGCCCAGCACCGCCACCGCGCCCGCCTTGCCGCCTTCGAAGTCGCCGGGGGCGAGGCGCTCGCCGGTGGCGAATTCGTACGCCGTACCGAGCAGCGCCTTGTGCGGGTACCGCTTGCCCTCCCACACCAGTTCGTAGGTGCGCGACGGGCCGAATCCGTGCTCCGCGAAGAACGCCTCCGCCCCGAGCCGGTCGTACTCCCGCGCCGCGCGCACCACGTCCGCCTCGCTGACACGGCTCCAGGACACCATCTTCGCCGCACCTCCCGGGTCGGTCGACACCTCGTGGCCCAGCGTGGGCCCAGCGCCGGGGGCTTCGCATCGGGGAACTCCCCGGTGCGTTGCCGCGCGGGGCTACGGGCGCACCGGCCGCTTGGTCGCCACCAGCAGCGCGACGTCGTCCTGGGCCGGGTTCGAGCCGACGAGCGCGGCCATCACGCGGGCGCACACGGCTTCCGGGTCGCCCGTGGTCATGGCCGTGGTCAGGGCACGCAGGCCGTCGTCGAGGTCGGCGTTGCGGCGTTCGACGAGGCCGTCGGTGTAGAAGCCGAGCGTGCACTCCGGCGGCAGCGCGACCACGGTGTCGCGCCGGTCCGCGGGCGGCAGGCCCAGGCCCACGGGCAGGTCCGGCGGCACGTCCAGCAGGCGCGCGGGCGAGCCGGGCGTGGCCAGGACGGGCGGCGGGTGCCCGGCGAGGGACAGGACGAGGGTTTCGCGGTCCGGCGGCACCACGGCGTACGCGACGGTCGCCATGATGCCCTTCTCGAAGTGGTTCATCTTGCGGCTCAGCTTGGCCAGTGCCTCCGCCGGGCTCGCGGCGTCGAGCGCGTAGGCGCGCAGGGCGCTGCGCAGCCGGCCCATCACCACGGCGGCGCCGAGGCCGTGGCCGGCGACGTCGCCCATCACGATGCCGAGGCGGTCGCCGGGAAGGGGGAACACGTCGTACCAGTCGCCGCCGACCGCGAAGTCCGCGCCGGGCACGTAGCGGGAGGCGAAGTCCAGGCCCGGCACCGAGGCGATGCGCGCCGGCAGGAGGCTCCGCTGCAGGGCGGCCGCCGCCGCCCGGTCCTCGCCCGCGCCCTCGGCCACCATCGTCAGCGCGAGCCGGGCCGCGGCGACCTGCAGGAGCTCGATGTCGTCCGCGTCGAACGCACGCTCCACTGTGGACCCGATGTGCAGCACGCCCACGAGCTCGTCGCGGGCCAGCATCGGCACGCCCAGCAGCACTTTGAGGCCGCGTTCCCACAGCAGCGCGTTGATCACGGTCGACTCGTCGACGTGGTCGATCAGCACCGGCGCCTGCTGCGCCGCGACCCGCCCGGCGAACCCCGCGCCGACCGGCACCCGCACGCCCTGGAAGACCTCTTCCTCGATGCCCGCCGACGCGATGGCGGTGAGCTGCCCGGCGGCCTCGTCGTGGCGCAGCACCGTCGCGGTGTCGACGTCGAACAGCTCGCGGACGCGCTCCAGCAGCGTGCGCAGCAGTGGCTCCAGCTCCAGTCGGCCGAGGGCGGCGTCGGTGATCGCCTCCAGCCGGTGCAGCCGGTCGCGGGCGCCGGGTTTGACGGGCATCGGACCAGGCTACTGGGACACGGAACCTGCAACAGTTGGTTGCGCGTCGAAGGGATGTCCCCTAACCTGCAACCATCGGTTGCGAATGGAGAGGACGGTCATGGAGTACGGCACCATCGAGCGCGAGATCCGGATCGCGGCGACGCCCGAAGTCGTCTACGAGGTGATCACGCGGCCCGAGCACATCGCGGCGTGGTGGGGTTTCGGCGCGGTGTTCGAGGGGACCACGGGAACCCTGAGCCGGACGCGCCGCGACGGGAGCGGGCCGGTCGTCGTGCCGGTGTCCGTCCTCGAGGCGCGGCCGCCGCGGCGTTTCGTGTTCCGCTGGGTACAGCCCGAGGGACAGGCGGCGACGCCGGAGAACTCGTTCCTCGTCACGTTCGAGCTGGTACCCGAAGACGGCGGCACGCTGCTCAAGCTCACCGAAGCGGGGTTCCGCGAGATCGGGTGGGAGGCGGCGCGGCTCGAGGCGTACCACCGCGACCACAGCGCCGGCTGGGACGAGCACCTGCCCAACCTCGCGGCGTATGCGGCCGGCCTGGTGCGCTCGTGATCGACGACGAGCTGTGGGCCGCCCTCGGCGACCCCACGCGGCGGCACCTGCTCGACCTGTTGCTGGCCGACGGGTTCGGCACGGCGACGGGCCTGAGTGAGCACCTGCCGGTGACGCGTCAGGCGGTCGCCAAGCACCTCGGTGTGCTGGAGCGCGCGGAGCTGGTCGTGGCCCGCAAGGACGGGCGTGAGGTCAGGTACGTCGTCAACGAAGCGCAGTTCGCCCGTGCCGTCGCGCAGCTGACCTCCGTCGGCGCGGCGTGGGACGCCCGGCTGCGCCGGATCAAGACGATCGCCGAGTCGATCGAGGCTCTGCGTTCGGCCGAAGGGAAGGAACCCCCGTCATGACCTCGGATTACTGCAAGACCGTCTCGATCGACGCCGCTCCCGACACGGTGTTCGACGCGCTCACCACTGTGACGGGTCTCGGCGCGTGGTGGACCCGCGTCACGGGAACCGGCGACACCGGCGGCGAGCTCCGGTTTTTCTTCTCCCACCCGGACCCGTGCGTGATGCGGGTCGACGAAGCCACCCGGCCGAGCCTGGTGCGCTGGACCGTCACGTCGTGCGACTTCCTGCCGGACTGGGTCGGCACGCGGCCGACCTTCACCCTTGTCCCGGCCGGCGGCGCCACGGAACTCCGCTTCCGCCACCACGGCCTGACGGCGGAGCTCGAGTGCATCGCCATGTGCACCCGCGGGTGGAACCACTTCACCGAAAGCCTGCGTGCCTACGCGGAATCCGGCGTCGGCATGCCGAGCGGCAGCCCCGCGGACCTGGCCCGGCGCCGGTGAGCCACGGAAAACGCGAGGTTCCACGCCCTCGGTCCCTTTAGGCTCGACGGCCTCGCGGCCCGTCGGACCGGCCGCGGGGAAGGAAGCCGTGATGAACGTCCCGGAGATCCGCACGGAAGCCGGACGGGTGCGGGGTCGCGCGGAGGACGGGCTGGCCGTGTTCCGCGGCATCCCGTTCGCGCGGCCACCGGTGGGGGAGCTGCGGTTCGCCGCACCGCAACCGGTGCCGGCGTGGGACGGTGTACGCGAGGCGCTCGTGTTCGGGCCGCCGCCACCGCAGTCGCTGCTGCTCGGCCCGCCGTCGAACGCGGGAGACGGCGACGACTGGCTGACGCTCAACGTCTGGTCGCCGCGGCCCGAAGCAGGCGCCGCGGTGCCGGTGATGGTGTGGATCCACGGCGGCGCGTTCCAGTTCGGGCACGCGGCCGATCCGGCGTACGACGGCGCGCGGCTCGCTCGCGAAGCGGGTGTTGTCCTGGTGGCGTTCAACTACCGCGTCGGTGTCGAGGGGTTCGGGCACCTGCGGGGCGCGCCGGACAACCGGGGCCTGCTCGACCAGGTCGCCGCGCTGGAGTGGGTGCGGGCGAACATCGCCGCGTTCGGCGGTGACCCGGCGCGCGTCACGGTGTTCGGCCAGTCTGCGGGCGGCGCCTCCGCCGCGGCGTTGCTCGCGATGCCCGGTGCCGCCGGGTTGTTCCGCCGGGCCATCGTCCAAAGTGGATCGGGGACGTTCTTCACCCCGGCGCCGGCCGCCGACGTCATGACCGAGATCGCCGCCCGCGCGGGACACGAGCCGACCGTCGCGGACCTGCGTGGGATCGCGGCGGCCGAACTCGTCGCCGCCGCCGACTCGGTGAGCGGCGACATGCGGCCGTACGCCGGACGCTGGGGCGCCGCCGCGCACATCGCGGTCCCGTTCTCGCCGGTCGTCGACGGCGAGGTGCTGCCCCGGACGCCGTTCGAGGCGCTGGCCGCCGGCGCGGGTCGCGAGGTCGAGCTGGTCACCGGCCACGCCCGGGACGAGAGCCGCCTGTCCCTCGTGCTGGAAGGCCGCCTCGGCACCGTCACCGGCGAGGAGGCCGAGGCCGCACTGCGGGCTCTCGTGCCGGACCCGGACCGCTACCGCCGCGCCTACCCCGACGCGAGCGCCGAGCGCCGGTACGAGCTCGTCACCTCCGACTGGCTGTTCCGCATGCCGAGCCACCGCCTGGCCGAGGCGCAGGTGGCCGGCGGTGGCCGCGCCCACGCGTACGAGCTGGTCTGGGCGGCGCCCGGCCTGGACGGCGTGCTCGGCGCCTGCCACAGCCTCGACGTGCCGCTGGTGCTGGGCAACCGCCGGGGGAGCCTGTCCGCACTGCTGCTCGGCGCCGAACCGCCCGCCGACACCGACGTGGTCGCCCGGCACTTCGTCACCGCCTGGGCCGCCTTCGCCCACACCGGCGACCCGGGCTGGCCGGCCTACGACACCCGGCGGCGCGCGGTCGCGGTCTTCGACACCGAGCTCACGATCACGGCGTACCCGGAGGAAGCGTCCCGCGTGCTGTGGGCCGAGCACGCGTTCGCGCCGTTGCCGTTGACTTGACCGGTGATCGGCTCGCCTGCGATTCTCGCGCCCCGAGGGGGAGACGGTGGCATGACCGGCAAATGGGGCGGGCTCACGGCTTTGCTCGCGGGGTTCTTCGTGATCCTGCTCGACACGACCATCGTGGCGGTGGCGAGCCCGGCGATCCAGACCGAGCTGAAGCCCGACGTCGCGGGGTTGTTCTGGGTGACGGCCGGCTACCTGCTCGCGTTTTCGGTGCCGCTGCTGGTGTTCGGGCGGCTCGGTGACCGCTTCGACCCCAAGCGGGTGTACCTCGCCGGGCTCGCGGGCTTCGGGGCCGCGTCGGCGTTGTGCTCGCTGTCGCCTTCGGTCGGCTGGCTGATCGGTTTCCGGGTCCTGCAAGGCCTGGCCGCGGCCGCGATGGCGCCGCAGCCGCTCACGCTGATCCGGCGGCTCTTCGCCGAGGACGAACGCGGCCGCGCTCTCGGTGTGTGGGGTTCGGTCGCGTCCGCGGGCACCCTGCTCGGGCCGGTCGCGGGTGGGCTGCTGACCGCGACGCTGGACTGGCGCTGGATCTTCTGGGTCAACGTGCCGCTCTGCGCGCTCGCGCTGCTGCTCGGCCTGCGCCTGATTCCCGGCAGCCCGGGGCGCGCCACGCGGTTCGACGTCCCGGGCGCGGTGGCGAGCACGGCGGGGCTGAGCCTTCTCGTGTGGGCGCTGCTGTCGTGGAACTCGCGGTCGCTGCTCGCAGTGGTCCTGTCCGCCGTGCTGCTCGTGTTCTTCTTCCGCCGGGAAGGCGGCGAAGGCCGGGAGGCCCTCGCGCCACTGGAGCTCTACCGCTCACCCGGCTACTCCTCGGCCAGCCTGGCGATGGCGGCGCTGGGCGCGACGGTGCTCGCCATGGCACTGCCGACCATGCTCTACGTGCAGGACGTGCGCGGATTCGGTCCGTCGAAGGCGCGGCGGTCCTGGCGCCGGACGCCGTCGTGGCGATGGTGCTGTCCCCGCGGACCGGTCGTTGGGTCGACCGGATCGGACCGCGGCGCCCGGCGGTGGCGGGGATGGTCCTGTTGACAGTGAGCCTGCTGATCGTGGGCGTGGTGGTCGTGCTGCACCTGAACCCGTGGTGGGTCGCGGCGGGCGCCGCGGTGCTGGGCGCGGCCAACGCCCTGGCCTGGGCGCCACTGTCGGTCACCGCGATGGCGTCGGTCGCTCCGTCGATGGCGGGCGCGGCTTCAGGGCTGTTCAACACGGTGCGCCAGGTGGGCGCGGTCGCGGGCGTCGCGGCGACGGGGGCGACACTCGCCGGCCTGGACTCCCGGCCCACCCTGGCGTTCGGTGTGGTGTTCGGCCTGATCACGCTCACGGCGGCCGCCGGCACCTTCGCGGCCGCGCGGCTGCCGAAGACCCTGGCCGAGGCCGAGGCGGCGACCGGAGAGCGGCTTCCGTGAGCACGGTCGACATCCGGTGGCGAGTCCGCTCACCAGGAGGGCGGACTCGCCCGAACCGGCTCAGTGGTGCGCGGGCACGGCGTCGGCCGTGGCGGCGTTGGTGCGCTGGGAGGTGACGTCGGCCAGGCGCTGCCGCAGCGCGGTGGTCATGAGCTGCCAGGCGTCCGAGCCCAGCACGAGGCGGCGCGGCGGGTTCGCCGAAACCGCCGCGCGCACGACGGCGGCGATCGTCTTCTCCGGACTGTCCGTCATCTCCGACACGGGGATCGGCTCCTGGTCGGCCGGCCCGCCGCGGTACGGGCCGCTGACCGGCACGCGGTCGGCCGCGTCGAAGAAGCCCGTGCGGACCATGCCCGGCTCGATCAGCGTGGTGTCGATGCCGAACGGCGCGACCTCCTCGGCCAGCGCCTCGAAGAAGCCTTCGATGCCCCATTTCGTGGTGTGGTAGAGCGAGAACGCGGGGAACGCGAGGTGCCCGCCCATGCTCGACAGCTGCAGCAGCCGCCCGCCGCCCTGTGCGCGCAGGTGGGGCACGACCGCGCGGGCGAGCTGGATCGAGCCGGTGAGGTTGGTGGCGATCATGCGGTCGATCTGCGCGTCGGTGAGGTCCTCGGCGGTGGCGAACACGCCGTAGCCCGCGTTCGACACGACCACGTCGATGCGCCCGAGCGCGGCGAACGCCTCGTCGACGACGGCGCGCAACCGCGTGGTGTCCGTGACGTCCAGCGCGCGCACCCACAGACGGTCGCCGTAGCGGGCGGCCAGGTCGTCGAGCCGGCCGGGCCGGCGCAGGGTGGCCGCGACGCGGTCGCCGCGCGCCAGCGCCTGCTCCACGAGCTCACGGCCCATCCCGCGCGACGCTCCGGTCACGAACCAGGTCTTGCTGTTCGGTGTGGTGTCCATACTGAGAAGAACCCGTTGTGCGGGGCGAAAAATCCATGCGAAGGATGAGAGTTCCGGATCGCAGCGATACGGTATTCGCATGAGTGAGCTGACCGTGGCGGGGTTGCGGGTCGTCCGGGAGATCGCGTCGAGCGGATCGTTCACCGCGGCCGCGCGGCTGCTGGGGTACTCGCAGCCGGCGATCTCGCGCCAGGTGGCCGCGATGGAGGCGGCGGCCGGGCAGGCGCTGTTCGTCCGTGAGGGCCGCGGGGTGCGGGTCAGCGCGGCCGGCGCCGTCGTGGTCGCGCACGCGGGCCGGATCCTGGCCGGGCTGCAAGCGCTGGAGCAGGACCTGGCGGGCCTGGACGACCGGCTCGCGGGCCGCGTCCGGCTCGGCGCGTACCCGTCGGCGACGGCCGTGCTGGTGCCCCGCGCCGTCGCGCGGCTGCGCACCGAGCACCCGGGGCTGGAGGTGGCGCTGACCGAGGCGGCGACCCCCACGCTGCTGCGGTTCCTGCGCGCCCGGCGGCTGGACGTGGCCGTGATCGGCGTCGGCGCCGGGCTGCCGGACTACGACCTGGCCGGGCTCGATCAGGAGGTCGTGTCCGCCGGTGGCCTGTGCGTCGCGGTCCCGTCGGGGCATCGGCTGGCCGGTGCCGACGTCGTGCCCGTGGCCGAGCTGGCGGGCGAAACCTGGATCGCCGGCCCGGGCGGCGGTGACGACCCGCAGTTCCGCGCCTGGCCGACGCTCACCGAGCCGGTGATCGGCCACGCCGTGCGCGGGTGGCCGGCGCGGCTCGGCCTGGTCGCCGCCGGGCTGGGCGTGTGCCTGATGCCCGAGGTCGCCGCCCTGTCCGTCCCGGCCGGGGTCGTCACCGTCGGCGTCGAAGACCCGAGCTGGCCGGGCCGCCGGACCGTCGCCGTGTTTCCACCGGTGCGCGGCGCGGAAGCCGGGGGTGTGGTCGCGGCCTTGCGCCAGGCCGGCGACGATCTCCGGGCCGGCCGGGAGGCGTCGTGATACACCGGTCCTATGGACTCATAGGAAAAGACAGTGAGCCCGGACGGGGAATGGATGGATCGCGCGTGATCGGGCCCTTACGCTCGACCGCATGACTACCAAGAAGCAGGCGGCCGACGCGGTGCTGGAGGCCAAGGTCCGGCTCGGGCTCACGTGGGCGAAAATCGCCGATTCCCTGGACGCTCCCTTGGCGTGGACGACGTCGGCGCTGCTCGGGCAGCACCCGGTCCCCGCGGAGAAGGCGGCGAAGGCCGTCGCGATCCTCGAGCTGGGCGACGACGTCGCGCAGGCGCTGCAGCTCCAGCCGACGCGCGGCGCGCTCGAGGAGGCCGTGCCTACCGACCCGACGATCTACCGCTTCTACGAGGTCCTGCAGGTGTACGGGCCCACCATCAAGGAACTGATCCACGAGCAGTTCGGCGACGGCATCATGAGCGCCATCAACTTCAAGATCGACGTCGGCCGCCGCGAAGACCCGGGCGGCGAGCGCGTGGTCGTGACGCTCGACGGGAAGTTCCTGAAGTACCAGTGGGGCTGAGCACCACCGGATCGCCTCGCCCCGGTGCGGGCGAGGCGATCCGGCGCCGAGGAGCTACGAAGCCGACCACACGGCCAGGACGTTGCCTTCCGGGTCCCGGAAGTGGAACCGCCGCCCGCCCGGGAAGTCGTAGGCCGGCTCGACGATCGTGCCTCCCGCGGTGAGGACGGACGTTTCGCTCGCACCCAGGTCGGCCGAGTACAGGATGCACAGCGGCCCGCCCTGGGCGACCTCGTCGTCGACGCGGAAGCCGCCGACCTCCGGGTACGCCTCGGCCGGATCGGCGCGGATGCCGGCGTACCCGGGGCCGTAGGCGTTGAAGCCCCAGCCGAACGCGTCGCGGTAGAACGCCGTCGCGCGGTCGAGGTCGGTCACGGCGAACTCCGTGTAGTCCAGGCGGTGGTGGGTCGAAGCCATGACGATCCTCTCGGCCGGCTCGGGTGGCGTCGGCCATTCTGTCCGCCGCCACCGACAAAAACCGTCACGCCGGGCGGTAGGTGAGGAGAACGAGGCTTTCCCCGACCGTCCTCGTGTCCACCAGCCGCATCGGTTTCGCCGCGCTCGTCTCGCCGAAGAGCCGTTCGCCCGCGCCGACCACGACCGGGTAGGTCATCAGGCGCAGTTCGTCGACGAGGTCGTGCTCGGCCAGCGTGCGCGCCAGCCGGCCGCTGCCGTAGACGACGAGGTCGCCGCCCACCTCCTGCTTCAGTTTCGGGATTTCCTCGACCGGCACGACCGTCGAGCGGGTCCACTCCGGACCGTCGAGGTCGGACGAGGAAACGACGTACTTCGGCAGCGCGCGCAACCGGTCCGCCCAGGCGCCGTCG
The DNA here is from genome assembly GCF_042896185.1 of Amycolatopsis sp. NPDC001319. Classification (NCBI taxonomy): domain Bacteria; kingdom Bacillati; phylum Actinomycetota; class Actinomycetes; order Pseudonocardiales; family Pseudonocardiaceae; genus Amycolatopsis; species Amycolatopsis sp. NPDC001319. Next base: position 181,562 of record NZ_JBIAWY010000014.1, on the reverse strand, counting down.
CGCGACCCCCAGCCCCGCGCGACGAACCACTCGTGGGTGCGCCGCCCCATCAGCAGGGCCGCGGCACTCAGCGCCTCTTCGAACTCGACCTTCGCCCACGCCTCCCGGTCGCCGTCCCCGACGCACGTGAACCAGCTGCCGCGGCCGAGGCCGTCCTCGCCGGTCGGGTCCTGGACGACTCCGTCGAGCGAGACGTTCTCGCTGATGACGATCTTTCCCATGGCCGTTCTCCTCTTGTCGTCGGCTGTCGGGGATACCGACGCCGCGGAATCCGGAAAGGGGGCGCACCGCCCCCTTCGCACCCCGCCCGGCGTCGAGACAGGATGGGGAATGCCGACCGGAGAGAGGTAGTCGATGGAACGGGCGAGGACCGACCTGATCAGCCGGGCGCGGGGCGGCGACGGTGAGGCCTTCCGGGCGCTGACCGAACCGCACCGGCGCGAGCTGCAGGTGCACTGCTACCGGATGCTCGGGTCGCTCCAGGACGCCGAGGACGCGCTGCAGGACACGCTGCTGTCCGCCTGGCGGGGCCTGGGCGGGTTCGACGGCCGCGCCTCGATCCGCACGTGGCTCTACCGGATCGCCACCAACCGGTGCCTCAGCGTCCTGCGCGCGGCGAAACGGCGCCCGGCCAAGGAGTGGGACATCCCCGGCGTCGAGCCGCCGGAACCCACGCGGCTCGGCGAGGTCGCGTGGCTCGAACCCTACCCCGACGCCCTCCTCGAAGGCGCGATCGCCGTGCCGCTGGGCCCGGAGGCCCGCTACGAGCAGACCGAGTCGATCTCGCTGGCGTTCGTGACCGCCCTGCAGACGCTGCCGCCGCGGCAGCTGGCCGTCCTGGTCCTGCGCGACGTCCTCGGGTTCCCCGCCGCCGACGTCGCCGGCATGCTGGACACCACCGTGGAATCGGTCAAGAGCGCCCTCAAGCGGGCGCGCGCCGGTCTGCCGCGCCGGCGGCCGGCCGTCACCGAACCCGCTCCCGCCGCCGGTTCGCCCGCGGAGGACGCGCTCGTGGCGAGGTTCGTCAGCGCGTACGAAGCCGCCGACATCGACGCACTGGTGACGCTGCTGACCGACGACGCCTTCATGTCGATGCCGCCGCTGCCCTTCGAGTACGAGGGCCGCGACGTCGTGGCGGGCTTCTGCGCGAGCCTGTTCGGCGCCGGCCGCCGCTTCGACCTCGTGCCGACGCGCGCCAACGGCCAGCCCGCGTTCGGCGCCTACCTGCGCACCCCAGGCGGCGCCCGCCACGGCACCGGCCTCTACGTCCTCACCCTGACGGGTGACCGGATCTGCGCGATGAGCCGGTTCGAGAACAGCGTGTTCCCGGCGTTCGGGCTCCCGCGCTCGCTCCCGGCGCGGTCCTGACCTCGACCACTACGCCGACGACCTGGCCTAGGTCACCGCGCACCTGGGCCTGCCCGACGCGATCCACATCGGACACTCGACCGGCGCGCACGGCCTCGTCGCCCGGCGCGGGTCCGTTCTACGGGTTCAACCGCCCAGGCGTCCGAGGCGCTCAGTACGAGGACGCCGCCCTGCTGTCGGACAAGCTGCTGAGGAACCGCACGCTCAAGATCTACCCGGGTTTCCCGCACGGCATGCCGGCCACCGAGGCCGCGACGATCAACGCCGACCTGCTCGAGTTCATCCGCTCCTGATGCCGCCGCGCACCGCCTGATGGCGCGGCCCGGACCGGCGACCGTCGGTGACCCAGTCATCTGACGGGCGCTGGCCCGGGCCCGCTCCGCCGACGATGGTCCCCACCACGACTGCGGAGGCACGATGAGCTCGACGGACAGACCGGGCGCGGTGATGCGCGCGGCGTACTACGAAAAACAAGGCCCGGCCCGGGAAGTCCTGCGGGTCGGCGAGGTACCCGTTCCCGAGCCGGGGCCGGACGAGGTCCGGGTCCGGGTGGTCGTCTCCGGCATCCACGTCGGCGACGTCGGGAAGCGCCGCGGCTACTGGGGCTCGACGATGGCCTACCCGCGGGTGATCCCGCACGGCGACGGCGCCGGGGTCGTCGACGCGGTCGGCGCGGGCGTCGACCCGGCCCGCATCGGCGAGCGCGTGTGGGTCTACCTCGCCCAGTCCTACCGCCCGTTCGGCACCGCGGCCGAGTACACCGTCGTGCCCGCCCGGCACGCCGTCGAGTTGCCGGACGCGGTCGACCTCGACCAGGGCGCCCTGCTCGGCATCCCGGGCATCACCGGCCACCGCGCCGTGTTCGCGGGCGGCCCGGTGGCGGGCCTGACCGTGCTCGTCACCGCGCCGCTGGGCGGAGTGGGGCGCGCGGCAGTGGCCGTGGCGCGCCGCGGCGGCGCCACCGTGCTCGCGACCGTGCGGCACGCCGATCAGGTCGACGCCGCGCTTCAGGCCGGCGCCCACCACGTTGTCAACGTGCGTGAGGGCGCTGCTGCCGAGCGGATCCGGGCCCTCGCCCCCGAGGGCGTCGACCGCATCGCCGAAACGGACCTCGCCGGCAACGCGGCGCTGGACGTCGAGGTCCTCAAGTACCGCGGCTCGATCGCGACCTACGCGACGAGCAACGCCGACGCGCCGTTGCCCTACTGGCCCGCCGCGTTCAAGAACATCGCCATGCAGTTCCTGAGCAACGACGACTTCCCGGAGCCCGCCAACGAATCCGCCGCGGCCGACCTGACCGCGGCCGTCGCCGCGGGCGACCTGCGCTATCCGATCGCCGGGCGGTTCCCGCTCGACCAGGTCGCCGACGCCCAGGACGCCACCGAGCAGGCCGGCGCGGCCGGACGGATCCTGCTCGACATCTGAGACCCGAACGGAGATCCCATGGATCACCCAGTCCACCCGGCCACCGAGGCCGGTGCCGCGACCGGCGGGCACCTTTCCCAGCGCCAGATCCTCACCGTGCTGTCCGGGCTGATGCTCGGCATGCTGCTCGCGGCGCTCGACCAGACGATCGTGTCGTCGGCGATGAAGACGATCGCGGACGAGCTGCACGGGCAGAGCCTGCAGGCGTGGGCGACGACGGCGTATCTGATCACGGCGACGCTCTCGACGCCGCTCTACGGCAAGCTGTCGGACCTGTTCGGGCGCAAACCCATGTACCTCACGTCGATCTCCGTCTTCCTGGCGGGCTCGCTCGCGAGCGGGACGGCGACGTCGATGTACGAGCTGGCCGCGTTCCGCGCGGTGCAGGGCCTCGGTGCCGGTGGACTGATGTCGCTGGGCCTGGCGATCATCACGGACATCACCTCGCCGCGCGAGCGCAGCAAGTACCAGGGCTACTTCACGGCGGTCTTCGGCATCTCCAGCGTGGCCGGTCCGGTGGTCGGCGGGTTCTTCGCCGGGGCCGGCACGGTCGCGGGGATCACGGGCTGGCGCTGGGTGTTCCTGGTCAACGTCCCCATCGGGCTGATCGCGCTGTTCGTGGTCAACAAGGTGCTGAACCTCCCGACGACGAAGGTCCACCAACGCATCGACTTCCTCGGCGCCGGCGCGCTCGTCCTCGGCATCGTGCCCCTGCTGCTCGTGGCCGAGCAGGGCCGGGACTGGGGCTGGGGTTCACCCGCGTCGATCGCGATGTTCGTGGTCGGCGCGATCGGGGTGGCGCTGTTCGTGCTGCAGGAACGCCGGATGGGGGACGCGGCCCTGCTGCCGTTGCGGCTCTTCGGCTGTTCGGAGTTCCGCGTGGCCACGATCGTCACGGTGATCGTGGGCATCGGGATGTTCGGCGCGATGTTGTCGCTGCCGCTGTACCTGCAGATCGTGAAGGGCGCAACGCCGACGGCGGCCGGCCTGCAGATGCTCACGCTCACGGCGGGCATGATGATCTCCAGCACCGTGTGCGGGCTGGTCACCACGAAAACGGGGCGCTACAAGGTGTTCGCGGTCGTGGGGCTCGGGCTGCTGACCGCGTCGATGTTCGGGCTCGCGACGATCGGCGTGGACACCCCGGTCACCGTCGTCATGGGCATCGCGTTCGTGATCGGGCTGGGGCTCGGGGCCTCGATGCAGACGCTCACCCTGGCCGCGACCAACGACGTGCTGCCCGGCGACATCGGCGTGGCGACATCGGCGTCGACCTTCTTCCGCCAGATCGGCGGCACGGTGGGTGCCGCGGTGTTCCTGTCGATCCTGTTCAGCACCGTCGGCGGAAGCATCGCCTCGGCGCTGCGGGCGGCCGCGGCTTCGCCGGCCTACGTCGCGGCGCTGGCCCGGCACCCGGAGTTCGCGCAGCAGATGAGCGGCGGTGTCGACGTGAACGACACGTCGTTCCTCAAGACCCTCGACCCGGTGCTCGCCCACCCGATTCTGGAGGGCTTCGCCGGGTCCATGCGCCTGGTGTTCCTCATCGGCGGGATCGTGGCCGCGGTGGCGTTCGGTGTGGTGTGGCTGCTCGAGGAAAAGCCCCTGTCGGACAAGTCCGCGATGGAACGGCGGACCTCGGAGGCGGAAGGGGCCGCCGCCGAGCCCGCCGTGTGACGGTCAGGCGGCGGTCCACTCGACGAGCATGCTCACCGGGCCGCGGAACGAGATGTTGCGCGGGTATCGCACGTCCTGCCCTGGCACGAGCCGCAGGTCCGGGAACCGCTGGGAGAGCTGCCGCAGCACGATTCCCGTCTCGACGCGGGCGAGGGCGTGGCCCAGGCAGTAGTGGATGCCCCGGCCGAAGGAGATCTGGACCTTCGCGTTCGGCCGGTGGATCTCGAACTCCTCCGGATCGCCGAACACGGCCGGGTCGTGGTTGGCCGCGCCGAGACCCAGCATCAGGCGCGCGCCCTCCGGCACGACGGTGTCGCCGATCGTCACCTCGCGGGTGGTGATGCGCCGCCAGGCGATCACCGACGAGTCGTAGCGCAGGGTCTCCTGCACGGCCCCGGCGATGGTTTCGGGGTCCCGGCGGATCTCCTGCCACAGCTGGGGGCGGGAGAGCAGGTGGCGCAGCGCGTTGCCGATCAGGTTGGTCGTGGTCTCGTGCCCGGCGAAGCTCAGGGCGAACACGATGCTCGCGACCTCGCGGTCGTCGAGCGCGTCGGGGTTGGTTTCGCGCTGGCGCAGCAGATCGCTGGTGAGGTCGTCGCCGAGGTCGTGCTTGCGCGTCTCGACGTAGCGCTCGCAGTAGTCCCAGAACCGGGTGATGTTGGTCGTGGCCCGCAGCTGGTACTCGGCGTCGGGCCGGCCCCAGTTGATCTCCAGTTTCTCGCCGCACCACGCCTTCAGCCGGTCGACGTCTTCGTCCGGGAAGCCGAGGAGGCGGAAGAGAGTCAACGCGGGCAAGGGAAACGTGAGCGCCTCGACGATGTCCACGCGGCCCCGGCCGGCGAACACGTCGACGAGCTCGGTTGTGAACTGCTCGATCCGCGGCTCCAGCTGCGCGATCCGGCGCGGCGAGAACAGCGGCGCCAGCAGGCGCCGGACGCGGGAATGGCCCGGGGGGTCGAAGTTCGAGAGCACCGGGGTGTTGCGCAGTCCGTTGTGGAGGATCGCGCTCGCTTCCTCGGTGAGGCCCGACAGCGGGGCCTGCGCGTTGGCCGCGGAGAACGTCGCCGGGTCGCTCAGGATCGCCGCGATGTCGGCGTAGCGCGTGACGAGCCAGTGGTCCAGCGACGGGACGTAGTGCACCGGCGCCTGGTAGCGCAGGAGGTTGAGCTCGGGGTAGGGGCTGCTCAGGTAGCGTTCGGCGAGCGGGTCGAAGTCGTGGGCGACGGGACAGCCGGACGTGCTCGTCATGGGATCGGGTTCCCTCCATGGTGGGCGGTCCCCGAGGGCGTGGGTTCGCCGTCCGGGTCGCTCGGCGCCGCGGGCGGCTGGAGTCGTGCGAGGTGAAACGAGGTTAGGCCGGGCGAGCCATGCCCAGCCAATGCCTAAATCGCCGCTTGCCATGCCCCGTCGCACATAGCGGCCGACGCCGTTTCTCCGGCTCAGATCGCGTAGTGCCAACCGGTGAGGGCGTAGGCGCTGAACCAGCAGCCGACGAGGACGACACCGGCGGTCGCCGCGACGGCGGTGCTCCGCCGTCGTGCGGACAGTCCTTGGGCGAGGGGCAGCAGCAGGACGAAACCGGGGAGCAGGAACCGCGCTTTCGCGAACGGGATGCCCGCGGTGCCGGCCGCGAGCACCACGATGCTCGCGCCGAAGAGGATCAGCGGCCACCAGCTCGGGCCCTCGCGCAGCCTGAGCAGGAGCAGGACGGCCGCGATGATCGCGAGGAACACCACGAAGACGTTCCCGACCTCCATCACCGACCGGCCTTGCACGAGCTGCTGGCCGACGAAGCCGAACGTCTCCGCGCCGGCGTCGAAGCGCGTGTTCCAGCCGTGCCACTCGAGGTCGAACCAGCCGAACAGGCTGCCCGTCTGGTTCGCCACCCACAGCCAGTAACCGACCAGCCCCACCGGCGCGGCGGCCGCGGCCACGAGCGGCGCCGGCCGCGGCGCCCGCGCGAAAGCCACCACCCCGGCGAAGACGACCACCGCCACCAGCACCACGGCCGTCGGCCGCGTCAACCCGGCGGCGACACAGCACAGCGAGGCCGGCGCCCACCGCTTCTCGACGAGCCCGACGAGCGCCCACGCCACGAACGCCGTGAACAGGGCCTCGGTGTAGACCATCGACAGCGTGATCGACAGCGGCGCGCCCGCCCACAACGCGACGAGCAGCAGCCCGGTGCGCTCATTCCCGGCCCTCTTGCCCAGGCGATAGACACCCAGCGCGGCCACGATTCCCGCGAGGGCGCTGATCAGCAGCCCGGCCGTGGTGCTGTCGAGGCCGGTGCCGGTCGCCAGCGCGTGCATGAGGAACGGGTACAACGGGAAGAACGCCAGCGGAGTGTGCGGCGCGAAGTTCCCGGCCGCGTCGACGAGCCCGTGGGTGATCCCGCCGTAGCCGCCGTCCGCGATCGCCAGGTACCACTGCCCGTCCCACGCGGTGAGCCGGTCGAGCAACGGCTGCCCGGTACTCGACGCGAACAACGCCAGCACCACCACCCCGACCACCCGCACCCCCAGATACAGGGCGGCGGCCCACAGGTAACCGATCCGCGCGGACGCTCCGGTAGGCGCCGGGGCCGCGGTGGGCGTGGACAACAACGTGGTCATGGCGGGCTTCCGTTCAGGGGCAGCGCGCGGTCGGCGCGGTGTGGTGGGGACGGGGTGTTGGTCGGCGAGCTGCTGGCGCCGGTGGGCGCGTAGGAGGTTCGGGTCGCCGTTGGCGAGCGGCTGCTCCGGGGCGCCGGGCCGCGCTGTTCGGCTGGTTCGGCGAGACTGGGGGAGCGGCCGGGGTCGGCGGGCGGGCGCGAGGTCTCGGTCGACTTCGATGTGCCTGGGTTGGACGTGGTCGGTTTCGGCAGTGCCGGGCCAAGGCGTTCGGCGGGCGGCGCGTTGCGGGTTGCGGTGGAAGGCCAGCCGGCGGGGATCGAGGAGGTCCGGATTGCGCTGGGCTCGGCGTCGGGTGCGGTGTCGAGCGGCGGTTGAGTGGAGCCGGTCGAGGGTGGCGGGTTCTGTTCGGTTGGTTCGGCGGTCACGGCGTGCTGGTGGGAGGCAGGCGGTGGCTGGTCGTCGGGATGCCGGGGCTGGCGGGTGCGTGGGAGGTGGCCGTGATGGGGGTGGTGGCCGGTGGGGGTGGGGTGTGGGTGGTGTCCGTGGCGGTGGGGGTCGTGGTGGAGGTGGCGGGGGGTGGTGGCGCGGCGGGGCCGAGGTGCTCGGGGGGCTGGGCGCGCAGGAGCAGGGGGACGAGCACGAGGGTCGCGGTGGCCAATGCGCTGCCGGAGATGGCCAGGCTGCGGCGGATGGCGCGGTGGCGGCGGCCGCGGCGCAGTGCCGAGGAGAGGATGGCGTCGAGGTCGGGACCCGCCGAGCCGTCGGAACCGCCGGAGCCGGCCGAACCGCTGGAACCGCTGGAACCGTCGGGGCCGGCCAGGTGGATGAGGGCGCGTGCCTGGTCTTCGTTCATCGCTCGCTCTCCTCGGGCAACGGGTCGCGGAAGCCCAGGGGGCCGAGTGCGCGTTTGAGCGCGGCGAGGCCGCGGGCGGTCTGGCTCTTGACGGTGCCCTCGCTGCACCCGAGGGCGGTGGCCGTCTCGCCGACGCTCAGGTCGTTCCAGAAGCGCAGCACGAGCACGGCCCGCTGGCGCGGCGGCACCTGCGCCAGCGCGGCGCGCACGGCGAGCCGGCCGGCGTGGTCGGTTTCGGGCAGGGCGGTGGTGTCCGGCGGGGCGGGCGAGGTCAGTTCCAGCTGGCGCCACTTGCGCCGGTTCTCCCGCACGAACGTGCGCACGAGCACGGTGCGCGCGTAGGCGTCGAGGCCGCCCTGGCGCACCAGACGCGGCCAGATCACGTAGAGCTTGACCAGAGTGGTCTGCACCAGGTCGTCGGCGCGGTGCCATTCGCCGCTCAGGACATACGCGGTGGTCCGCAGCGCCGAGGCACGACTGTGCACGAAGGCGGTGTAATTCGCCTCCCAGTCCCGGTGACCCACTCGCTGCTCCTCGCTCGGACCGCCGTTCAGTGGCCCTCACTCCACAAAGGCCATGGACCCGCCCCACGGTTGCACGGGACCGAGGTGACGCACGTCACCCCGGTGAACACAGCAGAACGCCCGTGACCGGACAAGCCCGGTCACGGGCGCAGCAGACGGGAAAGCGTCCGGTGTGGACCGTTACGCCGGGACCGACCAGCGCTGGTTGGGGCCGCCGGAGCAGGTCCAGATCTGCAGCTTGGTGCCGTTGGCCGTCGAGCCGTCCTTCACGTCCAGGCACTTGCCGCTGCCCGCGTTGACCAGCGAGCCGGTCGCGCCGGTCGACCACTTCTGGTTGGGCGCGCCGAAGCAGTCCCAGAGCTGGACCGCGGTGCCGTCGGCCGTGCCGTTGCCGGTGACGTCGAGGCACTTGCCCAGGCCGCGGACGGTGCCGTCACTCGAAAGCGTCCACTGCTGGTTCGGTCCCGACGTGCAGTCCCACAGCTGCGGCTGGGTGCCGTTGACGGTCGAGCCGCCCGTGACGTCGAGGCACTTGCCGCCGAGGCCGGAGATCGGGCCGGTGCGGCCGGTCGGCGGGGGAGTGGTCGTGCCGCCGCCGCTGCCGGGCCAGGTGAACGTGGCCATCGAGCCGCCGGGCAGCTGGTAGCCGAACGACTGGCCGCCGAAGGAGACCTGGAAGTTCTGCGTGCCACCGGTGTTGAGCGCGACGAGCACGATCGTGCCGTCCGGGTTGCGGAACGCGACGTTCTCGACACCGCCCTCGCCGTAACCGGTCGAGTCGATCCGCACGGCGCCGGGCTGCCCGAACTTGCTCAGGTGCCCCAGCACGTAGTACTCGGCGTTGTAGGTGACGTTGCCGCCGCTGACGGTCGCGACGCCGTTGCAGTTGCCGCAGCTGCCGATGACCGGGCCGTGGTTGTTGTCCAGCGCCATGTTCCACAGCGCGACGGTGCGCGCGTAGTTGCGCGTGGCGCCGATCGTGAGGTTCATGCCCTGCCACCGCAACGTGTCGGCGAAGGTGTTCGCGACGTTGTCCGAGTCGTGGCCGGAACACTCGGTGAAGAAGATGTCCTTGTGCTGGTCGTTGAACACCCTCGACTGGGCCGACGGGTCACCGCCGTAGCAGTGCCACGCCGAGCCGGCCACGTTGCTGCCGGCCTGGTTGTTCACCTGCTCGGCGAAGTCCGTGACGTCCCAGTTGTGGTCGTAGCCCAGGATCTTTGCCGGCAGGCCCGCCGCGCGCAGCTTCGGCGCGAGGGTGTTGATGATGTTCGCCTGCTGCGCGGGCTCCATGTACATGCTGGGGTAGCCGGGCGCGGAGAACCGCAGCTCGTTCTGCACGCTCAGGTAGTCGATCGGCACCCCGGCGGCCCCGTAAGCCTGCGCGAACTTCACCAGGTAGTCGGCGAAAACCCCGTTCTGATCGCTGCGCAGCGAGCCACCGATGAGGTTGTTGTTGTCCTTCATCCACGCCGGCCCGCTCCACGGCGTGGCCATGACCGACAGCTTCGGGTTCAGGCTCTTGGCCTGCTTGACCAGCGGCAGGATGTAGGAGTTGTCGTGTGCCACGGAAAACCGCGAGAGACTCGGGTCCGCCGCGCCGTCGTCGTAGGTGTAGAAGCTGCGCGAGAAGTCCGACGCGCCGATGGGCTGGCGCAGGAAGCTCAGCCCGATCCCGCCGGAGGTGGTGAACAGCGCGTTCATGATCTCGTCCCGCCGCGACGAGTTGCTGATGTTCCACGCTGCCGAGTCGGTGAACGACGCGCCGAAGCCCACCATCGACTGGTAGGTGGTGGTGGGGTTCACCGTGATCACCGGCCCGCCGCCGCCGGAGCCGAACGACACGTTTCCCTGCTGCTTCAACAGGTTCGAGCGGTCGGCAGTGGTGAGCCACACGCTCGCGGTGGTGGCCGCGTGCGCGGCCGGCGCGGGCGCGGCGAGACAGGCTCCGGCGCTCGCGGTGGCGACGACGGCTGCGGCCGTGATCCGCCAGCGCGTGCGAGCCGATCTCGGATGGGTTGCTGTGCCTGACATTCCGCTCCTCGGTGGGATCAGGAGCACGCTCGCGGGGAGCGGCTCGTCTCCTGCCACAGTGGCGGCTGTCCGGCAGTTTTCAGGTCGCCAATGGTAAATTTCCATTACGAACGGTGTCAGGGTGCCGTCCGACGGTTCCTCGCGCGGTGCTGTGGCGCCGCCAGATCCACCGCCACGGCCGCGCGATTGTGCCTGGAACCGGTCGGGGAAACCACGCCTGATCGGGTCAGTTTCTGTCGCCGTCGGATCATCTGTAGACGCCGGTGGAGGCCGGTGCGAATACTGATGAATTTGTTGTACAGTCACGACTATTGACGACCGTCCCGTGTGCGCCCGAGCCTGTCGCAAACGTGGCGAACGAACAGGAGCGACCGTGGCCCCACACCCGCACGAAGACCCGCGTGCGCCGATCGAGACGGCCCGGGGCAGCCGGAGAGCACGGCCCGCGAGCCGTGACTCTCGCTGACCGGCCCGGCCCGAAGCCCGAGGGACCGACGGCGTGGGCGGCGGGAAGTGCGGGTGATCGAGCCGATCGGCTACCGCACGCCTCCGTGCCGCACACCACCCCCGGCACGGGACTGGGCCCCGGAAAGGAGAGCCATGCCCGAAACGGCGCGACCGGGTCAGTCCGCGGCGACAGTGCGCCGCTGGTGCTCCGCGACGTCCATGAACACGCGCTTGAACTCGGCGTAGGACTCGCGGCCCACGCGGCGGGCATGGCGGTCCTGCATGCCCGCCATGATGCGGTCGGCCGTGCGCATCTGGTCGAGGCCGCGTTCGGTCGGGCAGACGAGCTTGGCCCGGCGGTCGCCGGGGTCGGGCCGGCGGTACACGTAGCCCAGCGCCTCCAGCTCGTCCACCAGCAGGCCGATGGCCTGTTTGGCCTGGCCGGAGAGCCGCGCGAGCTCGGTCGCGCGCAGACCACCCGGATCGAGGTAGGCCAGTACCACCCCGTGCCGGGGGTGCAGATCGTCGAAACCCTGGGCGACGAGCTTCGCGAAGAGTTCGCGTTGAACGGCGAACAGGAGCCTCGCTGACAGCACCCCGAGGTCCGGATTCGTCGCGTTCCGCTCCGCCCGGGTAACCACTCACCGCCTCCTTCGGCCGCGCGGCCGCCGAACGCCGCCGCGGGATGGCCGATCATAAACGTTCGACCTGGACCGGCTCCGGGCGGCGCGCCGCTGGACGGTCGCCCGGAGCCGGTCCGGGTTGATCCGATCTCGGCGAAAATTGATCTTTTCATGCGTAGTCGGGCCTCTTGCGGAGGCGAATGCTGGACCGTATGGACGACATGCACTTCGACCTGGTGGTCATCGGGTTCGGCAAGGGCGGCAAGACGCTGGCCGCGGCTCTGGGGAAGCTCGGCAAGCGCGTCGCGATGATCGAGCAGTCCGCCCAGATGTACGGCGGCACCTGCATCAACATCGGCTGCGTGCCCACCAAGTCGCTCGTCCACCACGCCGAGCACCCCGGCACCGGCACCCCGCCCGAGCGCCACCGCAAGGCGGTCGAGGCCACGCGCGCGCTCACCGCGGCGATGCGCGGCAAGAACTTCGCCATGCTCGACACGATCGACGCCGTCACCGTGATCACCGGCAAGGCGACGTTCCTCGACCCCAAGACCGTGCGGGTCGCGGCCGGGGACGACGTGCTGCGCATCACGGCGGACACGATCGTGATCAACACCGGGGCCGTGCCGTCGGTCCCGGCCATCCCCGGCCTGCGCGAGAGCACCCGCCTGCTGACCAGCACCGACCTGATCGACCTCGACCACCTGCCGAAGCGCCTGGCCATCCTCGGCGGCGGCTACGTCGGCGTGGAGTTCGCCTCGACCTACGCCCAGTTCGGCAGCGCCGTCACCGTGCTCGACGCCGCGCCGCGGATCATGCCCCGCGAGGACGAGGACATCGCCGCGGCGGCCACCGGCATCCTGCGCGGAGCCGGTGTCGAGTTCGTCTCCGGCGCCCACGTGACCGGCGTCCGCGACATCGACAACGGCGTGGAGATCACCTACGAGATCGACGGCGAGACGCACACGCTCGCGGCCGACGAGGTGCTGGCCGCGACCGGCCGCACGCCCGCCACCGAGGGACTGGGGCTGGGCCGCGCCGGCGTGCGCATCACCGGCACCGGTGCCGTCGAGGTCGACGAGCACCTGCGCACCAGCCAGCCGCACATCTTCGCGATCGGCGACGTCAACGGCGGCCCGCAGTTCACCTACATCTCGCTCGACGACTACCGCATCGTGGCCGACCAGCTCCTCGGCACCGGCAAGCGGTCCACAACGGACCGGAAGTTCATCCCGTACACGGTGTTCATGAGCCCGGCGCTCTCGCGCGTGGGCCTCACCGAGCGCGAGGCCGTGGCGCGCGGGCTGCCGGTGAAGGTCGTGGAGAAGGCCATCGCCGACATCGCCGCCATGCCGCGGTCCAAGATCGTCGGCGAAACGCGCGGGTTGATGAAGTTCGTCGTCGACCGCGAAACCGACCTGATCGTGGGTGCGACGCTGCTGAGCGTCGACTCGCAGGAGCTGATCAACCTCGTCACGCTCGCCATGCGCCACGACGTGACCGCGAGCGAGCTGCGCGACGCCGTCTACACGCACCCCTCGTCGTCGGAGGCGTTCAACGAGGTCCTCGGCACGCCGCCGGTCAGGACGCACTGAGCCGCACGTCGTCGGTGTTCCCCGGCGAACTCGGCTGCTGTTCGCGGCGCCGCGGAACGCGTGAATCGCCGGTGCCGGTGCTTACACTGCTCGGATGAACCCGGCCGGCGCCCTTCCGCCCGCGGAGCGCTTCCGCTCCGCGGCGGGTGGCGCGGTCGTGAGCCCGTTCTTCGCGGGGATGCCGGCCGACCTGGTGGCCGGCCTGCTCGAAAGCGGACGGCGCGCCACTACCCGCGTGGTGAGGTCATCTTCCAGACCGGGGAGCCGGCGCCCTTCGGTTACCTCGTCGTGGCCGGGAAGGTCGCGATGGGACGGACGACCCCCACGGGCCGCGAACGGCTGATGACGTTGTTCCTGCCCGGTGACCCGTTCGGCATCACCAGCGTGTTCGAGGGCAACGCGCGGGTGTCCGACGCCGTGGCGATCAGCGACGCCGACGTGATCGCCCTGCCGGCGGCCCGGCTGCGCGAGTGGGTGCTGAGCGACCCACGGATCGGGGCGGCCGTGGTGCGGTTCCTTTCGGCGCAGGTGCGGCGGATCAACGAGACCGTGGGCTCGCTGCTCAACCCCGACATCAGCGGGCGCGTCGCGGCTGGGATCGTCGAGCTGGCCGACCGCATCGGGGTGCGCGGCCCCGACGGCATCCGCGTGCGGCACGACCTCACGCAGGAGCAGTGGGCGCACTACGTCGGCGCCTCGCGTGAGAGCGTGAACAAGGCGCTGAAGGACATGGCGCGCCTGGGCGTGGTGACGCTGGAGTCGCGTGAGCTCGTGGTGCACGACGAGGAACGGTTGCGGCGCAAGGCCGGCCGTTGACCTCACGCGCCGGATTCCCCGAAACCCGAGTAGCTGCGGCGGAAATACACCAACGGCGACGCGTCCGTGTGTTCCCCGTCCATGATGAGCCCGACGACGATGGCGTGGTCCCCGCCGTCGACCACCTGGTAGAGCTCGCACTCCAGGAACGCCATCACGGAGTCCTCCAGCACGGGCGAGCCGTGCCGGCCGCGGTGCCAGCCCGTGGTGGCGAACTTGTCCTCCGCCCGGCTCGCGAAGTGTGCGGAAAGCTCGGAACCGTTGCTGTCGAGCACGTTCACGCCGAAACGCCCGCGGTCGCGGATCGCCTGCAGCGTCCGCGAAGCCTTGCCGAGGCACACCAGCAGCAGCGGCGGTTCGCACGACAGGCTGCACACCGTGCCCGACGTCATACCGATCGGTGAGCCGTCTTCGGCGGTCGTGGTGATGACGCTGACCGACGTCGGGAGCGAGGCGGCCAGGCCGCGGAACCGGCTGGCGTCCACGCCGTAGCCGGCGAGGTGGACGGGGGCGGACATCGACCGGGCCGAACCCAGCGCCGCGCCCGGCGAGGGCGGAGTCGAAGAAGTCATGGTTCCATGTCGCCGCCGCGGGACCACCCGCGGCAACCGGATGTGGAAACTTGCACAAGGGCGTTGTCCACGTCACACCCGCGGTCTTCCATGCCTTTCACAGCAGCGCGGTACTGCGGAAGGCGGAATCGGCATGGCGGACAACACCGGCAACTCTGGCAAGGCGCGGACACGGGCCCGGAAACGGATCGCGGCGGCGCTCGCCGGCGTCGCGGCCCTGGCGGTCACCTCGGCGTGCTCCACCACGGACACCACGGCCGCACCCGGCTCGGGTTCGGGCTCCGGTCCGGCGCCGGGCGGCGCGGCGGTCGTGGTGGACGCTCCGGCGACCACCTCGTCGTCGGCGGTCTACCTCGGCGCCCGCAACGGCGGGTTCGCCAAGGCCGGCGTCACGGTGCAGGCGCACAACCACACGAGCTCCGACTCGCCGCTGGTGGGCCTGCTCGGCAACGCGTACCCGATCGTCTGGGACAACGCGGCCGACTACCTGCTCGCCGTGCAGAAGAAGCTCGCCGTCACGGTCGTGGGGCTCAGCGACCTCGGCCGGCCGGGCCAGCTCGACGTGCTCGCCAAGGCCGACTCGCCGATCCGGTCGTTGCGGGATCTGCCCGGCCACAGCGTCGCCATCCCCGGCACGACTTCGAGCTGCGCCCTCACCATTCCCGCGCAGCTGCGGGTGGCGGGGCTGGACCCGAAGTCGGTGAAGCTCGTGCCGGTCGCGCTGCCGGACGAGGGCAGCGCGTTGCAGCGCGGGATCGTCGACGCCGTCTGCGCGCCGGAGCCGTTCCTCTCGACGATCCGCAAGATGGTGCGCACGCGAAGCGTCTCCGACCAGTTCACCGGCCCGCTCACCGACACGCTCGTCGGCGTCTACGTGACCACCACGAGCTACGCCGAGCAGCATCCGGACGTGATCGCGGCCTTCCGCAAGGCCCTGGCGGCCGAGAACACCGCGCTCAACGCCGATCCCGACGCCTTGCGCAAGGCCGTGCCGACGTTCACGCGCGTCGACGCGTCGCTGGCCGCCGGCATGAAGCTGCCCGGGTTCGCCACGAACGTGACCGACACGGCGCCGCTGCGGAAGCTGGCGGAGCTCATGCAGCAGGCCGGGATGCTCACCAGCACGGCGCTGCCCGCCGGCGTGATGGCCGCGGACCGCTGACGCCGGAAAGGACACCAGTCCCATGTCGCTCGACGTCCTGCCCCGGCGCGCCGGCCCGCGCCGGGGGCACCGCCCCGCACTGTCCACCTTCGTGCTCGGGCTCTCCGGCCTGGTCCTGCTCGCCGCGGCCGAGGAGGTGGTCGCCCGTTCGGGCCTGGTGAGCACGCAGTACCTGCCGCCCGCGAGCGTGATCCTCACGCGGCTGGGGGAGCTGCTCACCAACGCGCCGTTCCTGGCCGACCTCGGCGCCACCGCGGGTTCGGCGTTGCTCGCGCTGGTGATCGCCGTGCCGGCCGGTCTGGTCGTGGGCCTGGTCCTCGGGCTCGTCCCGGCCGCGCACACCGCGACGCGGATCGTCGTGGACCTGCTGCGGCCGGTGCCCGCGGTGGCGATCGTGCCGCTGCTGGTCCTGGTGACCGGCACGGGCCGCGCGTCGGTGGTGATCACGATCGTGAGCGCCACGGTGTGGCCGGTGCTGCTCAACACGATCCACGGAGTCCGCGACGTCGACGGCGTCGCGTTGCAGACGGCCCGCCTCTACGGCGCGCGGCTGCCGCGCCGGCTCGCCGAGATCGTGCTGCCCTCGGCCGCGCCGGTGATCGCGGCCGGCGTCCGGGTGTCGATCGGGCTCGCGCTCGTGATCGCCGTGGCCGCCGAGCTGCTCATCGGCACCGACAGCGGCGTGGGGGCCTACCTGCTCGCCGCGACCCAGGGCGGCAGCCATACCGACTACGCGTTCGCCGCCGTGTGCGCGGCGGGGTTGCTGGGGCTGGTCGTGAACGGGGCCGCCCGGGCCCTGGAACGACGGTTCCTGCCGTGGAGCGAAGGAGAACCGCGATGAGTGCCGTGCTTTCACCGGCACCGGTTTCGATGCGTCCACTGCGGACCGTCTCGGTGGTCGCGGGCCGGTTCCTGCTGCGGTTCGGCCTGCTGGCCGTGCTGTGCTGGGTCTGGCAGCGCGCCACCGAGGCCGCGGCCAACCCGTACTTCCCGACGCCGCTGCAGATCCTCGATCGCATGCGGACGCTGTGGTTCGCCGGCCCGGCGAGCCACCTCTGGATCTCGGCTCCACTGTGGACGGACGTGGCGCCGAGCCTCGTGCGGATGCTGATCGGCTGGCTCGGCGGCTCGCTGCTCGGCGCGGTGATCGGGGTGTCGGCGGGCGCGTTCCCCACCGTGCGGCGCATGGTGGACCCGGCGGCGCAGTTCCTGCGCGCGCTGCCGACGCCGGCCATCCTCCCGGTGTTCCTCATCGTGTTCGGCGCCAACGACGTGATGCGCGTGCTGGTGATCGCGTTCGGCTGCACGTGGCCCGTACTGCTCAACGCGATGCAGGCGACCGGCGCCATCGACCCCGTCGCGCGGGACACGGCCCGCACGCTGCGCCTGGGACCGGTGCGCCGGCTCGTGCAGGTCGACCTCTGCTACGCGACCCCGGCGATCCTGGCGGGCATGCGCGTGGGGCTCTCCTTGGCACTGGTGCTGATGGTGCTGTCGGAGTGGGTCGTCGCCACCAGCGGGCTCGGCTTCTTCCTCGTCGACTCCCAGCGCCACTTCGAGTTCGCCGGCATGTGGGCGGCGATGGTCGCGCTCGGCGTGCTCGGCTACGTCTTCAACACCGTGTTCACCACGCTCGAACACCGCGCGCTGCGCTGGCACCGCCACAGCCGGGCCCGGCACGACTGATCCCCGAAGTACGCGACAGGAGTTGGTGATGACCTCCATGCAGAACCCGGTCCACGCCGCGGCCCGCCCGCTCGCGGGCGGTCCGGACGCGCCGGCCGAGCCCGCGTTGCGGGTCACGGACCTCGGCCACAGCTATCCCGGGCAACCGCAGCCGGTGCTGCACGACGTGTCGTTCACCGCGGCCGACGGCGAACTGCTGACGATCGTCGGCCCGTCCGGCACGGGGAAGTCGACGCTGCTGCGCTGCCTCGCCGGGCTGCTGCGGCCCGGCCGGGGCGAGGTGTGCGTGCTCGGCAAGCCCGTGGACGGCGTGCCGGCCGGGCTCTCGATGGTCTTCCAGGACTACAGCCGCTCGCTGTTCCCGTGGATGCGCGTGGGCCGCAACGTCGAGTTCCCGTTGCGCGCCACCGGCGTGCCCGCGGCCGAACGCCGGGAACGCACCGCCGAGTCGCTGGCGGCGGTCGGGCTGGGCGACGCGCGGCGCAAGTACCCGTGGCAGCTCTCGGGCGGCATGCAGCAGCGCGTGGCCATCGCCCGCGCGCTGGCTTGCCGCCCACGGATCCTGCTGATGGACGAGCCGTTCGCGAGCGTCGACGCCCAGACCCGCGCCGACCTCGAGGACCTCACTCTGTCGGTGCGCGACCGGTTCGGCATGACGATCCTCGTGGTCACGCACGACATCGACGAGAGCGTGTACCTGTCCGACCGGGTGATCGTGCTGAGCCGGCCGCCGGCCACGGTCGCCGAGCAGGTGACGGTGGACCTGCCCGCGCCGCGCGACCAGATCACCACCCGCTCGGACCCGCGCTTCGTGCACCTGCGCGCCGACGTCGCCGCGCACATCCGCGGCGACGTCTGAAGACAACCCCGCACACCTCACAGAACCCAAGGGGAGACATGAAGTTCTCGATCTACCTCAACGCCCAGTCGCCCGACGGCGCGCACGACCTCGAAGTCGTCGAAGCCGTGACCGAGCAGGCGCGCATCGCGGACCGCAGCGGTTTCGCGGGCGTCTGCCTCACCGAGCACCACTTCACCGGCTACAACACCTACGGCAACCCGTTCACCTTCGGGGCCTACCTCGCGCCGCAGCTGGAGAACCTGCACACGATCATCTCGGTCGCGGTCCCGGCGCTGTGGAACCCGCTCAACTTCGCCGAAGCGTGCACGACGCTCGACCTGCTCACGCGCGGGCGCTGCACCATCGGTGTCGGCACGGGCGGTTCGCCGCGCGAGTACCAGGGCCTCGGCCGCGACACCGCGAACCGCGCGGCGCTGATGGACGAGGTGCTCGACGTCGCGTTCCGGGCGCTGGACAAGCGGGACGACGACGGCGTGGAGATCGGCTTCACCACCACGCACTCGAACGGGCTGCTCACCCGGCGCATCATGCCCGGCAGCTTCCGCCCGTCGATCCGGTTCGCGCGCGCCGCGCTGTCCGACCAGGGCATCCTCGACGCGGCCGGCCGCGGCTGGGCACTGCAGACCGCGCGGGACGAGCTCGACGAGACCGCGCGCAAGTGGGCGCTTTACCACGACGCGCTCGACCGCTCAGGCCACGACGAACAGACCATTCAGGACGCGCGCGACTGGTCGCTCGTGCAGAAGATGATCTACGTCGGCGAAACTGACGAGTCCGCGCTGCGCGAGGTCACGCCGGCGCTGGACTACCTCGACGCGTCGACCGCCAAGGCCTTCCAGGGCGCGGCCGGTGCGGCGAAGTTCCGGAACAGCGTGGTCGGCGTCGCGGCCAGTGACCGGGACGCGTTCGTGCGCAAGGCGATGATCGTCGGCAGCGCCGACACCGTCGCCCGCGAGATCGCGGCCCACGCCGAGCGCGGCATCGGCCACCTGGCGCTGGTTTTCCTGTACGGGCAGATGGATCCCGCGCTCGGCAACCGCTCGTTGCAGCGGTTCATCGACCACGTGATGCCGCGGTTCGCGAACACCTCGCCGGCCGTGCCGGTGGGGGTGGCGTCTTGACCACTGTGGACGAAACCACCCACCGGCCGCTGGAGACACCGGCCGGGACCTGGACGGTGGACGCGGCGCACAGCCTCGTCGCGTTTTCCGTGGTGCACATGACGATCGCGCGGGTGACGGGCCGGTTCGACGTGCTCGACGGCGAGGTCGAGGTGACCCCGTCGGGCGCGTCGGTGCACGTCCGCGTCGCGACCGCGAGCGCGTCTTCGGGCCATCCGAAACGGGACGAGCTGATCCGCTCGGTGGATTTCCTGGACACCGAACGGTTTCCCGAGCTGGAGTTCACCGCGTCGTGCGACGGGTTCTCCGCCGGCGATTGGACGTTGCCGGGCCGCTTGACGATCCGCGGGGTCACGCGGCCGATCGAGCTCGCCGTGCGCACCGGCGGTGTCGTCGACCACCGCGGCGCCACGCGCGCCGGGTTCTCCGCCCGGACGTCGCTCGACCGGCGCGAGTTCGGGCTGAAGTTCGACGGCCTGCTCGCCGGCGGCGGCGCGGTGGTGTCGAACCTCGTGGACATCGTGATCGAAGCCGAACTTGTCCGGGCCTGACCGACCTCGAAAGGACGACCGCATGCACACCCGCAGCCTCGTGACGAACCTCGTCGGCGGCGATTACCAGGATGCCGAGTACACGGAGGAGGAACGCCGCAACATCGACCTGGTCCTGAAGTTCCGCTCGGTCCCGCTGGAAGAACGCGCACAGTTCCTCAAGCCCGGCTCGACCGTGAACCGCGTCGGCATGGCCTCCCTGGCGGAGCTGTCCGGCCTGGGCATGGGCGGCTACCGCAAGGACTCCCTGCCGGATCGCTACGACGTCATCGAGGACATCGTGGCCAAGGGGGATCGCGTGTGGGCGGTGTGGTCGCTGACCGCCACCCACACCGGTGAGCTCTACGGCTTTCCCGCGACGGGCAACCGCATCGACATCACCGAGATGGCGATCTGGCGGTTCGAGGACGGGCTCGTCGCCGAGCACTGGTACTTCGCCGACGACTTCGCGTTGCTGCGGCAGCTGGGCGCGCTCCCGGAGTTCACCGACTACGCGGAGCTGACCCGCGGCCGCTGGCGCACGGCGGAATGAGCGGCGGGTGTCGTGCCACCGACCGGCGGCACGACACCCGGCTCGTCACGCGTTCTTGGTGAACGTCTCGTCGATCCACGCGGTGACCGTCGGCCACACGGGGTGGGCCGGCTGCACCACGTCGAAGTGGGTCGCGCCCTCGACCTCGACGTAGCGGGCGCTGCCGCCGCCGGCGTTGGTCTTCTCCGCGTAACGGCGGCTCCAGTCGGCGGGCACGGCCTCGTCCGCGGTGCCGTGCACGGCGAGCACCGGAACCCCGGGGTTGGCCAGCTCGAGCGGGGAGGTCCAGCCGTAGCGCTCGGGGTTCTCCGCGTAGTGCGCGCCGACCAGGAGCGGCACGATGCCCTCCGCGACCTGCGCGGCGACGATCGGCCACACTTCCGGACGGGCGGCCTCGGGCGCGTCCTTCGGCGGCTCGGCGTCGGGGTCGGCCAGCACCGTGCCGAACCCGGTGGCGTCGCCCGTCTTCAGGTCGAGCGCGCCGGCGAGCGAGACGATGCCGAGCGGGGTCGCCTTCGGGTTCGCGCCCGGAGCTTCGGCGGGCAGAGCGCCGCGGTGGGCGGCCCAGGTGGTGAGGTGCCCGCCGGCCGAGTGCCCGACGATGACGACCCGGCCCGGGTCGAGCGCGGGATCCATCCCGTCGACCGCGTCCACGGCCGCCGCGATGTCGAGGAACGTGCCGGGCCAGCCGCCGCCCGGCTCGCCGATGCGGCGGTACTCGATGTTCCACACCGCGTACCCGCGGCCGAGGAAGTCGTCGACGACGTCGGTGATCTGGCGGCGGTCCCACATGGCGGTCCAGTAGCCGCCGTGGACGACGACCACGACCGGGAACGGTCCGGTGCCCTCGGGCAGGTACAGCTCGCCGACCTGCGAGGGCTCGGGCCCGTAGGCCACGGTGCGCACGCGGCGCTCGACGGCGAGCGTCTCCTGGGCGTCGTCGTAGCGCACGCCGCGTTCGGCGCTCACCAGCGCGTCGATCGTGGCGAAGAACGCGCCGATCGCGGGCAGGTTCGCGCCCTTGGCCTTCGACTCGTCCCACGCGGCGTCGTCGGACCACTCGACGAAGTCCAGCCACGTGTTCTCGGCCACCCGCACCAGCCGCGCGGAGAGGAACCCGCGCCGGTCGGCCCGGAACGCCTCCACCATCGCCGGGCGCGCGGCCAGCATCGCCCGGGTGTTCTCCTCGGCCACCGTGAAGGTGGTCATCTCGACGACGGACATCGTCTGCTCCTGGTTCTGGTCGTTCTCCGGTGCCGCCCGCGCTGTCCGGGACGCGCACCGCCGCGGCGCCGCCGGCGGTGCGTCCGCACCGGGATTTCCCGACTGGTCATGAATCTTTACCGTCAATAGATGCGACGACAGGCTACTGCCGCGTGCACTGGCTCGTCACCGCGTGCTTGCGGAAACGGGCAGGCGGAGTGCCCACTGTGGCACGGAACGCCTGCGCGAAGGCCGATTCCGAGCGGTACCCGACCTCGCTCGCCACGCGCGCCACCGAGAGGTCCGAGCGCGTCAGCAGGTCGGCGGCCACCATCATCCGGATCGAGGTGAGCAGCGTCGCGACCGTGATGCCGGTGCGGGCGGTGAAGCGGCGCAGGAACGTGGCACGCGACATCCGCGCCTCCGTCGCCATGCGGTCGATGGTCCACGACTCGCCCGGGCGTTCCACGACCAGCGCGATCACCCGGCCCAGCACGTCGTCGCCCATGGCGGTCCACAGGGCGGGCGTGTCGAGCCGCTGGTCGGGGCGGCTGCGCAGCGACATGGCGAGCAGCGCGTCGCACAGCGAGCACACGATGGCGCCGGTGCCGGGTCCGTCGGAATCCGCTTCGCCGCGCAGGACGTCGGCCAGCGCGAGCGCCGGGCGGTCCATCGTGACGTGCACCAGCGAGGGCAGCAGGCGGAACAGCAGCGCGCCCGCGGCCGAGTCGAAGCGGTAGTGGCCGCAGAACAGGTCGAGCTCGTGCTCGGCGCCGAGGGACTTGCGCGTGGTGAACGTCGCGCCCGGCTCCTCCTCGAACCGGCGCCGGCGGCCCGAGGCCGCGGTCACCGTGTGGGCGTCGCCGTGGGGGAGCAGGAGGTAGTCGCCCGGGCCCAGGTCGACTGTGGACGTGCCGGTGGTCACCGTGCAGCGTCCTTGCAGGACAAGGTGGAACTGCACCTCACCCGGCGGCGCGGCCTCGTGGTCCAAAGTGAACTGTCCGGCCATCAGGCACCGCACGTCGAGACGGCCCTCGAGGTGCGCCAGCCGGATGAGTCTGCTCACCCCGTCCATGAACCGATCCCGACAGAAAATGAGCCGATCATCCGTAGTCCCCTCTCGCGATCCAGTCCATCATGTGTCAGCGGAGAATGAGTATCAACCGAAAGGCGTTCATGTCGAACACGTCTTCCGCCGAAGGTGTCGCGGCGGGCCTCTCCGTAACCGTGGTTACCGGCAGCTTATTCCTCGGTGAATCTCTGCCGGCGCTCGGCCGCCTTCGGAGTGGGATGGACTGGTAGCCGAGGACACCGGAAGGCGGCCGCGGGTGGTTTGACCGAGGTCGAATTTTGTTGGTGTCACTGGATTTTCGGCGAACCCGGTGTCGCCTGAGATCAGGTAGTTCATTAAGATGACTTCTATCGTTGCGCGGTTCTGGACGCCGATCGCGACGACGAGTACGAACTGTCCGGATCGATCGCTGTCTCTGCTGCTTCACTGCCGATCCGGCTTGTCGTGAATATTTCATCGACCCGGGTGGCGATTACGGCGGCCCTGAAGAAGGAACGAGTGCGGACCCACGGCATCGGACACGCGCACGGCGGCTCGGACCGCCGCGCGGCCCGCCAACTTGTCCGCTTCGGCAGGCTAGCCGCGGCTCCGGGCGGCGCCGGTCGCTCCGGCCCGGCCGGCGGCACCGGCGCGCGGCTGTGGCACCGGCTGCGGGAGCCCGGGAGGGCCGAGCCGTGCCGCTGATCGGCCGTGACGACGAGATCGCCTCGATCCGCTCCTTCTTCGAAGGCGCCGGCGTGCGCGGTGGTGCCCTGCTGGTGGTGGGGGAGGCCGGGGTCGGCAAGAGCGCCGTGCTCGACGAGTTCGCCGCCGGGGAGGCCGGCCGCGGCACGCGGGTCCTGCGGGCGGCGGGCGCGCAGTTCGAGGCCGAGGTCGGCTACTCCGCGCTCAACCAGCTGCTCTTCCCGCTCGGCGAGGAGATGGCCGCCCTCACCGACACCCACCGCACGGCGCTGCGGTGCGCGCTCGGCTTCGAGGTCGGCGCGGCACCCGACCGGCTCGTGGTGTCGAACGCGGCGCTGCTGTGGCTGCGGTCCGTCGCGGCCGAAACGCCACTGCTGATCGTGATCGACGACCTGCACTGGGTGGACCGGGCCAGCGCCGAGGTGCTCGGCTTCGTCGCCCGCCGCCTGGTCGGCAGCCCGATCGTCTTCCTCGCCGCCTGCCGTTCGGCCGAGCGCGGGTTCTTCCAGGACAGCGGGCTGGCCGAGGCCGTGCTGCCCCCGCTGCCCGCGCGGGCGGCCCGCACGCTCGTGGACCGGCACTTCCCCGAGCTGGCGCCCGCCGTGCGGAGCCGGCTGCTCGCCGAAGCCGCGGGCAACCCGCTCGCACTGCTGGAGCTGCCGTCCGCGCTCGACGGGGACCAGCGGACGGACTTCACCACATTGCCCGAGGTCCTGCCGCTGTCGGACCGGCTGCAGGTGCTGTTCACCTCCCGGGTGCGGGGCCTGCCGGAACGCTGCCGGCTGATGATGCTGCTCGGGGCGCTCGGCGGCAGCGTCGAGGTGGCCCGGTTGCGCACCGCGGGCGGCGAGACGTGCGACCTCGACGACCTGGCCCCGGCCGAAGCCGCCCGGCTGGTGCAGCTGAGCGGCACCCGTCTCGGCTTCCGGCACCCGCTGATCGGCGCCGCAGTGGTCGAGGCGTCGGCGGAACGCGAACGGCGCTGGGCCCATCGCGCGCTGGCCGGAGTCGTCGCGACGCCCGAACGCCGCGTGCGGCACCTGGCCGAGTCGTCCGTCGGCGTCGACGCCGACATCGCGGCCCAGCTGGACGAGACGGCGCAGGCCCTGCTGCGCCAGGGCGACGCACTGGGCGCGGTGGCCGCGCTGACCCGCGCCGCCGAGCTCAGCCCCGACCCGGCCGACCGCGGCCGCCGGCTCGCCGAGGCCGCGTACGTCGGAGCCGACGCCGGTGGTGAGCTGGCCACGGCCAGCCGCCTGCTGGGCGACGCCCGCCGGTCCGGCTCCCTGCCGACACATTCGCTGCCCGGCGCCGCCGCGGCGGCGCACCTGCTGATCAACTCCGACGGCGACGTCACCACGGCCCACCGGCTGCTGGCCGGGGCCGTCGAGGCCGGCGACCACGGGTTCGACGCCGGTGACGCGGTGCTCGTGGAGGCGCTGCTCAACCTGCTCCTGATCAGCTGGTACGTCGGCACGCGGCAGGCGTGGGAGACCTTCCACCGCCTGGTCGGGCGGCTGAAGCCGGAGCCGCCGCCGGTGCTGCGCGTGAACGCGACGGTGTTCTCCGACCCGGCGCGCGCGACCGACGACGACGTCGCCAAGCTCGACGCCGTGATCGACACCGTGGGCGGCGACGAGGACCCGACCCGGCTCATCCGCATCGGCACCGCCGCCGTGTTCGCCGACCGGCTGCCCCGGCTGCGGGAGGCCGAACGGCACCTCGCGCAGTCGCGCCACGCCGGCAAGGGACCGGCCCGCCGCCACCTGGGCGCGCTGATGCACCTGGGGATCGACGGCTTCCAGTCGGGCCGCTGGGACGAGGCGTGGCAGTTCGCCGACGAGGGCCTCGCCGTCTGCACCGAGCACGGCCTGCGTTTCTTCCCCTGGTACTTCCACTGGGTGCAGGCCCTCGTCGCCGCCGGCCGTGGCGAGGTCGAGGCCGCGCGGCAGCTGACCGACGACATGACGCGGTGGGCGATCGCGCACCAGGCCGCCGGCATCACGTACTTCGCGTGGCAGGCTCGTGCGCTGTCCGACGTCGGCGCCGGCGAGTACGACGACGCCTACCACCACGCGACGCAGGTCAGCCCGGCGGGAGACCTCGCGCGGTACCGCCCGAGCGCGCTCTGGGTGGCGCCGGACCTCGTCGAAGCGGCGCTGATCACCGGGCGCCGCGCCGAGGCGAACGCGCACGCGGCCGCACTGCGCGAGGCCCGGCTGGGCAAGCTGTCACCCCGCCTGCGGCTGGTCACGGCGGCGGCGACCGCGATGACGGCGGACGACGACACCGCCCGAGAACGGTTCGAGGCGGCGCTGTCCGGTCCCGCACTCGACCGCTGGCCGTTCGACCTGGCCCGCGTGCGCCTCGCGTACGGGGAACGGTTGCGCCGGCTGCGGAGCACGAGCGCTGCCCGCGAGCAGCTGACCATCGCGCACGACACGCTGGCCGCGCTCGGTGCCGTCCCGTGGCGGGACCGCGCGGCCAACGAACTGCGCGCGACCGGCGTCACGCGGCAGTCGGCGCCGGACACCAAGTCGCCGCTCACGCCGCAGGAGCGCGAGATCGCGGAGCTGGCCGGCGCCGGCCTGACCAACAAGCAGATCGGGCAGAAGCTGTTCATCTCCCACCGCACCGTGGGCGATCACCTCTACAAGATCTTCCCCAAGCTGGGCATCACCTCCCGCGCGGCGCTGCGCGACGCCCTCACCGCGTATGACGACCGGGGCCGGTCGGGCAAGCCAGTCATGTGACGGGTGCTGTGTCTACCGGCGAAGTCCACTCTCGGGGGTATGAGCACAGGAGCACACCCGGACGTCCACTGGCCGCCCGGCTGGGGGCCGGACCGTTGCGACAGCTTCGTCAGCCACGAACGTCACGTGGCGGCACCGGCCGACGCGGTGTTCACCCGGCTCGTCACGGTGGCAGAGTGGCCGACGTGGCAACGTGGCGTGGACCGGGTCGACGTCTCCGAAGAGCTGATCGTCGGTGGCCGGTTTGTGGTCGTGGCGGCGCCGCACACCCTCGACGGGATCGTGGGCGAGCTGGTCGTGCCGAGCCGGTTCGGCTGGGCCGCGGTGAGCGACCGGCTGAGCTTCTACCAGTCGTGGCTCCTGCTCGACGCGCCGAGCGGCGGCACCCGCACGGTCTTCCACGAGGCCTCGCGCGGTCCTTCGGCGCTGCTGCGCACTTCCGACCGGGCCGGGCTCACGCGTTCGTGGCTCGACGCCCTGCCGTCGTCCGTTTGATGCTCGACGGGGCCACGCGGTGGTGACGGTCCGCCGGGTGTTCGCCACCGGCCCGTTCGCCGAGACCGGCCGCCCCGTGACGGTCGAGGAAAGCGAGCACCACGGCCTCGTCGCCGTCGCCGGCCGGCAGGGGTGGCGGGAATGGGACGGGCGCACCCGGCTGTCGCCGCACGTGGTCGGCCTCTGCGACCGGCGGGACCTGACCTGCCGCCTGCTCCTGCGCAGTCGGTTTCCGGTGCACGCGGTGGACTTCCACCCGCTGCTGCCGCTGCTGGCCGTCGGGACCGGGCGGTACGACGGCGGCTTTTTCTACTACGGACAGCTGCTGTTGTGGCACTTCGGCTCCGGCCGCGCGGTGTCGGCGCTCGCCGACAGCCGGGAGATCCGGTCCGTGCGCTGGCGCCGGTGGCGCGAGGGCCGGGTGCTGGATCTCGCCGTCGCTCCCGTGCACGAGGACGAGCTCGGCCGCGAGTCCCACACCGTCGGCTACGACGCGATGCTCGAACGCGACGACTGGTTGTCGGTCCGCGACGGCGAGATCTCCTGGCAGGAGCTCGACGGGCCCTGCCGCGAAAGCGACGATCCCCGCGACGAAACCCTTGCGCGCGAGCACCTCGAAGGCCTGAGCCCCGGGTGGCGCGAGGTCGGTGCGGTGTGGCGCGTGGAGTCCCTTGCCGACGGGGCGATCGCGGCGTCTTCGGAAGGCGGTCCGGTGACCGTCTTGTCCTCTATGGACGGTGAGCGGCCGGTCGAGCGTCCGGAGTCTCGTTCTCTGCGCGATTCCGCCGCTCCTGATCGCCGGGAGCCGCCGGGGGGTTTCACCGCGTTGCCGGTCCGGAGGGCCTCGTCGTCGTACGTCACCGGAGTTTCCGGCGACGGGGCACGCTGGGTCGCAGTGGTGGATCCCGACGGTGCCGAACCGACCGCGCTGCCGCTGTTTCCCGTGGCTCCGTCGGAAGAAACTGCGGACCTGACGGAAATCGGACCTGACGGAAATCGGGGCGGCGGTCGAGCTCGACGGCGTCGCCTTGATCTACGCGACCTCCTGGTTGCGCACCGGGCCCGAGCTCGACGTCGACGGCCCTGCGGCCGATGCCCGGCACGCCGCCACCCTCGTGACGCGGCGCCGACTGCCGGACGGCGAGGCCGGGTGGCAGTTCGTGGTCGGGGCCCAGGTCCTGGCGATCGAAGCCGACGCCGCGATCGTCTACCTCAGCCTGAGCTCCGGCCTGCTCGTGGCGCTCGACGCCATGACCGGCGAGGTGCTCTGGACCCACCCGCTCGTCGTGGCCGGGCTGCCGGCGACGGGCTCGGCGCTGGCCCTGGCCGGGACCGGACGCTTGCTGGTCGGGACCACCGAGGGCCAGGTCGCCGACTGCGCGGTGCCGGCCCGCGGCGAGCTCACGGCCTACCGCAGCGCGCCCGCCGAAGGGCCCGTTTTCCGTGTGGTGCCCCGGAAACCGCCGCAGTACCTCCGGGGACTCCGAGCCGGCGCCATGCTCGGCGGTGCGACCGGATCGCTCGGCGGTACCGGCCGGCTCCGTCACCGGTAGGTGGTCAGCCACAACGCCCCGCCCCGCCCGCGAACGGCGCCCGGCACGCGCGCCACACGGTCATAAGCGCCGCCGAGCGCGCGCAGTTCCATGGCGGCCGGGGAACCAGGCCCGACCAGGTCGACCACCATCGCCGTGACGACGACGCTAGCCTTGCCGCGGCACAGGGCCCGGAACAGCTCCGGCTTGCGCTCGACGTTCACCGCACCCGGTCGAGGCTCACGATCTCGACCAGGCGCACCCGGTCCGCCGCATACCCGTGGCGCCGGCGCAGGACCGGGCTGAGGCCGTACTCCGCGGCGGCCCCGAACACGTCGCGCCGGCACACGCCGGCGCCGACGCGCGCGACGAGGCGGATCGGGTCGATCGTCACCTCGATCGGCCGGTCCAGGCGGTCCGTCGGCAGCGGTCACGGTCGTCTTCTCCGGCGGGGTCTCGGGGCGGTTCGGCAACACCCTCCTTCGCCGGAGCCCGCGCGGTGAACCGCCACACGACGGTGCGGTCGCTGGTCGCGGTGTGCCGGAGGTGTCTGTCGCCCGACCGGGGGTCATCCCATTGGGCCCAGTCGGTCGGCGGCGGCGGGGACCGTCTCCGGACCCGTCATCTGACGGGCACTGAACGCGGCCGATCCGAGCACGATGGCGTTCAGCGCGAACGCCGGGCACGACAGCGGTTCCGGCACGGTCCGGGCCGCCGAGGGGGCGGCCCGGAATCCCACTCTTCCTGGAGCACCCGTTGACGAGCACCGCCGTCCCCGCCACGCCGTCGGCCGAGCCCACCGGCGGTCCGCCGGCCGCAACCGCGCCGGCGCGGTACCCGTTCACGACGTTCGCGATCAGCTTCGGCCTGGTCGGGCTCGCCGGGGTGTGGACGAGGGCGGCGCCGGCACTCGGGTTGCCCCGTGCGGTACCGCAGGCGTTCTGGGCCGTCGCGGCGATCGCCTGGGTCTGGCTGATGATCGCCCACGCGGTGCGGGGCCTGAAGAGCGAACAGCAGCTGCTCGACCACCTGCGCCACCCCGCGCAGGGGCCGATCGCCTCGCTGGCCCCGGTCGTCGCGATGCTGCTGGCGTCCGACCTGTTCACGTGGTCCCCGGTGGCCGGACGGGTCCTGTACCTCCTCGCGCTGGCGACGTCGACGGTCTTCGCCGCCTGGATCCTCGCGTCGTGGTTCGAAGGGCGCCTCGGGCTGGAGGCCGTGCACGCCGGGTACCTGCTGCCGACGGTCGCGCCGGGCCTCATCGGCGCCGACGTCGCCCACGTGCTGGGCTACCCCGGGCCGGCGTGGGGCCTGTTCGCCGTCGGCGCGTTCTTCTCGGTGGTGATGACCCCGATCATCGTGCAGCGCCTGAGCTTCCACAGCCCGCTTCCCGAGGCGCTGCGGCCGACCACCGCGATCCTGCTCGCGCCACCGGCGGTTGCGGGGCTGGCGTGGTTCACCTTGCACGGATTCGCGGTGGACCCGATCGGCCAGGCGATCGCGGGGGTCGGCGTGCTCGTGCTGCTGGTGCAGGCGATGCTCCTGCCGCGCTACCGGAAGCTGCCCTTCTCGCTGGGCTTCTGGTCGTTCACGTTCCCGCTGGCCGCGAGCGTGTCGTTGACGGAGAAGTGGCTCCAGCTCCTGGAGCCGGCGGGCTGGCGGATCTACACCGGAGTCCTGGCCGGCGCGTTCACCGCATTCATCGCCGTGCTGGCGGCGTTCTCGCTGCGACCCGTCGCCCGGAAGCTCGGTATCTCGGGTCACCGCACCACAATCGCGGCCAACTAGTCAAAAAAATTGACCAACATGTATATTGACGAAGTAACCGAGGAGGAGTTCCCCATGGTTGAGAGCAAGTTCACCGAGCGGTTGACCCGGGACAACGCGGTGGTCGTGCTGGTCGACCACCAGGTCGGGCTGTACAGCGGCGTGCGCGACATCGCGGTGGAGGAGCTGAAGCACAACGTCGTGGGCCTGGCGAAGGCGGCGCAGGTGCTCGGCCTGCCGATCGTGGTCACCACCACCGAGGCGGACGGCATGTGGGGCCCGCTGATCCCCGAGCTGGCCGCGGTGCTGCCCGACGACCTGCCGCTGCTGGACCGCTCGACCGTGAACGCGTGGGACGACGAGCGCGTGCAGGGCGCGATCCGCGCGACCGGCCGCAAGAAGGTGATCTTCGCCGGCGTCTCCACCGAGGTGTGCCTCGCGTTCCCGGCCATCAGCGTCACCGCCGAGGGTTTCGCCGCCTACGCGGCCATCGACGCGTCGGGCACCTTCTCGCGGACGAAGCGCGAAGCGGGCCTGTTGCGGATGCAGCAGGCGGGCGTGATCCCCATCGACTACGCCACCGCCATGGTCGAGGTCCTCGCGGACAACAGCGACCCGCAGGCCGGCTACGTGTACGCGGCGCTGGAGATGCCGTTCGCCGTGCTGGTCGGGCAGATCGCCGCCGGTTACGCCAAGAACTGACCACCAGCAGGGGAGGAGAAACGTCATGACGAGCAAGATCGTGAAGCGCGCCGGGATCCTCGGCGTGGTCGCCGCGGCCGTCGCCGGGGCCGTGGTGGCGGTGTCGAGCGGCAGTGCCGAAGGCACCCAGGCCCAGTTCGGTGCGCCGGCCCAGGCGTTCGGCGTGGAGTACGACGCGTCGCACGTGTACGTGCAGCACGGTCAGCTGCCCGCCTTCATCAAGAGCTGGGAAGCGACCTTCGGCGGCACCGACAACGGCCAGAACGTCTTCGGGATCACGCCGACGCCGAGCAAGGCGCTGGCCTCGATCATCCACTCGCCGGTCGGGCTGCTCGCGGCCTACGACTACCAGACGCCCGTGCCGTTCCCGTTCGGCTCGGAGCAGACCGGCTTCGGCGTGAAGGACCCCGACGAAGCGGTGAAGGTGGCCCACCGCGCGGGCGCGACCGTGCCCGTCTCCGCGTGGACGGGCCCGGTCGGGCGGGAGGCCGTGGTCCGGTTCCCGGGCGGCTTCAGCTCCCAGATCTGGAAGCAGTTCGACATGTCCGGCTTCACCCCGCTGACCACGCAGCCGGAGTTCCGCGTGTACCTGTCCGAGGACACGGTCAACGCGTTCCTCGCCTCCTACCTGCGGTTCACCGGCGGCACCGTGATCTCCGACGTCCGCAACGCCGACGGCGGCGAGATCGGCGCTCCGGGCACCACCTACCACCGCGTCCGGATCAAGACCCCGTTCGGCAACACCGTGGTGCTGGCGAACAACGGCGACTGGAACTACCCCTACGGCCGCGACACCACCGGTTACACCGTCTCCGACGTCAACGCCACGGTCGCGAAGGCCACGGCCAGCGGCGCGACCGTCCTTTCCGGACCGTACCGGAGCAAGGACCGCACCAGTGTCCTGCTGCAGTTCCCCGGCGGCTACGTCGCCGAGGTCCACGACGGCGTCTTCCACTGATTTCCCCGTTCCCGCACCCAGAAAAGGAATCACCACGATGAGCATTGAGATCAAGGCCGGCCGCTACGAGATCGACCCGGTGCACTCCTCGATCGAGTTCTCCACCCGCTTCGTCGCCGCCCGCGTGCGCGGCACGTTCGGCGCCTTCTCCGGCACAGTCGAGGTCGCCGAGGACCTCGCCAAGTCGTCGGTGACGGCGGCCATCGACACCGCGTCGCTGCACACCGGCACCGAGGCGCGCGACGAGCACCTGCGCGCCGCGGACTACTTCGACGTCGCCAACCACCCGGAGGCCACCTTCGCGTCCACCGGCCTGGAGGCCGACGGCGACCGGTACACCCTGCGCGGCGACCTCACGATCCGCGGCACGACGCTGCCTGTCGCGCTCGACCTGTACTTCACCGGCGACGGCGTGGACCACTACGGCAACTTCCGGGTCGGTTTCCGCGCCACCACGCGGGTTTCGCGGTCCGCGTTCGGTGTCGCCGGCAACGTGTCCCAGCCCGGCGGCCCGCTGCTCATGGGCGACGCCACCGAGCTGACGCTGCAGATCCAGGCGACCGCCCCGGCCGGCGAGGAGTCCTGATGCCCACGACCACCTCCGCGATGACCGT
The DNA here is from genome assembly GCF_042896185.1 of Amycolatopsis sp. NPDC001319. NCBI lineage: Bacteria > Bacillati > Actinomycetota > Actinomycetes > Pseudonocardiales > Pseudonocardiaceae > Amycolatopsis > Amycolatopsis sp. NPDC001319. The sequence continues at coordinate 149,322 of NZ_JBIAWY010000014.1, read as the reverse complement.
CGCCTCGGCGGGGGAGCGGTTCACGCGGCGTTCGCTGGAGCTGGCCGACCCGGCGCCGGACGAGGTACTGGTGCGGATCGAGGCGGTGGGCATGTGCCACGCCGACCTCGCCGTGCGGGCGGGGGAGTTCCCCTTCCCGCTGCCCGGGGTGGCCGGCCACGAGGGAGCCGGGATCGTCGAGCAGGTCGGCTCGGGCGTGACCTCGGTGAAGCCGGGCGACCGGGTCATGCTGACCTTCGACTCCTGCGGCCACTGCGAAGGCTGTGTCTCCGGCCTGCCGTCGCAGTGCGTGGAGTTCCTCCCGCGCAACTTCACCAACGGCGCCCGGCCCGACGGCAGCCCGAGCCTGCACGACGGCGACGAGGTCGTGCACGGCAACTTCTTCGGCCAGTCCTCGTTCGCCACCCACGCGCTGGCCCGGGTGCGCAACACCGTCCTGGTGCCTCCGGTCGCGGCCGACGTGCCTTCGGCGGTGCTCGCACCGCTGGGCTGCGGCATCCAGACCGGCGCGGGCGCGGTGCTCAACGTGCTGCAGCCGGGCGCCGCGTCCACGGTGGCCGTGTTCGGGGCGGGCGTCGTCGGGCTCTCGGCGGTGATGGCGGCCGCACTGCTGCCGATCGAGCAGCTGATCGTGGTCGACGTGCTGGACTCGCGGCTCGAGCTGGCCCGCGAGCTCGGCGCGACCGCCGTGGTCAACTCCCGCACCGCCGACCCGGTCGAGGCGATCCGGGACCTCACCGGTGGCGGTGCCGGCCACGTCGTCGAGAGCAGCGGCGTGCCGGCGGTGCTCGTGCAGGCCATCACGAGCCTGCGCGGTGGCGGCACGGCCGCGGTGGTGGGCGTGCCGCCGTTCGGGGTCACCGCGCCGATCGACGTGGCCGACGTGGTCAACAACAGCAAGCGCGTGATCGGCGTGGTCGAAGGGCAGAGCAACCCGCCCACTTTCCTGCCGGTGCTGGCCACGCTCACCGCCACCGGGCAGCTGCCCGTCGAGCGGCTCGTGACCACGTTCCCGCTGGGCGAGGTCGAACGCGCGGCGCAGGCCATGAAGGACGGCACCGCGACCAAACCCGTGCTGCTGCCGCAGGAGAACGGATGATCTCGCTGAGCGCCGAGCTCGCCAAGGCGCACCACCTGCTGGCGACGATGGGCGAGCACCTGCCCGTCGACGACCGGCCGGACCACGTGCGGCACCGGGACGCCTACCGGCGGTGGAGCGAGCAGTTCCCCGTCCCCGGCGACGCGCTCGTCACCGCGGCCCCGGGCTTCCCGGGGCTCGCGGTGACCACGCCGGCCTCCGTGACCGGCCGGGCGCTGCTGTACTTCCACGGCGGTGGCTACACCGAAGGTTCGGCGTACAACCACCGGGAAGTGGGTGCCCGGCTGGCCTCCGCCTCGCGGAGCACGGTCTACCTGCCGGACTACCCGCTGGCGCCCGAGCACCCCTTCCCCGCGGCACTCGACGCGGCGGTCGCGGCCTACCGGGCGCTGCTCGACGCGGTGCCCGCGACCCGGATCGCGGTCGGCGGCGACTCCGCCGGCGGCGGGCTGTCGCTGGCGTTGCTGTTGAAGCTCAAGGACCTGGCGTTGCCGTTGCCCGCGGCAGCGGTGCCGGTGTCGCCGTGGACGGATCTGACGGTTTCCGCGCCGTCGTTCGCCGAGCGCGCCGAGCGCGACCCGTTCGTCAGCCGGGCAGCCCTGCGCGGCTTCGCGGCCGGTTACCTGGGCGACCACGACCCGCGGGACCCGTTCGCGTCCCCGCTGTTCGGCGACCTCACCGGGCTGCCGCCGATCCACCTCGAGGTCGGCACCGAAGAGGTCATGATCGACGACTCGCGCCGCTTCCACGAGCGCGCGCTGGCGGCGGGCGTGGCCTCGGAGCTCGTCGAGACCGAGGGCGCCCCGCACATCTGGCAGCACTTCGTTTCGTTCCTCCCCGAGGCGGCGGCGTCGGTCGACCGCATCGGCGCGTTCGTCCGGGAGCACATGGCATGAGCAAGGACCTGCAGTTCGGTGTCTCGCTGACGCCGATCGACGACGTGGTGGGCAACCGCCAGTTCGCCCGGGCGGCGGAGGCGGGTGGCCTGGACCTGATCGGGATCCAGGACCACCCGTACGTGCCGAGTTACCTCGACACGTTCGTGCTCGCCGGCGACCTGCTGGCGCACACGAGCAGGATCAGCGTGTTCCCGGATGTGGCGAACCTGCCGCTGCGCCCGCCGGCGTTGCTGGCGAAGACGGCGGCGGCGCTGGACCTGGTGTCCGGCGGCCGGTTCGAGCTGGCGCTCGGCGCCGGTGGGTACTGGGACGCGATCACCCGGCTCGGGGTGCCTCGGCGGACTCCCGCCGAGGCCAACGTCGCGCTGGAGGAAGCGATCACGGTGCTGCGCGCGCTGTGGGCCGGCGGCGGCAAGCCGATCCGGTTCGACGGCGAGTACTACTCCGTCGCCGGCGCCCACCCGGGACCGGCGCCGGCGCACCCGATCGAGATCTGGACCGGTTCGCAGGGACCGAAGGCGCTCGCGCTGACGGGCCGGATCGCCGACGGGTGGGCGGCGCCGATCGCCTCCTACCTGCCGTACGAGAAGTGGGCCGGGGCCAACCGCATAATCGACGAAGCGGCCGAAGCCGCGGGCCGCGACCCCTCGGCGGTCCGCCGGATCGCGCAGGTGGTCGGCACGATCACCGCGAACGCCGGGCGGCCGAGCCTCGACGAGGGCGCCGACCCGGTGCGGGGCACGGCGCGGCAGTGGGCGCAGCTGCTGGCCCGTCTCGGCGAGGAACAGCCGTTCACGACGTTCGTGTTCTGGCCGGAGGAGCAGGCGATCGACCAGGTCACCGCCTTCGCCCGGGAAGTGGCACCCGAGGTCCGGCTTCTGCTGGACGCACCACCCGCTTGAGAAACTCTCTCTCCTGAAAGGACAACCGATGGACCACGAAGCGATCATCGCCCAGGCGTGGGACGCGCCGGGCAGCACCACGGCGAAGCTGACGCCGGTGCGGGTCAACGACGTGCTGCGCGAGCGCTACGAGGTGACCCCGCCGTTCCAGTACACCCGCACCGATCTGTGGGACATGGAAAAGCGCAAGGCGGCGGCGCCGGACGTGTACATCCCGACCGTCGTCAAGGCCGGCAGCGCCGAGAAGTTCCCGAGTGTGGTCAACGGGCAGTTCGAGGACTTCACCCGCGTGTCGGAGCAGCGACGCTGGGCCGACCCCGACAACTACGACCTGATCATCGAGCACGTCCGCCTCGACCACGAGAACCAGCGGGCGTTTTTCGTCGGCGCGGAGCGCTTCGAGGCGCCCGACGGCCGGGTGTTCACCGCCGGCACGGGGCAGCCGATCTTCCACGTCGAGCACTCCGTCGGCGGCACGGAGGAGGACCCGCTCAACATGTGGCGCATCGTCTTCCTGACCGAGCAGGAGCAGCCGGAGCTGGCTGCGGCCTTCACCATGTACGAGAACGACCCGTACCTGCGCGTGTTCATCGAGGTGCACCTCGAGAAGCAGCTGGGGCGCAAACTCGTCCGCCGCTGAGTCCTGTTCGGACACCGGTCACGCGCCTCGGGGTCGCGTGACCGGCGTCCGTGCGTTCAGCGGTCGCGGCGCGGGTCGAGGAGCTTGCGGGAGTCGATGAACCACAACGGGATCAGCGTCGCCAGCGGCAGGATGGTCAGCTGCCACAACGCGGCGCCGTGCCAGCCCAGCGAGCCGACGAGCGAGGCGAAGATCAGCCCGGAGAACGCGGCCGCTACGTAGTAGAACGAGACGAACATCCCGGCGGCGCGGCCGACGTAGTGCGGGCGCACCGCGCGCTGCATGGTGGCGTTGAGCGTGGTGAACAGCGAGCCCGCCACGAACACGGCCAGGACGAAGGACCACGTGTACTGCCAGGCGTGGCTCGCGGAACCGTTGAAGACCAGCCATGCGCTCACGGCCACGCCCGCGTAGGTGATGAGCAGGATCGTGCGCGGGTTGAACCGGTCGGCGAGCCAGCCGGTGAGGATCGACGTCGCGGCGCCGGCGCCGACCACGCTCGTGGCGAGCGCGGCCTCCGACGCGGTGTAGTGCAGCTGCTGGCGCAGGTACGTCGGGTACAGGCCGAGGTAGCCGTAGAACACGAGCCCACCGGCGATGCACGCCAGGCACAGCATCGCGGTGTTGCGGTTGAAGGGCGAGCTCGGCACGTGGTCGGTCGGGATCTCGGCGCCGCGCACGACACCGGCGTCGAGGTCGGTCACGCCGCGCCGGACGAGCAGTCCGATGAGGACGGTCAGGACCAGGCCCGCGATGCCGTAGAACAGGAACGGCGTGTGCCAGCCGCCGAAGTCCTGCGCGATCGCGGTGCCGACCAGCGGGCCGAGGAACACCCCGGTGCCGAACACCGCCCCCAGCACGCCGAAGGCGAAGGACCGGCGCAGCACGAAGAACGAGCCGACCACCGCGTACAGCGCGGTCGCCTGCATGCCCTCGCCGGCGCCGGAGATCAGCCGGTAGACGGCCATGTCGGCGAAACCGGACGCGAGCGGCGTGGCGAGCGTGCCGGCGGAGTAGAAGAAGACGCTGATCACGAGCACCGTCTTGCGAGGCAGCTTCTCGACGAGGTACCCGGCCGGCAGGCCCGCCAGGGCGATGCCGAGGGTGAAGCCGGTCGCGAGGAGCCCGCCCTGCGAAAGGCTGAAACCGAGCTCGGCGCTGATGTCCGGGAGCAGCGGGTAGAACACCTGCCGGTCCATGGCGTTGATCAGGTAGGAGAGGACGAGCAGCGTCCAGCCGGTGATCGACACGGCGAGCGGAACCCGGCGTGCCGTCGGGACCTGGGGCGCGGTGGTTCTCTGAGAGCTGTTCATGGGGAGCCTTCCCGGGCGCCGGAGACGAGCGTCACAGCTGCGATCGATTGCAGCAATGTAGGCGGCGGGCGGCCCGAGGTCAATGCTGATCAGTGGCCTGATGCGGAAAGTGTGCAGCTAGAGCGGCGATCGGGATGGGTTTTCAGGATTGCAACGCGATGACAAACGATCGCAGCAAGCGTCAGGCTTTGGGGAGGAGTGACGAGTCGACCAAGCCGCTGCGCAGCGCTTCCTCCGCGGTGACCGGCGTCGCGGCGCGGGAGTGCCGGTTGCGCAGGTACACGACGGTGTCGAGCTCCGCGTGCTTCAGGCGGGCGTCGGGGACCAGGCCGATCGCGGGATCGGTGAGGATCGCCAGGTGACGCTCGGCGCTCGGGCCCGTCAGCCCGAGGCGCTCGGTCACCGCGGTCAATGCGATCTCCCGGTGCCGGCCCGTGGCCAGCTGCCGGGCCACGGCGGAGGTGACCGTGAGCAGGGCGGCCAGCGCGTCGGCGTGTGTGGCGATCCCGTCGGCGGTGGCGCACAGAACGGTCCCGGCGTACGGGCCGATCTCGGTGACCGACGCGACCCTCCGGGCGCCCTGGGCTTCGGCGACGAGGTCGTTGCCGGCGTTGAGCACCGTGGTGTCCACGGTGCCCTCGACCAGGGCCCGCGCGCGTTTCGGGGTGGAGCCGAGGCTGACGACCTCGTAGTCGGTGTCGCGGACCAGGCCGGCGCGGGCGAGGAGCTCGAACGCGATGAAGGCGAAGCCTGACCCGGGCACGTCGACGCCGAGCCGCCCGCCGCGTGCGGGTCCGGCGACGCCGGGCGCGGTGAACAGGCCCAGTCCCAGGCCGCGGTCGACCGCGCCGAGGATCCGCACGTCGCCGGTCCGGCCCAGCGGGTTGCCGGGGACGCAGCGGTAGGCCAGCACGTTGTCCGGGTTGGTGAACGCGGCGTCGAGGCGGCCCTCGAAGAGGTCCTCGAACTGGTGGGCCGACGTTTTCGCCGGCACCTCCGTGACCTCGAGCCGGGCCTCGGCGAGTGCGCCGGTCGCGGCGGCGACCGACAGGAGGACCGAGGGGCTGAACGTGCCCAGCTTGATCGAACGCACGCCGGTGCCGCCTTTCCTGATCTCACAGCCGTTTCGGGTGAACCGGCTGCGGACGTTCGCAACTCGGCTTTCGGCTCGGTACTTGACGGATCCTAGCTGGCACCGCATGATGGTTGCAAACGATTGCAACAACAACGGTGACACTCGGAGGTACTGACCATGGTGACCCTCACCGACCGACCCACGATCGGCTGGATCGGTGCCGGCCGCATGGGTGCGGCGCTCGTGCGCCGGCTGCTCGCGGCCGGCTACGACGTCGCCGTCTACAACCGCACCCGCGCCAAGGCCGAAGAGCTGGTCGCCGCCGGCGCGACCGTCGCCCAGCGGCCGGTGGACCTCGCCGGGCGGGACGTGGTCTTCACCATGGTCTCGGCCTCGGCCGACCTGCAGCACGTGACGTCGGGCGAGGGCGGCCTGTTCACGGACCCGGCGAAGGCGCCGAAGGTCGTGATCGACTCGTCCACGGTCTCGGCCGAGGCCTCGGCCACCGTGCGTGTGGAGGCGGCCAAGCGCGGCACCGAACTGCTGGCGGCGCCCGTGAGCGGCAACCCGAAGGTCGTGAGCTCGGGCAAGCTGACGCTCGCCGTCTCGGGTCCGCGCGCGGTGTTCGACGAGGTGCGCCCGATGCTCGACACCCTCGGCCGCGGCGTGACCTACGTCGGCGAGGACGAGGTGGCGCGCCTGGTGAAGATCTGCCACAACGTCTTCCTCGGCGTGGTGATCCAGTCGCTGGCCGAGATCACGGTGCTGGCGGAGAAGGGCGGCGTGACGCGCGAGGCGTTCATGACCTTCCTCAACGACTCCGTGATGGGTTCGGTCTTCTCCCGCTACAAGACGCCGGCCCTGGTGAACCTGGACTTCACGCCGACGTTCACGATGCCGTTGCTGCGCAAGGACTTCGACCTCGGCCTGGCGGCCGCACGCGAGCTGGACGCGCCGATGCCGGTGGCCTCGGCGACCGCGCAGATCGTGGCCGGCGCCATCGGCGCCGGGCTGGTGGAGCAGGACTTCGCCGTGCTGATCGAGGAGCAGGCCCGCCGGTCGGGCATCACGCTGGTGTCCGAGAACGCCGAGGTTTCGGACGGTCTGGAGCCCACCGATGTTTGACGGACGGCCGATCCCGGCGCCGGGTCACAACGCCGTCGACTTCGAGGAGCGCGTGGATTTCGCGCGGCTGCGCGACTACCGCCTCGCGCGGGCGCGGGCTTCGCTCGACGCGGGTGAGTGCGGCGCGTTCCTGCTGTTCGACTTCTACAACATCCGCTACACCACGCAGACGTGGATCGGCGGCGCGCTCGGCGACAAGATGACCCGCTACGCGCTGCTCACCCGCGACGGCGAGCCGATGCTGTGGGACTTCGGTTCCGCCGCGAAGCACCACCAGCTGTACTCGCCGTGGCTCGAGCCGGAGAACTGCCGAGCCGGCATGCTCGGCCTGCGGGGCGCGATCTCACCCGAAGCAGGCTTGATGCGCGACGCCGTGACGCAGATCAAGGATCTGCTCTCGCAGGCCGGCGTCGCGGATTCGCCGGTGGGCGTGGACATCGTGGAGCCGCCGTTCCTGTTCGAGATGCAGCGCCAAGGGCTGACGGTGGTCGACGCGCAGCAGGCGATGCTCGACGCGCGGGAGATCAAGTCGTCCGACGAGATCACGTTGCTCTCGCAGGCCGCCGCGATGGTCGACGGCGTGTACCAGGACATCGTCGAGGCGCTCAAGCCCGGCGTGCGCGAGAACGAGATCGTCGCGCTGGCCAACAAACGGCTGTACGAAATGGGTTCCGACCAGGTCGAGGCGATCAACGCCGTGTCGGGGGAGCGGTGCAACCCGCACCCGCACAACTTCTCCGACCGGCTCATCCGGCCGGGGGACCAGGCGTTCTTCGACATCATCCAGTCCTACAACGGCTATCGCACGTGTTATTACCGCACGTTCAGCGTCGGCAGTGCCACCGATGTGCAGCGCGGCGCGTACCGGCAGGCGCGCGAGTGGATGGACGCGGCGATCGAAGCGGTGAAGCCGGGGATCGGGACCGACGACGTCGCCCGGGTCTGGCCGGCCGCCACGGACTTCGGCTTCGCGAACGAGATGGCGGCGTTCGGCCTGCAGTTCGGCCACGGGCTCGGGCTGGGCCTGCACGAGCGGCCGATCATCTCGCGGCTCAACAGCCTCGGCAACTCCGTCGAGATCCGCCCGGGCATGGTGTTCGCGCTCGAGACGTACTGCCCGGCCACCGACGGCTTCTCCGCCGCGCGCATCGAAGAGGAAGTCGTGGTCACCGAGACCGGCGTCGAGGTGCTGACGAAGTTCCCGGCGCAGGACCTGTTCGTCGCCAACCCGTACTGAGGAGCCACACCGTGAAGGTCCCCGAAGAGTTGTTCATCGGCGGTGAGTGGCGGCCCTCGTCCGACGGGTCCCGCATCACCGTGGTCGACCCGGCCACGGCCGAGCCGATCACCACCATCGCCAACGGCAGCGTCGAGGACGGCCTGGCCGCCGTCGACGCCGCCGCGGCCGCCCTGCCCGCGTGGGGCGCGACCGCGCCCCGGGCCCGGGCCGACGTGCTGCACCGCGCGTTCACGCTCATGCACGAGCGGGCCGAGGAGCTCGCCGAGCTGATCGTGCGAGAGAACGGCAAGGCGCTGCCCGACGCGCGCGGCGAGGTGAACTACGCCGCCGAGTTCTTCCGCTGGTACGCCGAGGAAACCGTGCGGGTGGCGGGCACCGTGCAGACCGCGCCCGGCGGCGCCAACCGCATTCTCGTGCTGCGGCAGCCGATCGGCGTGAGCGTGCTGGTGACGCCGTGGAACTTCCCCGCCGCGATGGCCACGCGCAAGATCGCGCCCGCGCTCGGCGCCGGCTGCACCGTGATCCTCAAGCCGGCGTCGGAGACGCCGCTCACCGCGCTCGCGATCGCCGCGATCCTCGAAGAGGCCGGCGCGCCCGCGGGCACGGTGAACGTGGTCCCGTCCACGCGGTCCGGCAAGGTCGTGGGTGCGATGGTCCACGACCCGCGCGTGCGGAAGCTGTCGTTCACGGGCTCGACGGAGGTCGGTCGCGCGCTGCTGCACGTGGCGGCGGACACCGTGGTCAGCACGTCGATGGAGCTGGGCGGCAACGCGCCGTTCCTGGTCTTCGACGACGCCGACCTCGACGCGGCGGTGGACGGTGCGATGGTCGCCAAGATGCGCAACGGCGGCCAGGCCTGCACGGCGGCCAACCGGTTCTTCGTGCAGCACGGCGTGGCGGCCGAGTTCGGCCGGCGGCTGGCCGAGCGGATGGGCGCGCTGCGGGTCGGCCCCGGCACCGACGCCGGGATCGAGCTCGGCCCGCTCGTCAACGAGGCCGCCGTGGACAAGGTGACCGAGCTGGTCGACGGGACCGTCGACGCCGGCGCTCGCGTGCTGGTCGGCGGGAAACGCCCGGAGGGCACCGGGTTCTACTACCCGGCGACCGTCCTGGCCGACGTCCCGGCGGGCGCGCCCGTGCTCGCGGAGGAGATCTTCGGCCCGGTGGCGCCGATCGTCACGTTCGACACCGAGGACGAGGTCGTCCGGCTGGCCAACGACACCGAGCACGGCCTGGTGTCCTACGTGTACACCGGCGACCTGGCGCGCGGCCTGCGGCTTTCGGAGGCGCTGGAGTCGGGCATGGTCGGGCTCAACCGTGGTCTGGTCTCCGAGCCGGCCGCCCCGTTCGGCGGTGTGAAGCAGAGCGGGCTCGGCCGCGAGGGCGGGCACGAGGGGCTGCTGGAGTACACGGAGTCCAAGTACGTCGCCGTCTCTTGGTGACGTCCGGTCACTCTATGCTGGCACGATGAACAGGCCGCCGACGATCAAGGACGTCGCCGAGCGGGCGGGGGTGCACGCCGCGACCGCGAGCCGGGCGCTCAACCCCGCCACGCGCGGGATGGTCAACGCGCGGACGGCGAGCCGGGTCGCCGAGGCCGCCCGGGCCCTGGGCTACGCGCCCAACTCCGCCGCGCGCAGCCTGCGCACGCGCACGTCGTCGGTCGCCGGGGTCATCATCCCGGACCTGCGCAACCCGGTGTTCCCGCCGATCGTCCGCGGTATCGAGGACGGTCTGCGGGACGCCGGGTACATGGCGCTGGTCGGCAACACCGACGGCGACCCGGACCGCGAGAACGAGCTGGTCACCGCCATGCGCGGGCGCCAGATCGACGGCTTCATCCTGGCCACCAGCCGCCGTTCCGACGAGCTGGCGTCCTCGGTGCCCACCGTGCTCGTCAACCGCCGCACCGACACCGGCGGCATCCCGTCGGTCACCGCCGACAACGCCGCGGGCATCCACCTGCTCGTGCGCCACCTCATCGCCCTCGGCCACACGCGCATCGGCCACGTCGCGGGCCCACGCGACCTCTCGACGGGCTGGGAGCGTTACCGCGGCTACCTCGACGCCACCACGTCCCTGGGCCTCGAAGCGGCCACCGGCGCGGTCGAGTTCGCCGACGCGTTCACCGAGACCGCGGGCCACGCCGCGACCCTGCGCCTGCTCGCCGCGCACCCCACGCTGACCGCGGTGCTCGCCGGCAACGACCTCATCGCCCTCGGCTGCTACTCCGCCCTGGCCGAGCTCGGCCGCGCCGTCCCCGGCGACATCTCCGTGACGGGCTTCAACGACATGCCCTTCGTCGACCGCCAGCGCCCCTCGCTGACCACCGTGCGCATCCCGCACTACGACATCGGCCGCGAAGCCGCCCGCCTCCTGCTCGAACGCATCGCTTCCCCGACGGCACCCGCCAAGCGCGTCGTCCTGCCGGTCGACCTGATCCTGCGCGACTCCACGGCCGCGGCGAAGCTCTAGTTGTCGCTCCACATATAAGAAATCCCTGGTCCGGCAACGAGAAACCGTTGCCGGACCAGGGGTTTCCGCGTCGAGGAGGCTCAGTCCTCCGGCAGCAAGCCCGCTCGCCGTCCCAGGGCGCGGGCGCGGTCGCCCGCGCGGCGCATCAGGTCCGTCACGTGCAGCTCGTCCACCCGGGTGAAGCGGCCGTTGTCCAGCAGCTGCTCGCCGTTCACGAAGACGTGCTTCGCGTCCGTGCCCCGGGCCGCGTGGACGAAGGTCGTCAGGGGGTGGTGCACCGGGCCCGCGTGCAGGGTGTCGAGGTCGAAGACCGCGATGTCCGCCGCGTAGCCCGGTCGCAGGGAACCGAGGTACTTGTCGGCGCGGACGGCGTACGCGCTGTCTTCGGTGGCCATCGTCACGAGCTTGCCGAGGTCGATCGAGCCGGGGTGTTCGTGGAGCTGGTTCTGCAGCAGGCGCGTCCACTTCATCTGCTCGACCATGTCGTTGGTGAGGTCGACCATGGGGCCGTCGGTGCCGAGGGCGACGCGGATCTCGTTGTCCAGCATGTGTTTCACCGGCGTGATGCCGGCGCCGCGGGCGGCTTCGGAGCTCGGGGTGTGCGCGACGGTGCTGCGCGAGGCCGCGATGAGGTCGAGGTCGTTGCCGCGCGGGTGGATGGTGTGCGCGAGGATCCAGCGGTCGTCGAGGACGCCGAGGCGGTGCAGGAACTGCACGTCGGTGCGGCCGGTTTCCAGCACCCACTTGAGGTAACCCTCGTCGCGCGACATGGTTCCGCCCGCGATGTGCGAGGTGACGAACGTGTCCTTCTCCACGGCGAGCTCGTGGCCGCCCAGCACCATCTCCTCGGAGCTCGTGCCGAGCGCGACCCAGTGCGCCGTCGCCTCGAGCACGAAGCCGACGCGGATGCGGCCCTCGGCGGCGCCGTCCCAGTTCTCGAACGACTCGCGCGCGCCCGCGTAGTCGTCGCGCGCGTCGTGCGGGCGGATGACCTTCGCGAAGAACTGGCGGACGCCGGTGTCGGCCACCGGGCCCAGGATCGCCTCCTCGTCGGCGATCGTCGTCTCGTTCACCAGGTGGTTGACGGAGCTGGTGGTCCCGCCGCGCAGCATGTCGAGCGCGGCGAGCTCACTGGCCACCCGCAGGTCGTCCACGTCGAGGTTGTCCTTGAGCGGCACGAGGCAGCCGGTGATCCACTGCTCCAGCAGCACGTCGCAGCCGAGCCCCTTGCCGTAGAGGTACCAGTCGTGCTGGTGGGCGTTGACCAGCCCCGGCAGCACGATCGAACCCGTCGTGTCCACGACGCGGTCCACGCGCTCCCGGCTCACCGACCCGACCGGGCCGAGCTCGGCGATGGTCGTCCCGTCGATCAGGAGCTCTCCTCCGCCGAGAAGTTCCGGGCGACCCGGCGCGACGAGCGCGCCTCCGCTGAGCAAAGTCCTCATCCGACTGCCTCCTGCCGAACTGTGCCTCTTTGCAAGACCTGCAAGACCGGCCCTGATGGCCGCAAACGATTGCATTATCGTAAGAGCTGAGTAGTCTGTGGTCAATGGCAGCTTCGGCGGTCATACACCGCAAACGTTCACAGTCCACCGAAGGGATCTCACGATGTCCGACGCCCTGGAACCCGTCCTTCCGGCCGACGGCCGTGGCCCGCTGCCGCGCGCCCGCTGGGGCTCGTTCATCGGCGGCAGCTGGGTGACACCCGAAGACGCGCCGGCCTTCGCCGTTCTCGAGCCGGCCACCGGGGGCCACCTCGCCGACGTGGTGGAAGCGAGTGACGACGTCGTCGACCAGGCCGTCCGCGACGCGCGCCGGGCCTACGAAGGGGAGTGGGGCCGCCTCACGCCGCGCGAGCGCAGCGGGCTGCTGCGCAAGGTCGCGGCCGTGATCCGGGAGCACGCCGAGGAGCTGGCCGAGCTCGAGGCGCGTGAGGTCGGCAAACCGCTGCGTGACGCGCGGCGGTTCGACGTGGCGTTCAGCTCCGCCGGATTCGACTACTTCGGCGGTCTCGCCGAGACGCTCCACGGCGAGGTGCTCGACCAGGGCCCGATCGAGGCGCGCGTGCACTACGAGCCCTACGGCGTCGTGGCCGCGATCCTGCCGTTCAACTGGCCGCCGATGCACTTCACGAAGAAGACCGCGCCGGCGCTGGCCGCGGGCAACACCGTGGTCATCAAGCCGGGGGAGCAGGCGCCGCTGGCCGTGCTGCGGCTCGTGGAGCTGGTGAACCAGGTCCTGCCGCCGGGTGTCGTGAACGCCGTGTCCGGCCTGTCGGCCGGCCCCGCGCTCGCCGGGCACCCCACCGTCGAGCGGATCACGTTCACCGGCGCCACCAGGACCGGCCAGGCCGTGCTGCGCACCGCCGCGGAGAACCTCACCTTCGCCACGATGGAGCTCGGCGGCAAGAACGCGCTGATCGTGCTCGACGACGCCGACCTGGACGTCGCCGTCAGCGTGGCGATCGAGGGTATGTTCTACAACCAGGGCGAGGCCTGCACGTCGACCGCGCGGATCCTCGTGCACCGGTCGCTGCACGACGAGTTCGTGGAGCGCTTCGTGGCCGCCACCGAGAAGCTGCAGGTCGGCGACGGGCTCGACGCGGCCACCGACATCGGCGCCATGGTCGACGCACGCCAGCAGCATAAGGTGCACGGCTACGTCGACACCGCCGTGGCCGAAGGCGCGAAGATCGTCTTCCAGGCCGAGCTGCCGGACGACGCCCGCCTGGCCGGTGGCTTCTGGGTCCCGCCGACCGTGCTCACCGGCGTGCAGCCCGACCACACGGTGGCGCAGGAGGAGATCTTCGGCCCGGTCGCGTCGATTCTGGTCTACGACACCGACGAAGAAGCCGTGCGCATCGCCAACGGCACCGCGTACGGGCTCACGGCTGCGCTCATCACGCGCGATCACTTCCGCGCCTCGAACCTGGCGCGCGACCTGCAGGCCGGCATGGTCTTCGTGAACAACTACGTCCGCCGCTCCTTCCTCGGCTCGCCGTTCGGCGGCGTGAAGGGAAGCGGGTTCGGCCGGGAGAACGCCGCCGAGACCCTGCACGAGTTCGTGCGGGCCAAGAACGTGCGGTTCCCGTCGGGCCGCTGGCCGATTCCCGTGTGGCCGCCGGTCGACTGACGCCGATCGGTTCCGAGCGTAACCGCGGGACGTGATCGACAAGGAGGTTCGGTGCCGCCACCCGCGCCGGACCTCCCTGATCCGATCGCGGCGGAAAACGAGCCACCACCGAATGGCGTCGCGGGCCGGATCTCGGCATGATCATTGACGGTAATGTCTATTGACTTGATGGGAGCGCTTTGCGCGACGACCTGCTGTTTGGCGTTGCGCTGACGCCCACCGCCGACCTGGCGGCCGGCCGCGCCTTCGCCACGGCCGCGGACGACGGCGGCCTCGACCTCCTCGGCATCCAGGACGCGCCGTTCGCGCCGGACCGGCCGGACACGTTCGTGCTGGCCGGAGATCTGCTGGCGCACACGGACAAGATCAGCGTGTTCCCGGACGTCGCGAGCCTGCCGCTGAGGCCACCGGCACTGCTGGCGAAGACCGCGGCCGCGCTGGACATCGTGTCCGGCGGCCGGTTCGAGCTGGCCCTCGGCGCGGGTGGCTACTGGGACGCGATCACGCAGCTCGGGGTGCCGCGTCGCAGCGCGCGCGAGTCGAACGTCGCGCTGGAGGAAGCGGTCACCATCCTCCGGGCGCTGTGGGCGGACGGCGGTCCGCCGGTGCGGGTCCAGGGCGAGTTCTACTCCGTCTCGGGCGCGCACCCGGGTCCGGCGCCGGTGCACCCCGTCGAGATCTGGGTCGGCGCACAGGGACCGAAGTCCCTCGCGCTGACCGGCCGGATCGCCGACGGATGGGCGGCTCCGATCGCCTCCTACCTGCCGTACGAGAAGTGGGCCGAGGCCAACCGCCTCATCGACGACGCCGCCGTGGCCGCGGGCCGCAAGCGACAGGCCGTGCGCCGGATCGCCCAGATCGTCGGCACGGTCACCGAAACACCCGGCCGGCCGCGGCTGGCGCAGGGTGCCGACCCCGTGCGGGGCACCGCGGCGGAATGGGCGGAGCTGCTGGCGAAACTCGGCGGCGAGCTGCCGTACACCGGGTTCGTCTTCATGCCCGAGGACAATTCCGCTGCTCAGGTAGCCGCATTCGCGCGTGAAGTGGTGCCGGAAGCCCGGCGGCTGCTCGCGCGGTGACGTCCGACGAGACGTCCACTGCGACGTCCACAATGGAATTCCCGGGCCGGACAACGAGTGGACAGAAAAGGCCACACATCCGATGTCTGCTTGACCCGGCCCGCTCGTTCGCTCAGTGTGGTGGCGACAACTGCACGAGCGTCCGGAAGGCGATGAAGCATGACCGACGCGGGTTCTCTGTCCAGGCGCGGGTTTCTGGTCGGCACAGGTGGGGTGGCCGCCGCTGCGGCCCTGCCCCGCACCGCGGTGGCAGCCACCGCCCGGCCGCAACCGGTGGACTCCGTCGATCCGATCATCGGATCTGTCACCACCGCGGCCGACACGGCGTGCGGCAAGACGTTCCCCGGCGCGGTCGCGCCGTTCGGCCTGGTCCAGCTGAGCCCGGACACGGTCTCCGGCGGTGACAACGGCAGCGGCTACTCGGCCGAGATGACCACGATCGAGGGCTTCAGCTTCCTGCACATGTCGGGCGTCGGCTGCTACGGCGACCTCGGCAACCTCCAGGTGCTCCCGCAGACCGGCCCGCTCGTGACCGGGCGCGACGAGGCGAAGAGCCCGTACCGCAAGGAAACCGAGACCGCCCGCGCCGGCTACTACGCCGTGGAGCTCGACCGCTACCGCGTGCGCGCCGAGCTCACCGCCACCGAGCGGGCGGGGCTGCTGCGTTTCACCTTCCACGACGCCGGCACCGGCCGCGTCAAGGTCGACCTCACCCGCCGCATTGGGCCGGACGGCTCGCACTCGATCGCGCAGCACGTGCGCCAGGTCGACGCCACCACCGTCGAAGGCTGGATCCGCTGCGACCACACGGGCGGCGGCTGGGGCTGCGGCGCGCAGAGCCCGGCCTACACCGTGTATTTCACAATGGAGTTCCACCAGCCGATCGCCGTGTTCGGCACGTGGGACGGCACCGACGTCCGCACCGACCTCGCACAGCGCGACGGCACCCAGCTCGGCTTCTTCGCCGAGTTCCCCGTCCGCGCCGGCCAGCAGGTGCCGGTGCGCGCGGGCGTGTCGTTCGTCGACCTCGACGGCTCCCGCCGCAACCTGCGCCACGATCTGCCGAGCTGGAGCTTCGACGCCGTGGCCGCCGGGGCCCGCCGCACGTGGGCGGACGCGCTGGGCAAGGTCGCCGTCGAGGGCGGCACGGCCGAGCAGCGCAAGATCTTCGAAACCGCGCTGTACCACTCGATGATCGACCCGCGGCTGTTCGGCGACGTCGACGGCCGCCACCGCGTGGGCGACACCGCGCCGGTGCGCGACGGCGTCACGCACCGCACGCTGTTCAGCGGCTGGGACGTGTTCCGCGCGCAGTTCCCGCTGCTCACGATCATCGACCCGGACGTGGTGCAGGAGACGATCACTTCGCTGGTCTCGCTCACCGACGCCGGCCTCGTGCGCGGGCTCGCCCGCTGGGAGCTGCTGGGCAAGGACACCGACACGATGATCGGCGACGCCGCGATCAACGTCATCGCCGAGGCGTACCTCAAGGGCCTGCGTGGGTTCGACGCCGAAAAGGCCTACCGCTTCTGCCGCGAGGTCGCGATGGGCCCGGCGGAACGCTCCAACCGCACCGATTTCGCGAACTGGACCTCGCTCGGTTACTGCGTCACCTACAGCCTCTCGTCGACGCTCGAAAACGCGTACACCGACTACGCTCTCGCGCGGTTCGCCGAAGCGTTGGGCAAGAAGGAGGACGCGAAGCGCCTCTACGCGACTTCGCAGAACTACCGGAACCTCTTCAACGCCGACGCCGGCTGGTTCCGCGGCCGCAACGCCGACGGCAGCTGGATGGGCGACGGCGACGGCTGCATCGAGAGCAACCCGGAGCAGCAGGGCTGGTTCGTGCCGCACGACGTCGGCGGCCTGGTGAAGCTCGCGGGCGGGCGCGCGGCGTTCGTCGACCGGCTCAACGGCATCTTCGAGCAGACGCCGCGGGACGTGATGATGAAGTGGAACGAGTTCTACAACCACAGCAACGAGCCCGTGCAGCAGATGCCGTTCATGTTCACCTACGCGGGTGCGCCGTGGCTGACCCAGAAGTGGTCCCGGTACGTCTGCGAAAACGCCTACCGCACGGGTCCCACGGGCCTCGCGGGCAACGACGACGCCGGCCAGATGTCGGCCTGGTACGTCCTCGCCGCGGCGGGCTTCTACCCCGTTTCCCCCGCGAGCGGCGTGTACATCCTCGGCAGCCCCGTCTTCGACCGCACGCGTTTCACGACGGGTCACGGCCGGACGTTCACCGTGCGCGCGATCGGCAACTCGCCGGCCAACGTCTACATCACGTCGGCGAGGCTGAACGGAAAGCCGCTGCACCGCGCCTGGATCACGCACGACGAGGTCGTGCGCGGCGGCGAACTGGTGCTCCACATGAGCGCGATGCCTGACCAGTCGTGGGGTGCGGGCGCGTTGCCGCCGTCGCTCACGCCGGCGTGATGGTTGCTGTGCGGTGCACGGTCAAGTGATCGCCGGCTGACCGGGCTGGACGGGCGAGGGCCGCTGAGGGTCCTCGCCCGTATTTTGCTGCGCTTCCAGCGTTTCCACGACGCGGTCGGTGGCCTCCTCGCCGTGGACGTGCACGAGTGACAGGTAGAACAGCACCGGCGCCGCGGGCGCCCACGAGTCGCGGCGGTCGGGGCGCAGCAGGTACTCGATCGTCGCTTGTGGCTCGAACTCCACGTAGTCGAACCCGCGGTGCTCCCAGGCGTCCTGGACGCCGCGGCCGAGGTTGTTCTCGAACTGCCGGCGGGTCATCGTGCGCAGGTTCGCCAGGAACAGACAGCACCACTGGGAGTTCACCGTGACGACGGCGAACGCGAGGAGCTTGAGGTCGTAGTGATCGGGCCTGAGCCGCAGCTCCTCCTTCAGCCCGCGTTCGGCGGCGCGGAACAGGTTGGGTGGCCCGTGTTTCCCGTCGAGTTCCCGCTGCAGCCCCTCGTTGGCCGAGGAGTTCCACTCGCCTTTCCCCACCCCCACCCGCCCGCTGCGCCGCGCGACGACAAGCCACCTGTCGGCGGTGACGACGGCGATGTTGAGGCCGAAGCTGGAGCGCATGAAGTCGGGGGTGTCCTGGGGGTCGCGGCCGTCGAGGTAGAGGCTGCGGAGGGTGTCGCCGCCGGGGAGGAGTTCGTCGAGTTGTTGGCTGGCCAGGAAAGTGAGGTAGTCGGAGTGGACGAAGTGGATCGTGACCTCGGGTAGTTCCTCGGGGCCGCGGCGGTTGACCACGAAGTCGTGAACCGCGTAGCGCGACAGCAATGCGTGGTGCTCCAGGCCCCTTTTGCGGCGGTACTTTTGCTCCTCGCGTAACTTTTCCCTGAGATTTGCCACTACCGGAGGAAGAGAAACCGCCCGCGGCGTGACGAGAACGTGCACGTCACTTTCCGCGCTCTCCCGTTCCCCGTTGCCTTCCAGCAGCTGAACACTCGTGCTGAGCGGCCCGATCGAGAACCCGGGGAACACCGCCTTCGCGGGCCTTCGCCGCCGGGCGTGGTGGTAACTCTCCCGCCACCGCAGTACGTGCCGTTCGAGCGCATCCGCCGGCGGCTGTGTCTTCCTGAGCAACGCCCGGATGACGTCGAAGAGCAACTCCTCGTTGTACCGCTTGGGCTCCTCCCGGAAGATCTCCCGCGCGGTCCCGTACGCGCATCTGACGGCTTCGGGCGGCACCCCGCGCGCTGTTCTCTCCCTTTCGACCAGCGCCGGCAACGCGCGCAGCCGCACGCCGGACCACTCCCGCAAAGCCCGCAACCGCACCGCGAACTCGGGCAGCGACCCGGGCTTCCCCGGCGCGGGCGGCTCCCCGAACGGCGCAGTCGTCACGGACGTCCCTCCCCACTCCGGGCTTGTGCCATGATGCCCGACACCCCGGCCCGCCGGAGCCCACAGTGACCGGCGCTGATCGGAGTTGGTCGGAAATTTTGCGACCCCGGTGTGCCGCCCTGCATCCTGACGAGGCAAGCCGGACGGGCCCGGCGCCCGGAGAACCTCCGACGCGCCGGCCGGCCCTCCCGGCCGTCAACCCAAGACGACCCTTTTTCGCACCACCACGCGAATCCCGATCGGGGTGACCCATGACCGCCCTCACGCCTACCCACGTCCTCGTCGCCGTCACGCTTCTGCTCGCACTCTCGTGGGCCTGGTCGTCCGGCGCCCGCCGCGCCAGGGCCGCCGCCGAGGCCTCCCGGGCCCGCACCCGCCTGGTCTCGCTGACCGGCCGCGTCCTGCTCAACGCGGGCCTGCTCGTCACGGTCCAGTGGGCCGTCATCGCGAACTCCACCAGCACCTGGATCCTGCTCGCCGTCCTCGGCCTGCCCGCCCTCTTCGCCGCCTACGCCCTCACCCGCGCCACCACGTTGGCCACCCCCGCCCCACCCACCCGCGACGACCACTGATCGCCCGGCGCCTCGTCGGTGCGAAAGAAGGCGCGAAAGAATCAGCCTTTTCGCGACGAGCCGCTTCAGGCGTGGTGCAGATGATCGACGTGACCACGGCCGAGGCGGCCGGCGAGCGGTTCCACGACAGTGCCGTCGCGCGGTTCGCGTTCGGGCTGCTGGTGATCGCCGCGCCGGACGGCCAGGACGGTCACGACGGCTGGAACGCCGCGACGGAGGTCGTCCACGCCGGGCGCGACTCCCTGTACGTGGGCGTGCGTCAAGCGGCGAGCGGACCGGTCTGGGTCACCTGTGTCGAGGAGCCGTTCGAGGTCGACGGGCTCGGGCTCCTGCACCGCGGCGAGCTGGAGCTCTCCCGGCGGTCGCTGGAGATCTCCGAGCCGAACGGGCAGCTTCGGCTGGAGCTGCCGGTGGAGCGAGCGCTGAACCGGGTGTCGGTCTACGGGGATGACGGCGAAGAGCCGGCCCGGATCCTCGTGGTGCTGGGGGATCCGAGCGAGCCGCTCGGGTGAACCGAGCGGCGAGCACCCGCCCGGCGTAACGATGTCCCGCCGTCGTCGATGAGGAGGCGACGACGTTTCCCGGGGGGGGCACGCAAGTGGAAGAGGAAGACCTGCTCGACTCGCACCCGGACCTGGTGGATCCGGAGTGGCGCAGACGGGCGGAGGCCGGCGCGCGGGCGGGGGCGCGGAAGGATCGCCGGCGGGGGCGCACGCGGCGCGCGCCGCTGCGGCGGCCGCGGGGGCGGTGGTGGGGCGCGACCCTCGTGCTCCTCGTGCTCGGGGTGACGGTGGCGGCGATCGTGCTGGTGGGAAGTCAGCCGAAAGCCGAGTCGGCCGCGCCCAACCCCACGGCGGTGCCGGTGGTCGCGCCCGTCGATCTGGCGCGGCCGTACGACCGGACGCCCGCCCAGAACTGGAGCAAGGGATTCGACGGGATCGCCACGGCGGCGGCCGAACCCGGAGCCGTCGCGGAGGCCTACGCGCAGGTCAAGCGCGCGATCTTCGCCGCACGGCTCGAACCCGCCGTGGTGACGGGGCACGACCCCCGGGCGTTCCTCGCGCAGCTGGCGCCGGACGCGCGGCCGTGGATCGCGTCGAACGTGGCGGAGCACGGCAAGGGCCTGCTGCCCTACGTGACCGAGATCGCCGACGGCTACCGCCTGCTCGACGCGGGCCCGCGGATCTTCGGCACCCTGACCGCGCACCCCGGGGCGAAGCCGGGGGAGCTGGCCGTGGACGCGAAGTACGTGGTCGCCTACGCGTTCGACGATCCGCACCCCGCAGATCTGACCGGCCCGGCGGAGATCGTCAGCTTCGTGCGCGTGGACGAGAACTACGTGCTCCGCAGCGGCACCGGCTTCAGCGGAACCAGCCAGGGCCTCTGGATCGACGGCGAGCACAGCGCGTTCTCCTCCGTCGGCTGCGCCGCCGCGAAGACGGGTTTCCTTGCGCCCGGCTACGCCAACCCGCCCGTCGGCCCGGCGCCCACGGGCGGGCGCGACGCGCCCGGCTACTACGACCCGAAGTACCCGGTGCCGACCCTCGACGGCTGCCGGGACTGACGCGGACGCGTCACCGCGGCCGCACGCACGAGTGCGACCCGGCGGTCGCGATGATGTCGTCGAGCTTGTCACGCGCGTTGGCCAGTTCGCGCGACTGCCGGTCGAGGCGGTCGCGCTCCGCGGTGAGCAGGGAGAGCGCCTCGGGGGTCGCCCGGCCCTCGCGCACGGACGGCATGAGCGCGAGGATCGACTTGCTCGACAGCCCCGCCGCGTAGAACTGCTGAATCAGCCAGACCTGGTCCACGGCGGCGTCCGGGTAGTGTCGCTGCCCGCCCGAGCTGCGTGACGGCACGAGCAGCTCCTGCTCCTCGTAGTACCGCAACGCCCGGACACTCACACCCGCCTTCCGGGCGAGCTCCCCGATGCGCATCGGACCTCCGTGACCCGTCCCACAAACCGTGGAACCTCACGTCCACGGCAGGTTCTAGCGTAGCAGGAGATCACGACCAGGGAGCTGATTCCTCATGAAAACCCGTGCGGCACAAGCACTTTCCCGTCCGCTGACCCTCGGCGGGCTGACCCTGCCCAACCGCGTCGCCATGGCGCCGATGACCCGCGCCTTCTCGCCCGGCGGCGTGCCCGGCGAAGACGTCGCCGCTTACTACGCCCGCCGCGCGGCCGGCGGCGCGGGCCTGGTGATCACGGAGGGCGCCTACGTCGACCACCCCGTCTCCGGCCAGCACGACCGGGTGTCCCGGATGTACGGCGACGACGCCCTGGCCGGCTGGGCCCGCGTCGTCGAAGCCGTCCACGGGCACGGCGGGCTGATCTTCCCGCAGCTCCAGCACGTCGGAATGGCCCGCAAACCCGGCGAGCCACCCCACCCCGGTACGCCCGCCATCGGACCCTCCGGCGTGCCGATGCACGACGCAGGCGAAGGCCGCACGATGTCCCAGCGCGACATCGACCAGGTCGTCACCGCGTTCGCCGAAGCCGCCGCCACCGCCGAGCGCCTGGGCTTCGACGGGGTCGAACTGCACGGCGCCCACGGCTACCTCATCGACCAGTTCCTCTGGCCCGGTACCAACCACCGCACCGACGCCTACGGCGGCGACCTGCGCTCCCGCACGCGCTTCGCGGCCGAGGTCGTCGCCGCGGTACGCCGCGCGGTCTCGCCCGGATTCTCCGTCGTGGTGCGGTTTTCGCAGTGGAAGATGACCGACTACGACGCCCGCATCGCCGACGACCCCGAACAGCTCGGCGTGATCCTCGGCGCGCTCGCCGACGCGGGCGCCGACGCCTTCCACGCCTCCACGCGCCGCTACTGGGAGCCCCCGTTCGCCGGGTCCGACCTGAACCTGGCCGGCTGGGCCAAAAAGCTCACCGGGAAGCCCGCGCTCTCCGTCGGCTCGGTGGGCCTCGACACCGAATTCACCGCGAACCCCGCCCAGGCCCGCAAGACCGGCATCGAAGGCCTGCTCGACCGCCTGGAAGCCGACGAGTTCGACATGATCGCCGTCGGCCGCTCCCTGCTCGCCGACCCGTCGTGGACCGCCAAGATCCTCGCCGGCCGCGAAGGCGAGATCGTCCCCTTCACACCGGCCGCGCTCGGCGCCCTGCACTGAACGGCTTACGGCACGTCCAGCACCAACGTGGCCGGCTCGCCGTGCACCGAAGCCGCGCGGCTCACACAGGTGCACAGGTGGTCGTCCCGCGCGTGCTGCTCCGGGCTCAGGAAAACGTCGCGGTGGTCCACGATCCGATGCAGCCCAGCACTTTCACCTCGCACAGCCCGCATTCGCCGCGGCGGCAGTCGGACATGAGCTCGGGGCCCGCGGCTTCCAGCGCGTCGAGCAGGGACCGGTTCGCAGGAACGGTGGTGCGCAAGGACAATCTCGGGATCTCGACCACGAACTCCTCGGCCGGGTGCCGGCCGCTGCTGCCGAACGTCTCGAACCGGAAGTGGCTCGCCGGCCGGCCCGCGGTGTGCCAGGCCGACCGAAGCGCGTCCAGCAGCCCGATCGGCCCGCACACGTACAGCTCGTGTCCCTCGGGAACGTCGGCGACGAGCCGGTCCGGGTCGATCACCCGGCCCTCGTCCTTGGCCACCACGTCCACCCGCCGATGGTCGAGCTGGTCGAGGAACGCCATCGTCGCGCGGCCGCGGCCCGCGTAGACGAGGCGGACGTCGGCGTCCTGCGCGACGAGGGCGCGGAACATCGGCAGCAACGCGGTGATGCCGATACCGCCGGCGACCAGCGTGTAGCCGGGGCGGCCGCGGGTGAGCGGAAAGGTCTGCACGGGCTCGGAGACGCGCAGGCGGTCTCCGGCCGTCAGCCCGTGCAGGTGGCGCGCGCCGCCGGAGCTGGTCGCGCCGAGCCGGATCCCGAGGTCGATCGTGCCGGCCTCGGGGTCGTGGGCGACGACGGAGTACGACCGCGTTTCGTCGCGGCCGTTGAGATGGACCACGACGTCGACGTGGCTGCCCGGCGCGGCGTGCACGCGCTCGCCCAGTTGGAGCCGGAGCGAGCGGACGCCCTCGGCGGCCTCGGTGGCCGCGACGACCGTGGCGGTCAGCCGGCGCGGCGCGGTCATCGGCTTCCCGCAACGGAAGGCGCCGCCCGGCCGGTGGTCTCGGCGTCGATCAGGGCATCGATCGCGCGGCGCGCCCACATGCCGCCCGCGTCGATGTTGAGGTTGGCGAAGTCGTGCCCGGGGTTCTCCGTTACGGCCCGCTGCTGCGCCTCGATCATCGCTTCGTCCTCGCTGAACACCCGCGCGACGCCCTCGCGCAGCAGCGTCGTCACCTGCTGGTCGCGCAGGTGGTAGTCGCGGGCGTTGGCCCAGAAGTAGTGGCTGCGGGTGCGGGTTTCCGGCGTGACGGTGTTGATGATCCGGTTCGCGACGCCCTGGCTGCGGTCGCCTTCGGGGGCGCCGGTGCCCGCCTTGGCGACGCCGACGTCGATCGTGATGGTGCACGGCGCCTCGAACCGGATGATCTGCCAGCGGTCGACGAGCCCCGTCCAGCCGGGGAAGACGCGGTTCAGCTGCGCGGCCCAGAAGTTCGGCGCCGAGACGCCCAGCATCCACTTGGTGGCCGTCACGGTCCGGCCTTCGTGGGCCACGTCGAGCCGCTCGTGGTTGATTTCCTCCTGGTGCAGCGAACTCGTGTGCACGAAGGCCTCGTGGGTGAGGTCCATGAGGTTGTCGACGACCAGCCGGTAGTCGGCGGCCAGGTGAATCACGCTGCCGTCGCCGGCCCACTCCGGGTCGAGGTTCCAATGCAGGTCCGGGATCAACGCCGGATCGGCCTTCGGCGGGTCCCCGGGCCAGATCCAGACGAACCGGTGGCGTTCGACGGTCGGGTAGGAGCGCACGCAGGCGCTCGGGTTGATCGTCTGCTGGGCGGGCATGAACGTCGCGCGGCCGTCGCCGTCGTAGCGGATGCCGTGGTAGCCGCAGGCGACCTCGTCGCCTTCGAGGCGGCCGGTGGACAGCGGCACCAGCCGGCGCCAGCACGCGTCGGCCAACGCGACCGGGGTGCCGTCGAGCCGGCGGAACAGGACCACCGGCTGGTCGGCGACGCGGAGGGGCCGCAGCGTCCGGCCGATCTCGTGGTCCCAGCCGGCCGTGTACCAGGCGTCGAGGGGGAAGGACGGGCGGTCCGGGTCGTCGAGGCGGGCGGGCTTCGTCATCGAAAGTCCCTTCGCTGGGCATCGGGTGCTGCGGAAGATCGAGTGCTGCCAATGCGTCTCGCTGCCGCCGCGAAAATCGTCAGCATACGGATGAAAATCGCATCTGTCGACGGCCGGTGTCAAGCATTCTGCCGGAGGCAAGTGCTGGGGTGTTCGTCGGCCGATCCGCGTAGTCATCCGTATGCAGATCGACTCGGCGGCCGGCCGCAGCGCGGGGTGCAGCCGGACGAAAGTCACCCGGACGGGGGTCTGTTGGCCGTCTCGCGCGCGGGTCCGCTGCGGTTACAGTCCGGGGTGCCGGCAGACCGACGAAGGCGGGGAACCCATGGCAAGCGCGTCCACCGATCTGGTCGTCGGGGTCGACGAGAGCGACTCGTCGCTGATGGCGGCGCGCTGGGCCGCGCGGATGGCCCGCGAGCGCCGCCTCGGGCTGCGGCTGGTGCACGCCGTGGACGAGATTCCGGTGACGTACCCGCACCGCGCCCCGACGTATGAGGACGCGCAGCGCGTCGTCGGCGAACGCGGTGAGCGCGTGCTCAGCCGGGCGCAAGCCGCCGTCGCCGAGGTGGCGCCGGATCTGGCCGCCGAGGCCGTGCTGCGGCCGGAACAGCCGGCGTCGGCGCTGCGTGCCGAGTCCGCGTCGGCCGGGATGCTGATCCTCGGCTCGACGGGGCTGCACCGGCTCGGCCGGTTCGTGCTGGGCTCGGTGTCGGTCTCGCTCGCTTCGCACGCCGAGTGCCCGGTCGCGTTCGTGCGGCCCCACGTCGCCGAGGAGGCGCCGCCGGTGGAGGGCCCGGTCGTGGTCGGCGTGGACGCCACGCCGGTCGGGGAGGAAGCGATCGGCGTCGCCTTCGAGGAAGCGTCGTGGCGCCGGACTCCGCTCCTCGCCGTGCACTGCTGGAAGGAAGGCTTCCTGGCGTCGGTGTTCGAGGAGTCCGGCTCGTCCGCCGACGCCGACGCGATCGAGGCCCACGAGCGGGAACTGCTCGCCCAGCGCCTCGCCGGGTGGCAGGCGAAGTACCCCGACGTGCAGGTCGAGCGCCTGGCCGTGAAGGAGAAGCCGGCCGACGGGCTGCTCGACTTCGCCGACCAGGCGCAGCTGCTGGTCGTCGGCAGCCGCGGCCGCGGCGGGCTCGCCGGCCTGGCGCTCGGGTCCACCAGCCAGAGCCTGATCTCCTACGCGCTGTGCCCGGTGCTGGTGGTGCGCGGGAACCGCCCGGCGGATTCGCAGGACTGACGGATTCTCCGGAGCCGGCCCGGCGTCGTCGCTACGATCGACGCGCTTCGCTATCTGCCGCACCGCGGCCGGCGCGGTCCCGGCCCTGGAGTGTCCACTGTGGAAACGACCGATCCGCGTGCGATGCGCGACGCCATGCTCCACGCGGTGCCCAACCGCGCGACCGACGAAGTGCCGGCACCACTGGAGCACACTGGCGGCGCGATCATCGTCCTCAAGCGCGCCCCGCTGCTGCCCAGTGCCATCCGCATCGGCCGGCCGACAGCGGTCGCGCTGACCTAGCAGTCAGCGCGGTACCAGGGCGTCACGGAGAACGTCACGCTCTCGTGCTCGCCGAGCAGATCCGGCGCTGGCGTGGCCTCGACGAGGTGACGTGGCGGGGGATTGCCGGTCTCGTCACCGCGCGGCTCGGGTTGCCGCACAGCGCCGACCAAATCGCCGGGCGGCGGCTGTGCGAGGACGCGGCCCGGGTGCTCGGTGAGGACCCGGGTCGCGAACCTGGGAACTAGCGCCGCCTCCGGACCGCCCGGGCCGCTGAGCGGCGTCAGAACCAGTGCAGGCAGTGCGGCTCGCGGTCGCCCCGGAAAAGCGCGTCGGCGACGGCCGCGGCTTCGGGGTGGTGTGCGTGGATGTGGCCGGCGCGGACGAGGGTGCTGGGGGTGGTGCCGCCGAGGTAGAGGGAGCCGAGGTCGCGGATGTCGAGGGACAGGTCGGGGGTGCGGTCCGTGGGGACGCACTCGGCTTTGCCGTCGCGGACAGTAAGCAGGTGGCGGGCGCGTTCGGCGAGGAAGGGGTCGGTGACGTCGAGGACGAGCTCGCCGTCGGTGAACCAGCCGCGGGCGGTCAGGGCGCGCGGGACGTCCAGCAGCCGTACCCACAGCCAGTCGTCGTCGCGGGCCTCGCTGGCGCGGAAGTCCGCGAGCTGCCAGCGCAGCGGGTGCCAAGGCGGGACGTGCTTGAACACCACGCTCTTCACCAGGTCGTGGCCGAGCACGAAGCGGGCCAGGGCGGTGAAGACCGCGTCGTCGGTGGCGATGGTTTCGTCGACGGCCAGCGTGCCGGGCTCGCCGAGCGAATAGCTGGCGTAGCCGTCCGGGGTCCCGTCGGCGTCCCGGTGCACGGCGATGTACCGCGGCGCCGCGGTGATCGGCGGCTGGCCAGCGCGCAACGCCCACCACCGGTGCGGCCGGGACAACGCACCGGGCTGAGCGCGGCGGTAGCGGTCGTAGACGTCTTCCAGCAGCTCACCGCACTCGTCGCGCTTCAGCACCTCGACCGAGCCGGTGTCGGCCGGCGCCTGGGCCCGCGGCGCGGCGAGCGCGGCCTGGTGACGTGCCACCGTCAGCTGCCCGGTGTAGGTCGCCGGCCCGTAGCCGAAGCGGCCGTAGATCGTGGCCTCCGACGCGAGCAGCACGGACAGGAACTCCCCGCGCGCCCGCAGCTCGGCCAGCTGGTGGCGCATCATCGCGCTCAGCACGCCCCGGCGCCGATGCGAAGGCAGCACCCCGACGGACGTGATCCCCGCCGCCGGCACCACGACTTCACCCGGCAGCGTGAGCTCGAACGAGTAGGCCGCCGCGGTCCCGACCGGCCGCCCGTCCGCCAGGGCCAGCACCCCGCGGTCCATCTCGAGCGCCGACCACCACAACCCGCCGCCACCCTCGGCGGGCGTTTCCGGGAACCGCGCGAACGCGGTGTGGACGGTGTCGACGAAGACGTCGAAGTCCTGCTCGGTCGTGGTGCGGATCTCCACTGCGTGCGTGTCCACTGTGGCGGTCTCCCCGGGAGTCGTGGCTGTCGCGCCACAGTGCATCGGCGTCGGAAGGCCGGGTCAACCGAATTACCGGCACCGTCAGGGGGCACCGGAGCCCGGATGAGCAGCCGGACCGTACGCCCGTCGATGCCGACGTCTCGATCTCCGCCGAGCTCGGCGACGGCCGCGGATCTCGCTCGGGGCACCGGCGTTTGTACCCCGCGAGCCGCGGGTAGTCCGACGTGCCTCCCGCCGGGGAGGTGGTGATCGACAGGAGGAGCTTCGATGATCGCGTTGCTGGGGATTCTGCTGGTGGTCTGGCTCGTGTGCGTGGTCCTGGGGGTCGTGATCAAGGGCTTGTTCTGGCTGGTGGTCGTCGGCGCGGTGCTGTTCGTGGCGACGGCGGTGATCGGGTTCGTCAAGCGCAGGACCGTGGGCAGCCGCTGACCGGCGCCCGTCCACACGGGACGCTTCCGGCGGCGGGACCGGTCCCGCCGCCGGCCCCTTAACCTCCGACCCGTCCGGAGGTCGAGCGGGAACGGGGGAGCGGGCATGGCGGACCGTCCCAAGGTCGAGGTCGTCGGCGTGATGGTGGGGGTGACGGCGGGGATCCTCAGCGATCCGCTGGTGCCGTGGTGGCTGTTCCTGCTGATCGCCGCCGGGGTGGCCGCGCTCGCCGGGGGGATCGCCGCGCAGGCGCTGTCCGGCCTGCCGTCGGTGCGGCCCGCGGCGCTCGCGGGCGCGACGGTGTTGTTGGGCCTCCTGGGCGGCCTGGGCGGTGTCGCGGTCGCGGGCTCCCGGGCGAACGCGTGGCAGGACGTCGCGATCCTGCTGTCCGGCTACGTCGTGCTGCGCCTGGCCGGCGCCACCGCGGACCGCCTGGGAGCGGACACCAACGTCTCGCTGATCGCGTCCCTCACCGGCGAGGCCGTCGCCTTGGCCACGGTGCCGCTGCTGCTCGCGGGCCACCCCCGGCTCTCGGTCTGGGCGGTCGTCGGCATCGGCGCCGGCGTGGGCTGGCTCGAGGGTGCCGTCACGGCGATCGCGTTGTCACCCGGCCGGACGGCGGCGGAGGAGGACTAGGACCGGCTCCGTCGAGGGCTGAGCAGGAGGTCCGCTCGCCGGACGCTGCGTAGCATGGGCTCGGACGTGTTCTCTCGCGTGGAAGGAACCCCGGGTTGTCGCCGCCTACGAGCCAGCTGTCGAGCGCGGGCGAGGCGACCCCGGCGGACCCGGGTCCGGCCCCGGCGGGCCGGTTCGGGTGGCTGCGGCGGTGGGCCTTCGCGCTCGTCGGGTTCGCGCTGCTCGGGCAGATGGCGTTCGCGATGGTCACCACGGCCGTCGAGCAGACCCCGACGATCGACGAGCCGGTGTACGTCGGCGCGGCCGTCGTCTACCTCGACCAGCACAGCCTGCGGTACAACCCGGAGCACCCGCCGCTGGGCAAGCTGATCATCGCGTCCGGCCTGGCCTTCGCCGACGTGCACCTCGACCCCGCGTTCGCCGGTGACGAAACGCAGCTCGGCCGGCGCGTGCTGTACGAGTCGGGCCAGGACCCCGGACACCTGATGCTCCTGGCCCGCCTGCCGATGATCGTGCTGACGCTGCTGTTCGGGCTGGCCGTCTTCGCGTTCGCGCGCGACCTGGCCGGCCCGGTCGGCGGGCTCATGGCGCTCGCGTTGTACACCTTCTCACCCGACGTCATCGCGTACGGCTCACTGGCCACGCTCGACGTGCCGATGGCCGGGTTCCTGCTGACGTCGGCCTGGCTGGTGTGGCGGGCCCGGCACAGGCCCCTGCTGTACCTCCCGTTGGCGGGACTCGCGCTGGGCGCGGCGATCGCCACGAAGATGAGCGCCCTGCCCGCGGTTCCGGTGGTGCTGTTCCTGGCCGCGCTCTCGGTGTGGCAGTTCCGTCGCGGCTCCGGTTTTGGCTCGAAACGGACAGCGGCCGAGTTCGTCGCGACGGTCGTCGGCACGGGGGTGATCGCCGTCGCCGTCGTCTGGGCTGCCTACCTCGCCGTCGATCCGCGGTTGCGCTGGCAGGCACCGCCGGGCCTGCCGACGCTGCACGGCCTGCGCGCCCTCGCAGACTGGCTGCCGGTGCCCGCGCCGTACCGCGACGGCATGCACCTCCAGTTCGGCTTCGAAGACCAGGTGTGGAGCGGCTTCCTGTTCGGCCGCCTCTACTTCGGCGCCCTCTGGTACTACCTCCCGGCCGCGATCCTGGTGAAGACCCCGCTCGGCACGCTGGCGCTGTGGCTGGCCGGGATCGTGGTGCTGCTCGCGGTTCCCCGGCTGCGCCCCGCCGCGCCGTACCTGCTCGTCCCGTCCGCCGTGCTGCTCGCCGCCGCGATGACCGGCAGCCGCGACTTCGGTGTCCGGTACACGGTGTTCCTCCCGATGTTCCTCGCCGTCGCGGCCGCCGGCGTCGTCCTCCTGCGCCGCCGCTGGGCCCACCTCATGGCGGCGGCGCTGGTCGTCTTCACGGCCGTCAGCTCACTGCTGACCTTCCCGTACTACCTGCCCTACTCCAACGAGGCCTTCGGCGGCCCGGCCCAGACCCACCTGCGTCTGCACGACTCGAACGTCGACTGGGGCCAGGACCTCGGCCGCCTCGCCGACCGCCTCCACACGACCTACCCCGGCGAGCCCGTCTGGCTGATCTACAAGGGCAGCGGCGTCCCGGCGTTCTACGGCATCGCCGCCGCCGACCCCCTCCGCGTGCCGCCCGATCAGGTCCACGGCCTCCTCGCGGTCTCCGACTCCTCCATCGCCAAGGCCGACGCCCACCTGAAGGCCGTGCTGGCCACCAGCACCCCGATCGACGAGGTCGGCCACTCGATCACCATCTTCCGCCGGCCGTAGACCTGGTCACGGCCCGGGCTGCACCGACGGTGTGAACGTGGGCGGCGTCGCGGCCGGGTTGGGGAGTGCCGAGGGCGTGGTGACCGGTTCGTCCGCGGGACCGGTGTTGCCCGTTTTCGTCCCGAGCACGGGGCCGAGACCGGGCACCTGGCCCGAAGGACGAGCGTTGATCGGTTGTTTGTAGACGTCGGCGTCGCTCCGGGAGCTGCCGGAATTGCCGCTGGTGTGCTTCGGCGACTGAATTGCCCCGGACCCGTGTGCATTGTGGACATCCACGGGGTCGGCGTGCGCCGGCTCACTTGACGCGGTCACCGCGGGCGAAAGGGGCTGGGGCGGCGGGGAAACGGGTTTCGACGCGACTGGAGCCGAACCCACGGCGGGCGCTGCCGGAGTCATCGGCGCCGGGTCTCCGCCGGTCACCAGCCCGGCTGTCACGGCGACCGCCGCACCACCGAGCACGAGCGCAGCCGTCGTCGCCATGACGAGCTTTCTTCGAGGCACGACACGGGATCCAACATCGCGGCCGTGGGGGTGTCAAGGTTCGAATCGTGATCCGGCAGCCAGGCGGACACCCCGCCTGGCTGCCGCACCCGCGCACCCGTCCAGCTCCCGCCGCGTCTAGCACTCCACAGTGGACGCACGCCGGCTCTAAGCGGTTCCCCGGCGTTTCGTCCAGATGTCGTACGCGACGGCCGCGAGCAGGACGACGCCCTTGACCAGCATCACGCGCTCGCTCGGGGCGCCGATCAGCGACATGCCGTTGTTGATCACGGCCATGATGAGCCCGCCGGTGATCGCGCCGACGACCTTGCCCACGCCGCCCTGCACGGCGGCGCCGCCGATGAACGCGGCGGCGATCGCGTCGAGCTCGAAGTTCACGCCGGCCGTGGGACCGGCCTGGTTCAGTCGGCCGGCGAAGATGATCCCCGCGA
Organism: Amycolatopsis sp. NPDC001319; assembly: GCF_042896185.1. NCBI lineage: Bacteria > Bacillati > Actinomycetota > Actinomycetes > Pseudonocardiales > Pseudonocardiaceae > Amycolatopsis > Amycolatopsis sp. NPDC001319. The sequence goes on along the minus strand of NZ_JBIAWY010000014.1, from coordinate 117,961 downwards.
GCGCGGCCAGCACGCCCATGTTCACGAAGATCCAGAACGCCACCGACTTGACCTTGACGCCCGACAGCGTCGCGGCCTGGAGGTTGCCGCCGACCGCGTAGATGTGGCGGCCGAACACCGAGCGCCCGGCGACGAGCGAGTAGCCGACCACCAGCACGGCCAGCAGGATCAGCACCCACGGCAGGTTCTTGAACCGCGCGAGCTGCACCACCACGGCGAGCACCAGGATCGCGGCGCCGGCCACCTTCGCGACGAACACCGGGTACGGGTCCACCTCCTGCCCGTACCCGAGCCGCGCGGAGCGCTTGCGCTGCTGGGTGATCGCGATCGCGGCGACGGTGAGCACGCCGACGATGAGGCTGACCAAGTCGGCGCCCCCGAGCGGGCCGAGGCCGATGTTGCCGAGGTAGCCGTCGGTGAAGCCGTTGGACAGCGTGCGGATCGCGTCGGGGAAGGGGCCGATGCCCTGGTTGCCCAGCACGGTCAGCGTCAGCGCGCGGAACGCCAGCATGCCCGCCAGCGTCACGATGAAGGCCGGGATGCCGAAGTAGGCGACCCAGTACCCCTGCCACGCGCCGATCACCGCGCCCGTCACCAGGGTGATCAGCACCGCGAGCGGCCACGGCACGTGCAGGTTGACCATGAGCACCGCCGAGACGGCGCCGGTCATCGCGACCACCGACCCGGCCGAGAGGTCGATGTGGCCGGAGATGATCACCAGGATCATGCCGATCGCGAGGATCAGCACGTAGGAGTTCTGCACGATGATGTTCGAGATGTTCTGCGGCTCGAGCAGCGCGCCGCCGGTGAGCACCTCGAACAGCACCACGATGAGGGCGAAGGCGACGTAGATCCCGCTCTGGCGCGGGTTGATCGAGATCCGCCTGCCCGGGGTGGCGGCCGGGGGCGCGGCGGGCCGGGCCGTGTCCGTTGTGGTCATGGGCGTTCCTTCGTCATGTACTGCATCAGCAGCTCCTGGGTGGCGTCCTCGCGGGCGACCTCGCCGGTCACCCGGCCCGCGGACAGCGCGTAGATCCGGTCGCACAGGCCGATCAGCTCCGGCAGCTCGGAACTGATGACCAGCACGGCCTTCCCTTGCGCGGCAAGGGAGTTGATGATCGAGTAGATCTCGAACTTCGCGCCGACGTCGATGCCGCGGGTCGGCTCGTCGAGGATCAGCACGTCCGGGTCGGTGAAGATCCACTTGGCCAGCACGACTTTCTGCTGGTTGCCGCCCGAGAGCTTCCCCGTCACGCTGCGCACGGTCGGCGCCTTGATCCGCAGGTCCCGGCGGAACCGTGCGGCGGTGTCGTGCTCGGCGTGCTCGTCGACCCAGCCGCGGCGCGCCAGCTTGCCCAGGCCCGCGGCCGAGACGTTGCGCTGCACGTCCTCGATCAGGTTGAGCCCGTAGCGCTTGCGGTCCTCGGTGGCGTAGGCGATGCCGTGGCGCACCGCGTCGCGGACCGAGCGGACGTCGATCGGCACGCCGTCCTTGATCAGCCGGCCCGAGATGCCCGTGCCGTAGGAATGGCCGAACACGCTCATCGCCAGCTCGGTCCGGCCCGCGCCCATCAGCCCGGCCAGGCCGACCACCTCCCCGCGCCGCAGCGTGAGGTTGGCGCCGTCGACCACGACCCGGCCCGGCTGGGTCGGGCTGTGCACGGTCCAGTCCTCGATCCGCAGCACCTCGTCGCCGATGTCCGGCTCGCGCGGCGGGAAGCGGTGCTCCAGGTCCCGCCCGACCATGCCGGTGATCAGCCGCTCCTCGGTGAGCCCGGCCGCGTCGAGGGTCTCGATCGTCCGGCCGTCGCGCAGGATCGTGACGGTGTCGGCGATCGCGATCACCTCGCCGAGCTTGTGGGAGATGATCACCGACGTCACGCCGTCGGCGCGCAGCCCGCGCAGCAGGTCGAGCAGGTGCGCGGAGTCGTCGTCGTTCAGCGCGGCGGTCGGCTCGTCGAGGATGAGCAGCTTCACCTGCTTCGACAGCGCCTTCGCGATCTCCACGAGCTGCTGCTTGCCCACGCCGAGGTCGCGCACCGGCGTGACCGGGTTCTCCGCGAGGCCGACGCGCCGCAGCAGCTCGCCGGCCTCGTGGTTGGTGCGGTTCCAGTCGATGAACCCGCGCCGCGCCCGCTCGTTGCCGAGGAAGATGTTCTCCGCGATCGAGAGCTGCCCGCACAACGCCAGCTCCTGGTGGATGATCACGATGCCGCGGCGTTCGCTGTCCCGCACGGAGCCGAACTCGCACGCCTCGCCGTCGAACCGGATCTCGCCGTCGTAGCTGCCGTGCGGGTGCACCCCGGAGAGCACCCTCATCAGGGTCGACTTCCCGGCGCCGTTCTCCCCGCAGATCGCGTGGATCTCCCCGCGGCGCACGGAAAGGGTGACGTCGGCGAGCGCGGTGACCCCGGGGAAGGTCTTCGTGATCCCGCGCATGCCGAGCAGTTCCGTCATTTCAGCTGACCCGCGGTGTAGTAGCCGGAGTCCAGCAGCTCCTTCTGGTAGTTGGTCTTGTCCACGACCACGGGCTGCAGCAAGTACGAGGGCACGACCTTCTTGCCGTTGTTGTAGTCGGTGGTGTTGTTGACCTCCGCCTTGCCGCCCTTGAGCACGGTGTCGGCCATCTTCACCGTGACGTCGGCGAGCTTGCGGGTGTCCTTGAACACCGTCGAGTACTGCTCGCCGGCGATGATCGACTTGACCGACGCGACCTCGGCGTCCTGGCCGGTGACCACCGGGTAGGGCTGGCCGGCGGTGCCGTAGCCGTTGCTCTTGAGCGCCGAGAGGATGCCGATGGACAGGCCGTCGTACGGCGAGAGCACGCCGTCGACCTTCGCGCCGCCGCCGTAGGTCTTGGTGAGCAGGTCCTCCATGCGCCGCTGCGCGGTGGCCGGGTCCCAGCGCAGGATCGCGGTCGGCGCGAACGTCGTCTGGCCGCTCTTCACCACGAGCTTGCCACTGTCCATGAGCGGCTTGAGCACGGACATGGCGCCGTTGAAGAAGTACGTCGAGTTGTTGTCGTCGGGCGAGCCGCCGAACAGCTCGATGTTGAACGGGCCGGGACCGGTGCCGAGGCCCTTCACCAGCGAGGTGGCCTGCTCCACGCCGACCTTGTAGTTGTCGAAGGTCGCGTAGTAGTCCACGTTGGGGCTGTTGAGCAGCAGGCGGTCGTAGGCGATCACCGGGATCTTGTGGTCGGCCGCTTCCTGCAGCTGGGTGGTGATCGCGGTGCCGTCGATGGAGGCGATCACCAGCAGCTTGGCGCCCTTGGTGATCTGGTTCTCGATCTGGTTGACCTGCGTGGGGATGTCGTTCTCGGCGTACTGCAGGTCGACCTTGTAGCCGAGCTTCTCCAGCGCTGCCTTGATGTTGTCGCCGTCGTGGATCCAGCGTTCCGACGACTTCGTCGGCATGGTGACGCCGATCAGCGCCCCCGCCGACGAGCCGGCGGCCGGCTGCTGGTCGGCCGTCTTCACGCTCGAACCGCAGGCGGCCAGCGTCAAAGCCAGCGCCGCGACGGTGACCCCTCGGATTCCTCGGATGAACTTCATTGTTCGTGCTCCTTTCAGAAGCCCTGGGCGAGCCGGTGGTAGGCCTGGTTCCAGCGGATCCGGTCGGCGAACCCGGAGGTGGTGGTGCCGGCGTCGATGGTGAGGAGCTCGACGCCGAGCAGGTCGGCGAAGTCGCGCAGCGTCTCGACCGGCACCGCCTGGGTCAGCACGGTGTGGTGCGGCGCGCCGGCGGTGATCCACGACTCGGCCGACGTGGCGAGCGACGGCGCCGGCCGCCAGACCGCGCGCGCGACCGGCAGGCTGGGCAGCGGCTCGTCGGGCGGGACGACCTCGATCTCGTTGGCCACCAGGCGGAACCGGTCGCCGAGGTCGGCCAGGCCGAGCACCACACCGGGGCCGGGGGCGGCGTCGAACACGAGCCGCACCGGGTCCTCGCGGCCGCCGATGCCGAGCGGGTGGATCTCGCACGACGGACGGGCGGCGGCGATGCTCGGGCAGACCTCGAGCATGTGCGCGCCGAGGATCTTCGGCTCGCCCGGCCCGAAGTGGTAGGTGTAGTCCTCCATGAACGACGTGCCGAGGCCGGTGCCGGCCCCCATCGCCTTCACCGCGGCGAGCAGGGCCGAGGTCTTCCAGTCGCCTTCGCCGCCGAAGCCGTACCCGTCGGCCATCAGCCGCTGCACGGCCAGCCCCGGCAGCTGCCGTAGGCCGCCGAGATCCTCGAAGTTCGTGGTGAACGCGCCGAAACCGCCCTCGGTGAGGAACCGCCGCAGCCCCAGCTCGACTTTCGCCGCGTACCGCAGGGACTCGTGGCGGGCGCCGGATTCGGCGAGCTCCGGCGCCAGGTCGTAGGCCGACGCGTACTCGGCGACCAGCTCGCCGGTGTCCTTTTCGGACGCGCGGTCGACGAGCTCCACGAGGTCGTTCACGCCGTAGGTGTTGACCGAGACGCCGAAGCGCAGCTCGGCCTCGACCTTGTCGCCTTCCGTCACGGCGACGTCGCGCATGTTGTCCCCGAAGCGCGCCAGCCGCAGCTCCCGCAGGTGGTCCGCGCCGATCGCGGCCCGCGCCCACGCGTCGATCCGCGCCACGACCACCGGGTCGCCCGCGTGCCCGGCAACGGTCTTGCGCGGCACGGAAAGGCGGGTCAGCACGTGGCCGAACTCGCGGTCGCCGTGCGCGGCCTGGTTGAGGTTCATGAAGTCCATGTCGATGGACTGCCACGGCAGGGCTTCGTTGAGCTGGGTGTGCAGGTGCAGCAACGGTTTGCGCAACGCGTCGAGCCCGCCGATCCACATCTTCGCCGGCGAGAAGGTGTGCATCCACGCGATCACCCCGACGCAGGAAGTGTCGGCGTTGGCTTCGAGCAGCAGCCGGCGGATCGCGGCGGCCTCGGTCAGCACCGGTTTCCCGACCAGCTCGGCCGAAAGCCGTCCGGTCGAGGCCAGCAGCCGCTGGATCTCCAGCGACTGCCCGGCGACCTGCGCCAGCGTGTCCTCGCCGTAGAGCGCCTGGCTCCCGGTGAGGAACCAGACCTGGGGTTTGTTCTGCGAAGCCATTTCTCTCCTCGTCGGGTGCGACGGCCGGGCTCAGCGCTGGCCGTAGACGTTCTGGTAGCGCGCGTAGAGGCGGTCGACGTCCTCGGGCGGCAGCGGCGCGGGCGCGCCGAGCTCGAAGGCCTTGTGGACGGTCCGGGCCACGTCCTCCACCAGCACCGCCGCCTTCACCGCGTCGCGGGCGGTGCGCCCGACGGTGAACGGGCCGTGGTTGCGCATGAGCACGGCGGGGGAGCGGCTGGCCCGCAGCGTCTCGACGATGCCGCGGCCGATGGAGTCGTCGCCGATCAGCGCGAACGGCCCGACCGGGATCTCCCCGCCGAACTCGTCGGCGATCATCGTGAGCACGCACGGGATCGGCTCGCCGCGCGCGGCCCACGCCGTGGCATAGGTGGAGTGCGTGTGCACGACCCCGCCGACCTCGGGCAGGTGCCGGTACACGTAGGCGTGGGCGGCCGTGTCGGACGAGGGCGCGAGATCGCCGTCGCGCAGCCGCCCGTGCAGGTCGGTGACGACCATGGTGTCGGCGGACAGCTCGTCGTAGGACACCCCGGACGGCTTGATCACCATCAGCTCGCGCCCGGGCACCCGCGCCGAGACGTTGCCCGCGGTCCACGCGACCAGCTCGTTGCGGGTCAGCTCGCCGTGCAGATCGGCCACCGTCTGGCGCAGTTCGGCGACGGTGCCGAGCAGTTCGTCGGTCAGCGACATGTCAGGACTGTCCTTTCCGGCCGGGGGCGGCGGCGTGGCGGCGGGCTGCGAGGCGGTGGAGCACGTCGCTGCCGCCGCGGCCGAAGTGGTCGTGCAGCTCGCGGTAGTCGGCGTAGAGCTCGTCGTAGGCGCGGACGTGGGCCGGCACCGGCCGGTACACGTCCCGGTGGACCGAGCCCATCGCGCGGGCAGCCGCGGCGATGTCCGGGTGGGCGCCGGCCGCCACCGCGGCGTGGAGGGCCGAGCCGAGCGCCGGTCCCTGCGCGGACCCGATCACCGACAGGGGCAGGTTCACCACGTCGGCGTAGAGCTGCATCAGGAAGGCGTTGCGGACGAGTCCGCCCGCCACGACCAGCTCGGTGACCGGCACCCCCGAGTCCCGGAAGGCTTCGACGATGGTGCGGGTGCCGAACGCGGTGGCCTCCAGCAGCGCCCGGTAGGTGTCCTCGGCGCGGGTGGCCAGCGTCTGGCCGACGACGACGCCGGACAGCTCGTGGTCCACCAGCACGGAGCGGTTGCCGCTGTGCCAGTCGAGCGCGACCAGCCCGTGGGCGCCGATTTCCTGGCCGGCGGCCAAGGTCGTGAGGTGCTCGTGGAGCGAGACGCCCGCTCGTCGCGCGTCCTCGTGGTAGCCGGGCGGCACGCCGTGCTCGGCGAACCAGGCGAAGATGCCGCCGACCCCGCTCTGCCCGGCCTCGTACCCCCACAGCCCGGGCACGATCCCGCCGTCGACGACCCCGCACATGCCGGGGACCTCGCGCAGCTCCTCGGCGTTGAGCACGTGACACGTCGAGGTGCCCATGATCGCGACCATCCGGCCGGGTTCGACGGCCTGCGCGGCGGGCGCGGTCACGTGCGCGTCGACGTTGCCGACCGCGACGGCGATGCCTTCCGGCAGCCCGGTCCACGCGGCCGCTTCGGCCGTGAGCGAGCCGGCGCGGTCGCCGAGGCGCCCGAGCGCCCGGTCGAGCTTGTCGGCCACGAAGTCCGCGAAGCCGGGGTTCAGCTCGCGCAGGAAATCGGCGCTCGGGTACTCGCCGTCCTGCAGGATGCCCTTGTACCCGGCGGTGCAGGCGTTGCGGACGTAGTGGCCGGTGAGCCGCCAGACGATCCAGTCGGCCAGCTCGACCCAGTGCGCCGTCGCCGCGTAGACGGCCGGTGCCTCCTCGCACACCTGCAGCGCCTTGGCGAACTCCCATTCCGACGAGATCCGTCCGCCGTAGCGGGGCAGCCACTTCTCGTCGCGGGCCCGTGCGAGCTCGGTGATCCGGTCGGCCTGCGGCTGGGCGGCGTGATGGCGCCACAGCTTCACGTACGCGTGTGGCTCGCGCTCGAACTCCGGCAGCTCGCACAGCGGCGTTCCGTCCACAGTGGTCGGAACCACCGTGCACGCAGTGAAGTCGGTGCCGAGACCCACGACGTCGGCGGGGTCGGCGCCGGCGTCGCGCAGGGCGGCGGGAACGGCGGTGCGCAGCACCTCGACGTAGTCCGAGGGGACCTGCAACGCCCAGTCCGGCGGCAGCGGCTCGCCGGTCGCGGGCAGCGCCCGGTCGACGACGCCGTGCGGGTACTCGTGCACGGCGGTGCCCAGCTCGGCGCCGTCGGAGACCCGCACCACGACGGCGCGGCCCGAGAGCGTGCCGAAGTCGACGCCGACCACGAGAGGCTCGTGGATGTTAGCGTTAACATTCGGAGAGTGCGGGGACACGGGGTTCTCCTTCGGTGGGGACCGCGCTCAGCGTGGTCCGGTGCTCTCCCGGACGATCAGCTCGGGCTCGACCAGGTGGCGCACGTGCTGGTCGCCGCCGCCCATCCGCTCGGTCAGCAGCCCGAACGTGCGCCGGCCGACTTCGATGAAGTCCTGGCGCACCGTGGTCAGTGGCGGCGTGAAGTACGCCGCCTCGGGGACGTCGTCGAAGCCGGCCACGTGCACGTCCGCCGGCACGCCGATGCCGGCCTCGGTGAACGCGCGCAGCAGCCCCAGCGCCATCTGGTCGTTGGCGGCGAACACCGCGTCCAGCCCGCCGGGCACTTTCTTGGCCAGCGCCCGCCCGGCGGCGTAGCCCGAAGCCGGGCTCCAGTCGCCGCGGACGACGGGTGGCACCTCGGCGCCGTGGCGCTCCAGCGTCTCGCGCCAGCCGCGTTCGCGTTCGAGCGCCTCCAGCCAGTCCTCCGGCCCGGCGATGTGCCACACCGTGCGGTGCCCGAGCGCGAGCAGGTGCTCGGTGGCGCGGCGGGCCCCGTCGTACTGGTCCACGGAGATCACCGGAACCGGCGCGCCTTCGCCGCCGCCGACGGCGACGACCGGGACCGCCGAGGGCACCCCCGCCAGCGCCTGCCCGGCCGTGACGTGCGGGGCGATCACGACGATCCCCTCCACCGCCTGGCGGCGCAGGATCTCCACCGCGTCCGCGATGGACGACCGGCCCGGGCGGCTCACGCTCGAGATCGTGATGGCGTAACCGGCTTCCCGGGCGGCGTTCTCGATGCCGTGCAGGGTGCTCGCGGGTCCGTACAGATTGGACTCGAGCGCGACGACGCCGAGCGTGCCGGACCGGCCCGTGACGAGCGCGCGGGCCGCGGAGTTGGGCCGGTAACCCAGCTCCTCCACCGCGGCCATGACCCGCGCCCGGGTCTCGGGGCGGACCGGGCCCGTGCCGTTGATGACCCGGGAGACGGTCATGTGGGAGACACCCGCGAGGCCGGCCACGTCCGTGAGGCTCGCCTGCCGGTCGCCGGCCGCTCCTGCTGACACTTCGTCACCGCCTTCCTCGTCCGGGTGGTCCGCGTCACTCTTTCCGGCGCATAGTGTTAGCGATAACAGTCACCCGGTCAAGACTCGGCTGGGTCACGACTGGGTCTCCCCGGCCTCCGGTGATCACCCGGCCGGGGGTGGGTGTTCAGCGAGCCACGCGGCCGCGCGGCGGGTGGAGGCGCGCGAGAGCCACGCCTCCTGCACCACCTCCGCCAGCTCGCCCCGGCTGAGTTCGCCGAGGCGGCACGCCCGCGCCAGCACCGAAAGGTGGCCGCGGAAGTGCGGGGTGGTGAAAAACGGCGTGGCCTCGTCCTGCACGAGCGCTTCTTTGTCGGCGTCCGACGGGACCCAGAAGACGATCACGTCGGGGTGGCGCTCACCCGTGTCCGGGTCGAAGGCGTCCGGGCGCGGGTTGCGGAAGAAGACGAACGACTTGCCGCCGACCTGGTACACGGGCTTGCCTTCCGAGCCCGGCCAGATCTTGACGTGCGGCATCGCGAGCGCGAGCTCGTGCACGTCCTCGACGCACGCGGGACGGTCGTTGTCCGGCATCGGTCGAGTGTAGGGGCCGGGTCGCGCCGACGCGACGATCGCGGCACTCCGGGCGGTGTCCACTTCGGACACCGCCGTGACGGCCGTCGAGCTCGGCCGGGGTCGAGCCCGTGCGGGCACTCCGGGTCGACGCGGCCCGCTGGGTTCAGCGCCGGCGCCGCGAAACGCGCCGGGCGGTGCGCCGCGAGGTGCGGCGGGCGATCCTGCGGGATCCGAACATGGTCTGCCTCCTGTCTCAGGTGCGGCTGGGGGTGGCTGTTTCGAAGGCGTGCAGCTGCTTCGCTTCCTCCGCGCTGACCAGGCCGATGGCGACGAGGTCGAGCGGGCTGATGAAGCCGTCGGAGATGCGGAACCCGCCCGCCTCGGCGATGGCGTCGCGCAAGGGGATGGCCCAGCGGTGTTCCAGCAGCACGAGGGCGGCGGCCGAGCCGTCCGGGATCTCCGACAACACGTCCCAGGCGTCTTCGTCGGAGAACACGTCGATGCCTTCCGCGGCCTCCTCGGCACCCGCGAGGGCGCCGGCCTCCATGCCTTCCTCGCCGTCGATCCCGAGCCCGATCAGCGCGCCGACCTTGCTGCCGAGCTCGACGGCTTCTTCGTCACTGATGTTGCTCAGGTGGGCGACCTCGATCCCGCCGTCGGAATCCTTGTGCACGGCCAGCGCGTCGACCACGTTGACGGTGCCGCTCTCCCTCAGCCGTTCGAGCTCCGCGATGACCGCGCCGTGGAAGTCCGGGTCCGGAAATCCCAGTACGACGAGCTGGATGGGTCCGATCGTCATGAGTCTGCCTCCGTTCTGCGTCCCTCAAGGCGAGCATCTGGGGGCGGGTCCCGGACGGCCTCATCTGCGGGAGGTGAGCTTGCCCCCCGCGTCAGATCTCGAGCGCCCAGCGGACGTAGGGCCGCTTGGCCGTGAACCCCGCTCTCGCGAAGATCCCGGACACGCCCTCGGGGCTCGCCGAGTCCACGTCCGCGTCGGCCCGATCGAAGCCGTGCTCGGCGGCCGCCCGCAGCGCGTGTCCGAGCAGCGCGGTGGCGACGCCCTGGTTGCGGTAGGCGGGGATCGTCCCGATGGCCATGAAATGCACGCCGCGGACGCCGGTGACCGCCGCGTCGGCTTTCCAGTGGTTGGCCACGAGCATGCCCGCCGCGGTGCCGTTCGCCGGGTCGCGGAGCAGGAAACTGGCCTCGGGCCGCAGGGTGTGGTTGGCGATCTTGTTCCGCCAGTTGTCCGCGGGCGACGGAGCCGGGTTCCAGTGGTCCGCGTACGCCTTGTTGCGGGTCACGCGGAAGTCCTCGTCGCTGTCCTCGGACCACGGCTCGATCCGCAGCCCGCCGGGGATCGCCGGTTCGGGGAGCGCGGTACCGAGCCGGCGCTCCATGCGCTGGAAGTACCGGACGGGCGCGAAGCCCCGCGGGGCCAGGACTTCGGCCAGGCCGTCGATGTGGCCGGACTTGTGGACGTCGATCGCGAGCCGCAGCGCCGGGTGGTGCAGCGCGTGCAGCGTTTTCGCCGCCGCCACTCCGGCTTCGACGAGCGCGGCGCCGATTCCGCGGCGCCGGTGGCCCGGGTGCACACCGCCGTCGAGGACCACGCGGTGGACCTCTGCCGCGTGCCGCTTGTAGCGGATCTTCATGTACCCGACCATCACGTCGCCGTCAAAGGCCGCGAGGCTCGCGCGCGCCAGATCCGCGTACGGGTCGACCAGCTCTTGGAGGGTGTCCTGCGCGGTGTAGTTCTCGCCGATCCGGTCGACGGTCTCCATCGTGTTGAGCAGATCGGCCGCCGCCTGGGCGTCATCGCGGGTGAGCGGCCGCCAGGTGAGAGACGTGGTGTCCATGCGCCCGAAGGTATTCACCCGGTGGGCGGGCTGTCGCTTCGTTTTCGGCAAAACGATCGCGGCCGGCCGCACGTCCTGCACGCGCGATGCCGGCCTGAGGCAGGGGAAAGGCCCACGTCGGCACCCGAGCCAGAACCGGTGCCGCCGGGCCCGCGCCCGAGATCAAGCCGACTTCTCCGCCTCGTGCCGGGCCTTCGCCTCCTCCAGGGCCTGGCCCTGCCGGCTGTGCAGCTCGGCTCGCAGCTTCTTCGCCTGCGCCTCGGTCGCGGCGAGGCGGTCGAGGCGCTGCTGGAAGTGCGGGGCGACGGCTTCGGCGAACAGCTCGTAGTGCCGCGCCGTGGCGGCCGGCGTCGCCCACTCGTGCGCCATCATCAGGTACGAGCCGAAGCCGCCCTTCGACTGCGCTTCGAGGGTGCCGATCTGGCGGATCGCGTCGTCCGGGGTGCCGATCACGCCGATGCCGCTGGCGTTGATCCAGTCGACGCGCTCGGTGAAGGTCGCGCCGCCGGGTTCGAAGTGGGGGACGGCGGCGACGTGCTGCAGGTAGTTGCACCAGTCGTCGAGGCCGTGCTCGACCTCGGCGTAGGCCTGTTCCTTCGTCTCGGCCAGGTGCATCGGCCCGACGAGCCGCCAGCCGTCGCGGTTCATCGTGGTGCCGAACTGCGTGGCGCGTTCCTCGGCGACGTCCCAGTGCTGGGCCAGCAGGTCGAGGTCGCCGGTCAGGGTCGCGCCGATCGACAGGAGGCTGAGGCCGTGCTTGCCGGCGATGCGCGGCCCCGACGGCGACGCGATCGCGGCGACGCCGACCTCCAGCCCGCCCTGGGTGAAGGGCCGCAGCTGGCACAGCGCGTCGCGCAGCTGGTAGCGCTCGGTCTTGACCGTGACGGGTTCGGCGCCGTTGAGCAGCTGCATCAGCACGTCGGTGTCCTCCTCCAGCGCGCCGCGCTGGCTGAGGGGGTCGAGCCCGATCATGGACGCGTCGGTCGGCAGCGAGCCCGGGCCGAGGCCGAGCATGAACCGGCCGCGCGTGAGGTGGTCGAGCAGGATCGCGCGGTCGGCCACCCACAACGGGTTGTGGTAGGGCAGCGAGAGCACGCCGGTGCCGAGCTTGATCGTCTTCGTCTGCGCCGCGACGTGGGCGATGAAGATCTCCGGGCTCGCGATGAGCTCGACGCCGCAGGAGTGGTGCTCGCCGATCCACGCCTCGTCGTAGCCCAGCCGGTCGAGCAGCTTGATCGTCTCGATGTCGCGAGCCAAAGCCGCCACCGGGCTCTTGATCGGTGAGGCGTGGAACGGGGCCATGAAGACGCCGAAACGCATGAGTCCTCCTTGACTTCGCCGGCCGGGTGATCGACGGTAACGCCGGTGCGGCGCGCCACACCGGGCTCGCGGCGGAACCGTTCAAAAGATGAACACCCCGCCCGTTCGGGGGCTGGCAGCGCGCTCCACCGGTGCTGCACACTCGGGTTTCCCGGCGACGAAGCCAGGAGAGGAGCCGCCCGTGCCCGCCTCGGACGTCTGGCAGCAGTTCCTCGAGGCCGATCGCCGCGGGGCGGCGCGCCCGGAGATCGAGGAGTCGTGGGTCCGGTCGCGGCAGTCGGGCGTCGATCCCGAGCGGCTCGACCTCGCGCCCGCCGAGTTCGACCCCGAAACCCTGCTCGTCGCGGTCGGCAGCCGCGTCATCCCCGGCACGGCGGATCTGCTCGTGGGCGACGCCGCGTCGGTCGCGCTGGTCGACCCGCGCGGCACGCTGACCTGGCGCTGGGAGTCCGATCCCGCGTTGCGGCGCGACCTGCAGCAGGTGGAGGTCGAGCCCGGGCACCGCTACGTCGAGGACGGCGTCGGCACCTGCGGGGTCGGGCTGTCGATGGCGGTGCGGTCCGCGTCGATGGTGGTCGGGGCCGAGCACTACAAGCAGGCCTGGCACCCCTACACGTGCGCGACCGCGCCGATCGTCGACCCGACCACGCGGCTGCTGCTCGGTTCGGTCAACGTGTGCTGCCGCGCCGAGCACACCAACCGCTTCGTGATGGCCGCCGTCGTCGCGTTCGCCGAGCGCCTGCGTTCGGCGTTGCGGGACGCGGCCACGCCCCGGCAGCGCCGGCTCGTCGACGCGCACATGACGTTCCGCTCCCTGCCCGGCACCACCGTGATCACGCTCGACGGCGAGATCATGATCAGCGACGGCGGTCCCGCCGTGACCCTACCCGACCGTGCGACGATGTGGGCGATGCTCCGCGAAGCCGGCCCCTCGGCCACGCACCTGCCGCTGGGCGACGGCCGCGTCGCCACCGTCCGCCCCGTCACCCCGGGCCGCTTCGAGGACGGCTGTGTCCTGATTTTCAGCGCGGTTTCGGTGTCGGAGCACGAAAATCCGCTCCAGAACGCGGAAGCCGAGATCATCCGTGAGGTCCTCGTCGCCTGCCGCGGCAACAAGACCGCGGCGGCGCACCGGCTCGGGATGGCGCGCGGCACCTTGTACAAGCGCATCCGCCGCTACGGCCTGGGCGACTGAGCTTCACTGCTGCGCGTGCTTCGGCAGGAACCGGACCAGCAGCAGCACCAGCACGTAGACACCGGCGCAGAGGCCGAACACCAGCTCGGCGGCAGACAGGTACGACGCGGCCGACGGCGGCCCGACGCGGGCGAAGAACACGGTGCCGAGCGCGGCGACGCCGAGGGCGCCGGCGAACTGCTGGGCCGCGTTGAGCACTCCGGCGCCGGTGCCGACCTCTTCGGTGGTCGCGTCGCCGAGGACGAAGTCGAACAGCGGCACGAACAGCAGCCCGGAACCGAGTCCGGTCACGAGCAGTGCCGGGGCCAGCTGCCACCCGGTGATGCCCGCGCCCCAGTGGGCGATCGACCACCGGAGACCGAGCAGGCCGACGATCGCGATGGCCAGTCCCGCGTGGAGGTTCGCTCGCCCGAGCTTCGCGGCGAGCACGGCGCCCGACAGCAGTGTGGCGACCGCGGTGCCGACGGCCCACGGGATCAGCGCGAAACCGGTCCGCAACGGTGACCAGCCCAAGCCGGACTGCAGCAGCAGGTTGAGCACCAGGACGAACGCGCTCAGCGCGGCGTAGAACCCGCCGACGATCAGCAGACCCACCACGAAGCTGCGCCTGCGGAACAACGACGGCGCGATGACCGGGTGCGCGCTGCGGCGTTCGGACACCACGAACAGCCCGAAGGCCACCAGGCCGGCGGCGATCATCACGTAGGTCCACGCGGGCCAGCCGAGGTCACGGCCCTGGATGAGCGGCACGATCAGCAGCGCCGAACCGGCGGTGAGCAGGCCGACGCCACGCACGTCCAGGCGCGCGGTGCGGTCTTCGCCGCTGTGGCGGGGGAGGACCCACCAGGCGAGCGCGCCGGCGAGAACGCCGAACGGGACGTTGACCAGGAAGATCGAGCGCCACTCACCGCCGAACAGGTCCAGGTGCAGCAGCCAGCCGGTCAGCACGGGGCCGGCGACGGTGGCCAGGCCCATGATCGGGCCGAACGGCATCAGCGCCTTGCGCAGGTGCTCGGGCGGGAAGACGATCTTCACCAGCGCCAGGCCCTGCGGGATCATCACCGAGCCGAACAGGCCCTGGACCACCCGGGCGGCGATGAGGAACCCGGCACCGGGCGCGAATCCACAGGCCAGCGACGCGACGGTGAAGCCGGCCATGCCCAGCAGGAACAACCGGCGGCGGCCGAGCAGGTCACCGAGGCGGCCCGAGGTGATCAGGCCGAGCGCGAACGCCGCGGTGTAGGCCGAGAGCACCCACTGCAGCGTCATCGGCCCGCCGCCGAGATCGGCGCGGATCGACGGCCCGGCCAGGTTGGCGACGCTCGTGTCGACGAGATCCATCAGCTCCGCGACGACCACGACGACCAGCATCAGCCAGGCTCGGCGGACGGGTAGCGAGGCCGTTGCCGACCCGGCTGACGAACTAAGTTCAGTAGTCACGAACAAAGTTCTAAACGACGAACTTAGTTCGTGTCAAGGTAGGGTGGTGGTCATGCCCGCCGCTTCCCGCCGTGCTCAGCGCTCCGCGTCTGCCGCTTCCCGCAAACCGCCCATCACCGCCGAGCGGATCACGGACGCGGCCCTGCAGGTCGTCGCCACCGAGGGCTACGACGCGCTGACCATCCGCCGCGTCACGGCCGTGCTGGGCACCGGGCCGTCGTCGCTCTACGCCCACATCACCACGAAAACCGACCTCGACGACCTGCTCATCGGCCGGCTCTGCTCGGAGATCTCGCTGCCCGAGCCGGACCCCGCGCGGTGGCGGCAGCAGATCCACGACGTCTACGCCCAGCTGCGCGACCGCTACCTCCAGTACCCCGGTGTGTCCCGCGCGGCGCTCGCCCTCGTCCCCACCCATCCGGAGACCCTGCGCGTCAGCGAAGGCATCCTGGGCCTCCTGCTCGCCGGCGGCGTCCCCGCACAGACCGCCGCGTGGGCCCTGGACTCACTCACGCTGTACGTCACCGCGTACGCCTGGGAACGCTCACTGGTCCACCAACGCCAGAAGAACCCGGACGACGCCTGGGTGCTCAGCCGGGAGGATCTGGTCGAGCGGCTGGGTGCGCTGCCGGCCGAGCGGTTCCCGCACACCCGCCGGCACGCGGCCGAGCTGACGTCGGGTGTGGGTCACGAGCGGTTCGAGTTCACGCTGTCGCTGATGCTGGACAACCTCACCACTTCTTGATCAGGGCTCGCGAAGCGGTGAGGTTGTCGAGCCGGACCGGGTTCACAGCGGTCAGCCGTGCGGGTCGTCGACTTTCAGCTGTTCTCCGGTCGTCGCCACGAACACCACCAGCAGTTTCGCCGGTTCGGTCGCGCTGACGTTGTCCGTGGACACGTGGTGCGCGCCGGGCTGTTCGGTCCAGTTGTCGCCCTGGTGGTAGGTGCGGGCGGGCTGGCCTTCGAGCTGGCTGCGGATGGTGCCCTCGAGTACGTAGGCGTAGACGAAGGCGTCGCCGTGGCGGTGCGGGGCCGCGCTGGCGGACGGGGGGAAGGTGACGATCGACGAGGTGAACGTCTTCCCCGGGATGTTCGGGAGGGCCTGGGCGAGGAGCGGGGTGAGGGTCTCGGCCGGATGACCGGAAGCCGAGACCGGGGCCGGAGCGGAAACAGAAGCCGGAGCCGAAACAGGAGCGGCCGGCGGGGACTGCGTGGCGGACGAGCAGCCGGCGACCGCCACCGCGGTGAGCAGGAGGCCGCCGGCGACCCGCGGGCGGATCACTCCGCCACCTGGATGATCGTCTTGCCCGGAGTCCGCTGGCGGCGCGCGAAGGCGTCCGCCGTCTCGGCAAGCGGGCGTACGGTGCTGACGATCGGCTTGAGCCGTCCGTCGCGGACGCGCTGGGCGAGGTCCGCCAGGCGCAGGCGGTCCGGTTCCACCACGAAGAAGACGGCGCGCCCGTCGGCCGGCTGGACCTCGGGCGGGGCGGCGATGGTGACGACGGTGCCGCCGGGGCGCAGCAGCTTCGTCGAGCGCTCGAGGACCTCGCCGCCGATGACGTCGAGGATGACGTCGGCCGGGCCGGCCGACTCGAAGGAGGCGGTGTCCACAAAGGAGTGCGCGCCGAGGCCGAGCACGAAGTCGCGGTCGGCGGGGCGGCCGGTGCCGATCACCTGGGCGCCCGCCTCGTGGGCGAGCTGCACGGCGATGGACCCGACACCGCCGGCGGCGCCGTGGATCAGCACGGTCTGGCCGGCGGACAGCGAAGCGTGGTCGAACAGCGCCTGCCACGCCGTGAGCCCCGAGATCGGCAGCGCCGCGGCCACGGTGTGGTCGATGTCCGCGGCGAGCGGCGCGAGGTTGCGGGCCTCGACGGCGGTGTACTCGGCGAGGGCCCCGTCGCGCAGCCAGTCGGTGAGGCCGAACACGCGCTGCCCGACGCTCAGGCCGGTGGTGCCGTACCCGAGCTCGGCGACGACGCCGGACAGCTCGTGCCCGGGCACGCTCGGCGTGCGGTCGCGCCCGGCGCGGTCGGTCCAGGTGCCGGGCCAGTCGAGCTCGCCCGGGGTGAAGCCGGCGGCGTGGACGCGCACGATGACGTCGTTCTCGGCGGCGTGCGGGTGGGGCACCTCGGCGAGCTTGAGGCCGGCGATGCCCGCGTTCTGGTTCTGTGCGGTGATGGCTTGCATGTCGGGTCCTTTCCGGACAGTCACTCAGTGGTGTTGGGATGCAACGAGTTGGGCGACCCGCCGGGACGAAGAGGACTGCACGGCGGCGCTCACGGACAGCACCCCGACGAACGCGAGGTACGCGTAGCCCGTCGTCTCCAGGCCCCAGTACGGCTCCAACAGCCCGGCCGCGAGCGAAGGGAGGCTCAGCGCCGCGTAGCTCACGACATACGCGGCGGAAAACACTTCCGAGCGTGTCTTCGTGGTGGTGGCCGCGCTGATCCCGCGCAGGGTTCCGGTGAACGTCAGGCCGACGCCCAGCCCGGCGATCACCGACCCGACGAGGAAGCCGGCCGCGGAGCCGAAACCCAGCGCGCCGGCCAGCACCGCCGAGCCCACGACCAGTCCGACCGCGCCCATCAGCGTCGCGATCCGGGCCGAGTGCCGCGCCGCCCACAACCCGCCCGCGCTGTTGGCGAGGAACAGCACCGCGATGGCGAGACCGCCCGCGGCGCCGAATCGCACGTGCAGGACGTCGGTCACCAGCGAAGGGGCGAGCGCCAGGAACAACCCGGTCAACGCCCAGCCCGCGACGATGGCGGGCACCGCGCCGAGGAACGCCGGGCGCGTCTCGCGCGGCACGCGGACGCGCGGGCGCAGCGACGCCAGCACGCCGGGGCGCCGGCCGGCGGTCTCGGGGATGGCGAACACCAGCGCGGCGACGACCATGAACGCCACGGTGAGCACCGGGAAGACCACCGCGTCGGGATGCGGGCCGGCCTGCACGAGCAGGCCCGTCAGCCCACCGCCGGCGGCGAGCCCGAAGCTCGTCCCCACCGCGGTCATCATCGGGCCGCGGTGCGGGCGATCGGCGGGGGAGAGCTCGACCAGCCCGGCGGCCAGCGCGCCCGTCGCCATCCCGGTGGCGAGGCCCTGCACGATCCGGGCGGTCACGAGCGCGCCGACCCCGCCGGCCGCCCAGAAGATCGCCGTGCCGGCCGCGGCCACGAGGAGCGACGCGACCAGCACCGGCCGGCGCCCGACGTGGTCACTCAGTGAACCGACCGTCAACAGCGCGCCGACCAGGCCGGCGACGTACACGGCGAACACGACCGTAAGGATCGTCACCGAAAAGCCCCACCGCTGCAGGTACACCGGGTAGATCGGCGAGGGCGCGCTCGTCGACGCCATGAGGAGCACGTTGGCGAAGACGAGCAGAGCGAAGGAAGCCCCCCGGCTCAGGCTGTGTCGGTCGTCCATCTCGACGTCCGGGTCAGCTTGACCAGGGCGAGCCGGTGATGCGCTCGACCGTGGTCGTGCGGCGGAAATCGGGGATGAAGTGCTCCAGGATGTCGGAGTTCACCGTTCCGTTGGTGGTTTCCGGGCGGTGCTTCAGCGCGTCGACGAAGGTGCGCAGGAAATCGTTCTTGAAATCGCCGCGCGGGTGGAAGGCGAGGATTTCCTCGACCTGGGCGAGGTCCAGACCGTCGAAGCCGAAACCGAGCACGTCGGTGAGCACGCCGAGGTGGGTCGTGGCGATTTCCGGGCCCATGCGCCCGGGGATTCCCGGCGTGGTGTGCAGGGCGATGGCCGTCCACACGGTGTCCGCGGCCTCGCGCGAGAAACCCCGGTCCAGCAGGAACTTGCGTCCGTGGTCGGCGCCGTCGACCTCGAAGCGCTGCTCCACGTCGGAGAACGGCGTGATGAGCCCGGTGTCGTGGAACATCGCGGCCAGGTAGAGCAGTTCCGGATCGGGTTTCACGCCGAGCCGCTGCGCGTGGAACTGGCTGAAGAAGTAAACCCGGCGGGAGTGGTGGTAGATGAGCGGGTTGGTCGTTTCCTGGATGAGGCGCGACGCCTCGGCGACCGCTTCCGTCTCCGGGATCTCCACACCCGCGATGATCTCTGACATGACTGCTGCGCTTCCGTTCTTTTCTCGACGGATTCTGTCCTTCTCCATAGTGCCGATCGAGGCGCCCGCGGTGCCGCCTTTGTCCGGCCAGGAACCACTCAGATCGGGACGCGCGGTTCAGCCGTCGACGGTGTGTGAATGCAGGAGTGCCGAGACGAACGCGTCGGGCCGGGTCAGAAACGCCTCGTGGTCACCCGGAACGGTGATCGGCTCGACGCCGAGCCGGGCCGGGAACCGCGGGCACCACGCGTAGTCGCCCGGGGGCATCGCCAGGTCGCATTCGCCGGCCAGGTAGCTGATCGGCAGGCCGAGCGTCGACAGCGCGGGGGCGTGCAAGGGCTGTTCGAAGTAGCTCATCGGCTGGGGGACGAGCAGTTCGTAGATCAGCTTCTGCGTCGGTTCGGGCGTGTCCTGGGCGAAGGCGCTCTGAAACACCGGGTAGGGCAGGACCACGGAATGGTCGCCCGACTCCTGCGCGAGCTGCCGGAAGAGCGCGGCGTGCCCCGGCGGGACGTCGTCCACGAGGGCCACGCCCTGCTCCGGCACGAACGCGCTGTGGAAAACGAGGCGGCGCACCCGGTGCGGAACCCGGTGGGCCGCACCGAAAACGGGGTAACCGCCCCAGCTGTGGGCGACCAGCGTGACGTCGGTCAGGTCGTGCGCTTCGAGGAAAGTCACGACGAAGTCCACTGTGTCCTCGAGCGTGAAACGCCGGGGATCGTCGCCGTCCGCGAGGCCCGGCAGCGTCAGGGCGACCACGTTGTGCCCCGCGGCGCGCAACCGCTGGGCGACCGGCCGCCACGCCCACGCGCCGTGCCACGCGCCCGGAACCAGAACGTACGTCTCCACCATGGTTCGATTCACCTTCCTGTGGCTTCGTTGCCAGAGGGCTCGCCGCCCGTGCCGGACCTGCTTCTCGGTCGGGCCTGTGACGTAGGGAACGTAGCGAGCAGTTCCGTTACGGTCAAGTAGTGTAACGAAACTCGTTCGGCTCACTTTTGTGGTGACGGTGTGCTACCAATGCCCTGTGCGCCCGTCTCCCGCCTCCACGACCGCCCGGCCCGGTTCCCCTGAGCGCGTCGTGGCGATCCTGGTCTTCGACGGGGTGACGCTGCTGGACGTCGCGGGCCCGGCGGAGGTGTTCAAGGAGGCCAACCGCTTCGGTGCCCACTACCGGATCGTGCTCGTGTCGCCGACGGGCGAGGACGTGGTGTCGAACCTCGGGTTCAAGATCGCGGTCGAGGGCTCCGTGCGCTCCGAGCCCGCGCCGGACACCTACCTCGTGGCCGGCTCGGACCTCTTCCCGAGCACGCCCGTGCCGTGCGACCTGGCCGAAGCCGCCCGCGTTCCGGTCGACGGCGCCCGCCGCGTCGCCTCGATCTGCACGGGCGCGTTCGTCCTCGCCGCCGCCGGCCTGCTCGACGGCAAGCGCGCGACCACGCACTGGAAGGTCACCCACGAGCTCGCCTCCCGCTGCCCGACGTGCCGCGTGGAGCCCGACGCCATCTACGTCCGCGACGGCACCACCTACACCTCCGCCGGCGTCACCGCCGGCATCGACCTGGCCCTGGCCCTCGTCGAGGAGGACCACGGCCCCGATCTGACCCGCGACGTCGCCCGGTCCCTGGTCGTGTACCTGCAGCGCTCGGGCGGGCAGTCGCAGTTCTCCGCCCCGCTGCAGGGCCCGCCGCCGCGCTCCCCGGCCCTGCGCACCATCACCGACCTGGTCACGGCCAACCCCGGCGCCCGGCACTCGCTGGGCGACCTCGCCAAGCACCTGAACGTCAGCACCCGCCAGCTCACCCGCCTCTTCCACGACGAACTGGACACCACCCCGGCCCGCTACGTGGAGAACATCCGCTTCGACCTGGCCCGGGCCCTGCTCGACCAAGGCCACAACGCCACCCAGGCCGCGACCCTGGCCGGCTTCCCCAGCTACGAAGCTCTGCGGCGCGTGTTCGCGCGGAAGCTGTCCATCAGCCCGGCGGCTTACCAACGCCGGTTCAGCACGGCTCGGCGGGCCAACGCGGGGTAGTTCTTCGCGGCCGTCAGGGTCGGTTGGCAGCTCGACGTCGCGGCGGTCGTTCGCCGGGCCGACCCAGGCTCGCGGCGACGCGGGCCGGCTTGCGGCGAACGCCCGGCGTTCGCCGCTCGGGCGCTCGGCGTGCGTGTCGCTGAGTGAACACCTCAAGCCTGACCTGCGTGGGTGAGGTTTGGCCGCCCGCGGCAGGACGTCTGGCGTTGCCGGCTCGGCTTGCTGAGTTGCGGGTCGCAGTGCAGGTCCGCCGTGTCCGGCGAGGTTTCTGTCGTTCGTCAGGCTGGTCGCGACTGCCACGCGGCTCGCACTGTCTCCGGCGTGACCTGGGTTCGCCGCGGCGAGGCCGATCCGGCTCACCTGGGACGGGCGATGTTTCGCGGAGCCGCGGCGAGCACCGTTGCGTCGTCCGCCTACGTCGGTGCGAGTGGCGTGCCGGCGTGGCGGGGCCGACGGCGGAGGAGGGCGGAGCATGGCGGACACGGCTACGCCTGCGTCGGCCGGCGGTACCTCGGACGGGCCGGGCCGGGCGGATCAGCCGCGCGGGCAGGTGCAGCCGGGGCAGCCGACCCAACCCGGTCAGCCGACCCAACCCGGTCAGCCGAGCCAACCCGCTCAGCCGGGCGCTGCGGCGCGGCTTCGCTCACCCGCCTACCTGCGTCTGCTGGTGCTCGCCGCGATCATCGGGGTGCCCATCTCCGCGGCGGCGTACTTCTTCCTCCAGCTGGTCGGCGCCCTCCAGAGCTGGGTGTACACCGATCTGCCGCGCGCGCTCGGGTTCGGGGGGCCGCCGTGGTGGTGGCCGGTGCCGCCGTTGGTGCTGTGCGGGGTGCTGGTCGCGGTCGCGGTGCGGTACCTGCCCGGTGGGGGCGGCCATCCGCCCGTCTACGGGTTCACGCCCGGCCAGCAGCCGACGCCGATACAGCTGCCGGGAGTGCTGCTGGCCGCATTGGCGACGCTCGGGCTGGGGGCGGTGCTCGGGCCCGAAGCGCCGCTGATCGCCCTCGGTGCCGGCCTCGGGGTGTGCGCGGTGCGGCTCGCCCGCCCGCATGCGCCGAAGCAGGTCGGTGCCGTGGTGGCGGCGACGGGGAGCTTCGCGGCGATCAGCGCGCTGCTCGGGTCGCCGATCCTGGGCGCGTTCCTGCTGATGGAGGCGTCCGGGCTGGCCGGCGCGACCATGGGGCTGGTGCTGCTGCCCGGTCTGCTGGCCGCCGGGATCGGCACGTTGCTCTTCATCGGCCTCGACTCGCTGACCGGCCTGGGCGCGGCGTCGCTGGCGTTGCCCGAGCTGCCGCCGTTCACCCACCCCGACCTCGCGCAGTTCGGCTGGGCACTCGGCATCGGCGCGGCCGCGGCGGTGCTGGGCACGGGCATTCGCCGGCTGTCGCTGCTGCTGCACTCGCGCGTGGAAAACCACGTCCTGCTGCTGACCCCCGTGGCGGGCCTCGTGGTCGCCGGGCTCGCGATCGCCTACACCGCCGCGGGCGGCAGCCTGTCGGACGTCCTGTTCTCCGGCGAGACGGCGCTGCCGACGCTGCTGGAGACCAGCGCGGCGTACTCGGTTCCGATGCTGCTGCTCCTGCTGGCCTGCAAGGGACTCGCGTACGGCGTGACGCTGTCGGCATTCCGCGGCGGCCCGATCTTCCCGGCGATGTTCCTCGGCGCCGCGGGCGGCATCGCGCTGTCGCACCTGCCGGGGCTGCCGCTCGTCGCCGGGGTGGCGATGGGAATCGGCGCGATGTGCGTGGTCATGCTGCGCCTGCCGCTGACGTCCGTCCTGCTCGCCACGCTGCTGCTTTCGTCCGACGGGCTGGCCGTGATGCCGCTGGTGATCGTGGCGGTGGTCGTGGCCCACGTGGTGGCCGCGTGGCTCGGCCCGCGCGAGGGTTCACTAGCCGGGGGTGATGAGGCGACGGCGCCCGCCGCGCCAGTCTCCAAGGGCCCTGAAACGGCTGCCCCGGGAGGAACCGGCATGGCTCAACGTCCGAACATCGTTCTCGTCCACGGCGCGTGGGCCGACGGTTCCAGCTGGAGCGCGGTGATCGAGCGCCTGCAGGCCGACGGCTTCCGGGTCACCGCGCCGCAGTTCGCGGAGGCGTCGCTGGCCGGCGACGTCGCGCGGCTGCGCCAGGTGCTGGCCCGCCAGGACGGCCCGACGATCGTCGCCGGACACTCGTACGGCGGTCAGATCATCACCGCGCTGGGGACCGACGCGCCGAACGTCGTCGGCCTGGTCTACGTCGCCGGGTTCGGCCTCGACGAGGGCGAGACGATCGGCAAGCTGCTGGAAAAGGGCCCCGTGAGCCCGGCGCTGGCGCACCTCGACGTCGACAAGCAGGGCTTTGCGTGGCTGCCCGAGGACGACTTCGTGAACCACTTCGCCGCCGACGTCGACCCGGTGAAGGCGCGGGTCATGTTCGCCGTGCAGCAGCCCCTCGCGTTCTCGGCCCTCGAAGAGGTGATGGGTGCTCCGGCGTGGAAGTCGCACCCGGCGTGGTTCCTGGTCGCCGAGGGCGACCAGGCGATCCCGCCTGACGCCCAGCGGCAGTTCGCCGCGCGCATGAAGGCCACGACCGTCGAGGTCGCGACGAATCACGTCGCGATGGTCTCCCACCCCGACGACGTGCTGCGGCTCATCGCGAGCGCGGTCCAGGCCGTGCGGTGACGAGTGTCCCGGGCGCACTGGCCGCCGCCGCGCTGCCGGTGATGCGGTACGGGCTGACGACGTGCTTCGTGTGGGTCGGGGTGCTGAAGTTCCAGGACTACGAGATCGAGAACGCGGAGCCCCTCGTCACCGCGAGCCCGCTCACCGCGTGGCCGCGGAAGAAGTGGGGCGCCCGCAACCTCGGCCGGGTCATCGGGACCACGCAGATCGTGCTGGGCTCCCTGATCGCGGCGAAGCCGCTAGTGCCCCGTGCGTCCGCCGCCGGCAGTCTCGGGGCCGCGGCGATGATGGTCGGCACGCTCAGTTTCCTCGTCACCACACCGGAAGCGTGGCGCGAGGGGCACCGGATGTCGCAGCTGTCCGTGCTCGGCGAGGCCCTCCTGAAGGACGGGGTGCTGCTCGGCGCCTCCCTTCTGACCGCCGCGGACTCGCTGAGCGCCGCCGACCATTCGTAGGTTCAGGCCCGGTGCACGGCCTCGAGGATGACTCGGGTGACGACGTCGGGATGCGTGATGAACGACAGGTGGCCCGAGTCGACCACCGTCGTGCGCGCCTTCATCCGGGCGGCCACGAAGCGCTGGAGCTCGGGTGACGTCGTGCGGTCGGCCGTGGTGATCACGTAGCTGCTCGGCTTGGTTTCCCAGGCGGCGACGGTGGTTTTGGTCGCGAAGAGATCCTGCGCGACGCGGCCCTGGGCGGCGTAGAGGACCCGCGCCTGGGCGGTGGGGACGCCGTTGGCGAAGTCGTTGAGGAACGCGTCTTCGGTCAGGTGGCCGAAACCGTTCTGGTACACCAGGCCCGCGCTGGCCGGCGCGGCCGGGAACCGCGCGGTGAGCGCGGGGTAGTCCTCGCCGGCCCTCGGCGCCCGCGCGGACAGGTAGACGAGCGAGTCGACGGAGGGGTGGTCACCGGCCTGGCTGATCACCGAACCGCCGTAGGAGTGGCCCACGAGGACGGTCCGGCCGCTCTGCAGGTCGAGCTCACGCCGCGTCGCGGCCACGTCGTCGTCGAGCGAGGTCAACGGATTCTGCACCGACGTGACCGTGATCCCGGCGGCTTGCAGCCGCGGGATCACCTCCGCCCAGCACGACCCGTCGGCGTACGCGCCGTGGACGAGCACGACGGACCGCCGCGCCACGGGCCGCGTGACCGCGCCCGCCGAACCCGGCACGGCGAGCGCGACCCCGGCGGCGCCCAGCGCAGCGATGCCCGCGAAGGACCGCCGGGTCAGTCTCGCCGGGGATCCCGTGGCGCCCGGATTCTCGGGATGGTGCGGTTCTGTGCGGTTCATGGCTGAGAACTCCCCTTGTCGGCGGTAGATACCGTCTGTCCACTGTGGCCCCACACGGCGTCCGGCCATGATCACGTTACGCCGCGGCCTGGGCCCCAGCTGGAGGCTTTCGGGTAAGGACTGTCCCTTGACAAGGGGACTCAATCGGCCTCGGCGGTCGGATGCCAGACGCCGAACCACTGCTCGGCGCCGAACTCTTCGAACTTCTCGACCTCGGTGAACCCCAGCTTCGCCGCGAGCCGCATCGAGCGCTCGTTGGCGGTCCGGGTGCAGAGCACCACCGGTTCGCCGGCTCCTGCGAACCAGCCGAGCACCGCCGTGCACGCCTCTTCGGCGTACCCGAATCCCCACGCGCGCGGCAGGAACAGGTAGCCGATCTCGGTCGTCTCGGCGCCGGGCCGGAACCGGCCCGGACGCGCCGCGTCGCGCCGGTCGAGCGTGATCATGCCGATCGTCTCCCCGTCGAGTTCGACCACGAAGAAACCGAAGCGCCGCCCGGGCACCTCGGGCGCGGTGCGTTCGAGCTCGTCGCGCGATTGCGGGCCGCCGAGGTAGGTCCCGACCTCGGGTGAGGCGAGCAGTTCGATCACGGCCGCGCGGTCGCGCGCCTCGGACTGGCGGAGCACGAGCCGCGCCGTCCTGATCGGGGCGGGGGGCCAGGAGGTCATGAAGCGCAACCTATCGCGGGACCACGACTGCTGCGGCTTGCGCTCGGACGGCTTCGGTGATGCCCCACTTCGGCGGGAACCACGGAGCCGGCATCGGGTCGCCGTTGCGGTGGTACTGCTGCTTGATGCGGGTCCGTCCGGAGATGCCGGGGACGGCCGGGTGCGCGACGCGGGCGTATTTGTCGACTTCGCAGAACAGGTTCTGGCAGTCGACCAGGTGCAGGCGGCGGCCGCCCAGGGACGCGAAGCGCAGGCCGAGCCGAGCGAAGTGGGCTTCTTGCGTGTCGGACATGTACGCGATCACCGCGTCCTCGATGCCGTGGGCGGCGGGGCCGAAGCACTTGCGGATGCCGTCGCGCGCGCCCGGGCCGGCGACGACGAAGTCGTTTTCCGAGAAGTCCAGCACGGCCGTGTAGTTGAGGTCGATCGAGAACTGGAACGCCAGGAAGTCGCCGAGCCCCGGGTAGGCGCGCAGCAGCGCGAACACGTTCGCCAGGCCGTGGGCGTCCTGGAGCTTCTCGGCGAGGCCGTCGTGGATCATCGTCTCGGCGAGCAGCAGGTGGTCGTGGTGCTTGCGGGTGCCGCCCAGCCGGGGTGGCGGGATGATGTAGGCAGGGGAGTACAGCGCGTGCCGGGCCGCGTCGAGGACCGCGCGGGCCGCCGCCGGCTGCCACGACGCCCACGTGACGGTGCCGAGCTCGGCCTCCAGCAGGCGCCAGGTGTCGATCTTGTTGAAGAACTTGAACAGCAGCATCCGGAAGACCACGTCGCGCGGCTCTTGCGGGCCGCCGTAACCCACGTCGTGGATGGCGAACTGGCTCACCCGGTCCGCCGCGCGGTAGCAGTTCGTGAACCGGTGGCGGGCGAGGATCGGATCACTCGGCGCAGGCCCGTTGTCGCGCAGCCGCGCGAAGTACGCGTCCTGGCGCGCGGCGGCGAAACGCCAATACGTGTCGAAAACCGGGCTCGGCCGCAGCCGTCGGCCCGCGACGGTGATGTCCGGAATGGACTCACTCACCGCGGCCGGGCTCCGGATTTCCCGGCGACGTCAGGTACGCCAGCGCCATCTCGGCCGTTTCGGCCGCCCACGCGCGCCACGTCAGGTCGTCGGGCCAGAACCGGCCGGAGGCGGCGCGGTGCACGCACGACCCGATGATCGTCCGCGCCGCCATCCGGAGGGCGAGCGCGCCGTCCGGGCGGCGGATCTCGCCGAGACAGGCTTCGGCGGCGTCGACGAACGTCCCCTGGATCGCGGCCATCGCCTGGAGCCCGCGGTCGCGGCCCTCGGCGCGCTGGGCGTCGAGCAACTCGGGGAAGACCCGGCCGTGGCGGGTGAACGTCTGCGCCAGCGCCTCGGTGAACGCGGCGACGGCCCCGCGAAGCCCGGGCGCCGGCGAGCGAAGCGCCTCGACGACGGTGGTTTCCAGCCGGCCGAGCAGGTCGTCCTTCACCGCGTACAGCAGCTGGTCCTTGCCCGCGAACCGGCGGTAGATCGCGCCGACCGACAGCCCCGCCCGATCGGCAACCGCACCGACGGTGAACTCCTCGATGCCCCCGTCGGCGAGCACCTGCTCGGCCGCGGCCAGCACCTTCTGCAGGGACTCCCGGCTGCGCGCCTGCTGGGGCGGGCGGAACCCCGGCTCGACGGATCGCTGACTCACCGGCCGCACGTTACCCCGCACCTCGGGGCACCCGGCCGGCGCCCGGATGAGAATGATAACTTCCATTCGCATTCGAGACGAGGAGGAGCGGCGGCATGGTGAGCATCGAGGTGACGGGTGCCTTCGTCGACTTCCCGATCTTCGACGCCAAGACGCGCTCGCTGAAGAAGCAGGTGCTCGGCAAGGTCGGCGGCAAGATCGCCACCGCTGCGAACGTCCCGGTCATCGAGGCGCTGCGGGACATCACGCTGTCCCTGGGCGACGGTGACCGCGTCGGCCTGGTGGGGCACAACGGCGCCGGCAAGTCGACGCTCCTGCGATTGCTCTCGGGCATCTACGAGCCGACCCGCGGCAGCACGCGCGTCGTCGGGCGGATCGCGCCGGTGTTCGACCTCGGGGTGGGCCTGGATCCCGAGGTCTCCGGCCGCGAGAACATCCTGATCCGCGGCCTCTTCCTCGGCATGAGCCGCCGGCAGATGGAGCGCCGGCTCGACGACATCGCGGAGTTCACCGAGCTCGGCGACTACCTCCACCTGCCGCTGCGCACCTACTCCGCCGGCATGCGTGTCCGGCTCGCGCTCGGCGTGGTGACCACCATCGACCCCGAGATCCTCATCCTCGACGAGGGCCTCGGTGCCATCGACGCGGCGTTCCTGGAAAAAGCCCGCGGCCGCCTCGTCGACCTCGCCCGCCGGTCCGGCGCGCTGGTGTTCGCGTCCCACGCCGACGACCTGCTGCGCGAGCTGTGCACCACCGCCCTCTGGCTGGACGAGGGCCGCATCCGCGCGCACGGCTCGCTCGACGAAGTTCTCGCCGAATACAAGACACGCGGCGCGTGAGTCAGCAGGCCTCGAGGACGAAGAACAGGAAACAGAGGAACGCGTGCCGGTCCCCGAATTCCTCGGGGAACCGCTCGCGCGCGCCGGGCGCCGGGTACGGCTCGCTGATCACGGCCGTGCGGAAGCCGGCGGCGGTGAAGGCGTCGGTCATGGCATGCAGGGGCCGGTGCCAGTACGTGAGCGTGGCCTTCTTCCCGGCGAAGTCGTACTCCTCCGACCACTCGGTGAGCCCGAAGTAGCTCGACTCGGGGTGGAGCAGCTTGAAGATGATCGGGTGGTTGACGGCCAGGATCAGGCGGCCACCGGGTTTCAGGACGCGCCGCAGCTCGGCCAGGGGAGCGGACCAGTCCTTGAGGTAGTGCAGCACCAGCGACGCGACGGCGTCGTCGAACTCCGCGTCGGGATACGGCAGGGGCCGGCTCAGGTCGCCGACCCGCAGGTCCGCTGAGGCGCCGAGCCGCTGTCGCGCGAGTTCGACCATCTTGGCGCTGGCGTCGAAGCCCCTCACCTCGGCGCCGCGTTCGCGCAGCGCGGCGGAGACGGGGCCGGCCCCGCAGCCCGCGTCGAGGATCCGCCGGCCGGCCACGTCCCCGGCCAGGTCCAGGATCGCGGGCCGCGCGTAGTAGGCGTTGATGAGGTTGGTCTCGTTCTCGGCCGTGTAAGCCTCGGCGAAACCGTCGTAGTCGTTGGTGACGTGCGCAGGCATGCGCCCATCCAACCCAGCTCGTGATCGTCACCCAACCGGCCTAACGCGGCGGGCCGGCCAGGCTCCCGCCGATGACGTCGGCCAGTCCCTGCAGCTGAGCGGTCAGTTCGCGCCGCTCCCGTGGCGAATACCGCGACAGCGCCTCGAACTGCCGGGCGCGCAGCTCGGTGCGCAGGGCCAAGAGGCGGTTCGCGCCGTCGGCGGTGAGGCGGATGAGGACCTTCCGCTCGTCGTCCGGGGCTCGGTGGCGGGTGATCAGGCCCTTCGCCTCGAGTTGCTGGAGCATGCGGGTCGCGGTAGGGACGCTGACCTCGGCGCCCGCGGCGAGGCGGCTGACGGGCAGCCCGGCGGTGTTGGCGGCCTCGGCCAGGGGCTCGAGCAGGGCGAGCTGGGCCATCGACAGGCCGCCGGCGGCGCGGTCGCCGATGGCCGTGCGGGAGCGGCGCATGGCGTAGAACAGCCGGTCGGCGGCCTGGGCCAGGGCCTCCACGTCGTCGATCACACGCTTGTCCTTCGGCGTCATGGTTGTTAGCTTACTAAATAAATATACTTAGCAAGCTAACAGAGCTAACAGAGCTAACAGAGGTGACAGCCATGACCGCCCGCATCGACGTCCACCAGCACGTCGTCCCGCCGCTCTGGGCCGAGGCGCTCGCCGAACGCGGTCTCGACTCCGGCGGCTGGGCGATCCCCGGCTGGAGCGCCGGCGACGCCGTCGCGATGATGGACCGCCAGGGCATCGCCACGGGCATCCTGTCCGTCACGGCGCCCGGCACGCACTTCGGTGACGACGCCGAGGCGCGCACGCTGTCGCGCGCGGTGAACGAGTACTGCGCCGAGCTCGTCAAGGACCGGCCGGACCGCTTCGGTCACTTCGCCGGCGTCCCGCTGCCCGACGTCGACGGGGCCGTCGCGGAGGCCGTCCACGCCCTGGACACGCTGCGCGCCGACGGCGTCATCCTGATGTCCAATGTGGAGGGTCGCTACCTCGGCGACCCCGATTTCGCGCCACTGTGGGAAGAACTGGACCGGCGGAGCGCCGTCGTCTTCGTCCACCCGGCACAGCCGCCGATGCCGCTGCTGGCCGGCACACCGGCGCCGTTGGCGGACTACGTCTTCGACACCACGCGAGCCGCGCTCGACCTGGTGCTCACGGGCACGCTCGGGCGCTTCCCGGACGTCCGCGTGATCCTCTCGCACGGCGGCGGGTTCCTGCCGTACGCGGCCTACCGGTTCTCCGGGCTGACGTCGACCGTCGTGGACACCACACGCGACGCCGACGACGTGATCCGCGAGCTCAAGCGCTTCTACTTCGACACGGCCCTCTCGGCCAGCCCGAGCGCGCTGCCCGCGCTGCTGGAGTTCGCCGAACCGGGGCACGTCCTCTACGGCAGCGACTGGCCGTTCGCGCCGGAACAGGCCGGCGCGTACTACAACCGGTACCTGGAGCAGTACCCGCGCTTCGCGGAGGGCGAGGGCGCCGCGATCGACCGCGGCAACGCGGAGGTTCTCTTCCCGCGCCTGGCCGGCTGATCCGGCGGGACGACGGAGGCGGTCCGCCGGTCAGGTCAGCCCGCGGCGGTGAGGGTGGTCACCTCGAGCCACTTGCGACGGTCGAGCAGGAGGTCGATGTCGGCCCACACGGCCTGCTCGACCTCGCGCCGGCTTGCCGGCGGAGTGCGCTCGATTTCCTGGTACAGCAAGGTGATGTGCTGGTCGACCGCGGACAGGTCCGGGCAGAGGTACGACGTGCCGGTGTGCCCGGTCACCGTGGTGAGGTCCTCGGGTTCGGAGCGCCCGGCGGACCGCTCAGTGAATTTCATGAAACCCAGCGTCGCAGCGGCGCCGCCCGTGCACATTGCCGCCAGCGGCCGTTGCGGGCCCGGTGCTGCCGGGAATACGTCGATACCGGCCAGCCGGTAACGTCCGTACCGGCTGGCCGGTATCGGGCGGGTACGGCTGCCCGCCACCGGCACCGGTGTCGCGCAGGCGCCGGAGTCATTTCGCGGGTGGCGTCATTTCGCGGCCGCGGCGGCCGATCGCCGGCCGGTGCGCCGCGTGGCCACCGCGCGGGCCGGTGTCCCGGTCGACCACTTCAGCTCCACTTCCAGCTCCACCTCACGGCCGTCGATCTCGATCTCCACCTCGATTTGCACCTCGTCGGGCACGTTGACCTTCACGGTGCTGGCGCCGAGCGCGAGCTCCACCTTGCCCCCGGCCGCCAGCGCGGCGGCGAGCGCGGCGAGCCGCTCGGCGGCGTCCTCGCGCGAAAGCTTCTCCTCGCGCTTGACCTCGACGTCGGACATGGCTGGCTCCTTCGCTCGCTGGCGTTGCCGCGAACAGCACCAGCCGCCCGTCGCTCGCGCATCACCTGCCACGCATGAAGGCGCACCGCGGTCGTCCTCTCACGCTCAGTGGCGAAAAAGCGTCGTGAGGTACGTCTCGCTCCGTTGATTAGTGCACTAATTATCAGCGTACTATCCATCCGGGCGGTCAGGCGTGCGTAAAGGAGTGGTGATGGACGAGTGCATTCCGGAGCCGAGCCGCGAGGTGGCCGGGCCGCCCGGCGTCGGCCCGCGGCCGTTCGCCTTGGCGCTGGTGGTGATGGGGGCGCTGGTCTTCGTGTTGACGGTCGCGTTCACCGTCCTGCCGCGATGACCGGCCGCGAAGCCCAGCAGGCCTACACGATGTGGTCGGTCTTCGCGGCCGGCCCGGCGGCATCGGGGCGCGACCAGGCAGCAGTCGCGCAGGAGGTGGAGCAGGCGCTCGCCGGCGGCGCCACCGTCCGCGGGGTTTACCTGCTCACCGGGATGCGCGCGGACGCCGACTGGATGATCTGGTGGCACGCCGCGTCACCCGAGGCTCTCCAGGAGGCCTATCTCGCGCTGCGCCGGACCACGTGGGGCGCCGTGTCCCGGCCGGTGTGGAGCTCGGCCGGGCTGCACCGCGACGCGGAGTTCAACCCCGGCCACCTGCCGGCCTACCTGGAGTGGAAGGCGCCGGCGCGGTTCGCCTGTGTGTACCCGTTCGTGCGCTCGTACGAGTGGTACCTGCTGCCCGCGGCGGAACGGCGCCGGATGCTCGCCGACCACGGCGCCGCGGCGCACGACTACCCCGACGTCCTGTCGAACACCCTCGCCGCCTTCGGTCTCGGTGACTACGAGTGGATCCTCGCGCTGGAGGCGGATCGCCTCGACCGGATCGTCGATCTGATGCGCGAGTTCCGCGCGACCGAGGCGCGCATGCACGTCCGGCTCGACACGCCGTTCTTCACCGGGCAGCGCGTGTCGGTCCACGATCTGGTCAGGAGCCTGTCTTGAGCACTGATTCACCCGCGCGCGTGACCCCGGTTCCCGTGGCGGTCCGCGCTCATCCGCGCCGGGACGCGCCCCGCGGTTCGCTGGTCGTCCGGCTGCTGCGCACGACGGACCACAAGCAGCTCGGCATCATGTACCTCGTCACGTCGATGGCGTTTTTCCTCATCGGCGGAGCGATGGCGATGCTGATGCGCTCCGAGCTCGCGCGGCCGGGGCTGCAGTTCCTGTCGCAGGAGCAGTACAACCAGCTGTTCACCATGCACGGCACGGTGATGTTGCTGCTGTACGCGACGCCGGTCGTGTTCGGGTTCGCGAACTTCGTGCTGCCGCTGCAGATCGGTTCGCCCGATGTCGCGTTCCCCCGGCTGAATGCGTTCTCCTACTGGCTTTTCCTCTTCGGGAGCCTGATCGTCCTTTCCGGATTCCTGACCCCCGGTGGCGCGGCCGACTTCGGCTGGTTCGCGTACACGCCGCTGTCGGACGCGATCCACTCGCCGGGCGTCGGTGCCGATCTGTGGATCTCCGGGCTGGTGGTGGGTGGCCTGGGTACGATCCTGGGCGCGGTCAACATGGTCACCACGGTGATCTGCCTGCGCGCGCCCGGGATGACGATGTTCCGGATGCCGATCTTCACGTGGAACATCCTCATCACGAGCATCCTGATCCTCGTCGCGTTCCCGATCCTCACCTCCGCGTTGCTGGGGCTGCTGGCCGACCGGCACCTGGGCGCGCATGTCTTCGACCCGGCCAACGGCGGGGTGATCCTCTGGCAGCACCTGTTCTGGTTCTTCGGTCATCCCGAGGTGTACATCGTCGCGCTGCCGTTCTTCGGGATCGTGTCGGAGATCTTCCCGGTGTTCAGCCGGAAACCGATTTTCGGCTACCGTGGCCTGGTCTTCGCGACCATCGCCATCTCGGCGCTCTCGGCCGCGGTGTGGGCGCACCACATGTACGCCACGGGTGCGGTGCTGCTGCCGTTCTTCTCGTTCATGACGTTCCTGATCGCCGTGCCCACGGGCGTGAAGTTCTTCAACTGGATCGGCACGATGTGGAAGGGCCAGCTTTCGTTCGAGACGCCGATGATCTTCTCGATGGGCTTCATCGTCACGTTCCTCTTCGGCGGCCTCACCGGCGTGATGCTGGCGGCGCCGCCGATCGACTTCCACGTGTCCGACACGTATTTCGTGGTGGCGCACTTCCACTACGTGCTCTACGGCACGATCGTGTTCGCGACGTTCGCCGGGATCTACTTCTGGTTCCCCAAGTTCACCGGCCGGATGATGGACGAGAAGCTCGGCAAGTGGCACTTCTGGACCACGTTCATCGGCTTCCACGGCACGTTCCTGGTGCAGCACTGGCTCGGCGCCGAAGGCATGCCCCGCCGCTACGCCGACTACCTGTCCACGGACGGCTTCACCGTGCTCAACACCGTTTCGACGATCAGCGCGTATATCCTCGGCGCCTCGATGCTGCCGTTCCTGTGGAACGTGTTCAAGAGCTACCGCTACGGCGAGATCGTCACGGTCGACGACCCGTGGGGCTACGGCAACTCCCTCGAATGGGCCACCTCGTGCCCGCCGCCGCGGCACAACTTCACCGAGCTGCCGCGGATCCGGTCCGAGCGTCCGGCTTTCGAGCTCCACTACCCGCACATGATCGAGCGGATCCGCGCCGAAGGTCACATCACGCTGACCGGCCACCAGAAGGAGGTCTGACCCGGGGTTTCTGCCGACTGTCGGCGAATCCCGTTACGATGTCGATCGTGGAATCCCGGAGTCCCGGAGTTTCGACCGCATCACCCCGCCCGCCCTCGCTCGTCGACGAGCGCCATCGGCGGATCAAGGAACCGATCCTCGCCGACGCCGGCGACGCGGCCGAATGGGCCGCCCTGCGCATCGCGGACGAGGGCCTTGCCGGCCTCCCGCGCCTCCGCACCGGCCGAGGCGCTGCAGGCGTGGGAGGACCACGTCACCCACTCACTGCCGAGCACTGGTAGGCAAGGACGGTGAACCGCGACGAACTTGTGCGGGCCTTGGCCGAAGAAGGCGTCGCGCAGAATTCCTACTCGATCAACGATGGTTACGCGGACGAGCAGTACGTCATGGAACGGCGGGGGTCGAGGTGGTGTGTGTCTTATGCCGAACGGGGAAAGCGGATAGGCGAGCAGTGCTTCGAAAGTGAGGAAGAGGCGTGCTTACGCCTCTTCGAAATGGTGGTCGGCGATGCCACTACGCGCGGATAGTCCGACCCTCCGCACGCCGCGTTCCGTGCACGACAGTGAGGAGCCCTTCGCCGGGATCCGAGCGGACGTGCTGCACCGCGAACAGCCGGTCCGCTCGGTGACCGGGCCCCCGCCACTGTGGACTGACCCGCCGGTCACACCGTGACGTCGACCGCCGCGAACAGGGTTCGCACGCAGATGTCGCGGAGTTCCTCGTGGGTGACCTTCGGCTGGTCGAGCCAGTCGAGGATCAGGGTGGACACGAAGGCGAGCCAGCCGCGTACCGCGAGCCGGGTCGCGTCGGTGATCGGGCGGAGCAGGGCGATCGCGGTCAGGATGCGTTCGGTGTTGGCGGCCATGCCGGCTTCGCGGATTTCCCGGATCTCGCGGTCGGCGTCGCCGGCGGAGCGGTGGACGATGCGGTAGCCGTCGGGGTGGGTGCGGGCGAACTCCAGGTACACGTCGAGCCCGGCGCTGAGCTGGTCGGTCACCGGCAGGGCCGGGTCGGGTTCACTCATGGCCAGCAGCTGGTCGCGCTGGCGGCGGACGATCTCGGCGAAGAAGTCCTTTTTCGTGGGGAAGTAGTGGTACAGCAGGCCGCGCGAGACGTGGGCGATCTCGGCGACCTCCTCGATCCAGACGTCGTCGTACGGCCGGTTCGCGAACAGCCCGGCGCCGATGCCCAGGAGCTGCTCGCGCCGCTGCTGCGTGCTCAGCCGTGTCCGCATCACGCGAGCTTACTTGACATGGGTTCAGTAGCGGGGGATCGTGACGTTATTGGATCTGGGTTCAATAGGGGAGCGAACGTGGACACCACCGGGATTCCGCACCGGCCGGGCCGGCTGCCGGTGATCGGCGACCTGCTCGGGTCGAACCCGCGCACGCCGCTGCAGGACACCCTGCGCGTCGGGCAGCAGGTCGGGCCCGTCTTCACGCGCAAGATCTTCGGGTTCGAGATCGTCTTCGCCGGCGGCGTCGACGTGGTCACGCAGCTCAACGACGAGACCAAGTTCGGCAAGCACGTCGGCCTCGGCATCGAGAACCTGCGCGCGGTGGCGGGCGACGGGCTGTTCACCGCCCACACGCACGAACCGAACTGGCGGCTGGCCCACGACATCCTGCAGCCGGCGTTCTCGGCCGACGCGATGCGCCGCTACCACCCGGTGATGCTGGAGGTCGCGCACGAGCTCACGGACGCGTGGGACCGCGCGAGCGGCCCGGTCGACGTCGCCGCCGACATGACCCGCCTGACCCTCGAGACGATCGGGCGCGCCGGCTTCGGGTATCGGTTCGGCTCGTTCGAGCGCGCCGAGCCGCACCCCTTCGTCACGGCGATGCTCCGTGCGCTGCGGTTCGCGCAGCTGCAGAACGTGAAGCTCCCGTTCGTGCGGCGCGCGTTCGCCGGGTCGCCCGCCCAGAACAAGGCGGACATCGCGACGATGAACAACCTCGTCGACGAGGTCATCGAGGCCCGCCGCCGCGAAGGGGGCGAGAGCCGCGACCTGCTCGGCCTGATGCTCACCGAGGGCCACCCGATGACGGGCGAGCGCCTCGACCCGGTGAACATCCGCAACCAGGCCATCACGTTCGTCGTCGCGGGCCACGAGACGACGTCCGGCGCGCTGTCGTTCGCGCTGTACTACCTCACCCGCAACCCCGAGGTCCTCGCCAAGGCGCGTGCCGAGGTCGACGCGGTGTGGGGCGATCGCGACCCGGGGTTCGGCGACGTCGCGAAGCTGCGTTACGTGCGCCGCGTGCTCGACGAGGCCATGCGGCTCTGGCCGACCGCGCCCGGCTACTCGCGCGAGGCCCGCGAAGACGTGCTGCTCGGCGGGAAGTACCGGATGCGCAAGGGCGACTGGGTGATCGTGCCGCTGCCGCTGGTCCACCGCGACCCGGCGGTGTGGGGGCCCGACCCCGAGAAGTTCGACCCGGACCGCTTCGAGCCCGCGGCCGTGAAGAAACGCCCGGCGCAGGCGTACAAACCGTTCGGCACGGGGGAACGCGCGTGCATCGGTCGGCAGTTCGCGCTGCACGAAGCGGTGCTGGCGCTCGGCATGGTGTTGCAGCGCTACGAATTCGAGGCCGATCCGGCCTATGAGCTGAAGATCGCGGAGTCCCTCACGCTCAAGCCGAGCGGCTTCACGGTGCACCCGCGAGCCCGGGCGCGCGCGGCGGTCCGGACGAGCTAGCCGACCAGGTCGGGGAAGTTCTCCGTGTAGCCGAGCAGCAGCAGGCGCTGCTCCGGCAGCAGCCCGGCGAGCTCGTCCCACGCGGCCACGCCGGGCGCGCCGTAGAGGTGCGTCAGGTCGGCGACGACCGCGGTGGCCTCCTCGATCGAGGGCGCGACCGCGCGGTCGAACCCGAGCAGCGAGGCCCCGATCCCGAAGTGGCGGTAGCCGTGCGCCGCCATCCGCCGGACGATCGCGTGGTTCTGGAACACGCTCCAGTCGGAGGTGAAGTAGCCGTTCGGGATTCCCGCGATGGCCAGGTCGTCGCGCGCCACGGGCACCCGCTGCACGAGCACGACATCGTCCAGGAACCCGTCCGGCGCCCGGTTCACCGCCACCAGCGCCGCGACGTCGACCTCACCGCCCATGCGCTGCCCCGGCAGCTCCTCCCACGCAACCCGCGACGCCTCGAGAGCCGCGGCGACGTGCGCCGCCCGCGCGTCGTCCACCTTTCGCCGCACGGCCGGATCCTCGTCTTCGCCGTCGTCGAACCAGAGCCGTTCGTCCTCGGTCGCGTGCAGGCTCGTGTACAGGCACTGGTCGACGTCGTCGAGCGTGCACAGCACCCGCGCGGTCGCGTCTTCACCGCGTAACTGGCCGAGCACGTCGAGCACCTCGGCGAACCCGCCGACCTCGTCCAGGCGCGCGACGGTGTTCGTGTCCACCCGCCCTCGCCGGACCTCCTGGGCCGCGTCGTAGCGCGTCACTCGCATGCCCGCATCCTGCCACCCGCGAACGCGTGTCCCGGCGGCGCCACCGGCATTGCGCCCGACACCGCGAAACCGGCGAATTCCACCGCCGAACGGGCGCATTGTTCTCCACAATTTCACGGGGGCGATTGAATGTAGCCGAATCGACGGCGACCTGCGACGATCGATGCCTGGGGAACTGACCGGCTGCCGGTCTGCCCGAGCACTGACCTTTTCGGCCCTCTCGGAAAGGAATGCCGGTACCATGTCGATCCTGATCTTCGTCGCCGGTGCGGCGTTGCTGATCTACAGCGCGGAAAAGCTGATCACCTACCTCGTCGGCGCCGCGGCCGGCCTGCACATCTCGTTGTTCCTGCTCGCGATCGTCTTCACCGGGATCGAATTCGACGACGTCGCGCTCGGCGTGGCGCTGAACGTCGAAGATCTGGGTGACGTCGCGCTCGGCACCGTATTCGGCACGGCCATCTCGATGATCGGAATCGTGCTCGCCCTCGCCGCGATCATTTCGCCGACGAGGGTGAACATTCCGCGCCCGTACCTCGCGCTGTTCGCCGTCGCGCCGCTGGTGCTGATTCCCTTCCTGGTCTTCGCGCCCCTCACGCCGATCTACGGCGTGGTGCTCGTGCTGCTGTTCGTGCTCTTCATCGGCTACGTGGCCACCCGGGAGCTCAAGCGGAGCACGCCGGTCTTCCGTAACGCCGAGATCCTCGAGAAGCTGGAAGTCGGGGCGGGCTCCGGCGGAAGCGCCGACGCGACCTCGGCCCCGCGCGACCCCGCCGACGTGCCCACCGACAAGCCCCCGTTCGTCGTGACGGTGCCGTTCACCAAGGAACGCCCGCTCCCGGGCTGGGCCGCGATCACGCTGGCCGTGGTCGCGCTGGCGGGCTTGGTCGCCGGCGCCGCCATCACCAGTTACGGCACCAAGGGCATCCTGGAGGACTACCACATCCAGGGTGCCCTCTTCGGCGCGACGATCGCGACCCTCGTGCTCACGCTCGAAGACATCTTCCTGACCGTCGAACCCACCCGCAAAGGCGCGCCCGAACTCGGGGTCGGCAACGTCATCGGCAGCGTCGTCTTCGGCGTCACCGCGAAGCTCGGCATCGTCCTGCTCGCAGGCGGCAGCATCGTCGTCGACGGCAACGTGCTGTCCTGGCACCTCCCGGTCCTCGTCGGGATGACCGCGCTCGCGGCGTACTTCCTCTCCACCCGACAGCTCAAGCGCTGGCACGGGTTCGTGCTGCTCGCGCTCTACATCGCCTACTGGGCCGTCAGCTTCGCCGTGTTCGGCGGCGCACCGGTCGAAGCGGATTGAGCGTCACACGCGCGAACGGCCGACTCGGTGCGGACGGGGGACCACCGGAAGGTCGGTCCGCGCATCGGCGTTCGCGGTCTCGACCACCCGGGCCACGAGGTCGTGGTCGGGTGACAGGTGGCACACCGGGTCGGTCCGGGCCGCGTCGCCCGTGAGCTGGAACGCCTGGCAGCGGCAACCACCGAAGTCGATCTCCCGCCGATCGCAGCTGCGGCAGGGATCCGGCATCCAGTCCGTGCCCCGGAACGCGGTCATCACCGGGGCCTCGGCCCAGATCCGCCCCAGCGGATCCTCCCGGATGTTCGCCCGCGGCAACGGCAGGGACTGGGCAGCCGGGCACGGCAGGACGTCGCCGTTCGGCGTCACGGTCAGCTGCCGCGACGCCCAGCCGCCCATGCAGGGCTTCGGGTAGCGGCTGTAGTAGTCGGGCAGGACGTAGAGCACGTCCATGCGGTCCCGCAGCCGCTCGCGGGCGGCCCGCACGACGACCTCCGCCGCGTCGAGCTGTTCGCGGCTCGGCAGCAGCGCGGCCCGGTTGCGCAACGCCCAGCCGTAGTACTGGGTGTTGGCCAGCTCGACCCGGTCGGCGCCCACGTGCTCGGCCAGCGCGAGCACGTCGGCGATCCGGTCGATATTTTGCCGGTGCAGCACCACGTTCACGGTGAGCGGCCACCCCAGCTCCTTGACCACGCCCATGGCCTCGATCTTGCGGCGGAAGGACGGGGTCCCGGCGATGCGGTCGGACACGACGGGTTCGTCGGCCTGGACGCTGATCTGCACGTGGTCCAGACCGGCGGCCCGCAGCTGCTCCGCTCTCGGCCGCGAGAGCCCGAGGGCGCTCGTCACGAGGTTGGTGTAGAGGCCGAGCTCGTGGGCCCGCGCCACGATCTCCACCAGATCGCGGCGCAGCAACGGTTCCCCGCCGGACAGGTGGCACTGCAGCACTCCCAGCTCGGCGGCCTCGGCCAGCACGCGCAGCCACTCGTCCGTCGCCAGTTCGTCGGTGTAGTCGGCGAGGTTCAGCGGGTTCGAGCAGTACGCGCAGGCCAGCGGGCAGCGGTAGGTGAGCTCGGCCAGCAGGCCGAAGGGGTTATCCATCGGACGGCTCCACACAGCGCCGGGCGACGAGCCGGGTCAGGAACCGCCGCACCTCGTCGGCGGGGACGCTCTCGTACCGCTCACCCAGCTCGGCCACGATCTCGGCCACCGTGCGCCGCCCGTCGCACAGCTGGAGGATGGCCGCGCCGGTGCGGTTGAGCACCACCACGGTCTCGGGGAGCTGCAGGACGTGCTGCTGCCGGGCCGGGTTGAACGCCAGCCGGACGTGGCGCGCCAGTCGTGGCCGGTCCGATGTGGACATTTCGGTGCGGGTGGTCGAGTCCATGGCGTTCACTCCGGGTGGCTTCGGTCGATCGCGTCCATCAGGCTCCACAGGACGTCGCACTTGAACGACAGGGCGTCGACGGCGCGGGCCTGGGACTCGGCGGACCGGCAGTGCGCGGTGACCACTTCGAGAGCGTGCTCGCAGTCGCGCGGAGCCTGCTCCAGGCGGGCGCGGAAGTAGGCGAGGCCCTCGGGCGCGATCCACGGGTACCACCGCTCGAACGCGGCGAGCCGCTCGGCCATCAGGTCGGGGGCGAACAGCTCGGTGAGCGACGACGCGACCGCCTCCACCCAGGGGCGGGTGCGGGTGAAGGTGACGTAGGCGTCGACCGCGAACCGCACCCCCGGGACCAGGTGCCGGTGGTCCAGGACTTCTTCGCGGGTGAGCCCGGCGGCCTCGCCGAGGCGCAGCCACGCCTCGATGCCGCCTTCCCCGGCGTGGCGGCCGTCGTGGTCGAGGATCCGGCGGATCCAGCGGCGGCGGACTTCGAGATCGGGGCAGTTGGAGAGGATCGCCGCGTCTTTGCGGGGGATGTTCTCCTGGTAGTAGAACCGGTTGGCCACCCAGCCCCGGATCTGCGCGCGGCTCAGCCGGCCGGCGTTCATCCGGACGTGGAACGGGTGCTGGTCGTGGTAGCGGCGGGAGTGGGCGCGCAGCGTCTCGACGAACTCGTCGGTCGTCGCGGCTGCTGTCCCGGTTGAGTTCCCGGTTGTCGTTGTCATGCCCTACACCTCGATCTCGAGTCCGTCCACGGCCACCTCCATGCCGGCGGCCGCCACCAGGCGCCGCTCGGCCGTGTCTTCCAGCAGTACGGGGTTGGTGTTGTTCAGGTGCACGAAGATCACCCGCCCGATGTCCAGCGACGGGAGCTGCGCCAGCGTGCCGTCCGGGCCGTCGATCGGCAGGTGGCCCATCTCGCGTGACGTCTTGCCGGCCAGGCCGAGCCGCACCAGTTCGTCGTCCCGCCAGCAGGTCCCGTCGATCAGCAGGCACGCGCAGCCGGCGATCTCCGCCCGCAGCGCCGGGGTCAGCGCCTGCACCCCGGGCAGGTAGACCAGACCGCCGCCGCGTTCGTCGGTCAGCCGGTAGCCCACCACACGGCCGTGGTCCGCCGCGGGGCCGAAGCGATCCCGTTTGGTGGTGGGCACGTCGAACGCGCGGCAGGACAGCCCGTCGGCCAGCGGCACGTCGGCGCCGGGGACCACCGCGCGCCACTCGACCGGGCAGTAGAGCTCCAGTGTGCGGAGCAGCCCCGAGCCGTCGCGCAACGTCTTGTGCACCGCAGGCGTCGCGTACAGCTGCAGACCACGGGCCTCGCGCAGCAACAGCAAGCCCAGCGTGTGGTCCAGCTCGGCGTCGGTGAGCAGTACCGCCTTCAGCGGCGAAACCCGGTCCTCGTCCGGCCACAGCCCGGGGAACGCCTCGATCTGGCCGCGGACGTCGGGCGAGGCGTTGATCAGGAACCAGGACCGGCGGTCGGCGCTCACCGCGACCGAGGACTGGGTACGCGGGGGCGCGGCCCCCGACCGGACGGCGGCGCAGACCGGGCAGCCGCAGTTCCACTGCGGGGAACCGCCTCCCGCAGCCGAGCCCAGCACCCGCAGCCACATCCCGGCACTCCGTCCGTGGTCGTCCGAACGAGCGGAGGGCGCCGGGCCGAAGCCCGGCGCCGCCCGTGTCCTCTAGTCGTCCAGCTGAGCGATGTACATGGTCACCTCGGGTGCGACTCCGATCTCGTCGAACTCGGGCGTCTCCCACACATCGAGTCGAGACTCCATGGACTCACCTCCTCTGCCCGTATCGGGGCGGGTTCTCCCGTGTCTCATGCGGATTCCGGAAGGGCGAAGACGAACAGGGCGCTTCCGTGTCCCGCACCCAACATGCCGGGGAGGAACCCCTCGGCCCATCCGCCCCAGCCGACGGGCACGGCGATGTACTGCCGTCCGTCCACCGAGTACGTCGTCGGGCTGCTGTGGTGGCCGCTTCCGCACTGGAACTGCCAGAGCAGCTCCCCGGAGCGCGCGTCGAGCGCGTTGAGCTCGCCGGTGGCTTCGCCGGCGAACACCAGGTCGCCGCCGGTGGCCAGCGTCGAGGCGCACATCGGCAGTTCGTTGCGCCAGCGCCACTTCTCCTCGCCGTTGCCGTCGAACGCGCTGATCGACCCGGTCATGTCGTCGGCGTCCACCTGAACCCCGGCGCCCCAATAGGGGATGCTCTCCTTGAACTCCCGGCGGCGCCGGGTGGCCGTGGCCCCGGTGTCCTGCACCGGCACGTAGAAGAGCTCGGTCTTCGGGCTGTAGGACGCGTGGGTCCACTCCTTGGCACCGGCCGGACCCGGGTAGAAGTGGACCGGTTCGCCCTCCTTCTCCGGGTACAGCTTGGCCGTCACCCGGCCGTCCCGGGTGACCGCGCCCCACGTGATGCGGTCCACGAACGGGGTGACCTGGATCAGGTCGCCGTTCGTGCGGTCGAGGACGTAGAAGTAGCCGTTCTTGTCGAAGTGCCCGAGGAGCTTGCGGCCGTCCTTCTCGAACAGGATGTTCTCGGCGATGCTGTCGTAATCCCACAGATCGTGCGGCGTGCACTGGTGGTGCCAGCGGATCTGCCCGCTGTCGACGTCGACGGCGACGATGCTGTCGGTGTAGAGGTTGTCGCCTTCCCGGACCTCACCGTCGAAGTCGGGTGCCGGGTTGCCGGTGCCCACGTAGAGCAGGTTCGTCTCCGGGTCGAACGTGCTGGTGACCCAGCAGTTCGCGCCGCCGCGCGCCCAGGCCTCACCGTCGGCGGGCCAGGTCTCGGAGCCGGGTTCGCCGGGCTTCGGCACCATGTAGCAGCGCCACTGGTGCTCGCCGGATTCGAGGTCGAACGCGTCCAGGTGACCGCGCACGCCGAACTCGCCGCCGGAACTGCCCACGATGACCATGTTCTTCACGATCAGCGGCGCGACGGTGGCGCTCTCGCCGGCCCGTACGTCGCCGTAGGTCTGGGCCCACACCATTTTCCCGTTGATCGCGTCGAGCGCGAGGAGGCGGGCGTTGGGCGTGACGAAGAAGACCTTGCCCTGTGCCACCGCGCAGCCGCGGTTGACGTTCCCGCAGCACAGCGACACGTCGAACGGCACAGCGTGCTTGTACCGCCAGATCTCCACTCCCGTTTTCGCGTCCAGGGCCCAGATCCAGCCGTCCCAGCCGGTCACGAACATGATCCCGTCGACCACGATCGGGGCGGCCTCGAACGAGTAGGTCGACGCGCCGGCGATCAGGCCGGTCGTGCCGGCCTGGAACACCCAGGCGGGGGCGAGTCGCTTGACGGTCTCCGTGTTGATCTGGTCCAGCGGGCTGTAGCGCTGCCCGTCGTAGGCACCGTAGTAGGTCAGCCAGTTGTGCGGTTCGTTGCGGGCGTTGAGAATGCGCTCGTAGTTCACGCCGGCCGTGACGGGCGGAGCGTTGTCACCGCCCGGGATCTTGTAGCTCAGGTTTCCCTGGTCGATGGCCTCTCCGGCGTCGACGTAGTCTTCCGAGGTCGTCATGTCCTCTTCCTCCCTACGGCTGCGGCTGGTCGGGTCGGTCCAGGCGCGCCTCCGGTGGCGCGTCGCCCAGGACGACGATGGCGCCGGTCAGCCCGCGGCCCTCGTCGTTGCCGGTGGGCGAGCTGTACCAGTAGTAGCCCGGGCCGTCGAGGTTGAGCGTCGCCCGGCCGCGCGAATGGTTCACCAGCCAGATGAATTTTCGGTCGCCGTTGCTCGGCAGGAGCGCGCAGTGGGTGTTCTTGTCGTCGTTGACGAGCTCCAGGTCGATATCCCCGCCGTGGGGCATCACGAGAATGGAGGGATCCCACATCAGCTCGTCCTCGTTGATGCGAATGGTGGCCTTCATTCGGCCATCCGCTCCTTCGCTGGCCCGTGCGATCTTCCCGGTCCCCAGCACGCGACCCAGCGTTGCGTGGTTCTGCACGTCCAGCCCGAGCTCTTTGAGCAAGTCGGTCCGCTCCGGCGCTGTCGTCATCGGCCTTCACCTTCCTCATCCCGATCTTCATGCCGATTTCGTATCGGTCGCATCGAAGGTGCTCGGGCGCGGCGACGCGCATTTCCGCACGGAAATTTTT
Organism: Amycolatopsis sp. NPDC001319; assembly: GCF_042896185.1. NCBI lineage: Bacteria > Bacillati > Actinomycetota > Actinomycetes > Pseudonocardiales > Pseudonocardiaceae > Amycolatopsis > Amycolatopsis sp. NPDC001319. Next base: position 73,848 of record NZ_JBIAWY010000014.1, on the reverse strand, counting down.
CAGATTTCGATCACTTTTCCCCGCGTCATCCGACGTCCGATCCGAAATCGGTCCTCGACAGGCACGCTACGCCGGAGAAAACACGCGGACAAGCGAGCGGGGTGGCCGGCTCGGCGCGCGCCGTTCACCCCGAATCGACGACCGTTCACCCGCGATTCGGCTCCGTTGAGCCAGGTCTGGGTCTCCGGAATTTCGTCCTGGGTCCCGCCCGTGGCTGCCGGTGAAAAATTCGCCCTGCCGAATGTGCGGCCCGGTCACGGCCGGAGGTCGTACCGGTCGAGGTTCATGACTTTGTCCCATGCCGCAACGAAGTCACGCACGAAGTGCGCCTCCGCGTCATCGCTCGCGTAGACCTCCGCGAGTGCCCGCAGCTCGGAGTTCGAACCGAAAACGAGGTCGACGCGACCGGCTGTCCACTTGAGCTCGCCGGTGGTCCGGTCGCGGCCCTCGAAGGTTTCCGCGAGCGAACCCGATCCCGGCCGCCACTCCACCCCGGGGTCGAGGAGGTTCACGAAGAAATCGTTGGTCAGCGACCCGGGGCGGGAGGTGAAGACGCCCAGCGGCGACTGCCGGTGGTTCGCCCCGAGGACTCGCAGACCGCCCACGAGAACCGTCATCTCCCGCACGTTCAGGCTGAGCAGGTTCGCGCGGTCGACGAGCCGGTGTTCCGGCGGAACCCGGCCGCCTTTCGCCGTGTGGTTGCGGAATCCGTCGGCGGCCGGTTCGAGCGCGGCGAAAGACTCGACGTCGGTCCACTCCTGCGTCGCGTCCATGCGGCCCGGGGTGAAGGGGACTTCGACGTCGTGGCCCGCGTTCGCGGCGGCTCGCTCGACGGCGGCGGCCCCGCCGAGCACGATGAGGTCGGCGAGCGAGATCTTCTTGTCGCCGTTCTGCCGGCCGGCAAAAGACTTCTGGATCTCCTCCAGGGCGCTCAGCACCCGCGCCAGCCGGTCGGGCTCGTTGACCGGCCAGCTCCGCTGCGGTTCGAGCCGCAGGCGCGCCCCGTTCGCACCACCCCGCTTGTCGCTGACGCGGAACGTCGAGGCCGACGCCCACGCCGTGGAAACGAGGTCGGAGATCGACAGCCCGCAGTCGAGGATCTCGCGCTTGAGCGCGGCGATGTCCGTCGCGGAGACGAGTTCGTGGTCCACCGCGGGGATCGGGTCCTGCCAGAGCAGGGTTTCGTGCGGGACCAGCGGTCCGAGGTAGCGCTGCACCGGGCCGAGGTCGACGTGCGTCAGCTTGAACCACGCCCGGGCGAACGCGTCCGCGAGCAGATCCGGGTTTTCCCGGAAACGCCGGGCGATCGGTTCGTAGACCGGGTCCGTGCGCAGCGCCAGATCCGTCGTCAGGATGGTCGGGGCGTGCGTTTTCGCCGGGTCGTGGGCATCGGGCACGGTTCCGGCGCCGCCGCCGTCTCGCGGGATCCACTGCCACAGCCCGGCGGGGCTCAGCTCCAGGTCCCACTCGTAGCCGAACAGGGTCTCGAAGAAGCTGTTGTCCCACCTCGTCGGAGTGGGGGTCCACGTGCCCTCGAGCCCGCTGGAGATGGTGTCCGCGCCCTTGCCGGTGCCGTACCCGCTCCGCCAGCCGAGGCCCTGCTCCTCCAGTGCGGCGCCTTCGGGTTCGGGGCCGAGGTGGGTGTCGGGCTCGGCGGCACCGTGGGTCTTGCCGAACGTGTGCCCGCCGGCGATGAGCGCGACGGTCTCCTCGTCGTTCATCGCCATGCGCCGGAACGTCTCGCGGATCTCGTGCGCCGCGGTGAGCGGGTCCGGGACGGTGTGCGGTCCCTCGGGGTTGACGTAGATCAAACCCATCTGCGCGGCGGCGAGCGGGGTCTCCAGGTCCCGGACGCCGCCGTGCCGCTCGTCGCCCAGCCAGACGTGCTCGGGACCCCAGTAGACGTCGTCGTCGGACTCCCAGACGTCCGTCCGCCCGCCGGCGAAGCCGAAGGTGGTGAAGCCCATCGTCTCCAGGGCGCGGTTGCCGGCGAAGACCATCAGGTCGGCCCAGGAGATCTTGCGCCCGTACTTCTTCTTCACCGGCCAGAGCAGCCGGCGCGCCTTGTCGAGGTTGCGGTTGTCCGGCCAGCTGTTCTGCGGGGCGAAGCGCTGCATGCCCGTCGCGGCGCCGCCGCGGCCGTCGTCGATGCGGTAGGTCCCGGCGCAGTGCCAGACCATGCGGATCACGAGCGGGCCGTAGTGGCCGAAGTCGGCGGGCCACCACGCCTGCGAGGTCGTGAGCACCTCGTCGATGTCGTTCGCCAGTGCGTCGAGGTCGAGGGTCCGGAACTCGGCGGCGTAGTCGAAGTCCCGTCCCAGGGGGTCGGCCGCGGCGGGGTTCTTCCGGAGGACGTTCAGATCGAGTCGGTTCGGCCACCAGTCGCGGTTGCCCGCGGGCGCGGCAGGGCGGCCGCTTCGCGCGGCCGCGCCGGGGAGACCGAGGCCGCCCGCGCTGCGGTCGGCCGGCTCGCCGGCAACGGCTTCGGGACTGTCGGACACCGGTGGATCCTTCCGGGTGGTGCGGGTGGTGCTCAGAGGTCCAGCGCGCGGCGCACGGCCGGAGCGTTGCGACGGGAGACCGGCACCATCTCGTTCGCGCGGTCGTCCATGACGAGCCGCAGCTCGCCCTTGTGGCCGCGCTCGATCTCGCGGATGCGGCTGAGGTTGACCACGTACCGGCGGTGTACCCGCAGGAAGCCGGCCTCGGCCAGTTCGGTGTCGAGCTTGTCCAGGCTCGGCGAAGCGGCTCGCAACCGGCCCTGCGCGGTGGACAGCCACACGTCGTTGCCCTCCGATTCGGCGAAGGAGACTTCCGGCAGGTGCAGCAGCACCATCCGGCTGTCCCGCATCCCGACCACCCGGCGCGGCCGCACGCGCGGGCGCGTGCCCGCGTCCGCCGGGGGCAGCGGCACTCCGTCGGAGACCCCGAACGAAACCAGGTGCCCGATCAGCCGAGCGGAGGAGAACACGGGCCGGATGCTGATCGCGGCCGGCTCGTCGGAGAGGTGGGTGAAGATCTGCGTCGAGCCGACCCAGTCCGGGTTGTGTGCCGCCTGCTTGGTGGCGTGCCGGGCGGCGGCGATCAGTTCCGGGAGCCCGGGGTTCCAGCGCAGCGTGGAGTCGATCGCCGGGGTCGAGGCCGGGACGCCCATGAGCACGCTCGCCGTGTCGTCCGCGATCACGGCCTTGCCCGCGGTGTCGACCGCGGCGAGCGGCGTGCCGGAGCGGGCGCTGGCCTGGGTGTAGGCCGCGACCAGCTCGGCGCCGCTGTCGCGGGCGCGCCGCTTCAGCGCGCTCTGGGTCTGGGCGACCGCGTTCGCCAGCCACCCGCCGGCGCTCGGAGGGAGCTGGCTGCGCCAGCACGAGAGGTTCAGGCCCCCGATCGGCTCGCCGGTCACCACGTCGCGCACCGCGATGCCCGCGCCGACCCAGTTGTGGAACGCCTGGCACCAGTGCTCCGCGCCGCTGATCAGCACCGGGCCGTGCGCCTCCAGCGCCGTGCCCATGCCGTTCGTGCCCGCCGCGCATTCGGACCAGCAGAACCAGGGCGCGAGGTTGAGGTCGGCGGCTCGGGCGAGCGTGCCGGGGTCGCCCCAGTCGCCGAGAATCCGCCCGGCCGCGTCGGTGACACTGACGACGCCGGGCATGCTCCCCATCTCGTGGGCCACGGAGGCGGCACGGAAACCCAGCTCGGCGAAGACGGCATCGTGTTCGGGGTTGTGCCCGCGTTCGGCGACGGCGACCGGGGCCTCGGTCAGGTGCGGATCGACGCGGTACCGCTCCCGGCACCGGTGCCAGGAGATCGCCACCACCGGCCGGACGCCGGGGACCTGGTCCTCGCCCTGCACGAACCGCTCCCACGCCGCGAACACGGCGCCGCCGGCGGGACCCGCCGCCTTCGGATCGAACCGATGCGCATCGTTCATCGTGCGGAACCACCTCCGGTCCATCACCGACGTCCGACGGCAAGCGCTCGGCCCGTACCGGTTCCCGTTCGTCCGGGCCCTGGTCTTGCCGGCAGCGGATCGGCCACTGCCCCGCGCGTCCGTGGCGTCGTCACTCGTTCCAGGTTGTGTCACCGACCGGTACCGCCAGTCTAGGGACGGTTGCCGGGCCGCGCACGTCCCGTGACCGGGGGCGGGAAGGGGAATGTGGTTGCGGTGCGGCGAAAAATCCTTTCGACTGTCCGGTGGAGTTCGTGACGAGTTCGCGGGTGGGCCGGAATTCCTGGATGGTGCACATCCTGGATTTGACGGATCTAGGTTTTGCCGGTCGAAGTCACTGCTTCCGCGGGGAACCGGTCCGCCGGGCCGGTGAGGAAGTGGACCAGGTGCCGGCACCGGCGGCGGGCTGGAAGAGCGAGGAGCCGCACGTCGATGGTCGACGCCGAGCTGGTGTTCCGGGAGCTGGGACCGGCCGACGATCCGCGGGTGACCGACGACCTGCTGCTGCCGCCGCCCGCGTTGTCCGACGAACTGTTCGAGGAACTGGTGACCGAAGCACATGTGCAGGGGCTGCGCTACCTGATCGCCTCCACGCCGTCCGGACGGCCGCCGGTCGGGTACCGCACACTCGTGGCCAGCCGGGGCCGTGTCCTGTTCGTCGACGACCTGGTCACCGACGAGGCCACGCGGTCGCGGGGCGCCGGCCGGACCGGTGCAGCCGGAAAGCCGGTGTCCACGGCGGACACAACGGGTTCCGCGGGCGCCCGGGCGGCCCGCGGGATCACATTCGTGCAACGCCGCGAATAGGGCGGTTCCGGTGGGTTGGAGTATTTCGTCCCCCGTTTCTTCCTTGCGCAGACTCGCCGGTGACGGACAGTAAAGATCAAATTCGCGTTGGTGAATGATCAAACCGGCGTCGCCGCTTGAAAAACAAATCCGGAATCAATGTAACGGCCCGGTCGGGAAACGCTTCCCGGCCGCGTCGGTCGTGATCTTGCACCCGACGCGACGGACCCGGCACGGTCTGCAAACCCCCTGGTGGATCAAAAAGATTGTCCGCGGGTCCGCTCGCCCGGCCCGGATGCCGCCGAAATTATCCACTACCTCGGAAGACGTTGTCGGGAGAACTCCGGACCGGGCGACGTAATGTGCTCGTAAGGACTGTTTCGGGGTCGACGGCACGCGGGTGGGGATTACAGTGGGTGGCGAACGGACCCGAGACGACGCCGGTACGTCCGGCCGGTCGGGGACGTGGAGGCGGGAGAAAACAGGTGGGAAGAACCAAGCCCGGCGCCTGGGGAAATCTGACGAATTCCTGACGGGGGACTGGGCAGAATCTCGACGGGGGAGTGGCCGGCACGCCATCACCCCCGATCGCACCGAGCGCGTCTACACCGAGGTGCTCGCGGACGTGGCCAAGGTCGACCAGGTGTCGGCCGAGAGCCACTTCTTCGACGACCTCGGTGCGAACTCGCTGGTGATGGCGCACTTCTGTGCGCGGGTCCGCAAGCGTGCGGACGTGCCGTCGGCGTCGATGAAAGACGTCTACGCCAACCCGACCGCGCGCAGTCTGGCGACCGCGCTGCACGACGACGAGCCCGCCGAGGCGGAGCCGGAGGGCGAAGAACAGACTGAAGCGCAAAGCCGAGAACTCGCCGAGCCGCCGGCCGCCGACCGCCCCCGCGCCGGTGCGGTCGCGTACGTCCTCTGCGGACTGCTCCAGTTCGTGACTTTCCTGGGTTATTCCTATCTCGCCGCGCTCCTGGTGGTACGCGGTGCTTCGTGGGTCTACGGCTCGGCGAACCTGCTGGAGGTCTACCTGCGGCTCGTGCTGTTCGGCGGGGCGAGCCTGATCGGCCTGTGCCTGCTGCCGGTGGTGGCGAAGTGGGTGCTCGTCGGCCGGTGGAAGCCGCGGCGCATTCGCGTGTGGACGCTCGACTACTTCCGATTCTGGCTCGTCAAGACGCTGGTGCAGCGGAATCTGGTGGCGCTGCTGTTCCTGGGCTCGCCGCTGTACGTGCTGTATCTGAAGGCGCTGGGCGCGAAGATCGGCCGGGGTGTCGCGATCTTCTCGCGCAACGTGCCCGTGTGCACCGACCTGCTCACGATCGGCGCGGGCTCGGTGATCCGGAAGGACTCCTTCTTCACCGGCTACCGGGCCGAAGCCGGTGTGCTCCAGACCGGTTCGGTGACGCTGGGCAAGGACGTGTTCGTGGGTGAGCTGTCGGTGCTCGACATCGGCACCTCGATGGGCGACGGCTCCCAGCTGGGGCACGTGTCGTCGCTGCACCCCGGCCAGGCGGTGCCGGCCGGCGAGCGCTGGCACGGGTCGCCGGCGCTGCGGGCGGAGGCGGACTACCGCGGGGTCGGGCCCGCCCGCTGCGGCCGCGTGCGCCGGTTCTCCTACGGCGTCTCGCAGCTGCTGACCACGCTGCTCGTGTACCTCCCGCTGGCGGTCGGCGGCGCGGACCTGCTCATCGACAAGGTCCCGCAGCTCACCCCGATGCTCGGCGCCCCCGCGATCTCCTTCGGGAGCTGGGCGTTCTACGGCAGCGCGCTGGCGATCACCTTCGTGATCTTCTTCGGCTTCTCGCTGCTCGGGCTGTTGTTCGTCGCCGTCGTGCCGCGCGTGCTCAGCCTCGCGCTCAAACCGGACAAGGTCTACCGGATGTACACCCTGCGCTACTCGATCCTGCGGGCGATCCGGCTGATCACCAACCTCAAGTTCTTCATGACCGTCTTCGGCGACAGCTCCGCGATCGTGCACTACCTGCGCTATCTCGGTTACCGGATGCCTGATGTCGAGCAGACCGGCTCGAACTTCGGCACGGCGATCAAGCACGAGACGCCGTTCCAGAGCTCCGTCGGCGGCGGCACGATGGTCGCGGACGGGCTGTCGATCGTGAACGCCGACTACTCGAGTTCGTCGTTCAAGGTGTCCCGCGCGGCGATCGGCGCGCACAACTTCCTCGGCAACGTGATCGTCTACCCCGCGCAGGGCCGGACGGGGGAGAACTGCCTGCTCGCGACCAAGGTCCTCGTGCCGGTCGACGGCCCCGTCCGCGAGAACGTCGGGCTGCTTGGCTCGCCGAGCTTCGAGATCCCGCGCACGGTGGCCCGTGACCACCAGTTCGACCACCTGCGCACGGGCGAGGAGTTCCGCCGCCGGCTGGCCGCGAAGAACCGCCACAACGCCGTCACCGCCGTGATGTTCTTCCTGGTGCGCTGGTTCTACTTCTTCGCGGTCACGCTCCTCGGCTGGGCCTCGGCGGAGCTCTACCCGCGCTTCGGGGTTTCGGCGGTGGCGCTGGCCTCGGTCGCCGCGCTGCTGTTCAGCTCCCTGTACTTCACGCTGGTGGAACGCGCGTCCATCGTCGTCCACCCGCTGCGGCCGCTGTACTGCTCGATCTACGACCGCCGGTTCTGGCGCCACGAGCGGTTCTGGAAGGCGGCGGCGTCCACAGTGCACGTCCAGGCCCTCAACGGCACGCCGTTCAAGAACCTGGCCTGGCGGCTGCTCGGCGTCAAGGTGGGGAAGCGCGTGTTCGACGACGGCGCGGCGATGCCGGAGAAGACGCTCGTGACGTTCGGCGACGAGGTCACCCTCAACGTCGGCTCGCACGTGCAATGCCATTCCCAGGAGGACGGTGCCTTCAAGGCCGACCGCATCCTCGTCGGTTCGCGCAGCACCGTCGGGGTCGGCGCGTGGGTCCACTACGGAGCGACCATGGGCGAGGGATCGGTGCTCGCGGCCGACTCCTTCCTGATGAAGGGCGAGGACGTCCCGCCGCACACCCGCTGGGAAGGCAACCCGGCCCGGGAGATCGGGTCCGGTCGGGAAACCGACGGCCGGGTCGCGGCCGGCCGGCACCGGCGACGGGAAGGCCACAACGGCAAGTCGATCGAGCACCTCGCCGGCACCAACGGCAAGTCGATCGAGCACCTCGCCGGCACCAACGGCAAGTCGATCGAGCACCTCGCCGGTACCAACGGCAAGCGGCGCCCGAGCCCACGGCGCCGCGTCCCGGACGGACACAACGGAAAAGCGATCATCGCCGACGGAACGTGGCGGCCGAGCCCGTGGCCACGGTGAGCGGAGGGGAACACATGGGAGAGCCACTGCCCAGAGCGGATTTCCGGTTCTGGCGCGACGTGCTCGTGGCCGGCGGGGCCACGACGGTGCCGCGCTGGACCTCGGGTTCGGATACCGGCGCGGGGACGACGACCGTGCGGCTGCCCGGCCCGGTGGCGGCCGGAGTGCGCCGGCTGGCTCGGGAGCTGGGGATTCCGGGCAGCGCGGTGCTGCTCGCCGCGCACGCCAGGGTGCTCGCGGCGCTGACCGGTGAACGCGAGGTCGTGACCGGCTACGCGGTGCGGGCCGGCGCGCCGGTGCCGTGCCGCCTGACGACGGAGCCGGAGACGTGGCGGGAACTGGTGACGGAGACGTACCGGGCCGAGTCACAGCTGCTTGAGCACGGGTATTTCCCGGTGGACGAGCTGCGGCGCGACTTGGGGGTGCCCGGCCCGGTCACGGAGACCGTGTTCGACCCCTCCGGCGACGGTGAGCTCACGGGGACGACGGTGCTGCGCGTCGGCTTCGCGAACCGGGGAAGGCGTCTCGACGTGCGTTACCGCGCCGACGTGCTAGACGCGGCCGCGGCGGCGCGGATCGCCGGGTACCACGTCGCCGCGCTCGCACGCCTGGTGGCGGCCCCGGACACCGAGCACGCGCCGCAGAGCCTGCTCGCCCCGGACGAGCTGCGGTTCCAGCTCGACGGGCTCGCCGGCCCGCGGCGGCCGCTGCCCGACCGGCGGGCGCACGAGCTGTTCGAGCACCGGGTGCGGGAGCACCCGGACGCGCTCGCGGCCGTGCACGGCGAGCAGTCGTGGACCTACCGCGAGCTCAACGAGCGGGCCAACCGGCTGGCGCGGGCACTGCTCGCGCGGGGGCTGCGCCGGGAGAGCGTGGTGGCCGTGGTGACCGAGCGGAACCTCGGCTGGCTCACCGCCGTGCTGGCCGTGTTCAAGGCCGGGGGCGTGTACCTGCCGGTCGAACCACACTTCCCGCCCGAGCGGATCGCGAAGACGCTGCGGCGGGCCGGCTGCGAACTGGTGCTCACCGAACGCGGCAGCAGCGACACGCTGGACCACGCGCTGGAGCTGCTGTCCGGCGCGGTGCGGATGGACGTCGAGGCGGCCTGCGCCGAGCACCGGTCCGCCACCGACCTCGGGATCGACGTGACGCCGCGCCAGCTCGCCTACATCTACTTCACCTCGGGCTCGACCGGTGAGCCCAAGGGCGCGATGTGCGAGCACGCGGGGATGCTGAACCACCTGCACGCCAAGATCGACGACCTGGGGATCACCGAGGGCCAGGTCGTGGCGCAGACCGCGCCCCAGTGCTTCGACATCTCGTTGTGGCAGTTGCTGGCGCCGCTGGTGGTCGGCGGGCGGACGCTGATCGTCGAGCAGGAGGTGATCCTCGACGCCGAGCGGTTCGTCGAGCGGATCGCGCGGGGCCGGGTCGCGGTGGCGCAGGTCGTTCCGTCGTACCTCGAAGCCGTCCTGTCCTTTGTGGAGAGTCATCCGCGCCCGCTGCCGGACCTGCGGTGCGTGTCGGTGACCGGCGAGGCACTGAAGAAGGAGCTGGTGCAGCGCTGGTTCGCGGCGTACCCGGACGTCCGGCTGGTCAACGCCTACGGCCTCACCGAGACCTCGGACGACACCAACCACGAGGTCATGGACCGGCCGCCGGAAGGCCGCGTCCCGCTCGGGCGGCCGGTGAACAACGTGCACGTCTACGTCGTCGACGAGCACCTGCAGCCGGTGCCGCTGGGCGCGCCCGGCGAGATCGTGTTCTCCGGCGTGTGCGTGGGCCGCGGGTACGTGAACGACCTCGCCCGCACCCGCGCGGCGTTCCTGCCCGATCCGCACCGGGTCGGCGAACGGCTCTACCGCAGCGGGGACCGTGGCCGCTGGCTGCCCGGGGGCCGGCTGGAGTTCCTGGGCCGTCGCGACAGCCAGGTGAAGATCTCCGGCTTCCGGATCGAGATCGGCGAGGTCGAGAACGCGCTGCTGCGCGTGCCCGGGGTCGGCGACGGCGCCGTGGTGGTCGCCGAGCGCGACGGCCAGGGCAAGCACCTGGTCGCGTTCTACTCCGCCGCCGAGGCGCTGTCCGACGAGACGCTGCACGCTCGGTTGAGCAGTTCGTTGCCCGCCTACATGGTCCCGTCGGCGTTCCACTGGCGCGAGCAGCTTCCCTTGACCGCCAACGGAAAGATCGACAAGAAGGCGCTGACCGCGTTGGCCGCGGAACTCGAAGGCGCCGACGAAGTCCACGACGCTCCGGCGACCCCCGCCGAGCAACGGCTCGCGGCCGCGTGGGCCGGTGTGCTCGGGCTCGCGCCGGAGAAGATCGGCCGGCGGGACCACTTCTTCGACCGGGGCGGCACGTCGCTCTCGGCGGTGAAGCTGGCCGTCGCACTGGACCGTGCGCTGTCGCTCGCCGAGATCACCCGGCACCCGGTGCTGGCCGACCAGGCCGCGCTCCTCGACGACCAGGCCGGCGACGAGGCCGGCGGGCTGCTGCAGCCGCTCACCGAGCCGGCCGCGGCGCCCGACGCCGTGCTCGTCTGCTTCCCGCACGCCGGCGGCAACTCGGTGAACTTCCGGCCGCTGGCGTCGGCGCTGCGGGGGAGCGGCCTCGCGGTGTACGCCGTGGAGCTACCCGGGCACGACCTGGCCGCCGACCGCGAGGCGTTCGCGCCGATGGTGCGGGTGGTCGACCAGGTCGTCGCGGAAATCGAGCACCTCGCCCCGAAACGTGTGGTGTTGTGGGGCCACTCCTCGGGCGCCGCGTTCGCCTTCGAGACGGCCCGGCGGCTCGCCGGGCGCGGGGTGGACGTGCGGCGGTTGTTCGTGGGCGCGCAGCTGCTCGGCGACGCCGACGAACGGCGGGCCTCGATCAGCGAGCTGGGCCGGCTGAGCGACGCCGCGATCGCCGCGGAGCTGGCCGCGGACAGCGGCGACCCCGCGCTCGGCGCGCTCGACGCGCAGCGGGCCGAGCAGGTCGGCGCGGCGTTCCGGCACGACTGCGTGTCCGCGCACAGCTACCTCGCCTCCGCGCTGGCGAACCCGCCGGCGGCGAAGCTGGCCACCCCGGTCACCGTCGTCGCCGCGGACGACGACCCGATCACCGTGGACTTCCGCGATCGCCACGGCGAATGGCGGCTGCTGGCCGAGCACGTCGACGTGCGGGCGATTGCCGGCGGCGGCCACTACTTCCCGCGCACCAACCCGGCCGAGACCGCGCGGATCGTGCTGCGCGCCGTCGAACCGGTACCCGTCACGTGACTTCGAGCCGAAAGGACAAGAGATGATTTCCTCAACGTCGGCATCGCTCGCCGAAGTGCAGCTGAGCCCGGGCGGGGTTCCACTGCTGCCGGCCGAACCGGGTGCCGGTGCTCCGGACTGGGCGAGCGAGCACCGCGACACGCTGCGCGCGGCTGTCGCCGAGCACGGCTGCGTGCTCGTGCGCGGCCTCGGGCTGAGCGGACCCGCCGACGTCGCCGTCGTGTTCGAGCGGCTCGCCGGCGGCCGCATGAAGGATCGCGAGGCCTTCGCGGCGCGCGAGGTCTACTCGGCCGGGGTGTACTCGTCGTCGGCGTGGCCGTCGAACCAGCCGATGTGCATGCACCACGAGCTCAGCTACCGGCTCGAGTTCCCCGGCCTGCTGCTGTTCGCCTGCCTCGGCGCGCCCACCGAAGGCGGCGCCACGGCGGTCTCCGACTCGCCGACCGTGCTCGACGCGCTGCCCGCGGACCTCGTCCGCCGGTTCGAGCAGGAAGGCTGGCTGCTCACCCGCAGCTACAACGACGAGATCGGCGCGACCGTCGCCGAGTCGTTCGGCACCGACGACCGGGCGGAAGTCGAGGACTACTGCCGTGGCAACGCGATCGAGTTCGAATGGCAGCCCGACGGCGGGTTGCGGACCCGGCAGCGGCGCAGCGCGATCGTGCCCCACCCGGTCACCGGCCGGCGCTGCTGGTTCAACCAGGTCGCGTTCCTCAACGAGTGGACCATGGATCCCGAGATCCGCGAGTACCTGGTCGACGTCTACGGCGCCGACGCGCTGCCGTTCAACACGAGCTTCGGGGGCGGCGACCCGATCGGCGAGGACGTGGTGGCGCTGCTCAACCAGGTCTACGAGGCCAACACCGTGCGCGAGCCGTGGCAGGCCGGGGACCTGATGCTGGTGGACAACATCCGGACCGCGCACAGCCGGGAGCCGTTCGAGGGTCCCCGCGAGGTCCTCGTGGGGCTGGCCGAGCCGGTGCGGCTGGCCGACCTCGGGCCGAGTGCCGAAGCGGGTGCGAGATGACGGCGATCCGACCCACCCCGGCCCGCGCCGAAGCCGGCGGGCCGGCCGCGGTGCCCCCGTTCGCCGTGATCGGCGGCGGCCAGGTGCGGCAAACGCTCGCGGGGCGCGAGCGAGAGATCGTGGACCTGGTCGAGGCCACCTACCGGCTGCACAGCTCGGGCGGCACGGTGAACCCGCCGTCGTACTTCCTGCGCTTCCCCGACCGCCCGGCGTCCCGGATCATCGCGCTGCCGGCCTCGATCGGCGGACAGGTGCGAGTGGACGGTCTGAAGTGGATCTCGAGCTTCCCCGAGAACGTCGCTTCCGGCATTCCGCGCGCATCCGCGGTGCTGATCCTCAACGACCACGACACCGGATACCCGTTCGCGTGCCTGGAAAGTTCCATCATCAGCGCCACGCGGACCGCCGCGCTGGCCGCGTGCGCCGCGGAGGCGCTCAGCCGGGGGCGGCCGCGGCCGACCCGGGTCGGGTTCGTCGGGACGGGGCTCATCGCGCGCTACGTGCACACCTTCCTGGCCGGGACCGGCTGGGAGTTCGCCGAGATCGGTGTGCACGACCTGTCGGCCGAGAGCGGCGCGGGGTTCCGCGGGTACCTCGAGCGGTCGGGTTCCGGCGGGCGGATCACGGTGCACGAGTCGGCGGAGTCGCTGATCCGCGCGAGCGACCTGGTCGTGTTCGCCACCGTGGCGGGCCGGCCGCACGTGTCCGAGCGGTCGTGGTTCGACCACGATCCGGTGGTGCTGCACGTTTCCCTGCGTGATCTCGCGCCGGAGCTCCTGCTGAGCACGGCCAACTTCGTCGACGACGTCGAGCACTGCCTCAAGGCCGGTACTTCGCCGCACCTGGCCGAGCAGCTCACGGGCGGGCGCGAGTTCCTCGACGGCACGCTGGACGACGTGCTGGCCGGCCGCGTCTCCGTGCCGGTCGACCGGCCCGTGGTGTTCTCGCCGTTCGGGCTCGGGGTCCTCGACCTCGCGGTGGGCAAGTACGTCTACGACGAGGTGGTCCGGGCCGGCGAGCTGACCGTCATCCCGGATTTCTTCCACGAACTGCGCCGGTACGGCTGACGAGCCACCAGGGAGGGGGTCATCGTGACCGTGATATCCGATCCCACGGACTTCAACGAGGAAGAGCTCTACGTCGACCTCGAGTCGATCTTCGGGCACTCGTTGTTCCTCAAGTGCGAGGGGTTCAACTTCGCCGGGTCGATCAAGCTCAAGGCCGCGACCGAGATGGTCGAGGCCGCGGAGTGGCAGGGACTCCTGACGCGGGACTCGATCCTCGTCGAGTCGTCGTCGGGCAACCTCGGCGTGGCGCTCAGCATGGTCGCCGCCAGCAAGGGCTACCGGTTCCTCTGCGTCACCGACTCGCGCTGCAACCTGGCCAGCCGGCGCCTGATGGAGGCGCTGGGCAGCCGCGTGCACATCATCGCGGAGCCCGCCGCCGACGGTGGTTTCCTGGGGGCGCGGCTCGCGCTGGTGCGGGAGCTGTGTGCCACCGACGAGCGGTACGTGTGGCTCAACCAGTACGCCAACCCGGGCAACTGGAAGGCGCACTACCGGACCACCGCGCCGGAGATCGCCCGCCAGTTCCCGAAACTCGACGTGCTGTTCGTCGGCGCGGGCACCACGGGCACGCTGATGGGCTGCGCGCGGTTCTTCCGCGAGTGGCCCCGGCCGGTCCACATCGTCGCGGTGGACAGCGCCGGCTCCGTGACGTTCGGGGGCGCGCCGGGCCGCCGGATGATCCCCGGCCTCGGCACCAGCGTCCGGCCGGCGCTGCTCGACGAGTCCTATGTGGACGAGGTGATCGCCGTCGAGGAGGCCGACACCATCCGCAGCTGCCACCGCCTGGCCCGCAGGGGGTTCCTCTTCGGCGGCTCCACGGGCACGGTCGTCAGCGGCGCCATGCGCTGGCTCCCCGAACACGAGGGGCACGGGCTCACGGCCGTCGCCATCGCGCCGGACCTCGGCGAGCGCTACCTCGACACGATCTACCAGACGAACTGGCTCCAGGACCTCTACGGCGACGACGTGCTCGCCGACGACGAGGTGACCGCGGGTTTCCTGCGGGAATGAGCCTTCGCGGGGTGGGGTGTGCGACAGTGACCGCATGCCCATCAGCGGAGCCCACGTGATCGTCTCCAGCCACGACGCCGACGCGGACCGCGCCTTCCTCCGCGACGTCCTCGGCTTCCCCCACGTCGACGCCGGCGGTGGCTGGCTGATCTTCAAGCTCCCGCCCGCCGAGCTCGCCGTCCACCCCACCGACGGCCCGCCGTCCCACGAGCTGTACCTCATGTGCGACGACCTGGACGCGACGCTGGCCGACCTGGCCGCCGCCGGCGTCGCGTGCGCACCGGTCGAAGAAGAACGGTGGGGGCGGTTGAGCGGCTTCCGGCTCCCGGGCGGCAGTCAGGTGGGGATCTACGAACCGCACCACCCGCGCGCCACGGACCTCTAGGCCCGGCCGCGAGCCCGTCGTCAGTAGCTCGGCGGCGTCACACTCACCATGAACCGGGCGCTCGTCCGCCCGTCATTGCGGAAGCGGTGGGGGATGTTCGAGTCGAAGTGGCAGCTGTCGCCCGTCTTCAGTTCGTGCACCTGGTCCCCGACCTCGACCGTCAGGCGGCCGGTGAGCACGACGACGCACTCCTCCGACGGGTGCGAGCGCAGGGTGTCCGCCGAGACCGCGCCCGGCTCCAGCCGGCCTTCGAGCACCTCGAGCTTGGCGCCGCCGGGGGAGACGCGGGTGTAGGTGATCGCGTGGTGCGGCGAGGAGATGCGGTAGCGGTTCTCGCGCCGGATGACGGCGACGGTGTCGTGCTCGCCGTCCTGGAAGAGACTGAACAGGGGCACCTCGAGGACCTCGGCGATCCGCCGCATGGTCTCCAGGCTCGGGTCGGTGACGCCGCGTTCGACCTGGCTGATCAGCCCGGTGGACACCGAGGCCCGGTCCGCCAGCTCGCGGACGGTCAGGCCCCGGAGGGTGCGGAACTCACGGATCCGGGTCATGGTCATCCGGCCATTATCGTCGGTCGCCCGGCCGGGCCGCGGTGTGTCCGGCCCCGGGCGCGCGCCCGGGGCCGGAAGGTGTCCGGAGCCGCCATCAACGCAGCGCGGCCTCACCGACGGGCTGCCGGTCCTCGGCCGGCGCACTGCTGCCGGTCCCGGTGTCGACCGCCGCCGCGGCGGGCGCTCGCGTGACCAGGCTGACCAGCACCGTGACGACGACGTTGACCACCAGGGCGGGCAGGCCGATGACCGTGCCCGGCGGCACCGTGTGCGCGAAGAGCGCCCCCAGCTGCGGAACGCCGACGATCAGCCCGCCGCACACCGCCCCCGCGGCCAGCCCGACGGCCGTGACGCGCCGCCACAGCATGGACAGGAACAGCGCCGGAGCCAGCTGCCCGACGGCGCTGTACACGTTGGTCATGATGGTCAGCAGCTTCGAACTGCTCTGGGCCACGAGCAGCACCACGATCGCGGTGAAGACCACCACGCCGGCCCGGGAGATCGTGAGCGAACCGGCCAGCTTCTTCGAGACGCCGCCCACCACGTTGCGCGTGAACAGGCTGCTGGCGGTCAGCACCAGCACCGCGGTCGGCACCAGCGCGACGAGAATCCCCGCGCCGCCGAGCAGCCCGATCACCCAGCTCGGGAACTTGTCGTGGACGAAGATCAGCAGCGACGCGTTGGCCTGCTTGTCGGGCAGGTTCGGCAGGGCCAGCACGGCGGCCAGCGCGATGAGCACGATCAGCACGTAGAACAGCGAGTACAGCGGCTGGATCACCTGGTTGCGCCGGATCGTCGCCACGTCCTTGGCGGTGTAGGACACCTGGAACATGTGCGGCAGCGCGAACGAGCCGAGCGGCGTGATCAGCAGGAAGCTCATCCACCACCACGTGTTCGTCGCCGCGGTGCCCTTGATACCGGGCAGCGTCGCCGCGTGCGGCTGGGTGTCCTTGAGGGTGTCGAACACCCCGAGCGGCCCGCTCGCCCCGGCCGCGCTCGCCGCGCCGACCGCGATCACCAGCAGCACGGCGATGAGCAGCACGTCCTTGACCACGGCGGTGAACGCCGCGCCGCGCATCCCGCCGACGAGCACGAACGCGGCCACGAGCACGCCGCCGGCGACGACGTAGGCCAGCGACGGCAGGCTGTCGCCGAACAGGCTGCCCAGGATGAGGCTGAGGCCGGTCAGCTGCACCTGTGCGTAGAGCAGCAGCGAGACGATGCCGAACACCGCGATCAGCCCGCCGAACCACGGCGCGGAGAACCGGGTCGTGAAGTAGTCGCCCATGGTGACCAGGCCGTGCTGCTTGCCCGCGCGCCAGATCCGCGGCACCACCCAGTAGCCGACGGCCGCGGTGAGCACCATGGTGCCCAGCACGTAGTAGCCGGGCGCGCCGTTGCTGAACACGCTCTGGGACGCGCCCAGCAGCGCGAAGGTCGTGAACGTCTCGCCGACCATCAGGAACCAGAACAGCCAGGTGCCGAAGCGCCGGCTCCCGACCGACCACTCCTGCAGGTTCATCTTCCGGCCGCGGGCCGCGGCGACCGTGCCCCACGCGATCGAGCCGACCGCGATCACCAACGCCAGGATCAGGGCCATCGCGCGCTCCTAGAACCGGTCCAGATCGCCGTTGCGGCGATCGATGACGTAGACGGCGCCGATGGCGGCGGACCCGGCGAGGACGCCGAGGGTCATCCACGCCAGCAGGAAGGGGATCGAGCCGAACAGGTAGCCGACGCGGTTGGCCAGCGGGATGGCGGCGATGCACCAGACGAACGGGATCAGCAGCAGTAACCAGTGCCACCGGCGGCGGGCCGGGTGCTTGGGTTCGGACATGGGCGCTCCTGAGGGGACACGGCGAGGTGTTCAGCTGTGATGAATTCGCATCAGTGTGGGTGATGGCCCCTGCTCCGTCAACCGGCATCCCGGGTATTGCGCAGCCAGGCTTTCGCATGTTCACTGTGACTGACCAAGACCATCAGCGTGCACGGAGGTGACTCGTGGACCCGCAGCGGTTCCGAGAGCAGTTCCCCAGTCTCGTCGACACGACGCACCTCGCGTCGTGCAGCCAGGGCGCCATCGCCACCCGGGTGACCGCCGCGCTGGCCGAGTTCGCGTACCTGCTGCGCGACCAGGGAGCGCCGTGGGGACCGTGGATGTCCGAAGTGGAGCGTCTGCGGGCGTCGATCGCGGCCTTCCTCGGCGCGAGCGCGGACGAGATCGCTTTGGTGCCTTCGGCTTCGCACGCCGCGTACCAGGCCGTCGGCGCGTTGCGGTTCGCCGACGAGGACGTCGTCGTGTCGATGTCGGCCGAGTTCCCCAGCGTCGGCCAGGTGCTGCACGCGGGCCGGCCGGGCGAAGGGCAGATGCGCTGGGTCGACGACGCGGCGATGCGCGAGCTCGGTGTGGTCGAGGCCTACCGCGCGCAGATCGACGAGCGGACGCGGCTCGTGTCAGTTCCGTTGGCGCTCTACACCAACGGATCGCTGCAGCCGGTCAACGAGATCGCCAAGCTGGCCCGCGAGGTCGGCGCGCGGGTGCTCGTCGACGCGTACCAGGCGACGGGTGTCGTGCCGGTCGACGTCGCCGAGATCGACTGCGACTACCTGGTGACCGGCACGCTGAAGTACCTGCTCGGGCTGCCGGGCGTCGCCGCGCTGTACGCCCGCGCCGGCGTCGAGGACGAGCAGCGGCCGACGATGACCGGCTGGTTCGGCCGGACCGACCCGTTCGGCTTCGACCCGGTGGCGCTCGACGGCCCGGCCGCGGCGCGCCGTTTCGAGTCCGGCACTCCGGGCATTCCCGCGGTGTACGCGGCCCAGGCCGGGCTCCAGGTGCTGGCCGAGGTGGACCCGGTGACCCGCTGGCGGCACGTGGCGAGCCTCGTCGAGGAGGCCACCGCGCGGCTGGCCGACGCGGGCGAGGTGCTCAGCCGTCCGATGCCCGACGCCCGGCCGGGGCCGCAGGTCGCCGTCGTCGACGCCGATCCCGACGCGCTGGGCCGGTTCCTCGCCGAGCGGCGGATCGTCACGTCGCCGCGCGGGTCGATCCTGCGGGCCGCGTTCCACTACTACAACTCCAGCGAAGACGTCGAGAGGTTCTGCGCGGCGCTGGCGGAGTACCGGCGGTCGGCATGAGCGAGCGCTACACGGCCGCGCGCCTGCTGACCGGCTCGGCGGCACCGCTGATCGAGGACGCGGCGGTGTGCGTCGAGGACGGCCTGATCACCTACGCCGGCCCGCGCGCTTCAGCGCCGCGGGCCGACGACACCACCGACCTCGGCGACACGACGTTCATGCCGGGCCTGATCGACTGCCACGTGCACCTGGCCCTCGAACCCGCCGCCGGCGCCGTCAGCCTCGCCGGGCCGGACGACGAGGAAACCTTGCGCCACCGTATGATCGCCAATGCCCGGCGGTTGCTGGACGCCGGCGTCACCACCGCGCGTGATCTCGGCGCGCCCGGCACGCTCGGCACCGAGATCCGCGACCTCCTGCCGACCCTGCCCGAGGCGGCACCCCGGATCCTCGCCGCGAACGCGCCGATCACCGTGACCGGTGGCCACGCCGAGTCCATGGGCGGCGTCGCGGACGGCGTCGCCGAACTGCGCATGCGGGTGCAACGCCACGCCGAGGACGGCGTCGACCTGATCAAGGTCATGACCACCGGCGGGTTCATGACGCCGGGCAGTCACCCGTCGGAAGCGCGCTACACCACCGCGGAGCTCACCGCGCTGGTGACCGAGGCCCACGCGCTCGGCCTCCCGGTGACGACCCACGCCCTGGGCGTGGAGGGCATCGACCGCGCCGTGACGGCCGGCGTCGACTGCATCGAACACTGCGGCTGGGTCACCCGCACCGGCACGCGCTTCGACCCGGCCATCGCGGCCCGCATCGTCGCCGGCGGCATCGCCGTGAGCCCCACCATGAACTCCGCCTGCACCGCCGCGGAGTACCTCTGCCCCTGGGACGAACGCGACGCCGTGCTCGACAACCTGAGCCGGTTGGTGGCCCTCGGCGCGACCATCGTGGCCGGCACGGACGCCGGGATCCCCCTCGTCCACTTCGACCGCTACGCCGACGGCCTCGACCTGCTGGCGGAATCGGGCCTGCCACCCCGCGGCGTCCTGGCGAGCGCCACCGACGTCGCCGCCTCGGTCTGCGGCCTGTCCGCGGTGACCGGCCGGCTGGCTCCCGGCCTGAGCGCGGACCTCATCGCCGTGACCGGCGACCCGACCACCGACCTGTCGACCCTGCACCGGCCCCGCTTCGTCCTCGCCGCCGGCCGGCGGCACCACCCGCGCCCCGCCTGCGCGGACACGTCGGACGACCGTGAGCGGGAACGCCTGCGCCGCACCATGACGGAGGGGGCGGGCCGGTCTTCCTGAGGTTCCGGTTGCCGCCGTGATCACGGCCGCAGTGGCGAGGCCACCTGACCGGGCTTCAGGGTGCCCGGTTCCCCAGCGCCGCACGGCAGTCGCCCAGGAGGGTCTCGTCGGCCGAGATGATGAGCGCGTCCACGATGTCGAACGGTTCGGCGATCCGCGTCACCCCGCTTCGCCGCGTGGACGCCAGTTCGTTGCGCAGCAACGGTTCCGCTTCGCCCGCGAATCCGATTTCGCCGAGACACGCGGCGATCGCGGGCCGCTGGGCGACACTGGCCTCCCACAGGGCGGCGAACACCGGCAGAACCGGCTCGGGGTCCCCGGTGACTCGCCACCAGGCGTAAGCCGCGTGGTGGCGAGTCCACTCGGCCTCGTGGTCGAGCAACCGACGCAGTTGCGGTGCGTACGCGATCGCGGCCGGCCCCAGCGTCTTGCACGTGGACGCGCCGGCCGCGGCATCCTGGGCGCCGGGTTCCAGCTGGGGCCCGGACAGCCGCAGGGCGAGGTCGGCGTCGCCTTCGATCTGCCACAACGCCAGGGCTGCCGCCGGGTCACCGCGTTCGGCGAGAGTGCGCAGCATCGGTCCGGCCTCGGCGGCGGCCGGGCCGATCCGGCCGAGCGCCTTGACGACCGGGTAGCTCGCTTCGAGCCCCAGCAGTTCCGGTACCGCGGGCGCGGCAGCGGCTCCCATCGCGCCCACGGCGTCCAGCAACCGGTCGCGCCGGACGTCGTGTTCGAGCACGGGCAGGTCTCGCAACCTGCGGCGGATCGACGGCAGCAGCTCGGCGGCCGCCGGCCCGAACACCTCGAGGGAACTGCCCAGGTACGGCGGCATGTCCTCGTGGTCGAGCAGCCAGCCCAGCGCGGGCAGCACCCGGACGTCGCCGATCAGGGCAAGGGCGGTGATGACCTGGCTGGGCTCGGAATCGCGCGCACCCGGCCACAGCCGCAGCCACGCGGGCTCGCCGCCGGGCACGTAGCCCGTCACCTCGCGGGCCATCTCGGCGAGACAGGCGACGAGGTCATCTGCCGCGGGGGCGGCGAGCTCGCGCAGGAACCACAACGTGTTCGCGGCGGCTTCGATCAACCGGCGGTCCCGCAGCTGCTCGCCGGTCAGCGCGGCCAGTTCGCGGTAGTCCCCGCGCCAGCCCCGGGCCAGCGCGTGGACCGAGTGCAGCGCGTCGCCCCGCTGCACCCAGCGGGGTGCGCGCAGCTGGGCCGCCAGGAAGGCGACGCGTTCGCCGACGTGATCACCCATCACCCAGCTGGTTTCCGAGGTCAGGTCCGCCAGGTGCGGCGACGGCCGAAGGGCGAGTTCCGCGTTCCGGCGCTCGGCGAGCATGCCGCGCAACGTCCCGGGGACCGCCTCCGGCGGTGGGGGTGGCGGTTCCCCTTCGCCGTAGGCGGCGTCCAGCACTTCGGTCAGCCGTGCGACGAACCCCGCCGGTAGCGGTCCGGGCAGGCCGCCGGCCGCCGCGAGCGCGGCGATGCCCACGAGCGGCGACGGGTCGGTTCCCGCCGCGGACAAGGCTTCGCCGATCGACTCGGCGTCCGGTTCGGAAACGTGCCCGGCGCGCACGGCGCCGGCCAGCGCCCGCGCCAACGCGGCTCGGACTTCGGCATCCGGGTCGGCCGCCAGCCGCTGCACCAGCCCGGGTGCACTGCCCGCGTCGAGTGCCAGCACCTCAGCGACGGCGGCCCGGACGCGGGCGTCGGCGTCGGTGAGCAGGCCGCGCAGCCGCGGCGCCGCTGCGGCCAGCGTGCGCGCCGCCTCGGACGAGTGCTGGCTGCTACCGGCCGCCGCGCCCCGGCCGATGGCCGCCAGCAGCTCCAGGATCTCGCCGCGCGCCGACAGCCCCGGCGTGACCACGGCGTCCAGCAGGAAAGGCAGGGACGCGACCGTGCTGTCGTAAAGGGACTGCTGGTGGAACACCGCGCCCTCGAACTGGTCGAGTGCCACGCCGCGGTCACTTTCGTCGGCCGACACCATTCCCGCCAGCATGGCCGGCACGTCCGTCGCCGGTCCGTACGCGTGGGACAACCGGGCCCAGTCCACCATCAGCACTACCCCCTCTTGTGTGCTGCCAACGTAGCGAGACCGCCGGCAACCGTGCCGCCCGCACGCGTCGGACAGCCGGCTGGGTGCCGCGGATCGCGAGCGCGATCGACCGCACCGCGATCGACGCGATGAGCGCCGTCGTGACGGCGAGGACGGTCCACGTGGTGGCGCCGGCGGCGTGGGTGGCGGTGAGCCAGTGGATGCCGTAGGTGCCGCCGGCGGCGATGGTGAAGGTCAGGGCCCAGAAGCCGTGGGTGAAGGGCAGGCGGGTGTAGCGGGGGAGCAGGGTCAGCTGGGACAGGAAGAACAGGGCGAACACGCCGAGCAGCGCGTGTTCGAACAGGTCGGGGGCGCCGCCGTTGAGGGTGAACCACGCGTTGCCCGCGACGGCCGGCGGGGCGGCGAAGATCGCGTGGGTGGGGACGAGTGCGTCGGGCAGTGGTGGCCGGGACGCGAGGCGCGCGAGGATCGTCGCGCCGAGGAGGACCCACATCAGCATGCCGACGGCGAAGGCGGCGAGGGCGGCGTCGTGGAGGCCGACGGTGGCGAGGGACTGGCCGCCGATCAGCCCGGCGGCGACGGTGGGGAGCAGGTGGCCGGCGTGCTGGCTGTCGAGGTCGTGCCGGCCGGTCAGGGCTCTGGTCAGGTACAGCGCGCCGATCGTGGCGGCCGCGGCGACCATGACGAGCACCACGACTCGTCCGGCTTGCGGTGCGAACCGGGAAAGCTGGCTGCCGAGCAGCATTCCGGTGACGGGCACGAGCGCGGCGAAGGGACCGAGCACGGGGTGGGCGTGGTCGTCGAGCATCCGCCGCGCGGTTCCGGCGGCGAGGCCGTAGCGCAGCGCACTGCCCAGCCAGACCGCGGCCGCGACCAGCCACCAGGCGGTGGTGATCGCGGCCGTGGCGCCGGCGGTGACCGTCCAGGTCCCGGCCAGGCCCGACAGTCCGAAGGCGACGCCGAACAGGTTGAGGGGAAAGGGTTTCCGCAACCCGCCGAGCGGACCGGACATCGGTTTCCTCACCGGTCCTTCCTCGGGGCGACGAGGCCCGGGTTTGTCCACATCGGACGGATCAGAACGGCTTGGTCGGCAGGTACTTGCCGTTGAGCGTGATCACGGCCCGCTCGCCGCCCTCGGGGTCGGCTTCCTTGCGCACGTCGAGCTTGAAGTTGATCGCGCTGATGATGCCGTCGCCGAACTGCTCGTGCACCAGGGCTTTGAGGGTGGTGCCGTAGACCTGGATCATCTCGTAGAAGCGGTAGATCGTCGGGTCGGTGGGCACGCCCCCGGGGATCGAGCCGCGCGTGGGCACGGCCTGCAGCAGGGTCACGGCGTCGGCGTCGAGGTCCAGCAGCTCGGCGACCGCCCGGCCGACGGCTCGGGCAGGGGGTGCTGGCCGAGCACGGCCGCGGTGACGAACGCGACCGAAAGCCCGGCGGCGTCCGCGATCTGCTGCCAGGACAGGTCCTTGCGGGTCTTGGCCTCGACGGCGGCGATGGCGAGGACTTCGCGGGCGGTGGGGTCGATCTGGGTGTGCAGCACGGGACGGTTTTCCTTTCGTGGTGGGTTTTCAGGCCGCGTCGAGGACGTCGACGTGGCCGGTGGGGATGTCGAAGACCCAGCCGTGGAGGCCGAGCGTCCGCGTGGCGAGGCCGCGGGCGACCGAGGGGTGGGTGGCCAGGGTGGCCAGCTGGGCGAGCACGTTCTGGCGCACCAGTTCCGGGACGTTGCCCGGGGTTTTCACCCGGGCCCGGGAAGCGTCGGCCTGTTCGAGCCAGCCGGCGACGGCGGGGGTCGCCGAGAGGTCGTGGTTCTCGGCCAGAGCCGTCATGGCACCGCAGGCGCTGTGGCCGCAGACGATGACGTCGGTGACACCCAGGGCGGCGACGGCGTACTCGATGCTGGCGGTGACCGGGTCCGCGCCGGGGTGGTAGGCGGGGACCAGGTTGCCGGCGGTGCGGATCACGAACAGCTCACCGGGCTCGCTGCTCGTGATGAGCTCCGGCACGACCCGCGCGTCGGAACAGCCGATGAACAGCGTGTCCGGCTTGTGGTGGGTGGCCAGGTGCTCGAACAACTGGGCCTTGTGCGGGTAGACGTCCTGCTGAAAGTGCCGGACGCCTTCTGCCGTGTCCTGCATTCGGATCACCTCCGTGGTGGGCTTGGCTTTCACGATGCCTGACGAGCCCGTATAGGCGCCAAGTCGCAGATCGAATGATCCCTATTGCTGCCGCCTATAGTGGGGTTCATGGCACCGGAACTGCGGCACCTTCGCTACCTGCTCGCTGTCGTCGAGTGCGGCAGTTTCACCCGTGCCGCGGAGGAACTGCACGTCTCGCAACCGACGTTGTCGCAGCAGATCAAACAGCTCGAACGCGCGCTGGGCGTGCAGCTGCTGGACCGCACGGGCCGCGCGGTGCGGCCCACCGACGCCGGCGAGGCCTACGTGCGCCACGTCCGGGAAGCCCTGCGCGACCTGGCGTCCGGTGAACGCGCCGTGCACGACGTGCAGGACCTCTCCCGCGGCCACCTGCGCCTGGCGACGACGCCGACGTTCACCACCTACCTCGTCGGCCCGCTGGCAGCCGAACTGCGCACCCGCCACCCGGGCGTGACCCTCACGATCGAGGAGCGCGCGCAGGACGAGATCGAGGCCCGCCTGCTCGCCGACGACCTCGACGCCGGCATCGGGTTCGGTGACAGCGCCAGCGCCACGCCGGGCATCAGTGCCACGGCGCTGTTCGAGGAGACGCTGAGCCTCGTCCGCGGCCGCGCGGCCGCTTCGCTCGAAGATCCGGAACTCGCGCTGCTCACCCGCGACTTCGTCACCCGCACCCACATCGACGCGTACTTCGCGCGGCACGGCGTCAACCCCCGGATCACCGTGGAAGCCCACTCGATCCAGGCACTGCTGGAAATCGTGCGGCGCAGCCCCGTCGCGACCGTCCTGCCCGACGTCCTGGCCCACGACCACCCCGACCTCACGACGATCCCGCTCGACCCCGGCTTTCCCCCGCGCACGGTCGTCCTGCTCCGCCGCGCCGGCGCCTACGAGAGCGCCGCGATGGGCGCGTTCCTCCGCCTGTTGCCCGACGTCGTCGCGAATCTGCTGTGACGGAGGACAACTCGCCTTTTCTTGACTGAATCAAATTCAGCCGCGAGGCTGAAGGCACCTCACCACGGAAGTGAACCTCCGCCCCGGCACCCCGATGCCGGCCGGGTGACCCCGTGGCACCACTCTGGACAGGAGAACCTGCTGTGATCTGTATCGACTGCACCGAAACCGACACGACCACCCCGGCGATCGGCTGCTGCGTCCACTGTGGAGGCGCCACGTGCAAGTCGCACGCCGTGGTGCAGGAGTTCGAGGCCGCGGCGCCCGGCGTACTGGTCGCCAAACGCGCCCGGCGCGCCGTGATGTGCGCGCGATGCGGTGCTCCGCAGGTGGTTGCTTCGAAACGGAAGCTCGCCCAGGTCTGATCCGGACCTTCGGACTCGCCCGGCGCCTCCTTGCGCGAGCGGGGGAGCACCAGCCGATCAGCGGCGGAGACCGAGCGGTGGCACCGTAGCTCCGCGCAGGGTGAGCTCGTCGATCGTCTGCGGGCGGTACGGCAGGGTCGGCCAGCGGCGCACCATGGTGTCCACCGGCTTGTCGAGTCGGGTGCCGAAGAGGAATGCCCACTCGTGTTCGTCCGAGCCGAAGTACACCGGTGCGGCGAACGTCTCCGTGAACCGCCGCCAGCACTTCACCAGGGTCGAGTTGCGCCACAGCGTCGGGCAGCCGCCCTGGTACGCGACGACCCCGCCGGGCGTGAGCAGGTTCCGGCACAGGCGCAGGAAATCGGTGCCGTACAAGCGGTTGTGCTGTGCGTCGGTGCCGTCCTGTTCGTCGGGCAGGTCGACCACCACGATGTCGTACTTCGCGGTGGCGGTGCGGACGAACTCCCAGCCGTCGGCGTAGTGCACGCGGATCGGGCCGTCGCCGCGCTCGGCGGTGGACAGTTCCTCAGCCGAGTAGCCGTAGGGCAGGTGCTCCGCGCACAGCCGCACCGCCTGGGCGTCGATGTCCACGTGGTCGACGACCGACGCGCCCGCCCGCACCGCGAGCTGACACACCACGCCTTCGCTGGACCCGACGACCAGCACGCGGTTCACCTCGGCGGCCAGCAGCAGCGCGGGCACGAGCAGGGCCTCGTGATAGACGAGCTGGCTCAGCTCGGTGCTCTGCCGCTCGTCGTCGCAGAACAGCGAGATGCCCTGGGCGGTCTTGCCGATCACCAGGTGCTGGTAGTCGGTGCGGGTGTCGACGAGCACGTCCGAGACCTGCCAGACCCGCGTCAGGCCGGCGCCGACCGGTTCCGTGATGTTCACCGGGTGTCCTGTCCTCTGTGGATGGTGCTGGTCCGGGCCGCCGTAGCGCCGAGCATGTCCTGCAGCAGCTGCACGGCCCGTTCGGGGTCCGCGCGGCGCCCGCACGTGAACACGTCGACGAACACCGACCCGCGCTCGGGGTAGGAGTGGATCGACGCGTGCGACTCCGACAGCAGCGCGACCACGGTCACGCCCTGCGGGGCGAAGCGCGTGGACGTCACCTCGCGCACGGTCGCGCCCGCCTTGCGCAGCGCGCGTTCCAAGCTCTCGCACAGGAACTCGACGTCGTCGAGCAGCGCGGCCGCCACTCCGGAGAACTCCGCGAGCACGTGCCGGCCGGCGAACTCGCCGATCTCGTCCGGTTCTCCGCCGACGAAGTACGTCTTCAACGGCGGGAACCCGTTGAACGACACCGAAGAGTAGCTCTGCGTGTACGCACCCGCGCTCAGGATGTCGACGTGGTCCCCGGCCGCCAACCCGAGCGGCAGGCGGTACGGAGTGCGGAGGTAGAGCACGTCGTCGCCGTCGCACGTGGGGCCGGCGACGACGACCGGGCCGTCGGGAGTTCCGTCGTGCGCGGTCTCCAGGCGGTAGGCGATGGCCTCGTTCTCGGTCTCGGCCAGCCCGCCGTACCGGCCGATGTCCAGGTACACCCAGCGCTTCTCGTCGGCCGCGGACTTGCGCGACACCAGCACGACCTCGCTGCGGATCAGCCCGGCGTCGGCCACCACCGCCCGCCCGGGCTCGAACGCGAGGTCCGGCGCCACGGGGAAGTGCCGTGCGATCGACGCGCGGATGGCCGCCGCGTAGTCGGCGAGCGGCGGGGGAGTGGCGGTGTACCGGCCCGGCAGCCCGCCGCCGATGTTCAAGCCGCGCAACGCGATGCCACGCGCCGCCACCTCGCGGGTGACCCTCGCGGCGGTGGCGATCCCGGCGTCCCACGCCCGCGGGTCGAGGTGCTGGGAGCCGACGTGGAACGCGACGCCTTCCGGGTCCAGCCCGAGGGCGGCCGCGCGCGTGAGCAGGTCTGCCGCCATCTCCGGCGCACAGCCGAACTTCCGGCCGAACGGCGTCTGCGAGCCCGAGCTGTCCACGAGCACGCGGCACGACACCGTCGACCCGGGCGCGTGCTCGGCCAGGTTGCCGAGGTCTTCGGCGCTGTCGAAGGTGAACCGGCGAACCCCGGCCCGGAACGCGAACGCGATGTCCCGCGCCTTCTTCACGGTGTTGCCGTACGAGATCAGCTCGGGCCGGGCGCCCTGCGCGAGGCAGAGCTCGATCTCCTCGCGGCCGGCGACGTCGAACCCCGCGCCGGCCCGGACGAGCAACCGCACGACCTCCGGCGCCGGGTTCGCCTTCACCGCGTAGTACATCCGCGCTTCGGGCAGCGCCTCGCGCAGCCGGTCGTGGTTGTCCCGCACCGCGTCGAGGTCGATCACGAGGCAGGGCGTCGGGGGTCTCCGGTCGTCCAGGAACGCCCGAGCTCGTTCCGGCGCCGGCGGTCGGACGTCGATCACAGGCGCCGAGTATAGGGGTGTTTCCGCTGGTGCCGGGCCGGATTCGGCGGGTCTCACACGTGCCGTCGCCGTGCCCTGCGCGGCCGACACCCCGGGCGAGGCGACGCCCGGCCACGCCGGGGTGCGATCATCCTGGCGTTGAACCACCCGGCCCCGCGGAGGACGTCGATGACCACCCCGATCCGTGCCGCCCTCGCCGAGGTCGCCACCCTGCTGGCACCGAACGCCCCGCAGGTGGCCGAGCGAGCGCTGGCCGCCCACGACGACCCCGACACCTACGTCCGGGACCACGCCGAGCGCCTCGACGAGCGCGGCATCGACGAACCGTTCGAGCTCCTGCCGTGGATCGCCCTGGTCGACGCCCTCACCGACCACGGCCTGCTCGCCGAGGTCGACTGGAAGGAAGCCCCCGACGAGATCGCCGGGCGGCTGCTCGCCCTGCGCTCCGCGCCGGCGGCCGACGAGCTCTGGAAGGCCCTCGCCGAGCTCGACCTGCCCACCTACGAATTCCTCGAAGCGGCCGGAAAGCAGCTCCTCACCACCGGCACGGCCCTCGCGGTCCTCGACATCGAGTCGGACTGCTACCCCCTCGTCCTCCTGCCGGCCACCCACGCCGCCGGCCTCGGCACGCTCGCGGCCGAGGCCGGCTTCACCGCCGCGGTGTACGGGCGCTAGCCGACCGGGCACCCGTGTGTAGTGATCTTGTAGCACCACGCAGGAGGCTGCCCCCATCCGCAACGGACGGGGAGCAAGCTTGAACCGATCGCCCTTACCCCCGGTGCCCGTCGAACGGCAGGAGATCGACCTCGATGTCGACGTGCTGTTCGGCGTGGTGCCGAGCCGCCGGCTCGACGCGTCGCTGGAGGCCGTGACCGCGCTTCACAAGAAACACCGGATCCGGCGCGGCCTCGTCTGCTCGTTGCGAGGCGCGTTGTTCGACGCCTGCACCGGCAACGACGAGATGCGCAAAGCCCGGGAACGAGCGGAGTTCGTCCCGGTCGGCGCCGTCGACGTGCGCGACGCGCTGACCGCGGAGACCGAGATCGAGCGGCTCGTCGAGTCCGGGGTGCGGCTGCTGCGGCTCTTCCCGCCGGAGCAGTGGGTCGAGGCGGACTCGCCGGGGCTGGCGCACCTCGTGGACGTCGCGGTCGGCCACGGGATGGTGCTCCTGACGAGCGGGGACCTCAGCAGCTTCTGGCGGCCGTTCGCCGGCCGCGGCGCGCGCGTGTGTTTCCTCGATGTACACGCCTACCGAGTGGCCGACTTCGTGGTGCTCGCCCGCCGCGAGCCGGGGTTCGTGGCCTCGACGCGGATGCTGTGCGGCCCCGACTCCATCGAGCGGATCGCGGGGGAGGTGGGCGCGCACCACCTGGCCTACGGGTCGCGCGCCCCGCTGCACGACGTCCTGCCCTCGGCGCTGCGGCTGCGCACGGCCGCGCTCGACGACCGGGAATGGCAGCAGGTGGCGGGCGGCACCGCTGCGGCGTGGCTGGTGGACCCGGCATGATCATCGATGTCCACGGCCACACCGGGCCCTGGTTCTTCAGCACGGAAGTGGGGAGCGTCGAGCTGAACCTCGCGTTGATGGACCGCTACGGCATCGACCGGCAGGTCGTCTCGGCGTCGGAGGCGGTCACCTACGACATGGTCTCCGGCAACCGGCGGCTGGCGGAGGTCCTCGAAACGCAGCCGCGCCTGCTCGGCTACGTCGTGGTGAACCCCAACGACCTCGCCGCCGCGGCGCGCGAGCTGGAGAAGTACCGGCCCACGGGAAGGTTCGTCGGGGTCAAGGTGCACACGACCTACCCGGGCCGGCCGCTGATGTCGCCGGCGGTCCGCGACGCGCTGGGGCTGGCCGCCGAGGCCGGGCTGCCGGTGCTGGTCCACACGTGGGACGAGACGGTGCTCGGACTGGTCGACGTGCTGGAGCGGTACCCGGACCTGCGCGTGATCGCCGGGCACATGGGCGGCCCGGCGTGGCGCACGGCCGTCGAGGCGGCCCGCCGCAGCGACCGGCTCTACCTCGAGCCGTGCTGCTCGATCACCGACCGCGGCCGGTTCCGCTACGCGCTGGACCGCGTTCCGCTCGGGCAGATGCTGTTCGGCACCGACAGCACCCTGGTCGATCCCGCCATCGCGATGGGCGTGGTGCTGGAGGCCGACCTCACCGACGACGAGTACGACCACGTGATGGGGCGCAACGCCGCCCGCCTCTTCGGCCTCGAGGCCGGGACGGACCCGGCCGCATGAGACCCGGCTCCACCAAAGCCGCCGCGGTGCTCGTGCTGACCGCCGCTTCCCTCGCGGCGTGC
This sequence comes from Amycolatopsis sp. NPDC001319, assembly GCF_042896185.1. NCBI lineage: Bacteria > Bacillati > Actinomycetota > Actinomycetes > Pseudonocardiales > Pseudonocardiaceae > Amycolatopsis > Amycolatopsis sp. NPDC001319. The sequence goes on along the minus strand of NZ_JBIAWY010000014.1, from coordinate 43,863 downwards.
GGCGGGGACAGCGGCGACGCGGTGACGTTGTGGATGTACCCGGTCATCGACGATCAGGCGCAGAGCCGGGCTTTCTGGCAGAAGGTCGAGAGCGGCTTCGAACGCGAGTACGGCGTCGACCTCGACATCGAACTGGAGCCCTGGGCGGGCCGGGAGGAGAAGCTCGGCGCCGCGCTCATGGCGGGCGACGGCCCGGACGTCGTCCTGCTGCAGTCGGACATGATTCCCCAGTACGTCGCCGAGAAGACGCTGCAACCGGTCGACGACGTGCTCGCCGGCAGCGAACGTGCGTACTCGCCGCCGGTGCTCGACGCGCTGCGGGTGGCCGGGCAGTCCTACGGCGTGCCGCTGTACCGGACCGTGACGACCACCGTCTACAACCGGAAGCTGTTCGCGGACGCCGGAATCACCCGGCTCCCGCGGACGTGGGACGAGGTCGAGGCGGACGCGCCGAAGCTCGCCGCGCGCGGCGTCCCGATCGTCGACTACTCGGGTTCCACCGAGGAGCCGCTGAACCTCACCTTCTACCCGCTGCTGTGGCAGGCCGGCGGCCACGTGTTCACCGCAGACGGCACGAAAAGCGCGTTCGCGGGGGCGCAGGGCGTGTCGGCGCTGAAGTTCCTGGTCGGCCTCGAAGCCGTGCACGGCCTGCCGGACGACGTGGCGACCAAGCGCAGCGGCGTGGCCGAAGACGCCGTGGCCACGGGCCGGGCCGCGATGTCGCCCGCCATGACCGAGGCCGCGGCCCGCAACGTCATTGCCGCGATCGGCGCGCAGAACACCGTCGTCGGCGCACCACTGCGGGACCGCAGCGAGGTGACGTTCGGGACGCCCGGCGCGGTGTCGTTGCTGCGCGGCACGAAGAAGCCGGCCGAGGCACGGGAACTGCTCGCCTACCTGACGTCCCCGGCGCTGGTCGGCGAGCTCTGCGCCGACTCCGGCTTCTTCCCGCCCTGGCCCGACGCGTCGCCACCGGCGGGCGACGACGTGCACCGGAGCTTCGCCCGGGCATTGCCGTTCGCCTCGGCCGGCGACGCCCATCCCCAGGCCCGCAAGGTGATGGGCCTGCTCGCACCCCACCTGCAGGCCGCGTTGCTCGGCGAGAAGACCCCGGAGGCGGCGCTCGCCGACGCCGCCGAGGAGGTCGACGCGTTGCTCGGCAGCGGGTGATGGGGCGATGGCGGGAGTCGTTGACGGTGCTCGTCTTCCTGCTCCCCGTGCTGGTGCTGTTCGCCCTGTTCCGGTTCCTGCCGATGCTGGGCGCGGTGGGCTTGAGCGTGTCCGACTACCACCCGGGCGGCGGCTCGCGGTTCGTGGGCGCGGCGAACTTCGTCAGCCTCGCCCACGACGAGATCTTCCTGGGCAGCCTGCGCACCACGCTCGGCTACGTCGCCGTCTACGTGCCGCTCACCGTCGTGGTGGCGCTGGGCACCGCGGTCCTGCTGCACGCCGTGCCGTGGGGCCGCGGCCTGTTCCGCGCGGCGCTGTTCGCGCCGTACGCCACCAGCTTGGTGCTGAGCGGCGTCGTCTGGCGCTGGGTCCTCGAACCCACCGGGTTCCTGCAGCACCCGGCGCTGGTCCTGCCCACGCTGGCCGTGGTCGGCGTCTGGAAAGGCTTCGGGTACGCGATGCTGGTGCTGTTCGCGGGCATCCGGAACGTCCCCGCCGACTGCCTGGAGGCGGCGAAGGTGGACGGCGCCAGTGCGTGGCAACGCTTCCGCCACGTCCTGCTGCCCGCGCTGCGGCCGGCGGTGTTCTTCGTCGTCGTGGTGGAGACCATGGCCGCCTTCCAGGTGTTCGACACCGTGTACGTGATGACGGGCGGTGGCCCGGTGCGGGCCAGCTACACGCTCGCGTACGCGGTGTACGACTACGGGTTCCGGTACTTCGACGTCGGCGCCGCCGCCGCGATCGGGGTGGCGCTGTGGGCGATTGTGCTGCTGGTGTCGCTCACCCAGCGCCGGGCCTTCGAGCGGAACCCGTGATGCGCCGCGGAATCTGGCCGGTCGTCCTGCTGACCCTGTCCTCGCTGGTGGCGATCGGCCCCTTCGTGGTGATGCTGGTCGTCGCCCTTTCCCCGGGCAACGCGCCGACGATCCCGTACCGGCTGCCCACCTCGCTCACCCTCGACAACCTCGCCGAGGTGCTCTCGACCGAGAGCTTCCTGCGCTGGACGCTCACCACGGTCGTCTACTCGGTGGTGTCCGTGGTGGCCGTGCTGCTCTCGTCGTCGATGGCCGCGTACGTGTTCGCCAGGAAGCGGTTCGCCGGCCGCGAAGTGCTGCTGTGGTCGATGCTGTCGACGATGATGGTGCCGTTCCAGGCGCTGCTGATGCCGTCGCTGGTGGTGATCGCCCAGCTCGGCTGGTCCGACACCTACTGGGGCCTGATCGTCCCGACGCTGGCCAACGCCCAGGCCGTGCTGTTGCTGCGGCAGTTCATCCGGGCCCTGCCCGACGAGGTCTTCGACGCCGCGCGGGTCGACGGCGCCGGCGACTGGCGGGTGTACCTGAGCATCGTGCTGCCGTTGTGCCGTCCGGTGCTGGCCACGCTCGCCGTGTTCGTGTTCCTGTGGCACTGGAACGACTTCCTGTGGCCGCTGGTCGTCGGGCACTCCGACGCGATGCGCACCCTGACGGTCGGGCTGTCCACTTTGGAGTCCGGGAACCCGACCGCCGGCGAGCTGATGTCCGCCGCCACGATCACCGGGCTGCCGTGCCTGCTCGTCTTCGTGGTGCTGCAGCGGCACCTGACGAAGACGATCAGCTTCACCGGCCCGGGAGGCTGAGCCCGAGGTCGTTCAGCGCGGAGAGGGCGCGGGCGTTGTGCAGCGGCATGCTGAGCCGTTCGAACAGGCGCGAGGCCTCGTCGAAGCAGGCGGCGGCCTCGTCGAGGCGCTGGTTGCGGTGCGCCACCCAGCCGAGGCTGTACAGGGAACAGGCCTTGCCGACGCTCTCGTCCTCGGGGGAGAACACCGTCAGCGACTGGGCCATGAGCTGCGACGCCCGGTCCGCGTCGCCGTGTGCGGCGCAGGTGGCGGCGAGCACGTGCAGGGCCAGTGCTTCGTCCCGCGGGCAGGAGGCCGCGCGGAACAGCTCGACGGCTTCGACCAGCGCGCGCTCGGTCGGCTCGCGGTCGCCCCGGGCCTGGTGGTGCAGCCCGAGGCTGAACAACGCGCACGCCTGGCCGTAGCGGCTGCCCAGGCCGCGGAAGGTCGTCAGCGCGCGGTCGAGGCACTCGGCGGCCGCCTCGAGGTTTCCGCGGTTGCGGTGGACGATGCTCAGCGCCTGCAGGGCGAAGGCCTCGCCACTGGCGTCCGCGCACCGGCCGAAGGCGGCCCGCGCCTGCCCCAGCTCGGCCGCCGCTTCGTCGTGCTTGCCGTGGTAGAGGTGCACGCTGCCGAGGCCGAGGTTCGAGTAGGCGTGGCCCCGGATCTCGCCGATCTCGGCGAAGATTCCCCTTGCCTGCTCGAAGTGCTCGCTCGCCTCGCCGTAGCGGTCCCGGTAGAACGCCAGCGCGCCGAGGCCCTGGTGCAGGATCGCCCGGCTGCGCCGCGCCCCGGTGGCCACGGCCGCCGCCAGCGCGAGCTCGTGGGTGTGCCGCCACAGGTCGTAGTGGCTGCGCAGGTCGAACAAGGTGGTCAGCGCGCAGGCGAGGTCGCACGCCAGGGCCGTCATCTCCAGCGCGAGAGCCTGGTCGACCACGGCGACGAGCGCGTCCCGCTCGGCGTCCAGCCACACGAGGGGATCGGCCGGCAGCCCCTCGGCCGTCGGCGGCCGCCCGGGCGTGAGCTGAACCTTGAGGAACCGGCACGGCAGACCCGCCTCCGCGCGCACCGCCCGGTCCAGCCAGGCGCCGAACGCCCGGCGCAGCGCGGCGGTCCGGTCGGCGGGCGACTCGACGGCGTTGGCGCGTTCGCGGGCGAACACCCGCAGCAGGTCGTGGAAGCGGTAGCGACCCTGACCGGCCGGGTCGGTGCCGGCGAGCTCGACCAGATGGACGTCGGCGAGGCCGTCGATGATGTCTTCGGCGGCCGACAGGTCCACCTCCAGCAGCGCGGCGACCACCCAGGCGGGGAAATCGGGCACGTCGAGCAGGCCCAGCAGCCGGAACGCCCGCTGCTGCACCTCGTCCAGCCCCTCGTAGCTCCACGCCAGGCTGGCGCGCGCTTCGAGGTCGTCGATGCGCAGCTCGTTGAGCCGGGTGCCCTCGTCGGCCAAACGGTCCGCCAGCCGTCCGACCGTCCACTGGCCGCGGCGGGCCAGCCGGGACGCGGCGATGCGCAGAGCCAGCGGGAGGTTGCCGCAGTAGCGCGCCACCGCGGCCGTGGCGTCCGGCTCCGCGCTCATGCGCGCCGGGCCGGCGATCGACGACAGCAGCCGCACCGAGTCCTGGGGGCCGAGCACGTCGAGGTGCACCGTCCGCGCGCCCACCAGCTGCACGCGGCTCGTGACGAGCACGGCGGACCCGGCCGAACCCGGGAGCAGGGGGCGGACCTGGGCCATGCTCGTGACGTCGTCGAGCACGATCAGCACCGGCCGCGCGGCCAGCTGGGACCGGTACAGCGCGGCGCGGGCCTCGAAGTCCTCCGGCACCGCGTGGGGGTGCACGCCGAACGCGACGAGCAGGTTCGCGAGCACCGTCGCGGGTTCCTGCGGCGCCGATCCGGCACCGCCCAGCCGGACGTAGAGCTGACCGCCGGCGAAGTGCTCGCCGACCTCGTGCGCCACCCGGATCGCCAGCGCGGTCTTGCCGACGCCCGCCTTGCCGGTGATGGCGGCCACCGCCGACCTCGACGGCCGGATCAGCAGGCCGCACAGCTCGGCCGTTTCGGCCGCCCGCCCGGTGAAGTCGTCGATGTCGGGTGGCAGCTGCATCGGCCGCACGCTGTGGTCGGCCTCGGCCGGCTCACCGCTGAGGATCACCTGGTGCAGCTCCTGGACCGGGCCGCACGGCTCGACGCCGAGCGCGTCGACGAGCACCTCGCGCAGCGCGTGGTACGTCTCCAGGGCTTCGGCGCGCCGGCCCGCCCGGTGCTGGGCGAGCATCAACCGCTGCCACAAGCCTTCCCGCAACGGCAGCTGCCGCACCAGCGCCGCCAGCTCGGGGATGAGGGTGCTGTACTGGCCGACTGCCAGGCGCGCGTCAGCGAAGTCTTCGCGGGCCGCGGCGGCCGTCTGCTCCAGCCGCACCTTCTCGGCTTCCAGCCACCCGGCGCAGGGAACGTCTTCCAGCGGGTCGCCGCGCCACGTTGTCCACGCGTCCTCCCACACCGCCACGGCCTTGACGGTGTCGCCGGAGGCCAGCGTCGTGCGCGCTTCCTCGGCCGCCGCCTGGAAAACGTGGCTGTCCAGCTGGTCGGGCTCGACGAGCAACCGGTACCCGCCACCGTCGGTGACCAGCAGGTCCCGAAGGCCGATCTCGGCGAGGTCGCGCCGCAGGCGGCTCACGTAGGTGTGCACGTTCGCGACGGCCGAGTTCGGGGGACACTCGCCCCACATCGCCTCGACGAGACCGGTGAGACCGACCGGCTGACGGGTACGCACCAGCAGCGCGGCGAGCAGCGCCCGCTGCCGCGGCCCCGCGGACTTCAACGGCCGGCCGGCGTTCGTCACGCACAGCGGGCCCAAGATCCCGAACCTCGCGGTGTTTCCCACAGCTCCCCGCCCAAGCTGAGCAAACGACAACGCAGCGTAGCAGAGAAGGCACCCGCAGCGCTCGTCCTCCGGCGCTGCTCTGTAGGCGACGTGTAGGGGCTGTGTAGGGGCGGCTGTCTAGATTCCTCCGGGCTCACGAACGCGGCCACCTCGCGTCGGCTCTTCGTGACCCAGTGGTTCCGGTGCGGGTGGTGGGCCGTCGACGAGGGGGACGGTCCGCCACCCGCCCGTGTCGAGCAACCGGGAAGGCCACGGCCTTGGCCTCGGAGGAACGCATGAGAATCCGCGCACAGCGGGCCCGGTCCGCTGCCGCCGTCGTGGCCGTGGCGCTGACCCTGACCGGGCTCGGTGCCGTCCCTGCGGTCGCCGCGCCCGCCGCGACCAGCCAGGACTTCGGCCCGACGGTCATCACCGGCGTGCCCCATGCACCCGACCTGCAGGCGAAGCCGCCCGAGAAGCCGACCCAGAAGGTCGTGCCGCTGGCCACCATCAGCACGCAGCTCGACGCCGGCGCGACCGCCTACGTCTACTCGGAGCTGCGCGCCTGGAACGCCGACCAGGCGAACCTCATCGACAACGAGATCCGGTGCTCCGGCGCGGGCGCGTCGAACGTCGTGATGGGGGAGAACGTCCTCCGGGCCACCAACCCGAACCCGGCGCTGCGCGACATCACGATCGTCAACCGGTTCCTCGTCACTGCGTCGACGACCGGCGCCCTGAACTGCACGCTGTACCTGCGGACGGCGTCGACCTCGCCGTCGGTGGCCCAGGAGACCGTGGCGGGAACCCTGCGGTTCGCCTCGACCGCCGTCGGCGGCGACGTGAACGGCACGGCCATGCAGCGGTCGCTGCCGGCCGGGAACCTGCCCGTCACCACGAGCACCGTCGCCCCGATCGTCAACGCGACGATGCCCGCGGGCTACCGGAACCTCGCCGTCATCGCGGACGTCGAGTACCACCGCGGCCCCGAGCCGACCCCGGACAGCAAGATCCACTACTCCACCGCCCGCTTCACCCTCACCGTCACCACCTCCGGCGGCCCGAACTGCGCGAGCGCACCCGTCGCCCAGACCGAGGAAACCGTGGTGCGGGGCGTCAACCACGCCGCCATCCCGCTCTACACCAAGGTGCCCGTCAACCCCGGCTGCACACAGCTCAGCGCCAAAGTGACGACCACTCACCTGGGCGGCAACCCCGGCACCATCGGCGGCGCGGCCCCCGGCCTCACCGACCAAACCGGCGTCAACGGCTCGACACCCAACCACACCTCGGCGATGACGCACCTGTTCGTGGTGCCCAGCTGATCGCGGCCGGATGAATTGCGGGGCCCGAGGAGTTTCTCGGGCCCCGCAGTTTTTTGTGTAGTTGTTTCGGGAATTGACTGTAGAACGCGTGTAGTGGGTTTGTAGAACGGGTCGGTAATTTTCTTTCCGGACCGGGAAACATTCACGACCGCAAGGGGATCGCATCATGGAATTCCGGGGAAACCTCACTCGAATCGCCGCCGCGGGCGCGGCCGTCTCTTTCGGCTCGGCCCTCCTGATCGCCGGCGCGACCTCCGCCGAGGCCGCGGGAAACTACCAGTTGATCAACGGAAACAGCAGCAACTCCTGCCTGCAGGTCAACGTCTCCGGCGGCAAGGGAAACCTCGTCCTCGGTACCTGCGACCGCAGCGCGAAACAGGTGTGGCGCGTCGCCGGCGGAATCTTCAGCAACCCGGCCTCGGGCCAGTGCCTCGACGGAAACGGCACCGACGTCTACACCTACCCGTGCAACGGTGGCGCCTACCAGAAATGGACCACCACCGGCAGCGGCCCGACCTCCATCCGCCACACGCAAAGCGGCAAATACCTGGACGCCGGCGGCAAAGTCGGCGCCCAGGTCGTCTTCCAGTCCACCGTCGGCTTGGCGTCCCGCTGGGTGATCGACCCCGTGTGACGCGTGGCGGCCCGGCCCCGCGGCCTGCCGGTCGCGGGGCCGGACCCTTTCTCGGAACAGGAATACCAGGTGCGCGCGGAACGACACGCCACCGGCGAAGGACGCTAGTGTTGAATGCTCTCCGCGACGCGGGCCAATTCGTTCACCGGGAGCGCCCTCCCGGTGAACGTGTTGTAGACCAGCGAATACACCGCGAACTCGAACCCGTCCGCCGTCCAGACCAGCCCGACCGAGGACCCGCTGCGTCGCACTTGCGCGCCCATGCGCCCGACGCGGCTCGTCCTGTCGGCAGGCCAGGCGAGAACTCCACTACCGGGTAGGGCTTGGGTCACCAACAACTCGTCGCCGCGACCACCGCCGTGCGTGTAGACGCGGCACCACGCAACGGGGGCTTGAGGGCCGATCGGCGGCGCGGAGCTTTGCGCGTCGAACTGATCGCGGTCGAATCGAAAACCGGCGGGAACGTAGGCGATCGCCGCGAGTTCCGCACCGTCGAAGTACTTGATCGGCGCTCCCGTCGAACGGTCGGTCAGCGCGCGGCCGGCGAGCGGTCGCGTGAGGGTCGCGGTCTCGATGACCGCGGCCAGGATCTGGGAACAGGGCGGTGCCGCGCTGTCGCGGTCCTCGACCGCGCCCAACGACACCGTGTCGTTGTTTTCCCGTGCTTCCAGGCGAATCGACCCACAACCTCCGCCTTCCAGCTGCACGGTGATCTTAGTGCCCGCGGGGTCAACCAAAGCTTGATGAATCGGACGGTAGGCCGGCGTGCCGCACCCGCTCAGGCTCGTCGCGACCACAACTGCACCCACGAGCAGAGGCAGGGCACGACTTCTGCGGACATCGTCACGCATTGAAAACCTCCGCGAGTATCGGGTCGGCCCATGCGCTTCGAGTGTCGACCAGGCGCTGCCACCCTATCTCGGCGGCCGTGACATTTTTGCCGAACCGCACAGATCTCTCGCGGCCGCTGGCCGGCGCCGGGTACGTCGTCGGTCCGAAGTCGACGAGCGCCTGCAATACCGCTGCCCGCGGGTTTTCGGCCGGGTGCGAAGTGGGGTTGGAAGCCATCAAGGTGTCCGCCACCGACGCGCGGCGTGCGTGCGCGTTGGGTGCGCAGTGAACTGACACGTGGCCGGCCCGGGAACGGGCCGGCCACAGTCCCTCCGAAGGCCCCGCTGCTCACCGGTACACGACATGCACCGCCTTGGTTTCGGTGAAGCTCACGAGTTCCTCGACGCACTCTTCGCGGCCGATGCCGGAGGACTTGAAGCCGCCGAAGGGGGTGCCGACGTAGTGGCGGGAGGAGCCGTTGATCCAGACGTAGCCGGCTTCCACGGCGGCGGCGACGCGGTGGGCGCGGCGGACGTCGTCGGTCCAGACGGCGGCGGTGAGGCCGTATTCGACGCCGTTGGCGATCGCCACGGCTTCGTCCTCGGTGTCGAACTCGAGGACGGACAGCAGCGGGCCGAAGACTTCCTCCTGGGCGACCCGCATGTCGGGGGTGACGCCGGTGAACACCGTGGGTGGCACGATCAGAGCCTTCCCGACGCCCTCGGCCGGGGCGCCGCCGGCGACCGCGGTGGCGCCGTCCGCGCGGGCGATGTCCACGTAGCGCAAAACCTTGGCGTGCTGCTCCTGCGACACCAGTGCGCCGACGTCCGTGGCTTCGTCGAAGGGGTCGCCGATGCGCAGTTCGCCGATCAGCCGGACGATTTCGGCCACGACCCGCTCGCGCAGGCTGTGGTGCACGACGAGCCGGGACGTCGAGCCGCACGACTGGCCGGACCACGAGAAGTTCATCCCGCGCACGGCAGACTCCGCGACGGCGATCGGGTCGGCGTCGGGGAAGGCGATCAGGGCGTTCTTGCCGCCGAGTTCCAGGCTGACGTCCTTCACACCGGTCTGCGCGGCGGCTTCCTGGATCTTGCGGCCGGTCGCGGCGCTGCCGATGAACGCGATGCGCCGCGCGTGGGGGTTGCGCACGATCGCGTCGCCGGTGGCGGGACCGGCGCCGGTCAGGATCGACACCACGCCCGCCGGCACGAGGTCGGCGATGAGCTCACCCAGCCGCAGCGCGGACAGGGGCGCCTGGTGCGGCGGCTTCAGCAGGACGCAGTTGCCCGCGACCAGCGGCGCGGCGATCTTGCCCGCGGCGAACATGATCGGGTGGTTGTAGGGCACGATCCGCGCGACGACGCCGATCGGCTGCAGCGTCGTGTAGTGCACGGCGCCTTCCGACGCCGGGATGGTCTGGCCCGTCAGGGCGTGCGCCGAGTCGGCGAAGAAGTCCAGCATCGCCGCGCCCGCAAAGGCGTCGGAGCGGGAGAGGCGGATGATGTTGCCGCCGTCCAAGGTGTCGAGGGCGCCCAGCTCGTCCGCGTGCGCCCGGACCCGGTTCGCGATCTCCCGGACGACGGCGACGCGTTCGGGCAACGGCGTGGCGGCCCAGGCCGGGAAAGCGGCTCGGGCCGCTCGCACAGCCGCGTCGACGTCGGCGGCGTCAGCGTCCGGCACGGTCGCGATGACCTCGCCGGTCACGGGCGACGGGTTGGCGAAGGTCGCACCGGAACGTGCGGGCACCAGTTCGCCGCCGACGAGCAGCCGCCAGTCGTGGGCGCGCGTCGACTCGGTCAGCTCCTCGGCTCGTCGCGCGGCGGGCGCGAGAACGGTCTCGGTCATCGGGTTTCCTCCAAGGGTTCGTCGGTGGCGCCGGCCGTGCGCAGCAAGTACTGCCAGCCGGCTTCGATCTGGGTGGGGTTCCAGCACTCGGCCCGTTTCGCCGCGCACTCCGCGGCGTCGGACCAGCCCCGCAGCTCACCCGCGGCCATCGCGGTGAGCTGGGTGCGGCACGCCCGGTCGAGCAGCACCGCGTGCATCACGGCTTCGGCGACGGTGGCGCCGACGGCGACCAGGCCGTGGCGTGGGAGCAGGAGCGCCCTGGCGTCCGCGAGCGCGCCGGCGACCGCCTCGCCGAGCCCGGCGCTGCGGATCAGGCCGCCGGTCCCGGAAAACCGGGGCACGTCGGGCTCGCTGAACAGGACCCCGTCGTGGTCGAGCGCGCGCAGCGGCACGCCGAGTGCCGCGAAGGCGGTGGCCGCGCGCGGGTGGGTGTGGACGACGCAACCGACGTCGGGGCGGGCTCGCAGGATCTCCGTGTGGATGGGGTACTCGATGTGCCGCTTTCCCGTGCCGTCGAGGACTTCGCCCTGAGGCGAGACCAGCACCACGCGGTCGCGGGTGATCTCCTCGAACCCCCAGCCCGACGCCTTCGTCCAGACGCCCCGCCCGGCCGGGTCCCGCAGGGCCGCGTGACCCCACACGAGGTCGCCCTGGCCCGCGGCGGCGAGCGCGTGGTGGGCGAGCACCACCGCTTCGGCGGGGTTCACGACCGCGCCTCGGCGAGTGCCGGCTCCACGACCGGGCCGGTGTGCCGGCCCTGCGCGGCCAGCATGGCCATCACCAGGGCAGCGACCAGGGCACTGGCGGCGAAGGCGAAGAAGACGCCCCGCGGCCCGAGCCCGGCGGCGAGGATGGCGCCGCCGAGCGCGGGCGCGAGCACCGCACCGGCCCGGCCGGTCCCGTTGGCCCAGCCGACGGCCGACGCGCGCATCCGGGTCGGGTACGAGTCGGCGACCGACGCCAGGATCAGCGTGAGTGCCGTCTGCGTGCTCGCCCCGATCACCGTGATCGTCGCCAGCAACGTGCCGGTCTGCTGCGGCCCCGCGGCGCAGACGAGGATGCCCGCCGCCGTCAGCGCACCGCAGACCGCGGCGACGACCCGCAGTCCCCAGCGGTGGGCGGCCAGCACCAGCACCAGCGAACCGGCGATGGCTCCGGCGTTGAGGCACAACGAAAACGTCAGCGCCGAGCCCAGCGGGTAGTGCAGCTCCCGCATCAGCGTCGTGAGCCAGGTGTTGAGCCCGTACCAGGTGAGCATGTTGGCGAACGTGGCCACGGCGAACAGCACGGTCAGCAGGGCGCGGCGTTCGCGGAACAGCGCGGCGAACGTGGTGACGGCGGACGGCCGTGGCGCGGCGACGGTGTCCTGCCGGGTCCCGAAGCCCGCCGATTCGGGCAGCCACACCAGTGACAAGACCAGGATCAGCAGTGAGATCGCCGCGCCGACGAGGAACATCAGCCGCCAGCCGTGCGTGCCCAGCAAGCCGATGCCGAGCAGGGACGCGGCGGTGCCGCCGAGGGGAATGCCCGCCATCAGGATGGTGACGACGAGCCCGGTGCGGCGGCCGGGGCTGTACTCCTTGACCAGCGCGACCGCGGCGGGGATCACCGCCCCCATGCCGACACCGGTGAGCAGCCGCGCGCCGCCGAGCTGCCACGGCGCTTGGGCGAGCGCGCTCGCCGCGGTCCAGAGCGTGAACCACGCGACGGACGCGTTGACGAAGTTCCGGCGCCCGACCCGGTCGCAGACGGGGCCGCCGGCGAGGGCGCCCACCAGCATGCCCAGGTACACCAGGCTGCCGATCGAGCCCGCACTCGTGCTGGTCAGGTGCCAACCCGGCTCGGCGACGAGCTTCGGCAGCAGGGCGCCGTAGACGATCAGGTCGTAGCCCTCGGCCACGACGATCAGGGCGCCGAGCACCACCACCTGCCACGAGCCGGCCGCGGCGGCCCCGGGTCTCGGTTCTGTCATCACGAACCCCTCTCCGCTGAGTCCCTCGGACAGTAGTGTCCCTAAATTCGAGACACAAGTCCTTGTTTGTAGGACAAGCTCTGCTACCGTCATCTCGACGACAGCGAGACCGGACGGAGGTGGCCCGTGGTGACACGGACCTGGGAGACACCGATCACGACCGACGTGGTGGTCGTCGGGGCAGGCCCCGTGGGGATGACGGCTGCCGCCCTCCTGGCCGCCCGCGGAGTCGGCGTGACGGTGCTGGAGCGCAACGCGTCGACGAGCGACGAGCCCAAGGCGATCAGCATCGACGACGAGGCGCTGCGCACCTTCCAGGCGGCGGGGCTGGGCACTCGGCTCGAGCGGATCATCGTGCCGGGCACCGGCACCCGGTACTACGACGCGGCGGGCCGCGCCGTCTTCCAGGCCCGCTCCGGCTGGCCCTACCGGCTCGGGCACCCGTTCAAGAACCCGTTCGCCCAGCCCGACCTGGAGCGCGAGCTCGCCGAGCACCTGCGGGACCGCGCCGAGGTGACGCTGCGGATGAGCACCGACGTCGTCTCGCTCGACCAGGACCCCGCCGGGGTCACCCTCGCCACCGCGGACGGCGAGACCTTTCGCGCGCGCTACGTGCTGGGCTGCGACGGCGGCCGTTCGACGGTGCGGGAGCAGTCGGGCGTCCGGATGTCGGGGCGGAGCTTCGACGACGTATGGCTGGTCGTGGACGTGCTCGGCGACTCGCACGACGAGCGCTACGGCATGCACCACGGCGATCCGGCGCGGCCCACGGTCATCGTGCCCGGCCGTGGCGGCCGGTGCCGCTACGAGTTCCTCCTGCACGAAGGCGAGGGCGAGGCGGGCGCCCGGCCGCCGTTCGAGCTGATCGCCCGGCTGCTGCGCCCCCACCGCCGGATCACCGCCGACCAGGTCGAACGCTGCGTCGCCTACAAGTTCCACGCCCTGGTCGCCGAGCGGTTCGCGCACGGCCGGGTGTTCCTGCTGGGCGACGCGGCGCACATGATGCCGCCGTTCGCCGGACAGGGCCTGAACTCCGGCATCCGGGACGCGGCCAACCTGACCTGGAAGATCGCGGATGTGCTGGCCGGGCGGCTCGACGGGACGGCGCTCGCCACCTACGACACCGAACGCCGTCCGCATTCGCGGGCCACCGTCGCGCTTTCGGTGCGGCTGGGCCGGATCGTCATGACCACCGACGCCCGTCTCGCCGAGCGGCGCGACCGCGTCGTCGAGCGGATCCTGCGGGAACCGGAAGGCCGTGCCTACTTCGAGGAGATGCGGTACCGGCCCGCTCTGCGCTACCTCGACGGGCTGGTCGTGCCCGCACCGGCGAACGGCCCGGCCGCCGGCGTGCCGTTCGGCCAGCCGCGGGTGTACGACACCGGGACCGGGCGCACCCGGATGTTCGACGACGTGCTCGGCTCCGGCTGGGCCCTGCTCGGCGTCGACGTGCCCGCGGCCGTGCTCGCCGGCGCGGCGGCGCAGATCTGGCCGCTCGAACCGGTGGTCGCGCTCGTTCCCGGGGACGACCGGCTGCCCCGCGAGACCGGGGGAGTGCGAGTGCTGGTCGACCTCGACGGCGCCCTCGACCGGGAAGCCGAGCCCTACCTCGGACGCGTCGTGCTGCTGCGGCCCGACCGCTTCGTGGCGGCCACCTGGTCAGCCGCCGAGGTTTCCGCCGGCAGCCCCGGGGCCGGTCTGGCCGCGCTGCACGCCACCGCGCGTGAGCCCGCCGGCGCGCCCCTGCCCGCGGCCGGATGAACCACCTGCCGCTTCGAACCAGCCCGGCCCGCCTGCGGTGCCGGCGGCCCACGAGAGGAATCGAGATGACCACACCGACCAGGACAACGTTCGCGGAGGGGGCCGCCGCGGGCAGCCTCCGGCGCACCGCCACGTCGCACCTCGGGCTGCGCGTGCCCGACGTCGCGGCCGCCGCCGAATTCTATGGCCGCATCCTCGGCCTGCTCCCGTACGGCGAACTGCCCGACGGCGGCGCACGGCTGGGCTGGGGCAGCGGGCACCACGTGCTCGACCTGCGCCCGGGCGAGCCGGCCGTAGACCACATCGCCTTCGAGGTGCGCGACGAGGGTGGCCTCGACGCTCTGGAGAAGCGGCTGCGCGAGGCGGGTGCCGCGGTGCGCCCGCTCGACGGCGATCTGCTCGACGAGGCCGAGCCCGGCACCGCCGGGTTCGCGACCACCGACCCCGACGGCCTCACCGCGCACTTCCACGGTCCGGTCCGCCGCGCGGGCGAGCACGGCGCCGACACGGGCCGGCGCCCGGTCAAGTACCAGCACGTCACCCTGGCGACCGGCGACGTCGCGCGCAAGGTCGCCTTCTACACCGACGTGTGCGGTTTCCGGATCTCCGACCAGCTCGCCGACGGCCGCTTCGCCTGGCTGCGCAGCGACCGCGACCACCACACGCTGGCGGTCGTGGCGTCCCCTTCGGACACCGGGCTGGACCACTACTCCTACGACCTCGCGGAGTGGGAGGACTTCAAGACCTGGTGCGACCGGCTCACCGAGGAGGGGGTCGACGTCACCTGGGGCCCGGGCCGGCACGGTCCCGGCAACAACCTGTTCGTCTTCTTCGACGACCCCGCGGGGCACCACATCGAGCTGTCCGCGGAGATGGAGAAGTTCCACGACGACCGGGTGACCTACGGCGCGCCGCGCCGCTGGGAACCCGTCCCCGCCAGCGTGAACCTGTGGGGCGGGCAGCTCGCGAAGTGGCGCAAGACCTCGGAGGGAAACTGACATGCGGTACGTGACGTTCGAACACGCCGGCACGCGCCGGATCGGCCGGGTCGACGGCGACCTCGTCCAGGCGCTGGCCGGGCCCGCCGAGCTCGGCCGGGACACGCCGGCCGACGTCCTCGCGACGCTGCGTCCGGAGGGCGGGCCCGTCGCCCTCGCCGACGTCCGGCTCCTGCCGGTGGTCCCGCACCCGGACAAGATCTTCTGCGTCGGGCTCAACTACCACGCGCACGTGGGGGAGACCGGCCGCGACCTGCCGACCTACCCGGTCCTGTTCACGAAGTTCGCCGGCAGCCTCGTGGGCGCTTCCGACGACATCGTGCTGCCGCCGGAAGCGCAGCAGGTGGACTACGAAGCCGAGCTGGTCGTGGTGATCGGCAAGGCAGGCCGCCGGATCTCCCGGGAAGCGGCGCTCGAGCACGTGCTCGGCTACACGGTCGCGAACGACGTGACGATGCGCGACTACCAGTACAAGACGCACCAGTGGCTGCAGGGCAAGGCCTGGGACCGGTCCACGCCGCTCGGGCCCGAGCTGGTCACGCCGGACGAGGCCGACGTCTCGGCCGCCCCGGTGTCGACCGTGCTGAACGGGGTGACGCTGCAGTCGTCGGACACCTCGAAGCTCATCTTCGACATCCCGACGCTGGTGGCCACCGTCTCGGAGTTCACCGAGCTGCTGCCCGGCGACCTGATCCTCACCGGCACCCCCGGCGGGGTCGGGTACCGCCGAGACCCCCAGGTGTTCCTGCACGACGGCGACGAGGTCGTCGTCGAGGTGGGCGGGGTCGGGAAGCTGGTCAACCGCGTGCGCGCGGAGGTCGCGCAGGTGCCGGTCCCCGCGGCCGTGCGGAATTGACACCCGACAGCTGAGCCGGGCCGGGCAGGTGCGTCACGCCCGGCCCGGCTCAGCCGTCGGCGGCGGACAGGCGGTTGCTGATCGTCTGCGCGGCGCGGCAGACCTCGGTGCGGATCTCGTCTTCGCCTTGACGGGAGACCCGCGAGGCCACGGCCGCCACGCTCACCGCCGCGACCACGCGCTGCTCGCCGTCCCGGATCGGGGCGGCGACGCCGAGGACGTCGTGGTCGAGCTCGGAGCGGGTGATGGAGTAACCGTCGGCGCGGATCTGCTCCAGCCGCGCCATCAGGTCGTCGACCTCGGTCAGGGTGGCCGCGGTGAAGCGCTGCAGCCGGGAGCCTTCCAGCAGGGCCCGGGCTTCGGCGGGGTCGGTCCAGGCGAGCAGCACCAGCGCCGAGGCGCCGGCGTTCACCGGCAGCGTGCTGCCGCGCTCGTAGGAGATCCGCACCCGGTGGGTCTGGGACTCGGCGCGGTCGAGGCACACGACCAGATCACCGACGCGGCGGGTGAGCAGCACGGTTTCGTTGACCGACTCGGCGAGCCCGGTGAGCACCGGCATCGCGATCTCGGACAGGCCGTAGGTCCGCCGCGCCAGCCGGGCCAGTTCGAGCAGCCGCAGCCCGAGCCGGAAGCCGCCGCCCGGAGCTTCCTCGAGGTAGCGGTTCGCGACGAGCGTCTGGATGTAGCGGTACCCGGTCGACCGGGCGACCCCCAGCTGCGCCGCGACTTGCGTGCCGGTGATCACGGGCGTGTCGTCCCCGAACATGCCGAGGATCTCGAGGGCGCGGTCCGCCGTGGAGTTCCGCTCCCGGTAGCCGTTCGATCGCGACTGCTGTCCTGACATACGGGAATCCTAGCGGTTACGTGGCCGGCCCGTCACCACCGGCCCGGCGGGTCCGGCGGTTTTCTCAGAACGGGTATCGCGGAGGCCGCCCGCGCACGGTGACCCATTGCTGCTCGGTGAAGGCTTCCAGATTCGCCGCCGTGCCGCCGTGGCGGGCGCCGGTGCCGGACTCGGCGACCCCTCCGAACGGCGCGGTGGCCTCGTCGTTGACCGTCTGGTCGTTGATGTGGGCCAAGCCGCTGGGAATCCGCTCCGCCAGCGCCATGCCCTTGGCCACGTCGCGGGTGAGGATACCCAGGGAGAGGCCGTATTCGGTGCCGGCGGCCAGCCGGGCGGCCTCGTCGAGGTCGGCGAACGCCACGACCGGGGCCACGGGACCGAAGACTTCCCCGGCGTACGCGGGTGCCGACAGCGGAACGTCGGCCAGCACGGTCGGCCGGTAGAACAGGTCCTCGTAGGTGCCCCCGGCCAGGAGCCGGGCCCCGGCGCCGATGCTGTCGGTCACGATCCGGTGGATCCCGTCGCGCTGCCCGGCATCGATGATCGGTCCCACCGCGACGGGGCCGCGCGGGTCGCCGACCGCCAGCTTGTCGGCGTGCTCGGCCAGCAGCTCCGCGTAGCGCTCGGCCACCGAGGCGTGCACCAGGTGCCGGCCACTGGCCATGCAGATCTGGCCCGCGTGGTGGAAGGTGCCGAACGCGCCGGCCGACGCGGCGAGGTCGAGGTCGGCGTCGTCCAGCACGATCAGTGCGGAGTTGCCGCCGAGTTCCAGGTGCACGCGCTTGAGCTGCCGGGCGGCCGCGAGTGCGATGGCCTTGCCCGCGCGGGTCGAGCCGGTGAACGCGATCACCCGGATCTGCGGTGCCTCGACCACGGCGGCGCCCGCGTCGGCGCCCCCGGGCAGGACGTGCAGCAGCCCTTCGGGCAGGCCCGCCTCTTCGAAGATCCGCGCGAGCACGACCCCGCCGCACACGGCGGTGCGCGGATCGGGCTTGAGCACCACGGCGTTCCCGAGCGCGAGCGCCGGTGCCACGGCGCGCATGGCCAGCACCACCGGGGCGTTGAACGGGGAGATCACCCCGACGACCCCGACCGGCAGCCGCCGCGAGAACGAGAACCGGTCCTGGTGCGAGCGCAGGACTTCCCCGTAGGGCGCGGCGGCGAGCGCCGCGGCCGCGTGGCACTCCTCGGCCCCGCCCTCGATCGTCTGGACGCCGGCGAACGCCCGCACGGCGCCCGACTCGCGCACCAGCCAGGTTTCGATTTCCTCGCGGTGGTCCTCGAAAAGCCGGCCCGCGCGCCGCAGCACCGCCGCCCGGTCCTGATAGGGCAGCGCCGCCCAGGTCCGCTGAGCCTGCGCCGCCCGCGCAGCGGCTCGGTGCACGTCGGCGGCGGACGCCGCGCCGACGTGGCCCAGCACCGCACCGGTGGCGGGCTCGACCGAAGGGATTTCCCCGTTCTCGCCGGGAATCCAGCCGCCGGAGAAGATCCGGCCGGTCCAGCGGGAAGTCTCGAGCAAGTCCGTCATGACGTCCTTTCCCTTGTGCGGCCCGGCTCAGAGTTCGGCGCCGGCGGCGGCGAGCAGTCCGAGCAGCTGCTCGTCGGAGGATTCGCGGACGTTGTTCGCCCGGAACGGATGCCCGGTGCTCGCGGTGACCATCGCCTCCGCCTCGGCCCGCCCCACGGAGCCGGGGGAGAACCGCTCCGCGAACCCGACCGTCTCGTAGAGCCGCGGCAGCTCCGTGACCAGTTCCGTGACCGCCCGCGGGGAGAACCCGGAGTTGAAGCGGGCCACGTGCGGGAGCAGCACTCCGTTCTGGAGGCCGTGGGGCAGGTGCACCGAAGGAGCGGTGGACAGGGCGTGCACGAGGGTCAGACCGCTGTTGCCGCAAGCCATGTTGGCCGCGCAGGCCGCCTCCAGCAGCGACTGCAGCACGTCGTCGTTGCCGCCTTCCGCGTTGCGGCCGGACGCGGCTCCGTCCACTGCGGACGCGAGCAGGTCGAGCACGTCGCGCGCCGCCGCGATCCCGAGCGCGCGGGTGAACGACGAACCTCGCCGCGCCCATTGGGCCTCCAGTCCGTGGGAGAGCGCGTCCAGGCCCGCGTACAACATCGGGGCCTGCGGCAGCCCACGAAGCACGGTGCCGTCGAGCAGAGCGGTGCGCGGCTCGCACCCGGGCGAGCGCACCACGAGCTCCTCGGGGCGGCCGGCCTCGTGCAGCACCAGAACCTGCGACACCTCGCTGCCGCTGCCCGCGGTCGTCGGCACCGCGAGCGTGGGCGCGGGGGTGAGCGGAACCCGGCCGACGCCGGCGTACCGGTCGATCGGCTCGTCGTTGGTGAGCCGGATGGCGACCGCCTTCGCCGCGCCGAGTGCGCTGCCGCCGCCTACCGCGACCACGCTGTCACAACGGTGCCGCCGCGCGGTTTCCGCGGCCCGCTCGGCCTCGGCGACGTCCGGATCGGGGTCGATCGCCACGGTCACACCGATCAGCCCGGCGTCGACCGGGCGCAGCACCGTCGCCAGCAGGCCCGCGTCGATCACGCCCCGGTCGGCGACCACCGCCACCCGGCGGGCGCCGAGGGCCGCGAGCTCGTCGGGGAGCAGCGCAAGGCTGCCCAGGCCGCTGACGACGCGGGTGGTCACGCTGAACGTCGGGATCATGACGGCACTCCTGCTTCCCGGGCGCGCCGGGAGAACAGCGCTTCCGCGTTGGCCGAGTCGATCTTCGCCCGCAGGGGCCCGTCGAGCTGGTCGGTGGTGTCGAGCCGCTCGGCGAGCCGCGCGCAGGCGTCGGGTGGGGTGAACGGGTAGTCGCTGCCGTAGTGGATCCGGTCCGGGTCCGCGACCGACAGCAAGGCGTCGAGCATCTCCCGGACGGGAGCTCCGGCGAGGTCGAAGTGCAGTGCGCGCAACGCGTCCCGCATGCTCGGCGGGGTCGCTCCGCCTTCGGCCAGCAGGGGCAGCAGCAGCTCGATCCGGTTGGCGAGGATCGGCAGCGCGGCGCCCGCGTGCGGCACGATGACCCGGAGGTCTTCGTGGCGTCGCAGCACACCGGACAGCACCAGGTCGGTGATCGAGCGCGTGGTCTCGAACAGGAACTCCAGCATGGGCCGCGGGTAGCCCAGCGCGAGGTGCCCGGCCTCGTACGGCGTCGTGGGGTGCACGAACACGGGCACGCGCCTTTCGGCGGCGAGCGCGTACAGCGGCTCCAGCGCCGGGTTGCCGAGGTACTGGCCGTGGGCGTTGGTCTCCAGGACGATCCCGTCGGCGCCGAGGCGGCCCAGCGAGTGGTGCGCCTCGGCGACCGCCGCGTCGACGTCCGGCAGGGGCACCGACGCGAACCAGCCGAACCGGCCGGGGTGCCGGGCGGCGAGCTCGGCGGCTTCCTCGTTGCAGCGCCGGGCGAGCCCGGCGGCCGCCGCGTCGTCGCCGAAGTGCACCCCCGGCGAGGAGATGGACAGGTAGGACCGCGAGACCCGGAGCCGGTCCATCGTCTGCAACGCCTCCTCGGCGCTCCACTCCGGGATCGCCTTGATCCCGTCGGGCCGGGCGTGCCCGGCCGCGACGAGGGCCTCGCGGTAGAAGCCGGGCACGAAGTGCGCGTGGACGTCGATCCTGCTCATCGCGGTCACCGCCCCGGCGTCACGACGTCGGCGGTCACCGGCAGCGCCCGTTCGAGCTCGCTGGGCAGC
Organism: Amycolatopsis sp. NPDC001319; assembly: GCF_042896185.1. Classification (NCBI taxonomy): domain Bacteria; kingdom Bacillati; phylum Actinomycetota; class Actinomycetes; order Pseudonocardiales; family Pseudonocardiaceae; genus Amycolatopsis; species Amycolatopsis sp. NPDC001319. The sequence goes on along the minus strand of NZ_JBIAWY010000014.1, from coordinate 23,462 downwards.
CAGGTGTAGCCGTCGCGATCGCGGCGCAGGTGACCCAGCCCCGGGAACGGGAAGTGGTAACCCAGCACGGCGTGCCGGCCCTCGTCGACCAGCTCGTAGATCCGCCGCCGCTGCGCGGTGGCGCCGGGGCCGTCGAAGTCGAACTGGAACGCCCAGTCCGGCCGTTGCAGCAGCAGGACCTGGTGGTGGCACAGATCGCCCCAGCACACCATCGTCTCGTCGCCGCTGGTGATCGTGTACACGACGTGCCCGGGGCTGTGGCCGGGCGTGGCGACGGCGCGGATGCCCGTGGCCACCTCGTCGCCGTCCTCGACCCAGCGGATCCGGCCGGCCTCGGCGTAGGGCATCAGGTTCTTGTGCGCGCCGCGGAAGTGGTCCTTGCGGTGCTCGTCGGGCGCCGAGCCGACCTTGCCGAGATCGGTCCAGTGGTCGAACTCGGCTTTGCTGATGGCGAGGACCGCGTTGGGATAGACGGGGCGGCCGTCCGGATCGACGAGCCCCCACGCGTGGTCGGGGTGGGCGTGGGTGAGGGCGATGACGTCGATGTCGGCGGGGTCGATGCCCGCCTCGCGCATCGCCGGCACGGCGTGTCCGGTGCGCGGTCCGAAGAACCCGCGCCCCAGCGCCGGATCGGTGCCGACGCCGGTGTCGAACTGAACCAGTTCCGAGCCGGTGTCGACGATCAGGATGTTCTCGTTGAGCCGCACGTCTTCGGGCGAGAGGTGGTGGTCGGTCAGCAGCGCGTCGACCTCGGCGGGGTCGGCGGCGGGGAAGTTGCCGCGCGCGGGGCCCATCTCGAGCATGCCGTCGCTGACGACGGTGCATTCGAAGCCGCCGAAGCGGAACCGGGCGTAGGGCGCGGGGCGGTCGGTGGACGGGTGGGTGCTCATGTCTCGGTCTCCTCGGACGGACGGGTCAGTGGGCGACGGGCAGGGGCGGGCGGGCGGCGGACCCCGCCGCGCGGGCGAAGACGGTGATCACCACGAGCGCGAGCAACGCGGAGGCGCCGTAGAGGGCGAAGACACCGTAGGGACCGGATCCGGCGAGCACCGTCCCGCCGAGCACGGGACCGAGCGCGCCGAAGTACGACATGCCGTTCGTCCAGCCCATGGCGGTGCCGCGGGCGGAGGCGGGGAAGAGGTTGCTCACCGCGGCGTTGACCAGGTTCGCGGTGGAGTGCCCGCCGACGCCCATCAGGAAGATGCAGGCGTACAACACCGGGAGGGAACGGCCCCCGACCAGGACCCCGGCGAGCCCCACGACGGTCGCGGCAGCGGTCACGGCGCCGACCTTGAGCGGGCCCCACCGGTCGGCCCAGCCGGCCGTGCCGAGCGAGCCGATGATGGCGCCCGCCGTCAGCGTGAGGGAGAAGGCCAGCGCCGAGGTCAGCGGGTACTGCAGGGCGCTCATCGTGCCGACCAGCCACACGTTGAGGCCGAACCAGGTGAACATGTTGGGAATGGCGACCGCGGCGGCGAGCACCGCGAACAGGACGCCCCGGCCGGAGAACACGGCCCGCAAGGTGGAGCCGCGCCGGTGGTCTCCGGACTCGCGGCCGGCCGCGGTGCGCCGGGGCTCCAGCCGGAACGCGGCGGCGACCACGAGGATCACCAGCGTCAGCACCGCGCCGAACTGGAACATCGGGCGCCATCCGAAGGCCGGCATGATCCCGATGCCGAGCAGCGCGGCGAGGGTGCCGCCGATCGGGATCCCGGCCATCGTCACGTTCACGACGAGACCGACCCGGTGCGCGGGGGCGTGGCCGCGGGCGATGGCCAGCGCTGTGACGACCGCGCCGCCGACCCCGAGTCCGGAGACCAGCCGGGCGATGCCGAGCCCGCTGCCCGAGCCGGCCGAGCCCGCCGCGAGCAGACCCGCGCCGAACACCGTGATGCAGACCAGCAGCACGGGCTGGCGGCCGATGCGGTCGCCGAGCACGCCGGCGCCGAACGCGCCGAAGAACATGCCGACGTACACGAGACTCCCGACGACACCGGCCGACGCGGGCGTGAGCCCGAGCGAGCCGTCGGCCAGCAGCAGCGGCACGACGGAGCCGTACACGATCAGGCTGTAGCCCTCCATGATCGTGACGACGGTGCAGATGAGGACGGCCACGGCCGTGCCGGCTTCCGGGCGTGTGCGCCGCTCGCTGGGCGGGGCGGGCGCGGGGGCTCCGGCGAGCGGAGATCGGGCGGGTACGGCCATCGTGGCCTCCGGGGATTCACAGGCCCTGGCGCGCGTGCTCGGCGTCGAGGCGGCGGGTAGTGGGTGCTGGGGGAAGCCTTCAGACCATCGCATCCTATTTTTTGATGGTCAAGACCTGTTTTTTAGGACACCATCGGGGTTACTGTGGCCGCACACTGTCGACGCGGCCAGAGGAGCCAGGATGAGTGAGGACGACCGATGAGCGCCACGACGGCCGCGGTGGTCAGCGAGCAGGGCGGCGCCTTCGAGCTCGCCGAGGTGCAGCTCGCACCGCCGCGTTCCGAAGAGGTGCGGGTCCGGTTGGTGGCAACCGGTGTGTGCCACACCGATTTGAGCGTCGTCGCCGGGGTCACGCCGTTCCCGCTGCCCGGGGTGCTCGGGCACGAGGGCGTGGGCGTGGTGGTCGAGACGGGGGAGCGGGTCACGCGCACCCGGCCCGGCGACCGGGTCCTGCTGACGTTCACGTCCTGCGGTCGTTGTCCGGCTTGCCGGGACGGGCATCCTGCCTACTGCGACGACCACCTGTCGCTGAACCTGCTCGGCGGGAGGCGGGCCGACGGGTCGGCGACGGTCCGCCGGGGCGAGACCGAGCTCAACGCCCATTTCTTCGGCCAGTCCTCGTTCTCGCGCGAGGTGCTGGCGGACGAGCGGGGCGTGGTGGTGCTCCCCGCCGACCTCGCCGAGGCGGACCTGCCCGTGCTCGCCCCGCTCGGCTGCGGCGTGCAGACGGGCGCCGGCGCCGTGCTCAACGTGCTCCGCCCCCGTCCCGGAGCGACGCTCGTCGTCGCGGGTGCGGGCGCGGTCGGCCTGTCCGCGGTCATGGCGGCCCGGATGACGGCGGTGTCCCGGATCATCGTGGTCGACCGGCTGCCGGAGCGGCTGGAGCTCGCGCTCGAACTGGGGGCCACCGACGTCGTCGACACCCGCGGGCGTGACCTCGGCGAGGACGTGCGCGCCCTCACCGGTGGCCGCGGAGCCGACCACGTCGTCGAGACGACGGGTGTGGTGCCGGTGCTGGACGAGCTCGTCGGGGCGCTGGCCGTCGGCGGCTGCTGCGCCGTCGTCGGCGCGCCCCGCACCGGCAGCCGCGGCAGCTTCGACGTCCCGAGGCTGCTGCCGGGACGCACGATCCGCGGCGTGACCCTCGGCGACAGCGAGCCGGAGACGTTCGTCCCGTTCCTCGTGGACGCCTACCGCCGCGGCGTGCTGCCGCTGGACCGCATCCAGCGCCGCTACCGGTTCGAGGACATCAACCAGGCCGCCGCCGACGCCGCGTCCGGGAAGACGGTCAAACCGGTTCTGGTGTTCTGACCGTGCTGCCGCGGGGCCGCCCGGAACGCTGTGCGAAATGGGCCTTTTCACCCGCCCTGGCCGGATAGGGTGTGCCCATGACTGAGTCGAGACGGGCCGGCGACACCGCGGAAAAGCTGGCCCGCGCGCTGCGTGCCCGAGCCAGGAATGCCGCGGTCGCCGTGTTGCGCGAAGGGCTGGAAGAGGTCGACGAGCGGCACGGCCGGGGCGTCGCCGACGAGGTCGCCGGGCTGATCGATGTAGCCGAGGTGTTCGCCGGCCTCGCCGACCGCGAGGTCCCGGCACGCGGCCGCCGCGGGGCTCGCGAAGACGACGACGAGCCGTGGGAGTTCAAGCCGCTGACCTCGTTGGGACGCCCCGGGTCACTTCTTCCAGTCGTAGCTGAGCACGGGCGGGTGGTCGGACACCTTGGTGACGGTGAGGTTCTCCTCGGGGTGCGCGGCCGCGTACCGCGTCATCTCGTTGTAGATCCGGTCGCGCAGGTCGGTGTCGCGCACCTCGATCGTGGCTCGCTGGCACAGCTGTTCGGGGTGCACGCCGGGCTCCGAGCGGATCGCCAGGTTCCAGAAGTGCCGCTTGTCGGTGCCGTCGGCGCCCTCGCCGTCGTTGGTGAAGTAGACCTTGCCGCTTTTCTTGTCGTAGATCTGCTGGGTCACCTTGATCTGGTCGTCGCCCTGGGCGGCGGAGAAGTAGCCGGACGGGTCCTGCGACCCCGCCTCACGCGTGTAGAACCCGACTTCGCCGCCGAACGCACCGCCGAACCCGTAGCTGCCCTTCCACAGTTCCAGCCGGTACTGCTTCCCGGTCTTGGGGTCGGTGAACTCCATGTTGTCGCCCTGGGCGCTGGTGCGGTCGAGGTCCGCGCCGATGAGCTTCTCCATCTTGTCGTAGATGTCGTGCCAGCCGAGGTAGCTCTGCACGGAGTGCTCGCCGGTGGTGTAGAAGTCGCCGCCCTCGACGTACTTGAAGCCGAAGTAGTCGTAGATCTTCTGCGCGACCTCGGGGTCGCGCATGATCGTGTCCCAATCTCCCTTGAGCAGCGCCAGATCGGGCTTCGGGTTCTTCGCCACGAGCGCGGCGAGGCCGGGGATCTCGCGCAGGATGATCGCGGCGATCTCGGCCGGGTTCCGCTTCTCGGAGCCGGCGAGCTCCCACACCTGGCCGGTTCTGTTGCGGAGCTTGAAACCCTCGGCGAGCAGGACCGCGTCGTAGGTGGTGACCGCCCGCTGCAGATCGGCGAGCAGGACGAGGGCCTCGGCCTTGACGATCTTGTCCTGCGCCCACGCGAACACGATGTTGCCCTTGCCGTGGGAGAGGTCGTTCCACACGTTGTCGAGCTTCGCCTGCAACTTCTCGGCGTCCTCGCGTTTGCTCCTGGCGTCGGACTGCGCCTTCGCCAGCGCGTCGCGCACGACTTCGAACGACTTCGCCGACTCCTCGAGGTCCTCGGCCTGGTCCTCGCGATTCTTCTTGAAGGCGTCCAGCGAGGAAAGGGCCGACTCGCCGGCCCCGCCGTGCCAGCTCTCGCTCAGCTGGGTGCGGACGCTTTCCAGCAGTGCCTGGGCGTCCTTGACCGATTCCTTGGTGGCCCGGCACGCGCGGGCCCGATCGTCCAGCTCGGTGGTGCTGCCCGTTTCCACTTTGCCGGCGAGCTCACGGATCTTGTCGAACACCGCCGTCACCGGTCGATCCGTTCGAAACCGCTGTCGAGTGCCTTCAGGAAGACGCCGCGTGCTTCGGTGTCGCTGCTGTCGTAACTCTTCGCGGCGTTGCCGATGGTCTCGACCAGGCTCTCGACCTGCTGGCGCGCCGCGTCCAGATCTTCCTGCCGGGTCAGCAGCCAGACCTCGTAGTCGCCCGCGAAGCCGCCGGCCCGATCGGTGCCGCCCACGTTCGGCGACCCCGGCGCGGACAGCGACGGTGGCGTGCCCTGGCCGAGCTTGGCCGCGGCGTTGCTGATGTTCTCGACATCGACCTCGAACCCCACAGAGCTTCCTTCCGCGCCGTCCCGCTCGCCAGGCGGAGGCCACCGGCGAGGCCGAGTGACATTCCGTGCCGGTAATGTAACACTCGTCCGGTCTGAGACGCCGGGATTCCGCTCCCGGTTCCCTTGCGGGTCAAGCGGTTCGGCTCACCCGACCACCAGGCGCCCCTCGTGGACCCGCGTACTCGACTGCTTGAGCCGGCGCAGCACCGGCACCACCTCGACCTGCCGCACGGCGGGCAGCACGCCGACCTTGGTCGTCACGAACGTGTAGAGCGCCTCGACATCGCGGCACGTGACGGTGATCAGCAGGTGGCCGCGCCCGTGACAGCGGCGGAGAACGTCGTTTCCGGGTACAGCGACAACGCGCGTCCGGTGGCGTCGAGGTCGCCGGGGGTGACGGTGAGCCACAGGTAGGCCGTGGCGTGGAAACCGAACAGCGGCGGGGCGAGGTCGACCGCGACGTGCAGCGCGCCGGACGCCAGCAGCTCCGCCAGCCTCGCCGACACCCGGGACTGTGGCCGGCCGGTCGCCCGGGCCAGCGCGACGACCCCGGCGCGGCCGTCGCGGGCGAGCTCGGCCAGCAGCGGCGCGTCCTCCTCGCGGATCGGCGTGCCCGGCCGGTCGGTCGCGGGCGGGTCGAGCTGCGCGAGCTGATCAGGGGTGAGCGGATCGTCGTAGGCGAGCCATTTGGCGTCGCTGCCGACGTACATGTGCATCACCGCGAAGGCGACGAAGCTCAGCACCTGGCTGCCGCGCGGCAGCCGGGCCAGCACCGACCCCCGCGCGGCCCCCGGATCGCTGAACGCGACGCACACGATCTCGGAGCCGCCGGAGGTGACGCTGACCCACGACACGTCGTCGCGGGCCGCGATCGCCTCGGCCAGCGCGTCGGCGGCGTCGGGCCGGCACTGCACGCGGACGAACCAGCGCTGCTGCCCGGTCGCGCGCGGGGTCGGCGTCGCCCGGATCCGCAGCGCGCCGCCGGCGTGCAACGCCCGGTAGCGCCGGGCGACCGTCTGCTCGGACACCCCCAGCACCTGGGCGACCCGGCGGAACGGCGCCCGTCCGTCGCGCTGCAGGCAGTGCACGATCCGGCGATCGATCTGCTCCATGGTGGAAGTTTACTGCCGCTCGTGCGCCGGTTTTGGCGGTTCACCTCGCGATTCCGGCTGTGGCCTGAGTGATGGTGGTCGGGCTCGCGAAGCTGGTCCTGTCCCCGAACACCCGACCGGAACGGACACCTCCGTGAACCCGAGCACCACCCTCGCCCTGGCCGAGGACCTCCACCCGACCCGCATGGGCTTCGGCGCGATCCGGCTGGCCGGCCCCGTGGCCTGGGGCCCGGCCCGCGACCGTGACGCCGCCATGGCCGTCCTGCACGAGGTCGTCGCCCTCGGCCTCACCCACATCGACACCAGCGACTACTACGGCCCGCACACGGTCAACCGGCTCATCCGCGACACCCTGCACCCCTACCCGGCCGGCCTGCACCTCGTCACCAAGGTCGGCGCCCGCCGCGGTCCCGACAAGTCCTGGCCCGCGGCGCTTTCCCGCGACGAGCTCATCTCCGCCGTCCACGACAACCTCGACCACCTCGACCTGCCCGCCCTGGACCTCGTCTACCTGCGCATGACCGACCCGGCGGCCGACCTCCGCGAGCCGTTCACCGTGCTGGCCGAGCTGCGGCAGGAAGGCCTGATCAAGCACCTCGGCGTCAGCAACGTCAGCCTCGAACAGGTGGCAGCGGCGCGCACCGTCGCCCCCGTCCGCGCGGTGCAGAACTTCTACAACCTCGCCGTCCGCAACGACGACCCCCTGGTCGACCTCTGCGCGGCCGACGGGATCGCGTTCGTCCCCTTCTTCCCCTCGGCGGCTTCCGGCCCCTGCAGTCGGCCGCACTGCAGGAGGTCGCCGACGACCTCGGCCACCCGCCCCTGCGGATCGCGCTCGCGTGGCTCCTGCACCGCTCATCCACGACCCTGCTGATCCCCGGCACGTCGTCGATCGAGCACCTGCGCCAGAACGCCGCCGCCGCACACCTCACCCTGCCCGCCGAGGCACTGTCCAAACTGGACACGGTCGGCAGCGAGGGCGCCACCGCTCCCTGGGACCGCCGGTGACCCGCGGCCGGCCGGGGACGGGGGTCAGTGCAACTTGGCCCACGCTTCGTCGATCATCGCCGCGCACACAGCCGGATCGCTGTGTTCCCTGGTGTCGTCGCCCAGCGGTTTGAGCTGGACGGTCAGGCCGGGATCCGTTCGCTGGCACAGGAGGACCGACGTCTTGTCCGGCGTCGGCTCCTCGAACGGCGCCAGGTCGTTGTGAAGGACGCAGGACACGTCGCCGACCTGGCGGAGTTCGTTGGTGGGCCCGGCGAGGCCGTTGTCCTTTTGCTCGTACGGGATCGCGAGCCCGGGGGCGTGTGTGCGGACGGCGGTGATCTGGAACGAGTGCGCGAAGTCCACCGCGGTATAGGTCTGCACCAGCGCCGGCGCACCGTACGCGGCCGCGACGCGGTTGGTGTTCTCGCGGTCCGAGGTGGCGTTGCGCTGGGCGAACTGGCGGTGGGCGAGGTCGTCCTTGACCTTGACGGGCTGCACGTCGGCCTTGTCGACGCCGCCCAGTGTGGCGGGCGCCTGGAGCGGCAGTCCACTCGCGACTCCGGTGTCGTGGGTGGTCAGCAGCCACGGGACGCCGACGCCGGCCGCGCCGACGACGAGGCCGATCGCGGCGGCGATCACCGGGGAAACCGAGCGGCGTGGGGGTGCCGGCGTCTCCACGAGCACCGGCAGGTCCTGGGTTACGGGCGAGTCCTTCGAGGCGAGGGCGATGTCGATCAGGGGATCGGCGGGCGTCTGCCGTTCGTTACCCACGCTTTGCCTCGTCTTGCCGGCGGCCTGGCAGAAGGCCACCAGGCTCTTGGTGTCTTGCGTACCCGAACCGAACCGGTATATTGGTAAGTCCATTAGTCAGCGGCTAGGAGTGGGACATGCCGAAGGTCGTGTACGTCGACGACGCCGGCGAGGAGCGGGCGGTCGACGCCTCCGTGGGGGAGAGCGTCATGAGCGCGGCCGTGCGCGCGGGGGTGCCGGGGATCATCGGCGAGTGCGGGGGCTGCCTGTCGTGCGGCACCTGTCACGTGTGGGTGCGGGAGGAGTACCTGGATCACGTCGGCGAAGTCGGTGACATGGAGGACGACCTCCTGGATCTCGCGGTCGGCGACCGGCGGGCCGGGAGCCGCCTGTCGTGTCAGATCGAGGTGACGCCGCAGCTCGACGGGCTCACCGTGGACGTGCCGGGGGAGCAGGTCGTCTGACCTCGGCACGGGGAACTCGTCATTGCCAGTGGTTCAATGGTCTGATATTCAATCCTATAACGGCTTCGCGATCGCCGGCGTGAAAGGACTTCAGCGTGCTCCGAACAGAGATCAACGAACTGCTGACGCAAACCGGGCCGGGCACCAAGATGGGCGCTCTGTTCCGGCGCTTCTGGCAGCCCGTTCTGCTGGCCGAGGAGCTGCCCGCCGACGACTGCCCGCCGGTGCGGGTCAAGATCCTTTCGGAGCGGCTGATCGCCTTCCGCGACTCGGAGGGCCGCTACGGCCTGATGGACGAGTTCTGCGCGCACCGCGGCGTCTCGCTCTGGTTCGGCCGCAACGAGGACGGCGGCCTGCGCTGCCCTTACCACGGCTGGAAGTACGACTACACCGGCCAGGCGATCGAGGTCCCGAGCGAGCCGGAGACCAGCAACTTCTGCGCCAACGTCAAGCTCAAGTCCTATCCGATGATCAAGCGCGGCGACGTGCTGTGGGCCTACTTCGGCGACCCCGAGGCGCAGCCGCCGCTGCCGGAGTGGGAGTTCGTGACGGTCCCGGAGGGGCAGGCGTTCACGTCGAAGCGCTTCCAGGAGTGCAACTGGCTGCAGGCGCTCGAAGGCGGCATCGACTCCAGTCACGTGACCTTCCTGCACTCGGGCAGCCTCGACAGCGACCCGCTGTTCAAGGGCTCGAAGGGCAACGCCTACAACCGCGCGGACCTGAAGCCGTTCTTCGAGGTCGTCGACTACGAGGGCGGTCTGCTCATCGGTGCCCGCCGCAGCGCGGAGGAGGGGCACTACTACTGGCGGGTGACGCCGTGGGTGCTGCCGAACTTCACCATGGTCCCGCCGCGCGCCGACCACCCGATGCACGGCCACTTCTGGGTGCCGATCGACGACGAGAACTGCTGGGCCTGGAGCTTCGACTACCACCCGACCCGCCAGCTCGACGGCGAAGAGGTCGCGGCCATGCGGGCCGGCCTGGGCGTGCACAGCGCGAACGACGAGAACTACCGGCCGCTCGCGAACAAGGACAACGACTACCTCATGGACCGCGACGCACAGCGGCGCGGCGAGACCTACTCCGGCATCAAGGGCATCGCGCTGCAGGACTCGTCGCTGCAGGAGTCGATGGGGCCGATCGTCGACCGCACCAAGGAACGTCTCGTCGCCACCGACGCGGGCATCATCAAGGCCCGCCAGAAGCTGCGCAAGGCCGCGCTCGCGCTGGCCGAGGACGGCGTCGAGCCCGCGGGCAACCGGCCCCGGGACCAGAAGGTGCGCTCGGTCGCGGTCGTGCTGCCCGCCGACCAGTCCTTTGTGGACGGCATCGGCGAGGCGATGGTCGCCAAGCCGGGCGTGCCGCAGACCACGGTCTGAGACGGCGGGGAACGCAGTGTCGCAACGAGGTTTGGTGAGCAGTTGTGCCCGCGCGGCGACCGCCGAGGAGGCGGCTTTCCGGATCGACTACCCGTTGTCCGCCGCCCGCAACACGCGGGTGGTGGCGCTCGACGACGCGGCGAAAGGCATCGTCGCGCGAACCGCCGCCGAGCAGTGGGCGCAGGCGCGGTTCTACTCCGTTTCCGGTGCCGGCGACGAGCTGGTCACCATGGCCGGCGACCGGGTGGCGCTGACCGACGAGCTCAAGGACAGCAACACCGTCGTGCTGGTGTCGACCACCGGCGAGAACGCGGAGGCGGCGGCCATCATCGGCGCGGCCTGCACGGTGCGGGGGATCATGACGGCCGGCCTGGTCGTGACCTCCGACGGGTTCGCGAACGACGCGCTGTTCTCGCTGCGTCCGCACGCCCGGATCCTCTTGGTGCCCGCCGAGGAGGACGACCTGTTCGAACTGCTGAAAGCGACGCGCGCATGAACTCCGGGAACGAAGTGAAAGTCACCATCCCGGCTCTGCAGGCGATGAAGGCGCGCGGCGAGAAGAGCGTCTGCATCGTCGCCTGGGACTACCAGATGGCGCGCATCGCCGACCGGGTCGGCGTGGACATTGTCTCGGTCGGCGACACCGTCGGGGTCAACCTGTGGGGGCAGCCGCACCCGCTCGAGATCACGTTCGACGAGGTCCTCGTCGTCGCGAAGGCGGTGCGGCGGGGAGTCCGGCGGGCACTGCTCAGCTGCGACTTCCCGTTCGGCCCGCTGCAGCAGGGCGCAGCCAGTGCCGTCGACGCGGCGATCCGGCTGGTCAAGGAGGCGGGCGTCGACCTGGTGAAGCTCGACGGCGCCGCCGACTTCCCGGACGCGGTCGAGGCCGTCACCCGGGCGGGCATCCCGGTCTTCGCGCAGTTCGGGATCACGCCGCAGACCGCCCTGAAGTACGGCATCGAGTACTCGGCGGCCAGCATCGCGCAGGTGCCCGACGAGATGCTCGACGAGCTGGTGGCGGAGGCCAAGCGCCTCGAATCGGCCGGAGCCGTCGCGCTCAACTTCACCAACTCCGGCCCGGTGGTGGGGCCGGCGGTGGTGGACGCGGTGTCGATCCCCGTGCTCGGCGGGTTCGGCGGCGGTCCGTGGCTCGACGGGCGCATCCGCATGGCGACCGCGGCCATCGGCTACACCGCGGCCAATGTGGACAAAGAGCCCGACACCTACGCGAACGTCGCGCGGATCGTGTTCGACGCCCTGTCCGACTGCGCCGCGGACATCCGCGGCGGCAGGCAGATCCGCGGTGGCATCAAGGTGCCTCAGAGCTGAGGAGAAGTTCGCATGCCCGTGGTCGTGCTGGACGGGATCGCCACGCGTTACGAGACCGTCGGTGCGGGCCCGCCGCTGCTGATGTTCAGCCCGGGCGGCTTCGATTCCACTTTGGACAACTGGACCGGTTTCGGGCGCTACCGCGACCTCGGTTTCCTCGACGCGTTCGCCGCCGGCTACACCTGTGTGGTCTACGACCGGCGCGAGTCGGGACAGTCGGGTGGCCGGGTCGAGCGGCTGGACTGGCCGGTGTACACGCGCCAAGCGCTCGGGCTCCTCGACCACCTCGGCATCGACGCGGCGCACACGATGGGCGGCTGCGTCGGTTGCTCGACCGCGGCGGCGCTCGCCGTCGCGGCACCGGAGCGGGTGCGCAGCATGGTGCTGTTCTCGCCGGCCGGCGGGCCCCGGTACCGGATGGCGCAGCACCGCCGGTTCGTGCGCCACCTCGCCTTCGTCGCCGAGCACGGGCTTCCCGCCGTCGTCGACCTGGCCCGGTCGACGAACGCCGGCTTCAGCAAGGACCCGCGCGTGGGTCCGTGGGCCGCGCCGCTGCGCAGCGACGAGACCTTCGCCGAGGCGTACGCGGCTTTCGACCCGGCTCGCTACGACCTGCTCGTGACCGCCTCGGTGCGGGGCCTCTTCGACCGCGACACCGTCCCCGGCGTCGAGCCCGAGGACCTGATGACCTGCGACGTGCCCGCGCTGATCGTGCCGGGACAGGACAGCTCGCACGCCCCTTCCGCCGCGCGTTACCTCCAGGAATGCCTGCCGGTGCACGAGTACTGGGACGTTCCGGTCGCCGAGCAGACGGCCGAGACCGCGCCGGCCCGCGTCCTCGAGTTCCTGCGCGGGCACGACCGGTGACTCGGCTCGTCCTGCTTCGCCACGGTGAGAGCACCGCCAACGCCGGGGACCTGTTCGCCGGGCACCTCGACGTCCCGCTGACGCCGGCCGGTGTCCGCGAAGCGGGCGCCGCGGCGGAAGCATTGGCCGGCTGGTATCCGGCCGTCGTGCACTGCTCGCCGTTGGCCCGTGCCGCCGACACCGCGGCGATCATCAGGAACGTGCTCGCGCCGACCGTCGCGGCCGTGTACCACCCGGCGCTCGTCGAGCGGCATTACGGTGCGCTGCAAGGACTTCGGCGGGCCGACGCGCGGGCGCGGTTCGGCGCCGAGGCGGTGGAGCACTGGCGGCGGTCGCCGGACGGCGTGCCACCCGGCGGCGAGAGCCTTCAGATGCTGCACGAGCGGCTGCGGCCGTATTGGCACGAGGTGCTGCTGCCGCTGCTGGAATCGGGCCGTCCGGTGCTCGTGGTCGCGCACGGCAACTCGCTGCGCATGCTGCTGGCCCACGTGAGCGGCCTGGACGTGGGGGAGGCGATCGGCGCCGAGGTGCCGACCGCCGTCCCGCTCCGGCCGGAGGTCAGGCTTCCAGCGCGGTGATCTGGTCGATGCGGTCCTGGTGCCGGCCGCCCTTGAACGGAGTCGCCAGCCACAGCGCGAGCAGCCGTTCCGCTTCGTCGTCCGTGATGACCTTCGTGCCGATCACGAGCACGTTGGCGTTGTTGTTGCCGCGCGAGATCTCCACCATGAACGTGCTGTGCCCGAGCCCCGCGCGCACGCCGCGGATCTTGTTGCAGGCGATGACCTCGCCCTGGCCGCTGCCGCCGAGCACAATGCCGGCGTCCGCCCGCCCGTCGGCGACGCGGCGGCTCACGTCGGCGCACAACGGCGGGTAGTCGACGACGTCCGTTTCGCCGTGCGAGCCGCGGTCGGTCACCTCGTGCCCGTGGGCGGTGAGCCAGGCGGTGAGGCGCTGCTTGAGGTTGACGCCGTGGTGGTCGGCGGCGATCGCGATGCGCACGGCTCAGCCCACCAGTTCGCGGGTCGCGGGGGCGAACATCGAGTCGACGTCCACCGGTTTCGCCAGGATGTGTTGCGCCGCCGCCTGTTCGGCGAGGAGCTCGAGGATCGCGCGGTTGGGTTCGATGCCGTAGGGGAGGGGGTCGGCGGTGCCGGTCTCGGCCATGACCCGGGCGTACATCCGGTCGTCGGCGGTTTCGGCGACCCCGGCCCGCAGCCGCTCGACGTAGCGGCGCTTGGATTCCGCGAACGCGTCGAACACGGCCTTCGCCACGCCCGGGTGGGCGTCGAGGACCTCGTCCTTGACGACGACGAGGTGGTTGATCGGGTAGAAACCGCGTTCGCGCAGCGCGGCGAACCCCGCCTCGGCCGGTTCGGCGATGAGGGGCACGACCTCGGGCGAGTCCACTTTGGTGTTGACGACCGCGTCCAGTTCGCCCGCCAGCAACAGATCGGCCAGGCTTTTCCCGGCGGCGGCCGGTTCGACGTTCTCGGGCAATTGGTAGGACTCCACGTGCTCGTCGCCGCTGAGGACCCACGTGACCGAGTCGAGGTCGAGGCCGTGTTCGAGCGCCATGATCGCGCGCGCCCAGACGCCGGTGGTCACCGTGTAGCCACGGTTCACGCCGACCCGCTTCCCCGCGAGCCGGCCCGGCTCGGTGATGCCGGAGTCCTTCCGCACGAGGATCGCGCCGTGGTGGAAGCCGCGGACCAGGAAGACCGGCAGCGCGGTGAAGCGCACGCCGTGCTCGCGGGCGGTGAGGTAGGTCGTCAGCGCCATCTCGCAGACGTCGTAGGCGAGCTCGCGGACCATCCGCCGGAACCCGGCGACGAGAACCGGTTCTTCCTTGAACGCCAACGGAAATCCGGCCGGGACGACTTCGCCGGACGTCAGCGCGCGGTTGTTGCCCTGGGTGCGGGTCACGGTCAGCAGGTGCTCGGCCATCGGTCCTCGCCTCGTCGTCGTGGAGTTACGCGTCGTGCAGTCACTTGTCGCGGAGTTACCCGGTGAGAGTGCTGCTGCCGATGGTATATTGGGCTGTCCATTCTGCCAAAGAGGGAGATCCGATGGTCCAGACTGTGCAGGCGGCCGTCCGCGTCGCGCCGGGCACGACCGAGATGCAGGAGTTCGAACTTCCGGCGATCGACGACGACTCCGCTCTGCTGCAGGTGGAGGTCGCGGGGATCTGCGGGACGGACGTGAAGATGTACGCCGACCCGCCCGCCGTGATCCGGGGCCGGGTGATCATGGGTCACGAGAACGTCGGCGTCATCGCGCAGGCCGGGCCGCGGTTCAAGCGCCGCCACGGACTCGAAGAGGGCGACCGGGTGTTCGTCGAGCACTACGTCGGCTGCTTCAACTGCGAGTGGTGCCGGCTCGGGGAGTACCGGCACTGCGAGGCGACGGACTGGCGGACCAACCCCGACGGCCGGCGCTTCGGCTACACCTCCGCGGAAAACCCGGGCACGCTGTGGGGCGGGTTCAGCGAATACATGTACCTGCCGTGGAACTCGGTGCTGCACAAGGTCCCCGACACGGTCACGCCCGAGCTCGCCGGCATGGTCATGCCGCTGTCCAACGGCATCGAGTGGGCGCTGCTCACCGCCGGCGTCGGGTACGCCGACACCGTGCTGATCCAGGGCCCGGGCCAGCAGGGCCTCTCTCAGCTGGTCGCCGCCAAGACCGCGGGTGCCGCCAAGATCCTGGTCTCCGGCACCACCCGCGACAAGCACCGCTTCGACCTGGCCAAGGAACTCGGCGCCGACGAGGTCATCGACGTGCTCACCGAGGACCCCCGCGAGAAGGTCATGGACCTCACCGGCGGCCGCGGCGTCGACATCGTGCTCGACTGCACCTCGCGGGCCGGCACCGCGCCGGTCCTGCTCGGCGTCGACGTCCTCAAGCGCCGCGAAGGCACGCTCCTCATCCAGGGCGAGCTGGCGGCGTTCCCGGACTTCCCGGTCAAGAAGGTCACCGAGAAGGCGATCACGATCAAGTCCGCGCGCGGGCACTCGTTCCGCGCCTGCGAGCTCGCCGTGGACCAGCTCGCCTCGCGCCGGTTCCCGCTGGAGAAGCTGGCGACGCACCGCTACGGCATCGACCAGGTCGACCACGCGATCCGCGTGCTCGCCGGCGAGACCGACGAGGACGCGATCCACATCTCCCTGATGCCCTCCCTGGTCGGCCAGGCCGGCGGGGCGGTCGCGCGATGAGCGGGATCGTCGTCACCAACCCGCCCCGAACCAGCCCGGAGACGCGTGACGGCCTGGGCCGGTTCGGGGTCGCCACCCTGCACGAAGCCCAGGGCCGCACCGGGCTGATGGCCGCGGCGCTCAACCCGATCTACCCGGGCGCGCACGTGGCGGGCACGGCCGTGACGGTGAGCGTGGCGCCGGGCGACAACTGGATGATCCACGTGGCCGTGGAACAGTGCCGGCCTGGTGACGTGGTGGTGGTCGCGCCGACGTCGCCCTCGGACGCGGGCTACTTCGGCGAGCTGCTGGCGACCTCGCTCAAGGCGCGCGGGGTGCGGGGCCTGGTCATCGACGCCGGTTGCCGCGACATCGCCGAGCTGCGCGCGCTGCCGTTCCCCGTCTGGTCCCGCGCCGTTTCGGCCGAGGGCACGGTCAAGGAAACGCTCGGCTCGGTGAACACCCCCGTCGTCTGCGGTGGCCGGCTGGTCGAGCCGGGTGACGTGGTCGTCGCCGACGACGACGGCGTGGTGGTCGTGCGCCGGGCCGACGCGGACGAGGTCCTCGCCGCCGCGACGGCGCGGGAGGACAAGGAAGCACGCCTGCGGGCCCGCTACGCTGAGGGCGAGCTCGGCCTCGACGTCAACTCGATGCGCGAGCGCCTGGCGCGCAAAGGCCTGCGGTACGTGGAGCACGACGAGTACCTCAAAGAGGTGCGCGACCGGTGATCATCGACATCCACGGGCACTACACGACCGCTCCGCCGGCGTTAAAACAGTTCCGCGACGCCCAGCTGGACGGCGCGTCGGCGAAACTGGCGCCGGTGTCCGACGACGAACTGCGCGAAAGCGTCGAGGGGAACCAGCTTCGGGTCCTGCGGGAGCGCGGCGGTGACCTGATGCTGTTCTCTCCCAAGGCATCCGGCATGGAGCACCACGTCGAGGACGCCGACGTGGCGAACGCCTGGGCGCGCGCGTCCAACGATCTCGTGCACCGCGTCGCCGAGCTGTACCCCGAGCACTTCGCCCCGGTCGCGCAGCTTCCGCAGACGCCCGAGGGCAACTTCGGCGGCGTCACGGCCGAGATCCGCCGGACCGTCGAAGAACTCGGTTTCGTGGGCGTCAACCTCAATCCGGACCCGTCCGGCACCTGGGCGGGCAAGCCGATCACCGACGAGTCGTGGTTCGGCGTGTACGAGGTCCTGGCCGAGCTCGACGTACCCGCGATGGTGCACGTCTCGACGGCGTGCAACCCGAACCACCACACGCTCGGCGCGCACTACCTCAACGCCGACACCAGCGTCTTCACCCAGCTGCTCGAGGCGGAGCTCTTCGACCGGTTTCCCGGTCTGCGCCTGGTGATCCCGCACGGCGGGGGAGCGGTGCCCTACCACTGGGGCCGCTACCGGGGCCTGGCGATGCGCAACGGCTGGCCGGACCCGGCCGAACTGCTGCCGAACGTCTTCTTCGACACGTGCGTCTACCACCAGCCCGGCATCGACCTTCTGCTCGACGTCCTGCCCGCGAACAACGTGCTCTTCGCGTCCGAGATGCTCGGCGCGGTCCGCGGGGCGGACCCGGAAACCGGCATCGCCTGGGACGACACGAAACAGTACGTCGACCGCGCCGGCCTCACCGGTGAGGACCTGGCCGCGGTGTACGAGAACAACGCCCGCCGGGTCTACCCCCGGCTCGACCGGCGGCTCGCCGCCACAGGAAGGTGATCCGATGAGCCGGCTGCCCATCACGTTCGCGTGCGGCGACTACGACCGCACGCGCGCCCTCGAGGACGGGTCGATCCGGCCCGACGGCATCGACCTGACGTACCTGCGGCTCCCGGTCGAGGAGACCTTCTTCCGCATGCTGCGCCACGGCGAGTTCGACGCCTCGGAGATGTCGCTGTCGACCTACGTCGCCTCACTCGACCGCGACCCGGCGCCGTTCGTCGCGCTGCCGGTGTTCACGTCGCGGATGTTCCGCCACGGCGGCGTCTTCGTCAACACCGCGGCGGGCATCGAGAAACCGGCCGACCTTCGCGGCAAGCGCATCGGGACGCCGGAGTTCCAGCTGACCGCGAGTGTCTGGATCCGCGGCATCCTCGCCGACGCGTACGACGTGCCGCTCGACTCCGTCACCTACCTCACCGGTGGCCAGGAAACGCCGGGGCGGATCGAAAAGGGTGCCGTGTCGACCCGCTTCGACGTCCAGCCGATCCCGGCGGACCGGACGCTTTCCGAGATGCTGGCCACCGGCGAGATCGACGCGCTGCAGAGCCCGCGGATCCCGAGCTCGTTCGTCGCCGGCGACGGTCGCGTCGCCCGGCTCTTCCCCGACACCGTCGCGGCGGAGAAGGACTACTACGCGGCCACCGGGATCTTCCCGATCATGCACGTGGTCGTCCTGCGCCGCGAAGTCCACGAGCGGCACCCGTGGGTCGCGCAGTCCCTGACCAAGGCGCTCACAGCGGCCAAGAACGAGGCGTACGCCCGGATCTACGACGCCTCGGCACTGCGGTTCATGGAGCCGTGGCTCAACCAGCACCTGGAGGACGCGCGGAGCCTGCTCGGCCCCGACTACTGGTCCTACGGGCTGGACGCCAACCGGCACGTGCTCGACGTGTTCCTCCGCTACCACCACGAGCAGGGGCTCTCGGCTCGCCTGCGCACCGCGGAAGAGCTGTTCGCGCCCGGGTCGACGGAGTCCTTCGTCATCTGACCTCACGCGGCGCGCAGGAGCTCCTTCAGCGCCACCTCGGTGTCGGCCGCCACGTGCGGCGGGACGGTGCGGCCGGCCTCGAGGAGCTTGCGCACCGCCATGTAGTCGCGGGGCGCGTTCACCGCGTCGATCGCGATGA
This sequence comes from Amycolatopsis sp. NPDC001319, assembly GCF_042896185.1. Lineage (NCBI taxonomy): Bacteria > Bacillati > Actinomycetota > Actinomycetes > Pseudonocardiales > Pseudonocardiaceae > Amycolatopsis > Amycolatopsis sp. NPDC001319. The sequence goes on along the minus strand of NZ_JBIAWY010000014.1, from coordinate 5,024 downwards.
GACGTCCGCCGCGGTAGTAGAAGAGCGAGAACCGTTCACTGCCGGGGTCGCCGCGCAGCACGGTCTCGTCGTAGCCGCTGCTGACCCCCGCGATCTGGAGTTTCAGATCGGCCTGGTCGGACCAGAACCACGGGATCCCGGTGGCGGGAGCGGCGAGGCCGAGCAGGGTCGCGGCCGCCGTTTTCGCCTGCGCGATGGCGTTGGGCACGGACTCGAGGCGGAGGGTGCCGTGGTCGGGGTGCGCGACGATCGTGCAGTCGCCCGCGGCGACCACGCTGGGGGTGCTGGTGCGGGCGGACTCGTCGACGAGGATCCCGCCGGCGCACACGAGCCCGAGCTGTTCCGCGAGCTCGGTGTGGGGGACCAGGCCGATCCCGACGACCACGACGTCGGCGGGGAGGGTGCGGCCGTCGGAGAGCCCGACGCCGGTCACCCGGTCGCGGCCGAGGAGCTCGGTCACCCCGGTCGAGAGCACGACTTCGGTGCCGCGCCGGCGGTGCGCGGCGAGGTAGAAGCCCGACATCTGCGGCGCGACGGCACGCGCGAGCAACCGGTCGGCCGCTTCGACCACGGTGACGTTCCGGCCCGCGGCGGTGGCGGCCGCGGCGGCCTCGAGCCCCACGAAGCCCCCGCCGACGACCACGACGTCACGGGCCGACGCGAGGTCGTGGCGGAGCGCCATCGCGTCGTCGACGTCGCGCAGGTAGTGGACGCCGGCGAGGTCGGCGCCCGGAACGCCCAGGCGGCGCGGGGTGCCTCCGGTGGCCAGGGCGAGGCGATCGAAGTCCACGGTCCGCCCGGACCGCGTGACCGCGAAACCGCCACCGCGCTCGGGATCGGTGAGGGTGATCGCGTCGATCCACTCGCCTCGGACGAGCTCGATCCGCTGCGCCTCGTAGAAGTCCGCGCCCCGCAGCACCAGCCGCTCCTCGGGCAGTTCCCCCTTGAGGAACGCCTTGGACAGCGGGGGCCGCTGGTAGGGCAGCCGGGTTTCCCCGCCCAGCAAGGTGATCGGTCCCGGGTCGCCCAGCTTGCGCAGCGAGGCGGCCAGCTCCACGCCCGCCTGGCTCGCGCCCACCACCAGGGTGCCGTTTCCCTTCACCGCCATGCCGTCACCACCTTGACTCTGTTGACGAGAAACCGCCGTTGGCTAGTCCATTAGACCTTAGCGGAAGGCAGCGTCCAGTGCGAGAGGTGTTTCCGACGCTGGTGCGGGGTTTTCGGGTGCTACTCGACCTCGTGCGACACGCGTTGCGCGGTCCGGGCGATGTGTTCGCTCATGATCCGCTGGGCGGCGGCGAGGTCGCGCTCGCGGATGGCCTCGGCGAGCTCGCGGTGCTCGCCGGTCCCGCGTGCGCCCATGATCGGCGCCTGCTCCCGGGCCTCCCGCAGGGACATCAGGAGCGGGCCGTGGAAGCTCTGGATCAGCATCGTCAGCGCGGTGTTGTGGGCGCATTCGGCGAGGCGGATGTGGAACCGCGCGGAGATGTCCACTGTGTACCGGTCCTCGTCGACGGCGTGCTGCCCCTCCTCGACGAGCTTGAACAGCGCGTCGATGTCCTCTTCGGTCGCCCGCTCGACGATCAGGGGGAGGGCCCCGATCTCGACGATCTTGCGCGCCTCGGTCACCTCGCCCGCGGTGAGCACGGACATCGACAGGAGATCGGCCAGGCCCTCGCCGACGCGGTCCGTGCTCGGCGCGGTCAGGAAGGCGCCGCCGTGGGCGCCCACCTTGATGGTGACGAGCCCGGTGGCCTCCAGTACGCGAAGTGCCTCTCGGACGGTCACCCGGCTCACGCCGAAGCGCTGGCACAGATCGCGCTCGCTCGGCAGCCGGTCGCCGGGGGTGAGGGAACCGTCGCGGATGAGTACCTTGATCTGGTCCACGATGACCTGGGACACCCGCGAGGTGCTCACGCGGCTGAAGAGGTCGTCCTTCTCGCCGCGCCCTGTTGCAGCCATGTCTCCACCTCGTCATGGTCGATGCCGGAAATGCACCGTAGTTTAACAGTCAATGGTCTGACCTTACGGCACCAGGCCTGGTCAGGGGTGTCGGCGCTGCTCCCGCCGGTCACGACCTGGTCAGAAAACTCAGTTGGACCATTGCTTTGGACTGACAATTAGTCCTACGCTCCCCTCCATGCTGAGCCGAGACAAGCCGGCACTGTCCAGAACGGCAGGCCGTGATGCTGCGCACATCGATGTGGGAGCCACGGGCGGGATCGCACACCTCGAGGCCCGGGGTGTCGCCATCGACTACGCCAAGCCTGGGTCGAAAGAGGTGACGACGGCCGTCGAGCAGTGTGATCTGAGCTTGGAGCGGGGCGATTTCGTCTGCCTCGTCGGGCCTTCCGGCTGCGGCAAGACCACGTTGCTCAACGCGGTCGCCGGGTTCGTCGAGCTCGCCGAGGGCGATCTGGAGCTCGACGGGCGGCCGATTCCCGGTCCGGGACCCGACCGGGCGATGGTGTTCCAGCACGCGAACCTGCTGCCGTGGCGGACCGTTCAGGCGAACGTCAGCTACGGCCTCGAGCTCACGAAGAAGGTCAAGAAGCCGGCGGCCAAGCAGCGCGCCGACGAGCTGCTGGAGCTGGTCGGGCTGGCCGGCGTGGGCCAGCAGTACCCGGCGCAGCTCTCCGGCGGCATGCAGGCCAGGGTCAACCTCGCCCGCGCGCTCGCGGTCGAGCCGGAGATCCTCCTGCTCGACGAGCCGTTCGCCGCGATCGACGCGCAGACCCGCGAGGTGCTCCAGGTCGAGCTGCTGCGGGTGTGCGCCGCCCGCGACGTGACGGCTCTGTTCGTCACCCACGACATCACCGAAGCCGCGTTCCTCGCCGACCGGGTGTGCGTGTTCAGCCCGCGGCCCGGCCGCATCGTCAAGGAGATCACGGTGCCGTGGCCGCGTCCGCGTTCACACGAGATCCGGCGGACGCGGGAGTTCGCGCAGCTGCGGGACGAGATCGCCGACGTGCTCTACGGCGCCAAAGCCGGTGCCGGGGAGGGAGCCCGATGAGCGTCACGTCTTCGCCGAGGCAGACCTCGCGGGTGGCATCCCGCCCGGCCCGGAGCCCTCGCGCGGGCCGGCCGGCCCGTCGCCGGCTGCCGTCGTGGCTCAGCCAGCAGCGCTTGTTCGGCATCGGCGCCGTCGTCGTCGTGCTGGTCGCGTGGGAGATCGTCGCGCTGCTGCGGATCCAGCCGCAGCTGATCCTGCCCGGGCCGGTCGACGTGATCGACGCCTTCGGGGCGATGATCCAGGGCGGCCAGATCTGGATCGACCTGTGGACCAGCGCCCAGGAACTGCTCGCCGGCCTCGCGCTGGCGGTGGTGATCGGGCTGCCGGTGGGGCTGCTGATCGGCTGGTACAAGCGCATCGCCTGGGCGCTCAACCCCTTCGTCAACTTCCTCTACGCCACGCCGCGCATCGCCTTGACGCCCCTGCTGATCATCTGGCTCGGCATCGGCAGCTCCTCGAAGATCGCGATCGTCTTCCTCATGGCGCTGTTCCCGGTGCTCATCAACACCGCGCAGGGCGTCCAGTCGCTCGAACAGGGAACCGTGCGCGTGGCGCGCTGCTTCGGGGCGAGCGACCTCCAGCTGTTCCGCACCGTCGCCCTGCCCGGCACCGTCCCCTTCATCGCCAGCGGGATGCGGCTCGCCGTGGGCCAGGCGCTGATCGGTGTCTTCGTGGCCGAGCTCAGCGGCGCGCAGCACGGTGTCGGCATGACGATGAACACCGCCGGCCAGCAGTTCCAGACCGCCACCGTCTTCGCCGGCTTGTTCATCTTCGCCGCGGCCGGCGTGATCCTCACGGCTTTGCTGCGCCGGGTGGAGAACCACTACGCCGCGTGGCGCCTGAGCGACTGACGTTTCCCGTCCCCGCCCATTCCCAGAAGGACAGAACAATGAAGTTCAAGTCTGGCGCCTTCGGCGTCGCCCTTTCCGTGGCGCTGGCGGCCTCGACGCTGGCCGCCTGCGGTGGTTCGTCGGACGCCGGAGCCGGTGGCGTCATCACGGTCAGCTACAGCGAAGAGGTCGCCGACGAGCTGCCCCTGTGGATCGCGTCGGAAGCCGGCTACTTCAAGGAGCAAGGGCTCGACGTCAAGCTCATCAAGCTCGACAGCAACCAGGGGTACCCGGCGCTCATCGCGGGCCAGACGCAGCTCGCCTCGATGGGCGGCTCGCAGATCGTGGCCGGCACCGCGGCCGGCGGCGACGTGAAGGTGCTGGCCGCGCTCACCCCGGTGCTCCCGTACCAGATCTACGCGAACGTGCCGACCGCCGCTCAGCTGAAGGGCAAGAAGATCGGCTACACGACGAAGAGCGGGTCCCAGTACATCGGTACCTTGCAGGCGTTGAAGAAGCTGGGCATCAACCCCGGTGACGTGAACCTGGTGCCGCTGGGCTCGGTGACGAACGTCAACAACGCGCTGCTGGCCAAGACCATCGACGCCTCCGCCACGCACCCGCCGGCCAGCCTCAAGTTCGAGGACGCGGGCCTGCACATGGTGATCGACATGGCGAAGGAGAAGATCCCCAACATCAACGTGGGCATCTCCAGCACGTCCGAGTACCTCAAGGACCACCCGGACGTCGTCGGGAAGTTCATGGCGGGCCTCAAGAAGGGTTTCGACCGCGAGCGCTCCGACGAGGCGTACTCGACGAAGATCCTGGGCGCGCACCTCGGGGTCACCGACCAGCGCGCGCTCGACGCGACCTGGAAGTACTACGCGGGCGAGGTCCTCACCGACCCGCCCGTGGCGACGGTGGACCAGCTCAAGTCTTCGCAGCAATCCCTCGAAGGCTCGGTGAACGGGGTCGACAACGTCGATCTCGCGTCGCTCATCGACTCGTCCTTTGTGGACAAGGCCTTCGGGGCCAAGTAGTACGGGAAACGCGGGGGGGGGGGGGGGGGGGGGCCCCCCCCCCCCCCCCCCCCCGGGGGGGGGGGGGGCCCCGCGGGGGGGGGGGGGGGGGGGGGGGGGGGGGGGGGGGGGGGGGGGGGGGGGGGGGGGGCCCCGGGGGGG
>NZ_JBIAWY010000013.1:0-244950 GCF_042896185.1 Amycolatopsis sp. NPDC001319 | reverse complement strand
CCACCCGGGGGGGCTGCCCCCGCGTGTAATCGGCCCCCGGGGGGCCGGCGGGGTTAACCATGTCCTGGAAAATGGGAAATTGTAAAAAAGGGGGGGGGGGGGGGGGGGGCCCCCCCCCCCCCCCCCCGCGCCCCGGCTGCTGCTCGAAAGGCGGCGTCAGGACTGCTTGCCCACGACGTTCCACTCGCCCGGTTCGGCCAGGGCGAGCACGTGGGCCAGGCCGGCGTCGTCGAACGCCGGCTTGAAGGTGTCGATGCCTTCGGAGAAGTGGGCCCAGCCCTGGATGTGGGCGGGCAGGACGGTCTTGGCGCCGAGCACCGCGGCGACGGCGGCGGCGCGTTCGGAGGTGAGCGTGAGGGGGCGGCCGTCGAACTTCGCGGCGACGCGGGCGGCGCCGGCGAAGAGGACGGCGACGTCAATGGGCCCCACCTTGTCGGCGATCTCGGCTGCCACGCGGACGGACGCGTTGTCGCCGCTGATGTACACCGTCGGCAGGTCGGTGCCGGACAGCACGAAGCCGATCACCTGGGAGTTGATGTAGCCGGTGTCGTCGCGGTCGCCGTCGGCGGGGCCGTGTTCGGCCGGAACGGCCTGCACGGTCAGGTCGCCGCCGCCGCCGCGGGGGATGGTGATGGCGTCCCAGGCTTCGAGGCCACGGGTGTTGGCGCCGAGCAGCTTCGCGGAGTTGGCGCCGGTCAGGACCGTTTTGGCGGCGAGGGCGTATTCCTTGCCCTTGACGTCCAGGTTGTCGGGGTGGGCGGCGTGGCTCACGAGCACGACGTCGACGTCGCCGAGCCCGGCCTCGTCGACGGCCGGGCCCTCGAGCTTGGTCAGGTAGGCGTGCGGGCCCGGCTCGTCGAACGTCGGGTCCACCACGAACCGCAGGCCCGCGATGTCGACGACGGTGGTCGGCCCCCCGATCACGCCGATCCCGAACTCCTGCCGCTGCGAACTGATGCGCTCACTCACGAGCATTCCCCTTGGTGGTCTGTTCCGCAGGCGCGCTCATGCCCGTCTGCTTATTCTTTGCGCCGCTTGAAGATTGCCCCGAACCGCGGGTACCGGCCACCGGTGAACGGGTCAGATCCCGTCGGATTCGGCTCAACGCCACGGCGGGCTTTCGCCCGTCCCGGGTGAAACCCGGCTACCAGGACAGTTCCTGGCACCGGCGCGCGCACTGCGGTCCTTCGACCTGCAACGTCGCGTGGTTGATTGAGTACCGGGCCGCCAGCAGGTCCTGTGCCTTGGTGAGCACGGTGGATTGCTCGGCCTCCTCGTTCATCGTGAGGTGCGCCGACGCGACCTCCATGCCCGAGGTGAGCGTCCAGACGTGGAGATCATGGACGTCGGACACGCCCGGCAGGGCCGCGAGCTCCGTGCTGATCGCGCCGACGTCGACGGTGTTCGGGGCGTGCTGGAAGAGGATGCGCAGCGCGCGGCGGGCCAGCGTCCACGTGCGGGGCAGCACGAACAGGCCGATGGCGACACCGATGATCGGGTCGGCGTAGCGCCAGCCCGTGGTCAGGGTGATCGCGCCGCTGATCAGCACACCGACGGAGCCGATCAGGTCGGCGAGCACCTCGAGGTAGGCGCCGCGGACGTTGAGGCTTTCGCGCGCGCCCGAGCGCAGCACGAAGAACGACACGATGTTGGCGACCAGGCCCGCGCCGGCGGCCAGCAGCACCGGCAGGCCGGCCACCTCGGGCGGGTCGGTGATGCGGCCGATGGCCTCCACCAGCACGTACCCGGCGACGCCGAACAGCAGCACCGCGTTGCCCAGCGCGGCCAGCACCTCGGCGCGGTACATGCCGAACGTGCGGCTGAGCGTCGGCCCGCTGCGGCGCGCCAGGACGATCGCGGTGAGCGCCATGCCGACGCCCAGGACGTCGGTGAACATGTGGGCGGCGTCGGAGATCAGGGCCAGCGAGCCCGTGGTGAAGCCCACCACGAACTCCAGCACCATGAAGCCCGCGCCGATGACGAGGGCGATCAGCAACGCGCGCAGGTAGCGGCCGGAAGCACTCGCCGGGGCGGCGGTGTGCCCATGGCCGTGTCCGTGGCCCATGCCGTCGCCTCCCCTCGTTTCCGCAGGTCACCGCAGGTGCAGAGCCTGTTTCGAGGCTCCTTTCGCAATATATAGTCGCATGCGCATATGTGCAATACAGGCAAGCCTAAGTTCACTGTAATCGGGCACACAGGCGGATACCCATCCCCCGGATGAGCACTCTCGCCTGGTGGGAAACCGGCGGTATCAGCGCACGAGACGGAAGAACCCGCGCACCTGCTCGACGAGCGACTCCGGCTCCTCCATCGCCGCGAAGTGACCGCCGTGCGGCAGCTCCTCGAACCAGCGCAGGTCGGTGAACCGCAACTCGGCCTCGCGGCGCGAGGGCCGCGTGATCTCCTTGGGGTACAACGAAATCCCGGACGGCGCGGTGATCTTGCCCCGGAACCCGGTGCCGAAGCTCTCCCAGTACAGCCGCGCCGACGACGTGGCCGAGGCCGTGAACCAGTACACGGAGATCGCGTCGAGGATCTGGCGGCGGGTCAGCGCGTCTTCCGGGTGGCCGTTGTTGTCGGTCCAGGCCCAGAACTTCTCGGCGATCCAGGCGGCCTGGCCGGCGGGCGAGTCGGTGAGGCCGTAGCCGAGCGTCTGCGGGCGCGTGGACTGCTGGCCGGAGTACCCGCGGCCGGTGCGGCCGAAGTCCTGCGCCGCGACGAGCGCGGCCTGCTCCTCGGGCGTCGGGTCGTCGAACTGCCCCAGCGGCGCGGCCGCCATGTTCACGTGGACGCCCGCCACCCGCTCCGGCGCGACCTCGCCGAGCGCGCCGGTCACGGCCGAGCCCCAGTCGCCGCCCTGCGCGCCGTAGCGCTCGTAGCCCAGCGAGACCATCAGGCTGTCCCAGGCCCGCGCCGTGCGCTCCACACCCCACCCGGCCTTCGCCGGCTTGTCGCTCCACCCGTACCCGGGCAACGACGGCGCGACCACGTGGAACGCGTCCGCCGGGTCTCCCCCGTGGGCGCGCGGATCGGTGAGCGGGCCCAGCACGTCGAGGAACTCGAGCACCGAGCCGGGCCACCCGTGCGTGATCACCAGCGGGAACGCGTCGGGCTCGGGCGAGCGGGCGTGCACGAAGTGGATGCCGAGCCCGTCGACGGTGTCGCGGAACTGCGGGAACGCGTTGAGCCGGTCGGCGAAGCCGAAGTCGTAGTCCTCGGCCCAGGTGCGGCACAGCTCCTGCGCGTAGGCCAGCGGCAGGCCCTGGGACCAGTCGGCCACCGTCTCGGCCTCGGGCCACCGCGTGCGCCGCAACCGTTCCCGCAGGTCCGCGATGTCGGCCTCGGTCACGTGGGCCTCGAACGGTTCCGCTGCCACCCCTGCTCCCTCCGTCGGCAAGATCAACGCTAGCAGTGTCGGCCCCGAAGGTGACCCCCTGCGGAACACCGGGCGAACCGGGGTGCGCTAAGCTGACGTGGTCGCGCAGCGATGCGCCCTTGTAGCTCAGGGGATAGAGCACTGCCCTCCGGAGGCAGGTGTCGCAGGTTCGAATCCTGCCAAGGGCACATTCTTCAGACACGAATCGGCGGTTCTCACTCGCGAGTGAGAACCGCCGATTTCATTTTCGCGGACCGGTCAGATGCCGCCGATCAGCTCTTCCGGGAAGGTGCCGACGAGGGTGTCGGTGAGGTTGCCGAGCGTGGAGAGGGCCTGGGACATGCCGGGGATCGGGTCCTGGTTGTCACCGAGGCCGGGGACGACGTTGCTGCTCTGCTGAAGCAGGGCGATGGCCGGGACGGCCGCTTGCACGACCGTGGCGTTGACCGCCCTCGCCGCGAGACTCGGGGTGGGGTTCGGCGGCGTGGGGACGGCGGCTGCCGCGCCGGGGGCGCTGTCGCGCACGGCGTTGCCGGCGCCGACGTACTTGTCCGCGAAGTCGAGCATGCGCGCGTTGCTGTCCGGCGCGCTCTTCTCCAGCTGCAGGTCGTGGGCGGTGTTCGGGACGACGTCGGCCAGCACTGTCGCGCCAGGACCGTAGAAGGGACGCTCGAAGTCGGCCAGGGCCTGGGAATCCGAGCAGCTCGGGCCCAGCAGCCCGCAGATGAACGGGTCGTGCTGGCCGACGACGGTGTAGACCGGGATGTTCAGCGTGCGGTCGACGTTCAGGACGTTGTAGCCGGCCAGGGTCGCCAGTTCGACCAGGTTGCCGGTTTCCTTGAGCTGCTCGTCCTTCGCGATCACGCCTTGGTCGGTCGAGGTCGCGTTGCCGAGGTAGAACCCGCGCCGGGTGTCCGGGTAGCTGGTGAGGTAGGCGGGATCGAGGCCCGCCGCGGAGAACTTCGGGTCGAGTGAGGACGGGTAGTCGTCGGCGATGATCTTGGTGACGACGTTGGTGTAGTTGAGCGAGTGGGCGATGCCGGTCGGCATGATGGCGTCGACGTCCTTGTACAGGCCCGCTTCGGTCATCGTGAGGATGCCGCCCAGGCTGTGCCCGACCTCGATCACCTTGCCGAACCGGGTGCCGAGCCGGCCGTCGCGCAGCGCGGTGATGACCTGGTGGACCGTGCTGACGTCGGCGTAGAAGGTGTCGAACGCGCTCAGCGGGTGGGTGGACTGGCCGTCGCCGAGGCGGTCGATGTTCATCGTCGCGTAGCCGCGCCGGTTGGCCGCCCGCACGTAGGAGTAGGTGTCCGGCTCGTAGGGCAGGTCCCAGTAGTACCGCGCGTAGGACCAGCCGTGAACGAGGATTTGCACCGTGGTGGCGCCGGGCGGGACGCACAGCGTGCCGGCGATGGTGGCCGGCTGGCCCGCCGCGGTCACCGGAACCGTGACGTTCTTGCAGTCTGTGGCGGGGTTTTCCGCGGCCGAGACAGGCACCACGGTGCTCGCGGTGGCCATGAGGAGAGCCGCCAGCACGGTCGCCACGCGCGATCGCCGTAGTGAATGGTTGTTCTTCAAGACCGTCATGGTTGACCTCATTGTCATCCTGAACCAAGGACAGTTCGGGCAGAAACCCATTGATGGAAGGGAGGGTGGCAGTGAGCGAGTGATACCGCTAGCTAGTGAACTGTGATTCACTAGCTAGCGGACAGTACCACGCTCGCGACGCGGCGCAATTCACGTGATCGGGTTGTTTCGCCCGGTGCGGCAGGGGTGATGCGCGCCCTGCGGCGGCCTGGGGCGCACACCTGCGAGGTACCATCGGAGCGTCGGCTGTGGAGGGAGGTACCGGTGAAAGAGGCGCAACGGCCTCGGCGCGACCCCGCGCGCAAAGCCCGGATCCTGACCGCGGCCGCGGAGCTGATCTCGCGCAACGGTTACCACACCGTGGGCATGGCCGAGATCGGCCAGGCCGCCGGGATCGTGGGATCCGGCATCTACCGGCACTTCGACAGCAAGTCGGCGATCCTCGCCGAGCTGCTGGAACAGGTCATGGACCAGCTGTCCACCGCCGCTTCGTCCATCGTGGACGAAGCGGGCGACGACCGGCGCGCGGTGAGCGAGCTCATCGGCAACCACGTGCGCATCGCCATCCACGACCGCCGGATCCTCCAGGTGTACCATCGCGAAGCGCGTAACCTGCCGGAGAACGACCTCCGCCGCCTGCGCCGCGCCCAGCGCCACTACATCGAGGAATGGGTCGGCGCGGTCGCGCCCCTGCGCACCGACCTGGCCGACGGCGAGATCCGCGTCCTGGTCCACGCGGCGATCGGCAGCATCCAGTCCATCTTGTTCTTCAACTCGGGCCTGCCGGTGCCGCAATTGGCGGCGCTGCTCGTCGGAGCGGCTCACGCTTGTCTCGGCCTCGACGCGGCTTCGCCCGCGGTCGTCGTCGAGGCCGGCGAGGAATGGCCGGACGAGCAAGGCGCGTGAGTCCGGTCGGCCCGCCCGTTTCGGGCGCCGGAAACCCTCAGTCCTCGGCCGGGCGTTTGCGTTCGCGGAAAGCGGTCAGGCCCTCGCGAAGGTCGGGGGATTCGAGGTAGGCCGCGAAGGTCTTGAACTCGAGGGCGAGCGCGTCGGCGGTGGGGAGATCGCGGGCTGCGTTGGCGACGCGTTTGACCTCCGCCAGGGCGAGGGCGCTGTGGGCGGTGAAGCGGCGGGCGAGGGCGAGGGCCGCGTCGAGCAGGTGGGGCGCCGGGACGACTTCCTCGATCAGGCCCCAGTCGCGGAAGCGTTCGGCCGGTTCGAGGTCACCGGTGAGCAGCGGGCGGCGGGCGGCATTCGGTGGGAGCTTGCGTTCGATCCGGACGGCGCCGCCACCGCCGGGGAGCATGCCGTAGCGGACGTGGCCGTCGCCGAGGAGGGCGCCCTCGGCCGCGACGACGACGTCGGCGGCGAGGACCAGCTCGAACCCGCCGGCGACCGCGTGGCCGTTGACGGCGGCGACGACCGGCCGGGGCGAGTTTTCCAAGCGGCTGAAGGCGTTTCCGGCCCGCCGCACGAAAGCGAGGATCGTCTCCCGGTCGCCGTCGAGCCGGCTGAGCACCTCGGGCAGGTCCGCGCCGACGCAGAACGCGCGCCCGCTGCCGGTGACCACGATCGCGCGGCACGAGGATTCGGTGTCGATGCGGTCGAGTGCGGTCTCGAAGTCGGCCAGCAGCTCGTCGGAGAGGGCGTTGAGCCGGTCCGGCCGGTCGAGCCGCACGATCGCGATCGAGTCGCGGAAGGACAGGTCGACCAGGGTCATCGCCACTCTCCACAAGGGACACAGCCGCGCGAACCCGCGCGAGCTTCGTGGTCGGACAAGGAATCAGCTCCCCCTCGACGTCGGGTCAGCTCTGGTAGTGGCCGGCGTGGCGGTGGCGGAGCTTGTACTTGAGGATCTTGCCGCCGACGGTCTCGGGCAGGGAGTCCTCGAACACGACCGCCTTCGGCGTCTCGTAACCGCCGAGCGCGGCGCGGCAGTGCGCGATGAGCGACGCTTCGTCGGCGTCCGCACCGGCGCGCAGCACGACAACGGCCGTGACCGCCTCACCCCAGTGTTCGTGCGGCAGGCCGATCACGGCGGCCTTCTCGACCGCCGGGTGCCGGTGCAGCACCGCTTCCACCCGCAGGCTGGACACGTTTTCGCCGCCGGACTTCACGATGTCCTTGAACCGGTCGACCATCACGCGCAGACCGTCCTCGTCCACCACGGCGCTATCGCCGGAGTGGAACCAGCCGCCGCGGAACGCTTCGCGCGTCGCGTCCTCGTTCAGGTAGTACCCGGCGGTGACGGTCGGGCTGCGGTACACCGCCTCACCGGGAACCTGCGGCTGGTCGCGCAGCGACGCGCCGGTCTCGTCGACGACGTCGGAGGCGAGCAGCGGGCTGGGCACACCGACGTAGTTCAACGCGGGCGCCGAGCGCTCGTAGACCTCCGGCCACTTCACCGGCCAGAACCGGTGGCACGCGACCGCCTCGGTCTGCCCGAAGATGCCGAGCACCACCAGCCCGGGCGCTTTCCGTTGCAGCGTCTCGTAAACGGCCGGCTCAAGCGCGCCCCAGCCGTAGACCAGCACGGTGAGGCTGGACAGGTCGCGCCCGGATTTCTCGGCCTCGGCGGTGAGCGCGGCGACGAACTGCGGCGAACCGGCCCACAGCGCGGTCGGCTGTTCCTGCGCGATGGCCACGGCGACCTGATCGGGCACCGGCCGGCGGCCGAGGACGAGCGACCCGCCGGCGAGGAACGCCGAGAAGGTGAACACCTGGTCCCCGACGTGGTAGATCATCGGCAGGTAGGTCATCACCTTCACCTCGGTCTCCACGCGGAGCCCGCGCGTCAGCGAGACGGAGAAGTTCAGCGCCGCGAGGTGGCTGGCCGAGTGCGAGATCATCGCGCCCTTCGGCATCGCCGTGGTACCCGAGGTGTAGAGCAGCTGCCAGATGTCGTCCCCGTGGATCTCGACGTCCGGCTCGGTCGCCGGCCGGCCCGCGAGGAACTCGGCGAACGTCGGGCTGCCCGCCACCGGGCCGCCACCGATGGTGATCGTCGCGGCGACCGGCAGGCCGGCGGCCTCGAACGCCGGCTGCGCACGCGGCCACAGCTCGGCGTCGACGATCGCCGCCGCCGGCTCGGCCTGGCCGATCAGGTACTCGAGAACGTCGGTGGCCAGTGCGGGGTTGATCGGCATGGCGACCATGCCGGCCTTCGCGATGCCGATCTTGGCCAGGTACGCCTCGACGGAGTTCTCGCAGAAGAGCGCGACCCGGGCGCCCGGTTCGAGGCCGCGCGCGGCCAGTGCGTGGGCGAGCTGGTTGGCGATCTCGTCGGCCTGGCGGTAGGTGACGGAGGCGAACCGTTCCTCGCCATACGCGCCCGGCCGTCCGGTGATCGCGACCTGGTCGGGGTAGCTCCACGTCAGGCGTTCGAACACGTCCCCGACGGATGTCCGTTCCCAGCGGTTGACCGCGCGGCGGCCTCGCAACGTCGTGACGTCGATCTTCCCGTTCAGGTCCACACCAGCCTCCTTGCCGCATGCCTGACGCCGCACAGCATCCAACTTGCCGCGCGCACTGGCAAGACCAAAGTCACTAGCCATTCACATCGTTACCCGATCAGTGCAGCTTGCCTGGAAGCTTCTAGTGAACAACGATGCACTCACCAAGGAAGTGACCAGGAGGTCGCCGGAATGCCGATTCCCGTGGGCGTCAACGTCGGACAGTTCTTCCGCGGAGTGCCGCCGCGGTGGGACGAGCGTGTCCGGGAGATCGAGGACCTCGGTTTCGACGGGATCTGGTTCGCCGAGGCCTACGGCTCGGACGTGTTCACCCCGCTCGCGTGGTGTGCCGCTCGCACGACCCGCGTGCGCCTCGGCACGGCCGTCGCGCAGATCCCGGCGCGCTCCCCCGCGGCCACGGCGATGGCGGCCGCGACCCTCGACCACCTTTCCGGCGGACGCGTGGTGCTCGGCCTCGGCGCCTCCGGCCCGCAGGTGTCGGAGGGCTGGCACGGTGTCGCCTTTCCGCGGCCGCTGGCGCGCACCCGGGAGTACGTCGACGTCGTCCGCCAGGTCCTGAGCCGCGAAGACCCGCTCGCCTACGACGGGGAGTTCCACCGGCTTCCCCTGCCGTCCGGCACGGGGCTCGGCAAGCCGCTGCGCTCGACACTGCACCACCTGCGGCCGGACCTGCCGATCCAGCTGTGCGCCGAAGGCCCGCGCAACGTCGCGCTCGCGGCCGAAATCGCCGACGGGTGGCACGCGATGTTCTTCTCCCCCTCGGCCGACGCGTTCTACCGCGCCGCGCTCGAAGCCGGCTTCTCCCGCCGGCCCGGCGGGCGCCCGGGGCACTTCGAGGTGATCGCCACGGTGCCGGTCGTGGTGGACGACGACGTCGAACGCGCGGCCGACCGCGTCCGTCCGGAACTCGCGTTGTACATGGGCGGCATGGGTGCGCGGGGCGCGAACTTCCACCACGACGTTTTCGCCCGTTCCGGCTACGCCGACGTCGCGGCGCGCGTGCAGGACCTTTACCTGCGCGGCGAGAAGAAGGCCGCCGCGGCCGCGATCCCGACGGCGCTCGTCGAGGAAGTCGCCCTCGTCGGGCCGGCCGGGAAGATCCGCGAGGACCTCGGCCGGTGGGAGTCCACAGTGGTCGATTCGCTCGCGGTGCAAGGACTGCCGGACGACCTCGCCGCCGTGGCCCGAGCCGTCCTCGGCTGACCGCCCCGGCGCCCCGCGTCGCGAACCGCGGCCCCGGCTCACGCGCTCGGCTCCGGTTCGACCGGCGGGACTCCGAGGCAGGCGTGCGCCGCGCCGCGGAGGAGGTCGGTGAGGCGGTCGGCGGGCAAGCCCGAGTGGTGGAACAGCACCGACTGCACGCAGCCGATCGCCGAGTGCACCAGGGCGCGCGCCTCGCCGTCCGTGAGGTGCGGGCGCAGCGGCAGCAGTGCGGCCGACCAGCCCTCCAGGTAGACCCGCTGGGCCCGGCGCAACCGGCGCAGGTCTTCGGCCGGGAGGTTGCGCGCCTCCCAGTGGTAGACCTGCATGATGCGCCGCTCCTCCACGGCGACGCGGACGTGGTGGCGCACCAGCTCGGTCACGGCGGTGCGCTCGTCCGGTGCCGTGGCCAGGATCTCGGCCGCCGCGGAGTCGAGCAGCTCCATCACGCGGTACAGGAGCGCGGTCAGGATCGCCGCCTTGCTCGGGAAGTGCCGGTAGACCCCGGTGCTCACGATGCCCGCCGCCGCGCCGATCTCGGCCAGGCCGACCGCGTGGTAGCCATGGCGCGAGATCAGCTCGGCCGAGACGGCCAGGATCCGGGCCTTGCGGTCCGGATCCCGTCGCGGTGTGCGCGTCTCGTCCACTGTGGACCTAACTCCGCAGCAGGTGTTCCGGGAGGTCCGCTAGGCGGCTGCGCAGGTACTCGCCGAGCCCCTTCGCCTGCGGGTCGGGCCGCGTCGCCGAGGCGACCCCCGCACCCAGGATGCCGACGATCACCAGGTTGACCGCGCGCAGGTTTGCGAGCTCGTACCGGCGGATCTCCAGATCGGCGGCCTCGGGGATCAGCTCCCGCACCCGCGCGACGGTGAGGTAGCCGCGCAGCCACGCGTACTCCTCGTCGGTGCGGGCCCACACCCCGATGTTGGCGTTGCCGCCCTTGTCCCCGGATCGGGCTCCGACGATCGTCCCGAGCGGCAGCCGTCGGGTGGGACCGGCCGGAAGCTCAGCGGGCGACGGTTCCGGGGACTCCGGGGCCGCCGCCGTGACCGGGCTGTGCGGAACGGTCCGCACGGTGCCGTCGGGCAGGGTCACGCGGTGCGCCACCTCGGCCGCAGGAATCAACGTCGGCCAGTAGACGCCGTACGCGCTCTCCGCGGACGGCGGCGTCGTCGTGTGGAAGCCGGGGTAACCGCCGAGCGCGAGTTCCATGGTGGTGTTGGAGAACGCCCGCCCGACCTTGCGCCGGTCGGGATCCTTCACCGTCACCCGCAGGTGTGCGGTGGCCTCGGCGTTGGTCGCGGCGTCGGGGTGGTCGAACCGCAGGAGCTGCACGTCGAACTCGGCGAACCGCTCGCGTCCGCCCAGCAGCTCGACCAGTTGCTGTTCGGCCCAGGCCGCCTTCTCCTCGATGCGCGTGCCGGTCAGCACGAGCGTCATCGAGTTGCGGAACCCGCCCTCGTAGTTGAGCGCCACCTTGAGCCGGTCGGTCGGCGCGCTGCCGCGCACACCCCGGATCCGCACGCGGTGCTCGCCGTCGGGCACGAGCTCGAGCGTGTCGAAGTGGGCCACCGCGTCCGGCCCGAGGTACGCCGGCTCGGCGATCTCGTACAGCAGCTGCGCGGTCACGGTGCCCACGGACACCAGCCCACCCGTGCCGGCGTGCTTGGTGATCACACTGGAGCCGTCCGCCTCGATCTCGGCGATGGGGAACCCCGGGTACCGGCGGTCGGTGACCTCCTCGAAGAACGCGTAGTTCCCGCCCGTGGCCTGGGGTCCGCATTCGATCACGTGACCGGCGGCCATCGCGCCGGCGATCTTGTCGTGGATGTCGGCGTCGTCGCGGGTCCAGCCGTGCCACCACGCCGCCGGGCCGACCACCACCGACGCGTCGGTGACCCGCCCGGTCACGACGAGGTCCGCATCCGCCCGCAGTGCCTCGGTGATCCCCCAGGCGCCCAGGTAGGCGTTCGCCGATACGGGGCGCACTCCGGCGTCGGCCAGTTTCCGGCCGGTGTCGAGGTGCGCGAAGGCGTGGCCGGCCGCTTGCAGCTCGTCGAGCCGGGGCACGAGGTCGTCGCCGTCGACGTAAGCGATGCGCGGGTGCAGGCCCAGCCGTTCGGCCAGCGCGCCGAGCTCCGAAGCGAGCCCGGCGGGGTTGAGGCCGCCGGCGTTCGACACGATCCGGACACCGCGGTCGAGGCAGGTGCCCAGCACGTGCTCGACCTGGGTGAGGAAGGTCTTCGCGTAGCCCGTCGCCGGGTCCTTCTGCTTGGCCTTCCACAGGATCAGCATGGTCAGCTCGGCGAGGTAGTCGCCGGTGAGCACGTCGATCGGCCCGCCCTCGACCATCTCGCGGGCGGCCTGCAGCCGGTCGCCGTAGAAGCCGGAGCAGTTGCCGATGCGCACGGCGCGGCCGCCGGTCGTGGTCACGATGGTCCTCCTGCGTGGCTCGTGGGTGCCCGCCCGGTCCCGGGGCTCCCGGCGAAGGTCTGGGCGACGGACAGCCACTCGGTCGCGACCGGACCGGTGACGGCGAGAGCGGTGTCGTCGCGGTGCCGGCGCTGGGTGACGACGAGGCAGAAGTCGAGCGCGGCCCCGGCGACGCGGTCCGCCGCCTCGGGCGGGCCCCATGTCCACTCGGCGCCGGACGCCGAGGTCAGCTCGACCCGGATCGGCTCGGTCGGCACGGGCTTTCCGTTGAGCGTGAACGAAAACGCCGTGGTCTGCACCCCGAGGTGCGCGATGTGGCGCAGGCGGTCGGTCGGCTCACGGTCGCGGCCCAGCGCGTCGGCGACGTCCTGCCCGTGCGCCCAGGTCTCCATGAGCCGCGCGGTGACCGAGGACAACGCGCTCATGTCCGGGCCGTACCACGGAAGCCGCGCTTTCGCGTCGAGGCCGCGGAAGACGGTGACGAACTCGCGGCGCGTGCGCGCCAGCCAGGCCCGGACGTCGGCCGCGGGCAGCGTCGCGTGCTCGGCGGCGACCCGGTCGGGGAAATCCATGCCTCCGGCCACCAGGGCATCCGCGGCCACGCGGAACGCGGCCGGGTCGACCGCGGCCTGGGTCGCGGTCTCGTCGAAGTAGGCGAGGTGGGTGAGCTGGTCGCGGACGGTCCAGCCGACGGCCGGGGTCGGCGTGGCGATCCCGGCGTCGTCGAGATCCGCCACCAGATCCAGCAGCACCCGGGTTTCGGCGACGAGGTCGTCGAGCACCTGCTCGATCGAAACGCCCATGTCAGCGGCCCTGCCAGACCGGCGTGCGCTTCTCTTTGAAGGCCAGCGGCCCCTCCTGCGCGTCTTCCGACAGATACACGGGTTCCCAGATCTGCTCGGCGAGCTCGTAGGCCTCGGCCCGGTGGTGGGCGGCCGACAGGTACGCGGTGCGTTTGGCGGCGAGCACCGAGAGCGGGGCGTTGGCCGCGATCCGCTCGGCCAGCTGCTGCGTGCGTTCGCGCAGGTCGGCCGCCGGAACGACGTCGTTGACCAGCCCGTACTGCTGCGCCTTGGCGGCGCTGACCGGGTCGCCGGTCAGGAGGATCTCCAGCGCGATGCGCGGCGGCACGAGCCACGACAACGGCGCCGCCCACGGCGAGCCGCGGCCGATCTTGACCTCGGACACGGCGAAGCGCGCGTGCTCGGCGGCCACCACGAGATCGCACTGCTGGGCGAGCAGGAACCCGCCCCCGTAGGCGATCCCGTTGACCGCGGCGATCGTCGGCTTCGGCACGTCGACGTTGCGCCCGAACTGGGGAAGGAAGTCCGGGGGCGGCACGGTCAGCGCGGTCGCGTTCATCTCCTTGAGGTCACCGCCGGCGCAGAAGGCCTTGTCGCCGGCCCCGGTCAGGACGAGGACCTTCGCGTCCTCGTCGGCGTTGAACCGGTGCACGCCGTCGAACAGTCCTTTTCGGACGGCTTCGCTCAGCGCGTTGCGCGCTTCGGGGCGGTCGATGGTGAGCCAGGCGACGCCGTTGGTCACCTCGTAGCGCACGGGGGTCATCCGGCCTCCTCTTCGGTGATGACGGCGACGATCTCGCCCGATTCGACGGTCTGTCCCAACTGGACGGACAGCTCGGCCACGATCCCGGCGACCGGCGCGCGCACGGAGTGCTCCATCTTCATCGCCTCGAACACCACGATCACCCCGCCGGCCGCCACGTGCTGCCCTTGCTCCGCGACGACCCGGACGACCGTGCCGGGCATCGGCGCCAGCAACGACCCGGGGGCGGCGTCGGTGCCGGGTTCGGGCAGCCGGGGCCGCTCGGTGAACGTGGTGGCGCCCAGCACGCTGTCGCAGTACACGGTGTCGCCGACCTGGTGTACCTGGACCGTGCGCCGGACTCCGGCCACTCGCAGGTCCACCCGGTCCGGCCGGGCGTCGAGAATCGTGAGACCGTCCACAGTGGATCCGTCCACCTGCGCGTCCAGGCCTTGGCGGGTGAAGCGATAGGTGACGTCGACGTCGGTGTCTCCGAGGCGGTACTCGGCGCGCTGCGGGGCGCTCGCGACGTTGCGCCACCCGGTCGGGACGACCCGCTGCACCTCGGCCTGGGCGCGGCGGTCGGCCTGACCCGCCACGGCCGCGGCCAGCGCGTGCACGGTCACCGTCTCCTTGCCGGGCTCGCCGATCAGCGTGGCGGGATCGTGGCGCGTGAGGTACCCGGTGTCGGTCGCGCCCGCGGCGAACCCGGGTTCGCGCAGGACGGCCACGAGCAAGTCGCGGTTGGTGACCAGGCCGTGGATCTGCGCCTCCGCCAGCGCTCGGGCGAGTTTGCGCACCGCCTCGGCACGAGTGCGCCCGTGCGCGATGACTTTGGCGAGCATGGGGTCGTAGTGCGTCCCGACCACCGAGCCGTCGCGGACCCCGGTGTCCACGCGCACCCCGGGCAGGGCCGGGATCCGGAACCGGTGCAGCGTTCCGCTGCCCGGCAGGTAATCGGCCGCCGGGTCCTCGGCGTAGAGGCGCGCCTCGACGGCGTGGCCGGTGATGCCGGCTTCCGTCGCTTCCACCGGCAGCGGCTCGCCTTCGGCGACCAGCAGCTGCAAGGCCACCAGGTCCAGGCCCGTGATCTCCTCGGTGACGGGGTGCTCCACCTGCAGGCGCGTGTTCACCTCGAGGAAGAAGAACTCCCCGTTCGGCGCCATCACGAACTCGACGGTGCCGGCGCCGGTGTACCCGATCGCGGCACCCGCGGCGACGGCCGCGTCGCCGAGCTGCTTGCGCAGCGCCTCGTCGACGGCCGGCGACGGCGCTTCCTCGATGATCTTCTGGTACCTGCGCTGGATCGAGCACTCGCGCTCGAAGAGGTGCACGACGGTGCCGTGCGCGTCGCCGAAGATCTGGACCTCGACGTGGCGCGGATTCTCCACGAACCGCTCCAGGAACACCGTCCCGTTGCCGAACGCCGACGCCGCCTCCCGCCGCGCGCTCGTCACGGCTTCGACAACCTCCGCCGGCCCGCGCACGATCCGCATTCCGCGCCCGCCGCCGCCGAACGCGGCCTTGACCAGCAGCGGGAAGCCGATGTCCTCGGCCATCTCCGTCACGGTCGCGGCGTCCACCTCGGCGTCGTCGTCGATCGTCGCGCCGGGCAGAACGGGGACACCGGCCGCGGCCATCAGCTCCTTGGCCGCGATCTTCGACCCCATCGCCTCGATCGCCGCGACCGGCGGCCCGACGAAGACCAGTCCCGCGTCGGCGCAGCGCCGGGCGAACTCGGCGTTCTCGGACAGGAACCCGTACCCGGGGTGGACGGCATCGGCGCCGGTGGCCAGGGCGGCTTCGACGATGCGGTCGGCGCGCAGGTACGTCTCGGCCGAAGCGGCGCCGGGCAGGAGCACGGCTTCGTCGGCGGCCTCGACGAACAGCGCGTCGGCGTCGGGGTCGGAGTGCACCGCGACCGTGGCGATGTCCAGGGCTCGCGCGGAGCGGATCACCCGTTCCGCGATCTCACCACGGTTGGCCACGAGCAGCTTCCGGATCGGACGGGTGCCCGGCGTGGTCCGGCTGGTCATCAAGGTGGTCCTCACATCCGGAAGACGCCGTAGCCACGCTGGCCGGCGACGGTGTTGGAGTGCGCGGCGGACAGCGCGATGCCGAGCACGGTGCGGGTGTCGCGGGGATCGATGAGGCCGTCGTCGTAGAGCCGCGCGGTGACGAAGAAGGCGTGCGACTCCTTTTCGATCTGCGCCTCGATCGCCGCGCGGTTGCGCTCGTCGGCCTGGAGGTCGAACTCGCGCCCGGCGGACGCCGCCGACTGCTTCGCGACGATGGACATGACGCCGGCCAGCTGTGCGGCGCCCATCACCGCCAATCGGGACCCGGCCCAGGCGAACATCAGCCGCGGGTCGTACGCCCGGCCGGACATGCCGTAGTTGCCGGCGCCGAAGGACGCGGCCAGGTTCACCGTGATGTGCGGGACCTTGCTGTTGGCGACCGAGTTGATCATCTTGGAGCCGTCCTTGATGATCCCGCCCTGCTCGTAGTTCTTGCCCACCATGTAGCCCGTGGTGTTCTGCAGGAACAGCAACGGCGTGTCGGTCTGGTTCGCGAGCTGGATGAACTCGCTGGCTTTCTTGGCTTCCTCGCTGAACAGCACCCCGCGCGCGTTGGCCAGGATGCCCACCGGGTAGCCGTGCACGGACGCCCAGCCGGTGACGAGACTGGTGCCCCACAACGGTTTGTACTCGCCGAAGCGGGACCCGTCGACGACCCGCGCGATCACTTCGCGCGGGTCGAACGGCACCTTGATGTCCGACGGCGCGATGCCCAGCAGTTCTTCCGGGTCGTAGAGCGGCTCGTCGGCCGGCAGCGTCGGCCCTGGGCCGAGCTTGCGCCAGCCGAACTCGGCGACGATCTGGCGCCCGATCCGGATGCAGTCGCGCTCGTCGGCCGCGAAGTAGTCGCACAGCCCGGAAACCTTGGCGTGCATGGCGGCACCGCCGAGCTCCTCGTCGTCGGCGTCTTCGCCCGTGGCCATCTTCACCAGCGGCGGGCCGCCGAGGAATACCTTGGCCTGGCCGTCGACCATCACCGCGTAGTCGCACATGCCGGGCACGTAGGCGCCGCCGGCGGTCGAGTTGCCGAACACCAGCGCGACCGTCGGGATCGCCAGGGACGACAGCTCGGTGAGGTCGTGGAAGATCTTGCCCGCGTGCACGAACAGCTCCGACTGCGTGGGCAGGTCGGCGCCGCCGGACTCGACCAGGTTGATCACCGGCAGGCGGTTGATCCGGGCGATCTCCAGCGCTCGCAACGTCTTCTTGAGCGAGTACGGGTTCATCGCCCCGCCGCGCACGGTCGGGTCGTGCGCGATCAGCACGCACTCGACGCCGGACACGACCCCGATTCCCGTCACCACCGAGGCCCCGACCGGGAACTGCGTGCCCCACGCCGCCAGCGACGACAGTTCGAGGAACGACGCGTCCCGATCCAGCAGCAGCTCGATGCGTTCGCGCACGAGCAGCCGGCCGCGGTCGCGGTGGCGCTGCTGGTAGCGGGGCCCGCCGCCGGCGATGGCCGCCTGGATCTGCTCGTCGAGCTCGGCCAGCACCTGTTTCTGGTGCTTCAGGTTGGTCTGGAAGGTCTCGTCCGCGGTGTTCAACGCGGACCGCAACACGGTGGTCATCTCGCGGTGGTCCGTTTCTCTCGGCTCGCTTGTCTCGGGCTCAGTACGACCGGGGCAGCCCGAGGCTGTGCTGGGAGACGTACTTCAGGACCATCTCCCGGCTCACCGGCGCGACCTGCAGCAGGCGCGCGATTCCCCAGTACGGCAGCAGGCCGTATTCGGTGGCGAAGCCGTTGCCGCCGTGCGTCTGGATCGCCGCTTCCACAGCGGCTCCCGCCGCCTCGGCCGCCGCGTACTTGGCCATGTTCGCGGCTTCGCCCGCGGGTTCGTCGTGGTCGTGCTGCCAGGCCGCCTTCGCCGTCATCAACGCGGCCAGGTCGGTCTCGATCCTCGCCTTGGCCAGCGGGTGCGCGATGCCCTGGTGCGCGCCGATGGGCGCGTCCCAGACCGCCCGGGTCGACGCGTAGTCCGCGGCCTGGGCCAGCACGTGGCGGGCGATGCCGACGCACACGGCCGCACCGGTGATGCGCTCCGGGTTCAGCCCGTGGAAGACCTGGTGGAAGCCGTTGCCCTCTTCGCCGACCAGCGCGCTCGCGGGCAGGCGCAGGTCGTCGAAGTGCAGCACGAACTGCTTCTCCGGCAGCTTCGCGGACACCGGCAGCCGCGTCGCGACGAACCCGGGGGTGTCGGTGGGCACGAGGAACAGCGACAGCCGGGCGCGGCTGGTGGTCTCGTCCCGGCCGGTGCGCGTGACGAGCAGGACGGCCTCGGCCTCGTCGACGCCGGAGATGTAGTGCTTGGTGCCGTTGACGACGAAGTCGTCGCCGTCCCGCACCGCGACGGTCGACACCCGGTGGGTGTTGGACCCGGCGTCGGGCTCGGTGATGCCGAAAACGACCTTCGCCTCACCGGAAGCCATGCGCGGCAGCCAATGCTGCTTCTGTTCCGCGGTGCCGTAGTCGGCGATCATCTCGCCCGAGATGGCGGCGGACACCATGAGCAGGAGCAACGGGCAGCCCGCGGCCGCGGTCTCCTCGCACACCATCGCCAGCTCGGCCAGCCCGGCGCCACCGCCGCCGTACTCCTCCGGCAGGTTGATCCCCAGGAACCCGTTGCGCCCCAGCTCGGCCCACAGCTCGGAGGTGGGCTCGCCGGCCTCGGCCCGCGGGACGTAGTACTCCGGCCCGAACTTCGCGGCGATCGCCCGCACCGTGTCCCGGAGATCCCTGTGTTCCGAGGCCTCCTGAAAGTCCACACCGACTCCTTCGTCCGTCCGTACCGGCGAGCTGCGCCCTAGTGCATAGTGGTTCACTACGGACGCTTTGGCAAGCGAGGACGTCGAAGGGTACTTGACCAGCTGGCCGTTCACTTCGGTGAAGGCCCGGGGTGTTCACCGGCCGTCGAATTCAGTGAATGACGGATAACTTTTGTGCGGAGGCCTGCCTGGGCGGCACCGCGTTCGTCTCCGGGCCGGGCTGACCGCGCTAGCCGCCGAGGGTTTCGAGCACGGTGCGGGCGACGCCGGTCGCCGTGGTGAGCACCGAGCGGGTGAGCGTCAGCATGTCCTCGCCGGACGCGCGGGCCGGGCCGACACCCGCTTCGAGGGTGGCGAGCATCGCGGTGCGGAGTTCGGTGTTGACGTTCACCTTGCCGACGCCGGCGGCACCGCAGCGGCGCAGGTCGGCGGGCGGCAGGCCGGACGCGCCGTGCAGGACGAGCGGGACGGTGCCGGCCTCGGCGCGGATGCGGGCCAGCCGCGGCCAGTCGAGGGCGGGCGCGCCGCGGTAGCGGCCGTGGACGTTGCCGACGCCGCACGCGAGCAGCTGGGCCCCCGAGGTCGCGAGGAACGGCCCGACCTGCGCGGGGTCGGTTTTGCCGGCCACCTCGACGGCTTCCGCGCGGTCTTCGTCGCCGGGCACGCTGCCGAGCTCCGCTTCCACGACGACGCCGCGCGGCGCGGCGAAAGCCAGGACCGCGCGGACGAACGCCGCGTTCTCCTCAGGCGGCAGATGGGAGCCGTCGGCGAGCACGGCGTCGACGCCGGCGTCGATCGACGAGCGGATCAACGCCTCGTCCTTCGCGTGATCGAGCTGCACGCACACCGGCACGGCCGACGCGTCGGCGATCGCGCGCAGCGTCCGGATGAGGCGCGGCTCGGCGGCCGAGGGCGCCACCAGCAGGATCACGGGCAGGCCCTGCTCCTCCGCGGCGCTCACCACCGCCAGCGCGGTGTCCGCCCCGTAGCAGGTGAACGCGGGAATGGCCGCCTGGCCGGCGAGTCTGCGGGTGACCAGGGCGTCGAGTGCCGCTCGCATCGGTCGAAAGCTCCACTTCCGGGAGAGGGGCCGGAACCGTCCACGAAGGACGGTCCCGGCCGGGTCAGCGTCCGAGGTCGTCGAGGTAGGCCTGGACGATGTCGTCGAAGGAGAGCTCCGGTTCCAGGCCGAGCTTTTCGGCGCGCGGCGTGTGGAACCGGGCGGGCCAGCTGCGCACGATGGCGCCTACGGCCGGGTCGTCGGTCCAGTCGATGAGGTCGCTGGTGCCGGTGCCGGCCACGCGGTCGAGTGCCGCGGCCATGTCCTTCGGCGTGGTGGTGAGCGCGGGCAGGTTCATCGCGGTGCGGCTGCCCCAGGTGGTGTCGTCGGCCTGCGCGGCGAGCAGCAGCCCGTCGAGGGTTTTGCGGGGCGACGACAGTGCGATCGGCGTGTCCGGCGGTACCGGGCAGGCGGCGCGTTGCCCGGCCAGCGGTTCGCGGATGATGCCGGACATGAAGCTCGACGCGGCCGCGTTCGGCTTGCCCGGCCGCACCGACACCGTCATCAGCCGCACGGATCGGCCGCGCACGAAGCCCTTGCGCGTGTAGTCGGCCACGAGCTGCTCGCCGATGAACTTCTGCACGCCGTAGCTGGCCTGCGGCCGCGGGAGTGTGTCGTCGTCGACGTCGCCGATCGGCCCGATCGCCGGGTCGCTGCCGAACACGGCCAGCGAGCTGGAGAACACCAGCACCGGCGGCGTGTCGAGACCACGCGCGTAGTCGAGCAACGCCCGCGTGCCGTCGAGGTTGGTGCGCATGCCGAGGTCGAAGTCGGCCTCGGCCGCGCCGCTGACCACCCCCGCCAGGTGGAAGATCGCGTCGACCGGCCCGAGCCCGGGCAACGCTGCGCTGAGGTCGCCGGTCAGCACGCGCACGCGGGAGTCGGCGACGAGGTCGGCCGGTGGCTCGAACAGGTCGACGAGGACCAGCTCCCCGAGTTCTTCGGGGGCCGCACCGCCGAGGGCGATCGGGGCCGCGAGCAGCCGGCGGGCGAGGACGGCGCCGAGGAACCCGGCGCCGCCGGTGATGACGATGCGGGTGCTCATGCCGTCTCCAGACGTTCGATGACCTCGGTGAGTGACGTCTCGCCGCCGACGTTGCCCGCGAAGACCACGTACGGCAGCCCCTGCGCCGGCCCGGAAGCCGGTTCCCACAGCGAGACGATCCCCGGCAGCAGCGAGCCGCGGATCCACGCCCGGTCGATGCCGAGTGCCCCGGTGGCCACGTCGGACGAGGTGATGCCGCCCTTGCCGACCACATAGGACGGTCGGCGCGCAGCGACGATCTCCCCCGCCGCCCGCGTGAGCGCCGCACTGACCCGGCGGGCGATCTCCAGGCTGTGGGCCTCGTCGTCGCCGGTCACCAGCGTGCGCGAAGTGCTGAGCACCACGAGGGTTTCGGCGAGGGCCTCCGTCGCGGTGGTGACGGCGTCGCGCAGGTGCTGCTCGGCGCGGGTTTCGTCGAGCAGCGTCGGCACGTCGAGCTCCACGGTGGTGAACCGGCGCTGCCGCGCGAGGTGGTCGAGCTGCCGGGTCGTGAGCCCGACGTGCGAGCCCACGACCACGAGCCCGTGGCCCGGCCCGACGAGCCGCGCGAGCGTGTCGTCGTCGATCGGCGGCTGCGCGTCCTGCCCCACGCGGGCCCGCACGAACGACGGGCCGACGCGGTACAGGAACGACTTTCCGCCGGCCTCGGCCGCCAGGATCCCGAGCACGGTGGCCCTCAGGTCGTCGTCCTCGTCGGCGTCGAGCACGACCACGCGGCCGTCGCGCGTGTCCGTCAGCCGGGCGGCCACCGTTTCGTCCGTACCGGGGCGGATTACGTCGAGCGTCAGCTCGGCCACGTCCCCGCGGGTGATCCGGCCGCCGCTCTTCTCCTCGACCCACTCGGCCAGCCGGGACGAGCGGTAGCCGAAGGTGGCGTCCCGCGCGAACTCGCTGTCGGCCGCCGGCGTCAGTCCCTCGGCGGTGCGCAGCCAGTGCACCCCGCCGATCGTGACGCGTCCGGCGTCCACATAGGCCGGTGCGAGGAGCACGCCGTCGACCGTTTGGCCGTGCTGGGCGACGACTTCCGTGAGCACGTCCGTCTCGAGCGGAAAGTGGCCCCGCAGCGTCGAATCGCTGCGGCTGGCGAACGCGAGCCGCACGCCTTCCAGCTCGGCCGCGGCAAGGCAGGCCTCGGCGACCTCGCGGTCGCGGGCGGCCGCCGCGTCGGGCGCGAGGCTGCGGGTGTTGGTGAGCACGAAAAACCCGGCCCGGCCCTGGCGCAGCGCCCAGCGGATGTCCTCGACCGCCCACCGGGTCAGCACCGGCAGGTCGCGCACGGTCTGCGTGCCGGTGGGATCGTCGTCGAGCACGGCGACCTGCCGTGCCCCGGTCAGGGCCTGGCGGACGGCCGAAGCGGGGACCCGCCGGACCGGCGGGAGGGTGAGTTCCTCGGTGGGGCGCGAGCTCACCAGGCGTCCCCTTCCCCGCGGCCGCGGCGCTCGTTCTCGTCACCGATCGCGCCGGCCGCGCGCACCTCGTCGATCTCCGCCGCGGACAGGCCGAGCTCGGCGAGGATCTCCTCGTTGTGCTGGCCCACGCGCGGCGGCGCGATCCGGGCGGGGTCGGCCGGGGTGCCGAGCAGCCGCACGGGCTGGCCGACGATGCGCCGCTTGCCGACGCCCTCGATCTCGGTCTCCACCACCATCCCGTTGAACAGCACCTGCGGGTCGGTGAACACCTCGTCGTACGCCTGCACCGGCGCGCACAGCACGTCTTCCTTGAGCAGCCGCGCTTCCGCGTCCGAGCGGGTGAACCGGGCGAACGCCTCGCGCAGCACCGCCGTGGCCTCGTCCGGGTGCTGCTCGAGGCCGGCGATCGTGGTGAACCGCGGGTCCTGCGCGGTCTCGTCGCCGATCTCGAGCGCGCGGCAGACGCGCTGCCACGGCTCGTCGATGAAGATGTCGGCGATGATCACGATCGCCCGGCCGTCCGCGGTTTCGTACGTGCCGTACAGCGCGGTGTTGCGCGAGTGCGCGATGTTCGGCCGCGGCCGCGGCACGGGCACCGGGTCGTTCAGGTAGGCCGAACCCTCCTGCAGGTGCATGGCGACGGCCGCGTTGAGCAGGCAGACGTCCACCACCTGGCCGACGCCGTTCTGCTCGCGGGCGGCCAGCGCCGCCATGATCGCCTGCGCGAAGTGCATGGCCGCGATGTAGTCCACCACGTAGGTGCCGACCGGCCGCGGCGGGCCGTCGGCGTCGCCGGTGAGCGCCATGATCCCGCCGAGCGCCTGCGCGGCGAGGTCCTGGCCGCGCCGGTCGCGGTACGGGCCGTCCTGGCCGTAGCCCGAGGCCAGCGCGAGGATGATGCGCGGGTTGATCGCGGCGAGCTGCTCGTAACCGAAGCCGAGCCGTTCCATCACGCCGGGCCGGAAGTTGGCGGCCACGACGTCGGCGGTCTTCACCAGCTCGGTGAACACCCGCCGGCCCTCGGGCGATTTGAGGTCGAGGCTGAGGCTGCGCTTGTTGCGGTTGTTGGCCGCCCAGAACGAGCTGTAGCCACCGGCTTCGGCCGGCTTCATCCGCCGCCCGATCTCGCCGGCGCCCGGCCGCTCGATCTTGATGACGTCGGCGCCGAAGTCGGCGAGCACCTGCGTGCCCGACGGGCCCTGCTCCAGCTGGGTCAGGTCGAGGATGCGCACCCCGGCGTACGGTGGTTTCACTGCTGGGCTCCCGGGGCGTCGATGAACTGCAGGATGTGCACGGCGACCGCGCACACGTCGCCGTTCTGGTTGCGGATGGTGCTGTCGGCGAACGTCCTCTTGCGACTCTCGTCGACGACGGTGAGCACGTAGTCGGTGATCAGCGTGTCGCCGAAGAACGCCGGGCCGGTGAAGCGGATGCGGTCGTAGCCGGCCGAAACCGAGGGCGCCGGCGTGCGGTTCGACATCAGCGTGGACGCCGTGGAGGTGAAGCCGACGAGCAGCGAGCCGTGGGCGATGCGCCGCCCGTAGTGGGTGCTCTGCATGAACAGCTCGTCCACGTGGTTGGCGGCGAAGTCGCCGGTGATCCCGGCGTAGAGGTACACATCGGACTCGCTGATCGTCTTGCGGAACTCCACCCGGTCGCCGATCCGGAGCCCGGGTGCGAATGGGATGTCGTCGGTCACGTCGTTGCCCTTCGGTTCTGCTGGTACGGCTTTGCTCTCGGCGGGGGTCACTGCATGAAGGAGCCGCCGGTCAGGTGCAGGCACTCGCCGGTGACGAAGCCGTTGCCGGGATCGGCGAGGAACGCTACGGCACGCGCCACGTCCTCGGGCGTGCCCGCGCGCCCGATCGGGATCTGCTCGATCCGCGTGCGCTTCGCCTCACCGAGCGGCAGGCCCTCCTTGGCGGCGATCTGCGCGTCGAAGCCGTCCCACAGCTCGGTGTCCACAATGGCCGGTGCCACGCTGTTGACGCGGATGCGCCGCGAGGCCAGCCGCGCGGCGAACGTCATGGTCAGGCTCAGCACCGCCGCCTTCGAGGCCGCGTAGTGCGCCGAGGGCACGTACGGCCCGCGAGCGGTGGACGAGCTGACGTTGACGATCGCGCCGCCCTCCCCCATCGCCGCGCTCGCGGCCTGGAGTCCGAACAGGACACCCCGGGCGTTCACCGTCATGATCGCGTCCCACTGCTGTTCGGTGATCTCCAGCGGGTCGGACAGCTCGGTGTAGCCGGCGTTGTTCACGAACGTGGTCAGCGGCAAGGAGAACTCCGCGCGGCCGGCCTCGATGGCGCGCTCGACGTCGGCGCGAACCCGCACGTCGGTGGCCACGCCGAGCGCCCGGTGCCCGCGTTCGGCCAGGTCCTTGGCCGCGGTTTCGGCGGCGGCCCCGTCCAGGTCGGCCAGCACGACCGGCTGCCCGCCCTCGGCGAGCACGGCCGCGACCGCCCGGCCGATCCCGCCGGCGCCGCCGGTGACG
The DNA here is from genome assembly GCF_042896185.1 of Amycolatopsis sp. NPDC001319. Taxonomy (NCBI): domain Bacteria; kingdom Bacillati; phylum Actinomycetota; class Actinomycetes; order Pseudonocardiales; family Pseudonocardiaceae; genus Amycolatopsis; species Amycolatopsis sp. NPDC001319. The sequence continues at coordinate 220,481 of NZ_JBIAWY010000013.1, read as the reverse complement.
ACGGCGAACCCGGCGCTCACTTCGCGGCCCCGGTGGGCAGGCCCTTGATCACGTCGGCGATCACGGCGCGCTCCTCGGCGGTGATCGGCAGCAGCGGCGGGCGCACATGGGCCTCGTCGATCCGGCCGAGCATCGCGACCGCGACCTTCATCCGGTTGTGCTGGTCGAGCACCGGCTCGGCGTAGAACACCTCGGTGAGCGGGTGGATCCGTTCCACCACCTCGCGCGCGGCCTTGAGGTCACCGGCCTCGACATGGCGCAGCAGCTCCACCTGCAGGTCGGCGATCATCGAACCGTGCCCGCTGAGGATGCCGTCGCCGCCCAGCGCGAGCGAGGGCAGCAGCGCGCGGCTGAAGCTGGTCAGCATCGACACCCGCCGCGGCAACGCGCGAACGGCCCGCAGGTTGGCCTCGTACGCCAGGATGTCGACGCTCCAGTCCTTGATCCCCGTGATGTTCGGGACCCGCTCGCACAGCTCGGTGATCAGGGCGGCGTCCAAAGTGGTCGACGCGCCGGCGGCGTCGATGAAGAGCACCATCGGCAGCTCGACGGCCGCGCCGATCGCCGCGTAGTGCGCCACCGCGACCTCGCGGCGGTGGCGCATGCCGAGACCGAACACGCTGGACGGGAACACCAGCAGCCCGTCGGCGCCACCCTCCTGCGCCATCCGCGCCGTGTCGACGGCCCGGGCGGTGTCCGCGTCGGCGACGCCGCACAGGATGTCGACCCGGTCACCAACCTCGTCCACCGCGATCCGCAGGCTTTCCTCCTGTTCGGCCGGAGTCAGGCTGGAGACCTCGGCGGCGTGGCCGTTGATCGCGATGCCCGTGACCCCGTCGGTGTCCGCCAGGTCGCGCAGGTGCCTGCGGTAGTTGACCTCGTCGATCTCGAGGCCGGCGGTGAAGGGCATGAGCGACGCCGGGATGACGCCCGTGAACACCTTGTACATCTTCAGGTTCCCTTTCAGAGGATCGGGGCTGCTTCGCCCGTGGTCTTGCGCTGGTAGACGGACTTCGGCATGGCCAGCACACCCAGCAGGCCCAGCCCGGTGAGCACGACCAGGTAGGTCGCGATGTACCACGGCCGGCCGTCGCCGAGGGTGAGGAGCCCGACCGACACCAGCGGCGCGGTGCCACCGACGACGGCGGCGGGGATCTCGCGGCAGACGGTGATGCCCGACCAGCGGTACTCGGTCCGCAGTGCCCGCGTGACGATCACGCTCGACGCCGCCGAAGGCAGGCCCTGGCTCACCATCAGGCCGCAGATCACCACGATCGTCGTCAGCACCGGCGAGCCGGAGTTCATGCCGAAGAACACGGGGAACGCGAACACCGCACCGCCGGCACAGCCCCACAGCATCAGTTTCTTCGGTCCGAACCGGTCTACCAGTATTCCGCTGAACACCATGCCCGGCATCAGGACGACGTACCCGATCACCAGGCAGGTCAGCGCGACCTCCTTGGGCAGTTTCACCGTGGAGGTCAGGTAGGTCAGGCCGAAGGTCTGGATCGTGTACGACCACGGGATGATGAAGCAGTAGATCGCGGCCATGCACAGCAGTTCGCGCGGCTTCTCGCGGATCACGTTGCCCAGTGGCAGGCGCTTGATCACCTTGCGCTGCACGGCGCTCTGGAACGCGGCGGTCTCCTCGACCTTCGTCCGCACGTACACCGCGACCAGCACCACGACGATCGTGGCCAGGAACGGGATCCGCCACGCCCAGCCCTGGAGGACGTCATCGGGCAGCAGGCCCAGCAACGCGAACGTGACCGTCGCGATCGTGGTGCCCGCGTAGTTCGCGGCGGAGGCGAACCCGCTGGAGAACCCGCGTTTGGACTCCGGTGAGCTCTCGTTCAGCATCGTGACGGCGCCGGCGAACTCGGCCCCGACACCCAGCCCCTGGAGCACTCGCATCAGGACCAGGAGCCAGGCACCCAGCGCTCCCGCTTGCGCGGCCGTGGGCAACACGCCGATCAACGTGGTCGACAGGCCCATCACCAGCACGGTGGTCAGCATGATCGGCTTGCGGCCGACGCGGTCGCCGTAGTGCGCGAACAGCAGACCGCCCAGTGGCCGCACGGCCAGGCCGATGGCGAACGTGCCGAACGAGGCCAGTACCGAGCCGATCGGACCCGCGCCGGGGAAGAACTCGGGGCCGAAGATCAGCGACGAGGCGACGGCGTAGAGCGTGAAGTCGTACCACTCGATCACGGTGCCCGAAACGCTGGCGATGATCACGCGGCGGTGCTGCCGGCGGGAGAGCCGCGGGGTGGCGGCGCCGTCGGCCTTGAGAGCCGGGTCGGCGGGCTCAGTCTCTGTCATGGGTCGTTTCTCGCTTCCTTGCGATGGAACGCCGGGTGGGGCCGGGGACGGGGTGGGGGCGAGCGGCGGCGGAGGTCAGCCGCGAGGGGGTCGAGGGGTGCCGCGTTGGGGCGCCGTGCTCCGGTCGGTGGGACGCGGCCCGAATCGGGGTGCGGGTGGCGCGCGGCCACGGGAACCGGCAGCCGGGCGCGGACGCCCCAGGCCGGTTCGTGTCGTTGTCGCTGGTCAAACCCGGTCTCCTGATCGTCGCCGCCGGCGAGGCAGCTGCGTCGTCGGCCGTGGTGGCCGGGCTCGTGGCCCGGCTCGGTACATCCTGTCGGCATGTCGACAGTCCGTCAAGCAACAGTTTTCCGCTAGACTGCTACCGGCCGCCCGCGATCACACGTGGTGCCGGTCCGAACGGGGAGAGTGGCGTGTCCATCAACATCACGAGCAAGCCGATCAGGACCACGCTGCGCGAGTCGACCGTCGACCTGCTGCGCACGGCGATCTTCGGCGGGGACATTCCCGCGGGAACCCACCTGGCCGAGGTCAGCCTCAGCGCTTCGCTGGGGGTGAGCCGGGCAACGCTTCGCGAGGCGCTGCGGCAGCTCCAGCAGGAGGGGCTCGCCGTGCAGGACTCACGCGGCCGGGTGTCCGTGCGCGAGGTGTCACCCCAGGAGGTCGAAGACCTCTTCGAAGTCCGCCTCGGCCTGGAGACGATCGCCGCGCGGCGGCTGTGCGAGCGGCCCGACCGGTCGTCGGTCGTCACCGAGCTGACCGACCGCCTGGAGCGGCTCCGCCGGCCGGAGTCCCTCGCCGCGGACCTCGACGCCGACCTGGAGTTCCACGGCACCATGTGCCGGCTGTCCGGCAACCAGCTGCTGCTGCAGTCGTGGGAGGGCATCAGCAGCCTGGCGCGCATCACGATGCTCGCGGCGGGCCCGGACTCGGCCCGCGCCAACATGGCCTACGACCGCCACGCGCCCATCGTCGACCTCATCGCCCGCGGCGACTCCGCCGCGTGCAGCGAGTTCCTGGCCGACCACATGGCTTCCGCGCGGGACCGGCTCATCCGGAGCATCTCGACGTCGGCAGTGGACGAAGCCGAGGTTCGTTCGTAGCAAGGGAAACCACGACACGCAAAACGGCGCCGCCGGGTTCGCCCCGGCGGCGCCGTTTTCCGTGTCGGTCAGCTGTGCGAGATCGTCAGCCCGTAGAAGGCGACGCGAGCGCCCTTCGTCGTGCTGCTCGACGAGGACTGGTTGTACGAGCCGGCCTTGAAGTACTGCTTGTACGCCTTGAACGACGACGGGATGCTGTAGTGCGTCGTGCTGCCGTTCACCGTGAGGTCGATGGTGTTGCCGCCGGAGATCCCGATCGTGTAGGTCCAGGTCTTGCCCACCGCGACGTGGCCGACGGTGTGCAGGGTCTGGCCGCCGTCGGGCGAGTTCTCCGTGCCCAGCACGATGTCGCCGCTGGAGCGGTAGTACAGCTCCAGCAACGGTTTCGTCGACGAGCCGCCGGTGCCGAGGTGGACCTGGCCGACGCACACGTTCGACGTCACCGACACCACGCGCAGCGTCGCGTTGAGCTTGTGCGAGCCGCTCAGCGACCAGTTGGCAGCCGAACCGTCGCGGTTCATCTCCCGAAGCTCGGATCGGGCGTAGTTCGAATTGGGGGTGGTGACGCCCTTTTCCGGCGCCCAGAACGTCATCGCGCCGTCGCGCGTGTCGGTGTAGAAATAGCTGTCCTGGAACCCGTTGGGCCCTTGCAGCCGGGACGACGAGATGGTGGTCGGCGAGCCCGGTGAGCCGACCGGCTCCTGCAGCTGCCAGGTCGACAGGTCGAAGTTGCCGCCAGGAGCCACGGACGGGCTGCCCAGCACGGACTGTACGGTGGCCGGCGCTGCCTCCGCGGACAACGCGGTTGCAGCCACGAAAGCGGGAATCGCCAGCACGACAAGCGCGGCGCGCATGCGCATCGCAGTTTCCTTTCGCACGGTGGGGACCTCTGTGCCATTTATTCAGATATGTGAATTAATGTTGCGGAAACCCGGCGGCGAAAGGAAACGTTAAGGTTGTGATCGCATCAAGTCAAGGATTGACATGATGCCCGACGCACCTCGGCGATCCGCCCCCGCAAGGCGACGGACCGCCGGGTCCCGGTTACCGGAACACGCTAAAAGGCCTTGCCCGCGTCACGCGCGGCGATCAGGGCCGCGTCGCGGTCCTGGGCCGGGGTGCCCGTGAGGATGGTCGGCTGGAAGCGGACCTCGGTGACGTCCGTGACGCCGATGAAACGCAGCCAGTCCTTCACGTAGGTGGAGTGGAAGTCGGCGCCGAACTGGATCGGGACACCTTCGGAGTAGACGCCGCTGGTGTAGATCGTCGCGGCCTTCTTGCCGTGGACCAGACCCGAGTAACCGGCGGCCGGATCGAAACCGAAGACCATGCCGGGCTGGGTGATGATGTCCACCCACTGCTTGAAGACGTACGGCACGCCCGAGTTCCACATGGGAATGCTGAAGACGTAGGCGTCGGCCGAGGTGAACTCGTCGGCGAGCGCCTGCGCCTGCGCCCACACCTGCGCCTGCTCGCCTTCGGGTGCCCCGCCGGCGAACACGGCGAGCTTGGCGCTCGCGCCGGCCGGTCCGAACTGCGGCAGCGAGCCGTCCCAGAGGTCCAGCGTCTTCACGACCGTGCCGGGGTGGGCGTCCTGGTACGACTCCAGGAACGCCGCGGCCAGCGCACCCGAGTCCGACGCGGCACCTCGCGGACTGGCCGAGATGTGCAGAACGGTTGTCATGACAAGCCTTCCTGATGTGTTTGCCCACCGGTCCGGGGCGACGACTGTAACCGGTAAAAGAGCAGATCAACAGTTACAGCGGGCCCGGTAGCCTGTCAACGAAGGCGGAACGGACGGACAGGAAAGGAGGGCCGATGGAGCCGGAATTGCCCCTGCTCGGGTTGAGCGACCATCCGGCCCTCGCGTTCCTCAACACCGCCGCCACCGCCGAAAGCGCCGAGCTGATCCCCGACGGCGCGGGTTTCGTGCGGTGGCTTGAACTCACCGGCCTGATCGACGAACAGGACCGGGCCGCGGTGCTCAACCACTTCTCCGCCGACGAGCTCGACGCCGCGGCCCTCGAAGCCGTCGCCCTGCGCGAGCGGCTGCGCCCGGTGGTCCGGGCCTGGGCGGACGGCGACCCCACGGCACCGGACGAGCCGTTCCTGGCCGCGTTGAACGCCGTCTTCGCCACCAGCGGCCACAACCGCCAGGTCGTCGGCTCCGGCGCCGACCTCGACCTGGAGGACCGGTGGACGTGGACCACCCCGCAGTCGCTCCTCGCGCCCGCCGTGGAAGCCGCCGCCGACCTCTTCGTCCACGGCGATCGCTCCCTGGTCCGCAACTGCGAAGGCCCGGAGTGCCCCCTGTGGTTCTACGACCGCACCAAAGCCCACCGCCGCCGCTGGTGCTCCATGGCGACGTGCGGGAACCGGGCCAAAGTGCGTGACTTCCGGGCTCGGGCCACGAAGGACGTCCAGTAGGCGCGGATCACCGACGGGCGAACGGGTTTTCAGCGTTCCACCGGAGTGATGCGGGTGTTACGCAGGTGTTCGTAGACGATCGACGTGCGGACGTCGGCCACTTCGGGGCGCGCGGTGAGCTTGTCGATGACAAAGGCGTACAGGCTGGCGTTGTCGGGGACCGCGACGTGGAGGATGAAGTCCTCGGTGCCGGTGGTGACGTAGAGGCCGAGGATGTCGGGCAGCGTGGTGACCCAGTTGCGGAAGCCTTCGATGACGCGGCGCGACGGCGGGCGCACGCGGACCGCGACGAGGGCCTGCACCGAGCGGCCGATGGCGGGCAGGTTCACGTCGAGGGTCGCGCCCTGGATGATGCCGCGCTGGCGCAGCGCGCGGGTGCGGTCGAGGGCGGTGGTGGGCGAGACGCCGACGGCGGCGGCGACGTCGCGGTTGGTCTTCCGGACGTCTGACTGCAGTTCCCGCAGGATCGCCTTATCAAGTTCGTCCACGTCCGCCTCCAAGGGGCCCAGTCCGATACTTGTACAGATCGTAGGCGATTCCGCTGGTTGTTCGTCTAGCTTGCTGGAGAAACAGCAGTACGAACAGCCAGGGAGGTCCGGCTTTGACCGAGGAAAGTTCGCCGATCGGGTTCACTCCGGACGAGGTCGCGACCGTGTCGACGCGGGCGGCTCGCTTGAAGTGGGTGGTCGTGGTCGACGGAAGTCTGCCGCCGGGGCGCGCGGTGAACGCGGCGATCTGCGCGGCCGCGGCGACCGCGCCGAACATCACGGGACTGCTCGGCGAAGACGCCGTGGATGCCGACGGGCAGGCCCATCCCGGGCTGCCGTGGACGGGGTGCTCGGTGCTGGCCGCCGACGGGCCGACGCTGCGCACCATCCGTGCCAAGGCCGCGGCGTCGCCCGGGTGCTTCGTGGCGGACATGCCGGCGGTCGCGCAGCACACGCTGCTGTACGCGGATTACCTCGCCGGTGTGAAGGAAAGCACCGGCGAGGAGCTCGGCTACTACGCGGTGAGCATCGTCGGCCCGCGCAACCGCGTGGCCAAGATCGTCGGGAAGCTGCCGTTGCTCCCGTGACCCGCTAGCGCAGGGCAGCCGAGGCGTAGTCCCACAGGCGGTCCGCCGCGACGGGGTCCAGGGCCCACCGCGCGACGCCCGCCATCGAGTCGACGCCGGCGGCCGCGAGGTTCGCGCCGCCGTCGATGGCGGGTGCTTCCTGGTTGTCCTCGAAGTAGCGGCCGGCCACGCCGTTGAGCAGCGGCGACGCGGCGAGCAGCGTGGGCGTGGCGGCGCCCTGCTCGGGGGTCTTGAAGTACGCCGGGGTGATGGCGTTGCCGTCGTCGTCGAGAGCGCCGAGCAGGCGCAGGGCGTCCGGCGAGAGGTGGCGCATGAGGTTCGTGCGGATGACGCCCGGCGCGCACGCGTTGGCGTAGATGCCTTCGCCGCCCCAGCGCCGGCTGATCCCGACGGCGAGCAGCACACTCGCGGTCTTCGACTGGCCGTAGGCGACGAGCGGGTCGTAGGGCCGGTGCTCGAAGTGCGGGTCGGCGAAGGAGAAGTCCGTCAGCAGGTGCGCGCCCGAGCTGAGGACGACGACGCGGGCCCCGCCGCCGGCGCGCAACGCGTCCCACAGGCCGGTGACGAGCGCGAAGTGGCCCAGGAAGTTGATGCCCAGGTGCATTTCCCAGCCCTCGGCGGTGACCTCGCGCTCGGGCAGCGCCATCACGCCGGCGTTGGCGACCAGCGCGTCGACCGGCCCTTGCCACTGCGCGCAGAAGGCCCGCACCGAACCGAGGTCGGCGAGGTCGAGCGCCGCGACGTCGACGCGGGGGAACTCCTCGACGAGCTGCTTGGCGTGAGCCGGCGTGCGGGTGGCGATGGTGACGTGCGCGCCGGCCGCCGCGAGCGCGCGGACGGTCTCGGCGCCGAGTCCGGAAGCCCCTCCGGTGACGATCACGCGACGGCCGGTGAGGTCCACTCCGGCGAGGACCTCGGCGGCCGTGGCTCGCGCGCCGAACGGGGTGGTGATGGTGGTCATGGGGTCCTTCGCGGTACAGGTCCAGTGTGGACGGTGAGGGAAGCGGACCGGCGGGTCAGGACGCGCCGGGCGTGTAGTGACCCGGCACCATGCGGGTCGACACGCCGAAGCGGTTGAACGCGTTGATCGTCGTGATCGCCGCGATGAGGTGGGCGAGCTCGGTCTCGTCGAACTGCTGCGCCGCCTTCGCGTAGACCTCGTCGGGCACGAAGCCTTCGGTGAGCACGGTGACGGCCTCGGTCAGCTCGATCGCCGCGATCTCGCGCGCGGTGTAGAAGTGCTTCGACTCGGCCCACGCGGCCAGCTGCAGAATGCGTTCGGCCGACTCGCCGGCCGCCAGCGCGTCCTTGCTGTGCATGTCGAGGCAGAACGCGCAGTGGTTCAGCTGCGACGCGCGGATCTTGACCAGGTTCACCAGGCTCTCGTCGAGGTGCTTCTTCGCCGCGGTGTCCAGGCGCAGCATCGCCTTGAACACGTCGGGGGCGAGCTTCATCCAATCCAGGCGCGGGGTGTGCTCGGGCAGGCGTTCAGTCGTCATGGGATCCACGCTAAGCGCCGGTGCCCGCGCGCAAGTGGTCCAATTCCGGCCGCCGATCGTGGGCCAATCGCGGGTGGCGCAGTGCACAGTGGACAGCCCCGGAAACGTCCCTACAGTGGGAAGAACCGACTCCCCGGAGGATCCCCGTCATGACCGCACCGTCCTGGAAGGACACCGGACCGTGGCTCGTCGCGCTGGACATCGACGGCACCCTGATCCGCGAGGACGGTTCCCTTAGCGACGCCGTGGTCACCGAGGTCCGCCGGCTCGACGCCGCCGGGCACCACGTGGTGCTCACCACCGGCCGCTCCGCCGTGAGCACCGTCCCCGTCCTCGACCGCCTGGGCATCACGCCGCGGTTCCTGGTCTGCTCCAACGGCGCCGTCACCCTGCGCGAGTCCGGATCCGGCTTCCGGCGCCACCACGTGGAGTCGTTCGACCCGGCCGAGTCGCTGCTCGCCATCCGCACACACCTGCCGAGCGCCCGCTTCGCCGTCGAGGACGAGCTGGGCCGCTACCGCTGCACCGAACCGTTCCCCGACGGCACGACCGGCCTCGACGACGCGCAGGCCGCGGTGCCGTTCGAAGCGCTGCTGACCACGAAGGCAACCCGTGCCGTCGCGTTCGCGCCGGGGCACGACATGGCCGATTTTCTCGCCCTGGTCTCGAAAATGCGGTTGCGGAACGTGAGCTTTGCCCTCGCCTGCACCCCGTGGCTCGACCTCGCCGCCGAGGGCGTGAACAAGGCCGCGGCGGCCGAACGCGTCCGCGCCGAGCTCGCGGTCCCCCGGCACCGCGTGCTCGCCGTCGGCGACGGCCACAACGACATCGAGCTCCTCGCGTGGGCCGCCGAACGCGGGCGCGGGGTCGCGATGGGACAGTCCCCCGCCGAGCTGATCGCCGCCGCGGGCGAGCTCACCGGCACCGTGCTCGAAGACGGCCTCGCGCAGGTGCTCGCCACGCTATGACCGCGGCAGCACCGAGCACAACGCCGCCAACGCCCCCGACCACGCGCTGTCCGACGGCGTCGCGTACCCGACGACCAGCCCGTCGCGCCCGCTGTCGGCCTGCACCGACGGATGCGCGAAGTCGCCCAGCCCGTCGAGCGCCAGCCCCACCCGCGCACCCGCGGTGATCACCGAACGCTCGGTGCCCGGCGGAAGGTCGAGCACCGCGTGCAACCCCGCGGCGATCCCGGACACGCGGATTCCCGGCGCGTGCTCGGCGACGGCCGCCACCAGCTGGTCGCGCCGGCGGCGGTAGCGCAGCCGCATCGCGCGGACGTGCCGATCGTAGTCGCCGGAGGTGAGGAACTCGGCGAGCGTCAGCTGGTCGAACGAGCCCGGCGCCCAGTCGACGTGGCCCTTCGCGGCGATCACCTCGGGCGTCACCGAGCGCGGCAGCACGAGCCACCCGAGCCGCAGCCCCGGCGCCAGCGACTTGCTCGCCGTGCCGAAGTAGCAGACGCGCTCGGGATCGAGGCCCTGCAACGCACCGACGGGCTGGCGGTCGTACCGGAACTCCCCGTCGTAGTCGTCTTCGAGCACCAGCCCGCCCGTCGACCGAGCCCAGTCGACCGCGGCCGCGCGCCGGTCCGGACGCAGCGCGCCGCCGGTCGGGTACTGGTGCGCGGGGGTGAGCAGAACCGCGCCGGCGTCGAGCGAACGCAGCCCCTCGGTGCACGTGCCGTCCTCGTCCAGCGGCAACGCCGGGGTTTCCAGGCCGGTTTCGGTGAGCAGGTCGTAGTACTGCGGCACGCCGTAGGTCTCGACGGCGACCGTGCCGACCCCGCGCGCCCGCAGCACGCTGCCGATCAGCCGCAGCCCGTGCACGAATCCCGCGCAGATCACGATCCGTTCGGGCGACGCGTAAACGCCGCGGGCGCGCGCCAGGTAGTCGGCGAGCGCCGTGCGGAGTTCGACGCGGCCGCGAGGGTCGCCGTAGCCCAGGGCTTCGTGGGGCGCGGCCATGATCGCGCGCCGGGACGCCGCGAGCCACTGCGCGCGCGGGAAACTCGCCAGGTCCGGGTTGCCGGGCAGCAGGCTGAACCGCGTGTCCGACGTGCGGATCGGCGTCGGACGACGGAGCGCGACGCGGTCGGAGCCGGGCGTCGGCGTCCGGCGGGGCTCCGCCCGGCGGGCGACACGCGTGCCGGAACCCTGCCGTGCGGTGAGCCAGCCTTCGGCCACGAGCTCGGCGTACGCGTCGGCCACGGTGTTGCGCGCGATCGACAGGTCGGCGGCCAGCGTGCGTGACGAAGGCAGCTGCGCACCGGGCAGCAACCGGCCCGAGCGCACGGCTTCGCGCAACGCGTCCATCAGCGACGTCCGCAGGCCGTGGCGGCCGCGAAGGTCCAGGTGGTCGAGGTGCAGATCGGCGCCGAGGCCCTCGGCGGAGCGCCTGCCCTCGGGTGAAGTGGCCCGTGTTCCCGCCATGGAAATGGACCATACACCTGGCCCAATCGCACCCTAGCGTGGGTTTTGAGCCCAGCGCGCGGGCCACGAATCTGGTTGCTATTTACTACCACTATGGCCCGAAACCCCTTAGGAACGCCATGACCTCCGTCGACGTCCGGAAAACCCCCGGACCACCACGCCCCGGCATCAGCACCGGGTTCGCCGTCCTGCTCGCCGTCGTCTGCGGCATCGCGGTGGCGAACATCTACTACGCCCAGCCACTGCTGGAGGACATCGGCCGCGACCTCGGCGTCGGCGCGGCCGGGCTCGGCTTCGTGACGACCGTGACCCAGGTCGGTTACTTCGCCGGCCTGATCCTGCTGGTGCCACTGGGTGATCTGCTCAACCGCCGCGTGCTGATCCCCGTCGGTTCGGTGATCGCGGCGCTGGCGCTGCTCGGCGTGGCCGTGGCTCCGAACTCGGTGGTGTTCTTCATCGCCAGCGGCATCGTCGGCCTCGCGACGGTGGTGCAGCAGGTGATCATCGCCTACTCCGCCGTGCTGGCCAGCCCCGAATCACGCGGCCGCGTGCTCGGCATCGTGACCAGCGGCGTCGTGATCGGCATCCTGCTCGCGCGGACCGTGGCCGGCCTGCTCGCCGACGCGTTCGGCTGGCGCTCGGTGTTCGTCGTGTCGGCGGTGCTGATGCTCGGCGTCGCGGTCGTGCTCGGCCTGCGGCTGCCGCCGGAACTGCCGGACCGGCCGTCGGTCTCGTACCGCAAGCTGATCACGTCGATCGTCACGCTGACCGTGCGCGAGCGCGTGTTCCGCGTGCGGAGCCTGATCACGCTGTTCATGTTCGCCGGCTTCGGTGCGCTGTGGGGCTCGATGGCGCTGCCGCTTTCGGCCGAGCCGTGGAACTTGTCGACGTCGGCGGTCGGGCTGTTCGGCCTCGTCGGCGCCGCGGGCGCGTTCGGTGCCGCCCGCGCCGGCTCCCTGGCCGACCGCGGCCGGGCACAGTGGGTCACCGGCATCACGCTCGTGCTGTTCGCGGTGTCCTGGCTGCCGATCGCGTGGCTGCCGAAGTCGCTGATCCCCCTTGTCGTCGGGATCATCGTGGTCGACTTCGCCGGCCAGGCCATCCACGTGACCAACCAGCACCTCATCGTGGGCCTCGACCCGAACGCGAGCAGCCGCCTCATCGGCAGCAACATGGCCTACTACTCCGTGGGTTTCGGCGGCGGCGCCGTCGCGGCGACCACGGTGTACAGCGCGTGGGGCTGGACCGCGGTCTGCGTCCTCGGCGCCGGGTTCAGCCTGGTGGCCCTGCTGGTGTGGGGCGCCGACCGGCTGTCGGCGGCCCGCCTTGCTCCGGCAGTGGCGTAAGTGCCCGATTGGCCCACAGTTCTACGGTAGAAATGGACCACGGGCCCGTGCCAAATGACACGTAGCGTGGTTGATGCCAGACAATTCGCAGAACCAGGAGAGATGATGAAGATTTTCCTCGCCGGCGCTTCCGGTGTGCTCGGACAGCGGCTGATCCCGCGGCTGGTCGAGGCCGGGCACCAGGTCGGCGCGATGACGCGGTCGGCCGCCAAGATGGAATCGTTGATCGACCTCGGCGCCGTCGCGATCCTGTGCGACGTGTTCGACCGCGACGCGCTCGTGCAGGCCGTCCGCGACTTCAAGCCGGACGTGGTACTCAACGAGCTGACCGACTTGCCCGACGACTTCGCGAAGATCGCCGACCACACCGAGCGCAACGCCCGCATCCGCACCGAGGGCAACCGCAACCTGATCGCGGCCGCGCGCGCGGCCGGCACGCCGAAGATCCTCGCGCAGAGCGTGGCGTGGCAGCTGCCCGACGGCCCCGACGCCGTCGCGGTGAAGGACCTCGAGCAGTCGGTGCTGGCCGAAGGCGGTGTGGTGCTGAGCTACGGCCAGTTCTACGGCCCCGGCACCTACAACGAGGGTGCACTGCCCGCCGAGCCTCGCGTGAGCCTCGACCGCGCGGCCGAGCTCACGGTCGAAGCGCTCGACGCGCCGACGGGTGTGGTGAAGATCGTCGACTGACTCGGGAAATCGATCCGAGAACGCGCCGGCCGGGTCAGCCCGGCCGGCGCGTTGTCAGGCGAACGTCGAGTCCGACCCGTTCTCCTGCGCGTACGCGATCAACGCCCGCGGCGCGCGTTCGATGTGGGCCGCCAGGAGCTCCACGGCCGGCTCGGCGTCGCGGTTCAGCGCGAAGTCCTTGAGGCGGCGGTGTTCGCCGGCGACGTCACGCTGGTGGTCGTCGGTGAGCGCCCAGTACCAACGGCGGTAGAGCTCGGCGCTGTCACGCAACGACGTGGCGATCGCCTCGAGCCGCGGGCTGCCGCTGCCGGCCAGCAACGCGCGGTGGAAGTCGCGGTGGGCCAGCGTCCAGCTTTCGTTGTAGGAACCGTCTTCGAGAGTCACCGGCGTGCGGTCGAGCGCGTGGTGCGTGCCGAGCACCGACGTCTCCCAGCCGATGTCGCCGAGTTCGAACGACTGCCGCAGCGCCAGGGACTCGATCTGCACGCGGACCTTCGTGAGGTCCGCCAGATCGCCGACGGACAGCGGGCGCACGGTGAACCCGCGCTGCGGCGTGGAAACCAGCAGTCCCTGTTCCGCCAGCCGCGTCAGCGCTTCGCGCACCACGGACATGCTCACGCCGAAGCGCGTGCTCAGCTCCTGGGACTTCATGCGCTGCGCCGGCTCGAAGCGGCCGCCGAGGAGGTCGGCCCGCAGCGTCTCGAAGACTTCCCCGGTCCGGCTCGGAGCAGGTTTCGTCACCACTCGGACAGTCCAGTTCGGAATCGATATTCCACGGCCACAACGGAAGTCCGCGTCAGTCGGCGACCAGGTCGTTGCGCAGCCGGCCGATGCCCTCGATCTCACTGACCAGCGTGGTACCGGGGATCAAGTAGCGCTTGGGGTCCCGGCCCATCCCGACGCCGGCCGGCGTGCCCGTGAAGATCACGTCACCCGGCAGCAGCGGCAGGACCGACGACAGGTACGAAACCAGCGCCGGCACCGAGAAGATGAGGTCGCCGGTGCGGCCGTCCTGCAGCACCTCGTCACCGACGGAGCAGCTCAGCGCGAGGTCGTCGCGGTCGGCCGGCTCGTCGGGTGTCACGATCGCGGGACCGAGGGGGCTGAAGCCGGGGTAGGACTTGCCGAGCGAGAACTGCGGCACCGCCCCGGCGAGCTGAACGTCGCGTTCGGACAGATCCTGCCCGATCGTGAGGCCCGCGACGTGGTCCCAGCCCTGCTCCTCGGTGACGCCCTCGGCTCGCTTGCCGATCACCACCACGAGCTCCACCTCCCAGTCGACCGACGCGCTGGGCAGCCGCACCGCGTCGTACGGGCCGGTGATGCTCGTGACGAACTTCGTGAACACCGGGGGCGCGGTCGCCGAGGCCGGCATGCCCGCTTCGGACGCGTGCGCGGCGTAGTTCAGGCCGATGGCGAAGATCTGCGCCGGGCGCAGCACCGGCGGGCCGACCTCGGCGTCGGTGAACGGCACCGCGTCCTCGAAGGACTGCCCGCGCGCCCACGCGGCGAACCCGTCCCAGTTCTCGTAGACGCCGTCGGGGTCCGGGCCGAACAACCCGTCGCTGGCCTTCTCGACGTCGAGGGCGAGGTCGCCGGAGATCAGGGCGACCCGGCCGTTGATGTTTCCGTAGCGCATGGCGATTTTCCTTGTCTGCCAAGAAAGTCAGCGGGGCTGTGCGCACCGGTCACGAGCGACCCCATCGGCAGAGTAGCAAAATATCGATACTTTGCCAGTCTATCGTCGGAGCTGGTGATCCACGACACCGTCAGAAAAACCACCGGTCAGGAGTGCGGGTGGTCGTGGCCGGACGGACGCAGTGCGAGCGCCTCGGCGCGCGAGGCGACCTCGCCGCCGGGCACCGCACCGGTGTCGACGAGGACGTCTTCCAGCGCGGCGAGCCAGTGGTGGTAGTAGCTCCAGTCGCCGGCCCGGTCCGCTTCCCACGCACCGATGCGCGCGATGAGCGCCGCCTGGAAGCGCGGCCACTCGAACGCGCCGGCTTCGTACAGCGACACCGCCAGCCCGAACGCGCGGCTCTCCCACGGGGCCGCGAACAGCAGCTCGCCGTTGGCCCGCGGCGGCGCGGCAACGCCGTCGACGCTCAACGGCGCGCTCACGGGGCCGCCACTTTGGCCACGCCGACCATCGCGTCGCGCGTGACGAGCTCGACGAGTTCTTCCTCGGTCAGGTTTTCCGTGCCGGCCGGGCGTTCCGGCAGCACCAGCCAGCGCACCTCACTGCTGGAGTCCCGGACGGTGATGCGCACGTCCGCGTCGAGCTCCAATCCCATCTCCGACAGCACCTTCCGCGGCTCGCGGACCACCCGCGCACGGTAGGCCGGGTCCTTGTACCAGCTCGGCGGCAAGCCCAGCAGCGGCCACGGGTAGCAGGAGCACAGCGTGCACACGACGACGTTGTGGTCCTTCGCGGAGTTCTCGACCACCACGATGTGCTCGCCCTGCGGCCCGCCGAACCCGAGTTCCTTCGTGGCGGCCGTGCCGTCGGCCAGGAGGCGTTCGCGGTACGCCGGATCGGTCCACGCCTTCGCGACGACTTTGGCTCCGTTGAGCGGACCGATGTTCGTCTCGTACGTCGTGATGAGCCGGTCGACCACAGCCGGGTCGATCAGGCCGCGTTCGACGAGCAGTTGTTCGAGCGCCTCCGTGCGCAGCGCGGCCGACGGCCGTCCGGCGGTTTCTTCAGCAGTCACGCGATTTTCTCCAGGTACGAGGCGAACAGGTCCACGGTGACGTCAAAGGGCTCACTGTCCGCGCCCCAGAGCTCGCGCGAAGCGAAGCGCACCGTGTAGACGTACTGCGGGTTCTCCGCGACGAAGTGGGCGTTGGTGTCGGGCAGCACCGAAGCCGGCTGCACGACCTCGACGACGCCGACGTGCCCGCGCACGTACGCGGCCAGCCGGGCGTGCCCGGGCGGCGCCGTCGTTTTCGTGCGGACGCGGTCACCGGCCGCCAACTCCGGCGGAACATCGAGGACCCGCAGGGAACCCTCGGCCGTCGGCGCGTAGCCGGGCTTGTGCGGCACGGGAAGCGGGGGCTCTTCGACGTGGTCACCGGCCAGGTTGCGGGCCCGGGCGTCGACGGCTCCGGGTGCGAGCAGCGCGCTGTCGAGCAGCACGAGCTCACCGGCGTTGAGCCAGCGGCCCCAGTAGCCTTCGCCGAGGTAGGCGTCGCGGTCCTGGCGTTCGAGGCCGTGGCGGAAGGCGTCGAGGTTGGCGCCGGCCGCGCGCCAGGCCAGCGCGCCCAACGCGAAAGCCCGGGCGTTCCAGCGTTCGGGGAACACCGGCTCGTCGCGCCGCGGCGGAGGCACGGGGCCCCAGCCCTCGGTGCCGCCGAGGTCGGCGATCCCGTCCAAGACACCACCTCTCCAACTGGTAGTAAACTGCAACCAGACTAACCAGGGTGGTTTCAAACAGCAACCGGAGGTGGCCGCGGTGAGCGAGCGCACGTGGACGAGCCCGCGGTGCCCCGTCGCGCGGACGGTGGACCTCGTCGGGGACAAGTGGTCGCTGCTGATCATCCGCGACGCGTTCGACGGCATCCGCCGGTTCGGGCAGTTCCAGCGCAACCTCGGGGTGGCCAAGAACATCCTCGCCGACCGGTTGCGCAGCCTCGTCGACGCCGGCGTGCTGTCCGTCGAGCCGGCCTCGGACGGCAGCGCCTACCGCGAGTACGTGCTGACGAAGCGCGGCGAAGACCTGTTCGACCTCGTGGTCAGCCTGCGGCAATGGGGCCAGGACCACGCGTACGAACCCGGCGAGGACCACGTGCTGCTGGTGGACCGCGAGACGGAAGAGCCGATTCCGCGGCTCACCTACGTGACACCCGAGGGCACGCCGATCCACGCCGACGACACCCGCGTGCTCAAGTAAACCGTCCACTTCGGACGGATCAGTACACCTCGGCCAGACCGGCGAGCACGGCGTCGAGGAACCCCGGGAACCGCGCGTCGAGGTCTTCGCGGCGCAGGCACACGAAGTAGTTGCGGCCTTCGAGCTTCGTCCGCGTCAGCCCGGCCTCGCGCAGCACCTTCTTGTGGTGCGACAACGTCGACTTGTGCAGCGCGGCCAGCAGGCCTTCCGGCCCGCACGGGTGGAACTCGCCGTCGGCGAGCGTGACTAATACACGCATTCGCGCGTCGTCGGCGATCGCGTTGAGCACGTCGTCGAACCGGATGTCGGCGACAGCCGGTTCCTCCAGGTAGCGAGCCACAGCACCTCCTCGGCGACCTCAGTCACAACGGTACCAGATTCATCAAACCATCCTTGACGAGAGCCGTTTCGCCTTCTTATGGTTTGACGTACATCAAACCTTCCTCGAAGGGATCCCCCGTGTACCGACGCCTGCTCGTTCTCGCCCTGGGGACGTTCGCCGTGGGAACGGACGGCTTCGTGATCGCGGGCATCCTGCCCGAGATCTCGCGCTCGTTGCACACGAACGCCGCCGCGACCGGCCTCCTGGTGACGATGTTCGCCTTCACCTACGCGGTGTCGTCGCCGATCATCGCCGCCACCACCGCACACTGGCCGCGCAAACGGCTCCTGATCGCCGGGCTGCTGATCCTCGCGGTCGGCAACGTCCTCACCGCCACCCTGCCCCTCTACGGGCTGGTGCTCGCCAGCCGCGTGATCGCCGGCCTCGGCGCCGGGATGTTCACGCCCACCGCCAGCGCGACGGCGGCGTCGCTGGTGGAACCCCACCAACGCGGGCGCGCGCTCGCCGTCGTCATGGCCGGCCTCAGCTCCGCGACCGCGCTGGGCGCGCCGATCGGCACCGTGATCGGTTCGCAGACCAACTGGCAGACGACGTTGTGGTTCGTCGCCGCGCTCGCCGTGCTGGGTGCCGTGGGCGTCACCGTGCTGCTCCCCGCCGTCCCCGCCGCGCACGTCGCCGGGCTGCGCGAGCGGCTGGCGACGATGAAGGACGCGCGCATCGGCTTCACGCTGCTCACGACGTTGCTGGTGTTCACCGGCCTGTTCACCGACTACACGTTCGTCGGCGAATCGTTCGACCGCGCCACCGGCGGCAACGGCATCGCGCTCGCCATCCTGCTGTTCCTCTGGGGCGCGGGCGCCACCGTCGGCAGCATCACGGCCGGGCACCTCACCGACCGCATCTCCGGCCAGCGCATCATCGCCGTGGCGGTCGTGGTCGTGGGCATCGACTTCGCGCTGCTTCCCTTCAGCAGCCGCACCTTCGCCACGGCGGCCGTCGCGCTGTTCGTCTGGGGCGTCTGCGGCTGGGCGACGCTGGTGCCGCTGCAGCACCGGCTCATCGAGGTCTCGCCCGAGCACGCGCCGGTGAGCATCGGCCTCAACGCCTCCGCCACCTACCTCGCGACGGCCGCTTCGGGCCTCACGGGCGCGGCCGGGATCGCGGCGTTCGGCGCGTACAACCTCGGTCCGTTCGGCTTGATCTTCCTCGCACTGGGCCTGGTCGCGTCGATCGTGTCGACCCGGTTCGTCCACACCCGCCGGCCGGCTCCGGCCGCCCCGGTTCCCGCCGCGCCCGAGCACTGAGAAGTCCGAGTGACCCCGTCGCCGTCCGGGGTCACTCGGGCGGCCGCGACTCCCCCGCGTCGAATGCCGCCTGGTTCCCGCGGACCTGCGCCTGGTGCTCGGTCGACCACGCGCCGAGCGCCAGCACCGCCGACAGCAGCGACGAACCCAGCTCCGTGAGCGTGTACTCCACGCGCGGCGGCACCTCCGGGTGCGAGGTCCGGTCGACGAACCCGGCGCGCTGCAGCTGCTTCAGCGTCAAGGTCAGCATCCGCTGCGAAATCGCCGGCACGGCGGCGATCAGGTCCGAGTAGCGCAACGGGCCGCTCGCCAGCGTGCCGAGCAGCAGCACGCTCCACTTGTCCCCGACGAGGTCGAGCACCTCGCGCACGAAGTCCGCGTCGCGGTTCGCCCAGTGCGCACACGGCTCGGGCACTTGTGCGACCCTCAGCCGCACGTCGGTTCCCACGGTTCTCACCCCTCCACAGTAGCTCTTCGCCCGGCCCGGGCACGCACATCGATGTGCCTTTTGTAAGCCCCTCGGATCTGTTGCACCATCGGTGGAAAGCGGATCTCGAAGGGACCACAGTGGACGCCGAATTCTGGTCGGACGTCGTCTGCCCGTACTGCGGGCTGATGAACCACCGGCTGCACCTCGCACTCGAGCGGTTCGAGCACGGCGCCGAGGTGCGCCTGGTGCACCGTTCGTTCCAGCTGCACCCGGATCTGCCGCGCGAAGGCGTCAGCCAGCGGCAGCTGCTCGTCGAGCACGGCGTTCCGCAGGTCGAGCACGACGTCCTGCGGCCGTTGGAGCTCCTCGCGCAGGCCGAGGGCCTCACGCCGTACCACGTCCTCGACCGCACGCTCGGGCCGACGGACCTGGCGCACGAGCTGCTCGCGTTCGCCACCGAACAGGGGCGCGGCGACGAGATCTGGACCGCGATGTTCCAGGCCCACTTCGGCCACGCCCGCAAGCTGTGGACCCGCGCGGAAGTCCTGGACTTCGCCGCCGAGGCCGGCCTGGACGTCGACGCCGCCGCGGACGCGCTGGACAGCCACCGCTACCGCGCCCGCGTACTGGCCGACCAGGACATGGCCCAGCGCCTCGGCGCACGCGGCACACCGTTCCTCGTCCTCGGCGGCACCCACGCTCTCGCCGGCGCCGTCTCCACCGACGACCTCGTGTCGGCCCTGCAGACGGCCTGGGACGCCCGCCGGCCCGCCGCGCTCGGCGCGGGTGACGTGTGCACACCCGACGGCTGCACCTCCCCTTCCGCCTGACCCCTCAACTTCCGGAGAGACCCATGTCGTACCTCTTGCGCGTCAACGCTTCGGCCACCCCGGAGACGTCGTACTCCCGGCGCGTGGCCGACACCTTCACCGAGACCTGGACCGGTGAGGTCGTCACCCGCGATCTCGCCCGCAGCCCGGTCGCCCACCTCGACGCCGCCGGCATCACGGCGCGCGCCGTCGCGCCCGGCGACCGCACGGCCGAGCAGGCCACCGCCGCGGCGCTGCAGGACGAGCTCGTCGGCGAGTTCCTCGACGCGAGCGCGTACCTGTTCGCGGTGCCGATGTACAACTACTCGATCCCGTCGGTGTTCAAGGCCTGGCTGGACCAGGTCATGGTCCCCGGCCGCACGATCGGCCTCGGCCCGGGCGCCGCCCCCACGGCCGGGCGCCCCGCGGTCGTCGTCTCCGCCCGCGGCGGGGGCTACGGCCCGGGCGCTCCCCAGCACGGCAAGGACCACCTGGTGCCCGCCCTGCACACCATCCTCAGCGACACCGTCCTCTTCGGACTCGACGTGCACTTCATCACGCCGGAGCTGACCTTCGCCCCCACCGTCGACCAACTGCGCCCACTGCTGCACCTGCACGAGGAGTCCCTCGCCGAATCCCACGACCTCGCCCGCCGGCACGCCGAGAAGCTCAACGAGCTCGTTCGTCACGGTTAGTGATGTTCATGCTTCCGTTCGTAACCGTCGGCCGGAAGGGTGGCCCCGGTGGAAGGCTGCGTGGAAGGTTCGCTAAGCTGGCTTCCCGCAGCGCGCGATTAGCTCAGCGGGAGAGCGCTTCCCTGACACGGAAGAGGTCACTGGTTCAATCCCAGTATCGCGCACGTAGTCCGATGTGGACTCACCTGGAGGGCGATTAGCTCAGGGGGAGAGCGCTTCGTTCACACCGAAGAGGTCACTGGTTCGATCCCAGTATCGCCCACCACCACGATGGCCCCGGATCACTCGATCCGGGGCCATCGTGCTGTCCAGGGCACGGACGGGCCGGCCGCCGGCGCGATGTTGTGGTTGACGCGAAAGAGGTTCTGCGGGTCGTGGCGCCGTTTGAGCCGCGCGAGCCGCTCGTAGCGCGTTGAGCCGTACGCGGCGCGAACCTCGGCGGGGGTTGTGGCCTGGGACAGCAGGTTGGCGTTCCGCTCGTCCTGCGTCCACGGCGCGAGCGTCTCGACCAGGACGTCCAGCTGAACCTCCGCCGCGCCGGCCCCGACGAGGGCCCACGGCGCACCGCGACCGGCGACGGCGTTCCGCACGGCGGGCTCGTCGGCCAGCGCCCCGCCCAGCGCCCGCAGCTCCACGGAACGCAGCGAGGTGCCGGAATCCGGACCCGCAACGGCGAGGAGCGCGTCGGCCGCCTCGGCCGGGAACGACCGCAGGGCCGCCGCGCGCTGCAGCCACCCGACGGGCGCCGACGGGTCCAGGTGCAGGCGGTGACCGTCGCGGTACGCGGTCTCGGCGACGGTGTCGCGCACGGCCGGGGCGACGGCCCGCAGCGGCGCCAGCGCGGCTTGGGCCTCAACGGGTGGGCGCAGGGACGAGAAGCGCACGTGGACCACCAACTCCGCCGCCGGCGAGCGGCGCCGGAAGGCGATCGACGACGACACCTCCCGCGGCAGCGCCGTCACCCACTCCCGCCAGGCGTGCAGGACCGTCAAGGCGTGCTCTCCGGCGAAGAACAAGCCGCCGCCGTAGAAGGACCGCACGGGGAACAGCGAGAACTCCATCGACGTGACCACGCCGAAGTTCCCCTTGCCACCCCGCAGGCCCCAGAACAGCTCGGGCTCGGCGTCCGCGGTCACCTCGCGCACGGCACCGTCGGCCGTGACGAGCCGAAACGCGCGCACGTGGTCGGCGGCGTATCCGTGCGTCCGCCCCAGAATCGGGCTGTGCCCGCCACCGAGGTGGTAGCCGACGACCCCCACCGTGGGTGACGCGGCGCTCACGCCCGCCAGCCCGCTCTCGCCGGCCCGTTCGGTGACCTGGCTCCAGCGCGCGCCGCCCTGCACCCGCGCGATCCCGGCCACCGGGTCTACCTCCACGGCGTCCATTCGCGACAGTGTGACCAGCACCGCGCCGCGCGCCCGGCTCACGACCTGGTGCCCGGTGGTGAGCACGGCGATCGGCAGCGCCCGGTCGGCCGCGAACCGCACCGCCTCCCGCACATCGGCCACGGTGACCGCCCCGATGGCCACGGCGGGCCGCAGCGGCGTGGCCAGGTTGAAGGTCGCGCACTCGGCCTCGAACCCCGCGTCGCCGGGCAGCACGACGGGACCGGTGAGCCGCCTCGACAGCCCGGCGACCTCGGCCGGGGCCAGCGACTCCGACGCCGCCGTCTCGTAAGGGCTCATCGGCTTCGCCTCTCGCGCTCGACGGCCCCAGCCTCACCGGGCCCGTGAAACGCGAATCAGACTTGCGACGCAGGTCACCGTCGCGAAGGGACGATGGGGCACCTCACGGGGCCGGGGCATCCCCGTCGGGGGCCGGCGGTCGCGACGACCCAGCCCGTGATTCCCCGCAACACTCCGGAGTTCCGCACCTCCAGCGCATCGAAGTGCCGCGTCCACGGCCGCACCGCGGCTTCATCCGCGACGGCCGGCCTCAGCGCGGCGTCCGCCGGCCGAGCAGGCGGCTTGTATCCTTCACCCCGAGTTCGTCCGTATCCGGACGACCGGTCCGCGGGCGGAGGTGTTCGGCGATGGCGAAGTCCGATCCGGTCGAGTTCGACCTCTACGGGATGATCGGGCACCTGCTGCGCACCACGCAGCAGCTGCACGTCGCCATCTGGTCCGACGTGTTCCCCGGCGGCCTCACCTCGCCGCAGTTCGCGGTGCTGCACGCGCTGGCCCACGAGGGCCCGCTGACCCAGACGACGCTGCGCTCCCGCGCCCGCCTCGACCGCTCGACGGCCGCGGACGTGATCCGCCGGCTCGTCGCCCGGCGGCTGGTCAGCCAGGTGAAGGACCCCGAAGACGCCCGCCGCCGCGTCGTGCGGCTGACGAGCGCCGGGCGCGCCCTGTACGCCGAGGCGACCGAGCGCGCGGTGGAGGTCAACGACCGGATGCTCGAAGGCCTCGACACCACCGAACGCAAGCAGCTCGTCGACAGCCTTAAGTCGCTGCTGGAACACCACCGCGGCCTGCTGGACTACCAGGACTGAGCGCTCACAGCAGCTCTTCGCGATACAGGCCGAGCGCCCGCACCACCGGCTCGTTGGAGTAGGAGAACAGCACCGCGTCTTGCGACTTCGACGAGTTCACGTGCTGGTAGGTCGCCCACGACGGCACCACGAAGATGTCCTTCTCCCCCCACGTGAGCTCGTGGCCGTCGACGATCGTGGTGCCCTCGCCGCGCACGGCGTGCAGGATCGTGCCGGCCGTGTGGCGGCGGGCTTCGCCGCGGAAGCCGGGGACGAGCCGCTGGATGCGGCACGACACCGTCGGCATCACCGGACCGCCGGTCCAGGGATTCGTGTACTCCAGCACCACGCCGTCGACGTCGCTGCCGTCGGCGTTGTCCGCGATCGCCTCGAACGCGCGCGAGGTCTCGGCCCACGGGTAGTTGCCGATCGGCGAGTTCGCACTGCGCTCGGCGATCCACGCGGGGTTCAGGCGGCCGTGGATGAACTGCGCCGAGGAAAGCCCGTCGGGCACGGAAACCTTCTGCGCGGTCTCGGAGTGGAGCTCGAAGAACTGGGTGTCGAGCGAGTTGACGAGCGGGAAGTCGAGGCCGTCGAGCCACATCATCGGGCCCTCGCCCTCGTGGTAGTGGTCGTGCCAGTGCCAGCCGGGCGTCAGCAGCAGGTCGCCAGGGTGCATGTGGACGCGTTCGCCGGACACGGTCGTGTAAGCGCCGGAACCCTCGATGATGAAGCGGAACGCGTTGGCGGAGTGGCGGTGCGCCTGCGCCTGCTCGCCGGGCAGGATGATCTGGATCCCGGCGTAGAGACCGGTCACCGTCGCGGATTCCTGCCGCAGCCCCGGGTTGATCAGCATCAGCACGCGTCGCTGGGCTTCCTCGATCGACAGCGCGTCGGCGAAGTGCAGCATGTATGGGCGCAGGCCGCGGTAGTCCCAGCGGAACGGCACCGCGCGCCTGGGCGGTTCGGCCGGGAACAGGTCGCCGAGGTGGCGCCAGAGCGTGCCGACGCTCTGCGCGGCCAGCTGCTCGTAGGCCTCGCCGGTGGTCACGGTCATGAGGTCCTCCTTCGAGCCGCCGCGAGGGCGGGCTGGGTGCTGGTGGGGTCGAATCCGTAGAGCCAGTCGACGATCTCGAAGTCGTCGGCGGCGCGGGGTTTGAGCGCATGGGCGCGCAGCAACGCGCCGACGCCGTCGAGGTGCAGAAGGTCACCCCAGGTGCGGGCGGTGGTCTGCACGCGGGCGGTTCGCGGGGCGCGGATGCGCTCGTAGGCAAGGAAAGCCGTCTCGACGTCGTCGTGCGCGGCGAGGCTGTCGGCGAGCGCGACGGAGTCCTCGATCGCCTGGCACGCGCCCTGCGCGAGGTACTGCAGCATCGGATGCGCGGCGTCGCCGACGAGCGTCACGCGGCCCTGGCTCCAGCCCGTCGCGGGTGGCCGGTCGAGCATCGCCCAGCGCCGCGAGCGGTCGATCAGCGCGATGCCGCGGGCGACCTCGGGGCAGGTGCCGCGGAAAGCGTCGTCGAGCTGGCGGCTCAGATCACCGTGCTGCGCGGGGTATCGGCGGGTGTCGAAGGTGGCGACCTGGTTGCACAGCTTGCCGCTGCGCACGGGGTACTGCACGAGGTGCAGGCCGGGGCCGACCCAGATCACCATGCTGTCGGGCTCGGTGAGGCCGCCGGTGACCTCCTCGACGGGCACGGTGCCGCGGTGGGCGACGTAACCGCAGTCCTCCGGTTCGCCGTCGCCGATGAGCAGGGCGCGGGTCGGTGAGTGCAGACCGTCGGCGCCGACGAGCGCTTCGGCTTCGTAGCGGGAGCCGTCGGCGCAGTCCACGGTGGCGTCGGGTCGCACGGTGACGACGTGCTTGCCCGCCAGGAGCTCGACTTTTCCGGTGGCCAGGCAGGCGTCCAGGAGAGCCCGGTGCAGGTCCGCGCGGTGCGTCACGAAGTACCGGTGCCGGAAACGGCCTTCGAACGACGCTTCGGTCTCGAGCGAGGTGATGCGTTCGCCGGTCATCGCGTCGCGCAGCACCAGGCTGCGGGGGAAGAACGCGTCGCGCGTCACCGCTTCCAGCACGCCCAGGCGGTCGAGCACACGGGACGCGTTGGGGCCGACCTGCAGGCCGGCGCCGATCTCGGCGAACTCGGGTGCCTGCTCCAGCACCCGCACCGCGTGGCCGTCGCGGGCCAGGGCGAGCGCGGCGGCCAAGCCCCCGATGCCACCACCCAGCACCAGCAGCCCGCCGCGTCGCGAGGAACTTTTCGTCAGCATGCTGACGAATGTCGCAGACGGCTTCCGTGCCTGTCAATGGCTTGACTCCTGCCTGGCCGGGTCATACCGTCCGTGTACAGATGGAATTTTCAGCGGGCGGCTTCTCGGGCCGCCCCCGGCCACGGGACGGACACGCATGCGACTGGTGACCTACGACGGCGGGCGGGTCGGCTACCTCGCCGACGACCGGGTGGTCGATCTCGGCGATCTGGCCGGCGGGTACGGCGAGCCGGGCGCGATGCGCCGGTTGCTCGCCCGGTGGGCCGAGGTCCGTGACTCACTGCCCGCGCCCTCTGCGACGAACAGCGTGGCGCTGGCGGAAGTTTCACTGGACGCACCGGTGCCCGACCCGTCGAAAATCGTCGCGGCGCCGGTGAACTACCGCGACCACAAGTCCGAAATGGAGCTGAAGGTCGACATCAGCGACCTCGCGGTGTTCCTCAAGGCTCCGTCGTCGATCATCGCACACGGCGGTGTGGTCCGGCTGCCCTACGCCGACCGGCGCGTGGACCAGGAAGGCGAACTGGCGGCGGTGATCGGCAAGCGGGCGCGGAACGTGAGCGAAGCCGAGGCGCTCGACCACGTCGTCGCGTACACCGGCCTGCTGGACATCACCATGCGGGGCGGGGAGGACCGGTCGACGCGCAAGTCGTTCGACACGTTCACCCCGCTCGGCCCGTGGCTGGTCACCACCGACGAGGCGGACGCGGCCGACGCGATCGACCTCGACTGCACGGTCGCCGGTGTGCACCGGCAGTCTTCGAACACCCGCCACCTGATCTGGGGCGTCGCGAAGCTGGTTTCCTACATCTCGACGGTGATGACGCTGGAGGTTGGCGACGTGATCGCCACCGGCACGCCTTCGGGGGTCGGGCCGTTGAGCGCGGGCGACGAGGTTTCCGTGACGCTGTCGAGCATCGGCACGCTCACCGTGACCGTGGCCGGTTCCGACGGCACGGTTTCGCCCACCGGGACCCGTCCGTCCGGAAAGGACTGACATGCCCTCGATCACCGACGTCACCACGGCGTGGTCGCGGATTCCGCTCGGTGCCGGCCGCGGCGGTTCCGGCGCGACCAAGGTCGACCTCCTGCTCGTCACCGTCACCGACGACGAGGGCGCGACCGGCACCGGGTTCACCTACGCGCTCACCGGCGGCGCCGACGGAGTGCACGCACTGCTCACCGGCACGGTCCGCAACCACGTCGTCGGCGCCGATCTCGACCACTGGCCACAGGTGTGGCAACGCGTGCGCGACGACACGCACCGGCTCGGCCGCGGGCTCGCGCTGCCCGCACTGTCCGCAGTGGACATCGCGGTGTGGGACCTGCGTGCCCGCCGCGCAGGCCTGCCGTTGTTCCGCTTCCTCGGCGCGCACCACGACGACGTCGAGATCTACGGCAGCGGCCGGGCCACACACGCGATGTCGGTGCAGCAGCTGGTGGACGGCACGCGCGCGTACCTCGACGAGGGCTACCACGCCGTGAAGCTGCGTGTCGGCGCTCGGCGGGCGGAAGAAGACGTGGCCCGCGTGCGCGCGGTGCGCGAGGCCGTGGGCGACGGCGTGCGGATCATGATCGACGCCAACGAACGCCTCGACCTGCCGACCGCGTTGTGGACCGCGGCCCGGCTGGCGGGCCTCGGCGTTTACTGGCTGGAGGAGCCACTTTCGTCCGACGACGTCACCGGCCACGCGACGCTGGCCGCCGCCGTGCCGGTGCCCGTCGCCGTCGGCGAGCACCTGCACGGGCGGTTCGAGTTCGCGGCGTACCTGCATGCGCGCGCCGCTTCGGTGCTACAGCCGGACGTGCCGCTGACGGGTGGCGTGACCGAATGGATGCGGATCTCGGCCGTCGCGGAGGCGTTCGGCGCGACGCTGAGCCCGCACTTCCTGCCGGAACTGCACGTCCATCTGGCGGCAGCCGTGCCGAACTGCCCGTACGTGGAACACTTCCCGCTGATCGACGACGTACTGCAGGAGACCTTGGCCGTCCACAACGGACGCGTGTCCCCGCCGGATCGTCCGGGTCACGGGATGCGGTGGAATCTGTCTGCTTTTGGACGATCTGCGCGTCCGGTGAGGCGTGGTCAGAAGACGAGTACGCCCTGGGCGCTGGGCTGCAGTGTGCCGACCTTGACGGAGGTGACGTCGAACTCGGGGTAGCCGACCTTCTTGCCGTCCGTGCCGATCACGTCGACGACCGTCGCGCTCGTGCCGTGGGGCGGGGTGAGCTTGAGGGTGGTCGCGACGAACGTGTCAGGGCTGCCTTTGTCACCCGTCTCCCACTTGACGCCGGCGAACGCGTTGGTGCCCGGGCGCAGCGTGATGGACGGGCCCGCACCGGGGATGTCGACGTTCTTCGTGGGCACCTTGAGCGGCGAGTCGTCGGCGGCGAGGAACTGCAGCGCCGGCCAGCCCTGGATCGTCACGGGGTCCTTGCCGGTGTTCTCGAGGGCGAGCAGGCCGAGGCCCTGGTCCTGGATGGTGAGCTCGGCGTGGAAGGACTGGTGGGTTTCGTGCTGGACGGCGGGTTTGTCCGCGTTCACCGGCGCGGTGTGGGCCGGCGGCGGTGGTGGTGTGGTGCTCGAACAGGCCGTCAGTGTGAACACCACCGCGATACCCGCGGCGATCGTCTTACCCCGCATGTGCACTCCCCTTCGTGGACGGCTCCTCACTACCCAGGACGGCCGAGGCCGAAACAGGTTCCGGTGCGTTCACTCCATAGAGGACACGAGCCGCGTCACCAAGGCCGCGAGGCTCTCCTCGTCGAGCTCCGCGAGCTCCGGCAGCACACCCGACGTCCGCCCGATGAGCACCCCGGCGAACGCCGCCGTCAGCAACTCCGCGCGCGCCTGTGCCTGCTCGACACCTTCGGCGGCCAGCCGGCGCGCGAGCGGTGTCACGATCCGTCGATGCAGCTCTTCCCGGGAGAACTCGTTGGCCTTCACGTCGTCGTGCGGGTGGAGCGCAACTTGGTACAACGGCCCCGGCCCCTGCCGCACCGCGCGCCCGACCAGCCCGCGCAACCGCTCGGTGTCCCCGAGATCGGCCAGCTCCTCGTCGCCGGTCTCCTCCTGCAACACGGCGACGTACAGCTGCGCCTTCCCCCCGAAGTACCGCGCGATCATGGCCGGATCGACGCCCGCGCGCTCGCCGATGTCGCGGATCGTGGCCTGCGCGTACCCGCGCTCCGCGAACAACTCCGCCGCGGCCGCCAGCAGCGCGGCCCGCGTTCTCCCGGCATCCCGTCGCCGCGGGGTGGGTCGGTCCGTCATCGGCGCGCTCCTTCGGTCGTTTTTCCGGGCAGCAGCATGCCGAACGCCGCGGCCAGGACCCACACCGCCACCCCGGCGAAGGCCGCGACCGTGTAGCCGACGGCGTTCGGGAAGTGCTGCCCGTCCGGCGTGTGCGCGACGAGGATCGCGGCGCTGAGGGCGCTGCCGGTGGAGTAGCCGACGTAGCGCAGCACCTGGTTGAAGCTCATCGCACTGCCCGTCTCGTGCGGAGGCGCCCCGCGCGTGATCATGCCGGGCAGCACGGCGAACACCGTGCCGACGGCGAGCCCCGTGGCCGCCATGACGACGGTGAGCACCACGTAGTCGTGCCGCACGAAGCCGAACGCGCCGACACTCACGAGCCCGACCAGCGCAGCCCTGGGAATCAGCACGCGCCCCCACCCCCGCCGGATCACCGGCGCCGCGATCCGGCTGGCGAGCAGGCTCCCGATCGAGAACGGCAGCAACACCAGCCCCGCCACCACCACCGACCCGCCGAGCCCGCCGTCGGCCGGCGGCGTCTGGACGAACTGCACCATCAACGACGTCAGCAGATACATCCCCGTGCCCGACAGCAATGCCGCGACGTCCGCCGCCAGCACCCCCGGCAGCCGCAGCAACCGCAACTCGACGAGCGGGTGGCCACTGCGTCCCTCATGCCACACCCACGCGACGAGCGCGCCCACCGCGACGACCACCGAACCGATCGACGCCGCCGAACCCCAGCCCCACTCCTCACCCTTGCTGATCCACAGCAGCAACGCGCCAAGCCCCACGCCCAGCAAAATCGCCCCCGGCACGTCCAGCCGCTTCGCCTGGGCGTTCCCGGCGTGGGGCAAGACCCTGATCGCCGCCACCAACGCAACCGCGGCCACCACGGCCCCGAACCAGTACGCCGCCTGCAGCCCACCCAGCTCCGTGATCAGCCCGGTCACCGGATACCCGAGCCCGACCCCCGCGACCGTCGTGATCGACAGGACCGCCATCGTCGGCCTCGCCCTCGCGGGCACCAACGCTTCCCGCGCCACCACGATCGTCAGCGGCGTCAGCCCCAGCCCCGCTCCCTGCAACCCCCGCCCCACCAGCAACGCCACGAACCCGAAGGGCAACGCCGCCAGCACACACCCCACCACCACGAGCCCCAGCCCGGCCAGCATCACGCGCCGCCGCGCGGGCCCGTCCCCCAGCCGCCCCATCACGGGCGTCACCATCGCCCCGACCACCAACGTCACCGTCAACGACCACTGCGCATCCCCCAACGACACCCGGTGCACCACAGCCACCGCCGGAATCAGCGGCGCCCCCAGACTGCTGATCACCGCCACGACGAGCCCGAGGAACACCAGCGTGGGCACCAACCCCCGCGCGGCTCGCTGTGCCGCGCCGCTCTCGGCCACGTCGGTCGCCGCGCGGCCGGCCCGCGCGCCGGGCACCTCACGAACACGGCTGCCCTGCACCGACGCCGACGCCGGTTCCGGACCACGCGCCGATTCCTCAGCGCTGCTGCGCCCGGCGGCCTCTCCCTCGGCACCCGGGGCCCGCCCACCTGACACACCAAACGCCGGCCCGCCCCATCCCCGGCCGCGCACTTGCCACTCAGCCCCGGCAGG
This sequence comes from Amycolatopsis sp. NPDC001319, assembly GCF_042896185.1. Classification (NCBI taxonomy): domain Bacteria; kingdom Bacillati; phylum Actinomycetota; class Actinomycetes; order Pseudonocardiales; family Pseudonocardiaceae; genus Amycolatopsis; species Amycolatopsis sp. NPDC001319. The sequence continues at coordinate 190,485 of NZ_JBIAWY010000013.1, read as the reverse complement.
TTCCGCCGCCTCGCGCTCGGCCCGCCTTCTGTCCGGGCCGAGCGCCGAGCTGCCCAACTCCGGCGCCGCGCCCGGGCCGCGCACCTGCGAATCGGCGGCGCTCGCGGGGCGCCGTGGTGCGTCATCGGCCGCGGGCACACCGCACTCCGACACCTCGCCCGAGCCGCGTACGGGCGGCTTCTGCCGGCCGCTCACGACAAACCCGCAGCGCACACACAGGCTGCCCGCGTCCGCCAAGTCGCCGAGACCGCATCCGGATCGCCCCGGCAACCACCGCCCACCAGGCAAAAGCCCGCGCGGCATCACCTCACCGGCCCACCCCGGCAGCGCGCACGAAGCGAGCCGCCTGGGTGTTCCACGCATCTCGCCCATGTCGGACATCGCGCCACACCTCAGTCATCAGTTGATGTCATCACCCGATGACTTACCCTACCTTGCGATGACCAACCCGGCAGCTGCGATCCCCCTCAGCCGAAGTGGACCACCTCACTCGAGGTCAGCGACGCGCCCGCGGCGGCCAGCTCGGCGGCGACCGCGGCGGAGGCCTCGGCGGCGGGAACGGAGCCGTCGTAGGTGGCGTGGGCGTCGGTGACCAAGGTGACCGGGTGGCCGCGCCGGAGGGCTTCGAGGGTGGTTGCGCGGACGCAGAAGTCGCTTTGCATGCCGGCGACGACGAGGGGTGCGCCGGTGGGCACGAGCGTGGACAGAGGGGTGTCGGCGAAGGAGTCGGGGGTGGTCTTGTCCACCACGTGTTCGCCCGGGAGCACGTCGTGGACCAGGGCCCAGCCCGGCGTTCCGGGTACGTCGGGATCGTCGTCGGTGCCGTTGTTGCGCACGTGCACCACCGGCGCGCCGGCGGCACGCGCGCGGGAAAGCACTGTTTCGATCGCCGGGGCGACGGTGGCCGCGGAAGGCACCGGTTCGGGCGGGAGGAGCATGTTGTTCTGGACGTCGATCAAGATCAGCACGGGGACCATGCCGGAAGCATCGCACCCGCCCCCGACAAAAACGCCGGCAAAAACCGTCAGTCCGGCATACCCCCGGAAAAACCCAGCTCCGCCAGCAACGCCGAAGTGTGCTCCCCCACGTCCGGGATCGGGTCGAACCGCGGCTCCCGCCCCGCCACCGTCACCGGCGGAACCAATGCCCGCAACGGCCCCACCGGCGAATCCACTGTGCCCCAACGCTCGCGCTCGGCCAGCTGCGGATGCTCGGCCAGCTGCGAGATCGTCCGCAGCCGTGCGTTGGCGATCGACGCCGCATCCAGGCGGGCGAGCACCGTCGCCGAGTCCAGCGGCGCGAAGGCGTCCTCGATCACCACCCGCAGCTCGTCGCGCCGGGCCGAGCGTTCGTCGTTGGTGGCGAAGGAATCCGCGACGTCGGCCCGACCCAGCACGTCGGCGCACAGCCGCCGCCACTCGCGGTCGTTCTGCACGGCGAGGAAGATCGTCTCGCCGTCGCCGCACACGTACGGCCCATACGGGGCGATGGCCGCGTGCGAAAGTCCCGTTCGCGCCGGTTGGGTGCCGCCGTAAACCGTGTAGTACAGCGGAAACCCGACCCACTCGGTGAGCGCGTCGAACAGCGACACCTCGAACGCCTGCCCGCGACCGGTCCGTTCGCGCTGGTACAGCGCCGAAAGGATCCCGCTGTACGCGTACATCCCGCCGGCCAGATCCGCGACCGGGATGCCCGTCTTCGCGGGTTCGTCGGGCGATCCGGTGAGCGCGGGGACGCCGGTTTCGCACTGCACCAACAGGTCGTAGGCCTTCTTGTCGCGATACGGGCCGTCGGTGCCGTAGCCGGAGATGCCGCAGACGATCAGCCGTGGGTGCCGCGCCAGCAGCTCCTCCGGCCCGAGCCCGAGCCGCGAAGCCGCGCCCGGCGCAAGGTTCTGCACGAACACGTCCGCGCGCTCCAGCAACGCGTCGAGCACCCGCCGTTGCCCCGGCTGCTTGAGGTCCAGCGCGATCGACTCCTTGTTGCGGTTGAGCCACACGAAATGGCTCGACAGCCCGCGCACGGTGGCGTCGTACGACCGCGCGAAATCGCCCGAACCCGGCCGCTCGACCTTGATCACGCGCGCGCCGAGGTCGGCCAGCTGCCGCGTCGCGAACGGCGCCGCCACGGCCTGTTCGAGGGAAACCACCGTGACTTCGGACAGGGGCAGCATCGAAATCCTTTCGCCGGCGACCGTCGCGCCAGGCTACCTCCGGACCGCACATCAGCCGATCGGCCGGGTTTGTGACCCGATCGCCCGAGGCAGCCCGCCGCGCGCACCGCGATGATGATCATCATGAAGAAGCTCGTCCCCTTGCTGGCGATCGTCGTCGCGCTGCCGGCGGTCGTCGCGGCCACGCCCGCGGCACTCGCCTGGACCCCGTGCCGCACCCTGATCAAGGAGTGGGACCAGACCGACGCGCGCACCGAGTGCGCGAAGGTCTCCGTCCCGCTCGACTACGCCCACCCCGACGGCCGCCGCCTCGATCTGATGGTCAGCCGGTTGAAAGCGACGGCACCGGAGAAGCGCCAGGGCGTGATCGTGGTGAACCCCGGCGGGCCGGGCAACTCCGGACTCGACATGCCGGTCACCCTGAGCCACACGACCGTGGCGGGCATGGGCGTGGACCACGACATCGTCGGCTTCGACCCACGCGGCGTCGGCTTCAGCGACGGCAAGGAATGCGACATCGCGCCCGAAGACGGCCCGAACCCCGACCCGAGCGCGCCGCCCGCCGAGCAGTACCGGCAGGGCTACGAGCAGACAGCCAAGCAGAACGCCCGCTGCACCGCGTACGACCCGGAGTTCATCGCGAGCCTCTCCACCGACGTCGTCGCGCGCGACCTCGACCAGATCCGGATCGCCTTGGGCGAGCAGAAGATCAGCTTCTTCGGGGTTTCGTGGGGCACCGCTCTCGGCGCCGTGTACCGCAGCCGCTACGACCAGCACGTCGACCGCATGCTGCTCGACTCCGTCATGCCGCCCGACTTCAGCCTCCGCACGATGAACGACGGCCAGGTCGACGCCGCCGAAGCCAACTTCTCCCGATTCGCCGCCTGGCTCGCCGCGCGCGACGGCCAGTACCACCTGGGCACCGACGCCGCGAAGATCCGCGCGGACGTCACCGCCCTCGCCGCCGGCCTCGACGCCCACCCGCGCCAGGTCACCGCCGACGGCAAACCGCTCACCTTCGGCGGCGGCAACCTCCGCACCGTGCTGACGTACCAGCAATCCCACTGGCCTGCCATGGCCGACACCCTCACCGCCCTGCGCGACGGCACGAACCCGCCGCTCGTCGGGAACGAACCGGAGTTCACCGGCTTCGGCCTCGAGGACAGCCACTTCGCGGGCTTGCTCATGCAGGTTTCCGTGCTGTGCAACGACCAGGGCGCCGACCCGAGCGAACCCGCGATGTGGCGCGAGGAACAGCAGCGGCAGGCGTCGTCACCGCTGTTCCACGGCATGGCCGGCTACCAGCACTGGTGCGCGGGATGGCCGCTGCCTCAACAGCCCTGGCACCTCACCCGCGGCTCGAGCCCGCTCCAACTGGTGGGCCACCGCACCGAGACGACCACCCCGGCCTCCTGGGCTCGGGACATGCGCCGCACGATCGGCGGCTCCCTCCTCACCGTCGACAACGGCGCGCACGGCTCCCTCGACCTCGTGGCGTGCGGCTCGAAGGCGGTGGAGTTCTTCAGCACCGGTCGGACGGCCACGGGCACGTGCCCGGGCGAGCCGGCAGTTCCGTCCACGTAGGACAGGAGCAGGGCCGGGCCTCGCAGTCGAGGCCCGGCCCGCGCCCGCCGCCGCAGAGGTGGGGGGAGGGACCACAGCGGCGGGCTGCCTCTTACGTACCCGGCCGCGGCTCCCGTCAACCGTCCGGGTGACCGCGATCTCCGAGAGCACCGGTTTTGATCTCGGTCGACCGTCAACACGACGCCACCGGCCGGCCGCTGAACAGCGAGCGATTCCGTTCCCGCCGCCGGGATCTCGGTGCGCTGGCCCGGAGACTCGCCATCAATCACGGAAACGGCAGACAGCTCCCCGGCCGTGTTCCGAAGCCAGGTTCGCGGCAGTCGACGTTCCCAAGCCAGGCCGCCGCGGCCGGGTCAATCGTCGAAGCGGTGACGATCCCACCGACACCCTCGCCAACACGGATCACCGGAGCTGCACACAGCTCGACGGCCCCGCTCCGAAGCCAGGTTCGCCGCAGCCGGGAAACCGACGTCAATCGGCAGGGCGGTTGCGGTCCCGGCGATTCGGCCGGGTGCGCGGTTCCCGGTCCCGTCCGGGCGGATCGGGAGCCGCCGGGCGGGGCCGGGAGACCGGGGGCCCCGGCCAGGCCGGGTCGGGGATGATCTTGCCGGGGCGGGTGCGGCGGCGGGTCGGCGGGGTGGGGCGCGGGGGTGCGGCCGCGGGCCAGTTACGTGAGTCGGTGTCGCGGGTGCGGGGCTGCGGGAGCGCGAAGGGTTGCGTCGGCGTCGAGGCCGGGCCGGTGGGGCGCTGGGCGACGGCGTTGGGAACCGGGCGCTGCCGTGCCACGGGGTAGCGCGCCAGGGGGTCGGCCTCGAGCCGAGAGCGGGTGGCCGGTTCCAGGCGGTGGCGGGCGCGGCCGCGCTGGGCGGCGACAACAGGCGGTTCAGGAGACAGCAGCCGCCGGGGCGAAGGCGCCGCGGCCGGCTGCCCGGTGCCGCGCGGCAGGGCCGAGCGGCGGAGGTGCACCAGGGCGAGCGCCGCGAACACCGCGGCGACCGTCGCGAGGGGCCACCAGGCGTGCATGCGAGCTGCTCCCGTCGTGGAGGGTCCGCAGCAAGAGTGCCCGTTCCGCCCGGCGCCGAGCGGAGGACCACACGCGTGGGTGTCACCCGGATCGGGGGCGCTTACTCATACACGACGTACGCGGGTTTCGGCGTGAGCGCGAGTACCTCGGACGGGGTCATCAGCGCGGCGCCGTGGCGGGTGTCCTCCTCGTAGAACAGCTTGAAACCGGCCAGCACGTGCTCCGGTTTGGCCGCCATGAGCGTGCGCCAGGTCGCCTTCTTCGCGGCCGCGCTGCCGATGCCGTCGACGACCTTCACGACCGACACGCCCGGGTGCGGGCGCAGCGCCGCCTCGTCGCGGACGATCGAAGCCGCGACCTGGTGGTACGCCATGATCTTGTCCGGCAGCCGACGGTCGTGCGCGAGCTGCGCGAGGTAGGTCGCGACGCCGTCGAGTTCGGCGCCCGTCGTCCGCCCGAACCTCTCGCCCGGCACCACACCCGGCTCGACGGCCCACTCCGGGTCGAGCGCGACGCCGACGTCCGGCTCGGCCAGCCACCGCTCGTACGCCCGCACCTCGGGCAGGAAATCCGCCCGGCCGGGCTGGATGTCGAGCAGCAGCACACCCTTGAGCGCCCGTGCTTCGGCGAGGTAGTCGGCGATCGTGCTGTCGGACGCGCGGGTGCGGTACCTGCCGTCGGGCCCGGGTGTGCGGTGGGCGGCCGTCGCGATCAGCTCGACGACGGGCGTCACCGCCGTCCGATACGCGCCAGCCTGCCCGACGAGCTCGCGCCCGGCCGCCGCGAGATCACCGGTCATCTCGCCGAGGGCTTTCGCGTGCGGCGCGCCGCAGAAGCCGACGAGCAAGCTCGTGGCCAGCGCATTCGGCGGAGGTGGCGGAGGTGGCGGCGGCGAAGAAGACGGCTGCGGTGGCGCCCCCGCCGGCACCCGCCGCGACACCGCCCCGCACGCACTCACGGCCATCCCCGCGAACGCCGCTGTGAATACCGCCCGACGGGTGAACCTCGGCTCAAGACGCATGCATCCTCCAGGCCGGCCACGGTGGGGAATCCTTTGCCGGCGAAGGGAAATTACCCGCGTGATCGACTTCCGAACCGGCCTCGCGGCACGAGTTTTCCCTTGTGCCACATCAGATCAGCCGACTTCCCAGTCACCGGAACACTTTCCTTCGAACGGCCCAGATGTAACAGCACTTATATAAGCTCTGTTACACTCCCCACATGCCCGAGTTCACCGACCCCACCGAGCAGAGCCTCTGGCGCCCCATGCGCCTGCTCCAGAACGCCATGGACGACGACATCGGCCGCCTCTACACCGAGCGTGGCATCGAGGGCCTCAAACCGAGCTTCGTCATGGAGCTCCTGCGCCTGCACGCGCGCGGGCCGATGACGATCACCGAGCTGGCGGCGTCGGTCGAGCGGACGCACTCGGCGTTGAGCCAGAAGGTGGCCGCCATGCGCAAGGCCGGCCTGGTCACCACCACCACGGGCGACGACGCGCGCAGCAAGAAGGTGGTGCTCACCCCCAAGGCCGAGGCGATCGTCGACCGGCTCGCGGCGGAGTGGCGCGCGACCGAGGCGGCACTGGTCGACCTCGAGGCCGAGATCCCGTACCCGCTGAGCAAGGTGGTCGTGGACGTCGAGAAAGCGTTGGCGCGCAAGAGCTTCCACGACCGCATCGCCGAGAAGCTCGAAGGCGACGAGGCCTGGCAATGAGAGCGCAGCTGCTCGACGTGACGCCGTTGCGCACGTCGCCGCAGTTCCGGCGCCTGTGGATCGGGCGCACGTGCTCGGTGCTCGGCGCGCAGCTGACGCTCGTGGCCGTGCTGTTCCAGGTCTGGGAACGCACGGGCAGCACGGTGTGGACGGGCGCCGTCGGGCTCGCGCAGGCGGTCCCGATCGTCGTGTTCGGGTTGTTCGCGGGCTCGCTCGTGGACCGCGTCGACCGGCGGCGGTTCTACCTGGTGACGACGGTGGCGCAGGCCGCGTGCTCGGTGTTGCTGGTCGCGCAGAGCGCCGTGCCGGGGTTCCCCGTCGGCGGGGTGCTGGCGATCCTCGCGGTGCAGTCGTGTTTCGTCGCGGGCGCCGGGCCGGCGTCGCGCACGTTCATCCCCCGGCTGCTACCTCGCGAACAGGTCGCCGCCGGGCTCGCGCTCAACCGGATCTCCTTCCAGGGCTGCATGTTGCTGGGCCCGGCGATCGGCGGCGTGCTCATCGGCTGGGCCGGCGTGACCGGCTGCTACGCGGTCGACGCGGTGACGTTCGGCTGCGCGTTCTACGGCGCCTTCGGCCTGCCCGCGATGCAACCCGGCGACTCCGCGCGCCCCGGCCTGCGCGGCATCGCCGACGGTCTCGCGTTCCTCGTCCGCACGCCCGCCGTCCGCGGTGCGCTGCTCACGGACCTCGCCGCGATGGTCTTGTCCATGCCGATGACCCTCTTCCCGCTCGTCAACGCCGAACGCTTCGGCGGCAACCCGCGCACCCTCGGTCTGTTCCTGACCGCGATCGCCGTCGGCGGCGTCGCGGCGTCGGTGTTCTCCGGCGTCTTCACCCGCCTGCCGCGGCCGGGGGTGGTGATGCTGGCCGGGTCGGCCGCTTGGGGGCTCGCGCTGACGCTGTTCGGGCTCACCACGAATCCGTGGCTGGGCCTGGGTTTCCTGGCGCTGGCAGGTGCGGCGGACACGGTGTCGGTGGTTTCGCGGAGCACGGTGGTTCAGCTGCACACCCCCGACGAGCTGCTCGGCCGCGTCGCTGCCGCGGAGCAGATCGTCGGACAGGCGGGGCCGGATCTCGGCAACCTGCGCGCCGGGTTGGTGGCGGCGCCGACGTCGGCGTTGGCGTCACTCGTCAGCGGCGGGTTGCTGTGCGTGGCCGCGGTCGCGGCCGTCGCCGTGACGACGCCGGGCCTGCGACGGTTCGCCGTACGCTAGGACAATCCCTTGCGCAGAGCCGAAATCCGCTCCACCGACGCCGTGAAGTCCGGAATCCCGCCGAGGTTCCTGGCCAGGGCGTCGGCCGCCGCGTCACCTTGGTTGACGTCACGCCCGGAGGCGAGGATCAGGTCGACGCCCGCCTTCGCCGCCAGTACCGCGCGGTTGCCCGTGTCACCGTAGGCCTGGAGGGCGCCGGCCTCGAGGGCGTCGGTGATGGTGACGCCGCGGAACCCGTCGCGCTGGCGCAGTTCGTTCTGCACCACCGTCGGCGAGAGGCCCGCCGGGTGACTTGCGTCGAGCGCCGGATACACGGCCCACGACAGCATCACGAGCTTCGCCGCCGTCCCCGCGTACGGCGCTTCGTCCTTCGTACGCAGCTCCGGAAGTGGCACGTTCAACGTCAACGGCGCGACGTCCGTGTTGCTCCCCGCCGGCGCCGCCCCCAGCCCGGGAAAGTGCTTCGCCGTCGACGCGACGCCCGTGGCCTGCTCCGCGGCGACGAAGTCGCGGCCCAGCTTGCCCGCCGTGGTGGCGTCGCTCGAGTACGAGCGGCCGTACTCGTCGATGAAATTCCCGGCCTGCCGGTAGACGTCGAGCACCGGCGAGAGGTTGACGTTCATCCCCACGCCCGCGAGGTTCTTGCCGGCGCCCGTCCCGGCCGCCTTCGCCGCCGCCTCCGGGTTCGCCGACTGCCCCACCTGCTTCTCCGACAGCGTCGGCTCACCCGGCAGCCGCCGGACCTGCCCGCCTTCCTGGTCGGTCATCAACAGCAACGGCTCGTGCACCGGGCTCTGCGCCGCCGCGTCGCGAAGCTGCTTCACCACGCCCGCGATCTGGCCGCTCGACGAGATGTTCTCGCCGAAGAAGATCACCCCACCCGCTTCGCCCGCACGAATCCGCTGCAGCAGTTGATCCGGCGGCGTCAACCCGGCGTACGAGTAGATGACCCGCTGCCCCGCCAACTGCCTCGGCGTCAGCTCCCGAGCCCCCGCGGCCCCGGGCACGGCCCCCACCGTCACGACCGCCACCGCCACCGCGGCCACCACCTGCACGACTCGCTTCATGGCACTCCCTCCAGTGCGCCCACGGTAACCCCTGGGAGTGACCGGCGAAAACCTTCCGACCGAAGGGTGCGTGATGTCCGGAATCTGCGAATACGCGCGCACACGACCACGGTTGACTCGGCGACTTGGCCGAATTCCCAATGCCCAACCCACCGCCAGTGAACGCGTCTACACCATTCCGGCAACCCTGAATCGGCGGAATCGACCCACCGAAATCCCCCGCCCTCCCAGGGGGGCGTCCCACGTCCAGTCTATCGCCCACCCCCGATGAAAATCGTTCAGAAGCCCGGCTGAGGCGGAGTTATCCACAACTCGGCCTCGGTGTGGACAACTCCGTCGGATCGCCTGCCCGACTCGGACACGTTCGAGTGGCAGTAGGCGACCGTTCGTTAGAAACCTTGCCACCCAGGAAGTTTTCAGAGGACCACCCCGCGGATTCCAACGTGCCGTCGCCCCCACCCCCGCACCATGGGAAGCTCGGCCCGACGAAGTCCTCGTCACCCGGATCACCACTCACCTCGACACCATCTACGCCGGCCTCGCCGAAACCCCCATCTCGGCCGAGAGCAGAACCGCTTCTTCACCTCGCCGCACGGAACACCCGGCCCGACGCCACAAGCGATGCTGCTGCACCGCATGGGCCGGAGCGGATAGGGCTACCGTGCCGCAGGTGAGCTTCTTCCTGACCCGCGTCCTCACCATGCTCGACCAGGGCGGCGACACCGTGCTCTTCCACCACGAAGGGCGCGTTACCACCTACCGCGCCGCAGCCGACACGCTCCGCCGAATCCACACCGGCCTCAGCACCAAGACCGGCATCGTGGCCATCGACTCGCCCAACCGGCCCGAAGTGATCGTCGCGCAGGTCGCCGCGCAGTTGCGGGGGCTGGAAGTGCTGCTCGTCGCGGCGTCGGCGAGCAAGCCGGCCCGACAGGCCGCCCTCGAGAAAACCGGGGCGACCCTGCTCGACCTCGACGAGCTTGCCACGAAGGAACCATCCACTCCGGACACCCTCCCCGACCGGGTCACCGCGATCTTCCCCACCGGCGGCACCACCGGGGCGCCGAAGCTCATCCGCCACACCGGCATCTACGACGGCATGGCCCACATCTTCTCCCCCGACGGCACCCAAACCGTCCTCGTCACCGCCCCGCTCACGCACATGACCGGCAACGCCGCGGCGCTCGGGGCGCTGCTCAGCGGCAACAAAGTGGTCCTCCGCACGAGCTTCGACGCCGAAGAACTCCTGAACGACATCGAGACCCACCGAGTCACCAGCCTCGCCCTCACGCCGCCCAGGCTGGCCAAGGTCCTCGACAGCCCGGCGCTGGCGCGCACCGACGTCTCCAGCCTGAAATCCCTCTCACTCGGCGCCGCCCCGCTTCCGCCCAACAGGCTCGCCCAGGCGCTCGACGCCTTCGGCTCGATAGTCGGCCAGGGATACGGCCTGACCGAAGTGCCGATGATCGCGAGCATCTCCGCGAAAGAACTCACGAAAGCCCACCGACTCGGCTCCGTGGGACGAATCGTCCCGGGCATGGAAGCCCGCGCGGAAAACGGTGAGATCCTCGTGCGCGGACTGTCCATGATGGACGGCTACCACGGCGAACCACCGATCGCCGACCGCTGGCTCCCCACCGGCGACCTGGGCCACTTCGACGACGAGGGTTACCTCTACCTCCACGACCGCATCGCCGACGTGATCATCACCGGCGAGCACGGCACCAAGGTCCCCTCGACCGCCATCGAGCACACCCTGCTCACGCACCCCGCCGTCAAAGCCGCGGCCGTCTTCGCGGTGCCCGGGCAGAACGGCGAGGGGGAGCTGGTGCACGCCGTCGTCGTCACCCACGCAAAAGCAACAGAGGCAGAACTGCGCCACCACGTACGCGAAGCACTGGGCGGCGACCACTTCGTACCGTCCACCGTGGACTTCGCCGCCGAGCTCCCCCTCACCCCGGTGGGCAAAGTGGACAAACGAAAACTGGCCGAACCGTTCTGGTCCGGCCATTCCCGCCACATCGCGTAAAAGGAAGAGCCGGTGTGTGCACCCCCCGTCGGCGCACACCCCGGCTCTTCGGCTAGTGGTTACTTCACTTGTCGCCGAAGCGGATCGAGGCGACCTGCTTGTCGAAACCGATCTTGCTCAGGTCGGGCACGCTGGCCGTGATGACCATCGACTGGCCGGTGCAGTTCGGGCCCTTCCAGAGCTTCACCGGGCCACCGCTGAGCTGGATCGAGGAGACCTGCGTCGGCTGCGGGTTGGCGACGCAACCCGGGCCCGAGACCCCGAAGGAACCGTTGGGCTCGGAGAAGTTGATGCCGCTGTCGAGGATCGCGCTGCCGTTGCCGAGGGTCACGCCACCGGGAGGAGTCGTGGTGCTCGAGGACGGCGGGGTCGCGGTCGAGGAAGACGACGCCGGCGGAGCCGCCTGGCCGCTGGAGGCGGGGGCGCCGCCCTTCGGCAGGACCTTGCCACCGTTCGGCGAGATGGCGAACCAGGTGCCGCCGACGCCTTCACCGTTGATGTCGCCCGGCTTCTTGTCGCCGGAGAAGCGGTAGAGCGCCCAGCCGCCGATGGTGACCTGGCGGGAACCGTCGGCACGGGTCAGGATGCCGATCTTGGCGGCGGGAACACCGTTGACGAAGATGCGCGAACCCGGCTTCACAAGCACCGGCGGCCAGGTCTTGGCGCAGTCACCGTTGCAGTTGGACGTCGGGGGCTTCGGGCTGTCCTTGTCGAAGCGGTAGAGCGTCATGCCGGCACCGTCGTGGACGATCGGGTTCAGGCCACCGGCCGAACCGCGGGTCAGCTGGACCCACTTCATCGCGGCGTCGTCGGTACGCGGGCCCTTGTAGTCGTCGCCCTGGGTCATGTCCGCGCCGTTTTCCTTGGCGGTACCGGTCTTGTAGTCGACACCGGTCGTCGGGTCGGTGCCCTCCTGCGAGGTCTGGGCCTTGCCACCCTCCGGCGTGACGCCGAACCACGTGCCGCCCACGCCCTGGCCCTTGGCCTGGCCCGGCTGCGAGTCGCCGCTGAACTTGTACACCGGCCAGTTGCCGATCGTGACCTGCAGCGTGCCGTCCTGGCGCTTGACGAAGCCGACGTCGTTCTTGTCGATGCCGTTGAGGAACACCTTGCCGCCCGCCTTCACCGTGACCGGCGGCCAGGTCTTGGCGCAGTCACCGTTGCAGTTGGACGTCGGCGGCTTCGGGCTGTCCTTGTCGAAGCGGTAGAGCAGGAAGCCCTTTCCGTTCAGCACCACCGGGTTCAGGCCGGACGCGGAACCGGCGTCGAGCTCCACCCACTGCTCGGCGGCGTTGGTGTCGGCCGGGTCGGCGAAGTCGCCGGTGTTCTGCGGCGCACCGTTCTCCTGGGCCGTGCCGGTCAGGAAGTTGACCGACGAAGCCAGGTCGGCGCCCCCGGCACCGGCCGGAGCGGCACTCGGCGTGCCGGCGGTGGAACCGCACGCCGTCAGCGCCGCCACACCCGTCGCCACCAGGGCGGCGAGCATCGCAACTCGAGTACGCAACATTTCGGGTTTCTCCCTGTCAGAGCCGGCTGCCGGAGATGGCGAGCCTTCGATGACCGGTACACGGGTGTGGTCCCCGTGAGGGTTCACCGAAGTTTCGTGATGGCGGTCACATCTGCCTGAAACGGGAACTCCTTGCCAGAACAGCAAAAAGGCGCTGCCCGTTCATCCAGTCCACACTGGACGAACGGGCAGCGCCTTGCGACGAACCTACAGCGAGGCCGACACGTACTGGTGCCCGTCGGTGTTCTCCACGAGCACCGACGCGACGTTCGCCGGGTCGACGAGCGCCGAGCCGTCGAGGTTCACGCCGTCGCTCGCGGCCTTGTCCGACACCAGCCAGTTGCCGGCGATCTCACGGCTGCCGTCCTTGCCGACCACCACGAGCCGGCACTTCTGCCCCTCCGGGATGCCGGTGACGGACGCGTTGAGCCGCACCCAGCCGGCTGCCGGGGTGACGGCGACGTTGAGCCGCGCCCCCGAGGCGGATTCCCCCGTCACGAAGCGGGTTCCCGGTGCCACCGTGGCCGGCGCGGACACCGGCGGCGCGGCGACGGCCGTCCCTGCCCCGCTGTCGCCCGACTTTCCGACGAGCACGCCCGCGCCCAGCGCCGCCGCGGCGACGACGACCGCCGCCGACGCGGCCAGGATCCGGCCCCGGCCGCGGGCACCCGCCGACTCCGACCTGATCTGCCGCAAGGTGCGTTGCAGCAGCAGGTCCGCGTCGTCCGGCGGCCCGTCGAGCAGCGCCTCGGGCGGCAACGCGCCCAGGAACTCCTGCATCTCACGCAATGACTCCACCTCCTCCCGGCACTCCGCGCAGGTCGTCAGGTGCTGCTCGACGTCCGGCTGGTCGGTCGTGCCCGCCTCGCCGGCCACGTAGGCCTCGAGGTCGAACCGGTCGCTGTGCGAAGTGTTCATCACGCGGCCCCCACTCCCAGTCGCTGCGACCGGAACTGCTCACGCAAAGCGCGCAACCCGTAGTACGAGCGCGATTTCACGGTGCCCGGTGGTATGCCCAGTTTCTCGGCGGTCTCGCCGACCGTCCGACCGTGCAGGTACACGTGTTCCAGCACTTCGCGGTGCTCGGCGCTCAGGTCGTCCAGCGCCGCGAGCACCACCATCGAGTCCACGACCTGGTCAGAGTGGTCGCGCGCCACCGGCACGGTGGTCGGCGACTCCGCCACCTCCGTGGGCCGCGCGGCCCGCGCCCGGATCTTGTCCGTGACCAGGTTCCGCACCACGGTCAGCAGCCAGCCACGCACCGAGCCCTTGCCGTTGACCAGGCTTTCGGGGTGTCGCCAAGCGCGCACCAGTGCCTCCTGCACGACGTCTTCCGCCGCTGCTCGATCACCGAGCAGCCTTGTGGCGTACGCCAGCATCGCCTTGCCGTGCTCCTCGAACAGCGAGCGCACGAGAGCCTCGTCGGCGACCTGCTGGCGATGACGGGTCCTCAACCCGGCCATCCGCTACCACCCTCCCGAGTCCCGCAAGGTGCGGGATCTCCTCACCTCCACGAGGGGCACACGGATGGCGAGCGGGGTTCAGTTCAGCGGATACCGAACCGTGACCAAAGCCACAGTCGTCACGCTGAGCAGTGCTTACCCGAGTTCACGCAGTCGACGACGGTCGCCATCAGCGCGTCCGGCATCACGTCGATGAAGTCGGCGTGGTCGGAGACGGGATTGTTCAGCTCCTCGGGGAACGAGTCGATCGCGTACTCCGCACCGGCCGGCACGGTGTAGGAGATCTCCAGGTGCAGGCGCGGGACGGCGAACGTGCCGGCCTGGCACGCGCCGTTCGCGGCGGGGAAGACCAGGTGCGACTTGTGGTTGGCGCTGTCGGTGGTGCGGCCGTTCCAACAGCTCGGGAAGTCGAACACCCGCACGACCTGCTGGCCGGCCGGGCAGCGCGGGTACTGGCGCCCGACGTGGTCGCGGCTGCCGGAGCACGTCCACTGCACGTGGTCGGTGCCGACGCCGCCCTGGGTGTACCCGTGCGGGTTGCCGGTGTTGGCGCGCAGGAAGCGCGGCATGGGGACGACGTTGGTGACCGGGCTGCCCTGGTACTCGATCAGCACCGAGTCCGGCACGAGGAGCCGCCCGAACACGGTCTGGCGCGCGTCGCCGCGCGGCAGGCGCAGCACGGGCCAGTAGTAGGTCGACTTGTCGCCGGCCTGGCAGGTGGTGCCGGCGGCGGCGAGGGAAGTATCGGTGGAGAACGCGGTGGTGGAGTCGTTGCCGACGTAGTCGTGCAGGTGGTGCGCCCCACCGGCCACGCCGGGGCTGATCACCACGTTGTCGGAGTTGTGGCGGCCTTCCTCGTCGCGGCCGCAGTCGATGCGCCAGGTGCCGCTCGATCCGCCGGGCTGCACCACGGGCGCAGGCGGCGCGACGGGCAGCGCCGACACGTCGGCGAAGTAGACGGGCGAGACGGTGTGCTCCTCCTCGTGCGCGCCCGCCGTGAGCGTGTTGTAGCCGACCACGCTCGCCGGCACGGCGATCAGCACGAGCACGACGGTGAACACGATCCACCCGGGCGACCACCGCCGCCGCGATTGCGAACCCACGTGGATCATTTTCACACTGTCAAGATCGGCACGTTCGCGGGGCCGTCAGTCCGGGACCACGACCCGCACGGGCAGCACGCGCTCCCGGTGGTGCTCCTCGTGCAGGTCACGCCTGCGCGCGTGCAGCAACTGCGCGAGCGTGACGACGCCGAGCACCTTTTCGGGCTCTTCGCGGTCCACCACGCGGGCACGCGTGACGTGGCCGAGCGCGAGCTTGTTGGCGACCTCGCGCAACGTCTCGTCGGGGAACGCGGTGACGCGCGCGGGCGCGGCCGGCCCCGGCGTCATCACCTCGTGCACGAAGAACGTCTCCAACGGGTCGGTCGTGTACTCGCGAGTGAGGTGCAGGCGCCGCCGCGCGATCTTCTCCGTGAGCACGGAACGCTTCAGCAGCAACACGGACAACGCGTACGCCGAGACGGACGCGACCACGAGCGGCAGCAGGTAGCTCCACGCGTGGGTGAGCTCGAGCGTGAAGACGATGCCGGTGAGCGGCGAGCGCATCACGCCCCCGACCACGGCGGCCAGCCCGCACGTCGCCCAGAACCCGGCCGCGAAGTGCGGCAGCACCGCCCCCTCGGCCGCCCCTAGCGCGGCGCCGATCATGAACACCGGCGCCAGCACGCCACCGGACGTGCCGGAGCCCAGCGAGAGCGCCCAGATCAGCGTCTTGACCACGAGGATGCCGACGATCAGCTGTGTGGTGGCCTGGCCGGTGAGCAGCTGGTCGATCACGTCGTAGCCCACGCCCAGCGCGTGCGGCTCGATCAGCCCGCCCGCGCCGATGATCAGGCCACCGATCGCCGGCCACCACATCCAGTGCACGGGCACGCGCGCGAACAGGTCTTCGGCGAAGTAGACGAGCGCCGTCGCGCCGATGGCCAGCAGGCCGCCGGTGACGCCGGGGATCAGCGCCAGCCCGTCGGCGAGCGGACCCGTTTGCGGTGCCTGCACCCCGAAGACGGGCCCGGTGCCCAGCAGGTAGCCCCTCAACACGGTGCTCACCGCGACGGCCGCCGTCACCGGCACGAAGCTGCGCGGGCGCCACTCGAACAGCAGCAGCTCCACCGCCAGCAGGATCGAGGCGAGCGGCGCGTTGAACGTCGCCGCCATGCCACCCGCGGACCCCGCGACGAGCAACGTCTTGCGCTCGTCCGCACTGAGTTTCAGCAGCTGCGCCAGGATCGACCCGACGGCGCCGCCGGTCATGATGATGGGCCCCTCGGCCCCGAACGGTCCCCCGGTGCCGATACTCACCGCCGCCGACACGGGCTTGAGCACCGCCACCCGCGGCGCCACGCGGCTCTCGCCCGTGAGGATGGCCTCGATCGCCTCGGGCATGCCGTGGCCGCGGATCTTCTCGGAGCCGTACCGCGCCATCACCCCGATCACGAGCCCGCCGACCACCGGCGCGAGCACCACCAGCCACCACGGGTGGTGCACCGCCCCCGGCGCCACCAGATCCGTCGCGACGCGCTGGTAGAAGACGAGATTGGTGATCAACCCGATCAGCTTCAGCAACGCGAACGCCGCCACCGCGCTCGCCGCCCCCACGAACAGCGCGAACGCCGTGATCAGCAACATCCGCGGCCGCACACTGAAGTCCCCCAGGTGCGCCGCCCGCCCCGGCGCGCTCACAGCCGCCCCGGCCCGGCCGAAGGCACCAGCGGCGCCTTCTCCGCCGCCGCCAGCAAGTCCTCGACGCTCGCCGCCACTCGTTCTCTTTGGGCCGGTGCCAGCTGCCCCAGCACCTCCCCGAGCGCCTCATGCCTCCGCGCCAGGACGTCGTCCACCACCGCCTGCCCCGCCTTCGTGACCTCGACGGTGACCACGGTGCGCCGGTGCTCGTCCTCCCCTCGCCGCACATAACCGTGCGCCTCGAGCTTGTCCGCCAGCCGCGTCACCGACGACGCGTTCACGCCCATCGCCGCCGCCAACCGCGAACACGGCACTCGCCCCAGGCTCGCCAGCACCACCAACAACCGCACCTGCGCAAACGTCACCCCCCGCGGCGCGACGTGCGCACTGTCCCACGCCACCGCCACGAGCACCCGCGTCAGCCGCTCCAAGCGGTCGAGATCGTCTTGCATAGAGCAAAACTTGCTATAGGCAAGGCCTTGAGGTCAAGGCAGTCGGCGGGTGGCCCGCGTCACCTCACGGGACCAAACCAGGTGAACGACCTGCCCGACCCCGAAGATCTCCCGCCGCCGCCCACTGGCCCCGAACCCCGCCCTCCGATACAACGCGAGCGCCCTCTCATTGCCCACGCCCGTCCACACCTGCAATCGCCCCGCCACGCGTTCCTTCAGCGCCCCCAGCAACGCCGCCCCCACGCCGGCACCCCAGCACTCGGGCCGCACGAACACCATGGAGACGTGCCACAACCCCGGCTCCACCGGCCCGCGCCCATCCTCCGCCCGCCCCGCCTCGGCCAGCACCATGCCAACCACACCCCCACCCTCCACCGCGACGAGCACCAGCGCCTCGGGATCCGCCAGCTTCTCCCGCACCCGCTCCACCCGCCCCGCCCCAGGCGCCTTCCCGCGCGCAACATTGGCCGCACGCCAACACTCCCTGGCCCCCTCAAGCTCGGCGACACTCACCGCGACCCGAACTTCGACCATGGCCTCATCACCTCCACGTCCACCCGGCCGGCGCGGCCCTTGCCACTCCTCAACCCCCACCCGGCAACACAACTCCCCCCAGCCACCCCTCCCCCGGCCGATCCAGACCGTCGTCACCATCAAAATCGGGGTGCCCACCACCCACCACTCGGGCGCAATGGTGTGCGCAGCACGCCGAGCCACCCCTAAACTCGACCACCGGCGACGCGGGAGGTGAGCCCGGTGGAGAACCACCCCTTCCGGGGCAACCCCGGAACGCACCACATCACCAAATCACTGCGCCCCACGCGAGCGCGGCACGCTGCGCGTACAAGACCGCGCGGATGAACGGAGAAAGAGTCACCCCCGCGCCGCCGACCAACCAGAGCAACGAGAGCAACCAGAGCAACGAGACCCACCTGGCCGAGCCGACCGCACCAGCCGAGCCAACCCACCCCGACCTACCAACCCGGCCGAGATGACCACGCAGGAAGAACCAGCCACTTCGGAGTTCGCACCCCTCGAACCCCTACCGCCCGTCTGGCGGTGGCAAGTCGCGCGATGGCCCACCTTCGAAGACTGCGCCCATGCCCTCGACCTCACCCCCGGGGAACTCTCCTGGTTCTCCGACCCCCGCCACTGGAACGACCGCGCCAACCACACCCTCCGCCACTACCACCACCACTGGATCCCCACCGCCGCCGGCGGCCTCCGCCTGATCGAACGCCCGAAGCCGCGCATGGCCGAACTCCAGCGGCGCGTCCGAAGGCACGTCCTCGCCGCGCTCCCGGTCCACGACGCCGCCCACGGCTTCCACCCCGGCCGATCCATCCTCACGTGCGCGGAACCCCACGCGGGCCAGGAAAAAGTCGTCCGCATGGACCTGGAGCACTTCTTCCCCACCGTCTCCGCCCGCCGGATCCGCTCGCTGCTCGAACTCGCCGGCTACCCACCCGCCGTCGCTCAAGCCGTGGCCGGAATCGTCACCACGACCACGCCACCGGACGTGCTCAAGAGCGCGCCCCGGAGAGTCCGCGACCAGCTCGGCAAACCGCACCTGCCCCAGGGCGCACCCTCATCCCCGGCCGTCGCGAACGCCGTCACCCACCGCCTCGACCGCAGGCTCTCGGGCCTGGCCCTGAAACTCGGCGCGAACTACACCCGCTACGCCGACGACCTCGCCTTCTCCGGCGAAGCCACCCTCCCCCTGCACCGCCTGATCCCGGGCGTCCGAAGCATCGTCGCGGACGAGGGTTTCCGGCTGCGCGAGGAAAAGACGTCGATCGCCGCCAAGCACCAGCGGCAGAAGGTGGCCGGCCTCGTCGTCAACACCAAGCCCGCGGCCCCTCGCACCCACTACGACGACCTCCGCGCCACCCTCCACAACTGCGCCACGACCGGTCCCGCAGCGCAGAACCACGCCGGCCACCCCGATTTCCAGGCGCACCTGCGCGGCCGCATCGCCTGGATCTCCGCGACGAGCGTGCACCGAGGTGCCAAGCTGAAAGAGCTCTTCGACCGCATCGATTGGAGCTGACCGTGCAGAACGACAACGTGTTCGACGTCCTCGCCGCCCTCGACCGGTTACCCGACACGGCCGACACGATGCTGGTCGACGAGTACTTCGTGGACAAACCCACCGCGAGCGCGCGGATCTTCCGCATCTACCGCGAGCTGCCGCTGCACTACCACACCGAATGCGACGAGCACCTCTACGTGCTCAGCGGCCGCGGCACGTTCCACCTCGACGGCGAAGAGTTCGAGGCCCGTCCGGGTCTGCTGCTGCACTTCGAGAAGACCAAGGTCCACGGCTTCCCGCGGATCGACGAGCACCCGCTCGTCGTGCTGTCGGTAGACGTGCCGAGGCGGCGCCCCGACGACGTGGTCTTCGTGGACCCGTCACAAGGCGACGCCGGCACGTTCATGGCGCGCAACGCGCCGGAACCACCGCACTAGGCGCGCCTCACGCCAGCAGCGGGCAGAGGGTCCGCTCGAGCTCGGCCCACGAGCCGACCGGCGCGGCGCCGGGGTCGACGTCGCGCGCCTGGATGTCGCCGGCGCGCTGCGCCAGGTCGAAGCGGTTCTCGCGCCACGCGTAGGCCAGCAGGTCGTCGTACTGCGTGCGGGGCAGCCAGCCCTGCTCACGCCCGACCTCGAGCCGCATGAGGTGGAACACGAGCTCCACGCTGTCCGGGTCCAGACCACGCAACCGGCGCGCGAACCCCTGCGCCGCGTCGAAGTTGCCCTCCTGGAAAGCCGTGTAGGCCAGGAAAAGCGCCGTCGCGGCCATCACGTCGGAACGGTGCAGACCACCTTCGGCCGCGAGGTGCTCGGCGATCCGGAAGCTGCGGCCTCCCTCACCGAAACCCCCGTCGGACTCCACCGCCTCGGCCAGCGCACGCTGCTGGCGCGTGAGGTAGTCGTCCGCCACATCCACCCTGTTGGCATTCATCATCGAAACCCCTCCCCTCAGCCGAGCTTTCACCCGACTGCTCCTCTGCACAAGATGTTACGGCGGAGTGGCAGATACATCGAATGCCCCAACGCCTTCCTCCGTTAGAAGGTTGGGGAGTCACGAAGTGTGCTCAAGGGTCGGCGATTTGGCCCCTCCGGCCGACCGGATGGGGTAACTTCGGGCAAGATCAACGCGGGCGAGGGCACGATCCCGGACGAAACGTTCACTTCCGCGGATGTGGTCATTTCGCTGGCCAGTTGCAAGATCGGTCCTCTTCGGAGCGCACAATTGGTTCGCAGGGGCAACGAAAATTCCCCGTCCGACCCGGAGTCCTCCGTGGACTCGCCCGGCTACCGTGCAGTAATGACGACCACGGTGTTCCGCGGCGGCCACGTTTTCACCGCCGATGCCGCGGGCACGAGCTGCTCGGCCGTCGCGGTCTCCGGCGGCCGGATCGTCGCCGTCGGCGGCGACCGCACGGTGGAACCCTTCCTGCGCGAAGCCGACGACGTCGTCGACCTCGCCGGCGGGCTCCTGCTGCCCGGGTTCGGCGACGCCCACGTGCACCCGGTGATGGGCGGGCTCGAACGGATCCGCTGCGACCTTTCGGGCACCGAAACCGCGGATGCCTACGTCCGCATAATCGGCGAATACGCCCGCGCCCACCCCGACCGGGAATGGCTCCTCGGCGGCGGCTGGGCCATGGAGGCGTTCCCCGGCGGCCGCCCGCACCGCGCCGCGCTCGACGCCGTCGTCGGGGATCGCCCGGTGCTGCTCCCCAACCGCGACCACCACTCCAGCTGGGTCAGCACCGCCGCCCTGGCCAGAGCCGGGATCGACCGAAACACCCCCGACCCCGCCGACGGCCGCATCGAGCGTGACGCCGACGGCGAACCCACCGGGCTCCTCCACGAAGGCGCCGCGGATCTCGTCGCCCGCGTCGCCCCGGCCGACACGCAGGAAGACCTCGACGCCGCGCTCGCCGAAGCCCAGCGCTACCTGCACTCCCACGGCGTCACGAACTGGCAGGACGCGTGGGTGGCCGTGCCGGGCGACGCGCCGAACGTCCACGAGTCCTACCGGCGTGCCGACGCCGCCGGCACCCTGACCGCGAAGGTCACCGGTGCGTTGTGGTGGGACCGGTCGTGCCCGCCCGAAGGCGTCGCGGACCAGGTCGCGCGCCTCGCCGAGATCCGCGCGGCGACGGCCGCGCAGTGCCGCAATTACCGCACGCCGTCGGTGAAGGTGATGCAGGACGGCGTGGTCGAGACGTTCACCGCCGCCATGCTCGAGCCCTACCTCGATCGCCACGGCCACCCGACCGGCGACCGCGGCCTCGGTTTTCTCGACCCAGGCCTGCTCCGCGACGTCACCACCGCCCTCGACGCCGCCGGCTTCCAGGTGCACTTCCACGCCATCGGCGACCGGGCGGTCCGCGACGTCCTCGACGCGCTCGAAGCGGCCATCGCCGAGAACGGCACCTCCGAACGCCGCCACCACCTCGCCCACCTGCAGGTGGTGCACCCGGCCGACGTCCCGCGCTTCCACCGCCTCGGCGCCACGGCCAACCTGCAGGCACTGTGGGCCGCGCACGAACCGCAGATGGACGAGCTCACACTGCCCTTCCTCGGTTTTCCGCGCGCCGCCTGGCAATACCCGTTCGGCGACCTCCTGCGCACCGGCGCCGCGCTCGCCATGGGCAGCGACTGGCCGGTCAGCAGCCCCGACCCGCTGGCCGCGATCCACGTCGCCGTGAACCGCGCGCTGCCGGGCGCGACCGCTCCGCCGCTGGGCCCGGAACAAGCGTTACCACTCGCGACCGCCCTGCGCGCCTACACCGCGGGCAGCGCCGCGGTGAACCACCTCGGCGACGCCACCGGCTCACTCACCGTCGGAAAGGCCGCCGACCTGGTGGTTCTCGACCGTGACCCGTTCGACGGCCCGCGCCAGGAGATCGGCGCGACGCGGGTGGTGCGTACGTACGTGGACGGAGCCGAGGTCTACCGCGCCTAGAAGTGCGCAGCCGGGGCTGTCATTCTACCCAGGGTGAAGCTCATCCCCCAAACGGGTGACGTTCACCGTGGCCGCGTCTGAGCTGCGGTGAAACGGGTTAGCCGAACGCGACCCGACTCCCGGCAGAGGAGAGCCCGATGTCGATCCGTGTGCTGATCAGCCACGAGAGCACCGCGATTCCGTGCGAGAAGTGCGGCTACCCCACGTTGCACGTCGCTCACCTCGTGACCCCCGAGGGCCAGTGCATCGGCCGCAAGCTCGTGTGCACGCTCTGCCGGGAGAGGGAGAGCCAGGAGGCGCCCGAAAAGCTTTCCGCCGGCTGAACTCAGGCCACTTCCCCGCGCCGGCTGTCCGCCGTGTGCAGCCCCAGCATGTCCAGCAGCAGCGCGCAGTCGTCGGCGCCGCGCGAGTTCGCCGCCACGGCGAGCGCCGCCTTCCGGCGCACTTCCTCCTGGTGCGCCAGGTTTTCCTCGGTCATCAGGTCCGCGGCCGGGTGCAGCCCGGCGCTGAAATCACGCATGCCTGTTCTCCCCGAAGTGCGAAATCCCTTCCGCTCCGGACCTACCCGGGTGCGCGCGGGGTGAAACGCGATCAGAGCCAGTCGCGGCGCTTGAACGACGCGTACAGCCCCACCGACAGCAGCACAATGGCCACTGTGGACACCCAGAACCCGGACGTGGCCTGGAATCCCGGGTACGGCACGTTCTGCCCGTAGAACCCGGTCACCGCCGTGGGCACCGCGATGATCGCGGCCCAGCTGGTGACCTTCTTCATGATCGTGTTGAGCCGGTTGCCCTGCAGGTTCAGCTGCGTCTCGCGCACCGTCGCCACCAGGTCGCGCAACGACTCCGTCCACTCCGACGCGCGCAGCACGTGGTCGTAGACGTCCTGGAAGTACGGCATCATCACGCTGTCGACCAGGTGCTGGTCGCGCCGCATCACGGTGTTCACGACCTCGCGCATCGGCAGCACCACGCGGCGCAGCGCCGTGAGGCTCTTGCGCAGCCGGAACGAACGCCGTTGCAGCTCACGCTGGTCGGGCCGCTCGTCGAAGACCAGGTCCTCCAGCGCCTCGATCTGGTCGTCGAGCGCCTGCACGCTGTCGAAGTGCCCGTCGACGATGTAGTCGAGCAGGCCGTGGAGCAGGAACGCGACGCCGGACTTCGCGAGGTCGGCCGAGGCGTCCCACCGCTGCGCCACGGCGTCGATGTCGAACCCGTCGTCCTTGCGCACGGTCACGAGCGCCTGCTTCGTGACGAACGCGGCGAGCTCCGATTTCGTGACCATGCCGGTGTCGGCGTCGAAGTGCGCCGAGTACGCGATGAGGAAGGAATGCGTGTCGTAGCGGTCGAACTTGGGCCGCTGGTGTTCTTCGGCCGCGTCCTCGACGGCCAGCGCGTGCAGGCCGAGCTCCTCCCGGATCGAGGCGAGGTCGTCTTCGGTCGGCTCGCAGAAGTCGAGCCAGACGGTGGTGGCCGGGTCCTGCAGGTAGTCGGAAACCTGCTCGACCGGGAAGTTCTCTTCGACCAGCACGCCGTCGCGGTAGACCCGCGTGAGTGCCACGCCGCGCCACCTTCCGCCGGGGAA
Organism: Amycolatopsis sp. NPDC001319; assembly: GCF_042896185.1. Taxonomy (NCBI): domain Bacteria; kingdom Bacillati; phylum Actinomycetota; class Actinomycetes; order Pseudonocardiales; family Pseudonocardiaceae; genus Amycolatopsis; species Amycolatopsis sp. NPDC001319. The sequence goes on along the minus strand of NZ_JBIAWY010000013.1, from coordinate 166,947 downwards.
CCTTTCGACGAAAAGTACCCGCAGCCGATCTCCGCCGAACCCACCGGCGTCCACCGAAGGTGTTGTGTGACTGGCATCACCACTGCGGCTGCGGCACTGTTCACGCTGTGCAGTCCGCCCGAGGTCCCCGCCACCCCGTCCGCACCGCGCTGGTGGGGCTCACGGTGCTCGCCCTCGGCATCGTCACCGCACTCAACGCCCGGAATCTGCCCGTGATCGGCGACGGCACCACGTACGCCGCCGAGTTCACCGAAGCCGCCGGGCTGCGCGACGGCAACGACGTGCGCATCGCCGGCGTCGAGGTCGGGCGCGTGTCCGCGGTGACCCTCGACGGCGCTCGCGTGCGGGTGTCGTTCAAGGTCAAGGACGCGTGGCTCGGCGACGGCACCACGGCCGCCATCAAGCTGAAAACGGTGCTGGGCCAGAAATACCTCGCGCTCGATCCGGCGGGCGCCGGCTCACTTGACCCGGAAGTGCCCATCCCGAGCTCGCGCACCACCGTGCCCTACGACGTGCTCGACGCGTTCCGCGATCTCTCGGCCACAGTCGACCACATCGACACCACGCGGCTCGCGCACAGCTTCGACACGCTCGCCACGACGTTCGCCGGCACTCCCGCCGACGTCCGGACCGCGCTCGGTGGCCTCTCCCGCCTGTCGGACACCATCGCCTCCCGCGACGCGCAGCTGACCGCACTGCTGGCCAACACCCGCGCGGTGTCCTCGACGCTCGTCGACCGCGACGCGGAAGTGCAGCTTCTGCTCGCCGACGGCAACCTCCTGCTCGACGAGGTCGCGCGCCGCGAGTCCGCCATCTCCACCCTGCTCGACGGCTCGCGGCGCCTCGCCACCGAGCTGTCGGGCCTCGTCGCCGACAACGACCAGACCCTCGCCCCGACGCTCGCCGGCCTCGACCAGCTCACTTCCTTGTTGCAGCGCAACCAGGATTCCCTTGCCCGCGGCGTGAAAGCGCTTGCCCCGCTCCTGCGCCTGGGCACCAATCTCGCGGGCAACGGCCACTGGGTCGACGGCTACCTGTGCGGTCTGGTCCTCCCGTCGATCGGGCCGCTGAACGAGCAGGGCTGCTACCCGCGTTAGGGCGTGATCTTCCTGCTCGCGGAATCCGCCGCCTCCTGCGCAGGAGCCTCGTACCCCGGCACGTGCGTGATCCGCACCGTCACCTGGTTGTCGTTGTACGTATAGGCCTCGTACGTGAACTCGATACCCGTCTTCTCGACGTGTTCCATCCACGCGCGGTACTCGTGGCGCTTCCAGCCGGGGAAGTTGAAGAACTCGTCGAAGTGCACGATGCTGCCCGGGCGCAGGCGCGGGCCGACGTTGTCGAGCACGGTTTTCGCGGAGCTGTAGAGGTCGCCGTCCACGTGGAGGAAGTCGACGTGGCCCGGGTGCTTCTTCAGGAATCCCGGGAGGCTGTCGTTGAAGAGGCCGACGACGAGTTCCGCGCCGGGGACGTCGGGCAGGTCGTCGCGGGCGAAAGCGCCGGCGGGCATGCCGTTGAGCCAGGCCTCTGGCAAGCCTTCGAAGGAGTCGAAGCCGTAGACCTCGACCCCGCCGCGCGCGGCGGCGATGGTGCGCAGCGTGTTGCCCGACGCGACGCCGAACTCGAGTGCCATGCCACCGGTCGGGGCCAGCGACAACGCGAACCTCAGCGTCTCGGGCGGGCTGCCGAAGTGGCGGGCACCGACGAGGTTCTCGCGGGCGAACACGTTGCTCTCGAGCGCGGCGTCCTGATCACCGGCGTACACGATGTCGCGGCGGCTGCGGATCTCGAACTCCACCACCCGGTCGAGCAACCGGTCACCCTGGCGGACGATCTCCTCGCGGAGCTCGTCGCGGATCCGGTTCAGCTGATCGGTGTACGGGTCATGCAGACGGGTGGCCACCCGGTGCAGCACCAGGCCGGCTTTCCGCCGCAGAGCCCCGCCCAAAGTCCTTGCCGTGAAACGATCTTGGTGCGGCTGGGTCATTCCGGGACGATATACAACAACCGGGCACCATTTCGAGGCGGCCGGTTTACCGGCGGGTAACGGCAAGCGTCCACTGTGTACCGATCAGTGGCAGGGGTGGCTGCCCGTGGTCCGAACGTCACCCGCCGCACCCCTACGGGCAGCTTGCCGGAAACCCCCAGGGCCGATCATGGCATGGTGGCGACCATGACGAAGCGAATGTGGTGGGCCTGGCAGACGGTCCGCTCGGCGGCGATCGCGTATCGCACCGGGCGCAGACGGGCCCGCTACTGAGCACAACACCATCCGCCGGCGCGTCAGCGATCCGGTGAGTCCCCACCCTGCTCGGCCAGGAACCGCTCGAACTGCGAACCGAGCTCCTCGGCCGTCGGCATGTGCTCCTGCGACTCGGCCAGCAGGCTGTCGCGACCGGAGGCTTCGACGAACGTGTCGTACTGGCGCTCCAGCGCGCGCACGACGTCGGCGACCTCGTCGGACTCCGCGACCTGGCGGTCGATCTCCGCGGTCGCGACCTGCGCGGCGACGCGCAGCTCACCGTCGGGCAGGTGCAGGCCGGTGGCGCGCTCGAGGGACTCCAGCACCAGCAGCGCCGCCGACGGGTAGGCCGACTGCGCGAGGTAGTGGGGCACGTGGGCGGCGAAGCCCATCGCGTCGTGACCCCATTCGCCCAGGCGGTACTCCAGCAGCGCCGACACGCTCCCGGGCACCTGCATGCGGTTCGGCAGCGGCTGGTGGTCGCCGCCGATGAGGCTCTCACGCGTGGCGTGGGCCGTGACGCCGAGCGGACGCGTGTGCGGGGCGCCCATCGGGATGCCGTGGAAACCGACGGTCAGGCGCACACCCCAGCGCTCCACCAGGTGCTTCACGGCCGTGGCGAAGCGCTCCCACTCGTGGTCGGGCTCGGGGCCGGACAGCAGCAGGAAGGGCACGCCGTCGGTGTCGTGGAGGAGGCGAACGGCCAGCTCAGGGGCCTCGTAGTCCTCCCAGTGGTCCACCGCGTAGGTCATCGGCGGGCGCCGGGAGCGGTAGTCGATGAGGCGGTCGACGTCGAAGCGCGCGATCACGCGGTTCTCGACCTCGTTGGTCAGGTGGTCGGTGACGAGCCTGCCGGTGGAGCCCGCGTCCATGAAACCGTCGAAGAAGTGCAGGAGCACGGCTCCGTCCAGGTCGGGGACGTCCGAGTCCACCTCGTACAGTTCCTCGGGATCGAATCCCACCGGAATCCTCCTGCTGATCGCTGTCGTGCACAGGCTTAAGTGGTTGTAACGCGGCGCCACCGCGAATCCATCCCGCCCGCGGCCGAAATAGTAACGCCACGCACTCGCCGGGGCCCCGGATCGGGGCACAGTGACACTTGTCGTGGCCACGATCACGACAGTTCAGGCACGCTGAGCAGGTGACCGCAGAAGAACCCGCCGCGTTGAGCCTCAGCCTTCGACCACCCGAGCACCGGGTGAGCCGCAAGGCCATCGGCCACTGGACGGCGTCGGCGGCGATCGGCTGGCTCGTCGTGATCGGGGTGCAGGCGGTGGTGGTGGCCACGAGCGACGACCCGCCGTCGTGGCTGTCGGTGACGCTCGTGCTCTGCTGCGTGCTCGGGCCGCTGCACCTGCTCGTGATGCCGCAGTGGCGCTACCGCGTGCACCGGTGGGAGGTCACGGCGGAGGCTGTGTACACGCAGTCGGGCTGGCTCAAGCAGGAGTGGCGGATCGCGCCGATCTCGCGGATCCAGACCGTGGACATCGAGCGCGGCCCGCTGGAGCAGCTGTTCGGGCTGGCGCGGATCACGGTGACCACGGCGTCGGCCGCGGGTCCGCTGCGGATCTCCGGGCTCGACCACGACCGGGCCGTCGCGCTGGCCGACGAGCTGACGCGCACCACTCAGGCCGTGCGCGGGGACGCCACGTGAGCGCGGCGCTGCCGGCGACCACGCAGGCGTACGAGGGCACGGCGGAAGCCCCGTGGCACCGGCTCGACCTGCGGATGCTGCTGATCCGGCCGGTGCTCGACCTCGTGCGGTCGCTGCCCGTGCTCGTCGGCGCGCTGCTGCTGGGCTCGGGCAACAGCTGGCAGTGGATCGGGCTCGCCTTCACCGCGCTGACGATCGCCACCGGTATCTCGCACTGCCTCACCTCGCGCTACCGCATCACGGACACGCAGGTGGAATGGCGCACGGGGCTGTTGCTGCGCAAGCAGCGGGCCGTCCCGCGAGACCGGATCCGCACCGTCGACGTGGTGTCGGAGCCCAAACACCGGTTGTTCTCCCTGGCCGCGGTGCGGATCGGCACCGGACGGCACTCGCACGGGAAGGGGCCGGGCAAGGACGAGCTGGTGCTCGACGCCGTCACCCGCGAGGAAGCGCAACGGCTGCGGACCCTGCTGCTGCACCGGAAAGCCATGCCGGCCGACGTCGTGGCGCCGCCGGAGCAGCTGGTGGCGGCCGTGGACCGGAAGTGGCTGCGGTACGCGCCGTTCACGCTCTCCGGCATCGCGGTGGTGGGCGCGATGCTCGGCACCGTCTACCACTTCGCGCACGAGCTGAACCTCGACCCGGTGCGCTACGGGCCGCTGCGCGAGCTCGCCGACCGCGTGACGCAGGAACCCGTGTGGCTCACGGTGGCCGCGGCGGCGATCGGCCTGCTGCTGCTCGTGTCGGTGCTTTCGGTGGGCGGCTACGTGCTGTCGTTCTGGAACTTCCGCCTCACGCGCGAGCCGGGCGGCACGCTGCACATCCGGCGGGGCCTCATCACCACGCGGTCGGTGTCGATCGAGGAAGACCGGCTGCGCGGGGTCGAGCTGAAAGAACCGTTGCCACTGCGAATGGTCGGCGGTGCGAAGTGCGTGGCGGTGGCCGCGGGCCTGCGCGAAGGCAAGGGCGCCGACAAGGGCGGCGGGCTGCTGCTGCCGCCCGCGCCGCTCGGGCGCGCGCAGGAGGTGGCGGGTGAGGTGCTGGGCGAGGACGTTGCGGGCGCGGCGCTCGTGCGGCACCCGCGGCAGGCGTTGAACCGGCGGATCACACGGGCGCTGACGAGCGTGCTGGTGCCGGCGGCGGCGCTGTTCCTCCTGGCGTGGGCCGGTGCGTTGCCGGACTGGCCGTGGCAGCTCGCGCTGGTGCTGGTGCCGTTCGCGGTGCTGGTGGGCTGGGACCGTTACCGCACACTGGGCCACGCGCTGGCCGGCCGCTACCTCGTCACGCGCTCGGGTTCGCTGGCGCGCACGACGGTCGCGGTGCGGCGCGACGGGCTGACCGGGATCGTCGTGGCACGCTCGTGGTTCCAGCGGCGCGCCGGCCTCGTCACGGTGGTCGCGCCGATCGCGGCGGGGCGCGGCCGCTACCACGTGGTGGACGTCGGGGAAAGCGCCGGACTCGCGCTGGCCGACGCGACGGTGCCGGGGTTGCTCACGCCGTTCCTGGTCTCCGGGAAACGGGCCGAATAACCGGCCGTGATCATTCCGGTGAATTCACTGCACGCGATTGTTCTCCGCATGTGGTAATTTATTCACTTGTCGTGCGCGCGAGTCTGGTCGCAGACCACGAAGAGGTTTCGAATGCCGCCTTCCGAAGAAATCGCTGCAAGCTCTGCAAGCCCCGAGCGGCCGCGCCGAACGGCAGGCACAAGCAGTTCGCGCAAGGTTCTCCAGGTGCTGCTCGCGTTCTCCGAGCACCGCTGGGAGGCGAGCGTCGCGGAGCTGGCCGAGGTGATCGGCAGCCCGGTGGCCACGACTTATCGCTACGTGCAGCTGCTGAAGGAACTGCAGCTGCTCGAAGAGGCGCGCTCGGGCCGCTACCACGTGACCAGCCAGGTGATGCCGCTCGCGCGCGCCGCGCGGCTGGCCAACGACGTCGCCCGGATCGCCCGCCCGACCATGGAGGAGGCGTCGCGCGAGCTCGGCGAGACGATCCTGCTGTTCCAGCATTTCGGCGACCTCGCCGTGTGCACCGATCGGGTCGAATGCGACCGTGCCATGCGGTTCACGTTCCAGCCCGGGCACTCGATCCCGCTCGGCGCCGGCGCGACCGGCAAGATGCTGCTCGCCCTGCTGCCCGACGGCGAACGCGAGCAGCGCGTCGCGGAGATCGCGCGCGAGCACGGGATCGAGGTGCGCGAGGAGCTGAAGCTCGCCCTGGCGAACCGCTACGCGCAGAGCTGGGGCGAGATCGAGGACGGCGTGTGGGCGTGTTCGGTGCCGGTGGAAACGGGGCGGACGCGGCCGAGTGTGCTCTCGCTCGTGGGGCCCGCCGCGCGCATCAGTGACGCCGCGCGGGCCGAGGCGATCAGCGCGTTGCAGGTGTATGCCGAGCGCATCAAGAAAGCAGTTTCGTCGTATTCGATGTAGCGGGTAGGAATGGGGGATGATCCGGCTCGCTCGTGCTTCCGACCTGCCGTTGCTGGGCGAACTCGAACGCGCGGCCGGGGAGCCGTTCCGCGGGCTGGGGATGGCGGCCGTCGCGGATGACGAACCGTTTTCCGTGGCGGAGCTGCTGCCTTACCAGGCCGGCGGGCGGTGCTGGGTGGTGGATGCGTCGGGTGTGGTGGCGGCGTACCTGGTGGCGGATGTCGTGGACGGCAACGGGCACGTCGAGCAGGTGTCGGTGCTGCCGTCTTTCGCGCGCCGGGGGCTGGGCCGGGAGCTGATCGAGACGGCTGAGGCGTGGGCCGGTTCGCTCGGTCTCCCGGCGCTGACGTTGACGACCTTTCGTGACGTGCCGTGGAACGCTCCGTACTACGCGCGGTTGGGCTTCCGGGAGCTGCCTTCGGCCTCATGGGGACCTTCGCTGCGCGCCATCCGCGAGCACGAGGCGGCGCTCGGACTGGACCGCTGGCCGCGTCTCGCGATGATTCGCTGACCAGCGGTGTTACCCCTCCGGGGGACATGCGTCGCCCACGAGGGGGACCCGATTTGCGGGCGCCTTCGAACACGTGTTCTACTGGTCGAGCCGGCCCCGGAGGGGGAAGCTCCGCGGGCCGGCACTCTCGGTTTTCAGCGTTTGGAGGCAGCGTGGCAGTCAAGATCACCCACCTCACCAACGGCCAGCAGGTGCGCTTCGCCAACGCCGACGGCGCCCGCCGCTACGCCGAAATCATGGGCGGCGGCGTCGACAAGTGGGCGTTCACCGACGTGCCGGGCGAGTCCGAGCTGCCGAAAATGTCGGGGTCGGTCGTTAACGTCCCGGTATGGCGTATGACTTCCAGGTGACCGTGGACTCCGCGGAACCGCACACCCAGGCCGACTGGTGGGCCGAGACGCTCGGCTGGACCGTCGAACCCAGCGACGAGGCCTTCATCCGCGAGATGATCGCCAAGGGCTACGCGATGGAGTCCGACACCACCATCCACCGGGGCGCCCTGGTCTGGCGCGAAGGCGCGGCGATCTCCCACCCGGAGACGTCGCGCCGCGTCCTGTTCCAGCTCGTGCCCGAAGGCAAGACCGTGAAGAACCGCCTCCACCTCGACGTCCGCGTCGGCGGCCCGGAGAACATGGAGGAGGAATTCGCCAAGCTCCAGGCCCGGGGCGCGACGTTCCTGCACCGAGGCTCTCAGGGCCCCAACCGCTGGATCACCCTGGCGGACCCGGAGGGCAACGAATTCTGCATCGGTTGACGGGTTGGGCTTCGTTTTCCGCGCTTCCGACCACCTCGGCCCCACCCACCTCACGACTCCGGCTCGGCTGACGTGGGGGCAGCCGAGCCTTCGTGGTGACCACGGCCTTGCCGCTCGGACCACCCTTGCCACGCCGGGCGGAACTTGCCACTGCACTCCGGTCGATGCCACCCCGCACGGCGTCTTGCCAACCCGCGCGAAACTTGCCACTCGGCGGCAACCCACGCCATCCCGTACGGCGCCTTGCCACTCCTGGCGAAACTTGCCGCTCCGTCCCTTCGCCCCACGCCACCCCCTACGGCGCTTTGCCGCGCCTGGCGAAACTTGCCACGCCACCCCGATCGATGCCGCCCGCACGGCGCCTTGCCAACCCGCGCGGAACTTGCCACTCGCCGCGGTCAATGCCATGCCGTCAGGTGTCTCGCCAATCAGCGCGGCATCTCGCCACCTCACGGTGCACATCGCCACAACAACGGCACATGCCAAGCGCACTGCTCTTGCCACCGTCTCGACACCATGCCGTCCGCACGACCTCTTGCGACTCGATGCGGCACCTTGCCAAACCGTGCGGAACCTCGCCGCCGCACGCCTAGTCTTGCCACGGCAGCGGCACTGGCAGTGGCAGTGGCAGTGGCAGTGGCAAGCAGCACCTACGGCTCACCTCGCGCCCGCGCTACGCCTGCGAGACGTTGCCATCGGCGGCCCGTCTTGCCGTTCCTCACAGCACCTTGCCACCTAACCCAGCTCCATGCCGCTCAGAGCGAGACATGCCGGCGGGCGCCGCGCTTTGGCGTGGCGGGGGCAGTGAAGTGGCGGTGGCACTTGCCATACCCCGATGCATGGCGGCGTCCATGGCGTCTTGCCCATCGGCGCGGAAACTTGCCATTGGATGTCGCACGTTGCCGCGGCAATGGCGGGCGAGCGGCACGAAACTTGCCACTCCTCTCAACCCTTGCCACACGTATGGAGCTTGCCAACCCACACCGCCTTGCCGAGTGGAGGTGGGTCTTGCCACCGGGTGTGGCAAGTTGTGGATCGGCTCGCTGAGGATCTTGCGGTCAGGCGAGTCGATGTGGGGTGATGCGGGGTGTCCGTGAGCCGGCAGCAGGGGGCGGCCGGTCCAGGTTCTACGGCAGGAGGCCGCACACCCATGACGTCCCGGCGAGAGAAGCAGCTGTTGGCCCGCGCCGCCGAGTACAGTGCCGCCGCGGTGCGCAACGTCAGGAAGGAGTTCCCCAACGACATTCGCAGCACGATGCGGTTCCCCGGGGACTTCCCGAATCGGCCGCGTGAGCTGTATCCCGCGTTCTACGGTTGTTTCGACTGGCATTCCTGCGTCGAGATGCACTGGTTGCTCGTCCGGCTGCTCCGCGCCACCCCGCGCGCAGTACCGACCGACGACATCCGGACCGTGCTCAACGAGCACCTCACCGCCGACGCCCTCCAAGGTGAGGCCGAGACGTTCCGCACCAACGGATCGAGAGCCCGCCCCTACGGCTGGGGCTGGGCGCTGATGCTCCACCACGAAATCGCCACCTGGGACGACCCCGACGCTCGAACCTGGGCGGCGAACCTCGCACCCCTGTCGGCGGCCGTCACCGACGCCTTCCTCGGCTGGCTCCCCAAGCAGACGTACCCCGTCCGCACCGGCGCGCACAACAACAGCGCCTTCGGGCTCTCCCGGGCGCTGCCGTATGCCAGGAGCCACGACGACCCCGCCCTCCTCACTGCCATCCAAGACGCCGCCACCCGCTGGTTCGGCACCGACACCGACTACCCCGCCGCCTGGGAACCCTCCGGCGCCGATTTCCTGTCGGCCGCCCTCACCGAGGCGGAGCTGCAGGCGAGCCTCCTGCCGGCCGACGAGTTCACCGCCTGGTTCGACCGGTTCCTCCCCGAGCTCCCCGACGCGCTCCTCACCCCGGCCACGGTGTCCGACGACAGCGACGGCCAGCTCGCCCACCTCCGCGGCCTCAACCTCAGCCGCGCCTGGTGCTGGCTGCGCGTGGCCGACCGCCTCCCCGCCGCCGACCCGCGCAAACCCCTGCTGACCCGAGCCGCCGAAGCCCACGCGGACCCGGAGCTCGACCACGTCAGCGGCAGCGACTACATGGTCGAACACTGGCTCGCCTGCTACGCCGTCCTGTACCTGACCGCGGGCACTCGTGACCAGGCGACAAACGCCCCGCTACGCACGGAAACCTAGCCCTGCAGCCGGGAAAGCGCCGCCGGAATCGCCGCCGCCAGCAGGTCCAGCTCCTCGTCCCCCGCCACCAGCGGCGGCGACATGGCGATCCCCTTCCCCAACGGCCGCACCAGAACACCCTCGTCGCGCACCAGCCGCTGCAGCTTCCCCGGCGCCCCGGGGTCCGCCGCCAGCACCTCCGCCGACAGCTCCACCGCGGCCAGGAACCCGAGCCCAGCCCGAACCTCGCCCACCAGCGGATGCGAAGCCGCTTCAGCCAACGCGTCCGCCAGCGGCTTCTCCAGGTCTCGCCCGCGCGGGATCAACCCGTCCTTCTCGTAAATGTCCAAGGTCGCCAACGCGGCGGCACAACCCACCGGATGCCCGGCGTAAGTGGCGCCATGCCGCAAAACCGGCGCCCCGGCGGAACCAGTGAAGAACGGCGCCGCCACCTCCGGCGAAACCAGCAACGCGGCCAACGGGATCGTCCCCCCGGTGAGGCCCTTGGCCGTCGTCACCATGTCCGGCCGAACCGCCCACCGGTCGATCCCGAACCACGTCCCCAACCGCCCGAACGCGGCGATCACGCAGTCCGCCACGAAAAGCACGCCGTACCGGTGGCAAACCTCCACCGCGGCCTCGAGATACCCCTCCGGCGGCAACAACACCCCGCCCGCACCGATCACCGGCTCACAGAAGAACGCGGCGACCCGATCCGCCCCCACCCGCAGGATCTCGGCCTCCAAAGCCGCAACGCTGTCGTACGCCACATGCGAAAACCCCGAAGGCATCGGCCCGAACCCCTCGGCGTTGACGGGAATCCCGCCCACGGCCGTGCCGAACCCGTGCGTCCCGTGGTACCCCTGCGTCCGCCCGATGATGTGGGTCTTCTCCGGCCGTCCAGTGTGGACGAAGTGCGCCCGCGCGATCTTCACGGCCGTGTCGACGACATCACCGCCGCCGGAGCCGAGGAACACCTTCGACCCCGGCACCGGGGCGAGCGAAGAAAGCCTTGACGCCAGCTCCAGCGCCGGCTCGTTCGCGTAGTACCCGAACAGGTTGTACGAATCCAGCTTCTCCAGCTGCGCCGTCACGGCCTGGGTGATCTCGGGCCGTCCGTGGCCGAAGTTCGCGTACCAGAGCGAAGCCGTGGCGTCGAAGTAGCGGCGGCCGGCGTCGTCCCACACGTGCGAGCCCGAGCCGCGCGTGATCACGAAGCGGTCGCCGTCGACGGCGCCCATGTCCGCGAACGGGTGCCACAGCGGGTTCTCCATGTACTCCTCCTTGTGTCACAACGAAAGGAACTCGGCGATCTCCGACTCCGAGTACCCGATTTCCGCGAGCACCTCCGCCGTGTGCTGGCCCAGCACCGGCGGCGCCGACGTCGGCCGCGGCTGCGTGTCCGAGGCCTTCACCGGGAAACCCGTGCCGAGGTAGGTGCCGATGGTCGGGTGCGGCAGCCGCACGACCTGGTCGCGCGCGGCGGTCCACGGGTCGGCGTACACGTCGTCGATGTCGTTGATCGGCGCGGCCGGGATGCTCGCCTCGTCCAGCGCCTTCGTCCACTCGTCGACCGTGCGTGTGACCAGCACTTCCTCCAGCAACGCGTTGAGCTCGTCGCGGTGGGCCGACCGCGCGGCGTTGGTCGAGAACCGCGGGTCCTCCGCGATGTCCAGGCCGAGCACGCCGCAGAAGTTGCGCCACAGCTTCTCGCTGCCGACCGCGATGATCAGCCAGCCGTCGGACACGTGGTACGCCTGGTACGGAACGATGCTCGGGTGCGCCGAGCCCATCCGGCGCGGGCGCGGGGTGTCGTAGAAGTGTGCGCCCGCGGCGTAGATGTGCCAGGCGAGCTGCGCGTCGAGCAGGGAGACGTCGAGGTACTGCCCGCGCCCGGTCGTGTGCCGGGCCTGCAGCGCCATCAGCACGCCGATGATCGCCCACGTGCCCGCGTTGAGGTCGGCCACGGGCAGGCCCACCTTGGCGGGCGCGCCGTCGGGCTCGCCGGTCAGCCCCATCACGCCGCCGAGCGCCTGCGCGACGAGGTCGTAGCCCGGCCGGTCGCGGTACGGCCCGGTCTGGCCGAAACCCGTGATCGACACGTGGATCAGCCGCGGGTTCAGCTCGGACAGCGAGGCGTACGACAGGCCCCACCGCTCCAGCGTGCCGGGGCGGAAGTTCTCGACGAGCACGTCCGCGTCGGCCACGAGCCGGCGCACGGCTTCGCGGCCGCGTTCGGACTTGAGGTCGAGCACGATGCCGCGCTTGTTGCGGTTGGCCGCGAGGAAGTACACGGCCTCGTCGCCGACGAACGGCGGACCCCACAGGCGCGTGTCGTCTCCGTGGCCGGGCGGCTCGACCTTGACGACGTCGGCACCCATCTCGCCGAGGTACTGCGTGCAGTACGGCCCCGCCAGGATCCGGGAGAGGTCGACGACCTTGAGACCGTCGAGCGGGCGGACCTCGGGCATGGGCGGCTCCTCGGGCGTCGTCGCGGACCTACGCCTCCTTTCTACCTCCCGGACAACGGATTACCTACCAACGGCCCATTGACGTGAACCGTTCACTCCTGTTGATTTTTGGGTGAGTATGTGCCGCTTTGATGAGTTGGGTTGCGCACTCTGGGAGGTTATTTATGCGTCGTCTTGTGGGCCTGCTGGCGGTTGCGTGCCTGACAACCGGCCTGGCCACCGCCCTCACCACCGCGAGCGCGGAAGCGGCCCCCGCCGCCCCGAACGCCGTCCGGCAGCAAACCGGCGCGCTGCCGCCGATGGGCTGGAACAGCTGGAACAAGTTCGGCTGCAACATCAACGAAGAGCTCATCCGCGAGACCGCCGACGCGATCGTCAGCAGCGGCCTGCGCGACGCCGGCTACCAGTACGTGAACATCGACGACTGCTGGGCCGAGCAGAACCGCAACACCGAGGGCAAGTTCGAGCCCAACCACGAACGCTTCCCGAGCGGCATCAAGGCGCTCGCCGACTACGTGCACGCCAAGGGCCTCAAGCTCGGCATCTACACCAGCGCCGGCACGCAGACCTGCGCGAAGACGATGCCGGGTGCGCTCGACCACGAGGACGTCGACGCGCAGACCTTCGCCGACTGGGGCGTCGACTACCTCAAGTACGACAACTGCAACAACGAGGGCCGCCCGGCCATCGAGCGTTACACGAAGATGGGCGACGCGATCAAGAAAACCGGCCGCTCGATGATCTACGCCCTGTGCGAGTGGGGCGAGAACCAGCCGTGGCTGTGGGGCAAGACCTCCGGCGCGCAGCTGTGGCGCACCACCGGTGACATCAGCGACAACTGGACCAGCATGACCGGCATCCTCGACCAGCAGGTGGGGCTCGAGAAGTACTCCGGTCCCGGCGGCTGGAACGACCCCGACATGCTCGAGGTCGGCAACGGCGGCATGACCGACGCCGAGTACCGCTCGCACTTCGCGCTCTGGTCGCTGATGAACGCACCGCTGCTGGCGGGCAACGACGTCCGCTCCATGCCGGCCACGACGAAGGCGATCCTGGCGAACAAGGACGTCGTCGCCCTCGACCAGGACTGGGCGGGCGTGCAGGGTCACAAGGTGCGCGACGACGGCGACACCGAGGTGTGGACGAAGCCGATGTCGGACGGTTCGGCTGCGGTGGTGCTGTTCAACCGCGGGATCTCGGCCGCGACGATGACGAGTAACGCGTCGGAGATCGGGTTGTCCGGGCGGGATTTCCGGGTGCGGGATCTGTGGAGTGGTGCGGAGACCGAGAGCGCCGGGACGTTGCGGGCGACTGTGCCGAGTCATGGGTCGGCGGTGTTGCGGGTGTGGCCGGCGAAGTTCCCGGCGGCGGCACCGGCGGCGACGTTGTCGCTTGATGCGGGGTCGTATTTTCCGGCTGGGAAGCCGTTTACGGCGCATGTTCGGCTGACCAATGACGGCAGCACCCCGCTTGCCGCGGCTCGGGTGACGGTGTCTTCGCCGGCTGGTTGGCAGATCGACGGGCGGGGTGAGGTGCTCGTTCCCGTGGTGGCGCCGGGGAAGTCTTGGGATCGCGCAGTGACGGTGAAGCCGGTGAAGCCGGGGGCGCAGGTTTCGATGTCGGCGAAGGCTTCGTACGTGACGGGCTGGGGGCGGCGATCGTTGTCGGCTGATGCGGGCGGACCGGTGGTGACGCCGTTCGCGGCCGGGGTGACGGCGATGTCGAAGGCGCCGTTCCTGCTGACGGAGAACGGGTGGGGTCCGGTTGAGCGGGGGACCAGCAATGGGGAGAACCAGGCTGGTGACGGGAATCCGATCACGATCAACGGTCAGGTGTATTCGGATGGGCTGGGGGCGCATGCGCCTTCGTTGGTGCGGGTGTATTTGGGTGGGGGGTGTCAGGCGTTTCATTCGGTTGTGGGGCTGGATGACGAGTTCGCGACCGGGAGTGTGACGTTCGAGGTTCGGGGGGATGGGAAGACGTTGGCTTCGACGGATGTGGTGCGGCATGGGTCGGTGGCGCAGGTTCTGGATGTGCCGCTCGGTGGGGTGCAGGTGTTGGATCTTGTGGTGACGGATGGTGGGGATGGGAATAACACGGATCATGCCGATTGGGCTGATGCTTTGGTGACGTGCTGAGGGTTTTGGTCCTGCGCAGGGGCGTGTTGCGGTAGGTGTGCACCCCGAAGCTGGATTGTGTTGACGGCCGGTGACGTGTTGTCAAGGCGGGAAAGCGTGCCTTGACAACACGTCGCCGGCCGCAAAGAGGCTTCGGATCGGGGTGCCGGGGAGGGGCTGGGTGCAGGTTTCGTCGCGTAGGTGAGCGGCGGTTGGTGGGGTTTGCGCGGCCCGGGTGAGTGCGTGAGTTGGGCAGGCTGGTGGCCGTTTGGGTGGTGGCCAAGCGCCCCAATGTGGCGTTCGGTGCGTTGAGCGCAACGAACGCCGCATTGGGGACGAGGAGTCAGCGGGCGCCCAGGTCGAAGTCGAGGCTGTAGCGGTTCGAGGGCATGGCGCCGGCGGATTTGGCGCCGTCGATGGGGAGGACGGCGCCGTTGATGAAGCGGGATTCGTCGGTGGCCAGGAAGAGGATGGCTTTGGCGACCTCGGTGGCTTCGCCGACGCGGGCGGCGGGGGTGCTGGCGACGAGTTGGTGTTGCTTGGTCTCGAAGTCGTCCGGGGAGGCGAGGGTCGAGCGGAGCATGTCGGTGTCGATGGCGCCCGGGTTGACGGTGTTGGCGCGGATGCCCTGGTGGGCGTGGGCGACGGCGAGGGACTTCGTGAGGCCGACCAAGGCGTGCTTCGTCGCGTTGTAGACGGGGTCGCTGGGGCGGCCCATGACGCCGCCGTTGGACGAGGTCGTGATGATGCTGCCGGAGCGTTGGGCGAGCATGTGGGGCAAGACGGCGCGCGTGCCGAGGAAGGCGGTGCGGACGTTGAGGGCGAAGATGGTGTCGAAGTCCTGCAGTGTCGTCTCGGTGAGGGGTTTGGCGAGGTGGGCGCCGACGTTGTTCACCAGCACGTCGATGCGGCCCGCGTCCTCGATGACGCCCGCGACGAAGTCGTTGACCGCGGTCTCGTCGGTGGCGTCGACGAGCGAGTGGCGGTAGCCGTCCAGGTGGGCGGCCGGTTCGCGGATGTCGCTCGCGAAAACCACGGCGCCCTCGGCCAGGAACTCCTTCACGGTGGCGAGGCCGATGCCCCGCGCGCCCCCGAAGATCACCGCGACCTTGCCGGCCAACCGACCCATGTTCAGTCCCTCCCTCGAAGTTCGGCCACCTCGTAGTCCTCGGGCAGCCTGACCAGCGCGTCCGGCGCGCCGGTGTAGCGCACCACCACGCCGTAGACGGACTCGGCCGCCTCCGCGGAAACGTACCCCGCCACCACGTCGGCCAGGACGTCCGCCACGGCGCGCCGCCGCGGGTCGCCGTAGCCGCCGCCACCGGGGAGGACGACGTCGACCTCGGCGTGCGGGTCCAGGGCCACGCGGCTCTTGGCGGGGAGGTCGGCGCCGCCGGCCAGCCCGAACCGGCCGACGGCGCCCGGAGCACCACCGTCCACACCGGACGCGGCGGCCCGCACCCGGTCGACGTTCCCGTTGACACTCCAGGGAATCCCGCCCAAGGCCGCCATCGTTGTTCGCTGGCCCAGCCCGCCCCGGAACCTCCCGGCGCCACCCGAGTCCACGCGCAGCTCCCGCACGCCCTGCACCAGCGGCGCGCTCGTCTCGATCACCTCGGTGGGCGTCGAGCGCAGGCCACTGGGGAAACCCGTGGTCGAGAGGCCGTCGCGGGACCCGCGCGCGCCCATGCCGCCGGTCTGGAACACCGTGGACATGAAGCCCTCGCCACGCCAGATCGTCATCCACAGCGCGTCGGCACTCGGCGCGACGGGGCAGTCCGGCAGCGCCCCGATCAGCAACGACGGCAGGAAATGCCCGATCAGGTGCCGCGACGCGACGGGCGCCGGCGGCACGCAGTTGAGTACCGAGCCCTCCGGCGCGGTCACGTGCACGGGCCGGAACGAGCCGGCGTTGTGCGGCACCTCCGGCGAGATCGCGGCCTTCACCGCGAAGGACGCGTACGCCCGCGTGTAGTTCAGCACCACGTTGATCCCGCGCCGGCTCTGCGGCGACGAACCCGCGAAGTCCACGTGGATCTCGTCGCCCGCCACGGTCACCGCGACGCGCAGCACGACCGGTTCGTCGTCGAAGCCGTCGGTCACCAGCTCGTTGCGGTACACGCCGTCCGGCAACGCGGTGATCGCCTCCCGCAGTGCGCGTTCGGAGCGGTTCATGATCTCGGCGGCGACGTCGTCCAGCGACGTCAGCCCGAATTCGTCCAGCAGGCGCACGAGAATCGCCGCGCCGACGTCGTTGCCCGCGACCTGCGCGTACAGGTCGCCGATGGTCTCCTCGGGTGTGCGGACGTTGGCGCGGATCAGCCGTTCCAGATCGGCGTTGACCTCGCCGGCGCGGAGGAACTTCAGGATCGGCAGCCGCAGGCCCTCCTCGAAGACCTCCGTGGCGTCCGCGGACACAAGCCGGCCCCCGATGTCCGGCGCGTGGCAGCACGACGCGAACCACGCGACCAGCCGGCCACCGGCGAAAACCGGCGTGGCGACGGTGATGTCGTTGATCTGCCCGGCCGTCTGCCACGGGTCGTTGGTGAGCAGCACGTCGCCGGGCTCCAGCGTCTCCGGCGGGTACTCGGCGACGAAGTGGCGCAGGCCGGTGGCCATCGCGTTGATGTGGCCGGGCGTACCGCCGGTCGACTGGCCGATCATCTCGCCGCGCGAATCGAAGACGGCGCACGCGAGGTCGAGCGATTCGCGCACCACTGCGGAGAACGCCGTGTTGACCAGCGCGTTCTGCTGCTCGGCGAGGATCGAGTGCAGCCGGTTGCCGATCAGGCCCACGAGGATCGGATCGGTCACCAGCTCACCTCCAGGCTCGCGTCGCCGCGCACCACGCAGCGCGCGCCCGGCGGGACGACCACGGTCGACTCGCGTTCCTGCACGATCGCGGGGCCGGTGACCTGCGCGCCCGGCCGCAACCGGTACCGGTCCACCACCGCCGTGTCGACAAATCCACCCGAGAAGTACACCGGGCGGCGGCCGCTGACGGCGTCTCCGGACGCGGAGTCCTTGAGCCGCAACGAAACCTCGGGCGCCGGAGCCGACGAGACCACCCGCCAGTTCAGCACCTCCACCGCCACCGGCGGTCCGCTTCGCCGGTACAACGAGCGGTAGACGTCGGTGAAATCCGCGACCAGGGCGTCCGGCCAAGTCGCGGCCGAAGCCCGCACCGGCACGCGGATCTCGTATCCCTGACCGGCATACCGCATCTCGGCGACGCGCGCGTGGGTCACGTCGGCACCGTCCACACCGGACTCCCGCAGCAGCGCCGCGCCCTCGGCCTCCATCTCGGCGAACCGCGCGTCGACGTCCTCCCACGACAGGTCGAGCACGGCCGCCCGCGCCGAACGCACGAAGTCGAACGCCAGCGGCGCCGTCAGAAACCCGAGCGCGCTCAGCACACCCGCGGCCGGCGGCGCCACCACCGTCGGCGCCCCGAGCGCGCGGGCGACACCGGCGCCGTGCACCGGACCCGCGCCGCCGAACGTGTACATCGGCAGTTTCGCCGGATCCTTGCCGCGCTCCACGGCGTGCACGCGCGCCGCGTTGGCCATGTCCTCGTTCACGCTCGTGTGGATGCCCCAGGCCGCTTCCTCGACGCTCACGCCCAGCGGTTCGGCGATCTTCGTCCGCACCGCCTCGTGAGCCGCCGAGACGTCGAGCGCCATCCCGCCGCCGAGGAAGTACGCGGGGTCGAGGTAGCCGAGCAGCAGGTCGGCGTCGGTGACCGTCGGCTCGGTCCCGCCGCGGCCGTAACACACCGGGCCCGGCTCCGACCCCGCCGAATCCGGCCCGACGGTCAGCAGCCCCAGCGCGTTCACGCGCGCGATCGAGCCACCGCCGACGCCGATCTCGATCATGTCGGTCACCGGCACCTTCACCGGCAGCCCCGAGCCCGGCAGCAGCCGGTACTCGCGGCCGACCTCGAACTCGTGCGTCACCAGGGGCGCGCCGTCGGCGACCAGGCAGAGTTTCGCCGTGGTGCCGCCCATGTCGAACGCCAGCAGGTCGCGTTCCCCGGCCCCGACGCCGAACGCCGACGCGGCGAGCGCCCCGCCCGCCGGGCCGGATTCGAGGATGCGGATCGGATACCGGCCCGCGGTCTCGACGGTCGCGATCCCGCCGTGGGACAACATGATGTGCGGCGCGGGCCGCACGCCGAGCTCACGCAGCCGGCGCGCCAGATCCGCGAGGTACCGCTCGGCGAGGTCCTGCACGTAGACGTTCGCGACGGTGGTCGACGTCCGTTCGAACTCCCGTATCTCCGGCACCACTTCGGACGACAGCGCCACCCGCAGCCGCGGCGCCACTCGCGCCAGCACCTCGGCCGTGCGCCGCTCGTGCGCGGGATTGGTGAAGGAGTGCAGGAAACACACGGCGACGGCGTCGATCCCCCGGGCTTCGAGCTCACGGCCCAGCCGCGCGACGTACTCCTCGTCCAGTCCCGTGTGGACGGTCCCGTCGGCCAGGACCCGCTCCGGCACGTCGAAGCGCAGGTACCGCGGCACCAGCGGCTCGGGCAGCTCGAGGCGCAGGTCGTAGAGCTCGTAGCGGTGTTCGCGGCGCATCTCGAGCACGTCGCGGAACCCCGCTGTGGCGAGCAACGCCGTGCGCGCGCCCTTGCGTTCGATCAGCGCGTTGGTGACGAGCGTGGTGCCGTGCACGAGCTGCTCGACGTCGCCGAAGTCCAGCCCGGCGCGCGCGAACACCTCCGCCAGGCCCTCGGCGACCGCGAGCGCCGGCTCGCGTTGGGTGGTCAGCACCTTCCCGACCGCGACGACCCCGGATTCGCCGAGCACGCACAGGTCCGTGAACGTGCCACCGATGTCGACGCCGACCCGCAGGCCCGTCATCAGCGCGGTTTCCGCGGCCACCGGGGCGAGGTGTTCACCGGCGGCTTCAGCTTCGCCCGCACCACGAGCACGTTGGGCTCGTCCGACTCGATGAACTCGCCCAGCAGCCGGCGGAACGCGCGCCCGAACCCGGACACGCGGTCGGCGTGCACCCCGAACGACCGCGCCAGGCCGACGAAGTCCGGGCTGTCCCAGTCGACCCCGCGGTGCGGCAGGCCTTCCTGGTCCTGGTCGTAGCGCAGCATGCCGTAGCCGCCGTCGTCGACGACCACGACCGTCACGGGCAGCTGCTCCTCCGCGAGCGTCGCGAGATCGCCCACCGCGTAGAGGAAACCGCCGTCGCCGGTCACGCACACCACGCGCCCGGAACCGGTTGCGGCGGCGCCGAGCGACGCGGGGAATCCGTAGCCGAGCGTGCCCCAGCCCATCGGGTACGCCAGCTTGCGCGGTGCGCGCACGCGGTGGAAACCGCCGATCCAGTAACCGGCCACGCACATGTCGGTGACCAGCATCGAGGGTTCCGGCAGCACTTCCTCCAAAGTGGACAGGAAGTCGGCTGCCTGCGGTTCTTCGGTGCGGATGCGCTGGCGCACGCGGCGGCCGATGGACGCCAGCCGCACGGTCAGCTCGTCCAGGCCCGGCCGGCTGGCCGGGCGCAGTGACTCGACGACGCGGCGGGCGTCACCCACCAACGTGATGTCCGGTTTGTAGTTCTTCGCCGCATCGAAGGCGTCCACGTTCACCGCGATCAGCTTGGGCGGCGCGGGCATCAGCCAGTTCTGCGTCATCAGGCCGTCGAAGTCGGTGCCGATGGCGAGCACCACGTCGGCCTCGTCCCACAGCTCGCCGACCTCCGGCGCGTGCACCGGATTCGGGGCCAGGCAAGGGTGATCGAGCGGCAGCAGCCCGCGCGCGGCGAACGTGGTGACCACCGGGGCGGCCAGCCGTTCGGCGAGTTTGCCGATGGCCTCGCCCGCCTCCGCCCGCAACGCGCCGCCGCCGGCCCAGATCAACGGACGCCGGGCGCCGGACAGGAGATCGGCGGCACGCGCCAGGTCCGGCAGGTCGAGCACCCGCTCGGCCAGCGGCTTCGGCGGTCCGCTCGCCTCCGTGGTCTCCCGCAGGTAGTCCGTCGGGATACCGAGGTACACCGGGCCGGTCTGCGGCATCAGCGCCAGGCGCGCCGCGCGGTGGACGGTGGTGCCGATCTGGTCGGCGCGGTGGACGGTGAAGCCGGCCTTGGTCACGGGCGCGAACATCGCCTGCTGATCGGACGTTTCGTGCAGGACACCGCGCACCACGCCGGGGCGCTTGAGCGTGGACGGGATGTCGGTGGCGACCACGAGCACCGGCGCGGCCGAGGCCATCGCCTCGCCCACGGCGCCGAGCGTGTTGGCCGCGCCGGGCCCGGTCGTCACGAGCGCGACGCCGAGTTTTCCCGTGGCGCGGGCATAACCGTCGGCCGCATACCCGGCGGTCTGTTCGTGCCGGACACCGATGATCCGGATTCCCGTTTCCGCCAACGCCTCCCACAGCGGCAGGTTGTGCACACCGGGAAGCCCGAACACGACTTCGGTCCCGAGTGCCTTCAGCGCGTCGCCCAGATGCTGAGCACCAGTCCGTCCTGCCACGGCTGCCACTGTATCCACCGCGGGGAAAGCACCGCACAGTCGTCACCGGACACCGTTTGTCACCAGCGGTTACGCGGTAATGGGCAAGAAAGAGCCCATCGTGCGTAGACTCGGGCTCCGGGGTGCGCCGATGCCCCCGGCGTGGCGGAAGGTGGTCGGAAAATGCCGTTGATGCCCGTGACCGACTCGATGTTCCTGATGGTCGAGACCCGCGAACACCCCATGCACGTCGGCGGCCTGCAGCTGTTCCGCAAACCGGAGACCGCGGACGGCAACTACCTCAGCGATCTTCGCCAGAAGATGCTTGCGACCGACAACATGCGCAGCGTCTTCCGGCGCCGCCCGAGCCGGCCCGTGAACACCGCCGGGTACGTGCGCTGGACCACCGACGCGGAGCTCGAGCTCGACTACCACTTCCGACACTCCGCGCTGCCGCAGCCGGGCCGCATCCGCGAGCTGCTGGAGGTCACCTCCCGCTGGCACAGCACGCTGCTCGACCGGCACCGGCCGTTGTGGGAGATCCACCTCATCGAGGGCCTGCAGGACGGCCGGTTCGCGATGTACTCGAAGATCCACCACTCGCTGATGGACGGCGTCTCCGCGCTGCGCCACCTGCAGGGCACGCTGTCCGACGATCCGAACGACCTCGACTGCCCGCCGCCGTGGGGCAGCCGGCACAACGGGACCGACGGCAACGGCAACGGCCACGCGCAGCCATCGTTGTTCAACCTCGCAGGCAAGACGTTCGACCAGGTCGCGGGCATCGCGCCGGCCGCGGCCAAGGTGGCGCGGGAAGCGTTCCGCGAGCACACGCTCACGCTGCCGATGCAGGCACCGAAGACGATGCTGAACGTGCCCATCGGCGGTGCGCGCCGGTTCGCCGCGCAGTCGTGGTCGCTCGACCGCGTGCGCGCGGTGGCGACCGCCGCCGGCGTCTCGCGCAACGACGTGGTGCTCGCCATGTGTTCCGGCGCGCTGCGCGACTACCTCATCGAGCAGAGCGCCCTGCCCGACGCCCCGCTGATCGCGATGGTGCCCGTGTCGCTGCGCCGCAAGGCCGACGCGGGCGAGGCCAGCGGTAACAACATCGGCGCGTTGCTGTGCAACCTCGGCACCGACCTGTCCGACCCGGCGCTGCGGCTTTCGGCGATCCACACGTCGATGACCAACGGCAAGAAGCTCTTCTCGGAGCTCACACCGCTGCAGACGCTGCTGCTCTCGGGCGTCAACGTGGCGCAGCTGGGCGCGTCGCCGATCCCGGGCGTCGTGAACAACACGCGCCCGCCGTTCAACCTGGTGATCTCCAACGTCCCGGGCCCGCGCAAGCAGATGTACTGGAACGGAGCTTCGCTCGACGGCATCTACCCGGCGTCGGTGCTGCTCGACGGCCAGGCGCTGAACATCACGCTGACCAGCAACGGCGACAACCTCGACTTCGGCATCACCGGTTGCCGGCGCAGCGTGCCGCACCTGCAGCGGATCCTCACGCACCTGGACACGGCGCTGGCCGAGCTGGAAGGCGCGACGGGGGTCAAGTAGGACTTACGCGATGCCCTCCGGGCTGGCACCGCCGACCTGGATGGCGCCGGCGGTGATGCGCTCGATCTCGGCGAGGTCTTCGGGCGTCAGATCGAGGTCGGCGGCGGCCGCGCTGGCCTCGATGTTGCGCGGTTTGCGCGCGCCGACGATGGCGACGTGGACGCCGGGCTGGGCGAGCGTCCACGCGATCGCGAGCTGGCTGACCGACGCACCCCGTTCGGCGGCGAACTTGGCGAGCTCGTCGACGATCTGCAGGTTGTGCCGCAGGTTTTCCCCTTGGAACGCCGAGGATTTCGAGCGCCAGTCGGACTCGTCGAAGACGGAGTCGGCCGTGAAGGTGCCGGTGAGCAGGCCGCTGCCGAGCGGGCTGTAGGCGAGGACGCCGATGTCGTGTTCCCGCGCGTACGGCAGCGGATCAGTCTCGATGCCGCGGCGGAACAGGTGGTACGGCGGCTGCAGTGTCTCCACCGGGCGCGTCTCGTCGAAGGCCGCGAGCTGGGCGGCGTTGTAGTTCGAGACGCCGACGTGGCGGACCTTGCCCGCGTCGACGAACTCCTGCAGCGTCGCCGCGACCTCCGCCGCCGGCGTCTCGGGGTCGGGCCAGTGGATCTGGTAGAGGTCGAGGTGGTCGACGCCGAGCAGGCGCAGGCTGTTGTCCACACCCTGTGTGAGCCACTCGCGGCGGGAGTCGCGGGCCCGTTCGGCGCGCGGTTTCGTGCCGCCCTTGGTCGCGATGACGACGCTGTCGCGGTCGTGGTCCAGCTCGCTGCGCAGGGCCTTGCCGAGGAGCTGCTCGGCCGCGCCGCCGCCGTAGGCCTGCGCGGTGTCGAAGAGGGTCACGCCGAGCTCGCGCGCGTGCCGGACGGCCGCGATCGCCGTGTCCTCGTCGAAGGAACCCCACTGCCCGCCGAGCTGCCACGTGCCGAAGGCGATCCTCGACACTTCGAGGCCGCTCCTGCCCAGAATCGTCGTACGCATGATCCTCAGGAGAGCACACGGGCCACGGCCACGCACCACACCTGTGGCGCGCGTCCCGGCCAGCGGATATCGAGTTGTGCCGAATGTCCCGATGATCGGATAGTGGCTCACCGTGAGCCTCCTCGAGCCCTTGCGCGGCCGCAGTTTCCGCGCGCTCGCCACCGGACGGACCCTCGCCACCTTCGCCAACGCCGTCGCCCCGGTCGCGCTCGCGTTCGCCGTGCTCGACCTCACCGGTTCGGCCGTCGACCTCGGGCTCGTGGTGGGGGTGCGCTCGGTCGCGAACATCGCGTTGCTGCTGTTCGGCGGCGTGCTGGCCGACCGGCTGCCACGCTCGGTGATCATGCAGGGCACCGAGGTGGCTGCCGGTGTCACGCAGGGTGTGCTCGCAGTGAGTGTCCTTTGTGGATTCGCGTCGATCCCGTTCCTGGTCGGGCTCAGCGCGGTGAACGGCGCGGTGGCCGCGATCTCGCTGCCGGCCGCGGCGGCCATCACGCCGCAGACCGTTTCGCGAGACCAGCTCGGCCAGGCGAACGCGCTGCTGCGGATGCTCACCAACACCGGCAGCGCCGCGGGCGCGGGCGTCGCCGGGATCGTGGTTGCAGTGGCCGGATCGGGCTGGGCGGTCGCCGTGAACGCACTGCTGTTCGTGGGCGCCGCGGTGGCCTACCGCGGCATCCGGCTGCCCCGCGCCGCCCGTCTCGCCGCGAGCCATCCGATCGCCGATCTCGTGGCGGGCTGGCACGAGTTCCGTTCGCGCGCGTGGGTGTGGATCGTGGTGGCGCAGTTCGCCTTCGTCAACGCCGCCGGCCTCGGCACGCTCACCGTGATCGGCCCGGTCATCGCTGACGACACCTTCGGCCGCACCGCCTGGGGTATCGCGCTGGCGCTCAGCACGGTCGGCTCCATGCTCGGCGGTCTTCTCGCCGCCCGCTGGCTGCCGCGGCGCCTGCTCTTCGTCGGCGTGCTGCTCGTGACCGCGGAGTCCCTGCCGGTTCTCTCGCTCGGTCTGTGGCCCGCGCTGGTGCCGCTGCTGGTCGTGATGTTCATCTCGGGCGTGGCGATCGAGCAGTTCAGCGTCGCGTGGGACGTCGCCCTGCAGGAGAACATCCCCTCCGACCGCCTCGCCCGCGTGTACTCCTACGACATGCTCGGGTCGCTGGCCGCCATGCCGATCGGCCAGATCGCCGCCGGCCCGCTCGTCGAGCACCTGGGGCGCGAACCCGTGCTCGTGGGCTGCGGGGTGCTGATCGTGGTGGCGACCCTGCTCGCGCTGACCAGCAGCCAGATCCGCGGCCTCGTCCGCCGCGAACCGGCCGCGGTGAACGCTATTTCGGGCGCACTGCCATGAAGTTGATGGCGTGGGCGCTCATCACGACCTCGTCGTCGGCGTTGAAGAGTTCGATGTGCGTGCGGAGCAGGCCGCGGTCCGGCTTGGACTTCGACAGGCGCGCTTCCTCGATGGTGGCGCGCACGTGGAGCTTGTCGCCGGGGCGGACGGGGCGCGGCCAGCGCACGTCGTCCATGCCGGGGCTGCCGAGGCTGGACACCGAGGACAGGAAGTGGTCCACGAACATCCGCATCATCACGCCCGCCGTGTGCCAGCCGCTGGCGACGAGACCACCGAACGGACCGTGCTCGGCCGCCGCCGGGTCGGTGTGGAAGCTCTGCGGGTCGAAGCGCCGCGCGTACTCGACGATCTCTTCCGCGGTCACCACCGCTTCGCCGAACTCGTACACCGCGCCTTGCGGGTAGTCCTCGAACCAGCGGTCGTCGATCGGCGTCGTGAACTCGGTCATGGCTCGCAGCCTGCCACACCCATTGTTCGCTCCGCAGCGAACAGTCAGCGGGCTAGCCTCGGCCGATGACAGCCGGACCGGACATCGCGACCGTCGCGCAGGCGATCGGCGAACCGGCGCGCGCGGCGATGCTGCTGCAGCTCATGGACGGTGACGCCCACACCGCCCGCGTCCTCGCGACGGTCGCGGGCATCGCCCCGTCCACGGCGAGCGCGCACTTGCGCAGGCTGTGCGAGGCGGGCCTGGTGCACGTGACGCAGTCCGGCCGGCAGCGGCTGCACCGACTCGCAGGGCCGGAGGTCGCCCAGCTCGTGGAGGCCCTCGCCGCGCTCGCGCCTCCGCGGCTGCCCGCGAACCTGCAGCCGGACCCGCCGACGGGCGAGCTGCTCGAGGCCCGCGTCTGCTACGGCCACCTCGGCGGCCGGCTCGGCGTCACCATCGCGGCCCGGCTGCATGCCGACGGCGTTGTCGGCGCCCTCGGCCCCGGCGAGACCGACGCCGTGCGCACCTTCGACCATCCGTTGCTCACCGCACTCGGCATTACCGGGGTCACCGCGGCTCCAGCCGTCCGCGCCTGCCTCGACTGGTCCCAGGGCCGCGTCCACTTCGCCGGCGCACTCGGCACCGCACTGCTGACCGGCCTCCTCGACGCGGGCTGGGTCCGCCGCCGCCCGGCCGGCCGAGCCCTGCGCCTCACCCCGACCGGCCGCGACCGCTTGGCCCGGCTGGCATTTCCGGTCGCCGGCGCTTCCGCCGGTCAGAGCTTCCGGTAGCCAGCGGCTTCCGGTCGCCGGCGTCTCCGACAGTGGGCCCCTCCGCTGGCGAACGTTTCCGACAGTGGGCCCTTCCGCTGGCGAACGTTTCCGGCAGGCACTTCCGCTAGCCGGCGTTTCCGGGCGCCGGCGCATCCGGCAGTGGGCACTTCCGCCCGGTCAACGCTTCCGTAACCAACGACCCCGGTAACGAGCGCTTCCGGCAGTGGGCGCGTCCGCCGGCGAACGTTTCCGGTCGTGAGCGTCCCCGGTCGCCAGCGCTTCCGATAGTTAGCGGCTCCGGTGGCGAGCCCTTGCAGTAGCGAGCGCTTCCGGCAGTGGACGCTTCCGGTGGTCAGCACTTTCGGTAGTGCGCTTCCGGTAATGAGTGTTTCCGGTAGCCCGCGTAACCGGTGGTCAGAGCCCGGGCGAGCGCGGCTCGGGCGCGACGTCGCGGTGGCCGTCGAGCTTCCACCAGCTCTCGAGGGTCTGGCGCAGCGCCTTGAGCAGCTCGCCGCCCGTTTCGAGCGGCACCAGTGCGGTCGGGCCGTCCTCGATGCGGAGGGCGGCCGAGAGACGGTCGTCGCGTTCGATGAGGCCCACGATCACGCGGGTGGGTTGACCGGTCATGTCGACAGTGGCGATCGCCTGCTCGTATCGCCAGCCCGTGGAATGCACGCGCCAGACCCTGGCACAGTTTCCGGCGCTCGCGGCCGGAGTTCACCCCAACGTGCGTCGGGTCAGCGCACCACCCAGGGCCGCACCTCTTCGAGCAGCTTCGCGACGGCCAGCACGAGGTCGTCGGAGTGCCGCGGGCCCACGATCTGCAGCCCCACCGGCAATCCGGCCGACGTCCGTCCGGCCGGGACACTGATCGCCGGCTGCTGCGTCATGTTGAACGGGTAGGTGAACGGCGTCCACTCCGGCCACTCGCTCAGCCCGCTGCCCGGCGGCACGTCGTGCCCGGCCTCGAACGGCGGGATCGGGATGGTCGGGGTGATCAGCACGTCGTAGCGCGTGTGGAACTCGCCCATCAGGATGCCGAGCGCCGCGCGGGCCGCGGTGGCGTCGAGGTAGTCGCTCGCGCTGTAGGTCTTGCCCTGCTCCCACACGCGGCGCAGCCCGGGGTCGACGCGGTCCTCGCTGCCCGGCGGGAACGAGTCCAGCATCTTCGCCGCGCCGGTGGACCACAGGATGTCGAACGACGGCTTCGGGTCCTCGAACCCCGGGTCCGCCTCCTCGATCTGCAGCCCCGCGTCGTCCAGCGCCTTCACGGCCGCCGCGACGATCGCCGCGACCTCCGGGTCGACGTCCACGTACCCGAGCGTCGGCGAGAACGCCGCGATCAGCCCGCGCACGTCACGCCGCACGGCCTCGCGGTAGGTGCTGACGGGCGGCGCCAGCGCGGCCGGGTCGCGCGGGTCGGACGTGGCGATCACGTCGAGCAGCAGCGCGGTGTCGTCGACGCTGCGCGCCATCGGGCCGGCGTGCGACAGCGGGCCGAACGGGCTCGCCGGGTACAACGGAATCCGCCCGTGGGTCGGCTTCAGCCCGACGATCCCGCAGAACGACGCGGGGATCCGCACCGAGCCACCGCCGTCGGTGCCGACCGAGATCGCACCCATGTCCGCCGCGACGGCCGCCGCGCTGCCACCGCTGGAGCCGCCCGCGGTCTTCGACGGGTCGACGGGGTTGCGCGTGATGCCGGCAAGCGCGCTGTCGGTCACGCCCTTCCACGCGATCTCAGGCGTGGTCGTCTTGCCCAGCACCACCAGGCCGGCCTCGCGCATCCGCGCCATGACGGGGCTGTCGACGTCCCACGGCCCCTCGGCCGGGATGCTCGTGGAACCGCGCCGCGTGGGCCAGCCGGCGGTGAGGAACATGTCCTTGATCGACGAGGGCACGCCGTCGAGCCAGCCGATCGGGTTGCCGTCGCGCCAGCGGATCTCGGCGGCCTTCGCCTGTTCCAGCGCGCGGTCGGCGTCGACGAGGCAGTAGGCGTTGAGCTCGCCGTCGCGTTCTTCGATGGCCTGCAGCGCGTCCTCGGTCGCCTCCACCGGCGAAAGCTCCCCGGTGGCGTAGGCGGCGACCAGTTCGCTGGCGGTCAGTTCCCGGTGGCTCATCCGGCTGCTCCCTGAGATTCCGACGGCACGTAACCGAGCCGTTTGTCCACGACGTTGTGCAACGGCTCCCCGGCCACCCAGCGGCGGAAGTTCGCCGTGAACACCTCTACCAGGGTGCTGCGCCAGCCGAGGAAGTCCCCCGACATGTGCGGCGACAGCAGCACGTCCGGCATTGTCCAGAGTGGACTGTCACCCGGCAGCGGCTCGGTGTCGAACACGTCGAGGGCCGCGCCCGCGATCTGCCCGCCGCGCAACGCCGCCACCAGGTCGGACGTGACCACCAGCTCGCCGCGCCCGACGTTCACGAACCGCGCCGACGGCTTCATCGCCGCGAACGCTTCCGCGTCGAACATGCCCTTCGTCTGCTCGGTCAGCGGCGCGACGGCCACGACGTAGTCGAACACCGGCAAGTGCTTCGTGAGCTCGGCGGAGTCGTGCACCGTGCCGAAGTCGGGGTCGCCCGTGCGCGGACGCCGCCCGGCCCCGGACACGCGCAGGCCGGCCGCGCGCAGCAGCCGCGCGATCGAGCGGCCGATGGGCCCGGTGCCGACCACGAGCACCTCTTTGCCGGTGACGCGTTCGGTCTCGCGGTGCTGCCACGTGCCGGCGCGCTGCAGGTCCAGCGATCGCGCGAAGTCCTTGGCGAAGGCCAGAACCACGCCCAGCACGTACTCCGCGATGGCGTCGTCGAAGACGCCCCGCGAGTTCGTGAGCACGACATCGCTCTCGACCAGCCCGGGGAACAGCACCGGGTCGACGCCCGCGCTCGCGATGTGCAGCCAGCGCAGGTCGCCGGCCGCGTGCCACGCGCCGGGCACGGCCGTGGAGAGGAAATCGTAGACGAACAGCCCCTGGGCTCCGGTAAGCGCTTCGGGTAGTCCTCGCGCGTCGGTGTAACGAACCACCGCCGCCTCTTCGATAGCGGCCATGTCCGGTGGTGGAGCCGACCCGCACAGCACCGCCAGCACGGGAAATTCCGAGGCGATCACATTGACACCGTAAAAGTGGCTCGTATGATTGTCAACAATCCGAGGAACGACCCCCGGAGCACCGGACGTGTCATCTGCACAGGCGTATTCCGGAGGCTGAGCCTTGGATCTTGACTTCCTCGCGTTCGAGGGCCCGCTCGCACAGCGCGGCATCGGCGTGATCGCGCCGTTCGACCTCGCCCTCGAACGCGAACTCTGGCGTTGGGTGCCGATGGAGGTCTCCCTCCACCTCGCCCGCACGCCGTACGAGCCCGTGCCCGTGAGCATGGAGATGGCGCAGCTCGTGAGCGACAGCCGCCACCTCGCGGCCGCGACCCGCGACGTGCTTCACGTCGAGCCGGAGGTGGTCGCCTACCTCTGCACGTCGGGCAGCTTCGTCAACGGCATCGACTACGAGCGTTCCCTCACCAAGGCGATCTGCGACGCGGGCGCGCCCGACGCCGTGACGACCTCGGGGGCGCTGGCCGAGGTGCTGCAGCAGCTCGACCTGCATCGGATCTCGGTGCTCACCCCCTACGACGCCGACCTCACCGGCAAGCTCCACGACTTCCTCGCCGAGCTCGGCGTGACCACGGTGTCCAGCGACCACCTCGGCCTGGGCGGCGGCATCTGGAAGGTCAGCTACCGCACCATCGCCGAGCGCATCCTCGCCGCCGATCACAGCGACGCCGAAGCGATCTTCGTCAGCTGCACCAACCTCCCCACGTTCGACTTGATCGAGCCCCTCGAGACCGCGCTGGGCAAGCCCGTGCTCACGGCCAACCAGCTGACCATGTGGGCCTGCCTGCGCCGCATGCACCTGCCGATCGTCGGCCCCGGCAAGTGGCTGCGGGAGGTCTCTTGACCCATCTGACTAAGATTGTCGACAATCTGCTCATCCCGGAGGTTTCGTGACCACGATCGGCTTCATCTACCCCGACCATGCGGCCGAGGACGACTACCCGCTCGCCGAGCAGCTGCTCGGCGGATCGGACGCCGACGAAGGCGACATCCGGCTGCCGGTCGAGCACATCTACGGCACCGACCTGCACGCCGTGCCCGAGCTGCTCGACCTCGGCAGCGAGGCCCGGCTCGCCGACGGTGCCACCCTGCTCGCCAAGCACGAGCCCGACGCGGTGATCTGGGCCTGCACGTCCGGCAGCTTCGTGTACGGCTGGGACGGGGCGCGCGACCAGGCCGACCGCCTCGCCGCGGTGGCCGGGGTCCCGGCATCGAGCACGTCGTTCGCCTTCGTGCACGCGGCGCAGGCCCTCGGCGTGAAGCGGGTCGCGGTGGCCGCGAGCTACCCCGACGACGTGGCGCGCCTGTTCGTGGACTTCCTCGCCGCCGGCGGCGTCGAGGTGCTCACGATGGCGAGCGCGGGCATCGACACCGCCGCCGAGGTCGGCCGCCTGGAGCCCGAAGCCGTGGTGCGCCTGGCCGTGGAGAACGACCACCCCGAGGCCGACGCCGTGCTCGTGCCGGACACCGCGATGCGCACGCTGGGCGAGATCAACACCATCGAGACGGCGCTGGGCAAGCCCGTGCTCACCGCGAACCAGGTGACGATCTGGGAAGGCCTGCGGCTCACCGGCACCACGCGCCTGGTGCGTTCGCTGGGCGCGTTGTTCCGGGTGAGGAGCTGAGCCGTGGTCGTCCTGCCCGACATCGAACCGGTCAGCCGGGAGTCGACCGCCGCGGTGATCGCGCGCCAGCTGCGCGACGCGATCATGACCGGCGCGCTGCCTCCCGGCACCCAGCTCGGCGAGACCGACCTCGCCTCCCGCTTCCAGGTCTCGCGCGGCCCGCTGCGCGAGGCGATGCAACACCTCGTCTCCGAAGGCCTGCTCCGCAGCGAGCGCCACCGCGGCCTGTTCGTGATCGACCTCGAGCCGAGCGACGTGTTCGACATCTACCTCGCCCGCTCGGCCGTCGAACGCGCCGCCCTCCTGTGCGCCCTGCGCGGCGACCGCGAGCTCATCGCGGCCTCTCTGGAGCAGTTCGTGGCCGACATGGCCACCGCCGCGAACGACGACGACCCCGCCGCGCTGTCGGCCGCCGACCTCGCCTTCCACGAGGCCCTCATCAACGCCTCCGGCAGCAAACGCCTCGTGCGCATGGCCCGCACCCTCCTCATCGAGACGCGCATGTGCCTGACGCTGCTGCAAAGCACCTACCAGGGCGTGGAAGACCGCGTGGACGAGCACACGCGCATCATCGACGCCCTGCGCACCGGCGACGCGGACGCGGCCCTGCACCTGCTGGACGCCCACATGGACGACGCGATCGGCCGGCTGGTGCCGGGGACGAGCCTGAAGGAAGGCGAAGCACCGGCTCCGGCCTGACCGCGAGCCGCGTGCGGCAGCCCGGCTCACGGGCCGCCGCACGCCGCGCTGCCGGATTTCACCAGCCGCCGCAAGGAGAAACCGAGAGTAGCGGACAACCGCACCCGACAGTCCGCGGCCAAGACGGCGCCACGCCCGCCGAGCCTTCGGCCGGCAGCCGCCGGACCGGCTGAGGGGCACGGCCGCCACGGCAGCGCGAGCGCCCGTGATCCGCCGGCGGCGGTTGCCGGAGCCCGATTCTCTTGCCATGCCGCACAATCGCCCGGCGCGAAGACGCGGCCATCCTCGCTCAGTCATCGGACCGCGTCCCCAGCACCGGCTGGCCGCCGAGGCCGTCGCGGTAGGACGGGGACCACGGGAAGCGGCCGGCCTCGTCGGCGTGGACGAGCTGGAGCGCGCGGATGTCGTGGCCGTACAGGGAAACCGCGACCGACAGGTGCGTCGACGGTGACGTGAGGGCGACGACCTCGACGGAAGGCATGCCCCGCAGGGAAAAGATCTCGCCGGGCCGCGGTGGGCCGGAGTCGAAGGAGCGTTCGGCGGCGGCGCCGAGCAGCAGGATGGACGGGTGCGGCGGCAGGCCGGTGACCACCAGCTCCGGCAGCCCGTGGGCCGTCAGGCCGACGGTGTAGGCCCAGGGCGGCCGGGGACCCGCCCCCAGCACGCCCTGGACGCACCAGCCGTACTCCTGGATCCGTTCCAGGACCTCCGCCAGGTAACTCGCCCCGGGTCTTCTCCCGTTCTCGCACTGCTCGCACATCGGTGCTCCCCCTCGCTCGACGAAACCGGTCCGGCGGGAGCCGGTCGGTCGAGGAGTAGTGAAGCGGGGAGCACCGACGAAAAATCAGCGGAGCGCTTCGGCCACCGCCGTGCCGAGGCGAGTTGTGGTAGCGGTGCCGCCGAGGTCGGGGGTGAGCTCGGCGCCGGCCGTGAGCACCTCGTCGACGGACGTGCGGATCGCTTGCGCGGCAACGGTTTCGCCCAGGTGTTCGAGCAGCATCGCGCCCGCCAGGATCTGGGCTACCGGGTTGGCGATGCCCTGGCCGGCGATGTCCGGAGCGCTCCCGTGGACCGCTTCGAACATCGACGGAAACTCACCCGATGGGTTGATGTTTCCGGACGGCGCCATGCCCAGTCCGCCCGTGACGGCGGCCGCCAGGTCACTCAGGATGTCGCCGAAGAGGTTCGACCCGACGACGACGTCGAGCCGGTCGGGCGCCTGAACCATGCGTGCTGCCAACGCATCCACGTGCATCTGTCCACTTTCGACATCCGGGTACTTCGCCGCGACCTCGGCGAAGATCTCGTCCCAGAACGGCATCGAGTGGATCAGCCCGTTGGATTTCGTCGCCGACGTCACGCGAGAAGAACGCGTACGCGCCAGCTCGAACGCGTACCGGATGATCCGCTCCACCCCGACCCGCGTGAACACGGATTCCTGCAGCACGAACTCGTCGGGCCGCCCGGAGTTGTGCCGTCCGCCGATCGCCGAGTACTCGCCTTCGGAGTTCTCACGCACGATCACCATCTCCAGCTCTTCGGCCGTCCGCCCCGAAAGCACCGATGTGGTGCCCGGCAGCAGCCGCACCGGCCGCAGGTTCACGTACTGCTGGAACGCGCGCCGCAGCGGGATCAGCAAGCCCCACAAGGAAATGTGGTCCGGCACGCCGGGGAACCCGACGGCACCCAGCAGGATGCCGTCGAACGCCGCCAGCTGCGCCACGCCGTCGTCCGGCATCATCGAGCCGGTCTGCGTGTAGCGCTCGCAGCTCCAGTCGAACTCGGTCCACCGCAAGGAAAATCCGTGCCGAGCGGCGGCCGCGTCCAGGACCTTGCGCGCCTCGACCGTGACGTCGACGCCGATCCCGTCGCCCGGGATGCTCGCGATGCGGTACTCGCTCACAGGCTCACCGCGATGTACTTGGTCTCGAGGAACTCCTCGATGCCGACCGTGCCACCCTCACGCCCGAGGCCCGACTGCTTGATGCCGCCGAACGGCGCCGCCGGGTTCGACACGATGCCCTGGTTCAGCCCGATCATCCCGGCCTCGAGCCGCTCCGACACGCGCAGCGCCCGCTTCACGTCGTTCGTGAACACGTACGACACCAGGCCGTACTCGGTGTCGTTGGCCTTCGCGACCGCCTCGTCCTCGGTGTCGAACGAGGTGATCGGCGCGACCGGCCCGAAGATCTCCTCCGACGCCATCCGCGCGTCGACCGGCACGTCCGTGAGCACCGTGGCCTGGTAGAAGTGGCCGGGCCCGTCCACGGTCGCGCCGCCGGTGAGCACCCGCGCGCCGCGGTCGGTGGCGTCCTTGACCAGCGCGGTCACCTTGTTCACGGCGGCTTCGTCGATCAGCGGGCCGACGACCACGCCCTCCTCGGTGCCGCGGCCCATCGCCAGCGCCTGCATGCGCTCGGTCAGCCGCCGGGAGAACTCTTCGGCCACGCCGCGCTGCACGTAGAAACGGTTGGCCGCCGTGCACGCTTCGCCGATGTTGCGCATCTTCGCCTGCATCGCACCTTCGACGGCGGCGTCGAGGTCCGCGTCGTCGAAGACCAGGAACGGCGCGTTGCCGCCCAGCTCCATCGACGTGCGCAGCACCTTCTCCGCGCACTGCTCCAGCAGCTTGCGCCCCACCGCGGTGGACCCGGTGAACGACAGCTTGCGCGCGCGTCCGTCTCGGATCAGCGGCTCCATCACGCCACCCGCGTCGGTCGTCGTGACGACGTTCAGCACGCCCTCGGGCAGCCCCGCCTCGGCCAGGATCGACGCCAGCGCGAGCATCGACAGCGGCGTCTGCGCGGCCGGCTTGATCACCATCGTGCAGCCGGCGGCCACGGCCGGGCCGATCTTGCGCGTGCCCATCGCCATCGGGAAGTTCCACGGCGTGATCAGCAGCGTCGGACCCACGGGCTGCTTGGTGATCAGGAAGCGGCCGGCGCCGTTGGGCGCCGTCGCGTACCCGCCGTCGATGCGCACGGCCTCCTCGGCGAACCAGCGGAAGAACTCGGCGGCGTAGGTGATCTCGCCGGCGGCCTCGGCCAGCGGCTTGCCCATCTCGAGGGTCATCAGCAGCGCCAGCTCGTCACGGCGCTCGATCAGCTTGTCGTAGGCCCGGCGAAGAATTTCACCTCGTTCACGGGGCGCGACGGCGGCCCAGCCTGCCTGCGCGGCGACGGCCGCGTCGAGGGCCGCCATGCCGTCCTCGGCGCCCGCGTCGGCCACTTCGCACAGGGCGGTGCCGGTGGACGGGTCCTGCACCTCGAAGGTGTTCCCGCTCTTCGCGGGCACCCACTTGCCGCCGATGAAGAGTTCCTTGTCGACCGCGCCGACGACGCCGGCTTCAGTGATCGCGCTCATCCAGCTTGCTCCTCCGTGTTGTCCCGAGGCCATGCTATGGATATTGTCAACAATCGACAACCGCTACCGTGCTTTCCCAAGCAACCTCACACCAAGAACCAGGAGCGCCGCATGGCCGAGCTTTCCCCGCTGCTCAAGCAGGCAACTCCCGTCGTGGTCGACCACGGTGAAGGGGTGTACCTCTACGACGTCGACGGGAAACGTCACCTCGACTTCACCGCGGGGATCGGCGTGACCAGTACCGGCCACTGCCACCCGCGCGTCGTCGAGGCCGCGCGCGACCAGATCGGCAAGCTCATCCACGGGCAGTACACGACCGTGATGCACAAGCCGTTGCTGGAGCTCACGAAGCGCCTCGGCGAGGTGCTGCCGGCGGGTCTCGACTCGCTGTTCTACGCCAACTCCGGCAGCGAAGCCGTCGAAGCCGCGCTGCGTCTCGCGCGCCAGGCGACCAAGCGCCCCAACGTGATCGTGTTCCAGGGCGGCTTCCACGGCCGCACGGTCGCGGCGGCCACCATGACCACGTCGGGCACCCGGTTCAGCACCGGCATCGGCCCGCTGATGGGCGGCGTGCACGTGGCGCCGTTCCCCTACGCCTTCCACTACGGCTGGGACGAGCAGACCGCCACGAAGTTCGCGCTGCGCGAGCTCGACTACCTGTTCCAGACCGTCTCCGCGCCGAGCGAGACCGCCGCGTTCTTCGTCGAGCCGGTGCTCGGCGAGGGCGGCTACGTGCCGGCCAACAGCGAGTTCATGACCGGCCTGCGCGAGCGCGCCGACCGCCACGGCATCGTGCTCGTGGTCGACGAGGTGCAGGCCGGCTTCGGCCGCACCGGCAAGTTCTGGGGCCACGACCACTTCGGCATCACGCCGGACGTCGTCCTCATCGCGAAGGGCCTCGCCAGCGGCTTCCCCCTGTCCGGCATCGCCGCTTCGCAGGAGCTGATGGCGAAGGCGTACCCGGGTTCGCAGGGCGGCACGTACGGGGGCAACGCGGTGTCGTGCGCGGCGGCGATCGCGACGCTCGACGTGATCCGCGACGAGAAGCTGGTGGAGAACGCCGCCGAACGCGGCCGTCAGCTGCTCGAAGGCGCGCGGCTGATCGCGGACAAGACGCCGGCGATCGGCGACGTCCGCGGCCTCGGCCTGCTCGTGGGCACGGAGTTCACCACCGCCGACGGCGAGCCCGACGGCGCGACGGCCGCGGCCGCCCAGCAGCTGGCGTCGAAGAGCGGCCTGCTGCTGCTCACCTGCGGCGCCTACTCGAACGTGGTCCGCATGGTTCCGCCGCTCGTCGTGAACGCCGAGCAGGTCGACGACGCACTGAAGATCTGGGGCGACGTGGTCGCCTCCGTCACCGCGGGGAGCTGAGCAATGGCGCGCTACATCACCATCACGCTCGACAAGCGCGGCGTCTCCTGCCGCGCGCGGCTGCTCGACGCCGAGGCGCCGCGTACCTGCCAGGCCGTGTGGGACGCGCTGCCGCAGAGCGGCTCGGCCTACCACGCGAAGTACGCGCGCAACGAGGTCTACACGCTCGTGCCGCCCTTCGCGAACCCCAAGCCGGGCCGCGAAAACCCGACCATCACGCCGATCCCGGGCGACGTCGTGTACTTCGGGTTCGAGGCGTGGGAGATCGGCAACCCCGCGTACGGCTACGACGACGACAGCGAGGCCCACGGCGACCAGGGCGCCACGGACCTCGCGATCTTCTACGGGCGCAACAACCTCCTGATCAACGGCGACGCCGGCTGGGTGCCGGGCAACGTGTTCGCCACGATCGAAGAGGGCCTCGCCGAGATGGCGGCGGCCGCGCAGGACCTGTGGCTGCGCGGCGTCGAAGGCGAGACGCTCACGTACGCGCGCGCCGAGTAGCCCCGCCGGCGGAGGCCTCCGCGTCCGGTGTCCGGACGGGCGCGGAGGCCTCCGTCGTCCCCAGCATCCCCAGCTCAGTTGGCGCCGTTGAGGTAGTTCTCGTACAGCGCCGTCCACACGTCGAGGTCGGCGAGCTCGTCGGCCAGGCACCGGCCTTCTTCGGTGAGCGCGAACCGCGTGTCCGGCGCCGGGCGCTCGTCCCACGAGCCGGTCCCCCGGACGAGCCCTTCGGCGGCGAGCACCCTCAGCACCCGGGTGAGCCAGTGACGCGACAGTCGGGTGCGCCTGCGCAGTTCGGTGAAGCCCGTCTCACCCTCGGTGAGCACGTCGATCACCTCGACGGCCTTGCGGTAGCCGGTCACGTGCAGCGGTCCGGGCACGGCACACCTCCTTCGCCCGCGACGCTAAAGCGGTCGGGCACAAGGAACTCGGGCCGTTGACGAAGCTTTGACGCGGCCGTCGCGGGCGTTGACACCACGCCTCCGTCACCCGGGCGTGTGAACCTCCGAGACTCACCATTCGTGGCAGCCCCGTCACCGGTTCGGGTAACGACGACGCCCGGTTGTCGCAACGCAGGTCTGCTACCCAGAGTGATCAACTCGACTCTCGGCTACCTACGGTGGCCGTCCGTCCACAATGGCACCCCGCCGCAGAACACGAAAGCCTTACGCGTTTATGGTGGGAAGATTCGTGACGCCCGGCCCGGCCGGCGAATGGCTTTTTGACACCACGCCAGGGCGGTGAAAATCTTCGGTCGCTCCTCGCGAGAGCACAACTGAACACAAATCAGAACAAGGAGCCCCTCAATGCACACGTTCATCCAGCACGCGCACCACGGCCACGACCTGATCACGGGTCTGCTCGCCCACCTGGCGCACGTGCTCGGCTGGCTTGTCTGATCTGGCGGCAAGGTTTCACCGGGGGCCGGCCTGTTGGCGCGGGCCGGTCCCCTCGGTCAGCGCTTTACTGAATCAACTGCCACGCCGAGCGCAACGGCGCGGCACAGTTTTCTTTCCGGCCATTTTTCGGCGACTCGCGGGGCGTCGCCGAAATGGTCGTTTTTTCATTTCCAGGCGAAGGAGACGCGGCACCGAGGCCACCGGTCGCCGCAGGGGCGCGAACGGTCCCTTCGCGACACCCCTCCGACGAACGTGAAGAAGTTTCATAGCGAGCCCTCCACGCGACGTACTACGCTTCGGTAACCAGGCACCGGCGCGTGAGGGAGTGGCAGCTGATGGGTACCGTCGCGGCACGGCTGGCGGACATCGTCGGGGCGGAGAACCTGCTGGTCGGCGACGCGATCTCCGACGACTACGCCCACGACGAAGCGCTCAGCGTGCAGCAGCAGAAGCCCGCGTACGTCGCGAAGCCCCACAGCGCCGAGGAAGTCGCGGAGCTGCTGAAGGCCGCGTCGGAAGCCGGGCTGCCCGTGACCGCGCGTGGCTCCGGCACCGGGCTCTCCGCGGCCGCGCGACCCGTCGAAGGCGGTCTGCTCGTGTCGTTCGAGCGAATGAACTCCGTCCTCGAAATCGACACCGTGAACCACGTCGCGGTGGTGCAGCCGGGTGTCACGCTCGCGGAGCTGGACCAGCGCACGGCCGAGGCCGGCCTGACCTACCCCGTGTACCCCGGGGAGCTGAGCGCGAGCGTCGGCGGCAACGTCGGCACCAACGCGGGCGGCATGCGCGCGATCAAGTACGGCGTGACCCGCAGCAACGTCCTGGGCCTGCAAGCCGTGCTGCCCACCGGCGAGATCATCCGCACGGGCGGGCGCACGTCGAAGATCTCCACGGGCTACGACCTCACGCAGCTGATCGTCGGCTCGGAGGGCACGCTCGCGCTCGCCACCGAGGTCACGGTGAAGCTGCACCCGCGGCTGCCCCACGGCGCCACCGTGCTCGCGCCGTTCGACGACTTCGACCAGGTGATGGCCGCGGTGCCGAAGGTGGTGACCAGCGGCCTCGCGCCGCACATCCTCGAGTACATCGACAACCTCACGATGGCCGCGCTCGTCTACAACGAGAAGCTCGAGCTCGGGGTCCCCGACGCGATCCGCGACCGGGTGCAGGCGTATCTGGTGGTGGCGCTGGAAAACCGCGACACCGGCCGGCTCGCCGAAGACGTCGAGACGCTCGGCGAGCTGCTGGGCGAACTCGGCGCGATCGACGTGTACGTGCTCGAAGGCGGCTCCGCGCGCAAGCTCATCGAGGCGCGGGAAAAGGCGTTCTGGTCGGCCAAGTCCGCGGGCGCCGACGACGTGATCGACGTGGTCGTGCCGCGCTCGTCGATGTCCCCGTTCCTCACGAAGGCGCGCGAGCTGGCACAGGCGGCGGGCGCCGGCGCGATCGGCTGCGGGCACGCCGGCGACGGCAACGTCCACCTCGCGATCTTCTGCAAGGACCCCGAGGTGCGCACGAAACTGCTCACCGACATCTTCACCTGCGCCATGGACCTCGGCGGCGCGATCTCCGGCGAGCACGGCCTCGGCCGCACGAAAACCAAGTACCACAAGGAACTCGAAGACCCGGCGAAGCTCGAGCTGCTGCGGCGGATCAAGCAGGGCTTCGACCCCGCCGGCATTCTCAACCCCGGTGTCCTCTTCTCCTGAGCCCTGAGCCTGACCCAGAAAGTGAGCAGCATGAACGGCGCCCAGTCCCTGATCCGCACCCTCGTCGACGCCGGGGTGGAGGTCTGCTTCTCGAACCCCGGCACGTCGGAGATGCACTTCGTCGCCGCGCTCGACTCCGTGCCGGAGATGCGCGGGGTGCTCGGGCTGTTCGAGGGCGTGGTGACCGGCGCGGCCGACGGCTACGCGCGCATCGCCGAGAAGCCCGCCGCGACCCTGCTGCACCTCGGCCCGGGGCTCGGCAACGGGCTCGCCAACCTGCACAACGCACGCCGCGCGCACACGCCGGTGGTCAACGTCGTCGGCGACCACGCCACCTACCACAAGCAGTACGACGCCCCGCTCGAGTCGGACATCGACGCGCTCGCGGGTTCGCTCGAAGGCTGGGTGCGCCGCTCTTCGCACACCAAGGACGTCGGTGCCGACGCGGCCGCGGCCGTCGCGGCTTCGCAGGACGCGCCGGGCCGGGTGGCCACGCTGATCCTGCCCGCCGACGCGTCGTGGGGCGAAGGCGGCGAGACGTGCGCGCCGATCCCGCCGCGCGCGCCGCAGGCGGTGGACGCGACGACCGTGAAGAACATCGCCGAGGTGCTGCGCAGCGGCGAATCGGTGGCGCTGCTCATCGGCGGACCCGCCTGCCGTGAGGCCGGGCTGCTGGCCACCAGCCGCATCGCCGCCGCGACGGGCGCCAAGGCATTGGTCGAGACGTTCCCGGCGCGTCTCGAACGCGGCGCGGGCCTGCCGAACATCGAGCGCCTCGGGTACCTGTCGGAGCAGGCGATGTACCAGCTCGACGGCGTGAAGCACCTGATCGTGGCCGGCACGCGCGCGCCGGTGTCGTTCTTCGCCTACCCCGGCAAGCCGAGCGTGCTCGTGCCCGAGGGCGCGAAGGTCCACGTGCTGGCGGAGGTGGGGCAGGACGTGGCGACCGCACTGGCCGACGTCGCCGCGATCGTCGCCGCCGACGTCGAGCCGGTGCTGCAGGAGGCTTCGCGGCCGAAGTTGCCGAGCGGACCGCTGACGGCGCAGAACTGGGTCGAGGTGATCGGCGCGCTGCTGCCGGAGCAGGCGATCATCGCCGACGAGGCCAACACGTCCGGACTGCTGCTGCCCGGCGCCACGGCCGGCGCCCCGCGCCACGACGTGCTGACGCTGACCGGCGGCGCGATCGGCTACGGCATGCCGGTGGCCACGGGCGCCGCGATCGCCGCGCCGTCGCGGCCGGTGATCAACCTGCAGTCCGACGGCAGCGCGATGTACACGATCTCCGCGCTGTGGACGCAGGCGCGCGAAAACCTCGACGTCACCACGGTCATCCTCAACAACCACGCCTACGCGATCCTGCGCATGGAGCTGCAGCGCGTCGGCGCGGCGTCGGACGGGCCGAAGGCCAAGGATCTGCTGGACCTCAGCCGGCCCGACATGGACTTCGCGAAGATGGCCGAGGGCATGGGCGTGCCCGCCACGCGCGCGACCACGGCGGAGGAGCTGGCCGAGCAGTTCCGCCGGGCGCTGGCGGAGCCGGGACCGCACCTGATCGACGCCGCGGTGGCGCCTCTCCTCTGAACCCCGAATTGCCCGCGTCAAGCCGTGTTGCTGAACCCGGTGGCGGCGTGGCAGTTACGGATGGACTTGTCTGACCCGGTTCACCCTCGACGGTTGGCCCTCGCCGCCGTCATCACCGGGCTGTCGCGGGGATGGCGCTGTCGATGAGGGCGGCAGCGATGGCTGCGGCGGTCGTGAACACGTCGGTGTTCAGGACTCGGGTGCGGGCTGCGGCGCCGTCCAGGAGCAGCGCCAGTTGCTCGCCGAGTTGCTCGGGGTCGGTGGCGCCGGCCTCGCGGGCGGTTTCGGTGAGCCGGGCGGCAAAGGCTTTCTTGTAGTCGCGGGCGTACACGCGTGCCGGGTGGCCCGGGTCGGGGATTTCGACTGCCGCCTGGATGAAGGGGCACAGGGGCGCGTGCACCTCGAACACGGCGAGGAGTCGTTCGCGCGGTGTGAGGTCGGCGCGGTCGAACACCTCCGGCAGGATGTCGGGATCGAATCGGTGCAGGCATTCGGCGATCAGCTCGTCCTTGCCGGCGAAGTGCTGGTACAGCGTGCGTTTGGATACCTCAGCCACCGCGCACAGCTGGTCCATGCCCGTGGTGTTGATGCCCTGATCGCGGAACAGTTGCTGTGACGCGCTGACGATGCGCTCTCGTGCGCCCCTGCCGCGACGCAGGCCTCGCGGCCCCTTCTCCACCTCTGTCACGCGCTCAGTGTAGCCGACTTGGGTACCGACCGGTGTACATAGCTTGCATCCCGCGCGCCCGCCCGCTACGTTAAGCACTCAGATCGGTGTACATAACATCGACTGGGCAACCGAAACGGAGTGGCTGTGGGAAAGCTCGACGGCAAGGTAGCGGTGATCACCGGCGGATCCACCGGCTTGGCACTGGCCGGCGCCAAGCTGTTCGTCGAGGAAGGCGCGCACGTCTTCATCCAGGCTCGGCGGCAGGAAGCATTGGACGACGCCGTCAAGCTGATCGGCCGCAACGTCACCGCCGTACAGGGTGACGCGGCCGACCTGGCCGACCTGGACCGCTTGTACGACACCGTCAAACGGGAAAAGGGCTCGATCGACGTGGTGTGGGCCAGCGCCGGAACGGGCGAACCCGCCGTCCTCGGCGAGATCACCGAGGAACAGTTCCACCGCGCCTTCTGGCTCAACGCGCGCGGCACCCTTTTCACCGTCCAGAA
Organism: Amycolatopsis sp. NPDC001319; assembly: GCF_042896185.1. NCBI lineage: Bacteria > Bacillati > Actinomycetota > Actinomycetes > Pseudonocardiales > Pseudonocardiaceae > Amycolatopsis > Amycolatopsis sp. NPDC001319. The sequence goes on along the minus strand of NZ_JBIAWY010000013.1, from coordinate 124,975 downwards.
GGCACTGCCACTGATCAACGACAACGGGTCGATCTTCATGACCGGATCCAACGCCTCACTCGGCGCGTTCCCCGGCTGGAGCCTCTACGCGGGAAGCAAAGCCGTTCAGCAGGCGTGGGCCCGCGTCTGGCTCAACGAACTGCGCGACCGCAATATCCGGGTCAACGTCCTGACCCCCGGCCAGGTCGCCACCGCCAAACAGGAAGAACTGTTCGACGAGGCCACCAAAGCCGCATTCGAGTCCCTCATCCCCCGCGGAAAGATGGGCCGCCCCGAAGAAATCGCCGCCGTCGCGCTGTTCCTCGCCTCCGACGACTCCAGTTACGTCAACGGCCTGGAACTCGTCACCGACGGCGGCGCCACCGCCATCTGACCCACGCAGAAGAGAGCGCACCTCATGAGCAGCATCACCCTCATCGGTACGGGAAACATGGCCCGCACCATCGGCACGCTCGCGGTGGCGGGCGGCAACACCGTCGAGGTGATCGGCCGCGACGCGGCCAAATCCGCGGCCCTGGCCAAGACACTCGGCGGCGGCACCACGGCCGGGACATTCGGTGCCACCCCGGCCGGCGACATCGTCCTCCTCGCCGTGCTGTTCGACAGCGCCGTGCCGGTCGTCCGCGAGTTCCGGGACGCGCTGGCCGGCAAGATCATCGTCGACATCACCAACCCCTTCAACGCCACCGGCACTGGGCTGGCGCTCCCCCACGACACCTCCGTCGCCCAAAGCGTGGCCGAGGCCGCGCCCGCGAGCGCCCGGGTCGTGAAGGCCTTCAACACTCTTTTCCGCCACGTCCTGGCCCAAGGCGGCCCCGTGGACGTGTTCCTGGCCGGCGACGATGCGCAGGCCAAGGCGAGCGTGTCGACGTTCATCGAGAGCCTCGGACTGCGCCCGCGCGACACCGGCGATCTGAGCATGGCCCACTGGCTGGAGGGAGCGGGCCTGTTGACGATGGGCTTGGCCCGCCACGGCGTGGGGAACTTCGACTTCTCCCTCGGCATCAACAACCTCGGCTGAGCCGCCACATCCGGCACGCGGATACGCCCACAACCACGGCGCCGCCCTCTTTCCCTAGACGACAGCCGGTTCCGGGGCGGCTGTCTTCGCGCGCACCCGGGGCACGAGGGCCGTGAGGCCCAGCCCGATCACCGCGGCGACGGCCGCCACCGCGAACGTCGTGCGGAAGCCCGTGAGAGAAGGGACGGTCAGCCCGCCGACGGTGATGGTCAAGCTCGCGAGCAGCGTGGCCATCACCGCGCTGGACGTCGAGGTGCCGACCGACCGCATGAGGGAGTTGAGACCGTTGGCGGACGCGGTTTCCGTCACCGGCACCGAACCCATGATGAGCGCGGGCATGGCGGCGTAGGCGATGCCGACGCCCGCACCGATGATCACGGACGCGGTGATGAGCTCGACGACGTTGTCCATCAGCAGGATCGCGAAGACGTAACCGATCGCGATCACGATCGACCCGGTCATGAGGGTGACGCGTGCGCCGTAGCGGTTGGTCAGGCGCGCGGAGACAGGTGACAGGGCCATCATGACCAGGCCGTTGGGCGCGAGGCAGAGGCCGGCCTGCACCATCGTCTGGCCGAGTCCGTAGCCGGTGGCCGACGGTGCCTGCAGCAGCTGCGGGAAGGACAATGCCATGGCGTACATGGAAAACCCGACGAGGATCGACGCCAGGTTCGTGAACAGCACCGGCCGCCGCGCCGACACGCGCAGGTCCACGAGCGGGTCCCGGCGGCGCAGCTGGTACCAGCCCCACCCGAGCAGCACGACGACGGCCGCGGCCGCGCTGCCGAGCGTGCCGGCGCTGCCCCAGCCCCATTCGCCGCCCTTGACGATCGGCAACAGCAGGCACGTCAGCCCGACGACCAGGCCGAACGCCCCCAGGTAGTCGAACGGCGCGGGCGTGTGCACGGGCGATTCGCCGACGTAGCGCAGGATCAGCGCCGCACACACCACACCGAGCGCGGCGGCGCTCCAGAACAGCACGTGCCAGTCGGCGTTCTGCGCCACGACCGCCGCCAGCGGCAGGCCGATCGCGCCGCCGACACCCAGCGTCGCGCTCATCAACGCGACCGCGCCGCTCACGCGCTCGGGCGGCAGCTCGTCGCGCATGATGCTGATCCCCAGCGGGATCACGCCCATCGCGCAGCCCTGCAGCCCGCGGCCGACGACCATCAGCGCCAGCGAGCTCGTCAGCGCCGAGATCACCGAGCCGGCGACCAGCACGGCCAGGCTCGCGAGCAGCACGCGCCGCTTGCCGTAGAGGTCCCCGAGCCGCCCCGCGACGGGCGTGATGATCGCGCCCGCCAGCAACGTCACGGTGACGACCCACGACGCGTCGGTCGCGGATGCGTTGAGCAGCTTCGGAAACGCCGGGATGAGCGGCACCACCAACGTCTGCATGAAGGACGCGACAAGGCCGCACGAAGCGAGCACAGGAACGATCGCTCGTCCGCTTGTCTGAGCCACGTTGTGCCCCCGGTTCAGTCGTACGCCGTACCGGAAGGAACGCTACCGCTTAGACCGGCCTCGAAGGGAGGTACGTGATTGATCCGACTTACCGGATTGGGCTGAACGGAGCAGTCATTCCGGACAACGGCGGATCAGGGCCAGGTACCGTCGCCGCCGGAGCAGTAAAACAATGACGCGCCCGCGTCACCGTCCGCCGGGGACAGCGCTCAGGCGGGCCAACTGTTCCCGCAGCGCCACCGGATCGACCGAGACGATCCCCTCGCCCGCGTCCACCGGAACCAGCAGGCCGTCCGGTGGATCGGGGAGGTGGCCGAGGTCGTGGATGGCGTCGTCGATCCAGACCCACGGACGGCCGGCCGCGTAGGCGCGGATGGCGCCCAGCTTGCGGAACTGCACCGGCAGGAACGGCCACGGCTCGGCGGGCAGATCGAGCACCTCGCGCAACGCGGGATGGGCGTTGTGGGACCACGAGCTCGCCCACACCACATCGAACTCCTCGGCCAGCTGTCGCAGCACGGCGGACGCACCGACCGGGATGCTGATCGGCCTGGCCCAGCGGTGGCCGTAGGTGTGGACGACCGTCTCCACGACCGGCACCTTCGGGTCGTCCAGCGCGAGCACGCCGTCGACCTCCACGACCGCGATCGGGCGTGAGCTCACGATTTCCTCCTACAGGTCGAGAACCAGCCGCGGCGACGTGCAGCGGGACACGCAGATGAACATCGTGTCGCCGGCTTCCCGTTCCGCGTCGGTGAGCACGGAGTCGCGGTGGTCGAGATCGCCCTCGAGCACCCCGGTTTCGCAGGTGCCGCAGATGCCGTCCTCGCAGGAGTACGCGACGGGCAACCCGGCTTCCTCCAGCACCGACAGCACGCTGCGGCCGGGACCGACGGTCACGGTCAGCCCCGAGCGTGCGCAGACGACCTCGAACGGGCCCGCCGGCCGCGGCGGGCCCGGTGGCCGCGCGGCGAAGCGTTCCAGCCGCAGCTGCCGCCCGTGCTCCGCGCACCGCTTTTCGACCGCCGCCAGCAACGGTTCCGGGCCGCAGCAGTAGACGAGAGTGTCCGAAGTGGTCTCTTCCAGCGCCTCGTCGAGGTCCAGCAGCCCGAACTCGTCCTCGGGACGAACGAGGACCGCCGGGCCGAGACCCTCGAGAACGTCCAGGAACGCCATCGACGCGCGCCGCCTGCCGCCGTACACCAGCCGCCACCGCGCTCGGGACGCGGCCACCTCCGCGATCATCGGCAGCAACGGCGTGATGCCGATCCCGCCCGCCAGGAACAGGTAAGCCGGTGCGTCGGCCAGCTCGAAGTTGTTCCTGGGCGCGGAGACCGTCACCAGTGCGCCGGGACGCAGTCGCGTGTGGACGAACTCGGAGCCGCCGCGGCCCGCGGGGTCGCGCGACACGGCGATCTTCGCCGTCCGCAGATCACCCGGGTCACCGCACAGCGAATAGCTGCGCCGCAGTCCCGGGCCGAGGTCGAGGTCGAGGTGCGCGCCCGGCGTCCACGCGGGCACGGGCGCACCGCCGGGATCCGCCAGCAGCAGGGAGAGCACACCGTCCGCCTCCCACGTCATGCTCACCACCCGCAGCTCCGTCACGGGGTGGCCCCGGCTTCCGCCGGCACGCCGTCGAAGTAGCTTCCGGCCACGACGTGGTAGGTCGTGGTCTCGCCCTCGCGTACGACACCGACCGGGTCGTGGCCGTCGGCGACCGCCTTGATCTGCTTGGCCATCATGCGCCGCAGCATCGCGACACCCTGGTCGGTCGTCGTCAGGAACTCGCGCGAGTGCACGGCGATCGCGCCCTGCGATTTCTGTGCCTCGTAGTCGCCGGGGTAGCGCTGGTGCTCGTCTTCGGTGAGCTCGTGCCAGAACTGGTCGTCGCCCAGCTTCAGGCCCTCGGTGCGCAGGTAGCCGGGGTCGGCGGCCCGGAACAACGTGAAGACCTTGAAGTGCGTGTCGTCGAACGGCACCGCCCACCCGACGATCGTCGTCGGCCCCAGCACCTGCAGGCGCGGCCCCGGGATCAGCCGGACGTTCGGGAAGACCACGTCGGTCAGCCGCGTGAGCACGCGGCCGCCGGGAAAATCGCGCAGCGCCGTGACGCGCACGCCCTGCTCGGTGTAGGAAAACGTGCATTCGGGCAGCGCCGCCATCTCCGGGATGAACTGGTTGCCGGAGAAGCGCGCGTGCAGGATGGGGATGTGGAACGGGTCCATCACGTTTTCCCAGTGCTGGAGCCAGTTGAAGTCCACTTCGGCCGGTCCGCCGGCGCCGAAGCTCTTGTCGTCGGCATACACGGCTTCACCTTCGCCGAGGTTCTCCAGCACGTCGTAGACGGGGAACGCGGGTTTGCGATCCGGCGGGCCCAGGTAGGCGAAGATGAGCCCGTGGTACTCCTTCAGCGGGTACCACGGCTGGCGCACACGGTCGCGGTGGCGGCCCAGCTCCGGTTCGCACGGCTGCTCGAGACAGTGCCCCTCGGTGTCGAAGACCCAGCCGTGGTAGCAGCAGCGAATGCCGTTTTCCTCGACGCCGCCGTAGAACAGCGACGCGCCCCGGTGCGCGCAGTCCGGCGCCAGCAGGCCGGGCGCCCCGCGGCGGGTGCGGAAGAGCACGAGATCCTCGCCGAGGATCCGCAGCCGTTGGGGGGTCGTGGTGGCGTCGGCCGACAGTGCGACCGGCTGCCAGTAGCGGCGCAGAACCTCGCCGTACGGCGTGCCGGGTCCGACCTGGGCCAGCTCCAGCAGGGACTGCCCGGGCCGGCGTCCGTAGGCGGTGCCGACGTCCATGGGAACTCCTCGCTCGTGGTGGTGAAAACCCACTCAAGCGCCCGGGAACGCCGCCGCTCAACGGCGACTCCGATCAATGGAGTGCCGGCCGGTCCGGCCACATGCGCGTCGGCCTCGCGGGCACCGGCGAACGCAACGCCCGCCCGATCCCGTGCGCCGCCGCGAGCAGCGCCGGCACCAGCGCCATCGGCTGGATGCCCTTCGTCGGGGCGACCACGCCGATCGCCGCCACCACGGCACCGTCGCGGCCGGTCACCGGCACCGCGACGCTCACCGCCCGTGAGCTCACGAACCCGTCGCACACGACATAGCCGTGCTTGCGTGCGTACGCCCACAGCCGCCGTAGCTCACCCGGCTCGGTCGGGGTCTTGTCGTTGAACCGCGCCAGCGGTCCCGCGAGCACTTCGTCCCTCAGCTCGGCACCCGCGTGCGCCATCAGCACCGCGCCCGCGGCCACGACGTGCGCGGGCACCCGCCGTCCGGCGTGCAGGATCAGCTCCTTCAGCACGTTGCGGGCCTTCAGCCACTCGACCACGAGCACGTCCTTGCCCTCCAGCACGCTCAGCTGCGTGTGCTGGAGGGTCGCGACGTGCACGTCCTCCAGGTACGGCATCGCGGCCTCGCGCAGATCCAGCGCGCGGGCCCCCAGCGCGGCCAGCTCCCACAGGTGCAGTCCGATCCGGACCCGGTGGTCCTCGGCGCGCTCCAGGAACCCGACCTCGAGCAGCTGCGCCACGAGCCGGTGCACCGTCGGCACCGGCAGGCCCGCCTTCCGCGCGATCTCGGCGACCGTCAGGACCCGATGCTCCTCGTCGAACGCCTCCAGCACGCGCGCACCTCTGGCGAGCACCGACTCGCCCGTCGTCCAGCGCGCCACCGTGCCTCCGCGTTCCCGTGTGCCTGCGGTTCCGGCCGCCGCCGGAAGGACTCGCTTCCCGCCACTCATGATGACCGATTTCGGGCACCGCGGTCCGCCGCCCGACGGGCCCGCCCCATCCGGCCGCGTCCGGACGGGGCGCGCGGTACTGTGTCGACGGGCCGGGGAGCGCCCGGAACGACGGAGGCGACGGGGGCCAAGTACGTGGGGATTTTCGACAAGATCCGCGGCGAGTTCATCGACATCATCGAGTGGACCGACGACAGTCGTGACACGATCGTGTGGCGTTTCCCGCGCTACGAGAACGAGATCAAGATGGGCGCCAAGCTCACCGTCCGCGAATCGCAGGCGGCGGTCTTCGTCAACGAGGGCCAGGTCGCCGACGCCTACGCCCCGGGCATGCACACGCTGCAGACGCAGAACATGCCGATCATGTCCACGCTCAAGGGCTGGAAGTACGGGTTCAACTCGCCGTTCAAGGCCGAGGTCTACTTCGTCAGCACCCGGCAGTTCACCGACCTCAAGTGGGGCACGCAGAACCCGATCATCCTGCGCGACCCGGAGTTCGGCATGGTCCGGCTCCGCGCGTTCGGCGGATACGCGGTGCGCGTCGTCGAGCCGGTCGCGCTGCTCAAGGAGCTCGCGGGCACCGACCCGCAGTTCCGCACCGAGGAGGTCTCCGAGTACCTCCGGCAGATGATCATCGGCAAGCTTGGCCCCGCCATCGCCGCGGCCAAGGTGCCGATGCTCGACCTCGTCACCCAGCAGGACCGGATCGGCGGCGCGATCGCCAACGCGCTCAACCTCGAACTGCACGCCAACGGCATCGAGATCTCGAAGTTCATCATCGAGAACATCTCGGTCCCGCCCGAGGTCGAGGCCGCAATGGACAAGCGGACCCAGATGGGCGTGGTCGGCGATCTCGACCAGTACACGAAGTTCCAGTCCGCCAACGCGATCGAGGCGGCCGCGAACAACCAGGGCGGCGCGGGTGAAGGCCTGGGCATCGGCCTCGGCATGGCGCTCGGCCAGCGCGCCGCGGGGCCGCAGGGCGCGCCACAGCAGTACCAGCAGCCGCAGCAGTACCAACAGCCCCAGTACCAGCAGCAGCCGCAGCAGTACCAGCAGCAGCCGCCGTCCGCGCCGACGCCGCAGATGCCGCCGCCGCTGCCGCAGTCCGAGCAGTGGTTCGTCGGGGCCAACGGTCAGCAGCTCGGCCCGTTCGACCGGAGCCAGCTCGGGCAGCAGATCTCCTCGGGCACCCTGACCCGGGAGACCCTCGTGTGGAAGTCCGGAATGCCGCAATGGACGCCGGCCGCGCAGGTGCCGGAGGTCTCGCCGCTGTTCGGCGCGACCCCGCCGCCGCTGCCGCCGCAGTCCTGAGCCGTCCTGACTCGTCCAGCGGAGGGGAGCCGCCATGACCAACCCGAACTACCCGCACCACGGCCCGATGCCGAGCGGGCCCATGCCCGGTAGCCCGATGCCCGGTGGTCCGCTGCCGAGCGGACCGATGCCTGGCGCACCCATGCCAGGTGGCCCGATGCCGAACGGCGCCATGCCCGGCGGACCGGCGTCCGGTGGCCCGATGCCGAGCGGACCGATGCCCGGGGCACCCATGCCGGGTGGCCCGATGCCCGGCGGACCCATGCCGGGCGCACCAATGCCAGGCGGACCCGTGCCCGGCGGTCCCGTGCAGTCCGGTCCGCCACCCGCGTTCGCGCCGGCGCACACCGCCGCGAGCACCTACCCGTGCGGCGGCTGCGGCGCCCGCCTGGAGTTCGCGCCGGGGTCGACGTCGATGCAGTGCCCGTACTGCGGGTACCGCCAGGAGATCACGGCGGGCGACCGGCAGATCCGCGAGATCGCGTTCGCCGAGCTGACCGACCTGGCCCGCAAACCGGTGGCCACGATCGGCCAGTACGTCTTCAAGTGCCAGCGCTGCGGCGCCACCACCGAGACGAACGAAACCGCCAGTCTGTGCCAGTTCTGCGGTGCCCCCTTGGTGATCGACGCGCACGCGTCCGGGCAGCTCGTGCCCGAAGGCGTGCTGCCGTTCCAGTTCGACAAGGGCGCGGTGAGCACGCACCTGAAGAAGTGGACGAACTCGCGCTGGTTCGCGCCGAACGCGCTGAAGAAGGTCGGCACGGCCGAGTCGACCAAGAGCACCTACATCCCGCACTGGACCTACGATTCGCAGACGGACACCGTCTACTCCGGACAGCGCGGCGAGCACTACTGGGTCACCGAGACCTACTACGACAACGGGCAGCAGAAGACCCGCCGGGTGCGGCACACGCGCTGGTATCCGGCGGGCGGCCAGGTCGCCCGGTTCTTCGACGACGTGCTGGTGCCGGGCAGTACCCAGCTGCCGGCCAAGGAGCTCGACAAGCTCGCGCCGTGGCCGCTGGAGCAGGCCGAGCCGTATCAGCCGCAGTTCCTCGCCGGGCATTTCGCGCTGCGCTACGACATCGAGGCCGAAACCGGCTTCGAGGAGGCGAAGCGCCGCATGACGCCGGTCATCGAGGACGACTGCCGCCACGACATCGGCGGCGACGAGCAGCGTGTGCAGTCGATGAACACGCAGCACCGCGACGTCACCTTCAAACTGATGCTGCTCCCGGTCTGGGTCGCCACCTACGTCTACGCCGGCAAGAACTGGCGAATCCTCGTCAACGGCCGCACCGGCGAAGTCCAGGGTCAACGGCCCTACAGCAAGGCGAAGATCGCCATCGCGGCCCTCATCGCGCTGATCGTCGTCGCGGCGATCGTCTACTTCGTCGCGATCCGGGGCCACAGCAGCGGATCGACGCATTCGTCGACCACCCACTCGACGACGACTCACCACACCACGGTGACGCACCACCATTGACGCAGGCGCACCGGGAATCAGCTCGCGGGGCGGGCGATCCAGGTGAGGACCCCGCCGTGGCCGGAGCAGGTGCCGGAGCGGTGCTGGCTGTAGCTGTAGCTGCCGTCTTTGCACTTGGCGGTCGCACCGGCGGGGTTGGACGACGGGCGGTGGACGCACACGCCGGACGAATTGCGGTAGTAGTCGGCGCTGCAGGCAGTCGAGTTGGTTTTCGGCGGCGCCGCGGTGGTTTTCGGAGTGGTTTTGGCTTTCGCCGTGGTTTTCGGAGCCGTGGTTTTCGCAGCTGTGGTTTCCGGTGTGACGTAAGCCGGCACCGAAGTGGTCGAAACGGGCGAATCGGTCGTCGTCGGCGTCGCGGAAGTGCTTTCCGGCAACGCAGAACTGCTCGGAGCCGAGGTCGTGGTGGCCGGCACGACGACACCGGTGTTCCCGGTCGGCGCCGGTGCCGCCCCGCAGCCCGCGACCAGCAGTCCGGCAGCCAGCACCATTCCTTGCCGGGCCACGAAAGCGACCCGGCGACAGACCACGTGTCAGCCGCCGACCTGACTCGCGGCCGTGCGGGCGCGCCTCATGAACTGCCGGTAAGCCCCGTTCCGGAAGGTCTTGAGAGGTCTGGACACCTTTTCCGGGTTGTCACGGCGCCGATTCCCCGAGGAAGATGTGGCGCGTGCGAAAACGAGCTGTGGTGGCCGGGGGCGGCGTCGTCGGGCTGACGACGGGGCTCGCGCTCCGGCAGGCGGGGTTCGAAACTCTGGTGTGCGAACAGGAATCCGAGATCCGCGGGGTCGGCGCCGCGCTGGGGCTGTGGGCCAACGCGCTCGCGGTGTTCGACCGGCTCGGCGTGGGTGGCACCATCCGGGCGGCCGGCGCGCCGAGCGCGATCCGCTACCAGGACCCGGCCGGGCAGGTCATGGACGAGTACTACGGCGACCTCGCCGACGTCGACTACCTCATGGTCACCCGCCAGCGCCTCAACGAGCTGCTCGCCGCCGCGCTGAGCGCCGACGAACTGCGCACCGGCGCCTGCGTGACCGGCTACCGGGACCACGATGACGGCGTCACCGTGGAGTTCGCCGACGGTTCCACCGAGGAAGCCGACCTCCTCGTCGGCGCCGACGGCGTGTACTCACGCGTCCGCGAGCAGCTCTCCCCCGGCTCGGCCGCGCAGGAGTACCCGGGCCACCTGGCGTGGCGCGGGATCGTCGCGGAGAGCGCGATCCCGGAGATCACCGTGGAACGCTTCGTCGTCGGCCGCGAACGCACCCGCGGCGGTGTGGTCCGCAGCGGCGGCGGCACGGCGTTCTGGGTCCTCGCGCAGCTGGGTTCGCCGCCCACCACGCGGTCCGCGAAGGAGGAAGCCCTCGCCCGCGTCCCCCACCTCTACGACGGCGGCTGGCCGTTCCCCCTGCGCGAAGCCATCGACGCGACGCCGGAGGACCGCGTGGTCAGCAACCGCGTGATGGCGCTGCCCCTGCAGTCCCGCTGGGTCTCCGCCCACGTCGCCCTCGCCGGCGACTCGGCGCACGCCGTGTCCCCGCACATCACGTCGGGCGCGTCCCTGGGCATCGAGGACGCGCTGGTGCTCGCCGACCACCTCACGCAGGCGGACGTCCCCGCCGCGTTGCGCGCATACGAAGCCGATCGGCTCCCGCGTTACGCCGAGGTCTACCGCTGGGTCGACGAGGTCGCCGCGGCCGCCGACGAACCCCACTTGTACGCCAAGGAGTTCTTCGACTTCGTCAGGTGGATGCTCGGCCGATGAGTTTTCGGGCGCCCGGCAGTCAGTACGGGCACACCGAAAACGAACGGAGGCCCCCATGGGCAACGTGCGCTGGCACCTGATGATGTCGCTCGACGGCTTCGCCGCCGGCCCCGACCACTCGATGGACTGGATGGCCGGCACCAAAGTCGACCCCGCCACCCACCACGACGCCATCTCCACCCTCGGCGCCGTCCTCGGCGGCCGCCGCGGCTACGACGCCCTCGCGCAGCAATTCCCCGGCCAAGCAAGCCGCCAACCCTACGGCGGCGCGTGGACCGGCCCGGTGTTCGTGCTCACCCACCATCGCGAAGACGCGGCGCCGGACGACGGCATCACCTTCCTCGACTGCGGTTTGGCCGAGGCCGTCGAGATCGGCCTGGCCGCCGCGAAAGGCAAGGACCTGGAGATCCACAGCCAGGACATCGCCCGCCAATGCCTCGAACTCGGCCTGATCGACGAGTTCCGCGTGCACCTGGCCCCCGTGATGCTCGGCTCGGGCGTACGCCTCTTCGACAGCCCAGGCACGCCGCCCGTCCGCTGGGCCCGCATCCACGACGGCGACCCGGCGCTGGCGGTGGATCTCCGGTACCGCCCGCTGAGGTGAGCCGTGGCCGCCGACCCACGTTCAAGTCCGCGCGGCTCGACGAAGGCGCTGAACTCGGCTGCGCCAGGCACCGCTGGAAACCACCCCGCCAGGAGCCCGCCAGCGGATGATCTGCCTGATCGACTACGCGCTCGGTCCGCTACTGGCCTTCCGAGTAACTCTCACGAATCCGCCGGGCACCAAGCGTCCGACGTGCGCCCCGCCGCCATGCCGCAGAAGCCCTGCAGCCCACGCACGACCTCGCCGCCCTCGACGCGCAGTACGGACACGGGCTTGGCTTCCGGGACGTGGCGGCCGATGTCGCCGCCGTAGTCGATGGTGCCGCTGACGCCTTCGATGTATTTGTTCGTCTGGTGGTCGTCGGGGCGGGAGGTGTGGATGGCGGTGATCTCGCGCCACACCGCTCCCGGTGTCACGGGGATGTCGGCGGACGTCTCGCGCAGGTAGGCCGTCGCCGTGATCATCACCAAGGCGGCGTCGTAGGACAGGGCGGCGTGGCCGTCGAAGGAACGGCCGCGTTCCGTTTGCTCGAACGGGAACAGTGTTCGGTCCAAAGTGGTGTAGAAGTCCCGCGCCAGGCCTTGCGGGTCGGTCGCCGGTTCGCTGGCGAAGGACAGGTAGTAGTACGGCAGCGCCCGGTTCTGCTCGCGCGCCACCTGGTCCGCCACATATCGGGACACGTCGTCGTCGCCGATGATCGTGGCGGTGCTGCCGCACTGGGCGGCGCCGGTGGCGAAGTCGCCGAAGTCCGGGACGCCGCGGCCGGCGAAGAGGACGAAACCGTTGTAGGAGCAGGTGTCCCGGCCGGCCGCGGCGGCGTTGCCGACGAGGCGCTCGCCGTAGCGGTCGTGTGACGACGGGGCCTGCTGGCCGCCATCGGGCGTGAAAGCCCTGGCCTCGACCGAGAAGCCCTTGTCCGCGAACGACTTCATGACGTCGTCGCGCAAATTGGTGCTGTAGGTGTCGGAGTCGTCGTCCGAGTAGTACACGCGCAAGACCTTCGGACCCGGCCGGGTGGCAGCGAAAGCCGCGGCCACCGCGGCCTCACGACGGTTCTGCGGCGCCACCTGGAAATACACCGGGTTCTGGTCGGCGAGGCCGTCGGCCGACAACGTCGAAGCCACCACCGGCAGGCCGGCGTCGCCGAGGGCGCGGATGGTCTGCTGCGTCGGCAGGCTGCTCATGTCCAGCCCCACCACGCCGACGATGCTCCGGTCCTGCTCGGCCATCCGGCTCAGCTGCCGCGCGACGGCCACGCCCTGCCGCATCCCGAGGCCGCCGTTCGCCACGAGCACGCGCACGATCGGCTCGGCCGTCGCCGTCGCGGTGAGCTGCCGGAGCTGCGCGACCGCGACCCCTTCCAGCGACTCGCGTTCGGCGGTGAGACCTTCGGCGGTGCCGTTGGGCGACGTCAGCGCTTCGAGGTCGACGAGCGTGATGTACGGCCGTTCCGGGTGCGCGCCGTGCAGCTCGGCCGCGCGCCGGTTCTGGTCCGTGATCACGGAAAGCACCTGCCGGATGGTGTCGTCGGCCGGCTGGTACACCGAGAACGAGCCGTCGGAGATCCCCACGCACTCGGTGCCCGTCCACGTGAGCCACTCGCTCGACGTGCCGCAGTGACTGGTCCGGTAGTCCTGGTACCGCACGCCGACGAAACTCGCCACCAGCGCGACGATCAGCAGCGGCACCCCCAGCCGCATCCACCGCGTCGCCCACCACGGCGGACTCGACTGCCTGCGGCGCAACACATACGTGTCCCCCAGCGACTGCAAGTGCTTGCGCGCCCGGCTCTGCTGCTCCGGCGTGCCCGGGTCGAGGCCGATCGGCAGGTACCACGCGGCGGCGTCGCGGGCGCGGCGGTCGCGGAGCAGCTCGTGCTGCCACGAGCGGTAGGCGTCACCCGCGTCGGCCGCGGTCCACCGTGGACGGTCCTGGCTCGGCCGGTCGTCCGGGGGCGGCGCGTCGCTCGTGCTGACCACCAGCAGCGGGTCGAACAGGCCGGTCTGGTTGCGCACGTCGTTGATGAGCTCCAGCAGCCGGTAGCCGCCGTTGGTGGTGGTGACGTGGTCGAGCAGCAGCACGGGATAGGTCATGCGCCGGCGCCGGAAGAACTGCCGCCGGTAGCCGCGGCGCAGGTCTTCGAGGAACGCGTTGACCAGCAGCCGCGCGACGAACTCCGGCGACTCCTGCTGCCACTCGCCGTCGGTGAGGCGCACCGCGAAGCGCACGAAGCTGCCCGACATCTCCGGCGCGAGGTGCGGCTGGCGCAGGAACCACCGGTACCGCCCGGAAAGCAGCGGCACGCGGCCGGTGACGGCGAGCCGGAACGTCGCCATCGTCAGCAACCGCAGCACCAGCAACGGGTACTTCCACGCGTCGTTGGACGGCACCAGCTCCTTGCCGACGTTCTCGATCGCCGACCGGAACCGCACCAGCAGGCCGTTGTCCTGCAGCTTCCGCAGCAACGTCCGCTCCGGCGGATCCGACGCGGGCAGCTTCTCGGCCATCAGCTGCACGACGAGCGTGAACAGCCCGAACCTGAGGCCGGAACCCCGCGAACGCGGGCTGCGCAGCAGTTCGGTGCGCGCTTCCCACAGGATGTCGCGGATCGCGTGGACGCTCGCCTCGGTCGCGGGACCCTCGGCGTCTTTGCGCTGGTCGAGCGGCAGGTACGCGTACCGCACGCCGCCGCTGGGCCGCGCCGTGCCCAGGCGCCGCTTGAACTCCTCGAGCACACCCTCGGCCGGCCCCACCAGGCACACCATCGGCAAACCCTTGCGGCCCGCGCGTTCCTGCTGGTAGCCCGGCTCCCACTCGACGTTCGCCGCGTGCAACGACCGCGGCAGATCCCCCATCCGCGGCCGTTGGTACAGCGCGCCGACGAGCTTCACCAGCTTGTCGGACCCCGCGAACGCGAGCGGGTCGCGCTCCTCGGTGGGCGTCGTCGTGGTCATGAACCAGTTTCACATGCCAGCACGGGAGGGCTCCCGGCATTTCTGCCGTCACCTACCGAATGGTCTAGTCAGCGGGCCACTCGTAGGACAACTCGTAGCGATCCGCGGCCAGCACCATGTCGTTCATCTCGAGCGGCGTCCCGTCGGTCCCGTAGGCCACCCTCGTGACGGTGATGACGGGGACACCATCGGCGAGCTGCAACAACGACGTCTCACCCGGCGACGGCATCCGCGCCCCGACCTGTTCGGTGAACGAGCCGAGCCGGTGCCCGGCATCCTCCAGTCGCGCGTACGTGCCGCCAGGCCCGGTGTCGGGATCTTCGATAACGGTGCCGCGGGTCAGTTCACGAGGCAACCTCGACACCGCGAGCTGAACAACCAGATCATCGGCGCGCATCACGCGATCCCGAACGGTCACTTCGTCACCCTCGGCGATCCCAAGCCTCGTGGCGGCTCTGGCGTCCGCACGCTCGAACCGGACCTCGACCGACGCGGAGGGAGTGAGCCCGCGCGCTGTGGCATCCGCGCGGAAGGCTCCGCGGTCGCTTTGCCGAGCAGCGCGCGACAGCCGAGTGGTCGCCACTCGTTCCTGCACCAGTGCCGGCGGCCGGACGAACACTCCACGTCCGTGCTCGGAGGTCACCAGACCTTCGGAGCGCAGCATGTTCACCGCTTCGCGAACGGTCGGCCGCGACACACCGTAAGTGTCGACCAACTCGCGCTCGCTGGGCAACTGCTCACCCGGCGCGTATTCACCCGCCGCGATCTTGTCGCGCAGATCCCCGGCGACCTGCCGAAACGCAGGTATGCCGCTTCTGCGATCCACCATGCCACCATTCTTGCACTCATCAACTTGTCTTGACCAGTTGCCCTGCGGTATGTCACCGTAGCGCAACTCGTCAGGACAAGTCGCTGGATGGTGAACCATGGATTCGTTGACCGAGCAGATCGAGGTGGCGCGGACGCGGCTGGAGGAAATCCGCTACTCCCGCGGCTGGACTCTCTCGAACATCCAGGAGATGACCGGCCTCCCGAACCGCGTCACCGCCGCCCGCTGGTGGTTCCGCGCCCCGCACTCGAAGGGCCTGCACCGGCTCGCCGACTACGCCCGCGAACTCGGCTACGGCATCCGCCTGCTGATCGTGGAGGACGACCCCGCCGAACGCCCCCTGCCCTGGCGCGAACGCATGCCCCACACCGACTTCACGACCCCCGACCCCGACGCGGACGCCATGGCCGAACCCCGTCGCCTGCAAGAGAAGTTGCGCCACGCCCGTATGGCCGCCGGCCGCTCCCGCACCGACCTCGCCGACGCCCTCGACGCCAGTCCCCTCCACATCTGGTGCCTGGAGTACAGCCCGACCGTCCACGACTTGGCGTTGTGCGAGTTCCTGATGTACGCCCGTTTCCTCGGCTACACCATCCGGCTGGATCTGGTGCCCGAGCACGACTCCGTACGCGAAAGCCAGAGGGGCTCTTCCCCGGAAGAATCCGGGAAAGAGCCCCTCTCGGTCAGCGCCTAGAACTTATTCGTAGATCTCACCCTTGGCGGCCTTCGCCACCAGCGACTCCGGCGGCAGGAAGTGGTCGCCGTAGCGCGCGGCCAGTTCGCGGGAGCGGTCGACGAAGCCCTGCAGGCCGCCGGCGTACTGGTTGATGTACTGGATCACGCCACCGGTCCACGCGGGGAAGCCGATGCCGAAGATCGAGCCGATGTTGGCGTCGGCCACGGTGGTGAGCACGCCCTCGTCGAAGCACTTCACCGTTTCCAGGGCCTCGGCGAAGAGCATGCGCTCCTTGAGGTCCTCGAAGGGGACGTCGCCGGTGCCGGACTTGAAGGCGTCGCGCAGGCCGGGCCAGAGGCCGGTGCGCTTGCCGTTCTCGTCGTACTCGTAGAAGCCGGCGCCGGTGGAGCGGCCCTTGCGGTCGTACTCGTCGAGCATGCGGTCGATGACGGCCTCGGACGCGTGCGGCGTCCAGGTGCCACCGGCGGCCTCGACGGCGTTCTTCGTTTCGAGGCGGATCTTGCGCGGCAGCGTGAGCGTGAGCTCGTCCATCAGCTGCAGCGGCGGCGCCGGGTAGCCGGCCTGCGAACCCGCCTGCTCGATCGACGCCGGCTCGACGCCCTCGCCCAGCGCGGCGACGGCCTCGTTGATGAACGTGCCGATCACGCGCGAGGTGAAGAAGCCGCGGCTGTCGTTGACGACGATCGGGGTCTTCTTGATCTGCAGGGTGTAGTCGAAGACCTTCGCCAGCGTCGCGGGCGAGGTCTTCTCACCGCAGATGATCTCGACCAGCGGCATCTTGTCCACGGGCGAGAAGAAGTGGATCCCGATGAAGTCCTCGGTCCGCTTCACGCCCTCGGCGAGGGTGGTGATCGGCAGGGTCGAGGTGTTGGAACCCAGCACGGCGTCGGAGTTGACGACGCTCTCGATCTCGCCGAAGACCTTGTGCTTGAGCTCGACGCTCTCGAACACGGCCTCGATCACGAAGTCGACGCCGGCGAAGTCGGCCGCGTCGGCGGTCGGCTTGATCCGGGCCAGCAGCTCGTCGGACTTCTCCTGCGTGGTCTTGCCGCGCGAGAGGGCCTTCTCCTCCAGCTTGACGGCGTAACCCTTGCCCTTGTCGGCGGCTTCCTGCGAGACGTCCTTGAGCACGACGTCGATGCCGGCCTTCGCCGACACGTAGGCGATCGCCGCGCCCATCATCCCGGCACCCAGGACACCCACCTTGCGAGCGGTGTACTTCTCGAAGCCGTCCGGACGCGAGCCGCCCGAGTTGATCGACTGCAGGTCGAAGAAGAACGCCTTCGTCATGTTCTTCGAGACCTGACCGGTGGCCAGGCTGACGAAGTAGCGGGTCTCGACCTGGATCGCGGTGTCGAAGTCGACCTGCGCGCCCTCGATCGCCGCCGCCAGGATCGCGCGCGGCGCCGGCATCGGCGCGCCCTTGAGCTGCTTGCGCAGGTTCGCCGGGAACGCGGGCAGGTTCGCCGCGAAGCTCGGGTTCGACGGGGTGCCGCCCGGGATCTTGTAGCCCTTGACGTCCCACGGCTGCACGCCGCCCTCGGGGTTGGCCTTGATCCACGCCTTGGCGGCGGGCACCAGCTCCTCGACGGTGTCCACGACCTCGTGGACCAGGCCCAGCTCCAGCGCCTTGCGCGGCTTGTGGCGCGTGCCCTGCAGCAGCACGTTCAGCAGCGCGCTCTGGATGCCCAGCAGCCGAACGGTGCGCACGACACCGCCGCCACCGGGCAGCAGGCCCAGCGTGACCTCGGGCAGGCCGATCTGGCTGCCCTTCGCGTCGGCCGCGATGCGGTGGTGCGTCGCCAGCGCGATTTCGAGGCCACCGCCCAGAGCGGCGCCGTTGATCGCCGCGACGACCGGCTTGCCCAGCTGCTCGATGCGGCGCATCTGCGACTTCATCAGCGTGCTGGACGCGGTGAACGCCTCGGCCTGCTCCGGCTTGGCCTGGATCAGGTCGCGCAGGTCGCCACCGGCGAAGAACGTCTTCTTCGCAGACGTGATCACGACACCGGTGATGTCGTCCTTCTCCGCCTCCAGCCGGTCGACGGTCACGCCGAGCGACTCGCGGAACGCGGAGTTCATCGTGTTGGCCGACTGGTTCGGGTCGTCCAGCGTCAGCGTGACGATGCCGTCCGCGTCCTTCTCCCAGCGGATGGTCTTGCTCTCAGCCATTCTGGATCCTCACACCCGCTCGATGATGGTCGCGACGCCCATGCCGCCGCCGATGCACAGGGTCACCAGGGCGCGGCGCGCCTGGCGGCGTTCCAGCTCGTCGACCACGGTGCCGACCAGCATCGCGCCGGTGGCGCCGAGCGGGTGGCCCATGGCGATCGCGCCGCCGTTGACGTTGACCTTCTCGTCGGGCAGGTGCAGGTCCTTCATCCACTTGAGCACGACGGAGGCGAACGCCTCGTTGAGCTCCCACAGGTCGATGTCGTCCGGGGTCAGGCCCGCGGTCTTGAGCACCTTCTGCGTGGCCGGCGTGGGGCCGGTGAGCATGATCGTCGGCTCCGAGCCGATGGCGGCGGTCGCGACGATGCGCGCCTTCGGCGTGAGGCCGAAGGTCTTGCCGACCTCTTCGCTGCCGACGAGCACGATGGCCGCGCCGTCGACGATGCCGGAGGAGTTGCCGCCCGTGTGGACGTGGTCGATCTTCTCGACCTGGTGGTACTTCTGCAGCGCGACGGCGTCGAAGCCGCCCATGTCACCGATCGTGGTGAACGCGGGCTTGAGCTTCGCCAGGCCCTCGACGGTGCTGCCGGGGCGACGGTGCTCGTCGTGGTCGAGGATCGTGACGCCGTTGAGGTCCTTCACGGGCACCACGGACTTCGCGAAGTAGCCGCCGGACCAGGCCGCCTCGGCCTTCTCCTGCGAACGCACCGCGAACCGGTCGACGTCCTCGCGGCTGAAGCCCTCCATCGTCGCGATCAGGTCGGCGCCGATGCCCTGCGGCACGATGTACTCGTCGTACGCCGTGGTCGGGTCCATGAACAGCGCGCCGCCGTCGGAACCCATCGGCACGCGCGACATCGACTCGACGCCGCCGGCGATGATCAGCTGGTCCCAGCCCGAGCGCACCTTCTGGGCCGCGATGTTGGTGGCCTCCAGGCCCGACGCGCAGAAGCGGTTGAGCTGCACGCCCGCGACCGTCTCCGGCAGGCCCGACACGAGGGCGGCGGTGCGCGCGATGTCGGCGCCCTGCTCACCCACCGGCGAGACCACGCCGAGCACGATGTCGTCGATCGCCTTCGGGTCGAGGTTCGGGTGGCGGACCTTGAGCTCTTCGATCAGCCCGACCACCAGGTCGAGCGGCTTGGTGCCGTGGAGGGCACCGCCCTTGTTCTTACCTCGAGGCGTGCGCATCGCCTCGTAGATGTAGGCCTCGCTACTCACTGAACACTCCTCCGCGCAGCGGCGTGGTTGGACACTTCGGTGT
Source organism: Amycolatopsis sp. NPDC001319 (assembly GCF_042896185.1). Lineage (NCBI taxonomy): Bacteria > Bacillati > Actinomycetota > Actinomycetes > Pseudonocardiales > Pseudonocardiaceae > Amycolatopsis > Amycolatopsis sp. NPDC001319. Next base: position 105,664 of record NZ_JBIAWY010000013.1, on the reverse strand, counting down.
ATCTCACGGCCGAGCGTACCGGGCCATGGGTGCTAATGCCCATTAACATAAGCCCGGCGAACCCGATGGTGTCAATGGGTTGCCCGTGTTCCGATTAGCGCTATCGTCGGTTCACCATGAGTACTCCAGCCCGCGGGTCGCGCCCCCGCGACCGCAAGGCCCAGCTCGCCGCGGTCGCCGCCGGGCTGTTCCGCGCGCGCGGCTTCCACGGCGTCGGCATCAACGACATCGCGGCCGCGGCGGGCGTCACGGGGCCGGCGCTGTACCGCCACTTCGCGGACAAGCAGGCGATCCTGGCGTACGTCGTGCTGGCCGGGATCGACGACATGGAGGCGGTGACCGCTTCGGCACTGTCGGGCGCGCCTGACCAGCTGGAAGTGCTGCTCACGGGCCTGGCCACGCAGGCCGTCGAACGGCGCGAGATCGCCGCTCTGTGGCGCTGGGAGGGCCCCCACCTGCCCCGCGACGAGCGCCGCGAGATCCGCCACCGCTCGGGCGCGGTGCTCGACGCGTGGACGAAGGCCCTCCTGGCCGCCCGCCCCGACCTCGCCGTGGACGACGCCGAATTCCTGTGCTGGGGAGCGCTGTCGGTCTTCGGCAGCGTGGCCGTGCACCACACGACGGTGGCCCGCCGCCGGTTCGTGCCATTGCTTGTCGAACTGGCCACCGCTGTGTTGAACAGCACACTCCCGGCCGGGGGCATCGCGGAGGTTGAGCGGGACGGCCTCGGCACACCTTCCCGCCGCGAACAGGTCCTGGCCGCCGCGACTGCGCTGTTCGGCGAACGCGGCTTCCACGCCGTGAGCATGGAAGACATCGGCGCCGCGGCCGGCATTGCCGGCCCCAGCGTGTACCGGCACTTTCCGAGCAAAGCGGCTTTGATGGTGGCCATCGGTCACCGGGCTGCGGACCGGCTGGCCCTCGCTGCCGAACAGGCGCTGCGGGCACCGGACGAGCTCTCCGCGTTGCGCCGGCTTGCCGCTTCGTACGTCCACACGTTGCTGCACACGCCCGAACTGCTCGTGTCCTTCACCGCCGACCGCGTCACCATGCCGGACCGCGACAAGGCCGATCTGCTTCGGGTGCAACGGGATTATGTGGATCAGTGGGTGGCTTTGCTGGGGACGATCTCGCCTTCCTTGCCGGCCCGCGAGGCGAAGATCCGCGTGCATGCTGCGTTGACGATCGCCAACGATCTGACTCGGACGCGTCGGGTGAGTGGGCGGGCGAATTTGGAGGCGGAGTTGACGGCTTTGTTGCATGTGGTGCTGGAGTGCCCGGTTCCGTGAGTTCTTGCGGTTTATCGGGGAAGTCGTTTGCTATCACGACATTTGCGGATCGGGGCTGAGCGTCGCGGCACCTTTTCAAGCGGCCCGGTGACTCTGGCGGCGGTCGGAATCGGGGTGGGTGTGGCGTACGGGGTCGGCGAAGTGGTGAACCACTGGCCCGAGATCTCCCATGGGGCGGGCGACACCGCGCAAGACATCGGCCACGGCGTGGAGAACGCCGGCAAGGCCGTCGGCCACTTCTTCTCCAGTATTTTCCAGCCGTGACGAGCCCACTGCCTCCACAGCCGGACGTCTCCACGGGCGAGCCGCGGCCGCCGCGGGCGCCCCGGAGTTTCGGGGCGCCGACGTGACACCGGTCGACCGAAAACCGCGCAGTCACCCGCCGACCCCGGACGGACGAGGGCCGGTGCTCGAATGGCGGCAGGAGACGCCGAAGAGTGCGCTCTGGGCCGGGGTCGTCACGGCGCTGATCGTTCTCGGGTTGCCGACCGCGAACAGCGGCGGTGTCGGCTGGGTGCAAAAGCCCGGTCTGGCGTTCTTCTGGGTTCTCGCCCTCGGCGGCGGTTGGCTCATCTACAAGATCTTCAGCAACGTCTGGCTCGCCGCCGGCGCCACGTGGCTCCAGAACGGCCGGTATTGGGTCGACCTCTACCACTTGACGGAAGTCGCGGTGAGGGCTGCTGGCACCACCACTCCGCCGCCCGGCACGCGGGACGTCCTGAAGCTCCCCTGAAATATCCGTCCTGGGCGAAATCGCTGCCCGTTGCCGCTTCGGCGTGCGAGCATGCCGAGTGCCCACTGGACGAAGGCTGCATCTGGTCACGGCGGACGAGGGACATCGAGTGTCGACGCTCGAGCTGTTCTTCGACCTCGTGTTCGTGTACGCGATCACGCAGACGACCCAGCTGATGGCCGACCACCTGAGCCCCCTCGGGGTCGTCGAGGGGCTGTTGGTGCTGGCGGTGCTGTGGTGGTGCTGGTGCTGCTACGCGTGGCTCGGCACGACGATCCATGTGGACCACGGCATCGCACGGCTCGCGATGTTCGGAGCGATGGGCGTGATGTTCCTGCTCTCGCTCACGGTGCCCGAAGCGTTCACGGACCGGCCGGGCGGACTGGACGGGCCGTTGCTGTTCGTCGGGTGTTACGCGATCGTGCGGGTGCTGCACGAGGTCGCGTACCTGGGCGCTGCTCGGCACGACCCGGAGCTGCAACGCGTGCTGCTGCGGATGTTGCGCGGGCTGGTGCCGAGCATCGGGTTGCTGGTGCTGGCGGCGTTCCTGAACGGGCCGTGGCAGCTGGTGCTCTGGGTGGTCGCGCTGACCGTGGACTACCTGAACGTCTACTTCTCCGGCCCCGCCGGCTGGCGGCTCAACTCGCCGGCGCATTTCGCGGAGCGGTTCGGGCTGATCGTGATCATCGCGCTCGGCGAGTCGATCGTGGCGATCGGGATCGGCATCGGGCCGGTGCCCATGACGTGGCTGATCGCCGGCTGCGCGCTGTGCGGGATCGCGCTCGCGGCGGGCATGTGGTGGACGTACTTCGACGTGGTCGCGCGCGTCGCCGAGCACCGGCTTGCGGGAGCGAAGGGCGTGGAGCGCACGAAGCTCGCGACGGACTCGTACACGTTCCTGCACCTGCCCCTGATCGCGGGGATCGTGCTCGTGGCACTGGGTCTGAAGAAGGCGTTCCTCTACCTGTCCGACACCGCGCACCACACACCCGGCGAAGCACTGCACGGCGTGCCCATGTGGACGCTCACCGGTGGGCTCGCGTTGTACCTCGTGGCGCTGAGCGCGTTGCGGCGGCGGAACGTCGGCAGCTGGAACATCCAGCGCCTCGTGCTCGCCGCGGTGCTGCTCGGGGTCACGCCGCTGCTGGAGCACGCGCCCGCGGCAGCCGCGGTGGTCACCGCGGCCGTGGCGGTGCTGGGGCTGGTCGCGTTCGAGCGGATGGCCTGGGTGCGGCGGCAGGTGCCCCTGCCGCCGCGATGACCGTCAGGGGACCAGGTAGTTCCCGGCGACATCGGGTTTCGTCGGGTGGTAGTACTCCACGATGCCGTCGCGCCAGACGCGGACGGTGATCCGGTCTTCGGAATTGGGTTGGAAAAAATCAAACAATGCGTCGACGTTGGCCGGGTTGAATCCGATGGCGAGCATCAAAGCGGTGAAAAGCGGGCGTTCGATCAGGCCGTCGCCGTCGGGGTCACCGAGGGCGGAGAGGGCGTCGGCGAAGTCGGTGACGGTGTCGTCGAACTTTTCGGGCGAGAGGACGCACGCGGTGAACTCGTCGTAGCTCACCTTGCCGTCGCGGTTGGCATCGAGTTCGCGCTCGACGGTGGTCCACCACTTGCTGAAAGAGGCGCTCAACGCGGCCTTCGCGGCATCGCTCGAGCCGTCCGCCACCTGCTCCACGCGGGTGGACATCGCCGCGAAATCGCTCCCCTCGAGGTATCCGTTGTGATCAACGTCGAACAAGTCGAAAACAACCTTGGTCCGATCTTCGGCAGTGACGGCCATGACTCCCCACATCATTCCGGCGAAAATTCCACATCGAAGTGTGCCGAGACCCAGGTAACCATGAAACCGTTTCCACACTAAAGAGTGCAATTGCCGTCACCGGGCGAATTCACCGGAGAAGCGCAGCAGTTCGGCCGTTCGATCCACCGCCGGTGACGCACCGCCACGCGAAGCCGCGCGGCCCGTGCTAACCTACTCGCCAGTAGGTAACCCGAGGGAGAGGCCACATGGCTGCGGCGAGGAAACGAGACGCGATGGGCTTCGGCCTGGCCGCGCTCACCCGGCTGGCCGGGAGCGGCGTGATCGACAGGGCCGGGCTGCGCGGGCCCGTGCAGAACCTGGTCAAAGCGGGCACCCGCAACGGTTTCCGCGCGGCGGGGGCGGCCACGCGGTCGTTCAAGTCGATGCGACGGCTGGGCAAACCCGCGCGGCTCGCACCGACGACCGACACCGGGCTGTTCGACCTCACACCGAGCGAAGACCAGCAGCTCATCGCCGAAACGGTCACCGAGTTCGCCGCCGAGCAGCTGCGGCCCGCCGCCGCGGACGCCGACGCCAAGCTCGCGGCGCCCGAAGGCCTGCTCACGCGGGCGGCGGAGCTGGGCATCAGCGTCCTGAGCATCCCCGAGGAGCTGGGCGGCGCGGGCACGGAACGTTCCGTGGTCACCAACGCGCTCGTCGCCGAGGCCCTCGCGCACGGCGACATGGGGCTGGCCGTGGCCGTGCTGGCGCCGTCCGCGGTGAGCACGGCGCTCGTGGCCTGGGGCGACGAGCAGCAGCAGGCCGACTACGTGCCCGCGTTCGCCGGTGACCAGGTGCCCGCCGCGGCGCTGGCGCTGCTGGAGCGCACGCCGCTGTTCGACCCGTTCAAGCCCGCCACCAAGGCCAAGCGCACGCCGAAGGGCTACCAGCTCGACGGCGTGAAGTCGCTGGTCCCGCGCGCGGCGGAGGCCGAGCTGTTCCTCGTCTCGGCCGATCTCGAAGGCCGCGGCCCGGCGCTGTTCCTCGTGGAATCGTCGTCGGCGGGCGTCACGGTGGAGGCCGAGCCCGCGATGGGCCTGCGCGGCGCCGCGACCGGCAAGCTGCACCTGGAGAAGGTCGCGCTGCCGGCGGGTGCGTTGCTCGGCGGCGGGAAGGCCGACGTGTTCACCGAGGTCGTGCGCCTCTCGCGGCTGGGCTGGGCGGCGCTCGCGGCCGGGACGGCGAAGGCCGTGCTCGACTACGTGGTGCCGTACGTGAACGAACGCACCGCGTTCGGCGAGCCGATCAGCCACCGGCAGGCGGTGGCGTTCTCCGTCGCCGACATCGCCATCGAGCTGGAGGGCCTGCGCCTGGTCACGCTGCGCGCGGCGGCGCGGGCCGAGCAGGGCAAGGACTACGCGCGGGAGGCCGCGCTGGCGCGCAAGCTGGCCGTGGACAAGGGCATGCGCATCGGCAACGCGGGCGTGCAGCTGCTGGGCGGGCACGGCTTCGTGAAGGAACACCCCGTGGAGCGCTGGTACCGGGACTTGCGAGCGATCGGCGTGATGGAAGGCGCCGTCCTCCTCTAGAAAGGCTTTTCGATGATCAACCTCGAAGTTCCGAAGAAGGCCGGCGCGCTGATCAACCAGGCGTACCAGGCCGCGGCCGAAGTGTTCCGGCCGATCTCGCGCAAGTACGACCGCGCCGAGCACACCTACCCCGCCGAGCTCGACATGTTCGCCGCGCTGCTCGACGGCCTCAACTCCTCCGGCGAAGGCGGCGCCGGCGCGGCGGGCGTGCGCCGGTCCGCTCCGGACACCGCCAAGGGCAACCGCAACGGCGCCAACCTCAACGTCGTCCTCGGCACCATCGAAATGTGCTGGGGCGACGTCGGGCTCTTGCTTTCCATGCCTCGCCAGGGCCTCGGCAACGCGGCCATCAGCTCCGTCGCGACGGACGAGCAGCTCGAACGGTTCTCCGGCCTGTGGGCCGCCATGGCCATCACCGAACCGGACTGCGGCTCCGACTCCGCCGCCATCACCACCACCGCCGTCCTCGACGGCGACGACTACGTGCTCAACGGCGAGAAGATCTTCGTGACTTCGGGCCAGCGCGCGGATGCCGTGGTCGTCTGGGCCACTTTGGACCGTTCGAAGGGCCGCGCCGCGATCAAGTCCTTTGTGGTCGAGAAGGGCACCCCGGGCTTCGAAGTCGTTCGCGTGGAACACAAACTGGGCATCCGCGCGTCCGACACGGCCGTGCTGCGCTTCGAGAACTGCCGCGTCCCCCGCGAAAACCTGCTGGGCACGCCGGACATCGACACCGCCAAGGGCTTCGCGGGCGTCATGCAGACGTTCGACAACACCCGCCCGTTGGTCGCGGCCATGGCGGTGGGCGTCGCCCGCGCCGCGCTGGAGGAAACCCGCCGCATCCTGACCTCGGCCGGCGTCACCATCGACTACGACCGCCCCCCGCAGCACCCGGCCGCCGCCACCTGGCTCGAACTGGAGGCCGACTTCGAATCCGCCTACCTCCTGACGCTGCAATCCGCGTGGATGGCGGACAACCGCAAGCCCAACTCCCTGCAGGCCTCCATGGCGAAGGCCAAGGCCGGCCGGACGGTCGTCGACGTGACCCTGAAGTGCGTCGAGCTGGCGGGGGCTTACGGGTACACGGAGGAATCGCTGCTGGAGAAGTGGGCCCGGGACGCGAAAATCCTGGACATCTTCGAGGGGACGCAGCAGATTCAGCAGCTGATCGTGGCTCGTCGGATTCTCGGGAAGACGTCGGCCGAGCTGAAGTAGTTGTGCTGTAACGGAAATCCGCCCGGCCGCTTGCCCCTGCTTGGGGCTTTCCGACCGGGCGGCTTTCGCGTCGGCGGGGACCGATTTCATGATCAGGCCGCCTCCAGGCCGTCATCGAGGGCAGGCCGTCCGAAGACCGCGTCGACGGCCTCACGCGCCCGCTGGTGGCTCGACGGGACGAGGTGCGTGTATGTCCGGAGCGTGAAGCCCGGGTCCGCGTGCCCGAGGTAGTCCGCCAACTCCTTGATCGAGACCGCGCGAGCGAGCAACGTCGATGCGTAGAAGTGACGAAGCGCATGCATCCCGTCCGCGCGACGCCGGTACTCGACCCCTGCTGCGCGGAACGCTCCGTACCAGACGACTTTGGTGAACAAGTCCCCCGAGTACAGCCGGCCACCTTCCCCGGTCATCAGCAGCCGTGCCGTCACCGGCTCACCGTCAGCGCTCTGCCAGGGCAGCGTGACGGCCGCGGAGGGGAACCGGTCCTCGTGGTCGTCAATCTCGGCCAGCATGGCGGCCGACAACGGGATGGTTCGCTCCTTGCCGCCTTTCGGGCGCGCGAACATCACCACGCCCCTGACAGTCTTGATCTGTCGACGAATCTGCACGGTCATCGCCGTCCGATCGACGTCGTCAGGTGAGAAGCCCAGAATCTCACCCTGCCGCAGACCGAAGCCGGCACCGAGCGGAACTGCGATCTTGAACCGCTCCACCAGCCCCGACCTCACAGCCTGAACACGTTCCTCCGGCCATACGACGATCGGCGGGCTACTCGCGACCGGTCGCCTTACGGTCTTCGCGTGGCACGGGTTCTCACGAATCCGGCGGTCGTCCACGGCCGAGTCCATCACGCCGGAGACGGTGTTGAACAAGACCGCCTGGTAGTTGTCCGAGAGCTTCCGCTCTTCCATCGAGCCGACCCAGTCACGAATGGTCGACGGCTTGATCTGCCCGACCTTCTTGGTCTCGAAGACCGGGTAGATCTGGCTTTCGAGCCGACTGAGGATGGTTGACCGCGTGCCCGGGTCCGGAGACTGGCTCTTCACCCAGCTCTCCGCCTGCTGCCGAAACGTCGTCGAGGACGCCCGCGGATCGATGTACTTGTCTTCACGCTTGTCGGACTCGACGCCGATGAGGAAGTCTTCGGCGCGCTTCTTCTGCTTGTCCGCGAACGACTTCGAGCGTTCGTTGTTGTCAGGGTCGAGTTAGCGGACCTTGTACCGCAGACCGATGCCGTACAGCTCGGACCGTTCCATGACGGGCTTGCCCCGCGCGTTGAGGATGACCTTCCCGGTCACCGCATCCCGCGCGGGGCGAAACCAACGGTCTTGAATGTGCCCCATCAGGCCGCCTCCGCGTCGACCCAGGCGCGCAGCTTGGCCGGGTCATAGCGCAGGTGCCGACCGATCTTCTTCACCGGCGGGCCCTCACCGCGCCATTTCCACTGGTAGAGCGTCTTCACCGGGACCCCGAGGTAGTCGGAGACGTCCTCGACGGTCCAGAACGGATGGTCGGCAGCATCGTAGTGGTCTCGCCCCGGTTGCCCTCGAACGCGTTAACCATCAACGGAAACCCACTTGCGTCGGTGAGCAGCCCGATCGTGATCTGCGGCTCCAGGCGGCGTTCTTTGGAGAACCCAGGCTCACGGAACCCGTCCCCGGCATCGGTCTCGAAGTACAAGGTGGACACATCGTAGAGAACCAGTGAAGCCGGCCCCAGATCAGCGGTGCGGGCGCACGCCGCGGCCAACTTCTGCCGCCAGGACTCTTTCGCGAACGCGGGCAGACGCCGCTTGAGGGTCGCGTACGCCGGCGGGTCGAAACCTGCCTCCTCGACCACCCGCAGACTGTCCAGCTTGCTGGTCGGCTCGACGATCCGTGCCAGCACCAGTAATCGGAACACCTCGTCACCACCAGCGGCCTCCTCGAACCCCAACAGCTGGTAGGCGTGGCCGAGCGCGTCCCACAGGTACCCCATCCGCGACGACGTGATCGCAAGCGGCCCACCACCAGCACCACTGCCGGCCTGCAACGCCGCGAAGTCCGGGCCAAAGTCGAGCTCGGGCTGCCCCACAGCCAGACGCTGCCTCGCCACCGCCTCGAGCGCCTCCAACGCCGCATCGTCATGCGCCGAGCCGATGTGCTCGATGTCCCGCGACCCGCGACCCGCGACCCGCGACGAGTGCACGATCTGCACCGCCCTGGCCCCCGACGCCGTCTTCACCGTGCGCACATACGCCACGAGAGACAGCCTAGAACCGGCCGCTTAGTGCGCAGATTTTCGCCGTTCACACGACGAAACCGCAGCTCAACAGCCAGCACCCTACCCAAGATCAGCGATCTTGAGCCAAAGTCAGGTAAGGTGACGGAATGGTCATGCGGGTGGCGGTTCCCGTGCTGCCGTGCCGAGATGTGCAGGCAGCGCGGTCGTACTTCACGGACGTGCTCGGATTCGACACCATATTCACCTGGGAGACCCCACCTAGCTACGCGGCCGTGATCCGCGACACCGCCGAGTTCCACCTGTACGCCGAAAGCAGCGTCGGCCCGGCCAGGGTGACGGTTGTCGTCGACGACGTCGATTCCTGCCACGACGAGCTGCGCGCCCGCGGCGCCGACATCGTCGAGCCACTGGCTGACCGGCCCTACGGGATGCGCGACTTCAACGTACGGACACCCGATGGGCACTTGTTGATCTTTAGCCAGCCGCTTACCGAGTACGGGTGACCATCAGCGGACCAGCCGGAAGAATGACCGGACCTCGTCGACGAACAACGCCGGCTGCTCGAACGCCGTGAAGTGGCCGCCCTTGCCGGGCTCGTTCCAGTACCGGATGTTCGGGAACCGACGCTCCGCCCACCGCCGAGACGGGCGCTGCAGCTCCTTGGGGAAGACCGAACAGTCGGTGGGTACGGTCACCGGCGCGCCGGCCGACCCGGAGATCCATTCGTTGACCTGCCGGAGGCTTTCCCAGTACAGCCAGGCGGATGAGGCACCGGTGCCGGGCAGCCAGTAGAGCATCAGGTTGTCGAGCAGCTCATCCCGGGTAATAACCCGATGCAGGTCGCCACCGGAGTCGGTCCACGACCAGAACTTCTCGACGACCCAGGCGCAGAGGGCGGCCGGCGAGTCGACCAGCCCGTAGCCGACCGTCTGCGGCCGGGTCGACTGCTGCGCCGAGTATCCGGAGCCCCATTCGTCCGCCTCCCGCAGTGTCGCGAGCGCCGCCCGCTCGGCACCGGTGAGGTCGTCCAACGTGGCCGGATCGGGCGGTGCGAGCGGCGGCATGAGATGGATGCCGGCGACCCGATCGGGTTGCCGTTGACCGATGCTCGTCGCGATGCTGGTGCCCCAGTCGCTGCCCTGGGCGCCGAACCGCCGGTAGCCGAGCCGGGCCATCAGCTCGCACCACGCGTCGGATGTCCGCTCGATCCCCCACCCCGGCGCGGCCGGCTTGTCGCTGAAGCCGTAACCGGGAAGCGATGGACAGACCCTAGAACCGGCCGCTTAGTGCGCAGATTCTCGCCGTTCACACGACGAAACCGCAGCTCAACAGCCAGCACCCTACCCAAGATCAGCGATCTTGAGCCAAGTCAGGTATTGCGCCATTGCGCGACAGCTACCCAACGTTTTTCTTACTGCAAAGCCTCCAGTTGTTTAGTGATCTTGCCAACCAAGTCTTTGCATCTAGACGCATTCTTGAACAGGCTAGTAATGTAGCTGTTGGCATACATCGATTCTACGCGTTCAGTCAGCATCTTTACGATCGATAGCGTAAGCTTTGGCACGGTGTCTAAAATCTTCGACCAATCGAGATCCGGATCATCCACCTTGCTCATATCGAGCATGTGAAACACTAGATGTGCAACTACTCTATTATCTTGCACGACAATAGACTTTTCTCGGCCCTCTTTTCTGTAACGCAAACGATTCAGCACAGAATCAACCGAACGCAGTACTTCAACGGTACGCCAAATCCTGAACGCGCTGACCACGGAATTGAAAAGCGATTTATATGGCGCCCTGTCCGTTGACTCCCACAGACGTCCTACGGCACTTTTCGCAAGAACCGCCAACGACGGGTCCGGATACGCGCACGCGAGCGCAACCGTTGCTTCGTAAACCGTGCACCCCGTAGCCTGATCTGGCGGTTGGTCACCTCGCTTGATCGCATAGATTTTGCTGCACGAAAGAAGCATCTCTACACGCAGCCTAGCTTGCTCAGGGTCCAGAGCTACGAAGTCGCTGGCCTCAACAGAATTCTGAGTATTAGTTGCCCTTGTAACTTCCTTCGCGAATTCCGGCGGACAAGCTTCTAGTGAGATGAACCGGATCCATACGCGTGCATTTTCAGCAGCTTCTGAGTCCTTCAACGCCCTGTGAATACTTGCAACCGTCTGCGCACCATTTACTACACTCGCGCCGAATAGCGAGAATTTTCCATAGTTTCGCGTGGTGGCTCCACGCGCTGATTTTTCGATCTTTTGACAAAGAACAGTGATACCATTATTGAAGTACCAGAAATGCTCAGGCCCCCGAGTAAGAGTGTCCCGAAGGTCGTTGTTTACCCCAGTCGCACCTAGCGATCCGCGAATATTCTGCGCGAACAGTTTATCTCCGTATCGCGCATACCAATCGCCCACCGTCTTCGCGTCGACTACACCATAGAATGCCTCGTATGGCTCAGTTACAGTTCCCCAGTGCTCAACGGTTGCAGATAGGTCTACAGATGAACGACAGGGTTAAGTGTACTTGCACCTGTCGTGGCTACAACCAGAACAAAGCGAACACTTGGATCCCCTAGCGCTTCACTTATGAGATCCTTCTGGCGAGCGATTTTATCGTTGAACCTGTCAAACCGTTCGTCAGTTAGGTCTTTGAAGCCGGCAACGAAGTTGCGAGAGTCACCCAGTCCTATAGTTGCCGTACCATTAGAATCCCACTTGGACTGCACAAGTATTACTTTTGAATTAGCCTGATCGAGGTAGATGGCGTCGATTCCGTTGTCATTACTTCCGTCGACCACACAGCTTGCAGCCTGCACCTGATCAACATCCGCAAACCGCTGAAGCGCGAATGCCGCCAAGGCTCTCGTACAAAACACCTTCTCTTGCTGCTCGTCGCTAGCCTTCGCATAGTCAGACATGTCGATAAGCTGATCGAAGTCACGAACCAGCGCAGCCTTGATGTGTCGCACGTGAACCTTGCTCAATTCCCATCCTCTCTGCGTTCAGCAGACGCCGCCTACTGCCGAATTTACCTCTACAGGATCAAGGGCGCGCCGCCGCTGGCGGCGCGCCTGTCGCCTACGCAGCCCCTCGCCTGGGCGGCCGCATCCGCTTCCGACACGGCGGGCTGCCGCTCCGCTTCGCCCGCCGGCCGGGCGGTGCGGCCGTCAGCGGGGCACCTGGCGCAGCGCCGCGCGGCGGCAACACACGAGTCCCCTGCCCCATCCCGGCCTCCTCGACGAGCTACGAGCGGTGGTGACATTCGGGTCGTTCGTGACTCGATCTCCGTTACGCACCGTCGTGGGAGACCTCCATCCCGACGCCGGATCGTGACAACGGCCGGTAGCACCGCGTCAAGACGGTGAAGCGTGTCTTGACCCGGCACCACCGGCCGAGTGCTTGGCCTCGTATCGGGATGCAGGGGTAGGTGTGGCTGGTCGCCAGGCCGTCTCCAGGCCGTCAGCGGCCAGGGAGAGGCGACAGACGACGAGAACTAACGAGACACATCAGCGCAGGTCAGAGGCCGTTTCCAGCCAAGATCGCAAGGTCAGCGAAAACCGGCTGAGAAATCCTCGACATCTTCGAGGGGACGCAGCAGATTCAGCAGCTGATCGTGGCTCGTCGGGTGCTGGGGAAGACGTTGGCGCAGTTGAAGTAGCCCGTGGAAGTGCCCGAGGAACTCCGAAGTGCCGTGGCGGGACATGAGCGACGCCGGCGCCGAAGCGTGCTACAGCGGCGCCCTCGGCGCATTCAAAAGGCACTCTTCGCACTCAAGTGAGTTTTTCCCCAACTCGTCCGGCAATTTGCGGCCAAGGTGCAGAATATCGGATTGATCTCCGAACGATCGTTTTCCGCACCTTTGCCCTAGCCTTCCCCGCATGACGAACCCTGGGGTTTACGGCCCGCCGAAGGGCCTGGGGCAGGCGCGGATCTTCATGTGGATCCAGGTCGCCTTCAACGTGCTGGGCTCCCTCCTGCTCCTGGTCGCCGCGGCCGCCGCGTCGGTCGGCGACACCGGAGTCGCGGGCCTGCTGGTCGTGATCATCGTGATCAACATCCTGATGGCGGTGGTCCTCGCCGTCTGCGCGATCACGCTGCAATCGGGCAAGCAGTGGCCGTGGGTCACGGCGATCGTGGTCGAGGCGATCGTCGTGATCAACGGAATCGTGACCATCATCAGTTCCGGCGTGACCGGCATCCTGCCGATCGTGTTCGCCGGCCTCGCGCTGCGCGGCCTGCTGCACAAGGACGTCCGCGCGTGGATCACCGCCCAGCGCGGCCCCGCGCCCGCCATCTGACGGCAACGCAAAGCGGGCCACTCGGAGTCCCCGGGTGGCCCGCTTCCCAACGCCGTCAGATGCGATCGTCGAGGAACTCGTCCAGATAAGTCCACGTGGTGCCCCGCGCCTTGCGCCCGGTGAGCACACCGAGGTGGCCGCCGGGTGCGGTGCGGAAGCGCACCTCCGGCGCGTTCTCCAGCAGCCGCACCACGCGTTCCACCGAAGGCTGCGGGGCGATCGTGTCGTTCTCGCCCGCGACGACGAGCACCGGGGCCTTCACGTCGGCCAGGCTGATCTTGCGCCCGTTGAGGTCGACGGTGCCCTCGGCGAGGTCGTTGGTACGGAACAGGCGGTGGTAGAGCTGCCCGAACGTGCGGCCCGGGTATGCGTACATGTTGTCCATGAAGTGGTCCACGGCCTCGATCTGCGCGAGGTAGTCGCGGTCGTCGAGGTTCTTGAGGATCGCGATGGGTTTCGTGATCTCCTTGCTGATGCCCGTCGCGCGGAACACGCGGCTGACCAAATAGGACGGTGCCCCGCCGAACGCGCGGTAGACCGGCGTGAGCAGGTGACCGCCGGTGAGGTCGACGAGCGGGCGGAACGGCGCGACGATCGGGATCGCCGCGAAGTCGACCGGCGACGCGATGGCGGTGACGGACTCGATCGGCAGCTCCGGCTGGTCGGCGTTCACCAGCAGCGAGAAGATCCCGCCCAGCGACCACGACACCAGGTGCACGCCCTCACCGCCCGCGTCTTCGCTCACCTTGCGGATCGCGCGCGGCAGCACCTCGTCGATCCAGTGCTCGATGCCGAGGCGCCGGTCGGAGAACGCCACGTTGCCGTAGTCGACGAGGTAGACGTTGCGCCCGGCCTCCACGAGGTGCTCGATCAGGCTGCAGCCGCGGCGCAGGTCGAAGCACAGCGCGGGCGCGGCCAGCGGCGGCACGAGCAGGATCGGCGGCCCCGACACCGGCGCGCCGCTGTGGGTCATCCGGTACAACGAGCGGTTCGGACCCTGGTCGATGAGCACCCGCGGCATCGGGCGCAGGTCGGCGACGCCACCGTGCAGCACCTTCCCCACGACGTTCGACGCCGCTGCGGCCAGCCGTGCCGTGGGTGAAACCATGCGTGCCTCCTGAGCTCGACCTCTCGGAGGCAATCTTGCCCGGGGCCGCGGGCGGCATCAACACCGCCACACTTGCAAGCACCCGGCAAGCACGTCCATTTCGGACAGTGCCCGGTGACCGGGAAGCTAGTTCCCCGAGTCGGCGGCCGGAGCGCTCTGAGCAGCGCGGGACTCGTATTCCGCCCGGGCCGGGGAATGCGCGGCCGAAGCCAGCAGCTGATCGCCGCCGAGCGCGCGGACGAACCATTCGCCGAACGCACGCGGGAACAGCCGCGTGATCCGGCCCGTGAAATCCAGCGATTTCGGCACGAAAACATCGAACTTCGGGTATTTCAGGGCATCCGCGATCGCCGCGGCGACGTCTTCGGGCCCCACGGACTTGATGAACTTCGCCTCGCCGAGCCCCGATGCCAGCTCCGTGCGCACGACCGCCGGCATCACGCAGGACACCGACACGCCCGTGCCGCGCAGCTCCAGGTGCACCGCCTCCGACAGCCCGACCACGGCGTGCTTGGTCGCGCAGTACGTGGCCGCGCCCGGGAACCCGGACTTCCCGGCCATCGAAGCGACGTTCACGATGTGCCCGGTCCCCCGCGGCTTCATCCGCTTCACGGCTTCGCGCGTGCCGTGGATGACGGCGTGCAGGTTGATCTCCAGCATCCGGCGCGTCGCCGCGTCGTCCTCCTCGTCGAGCGGCGCGAGCGGCATGATGCCGGCGTTGTTGATCAGCACGTCGATGGGCCCGACCTGGCGTTCGACCTCGTCGAGGAACTCGGTGAACGCTCGGGTGTCGGTGACGTCCAGCGGCAGTGCGACGGCTTCGGGCCCCAGCTCACCGGCCGTCTTCTCCGCGCGGACGTGGTCGAGGTCGCCCAGCACCACCCGCGCGCCGAGCCGCTTGAGCGCGGTGGCCGTGGCGGCCCCGATGCCCTGCGCGCCACCGGTGATGACGATGACCTTCCCGGCGAGCGAACGCGGCTGCTTGGCCATGACGGGGCTCCTCCTGCGTCGACGGAGACGGAACACTGTTGGCGTCGTGTCAATATGGTGCCCCGGCGTGGCGCCGAGCGCCAGTCGACTGCCCCGATCAGGGGCGTTGCTCGAAGACCTGACCGATCCAGCCGTCGACGTCGAAGCGGACCGTCGGCGTGAAACCTTGGCCCTCGTAGTAGCGCTGCAGCTCGCCGTCGCCGCCGGCCCAGCAGTCGACGCGCACGAGGCTGATGCCGCGTTTCCGGGCCTCCGCCAGCGCGTACTCCAGCAGCCGCGCACCCACGCGATGCCCCGCGAACCGGCGCGACGTGATGAGCAGCCCGATGTACAGCTCCCGCTCCCAGGCCGGCGGCACGTGCTTCGGGCATTCGTCCTGAACGATCAGCGCCCCCGCGGGCTCCCCGTCCACCTCCGCGAGGCGCAGGCCCGGCTCCTTCGTCATGTCGGCCACGCGCGAGGCCCGGTGCGGAATGCCGCTCCACGGCCGATCACCCCACTGCCCGGCGCTGCCGCGCGCCACCAGCCACTCGACGGCCTCGTCGAAGAAGCGCAGCAACGTGTCGGCGTCGCCGGGCTCGCCCGGGCGGATCGTGAACGTCCCCATCCCCGACGTTGTACCCCTAGGGCAGCGTCAGGACCACCGGCCCGGCCTCGGTGATCGCGACGGTGTGCTCCGAGTGCGACGCGCGGGTGCCGTCGGTGGTGTGGACGGTCCAGCCGTCGTCGGCGTGCCGGTAGTCGTCGCGGCCGCCGCGGGTGAACATCGGCTCGAGGGCGAGGACGAGGCCGGGCCGCAGGCGCAGGCCGCGGCCGGGGCGGCCGTCGTTGGGCACCGGCGGGTCCTCGTGCATCGCGCGGCCGATGCCGTGGCCGCCGTGGTCTTCGGTGACGCCGTAGCCCGCGGCGCGGCCGATCGTGGCGATGGCAGCGGAGACGTCACCCATCTTCGCGCCCGGCTGCGCCGCCGCGATGCCGGCCGCGAGCGCCTGGTCCGTCGCCGCGATCAGGGCGAGGTCGGCCGGGTCCGCGGCGCCGACGACGAAGCTCACGGCGGCGTCGCCGTGCCAGCCGTCGATCGCCGCACCGCAGTCGATGCTCAGCAGGTCGCCGTCACGCAGGCGGTACCGGCCGGGGATGCCGTGGACGATGGCGTCGTTCACGCTCGCGCAGATCACGCCCGGGTACGGCGTCGGCGCCCAGTTCGGGTGGTAGCCGAGGAACGACGGCTTCACCCCCGCGTCGGCTATCACTTGCGCGGCAACGGCGTCCAGCTCGGCCAGCGACACGCCGGTGTCCGCGGACTCCCGCACGGCCGCCAGCGCCCGGGCCACCACGCGGCCCGCCTCCCGCATCACCGCGAGCTCGGTCGCGGTCTTCAGCTCCACCATGCGGATAACTATACCGGTATTACTATCCAGGTCCGTAGGCTGCCGCTGTGCACATCGAAACCCGCCTGGCCGAGCTCGGCCTCCAGCTGCCGGAGCCGATGACCCCGCCGCCCGGCGTCACGCTCTCCTTCCCGTGGGTCCGCGTCTTCCGGGACCGCGCGTTCGTTTCGGGCCACGGGCCACTGCTGCCCGACGGGTCGCTCGCCGGCCCGTTCGGCAAGGTCGGCGCCGAGGTCACCGAGGAGCAGGCGTACGCGGCCGCCCGCCTGACCGCGCTCGCGGTGCTCAGCTCGCTGAAGCTCGCGCTCGGCGACCTCGACCGCGTCACGGCGTGGCTGCGCGTGTTCGGCATGGTCAACACCGCGCCGGGGTTCGCCCGCACTCCCACCGTGGTCAACGGGTTCTCCGATCTCATCGTGCAGCTGTGGGGCGCGGACGCGGGCGACCACGCGCGCTCGGCGGTCGGCCTCGCGGAGCTGCCGTTCGGCATTCCCGTGGAGATCGAGGCGGAAGTGGCGATCGACTAAGCGCCGGAGTACCCGAATCGCGCGGGAGTCGCGGTGCCACGGGCGGCGACGTAGCCGTCGGGGCGCACGAGCAGCCAGCCGTCGTCGAGTTGCAGGTCGTCGGCCACCGATTCAGCCACGGGGCAGGCAGTCATCCCGGGCGCCGAGTGACGCACGGTGGCGCGGTGGACGAGCAGCCAGCGCGGAACACGCAGCCGGTCGAGGAAGTCGCGCCAGCCGGGCGTCGTCGCACCTGGAGGATCGACACGGGTGACGCGCTCGCCGGGTGCCGGAACTCCCGGACCGGGCGTGGTGAGCGGGCTGTCGGCGTAGCGCGAAGCGAGTGCCTGCGTGCTACCGATGATCTCGCGGCCCGCACCGTCCACTCCGGACTGATCGGAGAAGTCGCCGTGCATCACGTAGTCGGTGATCATCGCGGTGGCGTCGAGCAGCGCGGCACCGACCGGGACGCGTTCGCGAGAGTACGTGTCCAGCAGGGCCACGCCGGCCTCGCCCGCGCAGACGGCCGCGAGTTTCCAGCCCAGGTTGAACGCGTCCTGCAGCCCGGTGTTCATGCCCTGGCCGCCGGCCGGGCTGTGGACGTGGGCGGCGTCGCCCGCGACGAAGCAGCGGCCGGACCGCATGGCCGGCACCGCGCGCTGCTGGATGGTGAACGGTTTGATCCAGTCGCGGATGCGCACCCGCGCCCGGGCGCCCGTCGCCGCGGCGAGGCGGCCGCGGAAGCGTTCGGCGACGGCGCCCGGAGTCTCGACGCCGCCGGCGGTCCACGCGGTGTCGGTCAGGCGCCAGCGCGCCGGCTCGGGCAGGGGGAACGCGAGCATCGCGGCGTCGTCGGCCGAAAGCCAGTGCATGGCGACGGGGTCGAGAGCGCTCTCGACCTCCGCGTCGACGACCAGCCACGTGTGGCCGGACTCGCCGCGCAGCGGGATTCCCAGCTGCTTGCGCACGACGCTGTGCGCGCCGTCGCAGCCGACGAGCCACGGCGTGGACACGGTTTCCCTGGTGCCGTCACGGACGACCACGGTGCGAACGGCGTCGGCGTCCTGTGTCAGGGATTCCAGGCGCGTCGACCATTCGACGCGCGTGCCCAGCTTCGCGAGACGTTCGCGCAGCACGCGCTCGGTGACGCACTGGTCGACCAACAGCACGAACGGGAAGCGCGAAGGCACTTCGCTGTAGCCGATGCCGTACGCGAGTGGCTCTTGGCCGGCGAGGTGCCGCACGAACTTCGTGACGCGCACGCCGTTCGCGAGCAGCTCGTCGAGCACGCCGAGCTCGTCGTAGATCTCCATCGTGCGCCCCAGGTTGCCCAGCGCACGGCTGATGCGCGTCGGCCCCGCGGCCGCGTCGACGATCCGCACCGGCACGTCGCGGCGCCGCAGCTCGATCGCGGCCAGCAGCCCCACCGGGCCCGCGCCGGCGACCAGCACCTCGTCCATGACCCCCACCTCAACTGTCAGGTTACCTGACAATAAGCCTCGGAGGTGGCCCGGTTCAAGAGGTTCAGTCGATGGCCTCCCAGTCGAGGTCCAGTGCGGCCCGCAGTTGCTCCAGCCGACGTGCGCCCACGCGTTCGCCGAGTTTGCGTTCGAGGTCTTCGAGCACTTCGCGCGCCAGGTTCAGCCGCGCGACGCCGGCCTCCGTCGGCCGGACGAGCTTGTTGCGCGCCGACGCCGGGTCCGGGTCCACGCGCACCAGCCCCGCCCTGGTCAGCTCACCGACCGCCTGGTGCGCCGACTGCCGCGCCACCCCCGCGCGACGCGCCAGCTCCGCGATCGTGATGCCCTCGGCGTCGAGCTTCGCGACGATGTCGATCTGCGTCATCGTCAGCCGCGCCTCGCCGCGCGCGGCCAGCTCTGTGAGGATGCCGTCCTCGAACCAGCGCGTCATTCCGCGCGCGAGCGGACCGAGCAGCGGACCCTGGCCTGAGCTGGGGGTTTCGGCAAGGGATCGACGTGGCGTCATGCGTCGAGTTTAATCGTCAGGTACCCTGACGTTATGGCGCTCTTGACGCTGACCTCCCCCGACGGCGTGCGGCTCGCCGTCGAACGCACCGGCTCCGGCCCACCACTGGTGCTGGTCGGCGGCGCCGGGGGCGACCGCAGGGCATGGGGCGCGGTGGTGCCGTTCCTCGGCGACGAGTTCACGGTGTACGCACTGGACCGCCGCGGGCGTGGGGGCAGCGGCGATCGGGCCGGGTCGGAGGTGGCGGACGAGGTCGCCGACGTCGTCGCCACGGCGGTTGCGGCCGGCGGTGATGCCGTGGTGGCCGGCCATTCGTCGGGGGCACTGCTGGCGTTGCGGGCGGCGGCGGTGCGGCCGGATGTGGTGCGGCGGGTGGTCGCGTATGAGCCGCCATCAGTGGTCACGGCGGGTGTCGCCCAGCGGCTGCGGGCACTGGTCGACGCCGGTGATCTCGACGGCGCGTTGACCTCGTTCCGCACGGAGGCGGTGGGGATGCCGGCCGACGTGGTCGCGTCGATGCGAAAAACCCTGCAGTGGCAAGAAGATCTCACGCTCGCCCACACCACTGCGTACGACGCGGCGATCGTCGAGGCGGGGTTACCCGAGGTCTCCGTGCCGGCCCGGTTCGTGCTGGGTGGCGCCAGCCCGGCCCGGATGGCCGACGGTGTGCGCCACTACGCCGCGCGGCTCGGCGCGCAGGTGCGGGTGCTGGACGGTCAGCAGCACTTCGCGCAGCGCACCGCGCCTCGGGAACTCGCCGCGGTCATCGCGTCTTGACCAGCGCGGCGATCCTCGTCGCGAAGTCCGCCCACAACTCGCGCGGCAGGCTGTGCCCCATGCCGGGCACCACCACGAGCTCCGCGCCGGGTATGGCCGCCGCCGTGGCGCGGCCGCCGCTGAGGTCGCACATGCGGTCGGCGTCGCCGTGGATGACCAGGGTGGGCACGTCCAGCCGCCGCAGCCGGTCCGTGCGGTCGCCCGACGCCACCACGGCGACGGCCTGCCGCGGCATGCCCAGCGCGGGGTAGCCCCGGTCGAACGTCCGCCCCGCTCGCTCGGCAATGGCATCCTCGTCGAACTCGAACCCCGGCGACCCCGTGATCCCCGACGCGCGCACCTGCCAAGCCACGAACGCCTCCCGCTCGCTCGGCGGCTGTCCCATCTCGACCAGGATCGACGGGTCGGGCGCGCCCACCTCCGGGGCGCCGGTCGTGGACATGATCGACGTCAGCGTCCGCACCCGATCGGGGTGCTCGATGGCGACCATCTGCGCGATCATCCCGCCGAGCGACGCTCCGACGAGGTGCGCGCTTTCCAGCCCGAGCAGATCGAGCAGGCCGACCGTGTCACCCGCGAGATCCGACAGCGTGTAGGACGCCGTCGCGAAATCCCCCGCGAGAACGGCTGCGAAATCCGGCACGGGCGCGTCGTCGAAATGCGTAGACCGGCCGGAATCGCGATTGTCGAAGCGGATCACGTACAGGCCGCGGTCCACCAGTTCCCGGCAGAACTCCTCAGGCCAATTGATCATCTGCGCGCCACCGCCCATGATCAGCACGACCGGCGGCATTCCAGGATCACCGAAGCATTCGTACGCCAGCTCGATTCCGGACGGGCCGACGTTCAGCGCGAGTTCCTCAGACATGCCGACCACAATAATCATTCGGCGGCGCGGAAACATCGCTCCGAAGACCGATGTTTCCGGCTTGCCACCCGGGTTATGGTGAAAGGGGATCGACCGGCGGTCCGGCGTTTTCTGCCATGATCGGTCGCATGACCCCGGACAACCACACCCTGCCGGCCAACCACTACGACAGCTTCGCCGAGGCATACGCGGCCCAGAACGAGGGCGGCATCCAGAACGCCTACTACGAGCAGCCCGCGATGCTGGAGCTCGCCGGAGACGTCGCCGGGAGACGGATCCTCGACGCCGGCTGCGGCGCCGGCCCCCTGTCCGCGATGCTGCGCGACCGCGGCGCGATCATGTCCGGGTTCGACCTCAGCGCCGGCATGCTGGAGCTGGCCCGCTGCCGCCTCGGCCCCGAAGCCGACCTGCGCGTCGCCGATCTGGCCGAGCCGCTGCCCTACGCCAACAACGCGTTCGACGACGTCGTCGCGTCCCTCGTGCTGCACTACCTGGCGGACTGGGGCCCGTCACTCGCCGAGCTGAAGCGCATCCTCAAACCGGGCGGTCGGCTGTTGATCTCGGTCGACCACCCGTTCGCGATCCACGCGCTGCAGCGCCTGGACGGCCTCAAGACCAACTACTTCGAAACCTACAAGTGGACCGAAGACTGGACGTTCGGTGAGCAAACCATCCCGATGTCGTTCTGGATCCGGCCACTGCACGCCATGACCGCGGCCTTCACCGCGGCGGGCTTCGAGATCTCCGTGCTCAGCGAACCCATGCCCGCACCGGAAGCCCGCGAGCTGTGGCCCGAGGACTACCGGCTGCTCACGATCAGCCCGAGTTTCCTGTTCTTCGTGCTGACCGCTCGGTAAGCGCTACCCGGCGACGCCGAGGTGACGAGCGATGAGCATCCGCTGCACCTCGCTCGTCCCCTCGCCGATCTCCAGGATCTTCGCGTCGCGGTAGAAGCGGCTGACCGGGTACTCGTTCATGAAGCCGTAGCCGCCGTGAATCTGGGTGGCGTCGCGGGCGTTGTCCATGGCGGCGTTGGAGGCGACGAGCTTCGCGATGGACGCTTCCTTCTTGAAGGGTTCGCCGCGCAGCATCTTCGACGCCGCCTGGTAGTACGCGAGGCGCGCGGTGTGGGTGCGCACCTCCATGTCGGCGATCTTGAACTGGATCGCCTGGTACTCGCCGATGCGGTGCCCGAACGCGACGCGGTCCTTCACGTACTTGAGGCACTCGTCGACACACCCCTGGGCCAGACCGACGCTCAGGGCGGCGATCGCGACGCGGCCTTCGTCCAGAATGGACAGGAACTGCGCGTAGCCGCGGCCGCGGATGCCGACCAGGTTCTCGGCCGGCACGCGGACGTCGGCGAAGGACAGCTCGTGCGTGTCCGAGCAGTTCCAGCCGACCTTGGAGTACTTGGGCGCCACGGCGAAGCCCGGCGTGCCCGAGGGCACGAGGATCGCGGAGATCTCCTTGCGGCCGTTCTCCATCACGTCGGTGACGGCCGTGACGGTGACCAGCCGCGTGATGTCGGTACCGGAGTTGGTGATGAACGCCTTGCTGCCGTTGATCACCCACTGGTCGCCGTCGAGCTTGGCCCGGGTACGCGTGGCGCCGGCGTCGGAGCCGCCACCCGGTTCCGTGAGGCCGAAACCGCCGAGGGCCTCGCCGGAGCACAGCGCGGGCAGCCAGGTTTCCTTCTGCTCCTGCGTGCCGAAGCGGTAGATCGGCATCGCACCGAGGGAAACGCCGGCCTCCAGCGTGATCGCCACCGACGAGTCGACCCGCGCCAGCTCCTCCAGCGCCAGGCACAGCGCGAAGTAGTCACCGCCCATGCCGCCGAACTCCTCGGCGAACGGCAGGCCGAACAGGCCCATCTCGCCCATCTTGGCGACGAGCTCGTAGGGGAACTCTTCCTTCTCGTACAGCGGCCCGATCACCGGCGCGACCTCGTTGTGCGCGAAGTCCTCGACCGTCTTGCGGAGCGCTTCGTACTCTTCGTCCAGCCGGAAGTCGATCATCGTTGCTCCTCGTTCGGGCTGACCACGGCCAGGGTTTCGTCCAGCGCCACCTGCTGGCCCGCGCGCGCCGAAAGCTCGCTCACCACGCCGTCGATCGGCGCGGTCACGGTGTGTTCCATCTTCATCGCTTCCACGACCAGCAACGGCGTGCCGGCCGCGACGACGTCGCCTTGAGCGACCTTGACCACGAGCACCGTGCCCGGCATCGGGCTCTTCACCGGCCCGGCGCCCGCGGCCTCACCGCGGGCGGCCAGGCGCACTTCCTGGTCCGCGAACGCGAAACCGAAGCCGTCGCGCGCGAGCCAGACCGTCCGTTGTGGACCATCGGCGCGGCGGTAGCGCTCGATCCCGCTGTCCCGCCGGACTTCCAGCACATCGCCGACGCGGGTCGCGGTGGCTTCGACCGGTTCGTTGTCGTCGACCTGCACGGTCGAACCCGTCACGCGGACCACGGCCTGGACCTCGCCGGCCCGCAGCCGGAACGTGACCCCGCCACCGCCACCGATGCGCCACCCGTTGGGCACGTCCCACGGATCCACCACGGAACCCTTCGGCTGCAACGAAAGCAGCCGGTCGAGCGCCGCCGCCACGAAGAACCCTTCGGGCACTTCCGACGACACCAGCGACGACAGCCGCCGGTCCACCAGCTCCGTGTCGAGCCGGCCCGCGCGCACGTCCTCGTCGGCGAGCAGGCTGCGCAGGAACGCGATGTTCGTGCCCAGGCCCAGCAACGCGGTGTCCGCCAGCGCGCGGTCGAGCTTGCGCAACGCGGCCGCGCGGTCGGGACCGTACGCGATCACCTTGGCCAGCATCGGGTCGTAGTTCGACCCGACCACCGCGCCCTCGGTCATCCACGAGTCCACGCGCACGCCGTCGCCCGAAGGTTCGTGCACGGCCAGCACCGTGCCGCCCGTCGGGATGAAGCCGCGCGCGGGGTCCTCGGCGTACACCCGGGCTTCGATGGCGTGGCCTTCGAGGCGCACGTCCTCCTGCTTCACCGTCAACGGCTCACCGGCGGCCACGCGGACCTGCCACGCCACGAGGTCGAGCCCGGTCACCATCTCCGTGACGGGGTGCTCCACCTGCAGCCGCGTGTTCATCTCCATGAAGAAGAACTCGTCCGGGTCGTGCGCGGACATGATGAACTCGACGGTGCCCGCGCCGACGTAACCCACCGACCGCGCGGCCTCGGCCGCGGCGGCGCCCATCTTCTGGCGTGTGGCCTCGTCGAGCAGCACCGACGGGGCCTCTTCGATGATCTTCTGGTGCCGCCGCTGCAGGCTGCACTCGCGTTCGCCGAGGTGCAGAACGTTTCCGTGTTTGTCGGCCAGCACCTGGATCTCGATGTGCCGCGGCGTGGTGACGAACCGCTCCACCAGCAGCGTGTCGTCACCGAAGGAGCCCCGGGCCTCGCGGCGCGCGGACTCGATCGCGGCGGCGAGCTCCGACTCCTCGTGCACGAGCCGCATGCCCTTGCCGCCACCGCCCGCCGACGGCTTCAGCAGCACCGGATAGCCCACCCCGGCCACGGCCTCGGCGAACCCGCCCTCCGGAATGTCCACATCGGACACCCCGGGGACGACCGGCACACCGGCCGCGGACACCGTGGCCTTGGCCCGGATCTTGTCGCCCATCTGCTCGATCGCGGCGACGGGCGGGCCGATGAACACCAGCCCCGCCTCTTCACACGCTCGCGCGAACGCCGCGTTCTCGGCGAGGAAGCCGTAACCCGGGTGCACGGCCTGTGCGCCCGTCACCTGGGCCGCGAGGACGATGGCCGGGATCGACAAATAGCTTTTCGCCGCCTCGGCCGGGCCGAGGCGCACCGCGGTGTCGGCCTCGCGCACGTGCTTGGCGTCGGCGTCCGCGTCGCTGTACACCGCGACGGAGCGGATGCCCAGCTCACGCAGCGAGCGGATGACGCGGACCGCGATCTCCCCGCGGTTGGCGACCAGAACGGTGTCGAACGAAGACATGCTCACTCACATCCGGAAGACGCCGTAGTTGACCTCGGGCAGGGGTGCGTTGGCGGCGGCCGACAGTGCGAGCCCGAGCACCGTGCGGGTGTCCGCCGGGTCGATCACGCCGTCGTCCCACAGCCGAGCGGTGGAGTAGTACGGGCTGCCCTGGTGCTCGTACTGCTCACGGATCGGCGCCTTGAACGCGTCCTCGTCCTCGGCCGACCACTCGCCGCCGCGGGCCTCGATCGCGTCACGGCGGACCGTCGAAAGCACCGACGCCGCCTGCTCGCCGCCCATCACGGAGATCCGCGCGTTGGGCCACATCCACAGGAACCGCGGCGAGTACGCCCGCCCGCACATCGAGTAGTTGCCGGCGCCGAACGAGCCGCCGATGATCACGGTGAACTTCGGCACCCGCGCGCACGCGACGGCGGTGACCATCTTCGCGCCGTGCTTCGCGATGCCGCCGGCCTCGTAGGCCTTGCCGACCATGAACCCGGTGATGTTCTGCAGGAACACCAAGGGAATCGAGCGGCGGTCGCACAGCTCGATGAAGTGCGCGCCCTTCATGGCCGACTCGGCGAACAGCACGCCGTTGTTGGCGATGATGCCAACCGGGTGGCCGTGGATGTGCGCGAAGCCGGTGACGAGCGTGGCGCCGTACTCCTTCTTGAACTCGGAGAACCGGCTGCCGTCGACCACGCGCGCGATCACCTCGCGCACGTCATAGGGGGTGCGCGAGTCCGTGGGCACCACGCCGTAGAGCTCTCGCGGGTCCACGGCCGGTTCCTCGACGGGCCGCACGTCCCACGGCCGCGGCGTGCGCGGGCCGAGTGTGGAGACGATGTCGCGGACGATGCGCAGCGCGTGGGCGTCGTCGTCGGCGAGGTGGTCGGTGACGCCGGACTGGCGCGAGTGCACGTCGCCGCCGCCCAGCTCCTCGGCCGTGACGACCTCACCCGTCGCGGCCTTCACCAGCGGCGGGCCGCCCAGGAAGATCGTGCCCTGGTTGCGGACGATCACCGCTTCGTCGCTCATGGCCGGCACGTACGCGCCACCCGCGGTGCACGAGCCGAGCACGGCCGCGATCTGCGGGATACCGCGTGCGGACATCGTGGCCTGGTTGTAGAAGATGCGCCCGAAGTGCTCGCGGTCGGGGAACACGTCGTCCTGGTGCGGCAGGAACGCGCCGCCGGAGTCGACGAGGTAGATGCACGGAAGGTTGTTGTGCAGCGCCACTTCCTGGGCGCGCAGGTGCTTCTTGACTGTGAGCGGGTAGTAGGTGCCGCCCTTGACGGTGGCGTCGTTGGCCACGATCACGCACTCGCGCCCGGAGACGCGCCCGACGCCGGTGATGATGCCGGCGCTCGGCGCCTCGTCGTCGTAGAGGCCATTGGCCGCGAGCGGCGAGAGCTCCAGGAACGGCGAACCCGGGTCCAGCAACGTGTCGACGCGGTCGCGCGGCAGCAGCTTGCCGCGTTCCACGTGCCGGGCCCGGGATTTCTCGGGCCCGCCGAGGCGGGCGGTGTCCAGGCGCTTGCGCAGGTCCTCGACGAGCTCGCCGTGCGAGGTGACGCTGCGGGCGAACCCGTCGCTGCGCGGATCCGCGGAACTGCTCAGTACCGGCGTGTCCATGACTCCCCGTCGAGACGTTGGTGATCCAAGATGTTAGCGGTCGTTAACTCCTCTTCGGATGTTAGCGACCGCTAACCGGAGTGTCCACCCAGGGTCCCGCGGCTCACACTCGCGTCAGCCGGGCCCGTCTCCGGTGGCCGCGAGCAGCGGGACCACGATTTCGCTGACGGGTGTGGGGATGCCGTGGTGGCGCCCGCGACGCAGCACCACCCCGTTGCGGACGTCCCATTCCAGCGGCCGGCCGGCTTCGCGATCGGCCAGGATCGACGTGCCCATGTCCGCCGGGTAGGCCCGGAACGCGTCGATGATTTCCCGGGGCACATCGTCATCGAGGTCGGCGCCCTCGGCCCGGGCCACGGCGAGGCACTCCCGCAGGTACACGAGCCCGAGCTCGGCGATGTCGGCCCGCGCGAACATGCCGGCGCGCCGGCCGGTGAGGGCCATCAGGCCCGCGAGCGCGTTCTGCATGAGCTTGCGCCAGGCCAGCGAGCGGAACTCGGCGACCGGTTCGACGGTGCACAAGCTCCCGGCCAGCGCCTCGGACACCGCGCGGCCCGCCTCGGTGTCGGGCACGGTCAAGCGGGCCGGGGCGCGCAGCCACACCGACCCGTCGGCCCGGGTCTGCGCCGGGAACCACACGACGCTGGGCAGCACCCGGCCGAGGTTCGCGTGTGCCGCGACGACGGCTTCCTGCTCGACGCCGTTCTGGAGCACGCAGACGATCGTGCCGGCCCGGCACAGCGCGGCCAGCCAGGGCGCGGCTGCCGCCACCTGGGTCGCTTTGACGGCCAGGAAAAGGAGATCGACCGGGGTGACGTCCGGCGTCACCTCGACCTGGACCGGACCGGGCACCACGAGGTGCTCCCCCGGAGCGTGCAGCTCGAGCCGGTCGCGGGCGGTGCGGCCGTACAGCCGGGGTGTGCGGCCGACCTGGTGCAGTGCGGCCGCGATGGTCGTCCCGATCGCTCCGGGGCCGACCACGGCGACGCTTCCGGGCGTCGTCATTCTCCGAGTATCGCCCGGTTCACCGCGGCCGGCCGGGCGTCACGCGGACTGCCACAGCTCGATGCGGTTGCCCTCCGGGTCGGTGACCCAGCCGAACCGCCCGATGCCGGCCATCTCCTGCGTCTCCTCGGCCACTTCGGCACCCTTGTCGCGCAGCTGGGCGAGCATGGCGTCGAGGTCGCGGACGCGGAAGTTGAGCATGGTCTGCTGCGACTTCGAGCCGAAGTAGTCCGTGCCGGCCTCGAAGGGCGCGAAGACCGTCGGGCCGGGATCTTGGCGCCACACCCCGTTTTCGTCGGCGTCGAGGCCGAGGCAGTCGCGGTACCAGGCGCCCAGCGCCGCGGGGTCCGAGGCGCGGATGAAGTAGCCGCCGATGCCGAGCACGCGTTCCATGGCCGTGATCCTGCCAGCGCGGCGGGCGTTTGTCCGGAAGTCGGGCTCAGCCGGTGACGGCGTCGGAAATCCAGTCTGCGACGGGCAGATCGCGGTCGAGGCATTCGACCGACAACCGGATCGTCCAGCGCAGCGCTTGGAGCACGAGGCTGTCGACCTCGTTGGGCGCGGCGCTGGCCAGCGCGATCTCCACCTGCTCGCGCGCGGCGGCGGTGTTGCCGTGCACCTCGGCGAGCAGCGTGCGCACGGCGGTGCGCACGGGCGGGTCGGCCTGGTCGATGGAAACCTCTTCGCCGTCCTCGTCGAAGACCTGGACCTTCACGGGTGCCGTGCCGCCGTCACCGAGCGTGGACACCATGGCGCTGCACTCGCCGAACAGCAGCAGCATGAGCTCCTTGGTCTCCTCAGAGCGCGCCTGCGGCTCGTCGGACGACGGGGTGACCTCTTCGAGCGCCTCGGCGTCCTCGCCGAGGCTGATGGCGACGAGCGCGCGCTGCGCCTTCTCCACGAGCCGCTGCTCGTCCTCGCTCCGGTCCGGGGTCACGTGCCTATCAAACACCAGCACCGGCTTCCGTGGGGATACCCCGAATCCGGGTGATCAGCCCGCCGCGGAAAGTGCGCCCAGAGCGAGCCGGCAGAGCAGTTCGGACAGCTCTGCGTCACCGAGATGGCGGTTGTACGGCGTCGAGTTGATCAAGCCGAACACGGCGTGTGCCGCCGAGCGGGCTTCGCGCTCTTCGAGGCCGGGGATCGCGTCGCGGATCGCGCGCACCCACACCTCGACGTACTGCCGCTGGAGCGCACGTACCTGCTTGCGGTCACTGTCGGTGAGGTTCGCGAGGTTGCGCTCCTGCACGGTGATCAGCGCCGGGTGGTCGAGGGCGAAGCCGACGTGGAAACGCACCAGCGCTTCGAGGAGCTCGAGCGGCGTACCGCCCGTCTCGGCGCGGTCGGTGCCGCCTTCGAGCAGGTAGTGGCTGATCGAGTTCAGCATCTCGCCGAGGATGGCGTCCTTGCTGCGGAAGTGGCGGTAGAGCGCCGGTCCCGAGATGCCGACGGCCGCGCCGATGTCGTCGATCCCGACACCGTGGAAGCCGTGGTGGGCGAACAGCTCGGCGGCGGCGGCCATGATCTGTTCACGCCTGTTCGCCTTCTCGCCGTTCACGAGTGGGGTGGGGTTCGCCGGCATTCGGTCATAGTAGGACGGGCGGTTAGCGAGCGCTAACTTCCGGCCCTACTTAGTGCTTGGGCCAAGTGGAGTCACCTGCGGATTCTGGGGTGTCGTGTGGGGATTCCACCTGGTATTCGTATTCCTCGTCGAGCCGTCACGACCAGGAGTGACCCATGGCTGAAGCCACCCGTCCCACCTCACGATCGTTCCTCCGGATGTGCGCGGCCCTGGGGGTCGCTGTTCTCGCCTCTCTGGGCATTGTGGGCACCGCCAACGCTGCACAGAGCTACGTCGCACTCGGCGACTCCTACTCCTCCGGGGTGGGCGCCGGGAGCTACGGCAGCTCGGGCAGCTGCAAGCGCAGCGCCAACGCCTACGGCCAGCTGTGGGCCAACGCCCACGCCGGCACCACGTTCACCTTCCTCGCCTGCTCGGGCGCGAAGACCGGTGACGTGCTCAACCAGATCAACTCGATGCCGTCCAGCGCCAGCCTGGTCACCCTCACGGTGGGCGGCAACGACGCCGGCTTCACCGACGTGATCACCACCTGCACCCTCAACAGCGACCAGACCTGCATCGACCGGGTCAACACCGCCAAGACCTACGTGCAGAACACCCTGCCGAGCCTGCTCGACAACGTCTACCGCGCCGTGAAGTCCAAGGCGCCCAACGCGAAGCTCGTGGTGCTGTCCTACCCGCGCTTCTACACCGTGCCGGGCTCCTGCAGCGTCGGCCTGAGCGACACCAAGCGCTCCGCGATCAACTCCGGCGCCGACACGCTGGCCTCGGTCCTGGCTTCCCGCGCGGCCGCCGCCGGTGCCCAGTTCGTGGACGTGCGCTCGGCTTTCGTGGGGCACAACATCTGCTCCTCGGCGAGCGACTACCTCCACAGCCTCACCTGGCCGGTGGACGAGTCGTACCACCCGACCGCGGCCGGGCAGCGGGGCGGGTACTACAACCCGTTGACGTCGGCGATCGGCTGATCTGTTCTGTTCGTTCGGTTCTGTTCGTTCGGAAGGGGCGTCCCTTGGTGGGGCGCCCCTTCTTTTTGTTCGCTTTGATCGACTGAGGTCGGTGGTTCGCGGAGGATGGCGGGGTGGTCGTTCTTGATTCCCCCCGATCGATGGCTTTCGGCCGCTCGCTCAGGGTGTTCTCGTTCGCTGAGCGCACTTTTCCCGGAGCATCAACGTGCCGCAGGGCCGACGAACTCGACCATCGAGGTTCCACGATCGGGTGCTGTGGACAACTCCGAACCGACCTGGCCTGCTGTGGACAACTCCGCCTGAGCACAGGGTTTCGTCGCCGACGACCGATAGAATGAATCCTGGGCAGCCCCCTTAGGGAGGGTGGGCTATGCCGTCGCGCGGGGGTTGTGCCGGGAGCGATCTGCGTTCTGCAGGCGAGAGTTCTCTGGAGTCGTGAGCAAAGGTAGAGAGCAGTCGGGACGTCGCTGCGGTGCCACTCCTCGTGCGCGCGGCGGGGACCGTGTGTGGGCCTGGTGCCGGTGCAGGCCGGACGCCCGTGCAGGCCTGGCGCAAGTGCGGACCTGGTGCCGGTGTGCCGGTGCGGGCCCGGCGCCGGTGCCAGTGCGGGCCTGGCGCCGGTGCCAGTGCGGGCCGGACGCCCGTGCAGGCCTGGCGCCGGTGCCGTTGTGCCGGTGCGGGCCGGACGCCCGTGCAGCCTGGCGCCGGGGCCGGTGTGCCGGTGCGACGTCACAGGCAAACATTCAGGCGTAAGAGCCGATCGGGCACGTCCACGCGGTGCAGTCGTCAGCCCAGAGCGCGACGCCGTCGTGGAGAAGCGCGTGGGCAGGGCGAGCGGTGCCGGGAACCGGGGGTAGCCCGACGCGGAGGTGCTCGACCACGAAGTCCTGCAGGCGGTCCGCCGCGGTGGCCAGACGGGAGGCGGCGGGGCCGTCCGGGATTTCGAAGCCGAAGGAACTGCCGTCCGCGGACGAGGCGGTGACGACGATCATCGCGTCGCGAAGGTGGGCGGTCCAGGTGAGGCCGGTCAGCCAAGCGCGGTGCGAAGCCGAAGCAGTGGAGTGGGCGAAGTCGCGCAGGATCGGGTGCAGGTCGAGGGAGATTGGCTGGCCGGGCTCGGCGCCGAGCCCGTCGGCGAGGCCGGCCGAGCCAACCTGGCCGCCCGCACCCGCCGACCCCAGCGGATCCGACGAGCCAACCGGGTCACGCCGATCGGCCGAACCAGCCGGGCCGTAGGTGATCTCCAAGCGCGAAGTGAAGGCATCGTCCACCACACCACCGTGCCGTGAACCAAGCAGGCGCGCCCGGTCAACCCAGCAGGGACTTCGCCAAAGCCGCGATCTGCCCCGTCTCGATCAAGAACGAATCGTGCCCGTACGGCGACGAAACCACCGCCGTCTCACCGCCGACGCCCTCGGCGATCTCCACCGACTGGTACAGCGGGTAGAGCCGGTCGCTGTCCACGCCGGCGACCACGGTGCGCGCGCGGACGCGCGAGAGTGCCGAGGCCACCCCGCCGCGGTCGCGGCCCACGTCGTGGGTGTTCATGGACTCCGTGAGGACCACGTAGGAACCGGCGTCGAAGCGGCGGACCAGCTTGTCGGCGTGGTGGTCCAAATAGGACTCCACGGCGAAGCGGCCGCGGCGCAGCGGGTCCTCCGAACCCTGCGGCTTCCGGCCGAAGCGTTGCGCGAGTTCGGGTTCGCTGCGGTAGGTCACGTGGGCGATCCGGCGGGCGACGCCGAGGCCGGCGTGCGGGCCTTCGCCAGGCAACAAGGCGTAGTAGTCGCCTCCGTGCCAGCCCGGGTCGGAGCGGATGGCGTGCAGCTGCGGCGCGGCCCAGGCGATCTGCTCGGCCGACGCGCGGGCCGTCGAAGCCAGAACCAGGACGGACGCCACCCGATCGGGCAAAGTCACCGCCCATTCGAGGGCCCGCATGCCGCCCATCGAGCCGCCGACGACGGCGGCCCAGCGCTCGATGCCGAGCGCGTCGGCGAGTGCGGCTTCGGTGGCCACCTGGTCCCGCACGGTGACGGACGGGAAGCGGCTGCCGTAAATCCGGCCGTCGGGGTCGGGGGACGACGGGCCCGTGGAGCCCTGGCAGCCGCCGAGCACGTTGGGCGCCACCACGAACAGCGAGTCCGTGTCGAGCGCCTTGCCGGGCCCGACGAGCCCGTCCCACCAGCCCGCGCTGGGGTGGCCGGGCTCGGCGGGGCCGGCGATGTGGCTGTCGCCGGTCAGGGCGTGCTCGACGAGGACCGCGTTGGACCCGTCGGAGTTGAGCGTGCCCCACGTCTCGTACGCGAGGGTGTAGGACGGCAGCGACCCACCGGCCTCCAGCGACAGCGCGCCGGGACCGGTGAACCACTGCCGCCTGCCGGGTGGGTCCCCTGCCCGCCACGCACCGGTGACGGGCAGGGGAAACGCACCGGAATCCGTCACAGTTCCGCCTTGGCGGCGCGGAAGCCCGCCTCGAGGTCGGCCTTGAGGTCCTCGATGCCCTCGAGCCCCACGGCGAGCCGCACCAGGCCCGGCGTGACGCCGCTCGCGAGCTGCTCCTCCGGGCTGAGCTGGCTGTGCGTGGTCGACGCCGGGTGCACGATCAGGCTGCGCACGTCGCCGATGTTCACCAGCTGGCTGTGCAGCGTGGTGCCGTCGACGAACTTGCGCCCGGCCTCGACGCCGCCGCGCAGGTCGAACGACAGCACCGCGCCCGCGCCGCGCGGCAGGTACTTCTGTGCGGCCGCGTGGAACTTGCTCGACGGGAGGCCGGCGTAGTACACCGTCTCGACCTCGTCGCGCTCCTCCAGCCACTCCGCAAGCGCTTGCGCGTTGGCGACGTGGCGCTCGAGCCGCAGCGAAAGCGTCTCGATGCCCTGCAGGATCAGGAAGCTGTTGAGCGGCGAGATGGCCGCGCCGGTGTCGCGAAGGATCTGCACGCGCGCCTTCGCCGCATACGCGCCGGGGCCGAGGGCTTCCCAGTACTTGAGACCGTGGTAGCTCGGGTCCGGCTCGGAGAAGCCCGGGAAGCGCGCCGGGTCCTTGCCGAAGTCGAACGTGCCGCCGTCCACGATCACGCCCGCGACCGTGGTGCCGTGGCCGCCGAGGTACTTGGTGGCCGAGTGCACGACGATGTCGGCGCCGTGCTCGATCGGGCGCAGCAGGAACGGCGTGGGCACGGTGTTGTCGACGATCAGCGGCACGCCGGCCTCGTGGGCGACGTCGGCGACGGTGCGGATGTCGAGCACGTTGCTGCCCGGGTTGGCCAGCGTCTCGGCGAAGAACGCCTTCGTGTTGGGCCGCACGGCCGCGCGCCACTGCTCGGGGTCGTCCTGGTCGTCGACGAACGTGACCTCGATGCCGAGCTTCGGCAGCGTGTAGTGGAACAGGTTGTAGGTGCCGCCGTAGAGCGACGGGCTGGACACGAAGTGGTCACCCGCGCCGGCCAGGGTCAGGATCGCCGCGGTGGTGGCCGCGGAGCCGGAGGCGAACGCGAGCGCCGCGACGCCGCCTTCGAGCGCGGCCAGGCGCTGCTCCAGCACGTCCTGGGTGGGGTTCATGATGCGCGTGTAGATGTTGCCGGGCTCGGCCAGGCTGAACAGGTCTGCACCGTGCTGGGTGTCGCGGAAGACGTACGACGTGGTCTGGTAGATCGGCGTCGCGCGGGCGCCCGTCGCGGGGTCGGGTGCCGCGCCGGCGTGGATCTGCTTGGTCTCGAAGGACCAGGCCGAGGTGTCTTCCGGCATCTGTTTCTCCTTGCGGCTCAAAGGGATCGGCTCCTCGGACGAAGCTAGCTCCCCTGAACGGCCCACCCAAGGGTTCCCACGGGCTGGGAGTACTCCGTCAACCTACCGTGCAAGTCGATCACCCGACAGGGTGCCCGGGCGCGGCTGTTCGGGTGACCGTCCATAACGGACTCCGCGACCCCGTCGGAGCGCGAACCGGTTGCTTTCGGAGCCGGTTCCTCCGTTCGGCGGTTGCCCGAAGGCTACCCGCGCCGAGCGCCCCGGACGCGTCTCGGCGAGGATGTATCCCGTGGTCTCGGTGCGCAGCGTGGTCGACCGGGTGGGGCCGACGTTGCTCCACGCGCTCCAGCTGCCCGACGACTGCCCGGCGGCGGGCGACGTGGTGATCGCCGAGCCCGGCGTGCCGGCGGGCATCGCGGCGGGCGACCTCGTGCTGGGCGTCGCCACGGCCGATCCGGCCGACGCGGCCGAGCTGGTGCGGGTGAGCGCCACGCAGGGCGCCGCCGCCGTCCTGCTGAAACCGCCGCTGGCAGCCAAGCCCGCCGTGCGGCGCGCGGCGAAAACGGCCGGGATAGCGCTCATCCAGGTCCATTCGGCGACGTCGTGGGCCCAGCTCGTGTGGCTGCTGCGCACGGTCCTCGACGCGCTGGGCGACGAATCGGAGTCCCTCGAAGACGGCGGCGATCCCGGCTCCGGCGACCTGTTCCGGCTCGCCGACGCGGTGGCGTCCGTGGTCGACGCGCCCGTGACCATCGAGGACACGAACTCGCGCGTGCTCGCCTACTCCGCGCGCCAGGACCTCACCGACCCCGCGCGCGTCGCCACGATCATGGGCCGCCGGATCCCCGACGACGTGCTCGCCCGGTTCCGTTCGCGCGGCGTGTTCCGCGAGCTGTCACGCGGCCGGCAGACGATCTTCGTGCCCGCCCAGCGCGACGGCACGCTGCCGCGGCTGATCGTGCCCATCCGCATGGGCGGTGAGCTGCTGGGGTCGATGTGGGCCGTCGTCGCGGGGCCGGTTTCGGAGGAACGCGCGGCCGCCTTCGCCGACGCCGCGCCCGTTGTCGCGCTGCACCTGCTCCGCCGCCGCGCGCACACGGACGCGCAACGCCGCGCGTCGGCCGAGTTGCTGCGCGCCGTGCTCGAAGGCCACGCCGGCCAGCGACGCGTCGTGGCCGAACTGGACCTCTCCGACGAGCCCCACCGCGTCGTCGCGATCGAGGTCACCGGCGGCGACGGCCGCGACGCCGAGGGCCTGCGGCTGGCGCTGCTCGAACGCATCTCCCAGGGCATCGGCCGCCGCCCCGTCGCCACCGAACTCGGCGGCCTCCTCTACGCGGTCGTCCCCGACGGCAACGCCTGGTCCGAACTGCGCGACGCCCTGACCCTCCAGCCAGCCTCCCGCCGCGGCGGCGTCCCCCGCGCCGCCGCCGGCGCGCCCGTGGCCGTCTCCGCGCTGGCCACCTCGCGCACCCAGGCCGACGAAGCCCTGGGCCTCCTGCGCGCCGGCCTGGTGGCCGGCCGCGTCGTCGCCTACGAGGACGCCTGGACTTCCCTGGTGCTCCACCGCGCCGCCACGGGCTCCGCCACCGCCCACGTCGCCGACCTCGGCCCGCTCAGCCTCCTGCGCACCCACGACGACACCACGAAAGCCGGCTACGTCGACACCCTCTACGAATGGCTCCGCCACCCCGGCGACCCCCGCGCGGCCGCCGCGGAGCTGCGCATCCACCCGAACACGTTGCGGTACCGGATGAAGCGGTTGCTGGATCTTGTGCCGCTTGATCTGGATGATCCGGATGTGCGGTTGGCGTTGCTCATGCAGTTGGTGGCGTTGCGGTGGAGCTGACGTACGCGAGTTCCTGTCCGCGAAGGGTTTCCGGGATCCACGCGGCGGCTTGTTTGGTCTCGTTCAGGTAGGCGCTGAACCACGGGGCCCAGCGCTGGTCGTCAGACCGCAGGTACCGCACCGACTTCCGCCGCCCGCTGGACGTCGAAGGCCACCACCTCCGCGGGACCGCTCGTGACAACCGAGTGATGGGTTTGGTTTGTCCACAGGCAGGTCGTCTTTTGCGGAGTTGTCCACAGATTGCGCTGGCGCCGTCTTTCGGGGCCATGGGCCGGTAGGCTGGAACAGGGACGCCCCCGTGGAGGGTGGGGGCTGTCTGTCGGGGCGGGGTGGATGCCGAGCAGGGTGCGGGCGCGGATGGGATTGCGAGTCATGTGGCGTAGTCCGGCGGCGGTCGTGTCGCCGGTGTGGCGGAGTGCGCTGATGGCCAGGAGGGACATCGCGAGCACGGCTGTCATGCGATCACGGGGTCCAGACACCCACATGATCAACCAGAGCCGCGTAACCAGGCCATAGCGAGTTGTTGGACCCCACGGTGGAGGGCAGGCGCCGTCGCGCGGACTCTGGCGGAATGCGCGCAATTCGGCCCGACGCCCTCGCGTCGAACACGCCGACGGCCGGCCGGTGTTGCTCAGTCAGCTGATGGGGCTGCGGTGGAGCTGACGTACGAAAGGTCTTTCGCACGAAGCCTTTCCGGCGCCAGCCGCACCCAAACCGTGCCGCGGTCAGCCTCGGTCAAGTAGGCGCGGAACCGCGGGTCCCACCGCTGCTCGTCAGGTCCCAAGTACCGCGCCAGCTTCCGCCGACCGCGTGGCACGTCGAAGGCCACCACCTCCGCGGGACCGCTCGCGACGACCTGGCGCACCAAGCCGGTCGCGAGATCGCACACATC
The DNA here is from genome assembly GCF_042896185.1 of Amycolatopsis sp. NPDC001319. Lineage (NCBI taxonomy): Bacteria > Bacillati > Actinomycetota > Actinomycetes > Pseudonocardiales > Pseudonocardiaceae > Amycolatopsis > Amycolatopsis sp. NPDC001319. Next base: position 69,287 of record NZ_JBIAWY010000013.1, on the reverse strand, counting down.
AACCGTCAACGCGAGCCGTGGGGACGAGCGAACCTGCCCGGGCAAGCGGGACCACGGACCGCTGAGGATCCAAAATGCCCGGTCCTCCCAGAGGTACCAAGTAGGGCGGACGGTGGGACCGTCCGTGGCGACGCGCGCGGTGAGTGGCTGCGCGAGGAACTCGTCGACGTCGAACGACTTCACGCGACCAGCAACGTCTTGCCAAAAGTCCCCCGCGCCTCCATCGCCGCATGGGCGTCCGCCGCCGCGGCGAGTGGAAACCGTTGGCCGATAACCGGAGTGAGGCGGCCGGCCGAGGCCGCGTCGAGGGCGGACACCGTGAAGGCGCGGAGTGCGGCCGCGTCGCCCAGGGAGCGGATGACCGTGACGCCGCGGGACCGGGCGTCCTCTTCGGACACTTCCGCCCACGTGCCGCTCGCGAGGCCGTACACCGCCATGCGGCCGCCGGGGCGTAGCAAGGAGAAAGCGGTGGTCCCGATCGCGCCGCCCACGCCGTCGAAGACCACGTCGAGCGGTCCGACTGCCGAAGCCCAGTCGGCGGCCGTGTAGTCCACCGTCATGTCCGCGCCCAGCTCCCGGGCGCGCGCGAGTTTTTCAGCGCTGCCCGCCGCCGCGACGACCTGTGCGCCGGCCGACTTGGCCAGTTGCACGAGGAGGCTGCCGACGCCACCGGCGGCGGCCTCGACGAGCACGCGGTCGCCCGGCGCGACGGCGGCGGCGTGGACGAGGCCGGTGGCCGTCCGGCCGTCGGCGAGGAGGGCGACGGCGGCGTCAAGCGAGAGCGCGTCGGGCACCGGGAAGACCAGGGTCGCGTCGACGACCGCGCGCTGGGCGTAGCCGCCGCTACCGCCGGTCGAGGTCACCACGCGCCGGCCCACGAGGGCCAGGTCGACGCCGTCGCCGACTTTGCTGATCACGCCGCCGACGCCGTTGCCGGGGATCATCGGCAGGGCGGCATCGACCGGTCCGAAGCCCGACGCCCGGAACTGCGTCTCCACGAACGTCACGTTCACGAACGCCACCTCGACCAGCACCTGGCCCGGCCCCGGGACCGGGTCGGGCGCCTCCCCCGCCACGAGCACCTCGGGTCCGCCGAACTCCCTCAACCACACCGCACGCATGCCACGCCCTCCCCGAGATCGACGAACCAGGTGCGACAGCCAACAACCTCGAGCGCGGTCGAGGTCAAGCGATTTGTTCTCGTGGCACCATGAAATGGCAAAAGAACTGTTCCGCGCGCATGATGACACCGCCGTCCGGGTGCATCACCGTGAGTGGCAGCACCTCGAACCGAACCGCCGCCAGGAGGCCGCCGTGCGTATCGCCGTTCCCCGTGAGATCAAGAAGCACGAGTACCGGGTCGCCCTGACCCCGGCCGGCGTCCACGAGCTGGTGGGGCGTGGTCACGACGTGTTCGTCGAGACCGGCGCCGGGGTGGGTTCGTCGATCAGCGACGAGGAGTACGTGGCCGCGGGCGCGAAGGTGCTCGCCACCGCGGACGAGACGTGGGCCGAGGGCGAGCTGGTGCTCAAGGTGAAGGAGCCCATCGCCGAGGAGTACCCCCGCCTGCGCAAGGACCTGGTGCTGTTCACCTACCTCCACATCGCGGCCGACCGGCCTCTGACCGACGCCCTGCTGGCGGCGGGCACCACGGCGATCGCGTACGAGACGGTGCAGACGGCCACCGGCGCCCTGCCCCTGCTCGCGCCGATGTCCGAGGTCGCCGGCCGGCTGGCGCCGCAGGTGGGCGCCTACTCGCTGATGAAGCCGAGTGGCGGCCGCGGCGTGCTGCCCGGCGGCATCCCCGGCGTGCACCCGGCGCGGGTCGTGGTGATCGGCGGCGGCGTCGCGGGCATCAACGCCGCCCGCGTGGCGCTGGGCCTGGGCTCGGACGTCGAGATCCTGGACACCAACGTCGACCGCCTGCGCCAGATCGACAACGACTTCGGCGGCCGCATCCGCACGGTCACCTCCAACCGCCTGTCGGTCGAGGAGGCCGTGCTGGAGGCCGACCTCGTGATCGGCGCCGTGCTGGTGCCCGGCGCGAAGGCCCCCAAGCTGGTCTCCAACGACCTCGTCTCGCGCATGAAGCCGGGCTCCGTGCTGGTCGACATCGCCATCGACCAGGGCGGCTGCTTCGCCGACTCGCGCCCCACCACGCACGACGACCCGACCTACCGCGTCCACGAGTCGGTGTTCTACTGCGTCGCCAACATGCCGGGCGCCGTGCCGCGGACCTCGACCTACGGCCTCACCAACGTGACGCTGCCGTACGCCGTGCAGCTCGCCGACCGCGGCTGGCACGCGGCCCTGAACGCCGACGCGTCGCTCGCCAAGGGCCTCAACACCCACGACGGCGCCCTCACCAACGAGCCCGTCGCCACCGCGCACGGCCTGCCGCACACGCCGCTGGCGACCGCCCTGGCGTGACCCTTCCGATCCACCTGGCGCCTCGAGGGGCCTCCGCGAACCAGCGGGGGCCCCTCGTGTTCTCTTCGGGCACCGCGCCGAGGCCGAACAGGAACCCCTGGCCGAAGCGACGTTCGTCACGCTCCGCGTCCCGTTCAGCGGTACCCCTTCGACGGCAGAAGTGCCCTTGACAAGGGGTTTCACGATTCTGAACGTGCTTCTTCACCGGTTGCGGGCTCACTCTGTGAAGAAGTAATCCGGCTTCGTTGAAGACCCCGAGGAGCGAAGTCCGCACTTATTACCTAAGCTGGTACTCGGCGACCCGCTCCCAGTGACCCCCAGGCTGGTTGAGCGGGTCGCCCCTTCTCCCCCTTCCTGTTCGCACTTCGTGCTGCCGTGGAAGGGGCGAGGTAGTGCCCGGGGCCGAGCCCCCGGAACCCCCACCGTGCGGTCGGTGCCGGACCCCGCGTGGTTGCGGTGGGTCGCGATGCGTTGTGGCGCAAGAGCTTCACTGCGTCAGGTCGCGGTCGCGCTCCCCCGGCCGAAGGGGTGAAGGGACCCGTCACACCTTCAAGGCGGAATAAAAAGTCGGTCCCCATGCCTAGATTGAGAACGTGACCACCACTGCGACGCGTGCGCGTCAAGACCGTCCGGCTGCTGAGACGCCGGCTCCCCCCGTCGGCTGGGTCCGGCGGCTCTCGGCCGCGTGCTGGGAGCACCGGGGGGTCGTCGTGCTCGCGATGGCCGCGGCGATCCTGTCCGTGGGCGTGCAGGCGGCGAGCCCGCTGCTCGTGCGCACGGCGGTCGACGACGCGGTGGCGGGCCACACCGCGGGCCTCGGCGGCATCGCCGCCGCGCTGGTCACGCTGCAGGTGGTGGCGTTCGGGTCGGCGTTCCTGCGCCGCTACGTCGGCGGCCGGCTCGCGCTCGACGTGCAGCACGACCTGCGCAACCGCGTGTTCGGCTCCGTTTCGCGGCTCGACGGTGGCAAACAGGACGCGCTGCGCACCGGCCAGGTGGTCTCGCGGGCGATCTCCGACCTGCAGCTGGTCACGGGGCTGCTGATGCAGGTGCCGCTGTCGGCGGGCTCGGTCATCTTCGCGCTGCTCGCCCTGGGCGCGATGCTGTGGATGTCGCCGCTGCTCACGCTCATCGCGCTGGTGGTGGCGCCGGCCGTCGGCATCATCGTCACGTTGAGCCGCAAACGGCTCTTCCCGGCCACGTGGTCGGCCCAGCAGCGCGCGGCCGACGTGGCGCAGCAGGTGGAGGAGACCGTCACCGGCGTGCGCGTGGTGAAGGGCTTCGGCCAGGAGTCGCGGGAGGTCTCGCGGCTCGAGCGCACGGCGCGGCGGTTGTTCGCCGAGCGGCTGCGCGCGGCCAAGCTGTCCGCGGTGCCCACCGCCACGACCACCGCGCTGCCGGCCGTCGGCCAGGTCGCGGTGCTCGCGATCGGCGGCGTCCTGGCGCTCAACGGCCAGATCAGCCTCGGCACCTTCCTCGCGTTCGCCACCTACCTCGCCACGCTCATCGGGCCCGCGCGGATGCTGTCCAGCCTGGTGGTACAGGCCCAGCTGACGCGCGCGGGCGCCGAGCGCGTGTACGAGCTCATCGACGCCCAGCCCGACGTGGTGGACAGCCCCGACGCGCGGCCGCTGCCGGAGGGCCCGCTCGGCGTCGAGCTGGAAGACGTGAAGTTCGGCTACACCCGCAGCGAGCCGGTGCTCGACGGCCTCACGCTCACTGCGCGGCCGGGCGAGACGCTCGCCCTGGTGGGCACGGCGGGGTCGGGCAAGTCCACGATCTCGCTGCTGCTGCCGCGGTTCTACGACGCGCACGCGGGCGTGGTCCGCGTCGGCGGCCTCGACGTGCGCGACGTGCCGCTCAAGCAGCTGCGGCAGGCGATCGGCGTCGTGTTCGAGGAGGCGTTCCTGTTCTCCTCGTCCGTGCGCGACAACATCGCCTACGGCCGCCCCGACGCGAGCGACGAAGAGGTGCACGCGGCGGCGCGCGCGGCCGAGGCCGACGAGTTCATCCGTGCCCTGCCCCACGGCTACGACACGGAGGTCGGCGAGCGCGGCCTCACGCTCTCGGGCGGCCAGCGCCAGCGCCTGGGCCTCGCGCGGGCGCTGATGACGGACCCGCGTGTGCTGATCCTGGACGACGCGACGTCGGCGATCGACACGGTCACCGAGGCCGCGATCCACGACACCCTGCGCTCGGTCACGGCCTCGCGCACCACGCTGCTCATCGCGCACCGCCGGTCCACGCTGCAGCTGGCCGACCGCATCGCCGTGCTCGACCAGGGCAAGGTCGTCGACGTCGGCACGGAGGAGGAGCTGCAGGCGCGCTGCCCGCTGTTCCGCGAGCTCGTGGCGGGGCCGGGCGACGACGTCGAGAAACCGCACCGCTGCGAGGACCTCGAGCCCGACGCCGGCGGCGTGACGCAGGTGCTGTGGCCGCGCGACGACGGCCGCGACGAGGTCGACGCGCTCGCCGAAGCCGCCGCCGCACGCGGGGGCGCGCCGGGTGGCGGGACCGGTTTCGTCGGCGGCGGAGCGGGGGCCGACGTGCCGCCGACGCCGGAGCTGCTGGAGGGCGTGCGCAAGCTGCCGCCGGCCGACGACCGGCCGCGACTGTCCGAAGTGGACATCACCGCCGCCGACCCGGGGTTCCGGCTGTCGCGGCTGCTGAAGCCCGTGCGGTGGCCGCTGGTCGCGGTGATCGCACTGGTGGCGGCCGACGCGCTGGCCTCGCTGGCCCTGCCCGCGCTGTACCAGCGAGGGGTGGACCACGGCGTGCAGCCGGGTGTCGTCAGCGTGATCTGGCTGATGGCGGGCATCGGCGCGATCGTGGTCGCGGCCGACTGGTTCGTGGTGCGCGGCCAGACGCGGCTCACCGCGCGCGTCGGCGAGACGGTGCTGTACTCGCTGCGGGTGCGCAGCTACGCGCACCTGCAGCGGCTCGGGCTCGACTACTACGAGCGCGAGCTGTCCGGGAAGATCATGACCCGGATGACCACGGACGTCGATGCGTTGTCCACGTTCCTGCAGACCGGCCTCGCCACCGCTGTGGTGAGCGTGCTGACGCTGGTGGGCATCACCGTGGCGCTGCTGGTCACGGACGCGTCGCTGGCGTTGTACGCCCTCGCGCTGCTCCCGGTGCTGCTGGCGTCGACCGTGATCTTCCGGCGGGTCGCTTCACGCGCGTATTCCGAAGCACGCGAGAAGGTCAGCGTGGTCAACGCCGACCTGCAGGAGAACGTGAGCGGCCTGCGGGTCGCCCAGGCGTACACGCGCGAAGAGCGTTCGGCGGAGGCATTCGCTTCACGCAGCGACGCGTACCGGCGCTCGCGGTTGCGGGCGCAGCGTTACGTCGCCACGTACTTCCCGCTGGTGGCGCTGCTGTCGGACCTGGCGACCACCACGGTGCTCGTGGTCGGCGCGAACCGCGTGGCCGCGGGGACGCTGGAGGCGGGCGTGCTGCTCGGGTTCCTGCTGTACCTGCAGCAGTTCTTCTCGCCGATCCAGCAGCTGTCGGCGGTGTTCGACGGCTACCAGCAGGCGGCCGTCGGCCTGTCCCGCATCGGCGACCTGCTGCGCACGCCGACGTCGGTGCCCCCCGCCGCGCACCCGATCGCGCTGCCCGAGCACCTGAGCGGCGAGGTGACGTTCAAGGACGTCGACTTCTCCTACACCGGCGCCGATCAGCCGGCTTTGGAGAAGCTGTCGCTGGACGTGGCACCGGGCGAAACCGTGGCACTGGTCGGCGCGACGGGCGCGGGCAAGTCCACGGCGGTGAAGCTGGTGGCGCGCTACTACGACGCCACGGGCGGCGCGGTGCTGATCGACGGCGTCGACGTCCGCGAGTATGACCTGCCCGGCCTGCGCGCCCGCATGGGCGTGGTGCCGCAGGAGGCGCACCTGTTCTCCGGCACCGTCGCCGACAACGTCCGCTACGGCCGCCCCGACGCGACCGACGCGGAGGTCGAGGCGGCCGTCCGCTCGGTCGGCGCGCTCGACGGCGTCGCCGCCCTGCCCGCCGGCTTCCTGCAGCCCGTCGGCGAACGCGGCCGGTCGCTGTCCGCGGGGCAGCGCCAGCTCGTCGCGCTCGCCCGCGCCGAGCTCGTGAACCCCGACGTCCTCCTGCTCGACGAGGCCACCGCTGCCCTCGACCCCTCCACGGAGGCGGCCGTCCTGCGCGCCACCGAACACCTGGCGCGCCGCCGCACCACCTTCGTCGTCGCGCACCGCCTGGCCACCGCCGCCAAGGCCGACCGCATCGTCGTCCTCGACCACGGCCGCATCATCGAACAGGGCACCCACACCGACCTCCTGGCCGCCGGCGGCCACTACGCCCGCCTGTGGTCCCTCGGCTGACGTCGCCGGCGAGACCCCCGAGGCCGGGCCGACCTCGGGGGGTCTCGCCGCGCGGCCGGCCAACCGCATGCCAACGTGCGCGCCTGTGCCGGCCGGCGCAGGCGCGGCGGCCGAGCAGCTGCGCGCCGCCGCACAGACGCGCGGCGTGCGCCTGCGACTCACCGCGATGCCGCGCCGCGGCGTTCGACGAGTGTGTGACCTGACAGTCACCCGGCCGGCGCCATCCCCGGCAAGTCCCGGATCCGGCGGGCCTCGCCGCGCAGCCGACCAGCCGCGCGCGACCCCGTGCCGGCCAGCCGGCGGAAAAGCCTTCGCCAGGCCAGGGCGTACAACACGAGAATCAGGAGGGTGTTCGAAGAAACAGCGGTCGAAGCGGCCGGGATCCCGGCCCGCCAAATCCGCGCGCGGCACGACGAGCGGACGATCCGCGTCTACCAGGCGTACTCGCCGGAGATCGCCGACGCGGCGCTGGCAGCGGGGACGTTCGTGGCGCCGTTCAAGCGGGAGCGGATGACGTGGATCAAGCCGTCGTTCGCGTGGATGGGGTACCGCTGCGGCTGGGCGGCCAAGCCCGGGCAGGAGCGGGTGCTGGCGCTGGACCTGACGCGCGAGGGCTTCGCCTGGGTGCTCGCCCACGCGGCGCTGAGTCACTTCGACCCGCGCGTGCACCGCGACGAGGCGGCGTGGAAGGCGGCGATGCGGGCCAGCCCCGTCCGCGTGCAGTGGGACCCCGAGCGTGACGTGCACCACCGGCCGCTGCCGCACCGGTCGATCCAGCTCGGGCTGAGTGGCGAAGCCGTGAACCGGTACGTGGACGAGTGGATCACCGCGGTCACCGAAGTCACGCCGGTGATGCGCGCCATCCGTGCGCACCTCGCCGACGGGCGGGTCGCCGAAGCTCAAGCGCTCTTGCCGGTCGAGAAGCCGTACCCGCTGTCCGCCGAGCTGGCCGAGGCCGTCGCCGCGAGCCAGGACGACGCGAGCGAAGGAAACTAGGGCAGCTCGCGCCAGGCCAGCTCGCCCCAGCCGGCCGACGTGACCTCCGCCTCGGAGGCCCAGCGGACCGTGCCCGGGCGGACGTGGCTGTCCTGGTCGATGGACCAGTCGGGTTCGCAGGGGGCGACGTGCTCGAAGTCGTCGATGCCGGCGGGGGTGTGCCACACCACGCCGCAGGAGTCGCACATGAGGACGACCTTGCCGTTCTCGACGACCAGGGGGCGGATGAGCCCCTGGTCCCAGAACGAGGGACATTCGACGAGCCACATCGTGCTGCACCACCTCGGAGCGCCGGGGCGGCCGCACAGCCGACGTGGGCCGCATCCTCCCGACAGTGCACCGGGCGGGCGTGAACGCGTGCGGGCGGCTCGGCGAAGCAGGCACCAACGTTGCCCGAAATGGTCGTGACAGGCGAATCTCCTCTACCTCAAAAGTCCGCTCCTCGGGACACTTGATCGAGTCAGTGATCGATCCCCTAGTGCGCCAGGCCTCACACAGGGCAGTTCCATCACACGGCCGCTACAGAGGGGGTTAGCCTGGTAGGCGCATTAGCACAGACAAGATCGAGACGGATAGAGGCGAGCCCAAGCCGTGTCCAGCAGCAGCCCTGCGTCACAGTTCGGCCCCAACGAGTGGCTGGTCGAGGAAATGTACGACCAGTTCCTCGCGGACCCTTCCTCAGTCGATGCCGCCTGGCACGACTTCTTCGCAGACTTCAAGCCGACGCAGACGGCACAGGCGAAGGCCGACAGTGCGCGCCAGAGCGCGGCCGCCACCACTGCGGCCAGCGGTAACGGCCACGCGACCGAACCGTCCGCCAAGGCGGTCCAGAACGCCGAGTCGGCCGCCCGGCAGTCGGCGCCGGCCAAGCCGGCCGGCCGGCCCACCCAGGCCGCCACCCCGGCCCCGGCCCCGAAGACCGCGCCCGCGAAGCCGGCTCCGAAGGCCGCCGAGAAGGCGCCCGCTGCCACACCGGCGGCGAAGGAAGAGCCCGAGACCAAGCAGCTGCGCGGCGCCGCCGCGGCGATCGCGAAGAACATGGACGCCTCGCTGACGGTGCCCACCGCGACCAGCGTGCGCGCCGTCCCGGCGAAGCTGATGGCGGACAACCGCATCGTCATCAACAACCACCTCAACCGCACCCGCGGCGGCAAGATCTCCTTCACGCACCTCATCGGCTACGCCATGGTGCGGGCGCTGAAGGACTTCCCGAACATGAACCGGCACTACCAGCTGATCGACGGGAAGCCGTTCGCGGTCACGCCGGAACACGTGAACTTCGGCCTCGCCATCGACATGAAGGGCAAGGAGGGTGCGCGCACCCTCGTCGTGGCCTCGGTCAAGGGTGTCGAGGACATGTCCTTCCTGCAGTTCTGGCAGGCCTACGAGGACATCATCAAGAAGGCCCGCAACAACAAGCTCACCGCGGACGACTTCGCCGGCACCACCATCTCGCTGACCAACCCGGGCGGCATCGGCACCAACCACTCGGTGCCGCGCCTGTCGGCCGGCCAGGGCGCGATCATCGGCGTCGGCGCCATGCAGTACCCGGCTGCGTTCGAGGGCACGAGCGAGAAGACGCTGGTCGACCTGGCCGTCAGCAAGATCATGACGCTGACGTCCACCTACGACCACCGCATCATCCAGGGCGCCGAGTCGGGCGAGTTCCTCAAGCGCATCCACGAGCTGCTGCTCGGCGGCGACGGCTTCTACGACGACGTCTTCACCAGCCTGCGCCTGCCGTACGAGCCGATCCGCTGGGTCGCCGACATCCCCGAGGGCCCGGTCGACAAGACGGCCCGCGTGATCGAGCTGATCGACGCGTTCCGCACCCGCGGCCACCTGATGGCCGACACGGACCCGCTGAACTACCGCCAGCGCAGCCACGTCGACCTCGACGTCATCTCCCACGGCCTCACGCTCTGGGACCTCGACCGCGAGTTCCCGGTCGGCGGCTTCTCCGGCCAGGAGCGCATGACGCTGCGCGACATCCTGGGCGTGCTGCGCAACTCGTACTGCCGCACCGTCGGCATCGAGTACACGCACATCCTCGACCCCGAGGAGCGGCGCTGGATCCAGGACCGCGTGGAGATCCCGCACGAGAAGCCCGACTCCACCGTCCAGAAGTACGTGCTGTCGAAGCTCAACGCCGCCGAGGCGTTCGAGACCTTCCTGCAGACGAAGTACGTCGGCCAGAAGCGCTTCTCGCTGGAAGGCGGCGAGACGGCGATCCCGCTGCTCGACACCATCCTCGACAAGGCCGCCGAGCACGAGCTCGACGAGGTCGTGATCGGCATGCCGCACCGCGGCCGCCTCAACGTGCTGGCCAACATCGTCGGCAAGCCGATCAGCCAGATCTTCCAGGAGTTCGAGGGCAACCTCGACCCGGGCCAGGCCCACGGCTCCGGTGACGTGAAGTACCACCTCGGCGCCGAGGGCAAGTACTTCCGCATGTTCGGCGACGGCGAGACGAAGGTGTCGCTGGCCTCGAACCCGTCGCACCTCGAGACGGTCGACCCGGTGCTCGAGGGCATCGTCCGCGCCAAGCAGGACATCCTCGACAAGGGCGACAGTGCCACCGGGGGCTACTCGGTGCTGCCGGTCCTCATGCACGGCGACGCGGCCTTCGCGGGCCAGGGTGTCGTGGCCGAGACGCTGAACCTCGCGCTGCTGCGCGGCTACCGCACCGGCGGCACCGTGCACGTGATCGTGAACAACCAGGTCGGCTTCACCACCGCGCCCGAGCACTCGCGCTCGTCGCAGTACGCCACCGACGTCGCGAAGATGATCGGCTCGCCGATCTTCCACGTGAACGGCGACGACCCGGAAGCCGCCCACTGGGTGGCCAAGCTGGCCGTGGAGTACCGCCAGGCGTTCCACAAGGACGTGGTCATCGACCTGATCTGCTACCGCCGCCGCGGCCACAACGAGGGCGACGACCCCTCGATGACGCAGCCGGCGATGTACGACATCATCGACACCAAGCGCTCGGTCCGGAAGACCTACACCGAGGCGCTGATCGGCCGCGGGGACATCTCCGTCGAAGAGGCCGAAGCCGCGCTGCGCGACTTCTCCAGCCAGCTGGAGCACGTCTTCAACGAGGTGCGTGAGCTCGAGAAGCACCCGGCGAAGGCGAGCCCCTCGGTCGAGGAAGAGCAGCAGGTGCCGGCGAAGGTCACCACGGCCGTCTCGAAGGAGGTCGTGGAGCGGATCGGCGACGCGTTCGTCAACGTCCCCGAGGGCTTCACCCCGCACCCGCGCGTGAAGCCGGTCATGGAGCGCCGCCACAAGATGTCGCGCGAAGGCGACGTCGACTGGGCGTTCGGCGAGCTGCTCGCGTTCGGTTCGCTGGCGATGGAGGGCCGCCTGGTGCGGCTGTCCGGCCAGGACTCGCGCCGCGGCACGTTCACGCAGCGGCACTCGGTGTTCATCGACCGCAAGACCGGCCAGGAGTACTCGCCGCTGCAGAACCTGGCCGACGGCCAGGGCCGCGTGATGATCTACGACTCGGCGCTGTCGGAGTACGCGGCCGTCGGCTTCGAGTACGGCTACGCGGTGGCGAACCCCGAGTCGCTGGTCATGTGGGAAGCGCAGTTCGGTGACTTCGTCAACGGCGCGCAGACCGTGATCGACGAGTACATCTCCTCGGGCGAGGCGAAGTGGGGCCAGCGCTCCGACGTCGTGCTGCTGCTGCCGCACGGCCACGAGGGCCAGGGCCCGGACCACACGTCCGGCCGTATCGAGCGCTTCCTCTCGCTGTGCGCCGAGGGCTCGATGACCGTCGCCGTGCCGTCGACCCCGGCGAACTACTTCCACCTGCTGCGCCGCCACGCGCTCGACGGCATCCAGCGTCCGCTGGTGGTCTTCACACCGAAGTCGATGCTGCGCAACAAGGCCGCGACGTCGGCGGTCGAGGACTTCACCGGCCAGAGCCGGTTCATGTCCGTCATCGACGACACCACCCAGAACCCCGAAGGCGTCCGCAAGGTGCTGCTGACCTCGGGCAAGCTCTACTGGGAACTGGTGGCCGAGCGCGCCAAGCGCGAGGCGAACGACGTCGCGATCGTGCGCATCGAGCAGTACTACCCGCTGCCGAAGCGCAAGCTGCTCGCCGCCATCGAGCGCTACAGCAACGCGCAGCAGATCGCGTGGGTCCAGGAGGAGCCGGAGAACCAGGGTGCGTGGCCGTTCTTCGGTCTCAACCTGCCGCGGAAGTTCCCGGAGGTCTTCGCCGGCCTGCAGGTCGTCTCGCGCCGCCCGATGGCCGCGCCGTCGGCGGGTTCGTCGAAGGTGCACGAGGTGGAGCAGAAGGCGCTGATCGCGAAGGCGTTCGACTGATCGCTGGTTGCTTTCCGGAGGCCACCACGGTTCGCCCGTGGTGGCCTCCGGCCGTTTCCGCACCTCGAGTGCGTGGTATTTCTATACCGGCCAGTGTTAAGCTGGCGGTATAACTATACCTTTTGTGCTGCGAGGTTTTTCGTGATCGAACTGAAGACGCCTGCGGAGATCGACCGCATGCACGTGACCGGCCGCTTCGTCGCGGAGGTCCTCACCGAGGTCGGCCGGCTCGCCGACGTGGGCGTCAACCTCCTGGACCTCGAGCACCACGCGCGCGGCATGATCAAGCGGCGCGGGGCCGAGTCGTGCTACTGGGACTACTCGCCTTCGTTCGGCAAGGGACCGTTCCGCAACGTCATCTGCCTTTCGGTGAACGACGCGGTCCTGCACGGCCTGCCCCACGACTACGTGCTCCGCGACGGCGACGTGCTCACCGCGGACGTCGCGGTGAGCATCGACGGGTGGGTCGCCGACTCCGCTCGCACGGTGATCGTCGGAACTCCCGCCGAGGAGGACCTGCGGATCGTCCGCGCCACGGAGGAAGCGCTGGAGGCGGCGATCTCGGCGGCTCTCCCCGGCAACCGCCTGGGCGACATCTCCGCGGCGATCTACGCGGTGGCGACCTCGTACGGCTACCCGGTCAACACGGAGTTCGGCGGCCACGGCATCGGCCGCACCATGCACGAGGACCTGCACGTCTCCAACAAGGGCACGGCGGGGCGCGGCTTGAAGCTCCGGCCGGGCCTGACGCTCGCGCTGGAGCCTTGGTTCGCGCGCACGACGGACCGCATCGTGTACGACCCCGACGGCTGGACGATCCGCTCGGCCGACGGCTCACGGACGGCGCATTCCGAGCACACGGTGGCCGTCACCGAGGACGGGCCGGTGGTGCTCACGCGACGCGAGGCGGAACTTTCCGCCGGCTGACTCAGGTCACCCGGTGCCCTCGGCACCGGTGTACACCAGCACGTTCGGCGACCCGGTGCCCGCGTCGGTGATCTCGTCCTTCGTCCCCGCGTCGACCAGCGCGTCGCGGACCTCTTCGGGTGTGGCCGACGGGTTGTCGGCCAGGTACAGCGCGGCGGCGCCGACCACGTGCGGAGTCGCCATCGACGTGCCGCTGATGGTGTTGGTCGCGGTGTCGCTGCCGATCCAGGCGGACGTGATGTCGGTGCCGGGTGCGAAGAGGTCGAGACAGGTGCCGGTGTTGGAGAAGACGGACCTGGCGTCGGTGTCCGTGGTGGCGCCGACGGTGATCGCCTCGGGTACGCGGGCGGGCGAGGCGTCACACGCGCTGCCGCCGTAGGAGTTGCCGCCCGCGATGCCGTACGTGACACCGGCTTCGATCGACCGCTGCACGGCCTCGTCCACCACAGTGGACACGGGACCGCCGAGGCTCATGTTCGCCACGGCCGGCTTCTCGGCGTTCTCGGTGACCCAGTCGATGCCCGCGACGACCTGGTCGGTCGTACCGCTGCCGGTGCAGTCGAGCACGCGGACGGCGGTCAGGCTGACTTCCTTCGCCACGCCATAGGTCGTGCCGCCGATCGTGCCGGCGACGTGGGTGCCGTGGCCGTAGCAGTCGGTGGCGTCGGAGTCGTTGTCCACGAAGTCGTACCCGGAGACGGCGCGGCCGTCGAACTCGGAGTGCGTGAGGTTGATCCCGGTGTCGATCACGTACGCGTGCACGTCGGCGGCCGTCGTGCTGTAGCTGTAATCCGCGTCCAGCGGCAGCTCACGCTGGTCCACCCGGTCGAGACCCCACGACGGCGGGTCCGACTGGTCCTCCGACACCTGAAGCACGCGGTTCTGCTCCACAAAGGACACCGCGGGGTCGGCGGCCGTGCGCTTGGCCTGTGTCTCGGACATCGTGCCGGTGAAGCCGCGCAAAGCCTTCGAGAACGTGCGCTCGACCGACCCGCCGTGGCGGCCGGTGACGCTCTTCGCCGTCGACTCCACCGAAGTGCCGTTCTTGAGCACCACGAGGTAGCTGTCCTTCACCGCACCGGCGCTCCCCGCGCCCACGATCGCGCCTTCCTGAGCGGACGCCACGCCGCTGCCGAACACAGTGACGGTCGCGATCGAGGCGGCACTCGCCAGGATCGTCACGCTTCTGGTCACAGTTACCCGAGATTTGCGCACAGTTCGTCCCTCCTCGACCAGTGCGGACACCGGTTGGCCTGAGGCTAGGTGTGCGGCCCTGTTCGCCGGAAGAAGAGTCGTCCGGGAGGTTTTCACCGCGTTGCCCTGTTCGGACCATTCGCTGATCGGAAAAGGGTTTTACCCCCGCACACGCGGCCAGCAAGAATTCACGCCATGCTGATCCGCCGAGCCGTCCGCGCCGACGAGACCGCGATCCGCGCCGTGCACACGGCCGCGTTCGCGCAGCCCGGGCTCACGACCGTGCCCGAGGCCCTGCTCGTCGACGGGTTGCGGGCCGACGGCGACCTCATCCCCGAACTGTCGCTGGTTGCCGAGCAGGACGGCCAGGTGATCGGCCACGTGTGTTCGAGTCCCGCCAAGCTGGGCCAAGACCACCGCAGCGCCGTGGGTCTGGGGCCGCTCGGGGTGTTGCCGGAATTTCACCGCGGCGGCGTCGGGTCGGCGCTGGTGCACACAACGCTCGGAGCCGCGGACGCGCTCGGGTTCGGGCTGGTGGTTCTGCTGGGTGATCCGGGCTACTACGGCCGGTTCGGGTTCGTCCTGGCCGAGCAACTCGGCATCACGCCGCCGGTGCCCGAGTGGGCCCGGCACTTCCAGGCGCGCGCCCTCACCGCCCACCAGCCGGAGAACCGGGGCGCCTTCAGCTACGCGCCGGCGTTCGAACGACTGTGAAGGAAAACCGATGACCATCCTCTGGCGCCCCACCGGGCCGGTGGAGCTGGAACTCGTGCGCGAGCTCGAATGGCGTGCGTGGCCGCCGCGGTTGCCGGAGCAGCCGATCTTCTACCCGGTGCTCAACGAGGACTACGCGGTGCGCATCGCGAGGGACTGGAACGTGCGCCACGACGGCGCCGGGTTCGTCACGCGGTTCGAAGTGGAGACGGAGTTCCTGAAGCGCTACCCGGTGCAGCAGGCGGGCGGCAAGACGATCCTCGAGCTGTGGGTGCCCGCCGAAGAGCTGGCGGAGTTTCACCGCCACATCATCGGCGAGATCGAGGTCGTGCACGAGTTCCGCTGAAGGTTCAGGCCTTGAGGTGGTTGCGCGCCAGGAAGTCGTCGGCGATGTCGAGGGGGTTGCGCTTCTCGTCGGTGAACTGGACGTTCAGCTCGGTCAGCTGGTCGGTCGTCAGGGCGGCCGAGACGCGGTTCAGGGCGGCGACCTCGGCCGGCGACAGGGTGCCGCGGGCGACGAGCGGCACGATGTTCTGCGCCGGGAACATGTTCTTGTCGTCGTCCAGCGGGACGAAGCCGTTGGACTTGATCGTCGACGACGTGCTGAACAGGTCGGCCACCTGGACCTCGCCGGACTTGAGCGCGGCGACGGTGACGGGGCCGCCGGTGTCGGTGGTGCGGATCTCCTTGAAGGAGCAGCCGTACAGCTGCTTGATGCGGTCCTTCCAGCGGCTGCTCCACTGGCCCGGCCCGCCCATCACCAGCTCCCCGCAGCGGCGGCCCAGGTCCGAGAACGTCCGCACGCCCGCGGCCGCCAGTTCGGGGCGCACCACCAGCAAGTCCTTGTCCTGCGCCGGCGCCTGGTCGAGGACCTCGAACCCGGCGGGCAGCTTCTGCTTGAGCTGCGCGTACACGTCGTCCGAAGTGGTCGCTTGCGTGTCCTTGTCGAAGTAGCGCAGGAGGTTGCCGCTGTAGTCGGGCACCACCGACAGGGACTTGTCCTGCAGCGCCTTCACCACGACCTCGCGGCTGCCGACCGGCGGGCGCACGGTGACGTTGGCGGCGCCCGCGTTGCGCAGCGCGCCGGCGTAGATCTGGGCCAGCAGGAGGCTTTCGCCGACGTCGGACGCGCCGATGATGATGTCGCCCGTCGTGCCGCCCTCGCCGCCGCCGGCGAGCGGGTTGCCGCAGCCCGAGACGACCAAGGCCAACGACACCAAGACCACACCCCAGCGCCTCACGCCACACCTCCCGCCGCCGCGGCCGAGCCGGTGGTCGCCTGCGCGGCGAGCCGGACGCCCTTCGGAACGAGTGCGCGCTGCGCCGCGGCGAGCACCAGGTCGAACACGATCGCCAGCAGCGCCGTCAGAATCGCGCCCGCGACGACCTCCGTGTAGTCCAGGATGGCCAGCCCGTCGAGCAGGAACCGGCCGAGGCCGCCGAGCCCGACGTACGCGGCGACCGCCGCCGTCGCGATGAGCTGCAGCACGGCGTTGCGGATCCCGCCCAGCACCAGCGGCAACGCGATCGGCAGCTCGACCTTCCACAGCTGCTGCCAGCCCGTCATGCCGATGCCCTCGGCGGCGTCGACCACGTCGTGCTCGGCCGCCTGCAGGCCCGCGTACGTGCCGGCCAGGATCGGCGGGATCGCCAGGACGACGAGCCCGATGATCGTGGCCGTGGTGCTCTCGGTGAAGAGCAGGAACAGGAACGTGACGAGCCCCAGCGTCGGCAGCGCGCGGATCGCGTTGCCCGCGCCCACCAGCACCACGGCGCCGCGGCCGGTGTGCCCGACCCACAGGCCCAGCGGGAACGCGATCACCACCGCGATGACCAGCGCCAGCAGCACGTACGCGAGGTGCTCGCCCAGGCGCGTGGCGATGCCGTCCGGGCCCTGCCAGTTGGCAGCCGTGGTGAACCAGTCGAAGACGTTCACGCCGCCGCCTCCGCGAGGACGGGCGCGCGGCCGGCGCGCTCCCACGGGGTCAGGACGTTGCGCAGCAGCACCAGCACCACGTCGACGACCAGCGCCAGCAGCAGCGTGAGCACGATGCCGACCACGATCGGCGAGAAGTACTCGCGCTGGAAGCCGTCGGTGAACAGCACGCCCAGCCCGCCGGTGCCGATCAGCGCGCCGACGCTCACGAGGCTGATGTTGCTCACCGACGCCACGCGCACGCCCGCGGCGAGCACCGGCACCGAAAGCGGCAGCTCCACGCCGAGGAAACGCCGCGGCGCCCGGTAACCGATGGCCGTGGCGGCGGCGATGACGTGTGACGGCACGGCGTCGAGCGCGTCGAGCACCGGGCGCACGAGCAGCGCCGTGGTGTAGATCGTGAGCGCGACGATCACGTTGATGCTGTCGAGGATCTTCGACCCGATCAGACCCGGGATCACCACGAACAGCGCCAGCGACGGGATCGTGTACAGCAGGTTCGCCACCACCAGCAGGACGCTGCGCACCGGCGGCCAGCGGTGCCCGAGCCAGCCCAGCACGATGGCCAGCACGATCCCGATCACCAGCGGCACCAGTGCGAGGTAGATATGCTCGCCCAGGTCCCCGAGAATCTCGCCGCGGTTGTTCGCGCTGCCCAGGTAGCGCCCGAGCTCGTCGAAGAACCCGCCCATCAGGACGCCTGCGGGGTGGCCTCGATCACGTCCAGGACCTGGCGGGCCACGACGGTGCCCACCACGCGGTGTTCTTCGTCCACCACCACGCCGAGGCTGGCGGGCGAGGACAGGGCGGCGTCGAGCGCACCGCGGATCGGGGTGCCCTGCACGTAGAGGGAGCCGCCGGCCACGATGTCGCCCTCGGCGAGCTCGCCGTCCACAGTGGAGTTCGGCGGCAGCCAGCCGCGGGGCTGCTTGTCGGAGTTCACCACGAGCTGCCAGCTCTTCGTCGGCTCCGGCAGCCTGGTGCCGAGCTCGACGACGTCCACAGGGGACACCTCGACACCGCCGGCGGACACGAAGGACAGTCCACGGTAGCCGCGGTCACGGCCGACGAACGAAGCCACGAAGTCGTCCACGGGGTGACGCAGCACGTCGGACGGAGTGCCGTACTGGGCGAGCACACCGCCCACCCGCAGCACCGCGATCTTGTCGCCGAGCCGCACGGCCTCGTCGATGTCGTGCGTGACGAACACGATGGTCTTGCCCAGCTGCGACTGCAGTCGCAGCAGCTCGTCCTGCAGCTCCTCGCGCACGATCGGGTCGACGGCCGAGAACGGCTCGTCCATCAGCAGCACCGGCGAGTCCGCCGCGAGCGCCCGGGCCACGCCCACGCGCTGCTGCTGGCCGCCCGAGAGCTGCGCCGGGTACCGCTTGCCGAGCTCCTTCGGGAGGCCGACGGTCTCCAGCAGCTCGGCCGCGCGGGCGCGGGCCTTGCGCTTGTCCCAGCCGGACAGCAGCGGCACGGTCGCGATGTTGTCGAGCACCGTCCTGTGTGGAAAGAGGCCGGCGTGCTGGATCACGTAGCCGATGCCGCGGCGCAGCAGCGCGGGGTCGCCCTCGCTCACGTCCTTGCCGTCGAGCAGCACGGCACCCGACGTGGGCTCCACCATGCGGTTGATCATGCGCAGCGACGTGGTCTTTCCGCAGCCCGAAGGGCCGACGAGCACGGTGATCGTGCCGTCGTCGACGGTGAGCGAGAGACCGTTCACCGCCACCGTGCCGTCCGGATAGCGTTTGGTCACATCGCGGAACTCGATCGTCACGGACTTCTCCCCACGTCAGATGCAGATCGACCGTAGCCCACTCGGCGGGCCTTGGCAGCCTTTCCCGCACAGTGGCCGGATAGGCTCGTCGCCTGTGACCGCTCTCGACGACCTCCTGGCCGCGCACGGTGCCGGCGTACGCCCGCTGTACGAGGTGATCGACCTGCTCCGCACGGGTCCCCGTGAGCTGGCCGACCTGGTGCGCCTGGCCGCGGCACCCCGGCGCAGTGTCGAGGACGTGCTGGCCGCGCTGGAGCGTGACCTGGAGCGTTCCGCCGCGGGTGTCCGGATCGCACCCGATGCGCTGCCGAGGTACGAGGCGTACCGCTTGCCGCGCCTGCCCGATCCGCTCGACGACGCCGTGGCCGCGCACTCCGAGCTGCTCGCGTCGATCTCCGGCTGGGTCGCCGGCGTGCCCGCGCCGCTCGCCGCGCTCGACCACGTGCAGGCGACGCCCGAGACGGTGCTGCGGCGTGCTTTGTGGCTCGCCGCCCGCTACGACCTGCGCCGCTCCCGCCTGCTGTTCCTCGGCGACCACGACCTGACCTCGCTGGCCGTGCACGCCGTGTGCCCCGAGGCCGAGCTGACCGTGGTGGACCTCGACGAGCGCGTTCTGTCCTACCTGGACTCCACCGGCTCACGCGCCGTCGCCACCGCGCACGCCGACCTGCGCGTCGGCCTGCCGCCCGCCGTCACGGGCCGCGCGGACCTCGTGTTCAGTGATCCGCCTTACACCCCGGACGGCATGGGGCTGTTCGCCGCGCGCGCCGTGCAGGCGCTGCGCGAGCCGACCGAGGGCCGCATCCTGCTGGCCTACGGCTACAGCCCCCGCCACCCGGCGCTCGGCGCCCAGGTGCAGCGTTCGCTGGCGACGCTCGGGCTCACGTTCGAGGCGATCCTGCCCGACTTCAACCGTTACGACGGAGCGCAGGCCATCGGCGCCGCCGCCGACCTCTACGTCTGCCAGCCCACCGCGAAGGCCCGCAAAACGGGCCGGGGCAAGGGAAAGTCGGCCATCTACACCCACGGGCCGCAGTCGGTCGAGGCCACCGGCACGAAACCGACGCTGCTGTCCGCGTTGCGTGACATCGCCTCCGAAGGCGGCCTGGCCCTGGAAACCCGGCCCGTCGACTGGTCGATGTCCGCGCCCGAGGGTGACGCCGTCGCCATGGACCTCACCGCCGACCCCGGCCCGTGGCTGCTGCGCACCCTGCTCGGCACCAACGCCCGGCGGCTGGCCCTGCTCGTGCCCAACAACCACCCGGACCTCGCCGACGCGGCCTCGCAGGCGGCACTCACCGACCTCGTGGCCGGCAAGTACCGCCTGCGGTTCCTGCGCAGCACGCCGGACAACCGTCACGCCGTGGTCACCGCGGACATGGTCGACGACCCGTCGGAAGTCCTCACGCGGGCGCACGCGCGGCTGGCGAACGTCGCGCTCGACGTGCCGGGCGACCTGGTGGACCTGCGGCTGGTGGACGTGCCGCGGCATCGGCTGGCGGAACTGCTGCGCTGACGCGTCAGAGCAGCTCCGCCGCCAGTGCCTTGTAGACACTGACGACCTCGTCGTCGTAGACCTGCAGCTCGACGTCCGGTATCGCCGCGTGGGTGGCGTGGCGGGTGGTGATCACCTGGATGGCGACGTGGTCGGCGCCGGCCTCGACGTGCTCGCCGAGCTGCCGGGCGATGGCGGCCGCGTCTCCGTGGGCGACCACGGCGTCGATGAGGCGGTCGCTGCCGTCGCCGGCCAGGTCTTCGTCGGTGAAGCCCAATCGGCGCAGGTTGTTCGTGTAGTTGGTGAGACCCAGGTACGGGTGCTTGATGCGCGGCCGCGCCGTGTCACGGGCGCGCACCGGGTCCGGGTCGAGCACCACCTTGTGCTCGGGCACCAGCAACGCGGACGGGCCGAGCGCCGCCCGCGAAAGCCGCGTGTGCGACGGCGGCACGAGGTAGGGCACCGACCCGCCCGCGCGCGAAGCCGTGAGCTCCAGCATCTTCGGGCCCAGCGCGGCGATCGCGCGGCCTTCGACCGGCACGCCGGCCGCGTCGAGACCGTCGAGGTAGGCCTTCATCGCGGCGAGCGGCTTGGTGAACTCGCGCGTCTGCTCCGGGTGCCCCGCGCCGATGCCGAGCCAGAACCGGCCGGGGAACCGCGAAACCAGCCGGTGGTACGCCTTCGCAGCGAGGGCCGGGTCGCCGTGCCAGATGTTGAGGATGCTCGTGCCGACCACGAGCGTCGAGGTCGCTTCGAGGAGTTCGTCCAGGCCGGCGAGATCCGGCGGTGGGCCGGCGACCCACAACGTGGTGAAGCCGAGCTGCTCGATCTCCTTCGCCATCGCCGGGGTGGTCAGGGCGGCCGGTTGCCAGACGCCGTAGGCGCCGAGGTCGATCGTCATACCCCCAGCGTGGCGGGCGGAAAATGGACCGGCAAGTCCAAAAAAGGGGCTCCCCGCGCCGGGGAGCCCCTTCTCTTGGCGCGAGCGATCAGTCGGTCACGCCGTCGGCCACCGCGGCCTTGGCGACGGCCGCCGCGACCTCCGGGGCGACGCGCGGGTCGAGCGGGCTCGGCACGATGCGGTCGGGGCCGAGGTCGTCGGTCGCGACGGCGACGATGGCGTCGGCCGCGGCCAGCTTCATGTTCTCGGTGATCGCGCGCGCGCCGGCGTCGAGGGCGCCGCGGAAGACGCCGGGGAACGCCAGCACGTTGTTGATCTGGTTCGGGAAGTCGCTGCGGCCCGTGGCGACGATCGCCGCGTAGCGCGCCGCGTCGGCCGGGTGGACCTCCGGGTCCGGATTGGACAGTGCGAACACGATCGGGTCGTCGGCCATGGAGCCGAGCAGCTCGGGGTCGATCGTCGCGCTGGACAGGCCGAGGAACACGTCGGCGCCCTTCAGCGCGGCCTCGAGACCGCCGGTGAGACCCGACTTGTTGGTCGTCGCGGCCAGCTGCTGCTTGATCGGGTTCAGGCCGTCGCGTCCGGAGTGGATGATGCCGCGGGAGTCGAGCACCGTGACGTCGCCGACGCCGGCCTCCTGCAGGATCTTCGCGCAGGCCACCCCCGCCGCGCCCGCACCCGAGATCACCACGCGCTGGTCTGCGATCGCGCGGTCCAGCACCAGGTTCGCCCCGCGCAGCGCCGCGAGCGTGACGATCGCGGTGCCGTGCTGGTCGTCGTGCATGACCGGGCAGTCGAGCGCGGCCTTGAGCTTGTCCTCCAGCTCGAAGCACCGCGGCGCCGAGACGTCCTCGAGGTTCACCGCGCCGAACGACGGGCGCAGGCGCACCAGCGTCTCCACGATCTCGTCGACGTCGGTGGTGTCGAGCACCAGCGGGATCGAGTCGAGACCGCCGAACGTCTTGAACAGCACGGACTTGCCCTCCATGACGGGCAGCGACGCGCTCGCGCCGATGTCGCCGAGGCCCAGCACCGCCGTGCCGTCGCTGACGACCACCACGAGACGGTCGGCCCAGGTGTACCGCTTCGCCTGGGCGGCGTCCTCGGCGATCGCGCGGCTCACCTTCGCCACACCGGGCGTGTAGGCGATCGAGAGGTCGCGCGGGTCGGAGATGGGCCGGGTGGCCGCCACGGAGAGCTTGCCGCCCTCGTGCCCGGTGAAGATCTCGGCGTCCGTCACCGGTGCGGCGGTGGCGGCCGTGCTGGCCTGGTCGGTCATCGAGGTTCCTGTCGTCGTTTCCGGCGTTCGCCCCTCGGCGATCGCGGAACTCGCGGGGTGGATCTGCGTCACTGAATTACTCCTGGGACTGCGAGCGGGGGACCACTGGCGGCGGGCGAAGGCGCACCCGGCGCCGATGGAACTTGTCCTCCGGACGGCAGCCCAGCGCGGTAGCGCCGGCCTGTCGGCGAGGCGTCACAGCGGCCATCCGATCCGTGGGGTGTGGCTGATGGCCGCGGACGCTGCGGTCTCCCAATCATGACAGCAGCCCCTCCGGCTGCGAACCCTCGGTGCGGCTCATGTCACAGATTCCGCCGACTTCCCGAGGAAAACCCCCGAAAAACCACCATTCCCAAGACGTCCGTCCGGTTTTGTTGAATGGTTCCGAACCGATTCAGTGATCGCGGCCACCCGCATTTCGCGCCGCACGGCACTCGATAAGGTGAGCGCATGCAATTCCGCCCGCTGAAGGTCGCCGACGCCTACGAGTTCACCCCGCGCGCATTCCCCGACGAGCGCGGGCTCTTCGTGGCGCCGTTCCAGGAATACGCGCTCCTGGGCGCCACCGGGCACCCGATGCGCGTGGGCCAGACCAACCACAGCGTCTCCCGCCGCGGCACCATCCGCGGCGTGCACTTCGCCGACGTACCGCCGGGTCAGGCGAAGTACGTCTACTGCCCGGCCGGCTCCCTGCTCGACGTGATCGTCGACGTGCGCACGGGCTCCCCCACCTTCGGCCAGTGGGACGCCGTCCTGCTCGACGCGAAGGACTTCCGCGCCGTGTACGTCGCCGAGGGCCTGGGCCACGCGTTCGTCGCGCTCGAGGACAACACGGCGATGGCCTACCTGTGCTCGGAGCCGTACAACCCTTCGGGCGAGCACGGCATCAGCCCGCTCGACCCCGCGCTCGACCTGCCGTGGCCCGCGGACCTGACGCCTATTGTGTCCGAAAAGGACCGTTCCGCCCCGACCCTGGCCGAGGCCGCGGCGCAGGGCCTCCTGCCGTCGTACGCGGATTGCACGGCGTACTACGAGAAGCTGCGCTCGGCTCACCACTGAACTTCGGTCACCTCGTGCCCGACTCTTGCCGTTGCCCTTTAGTATGTGCGCATATAGTATGCTCGCATGGCACTTTACGAGTACGAGCACACCGAGACCACCACCGCGCCGGCGTCGGCCGTCTGGCCACTGTGGACGGACACCGCCCGCTGGCCCGAATGGGACGCAGGCCTGCGGGAAGTCGTGCTGGACGGCCCGTTCGAGGCGGGCACCCGCGGCACCATGACGATGCCGGACCAGCCGCCGATCCCGTTCACGCTCACCGCCGTCGACGACGGCCGCGGGTTCACCGACGAAACCCGGCTGCCCGATGCCAGGCTCGTCTTCGAGCACCGGCTGGAAGACGCCGACGACGGCACGCGCATCGTCTACCGCGTGACGGTGGACGGACCGCCGGAGCTGGGCCCCGCCGTCACCGAGGACACCCCGGACGCCATGCGCGCGCTGGCGCGGCTGGCCGAGGCATCCTTGCGGGCATGACCGCTCCGGAGTCCCGCCTGCCCGGCCCCGACGCGAGCCCCGGCTTCCTGCTGTGGCGCGTCACCCTGGCCTGGCAACGCGTGATGCGCGCCGCGCTGGCGCCGCACGACCTCACGCACGTCCAGTTCGTGCTGCTCACCACCATGTGGTGGCTCACGCGTTCCGGCGAGCCGCCCACGCAGCGGCAGCTCGCCGAGCAGGCCGGCACGGACACGATGATGACCAGCCAGGTCGTGCGCAAGCTCGCGGACCGCGGGCTGCTCACGCGCGCCGACGATCCGGCCGACGCGCGCGCGAAGCGGGTGCAGCTCACGGAAGCCGGCTCGGCGCTCGTCGCGAAAGCTTTGCACGACGTCGAAGACGCCGACGCGCGGTTCTTCGGCGGGCTCGGCGAGCGGACCGGCGGGTTCGTCTCCGCGCTGGCCGATCTCGGGACGTGAGGCCTCAGGCCAGCACGTCCTCCGCCAGCACCCGTTCCACGTTGCGTTCCGCCAGGGCCGTGATCGTGACGAACGGGTTCACGCCCGTGCTGCCCGGGATGAGCGAGCCGTCCGTCACGTAGAGATTGCGGTAGCCCTTCACACGCCCGTAGTCGTCGGTCGCGTCGCCGAGGACGAGGCCGCCGAGGGGGTGGTAGGTGAAGCGGTTCTCGAACGGGCGGGTGTCACCGAAGAGGTCGTAGCGGTAGATGGTGACGTTGGCCGCGTTGATCTTGTCGAACAGCGCCTTGGCCGCGTCGATCGACGGCTGCCCCTGTGCGGCCGTCCACTGCAGTTTCGCCGAATCCGAAGCCACATCGTAAGTGAAGTGCCCACGTTCCGGGTTCTTCGTGATCGCGAGGTACAGGCTCACCCACGTCTCGAGCCCGGCCGGCACGGGCGCGATCTCCGCGAAGACCGGGTGCACGGGGTCGTTCCAGTTGTCGATCCCGAGCGCGGGCATGCCGGACTGCAGGCTGCCCGTGGTGTCCCAGACGTGGTTGGCGCGCCCGAGCATCACGTTGCCGTTGGTGCCCCAGCCCTGACCCACGGCGTCGGGCAGGTCCGGCA
Organism: Amycolatopsis sp. NPDC001319; assembly: GCF_042896185.1. Taxonomy (NCBI): domain Bacteria; kingdom Bacillati; phylum Actinomycetota; class Actinomycetes; order Pseudonocardiales; family Pseudonocardiaceae; genus Amycolatopsis; species Amycolatopsis sp. NPDC001319. The sequence continues at coordinate 44,354 of NZ_JBIAWY010000013.1, read as the reverse complement.
GCCGGCCGGTTTCCCGAGCTCGCACCAGCAATTCCGTGGAACCGACACTGCCGGCGCCGAGGAAAAGGTGCGTGGTGCTCACGTGCTTGGTCGCCACGACCGCGCCGTACGGGTCGATTTCGCGCACCACGAGCGTGTATGTGCCGTCGGGCTGCTGGATGATTTCGCGGACCTCGTGCAGCGTCTGGATCGCCACGTGGCCGGTGCCGAGTGCGGCCGCGAGATAGGACTTGTCCAGCGAACGCTTGCCGTGGTTGTTGCCGTAGATCACTTCCGACGCGAGCGCGGAGCGTTCCACAGTGCCGGCTTCTTCCTGTTCCAGGTAAGAGAAGTCGTAGACGCTGGGCACGAACGTCGTCGTGAACCCGGCTTTCTGCGCGGCTTTCCGGGAAACGCGCGCGTATTGGTAAGAACGGCAGGTCTCGAACCACTGCTCGTCCACGGAGTTCACGCCGAGCCCGGCCCGGGCGCGCGGGAAGTACTTGCCGTACATCTCGTCGGCGTCGACCCGCGGCAGGATTTCCTCGAAGTACGAACGTTTCGGCGTCACCGCCATCGCGCCGTTGACCAGCGAGCCGCCACCGACGCCGCGGCCCAGGTACACGGACATGTCGCCGTAGTTCACGCGGTCGAGCACCCCGGCGTACGGCTTGATGTCGCGGTTGGCGAGGTCGAGCCACAGGAACGACGCGAGCGGCGCCTGCGTGCGATTCTTGAACCACATCGAGCGCTGGTCGGGGTTCAGCATCTCGCAGAAAACCTTGCCGTCGGGGCCCGGATCGTGCCAGAGCTGCCCCATTTCGAGCATCAACGTGGGCACGCCGGCCTCACCGAGGCGCAATGCGGTGGCCGCGGCGCCGTAACCCGTCCCGATGATCACGGCGGGCGAATACTCGGGCAGCGGCGTGTTGGTGGCGGCGCGGGCGGTGGCGGCGGAAATCCCGGTCAGCCCGAAGGCCGCGGCGGTGTTCAGCGCGGCGAGGCCGAGGAACCGGCGGCGCGTCAGGGCTGGCATGCCTGCATGGTGTCGTCGCGGTTCCGGAGCTGACAAGGCCGAAATTGAGCAGTATTCGCATCCGCCCAGTAAACGGCGTTAAGTTTCACCCGGCCGGGTCAATTGGCGAGTGACTCCGATCGCTGTTTCTTCCGCGTGACCCAGATGGTGATGGTCGCCGTGACGACGGTCGTTCCGCGCGCGTCGAGGATCCGCACCGGCACCGGGAGGTCGAACCCCTCGTCGCCGAACTCGGGCAGCTGCGGCAACTCGGCGACGGCCCGCAGGCCCGTGGTCGCCTTGGCCACATACCGCACGTCCATACCCTTGGGCAGCCAGCGGTGCGACGGCGGCACGGTCGCTTCCGCCAGCAGGCCCATCGCGATCTCCGCGAGGTTGCACGCGGCGATGGCGTGAAAGGTCCGGATGTGGTTGTGGACACCCCACCACTTCGGCGCGGTGACCGAGCAGTGCCCCGGACGCAGCTGCCGCACCGACGGCAGCACCGTCCCGAAGTAGGGCACGCGCAAGCACATCGCGGCGGAAAACAGCTGCTTACCGCCCGGTTTGTCCACCAGCCGGCGCCACAGCGCGAACGTCGGGCTCGTGCCCATCGGAACCTCCCCACCTACCTACTCGTCAGTAGGTAAGCACAGCGGGCGACCTGCCCGCAAACGGGGGCGGGGCTATATTCGGGCTCGTGGCACATCGGCTCTTCCTCCTCAGGCACGGTCAGACCGAGTGGTCCGTCAACGGCAGGCACACCGGGCGCACCGACATCCCGCTCACGCCGGCGGGTGAGGACCAGGCGCGCGCGGCGGGCGGCACCCTGCGCACCCTGCTCGGCGGCCCCAAGCTCGTGATCTCGAGCCCGCGCGAACGCGCGAAGCGCACGGCCGAGCTCGCCGGCCTGCGCGTGGACGAGCTCACCGAAGACCTCGCCGAGTGGGACTACGGCGAGTACGAAGGTGTCACCACACCGAAGATCCGCGAAACGGACCCGGGCTGGACCGTGTGGACACACGCGATCCCGGGCGGCGAGAGCGCGGCCGACGTGGCCGCGCGCGCCGACAAGGTCCTCGACCGCGCGCGCCGCGAGATCGACAACGGCGACGTGGTCCTGGTGGGTCACGGGCACTTCAGCCGCGTGCTGGTGGCCCGCTGGGTGGGCCTGCCGTCCACGGCGGGTGTCCACTTCGGACTGGACCCGGCCGGCATCGCCGTGCTGGGCGACGAACGCGGCGAACCCCAGGTCGAGCACCTGAACCTGCTGCCCGCACTGGAAGGCTGAACCCTTGCCCGACCCCCGCATCCGGCGGATCCGGCCCGAAGACGTCGACGCCGTGGTGGAACTGGTCTACGCGCTCGCCGAGTTCGAGCGCATGCCCGAAGAGTGCCACCTCGAGGCGCCGCAGCTGCACAAAGCGTTGTTCGGTCCCGCGCCGGCGTTGTTCGGCCACGTCGCGGAGGTGGACGGGCGCGTCGGCGGGTTCGCGTTGTGGTTCCTGAGCTTCTCGACGTGGCGCGGCGTGCACGGCATCTACCTGGAAGACCTGTTCGTGCGCAGCGAGCTGCGTGGCTCGGGGCTGGGCAAGGCGCTGCTCGCGGCACTGGCCGCCGAGTGCGTCGAGCAGGGGTACGAGCGGCTGGAGTGGGCGGTGCTGAACTGGAACCCGGCGGTCGGGTTCTACCGGGCGCTCGGCGCGCTGCCGCAGGACGAGTGGACCACCTACCGGCTCACGGACGCGCCGCTGAAGGCGCTCGCCGCCGAAAGCTGACGCGGCCGGACACTTCAGTCGCGCTCGTGGCGCTCGCGTTCCTCACGGCGCCCGGCGAGGCCACCGCGTTCGGCTGCTTCTTCCTCCGTCTCGCCTTCGCGCAGGCCGAGCGCCCACGCGCGGGCCGGGCGGCGGAAGAGCAGCACGAGCGCCGCGAGGCCGCACACGCCGATCGGCACACCCCACGCCGGCTGGCCGGACGGGCCGAGCACATACCAGCCCACGCCCATGAGCAGCAGCGCGACCACGACCCCGGGCGAACGCGCCCACTGCCGGCCGAGGACCAGCCCGGCCGACGCGGCCAGGAACGCGATCGCCAGCACCGCGTAGGTGCCGAACTCGGCCCAGATGTTGTTGCCCGGCTGCGAAGGTTCTCCCAGGCCGCGCACGAGGATCACGACGCCCAGCACCAGCAGCCCGAGGCCGGGCAGCGCGGTGAGGATCCCGGCCAGCCGGACCTCGAACGGGGTGGGCGGCTGGTTCTCGTCGAGCGACACGGCTGCGGCCTTCCAAGCTGCTTTGCGGGAGCACAGCGACCCGACCTGCACGGGTCACGGTGGGTGAGCAGTTTCGATCGTATGCCACCCGGTCGGCCGTTTTCGCGGGGCGCCGGGCACGTGAAAATCGGGGTTGTCGTCGATGAGCGGGCGGTCGGCCCGGGTGCACTTGTCACGACGAGCGGATGTTCGCCGTACGCAAGGGAGGATCGCCCGCCACAGGGTCACCGGACGCAGTACTGGCGCATTCCTCCGAGGCGGTTGCGGCCTCGTTCACCGTGCTGAGCTTCGCGTCACCTTGTGCCGTCGAAGGTTCTCGCGCCGGGTGAACGTCACCTACGCTGCGGAAGTGCGCGCCATCCTCGTCGTGAACCCGCAGGCCACCTCGACCACCGCCGGTGGCCGGGACGTGCTGGCGCACGCGCTGGCCAGCCAGCTGAAGCTCGACGTCGTCGAGACGGACTACCGCGGCCACGCGATGGCCGTGGCGCGCTCGGCGGCCCGCGACGGCTTCGACCTGGTCGTGGCCCACGGCGGCGACGGCACGGTCAACGAGGTCGTCAACGGCCTGCTCGCGGATTCCACCGGAAACCCGGGCGAGCTCGGGTGCGTCCCGATGCTCGGCGTGGTGCCCGGCGGCTCGGCCAACGTGTTCGCGCGCGCCCTCGGCCTTCCCGTGGATCCCGTCGAGGCGACGCACCAACTACTGAACGCGCTCGAGAACGACCGGCGCCGGCGCATCGGCCTCGGGCTCGCCGACGGACACTGGTTCACCTTCAACGCCGGGCTCGGCTGGGACGCCGACGTGGTGGGCCGCGTCGCGAAACGCCGGGGCAAGGAAACGAGCGCGGCGCTCTACCTCCAGGCCTCAGTGCGCTCCTACTTCCGGCCGCCGCTGGGCCGGCCGGCCCTGACAGTGCGGATCCCGGGCGAAGAACCCGCCGAGGTCGTGACCGCGTTCGTGTCCAACACCGATCCGTGGACCTACCTGGGTGATCGCGCCGTCCACCTCAACTCGGGTTGCTCGTTCGAGACGGGATTGGGCTTGTTCGCGTTGAACGGTCTGCGGTTGCCCACCGTGTTCACTCATGTACGCCAAGCTTTGCTCACGAAGAGCGACCAGCACGGGCGGCACCTGGTGCGCCACGACGACGTGCCGATGATCCGCATCGACGCAGCTGAACCGGTGAACTTCCAGGTCGACGGCGACCTCGTCGGGCAGCGGACGCGAGTGGAATTCCACAGCGTTCCGGATGCACTCACAGTAATCGTGTGACGGTCCGACCACTGATCGCCTGCGGCAAAGTGCATTTTGCCGCTCGTCGACGCAGAACCTCCGCTCACCGCATCGCGCTTCCGCCGGGTGGTCCGTTTCAGACAGAAACCGCAGGTCAGAGGCGTCGCTCGGCCGGGTGAGCTGACTCACCGATCTTCGGGAAACCCTTGTCGAACGCGGTGCTTCGTGAAAGCATTCACAAGCACCCAAAAACACGACCGCCATGACGACTGTGGCGCGGCCCTCCCGCGCCGCTATGAAGGAGCTCACGAACATGGACTGGCGCCACGACGCGTCCTGCCGAGACGAGGACCCCGAGCTGTTCTTCCCGGTGGGAACCAGCGGTCCGGCTCTGCTGCAGGTCTCCGAGGCGAAGGCCGTGTGCCACCGCTGCACCGTCGCTTCCGACTGCCTGGCCTGGGCTCTGGCCAGCGGCCAGGACGCCGGCGTGTGGGGCGGCATGAGCGAGGACGAGCGACGCGCGCTCAAGCGCCGCCGTACGCAGATCGGCACGCGTACCATCGCCTGAGCCTGAAGGCTCAGAAGCACCAAACCCTGAACTGGATTTGTCGCAGGGGACTTTTCTTGTCCCCTCCGCCTCCGACTTGGGGCGATACCCATCCGGTTTAAGCGTAACAACCGAGGTGAAACCACCCGCACCCGGGTGCACTGCACCTCACCAGGACTGAACAAGTCCTCCCGCGGAACGTCGTGAGGGCCGGTACCGATTCGTTCGGTACCGGCCCTTCGGCATGTCCGGGTTCTTTTGGCGCGCACGGTTCGTACCGTCCCGCCCGCGGCGATGGCGGGACCGTCGCCACATCCCTTGAGCGCGTCGTGGCGTCTTCGCCGCGCCCTCTTCGGCGCCGCCGGCCCATCACCCGCCGTCCGTTGTGGACTGACCCCGCCGCCCGATTGCCCTGGGGTAGAAGATCTTTCGCGTTTCGCCCTTCCTCGCGTCGGCGTGAACTCGCTCCGCCGACCGAGTTCCCGGTGAGCGGTTACCCGCCGGTTGAACGTTTCCCGAACGAATCCTGAACGGGACGCGACCCACCTCTCGCCGCACCCCTCTCTCACACACCCTGACACCTCGCACAGCATTGCCGTTTGACGATACTGTGTCTCACACACTATCGTGGTGAGCGTGAAAGACACCGACTTGCTGGACGCGCATCGGCAGGAGCTGTGGCGGGGGACGGTCGTGCTGGCGAGCCTGCTGGCACTGCAGAAGCCCGGGTACGGCTACGGACTGCTCGACGCACTGGAGCGCGCGGGGGTGCCCGCGCCGGCCAACACGCTGTACCCGCTGTTGCGCCGCCTGGAGGCTCAAGGGCTGCTGACCAGCGAGTGGGACACCTCGGGCACCCGGCCGCGGAAGTTCTACCGCACGAGCCGCGACGGGCTGCAGCTCGCGCGGGAGCTGCAGAAGGAGTGGCGCGCCATCGACACCGCGCTGAGCCGGCTGGACACCGAAGCGGAACCGGAGCCGAACACCGAAGCAGACACCGAACTGGGGGAACAACCATGAGCACCACACTCACCGACCGATACGTGGCCGCCACCGTGCGGCACGTCTCGGGCAAGCACCGCGGCGAGATCGACCGCGAGCTGCGCGCCGCGATCGCCGACGACGTCGAAGCCCGCGTCTCGCTCGGGGAAAGCCCGGGCCAGGCCGAGTACGCGGCGCTGGCCGAGCTCGGCGACCCGGCGCAGCTGGCGACGCGGTACGCGGACAAGGCGACCGTGCTGATCGGGCCGGCCACCTACCCGAACTACGCCAAGGCGATGCGGCTGCTGAGCGCGACCGTGCTGCCGATCACCTACCTCGTGAACGCGATCGGGCACTGGGTGCGCGGCGAAAACGTTGCGGCGGCGATCTTTTCGCCCCTGGGCGTGACGCTGACCGCCGCGGTGTACCTGTTCACGGGGGTCACCGTCCTTTATGTACTCGTCGATCGGTTCGGCAGCGAGCGCGGTCCCGGGGAACCCGACGAGGATTGGAAACCCGACCAGCTCCCGTTCTCCGACGCCACCGCGACCACCACGTGGAACGAGGTCGTCAGCGGGATCGTGCTGGCGGTCCTGCTGGTGGTGGCGCTGTTCGTGCAGCGCTCGGCCCTGCTCGTGACCACGGCGTCCGGCACACGGGTTCCGGTGCTCGACCCCGCGTTGTGGGGGTTCTGGGTGCTGTTCTTCGTTGTCGTGCTGGTGCTTTCGCTCGCTTTGGCGGTGGCGAACCTGCGCCTGGGCCGCTGGACGCTCGCAACGGCCGTCGCCGGCACTGTGCTCATCCTCGCCGCGACGGGACCGCTCGCGTACCTGTTCCTCGAAGCGCGCGTGCTCAACCCGGCGCTCGGCAACGTCTTCACCGCGACCGGCAGCTGGATCGGCTGGCTCGCGCTGGTCGTCCTGGCCGCCGTCACCGTCGCCGTGCTCGCCAAGACCTGGCGCCACCGCGACCGTCAGCGGATCGAGGTCCGATGATGGCCACGCTCGCCCCTCCCGAAAAGCCCACCACTCCCCCGGAACTGCGCCGGGAGCTGATCGTCAACCTCGCCATCAACCTCATCGCCCCGGCCGCACTCTTCTACGGGCTGCGCGCACTCGGCGTGAACCAGTGGCTGGCGCTGCTGGCGGGTGTGGTCCCGCCGGCCGTGCGCGCCGTGCAGACCGTGGTCACGAAGCGGCGCGTGGACACGCTCGCGGTGTTCACGTTGAGCATCCTGGTGCTGAGCGTCGCGACTTCCTTCCTGTCCGGCAGCCCGCGGTTCCTGCTGGCCAAGGACGGCTGGATGACCGCGGCCGCCGGGCTCTGGATGCTGGCGACGCTGCTGCGGACACCGTTCCTGTACCAGGTGCTGCGGTCGTTCCTCGGCCAGGCGGCGCGGGAACGCATGGAGCGGAACTGGCTCGGCTCGCCCACCTACCGCCACGTGCTGCGCGTGACCACCGCGATGTGGGGGGTGGTGCTCGTGCTCGACGCCGGGGTGCGCGTGGTGCTGGCGTACGCGCTGCCGGTGGACCGGGTGCCGTTGATCAGCGGGCTGCAGTACGTGGCGGTGTACCTCGCGCTCGAGGTCGCCACGCGGGTCTACGCCCGGCGCAAGAGTGTCGCCGCCGCGATCGCGGCCGAAGTCGGAGAGGAATCGTTGCCATGACCGTCGTTCTGATCACCGGGGGTTCGAGCGGTATCGGTGCCGCCGTGGCGCGGCACTTCGCGGCCGAGGGCGCGCGGGTGGTGGTGGCCGACGTCGACGAGGCCGCCGGCGCTGAGGTCGCCGCCGAGGTCGGGGGCCGGTTCGTGCGCACCGACGTCACGCGGCCCGAGGACAACGAAGCCGCCGTGGCCGCGGCGGTGGCCGAGTACGGCGGGCTCGACGTGGTGCACCTCAACGCCGGGACCGGCGGCGCGGGCGGGCTCGACGACTTCGACCTGGAGCGCTATCGCCGCACGTTGGCGGTGAACGTCGACGGCACGATGTTCGGCCTGCGGGCCGCCGTCCCGGCGCTGCGGGCTCACGGCGGAGGCGCGATCGTCGTGACGTCGAGCCTCGCCGGCATCTCGCCGGCGACGTTCGACCCGGTGTACTCGGCGAGCAAGCACGCGATCATCGGGCTGGTGCGGTCGCTGGCCCCGGCCTGCGCGGATTCGGGGATCACGCTCAACGCCGTGTGCCCGGGGTTCGTGGAGACGCGGATGATCGGCGGGCTGAAGGACACGCTCGTGGCGAATGGCTTGGCCGTGGCTTCTCCGGCGGAAATCGCGTCCGCCGTCGCGGCGATCGCCGCGGGCGAGGGCACCGGGGAAGCGTGGATGCTGCAGGCCGGGCGGGCACCGGAACGCGTCGAGTTCCCGGTGGTCGAACTCAGCCAGGCGTGACCGAGTCGCGCAAGGTGAGGTAGGCGTCGAGCTGGGCGGCGCCGCCGAGCAAGGCGCGGCTGCGGGCGGTGAGCCGGTGCTGCCAGGCGTCGAGGAAGGCGCTCAACGCATCGGACCCGCCCGCTTCGCGCAAGGACTCGAGGAACTGCGCGACCTGACGCAGCAGGTAGCCGCCGCGGCGCAGCTGCCGGGCGATCTCGGCGTCGCGGACGCAGTCCGGGCCGTATTCGCGGTAACCGGTGGCCCGGTCTCGTTCGGGGCGAAGGATTCCCTCGGTTTCCCAGGCGCGCAGCGTCGCCGGGTGCACGTCGAGGCGGCGGGCGAGCTCGCCGACGGTCAGCGGCGGGCCGGGGAACGGCGCCGGAGCCGCGGACAAGGTGCCCAGCGCCGTCGCGACCTCGGTGCGGGTGTCGCGTTCGGCGAGCAGGGCGACGTGCGCGGCATCGATGAGCCGGTAGGCGGACTCGGTGTCACCGCGGTGGATCGAGCGCATGATTTCCACCGCCGGCTGATGCCCGTGGCCCGCCCGCAACGCGAGGAACGCCCGCAGGGCCTGCGCGTGCAGCGGCGTGTAGCGGCGGTAGCCGGTGTCGCTGCGTTCGGTGGGCGGGAGCACACCGGCGTCGTCGTAGTTGCGGACGGCTTGGGCGGACAACCCGTGCTCCCGGGCGAGGTCGATCGGTCGCAGGGTGAACCTCCGTTTGAGGCTTTGAGTCTTGAAGACCAGGTGAATCGCGGCGAAGTTTCCCTCGATTCTTCAACGATACGGTCGAGGACAGGTTTCTCGGGAAGGGGTTATCCATGTCCACCGCCACCACCCTGCGCGGGATCGGCCGCGAAATCGGCGACGCGGCGAGCCTGGGCCGCGCCGTCGACGAACTGCTCGCCGGGGCCGCGCCCACGCTGCTCGCGCTCGGCGAGCCGACGCACGGGATCCGCGCGTTTCCCTTGCTGCGCAACGAACTTCTCGCCCTCCTCGTCGAGCGGGGCTACCGGTCGATCTCGCTGGAGATCGACGTCTTCGCCGCGTCCGTGGTCGACGACTACGTGACGGGTGGCGCCGGCGACGTCGACGAGGTGCTGGAAACCGGCTTCAGCCACTGGTTCGGTCGCGTGCCGGGCAACCGGGAGCTCGTCGAGTGGCTGCGCGAGCACAACGCCGGCCGCGCCCCCGAGGACCAGGTGCGGTTCCACGGCTTCGACGCGCCGACGGAAACCACCTCGGCGCCGAGCCCGCGGCGCGCGCTGACGGCCGTGATCGACTACCTGCCCCCGGCGTTGCGGCCGGCCTCGATCCACGACGTGGACGCGTTGCTCGGCGAGGACGACGACTGGACGAACGAGCAGGCCATGTACGACGCGGCCGCGTCCATCGGCGGCTCCGATCGCGCCCGCGCGTTGCGGATCGTCGCGGACGACCTCGCGAGCGCCCTGCACCGCGCGGCGCCCGTGCTGCAGCCCACCGACCCGGCCGGGTACCGCCTCGCCGCCGCGTACGCACGCACCGCGGTGGGCCTGCTCCGCTACCACGCGGCGATGGCGTTCGCCGCGCCCGATCGGTTCGGGACCCTGCTCAGCCTGCGCGCCGAGATGATGGCGGAGAACCTGCTCGCGATGGTCTCCCAGGAACGGGACCGCGGTCCGAGCCTGGTGTTCGCGCACAACGTGCACCTGCAGCGCGTGCCGTCCACCATGCAGATGGGCCCGGAGGAGGCGTCGTGGGGCAGCGCGGGTGCCCTCGTCGCGTTGACGCTGGGCGAGAGCTACGTCTTTGTCGCCACCGACGCGAACCCGCACGCGGAACCCGGCACGCTTCAGGGCGAGCTCACCGCGGCGACCACGCGTCGCGCCTTCTTCCCGGCGCCGGCCCTGCGCGCGGCGCTGCCCACGTCGACCGGCACGGGCGAGCCGATCCTGCCCGGCCACCTCCCGCTGAGCCCCGCCCAGCTCGACGGCGCCGACGCCGTGATCTTCGTGGCCGACACCGACGGGCAGCGCGTCGAGTACTGGCGTTAGAGCCGGCGGGAAAGGGGGATGCGCAGCGCGGCCTCGGTGCCCGGCACGCGCGCGCCGCTGGCGTCGGTGCGCACCTTGCGCAGCGACAGGGACCCACGCAGTTCCGATTCCACCAGCGTGCGCACGATCTGCAGGCCGAGGCCGTCGCTGCGTTCCAGCGAGAAGCCCGAGGGCAGGCCGCGGCCGTTGTCGCGGATGAGGACGTCGAGCCAGCGCGCGGAGCGTTCGACGATGATCTCGACCTTGCCCGGGCGGCCCTGCGGGAAGGCGTGCTCGATGGCGTTCTGCACGAGCTCCGTCAGCACCATCACCAGCGGCGTCGCGATCTCGGCGATGACGATGCCGAACGAGCCCTTGCGCGTGAGTCCCACCTGCGACTCGGCGGTGGCGACCTCGCCGACCATCGGCAGGACGTTGTCGAGCAGCTTGTCAAGGTCCACGCGCTCGTCGACGGAGATCGACAGGGCCTCGTGGACCATCGCGATCGACGAGACCCGCCGCACCGACTCGCCGAGCGCGAGGCGGGCTTCTTCGCTCGTCGTGCGGCGCGACTGCAGCCGCAGCAGCGCGGCGACGGTCTGCAGGTTGTTCTTCACGCGGTGGTGGATCTCGCGGATCGTCGCGTCCTTGGACAGCAGGGCGCGGTCGCGGCGCTTGACCTCGGTGACGTCGCGGACCAGCACGAGCGCGCCGGCCGCCTGGCCGGACGGGCGCAGCGGCAGCGCGCGGAAGAGCACCACGGCGCCGCGGCGCGAATCGGCCTCCGTGCGGGTGGAGGGCTTGCCGTCGAGGGCCTCGATGATGCGGTGGGAGACCTCGGTGGCGTCGAACGGGTCGCGGATCAGCGAACGCGTCAACGGCGCCAGCCGCTGCCCCACCAGGTCGGACTCGTGGCCCATGCGGTGGTAGGCGGACAGGCCGTTGGGGCTGGCGAACACGACGGTGCCGCTCGGGTCGAGGCGGATGAGACCGTCGCCGACGCGGGGGCTGGTGTGGGTGTCGGTCTGGTTGCCGCCCGAGGGCGGGAACGTGCCGTCGACGATCATCTGGCACAGGTCGCCGGCGCTGCCCAGGTACGCGATCTCCAGCGGGCTCGGCACGCGCGGCGCGGCCAGGTTCGTCTCGCGGCTCAGCACGGCGATCACCTCACCGCCGAAGCTCACGGGCACGGCTTCGCGGCGCATCGGCAGGTCGCGGTACCAGTGCGGGTCTTCCTCGCGGCCGATCTTCCGCTCGCGCACGGCCTTCGCCAGCTCCGGGTGCTCGGCGACGGTGAAGCGCGTGCCGACGACGTCCTCGGGGTGCGCGGTGGGCGCTGTCGTGGGGCGGGCGTGCGCGACGCACACGAAATCGCCGCCCTCGGGCTGCAGGTCCTTCGCGACGGGGACCCAGAGCAGGAAGTCGGCGAACGACAGGTCGGCCAGCAGCTGCCACTCCGCGACGACGGTCTGCAGGTGGTCGGCTGCCTCGCCCGGGAGGCCGGTGTTCTCGGCGAGCAGGTCGGAAAGCGTGGACACGAGCTACTCGGCGACCACGAGTGCGTGGTGCGCGGTTCCTCCGGTCATCCGCCCATCAAACCAGAGCGGGCGCCGATCAGCACGGGCGCCGCAGGTGAGCCGGGGCACGCATGACACACTGGAGCGGTTGACCCGAGCCCGGCAGGTGCTCCGGCACCCCGCACCCGGGCCATCCGGTGTGAATACGAGGAGTGAAGCATGTCGAAGCGCGCCCGCAAGCGTCGCGACCGCAAGAAGAACGGCGCGAACCACGGCAAGAAGCCCAACGCCTGATTCCGGCGTCCGGACGCGACACGGCCCCCGCACCAGCTGGTACGGGGGCCGTCGTCGTCTTCAGAAGACTGTCGCCTTCAGAGCTGTCGTGCTCAGAGCGTGGGTCACTCGCCGGTGCGCTGCTCGACGGTGATCTCGGTGCGCTCGACCGTCACGCCGCCACGGGTGGCCACGGTCTGGCGGATCGAGGCGCGCAGGCGGCTCTTCAGCTCCGCCGGCGCCAGGTCACCGCCGCACTTGCGGTGCAGCAGCTCCTTGATCTGCTCGTCGATGCCGTACTCCTCGAGGCACGGCGGGCAGTCCTCGATGTGGCGCCGCAGCTCGGCGTCACGCAGGGGGCTGCACTCCTTGTCGAGGAGCAGGTAGATCTCCGAAAGCGCCTCTTCGCAGCGGACCTTGTCCTCGGTCTCCGGCGCGTCACCCGTGCTCATCGCTTCGCCACCTCCTCGCGGTCACCGCGGATGAAGCCGCGCTCGCGCGCGACGTCGGCCAGCAGGTCGCGCAGCTGCGCGCGACCGCGGTGCAGACGGGACATCACGGTGCCGATCGGCGTGTCCATGATCTCGGCGATCTCCTTGTACGCGAAGCCCTCGACATCAGCCAGGTAGACGGCGAGCCGGAACTCCTCGGGCAGCTTCTGCAGCGCCTGCTTCACGTCGGCGTCGGGGAGGTTGTCCATCGCCTCGACCTCGGCCGAGCGCAGCCCGCTGGAGGTGTGACTCTCCGCCTTGGCGATCTGCCAGTCGGTGATCTCCTCGGTGGGCTGCTGCACCGGCTGCCGCTGACGCTTGCGGTAGCCGTTGATGTACGTGTTGGTGAGGATGCGGTACATCCACGCCTTGAGGTTCGTGCCGGCCTTGAAGGAGGCGAACGCCGCGTACGCCTTGAGGTAGGTCTCCTGGACCAGGTCCTCGGCGTCGGAGGGGTTCCGCGTCATCCGCATCGCGGCCGAGTACAGCTGATCGAGCAGTGGCATCGCGTCGCGCTCGAAGCGCTCCGCCAGCTCCAGCTCGTCGGCCGCCGTCTCCGGCGCGGTGTTCGGGGTGCTCGGCAAACCGTTCCCTTCCCGTTCGGCGTCGATGCGCTTCTGCGCATACGGCAACGCCGAGTTTACGCGGGGGCTCGGAAGGCCCTGCTCGGTGCTGCGCCTACGAGGGCGGGCAGTGGTAAGCGTCGTGGTCACGTTTCTTTCAACAGAACGTGGCGGGCGTCCATTCCCGAGACCTTCGTAGACTCCGATCCCATGGCGGGCAAGGGAACACCGGCGACGGCGCTGCTGACGAAACACAAGGTGGCGCACACGCTGCACTCGTACGACCACGACCCGCGCGCCGAGTCCTACGGCCTGGAGGCCGTCGAGGCCCTGGGACTGGAGGCGGCGCGCGTCTTCAAGACACTGGTGGCGGACGTCGACGGCAAGCTGACGGTGGGCGTGGTGCCGGTCACCGGGTCACTGGACCTGAAAGCCCTGGCCGCCGCGGCCGGCGGCAAGAAGGCCCGGATGGCCGACCCGGCGGCTGCTCAGCGGGCCACGGGGTATGTCCTCGGAGGAATTTCACCGCTGGGGCACCGCAGCCGCCTGCCGGTGGTGGTGGATTCGTCGGCTTCGGAGTTTCCGACGGTGTACTGCTCGGCCGGGCGCCGGGGTCTCGAGGTGGAACTGGCGCCTGGCGATCTGGTGCGGTTGACGGGGGCTGTGGTGGCTCCGATCGCCGGCTGAGGGCTTTCGCCGGGCCGCTTCACGGCTCCCGCCGGGCCGCTTCACAGCTCTCGCCGGGCCGCTTCACGGCTCCCGCCGGGTCACTTCACGGCTCCCGCCGGGCCGCTTCACGGCTCCCGCCGGGTCACTTCACAGCTCCCGCCGGGCCACTTCACAGCTCCCGCCGGGTCACTTCACGGCTCCCGCCGGGCCGCTTCACAGCTCCCGCCGGGTCACTTCACGGCTCCCGCCGGGCCGCTTCACAGCTCTCGCCGGGTCACTTCACCGGTTGTGCCGGCCCGGTCTTCGAGGCTTCGGTCGCCGGCTGAGCGGTTTTCGCCGGGCCGTCTCGCCGATCGAGCCGCTGCTTGGCGGGTCTCGGCCTGACGCTCCGATCGCTGGTCGAGCGGCCGTCTGACGAGACCGCTGCAGGTCCGGACCTCGACGCTTCGCCGGCCGACTGCCGATTCCTCCGGGTCACTTCACCGGTTGCGCCGGCCCTACCTCACCGCCGGACAAACCCCCACCCTCCCGGGGGCGTCCCTCGTTCCATTCTACCGGCCCCCTCCGACAAAACCGGTGGTAACCCGCCACGAGGGCCGAGTTGTCCACAACTGGGGAAACCTGTGGACAACTGCCGTAACCCACTGCCGAGAGCAGGCCACGACACACGGTCCGGCCCATGCAACCCACGCAAGGGCCAGCCCGCTCGCCACCACAACTCATGACCGGGCCGATCGGCCATCACGACTCAGGCCCACCCACCACAACAACCGATGACCGGGCCCACCGCCATCGCAACATGACCGGCCTACCTGCCACCCCAGTCCATGAACAAACAGCAGCCATCACCTGTCAGAGGTGCGGCCTCAACACCCGCCCCAGCCACTCCGCCGCAGCGCGCGACACCGCGTCCAGGTCGGCCGACAGGGTGTGGTCACCCGAGACCATGACCACCTCGTGGTGCGGGCCCGCCGCGGGGCGGCCGAACGGGTCCCGCTCGCCCTGGACGACCAGGGTCGGCACTTCCACCGCGTCCAGCTCCGGCTGGCGCGTCTTCTCCGGCCGGCCCGGCGGGTGCTCGGGAAACGCCAGGCACAACACGGCCACGGCCTGACCGGCCGAAGCAGTCCGGCAAGCCACCCGAGCGCCCGAAGAACGGCCGCCGAACACCAGCGGCAGGTCGTCGAAGTGTGCCGACAGCTCGTCCGCCACGGCCAGCCAAGCGGCGTCCAGTTGCTTCGCCGGCGCGGGAGCCCGGCGTCCCGCCACCCGGTACGGCTGTTCAACCAGAGCCACGTGCACCCCGGCCGCCTTCGCGGCCCGCGCGACCGCGACCAGGTCCTTCGCCCCGATTCCCCCGCCGGCGCCGTGGCCCAGCAGCAGGACCGCCGCGCCGTCCTTCGCGCAGTGGAGCTCGGCGCGTGCGGGGCCGTGGGGGGTGTCGATCTCGAGGGTGGTCATCAGAACAGCGCGTCCGAGTCCACCGAGGGTTCGGTGCGCGTGAGCAGCTGGGGGCCGTTGTTGCGGACGTTGTTGACCAGCGTGGAGATCGGGCGCAGTTCGAGCGACTCGACGAAGTCCGGCGGCGTCGGCACGAGCAGACCGTCCACGGCGGACTGATCGGGATCGAGCCAGCCGTCCCAGTGCTCGCGCGGGACGATCAGCGGCATGCGGTCGTGGATGCTCCGCAGCTGGCCCTCGGCGTCGGTCGTGATGATCGAGAAGGTGATCAGCGGCTGCTCGTCCGGCGAGCCGTCCTTCGGGCGCCAGCTCTCCCAGATCCCGCCGAACGCGAGCGACGCGCCGGACGGATCCGTCATGTAGAACGGCTCCTTCTCCTTGCCCGTGCGGCGCCATTCGAACCAGCCGTCGGCCGGCACCAGGCAGCGGCGCGACTTCAGAGCCCGTTTGAACGCAGGCTTTTCAGCCGCCGTCTCGGCGCGCGTGTTGATCATGCGCGAGCCGACGGAGGGGTCCTTCGCCCAGAACGGCACGAGGCCCCACTTCATGATCCGCAGCGACCGCTCGGCGGGCTCGTCCTCGAGCACCTGCCCGTCGGCGTCGCGGGGGTGGCGCTGGACCACGGTGACGACGTTCTTCGTCGGAGCGACGTTGTAGTCCTCGCGCGCGGCACCGTCGGTCAGGTCGACCGCGGCGAACTCGTCGATCAGCTTCGCGGGGTCCTTCGTCGCCGCGTAACGGCCGCACATGCCAGCCTCCTCGCACCTCTCAAGACGCCATCGTTACACGCAGGCCGGGCCGGGCGCGACCGGCATGGGATCATTTCGACCAGGCAGGACGGACCGGGAGGACGGTGGGCGGTTTGGCGCGAGGCGACTGGAGCAAGCTGGACGAATCCGACGTGCGGGTTCGCCCCGGCAAGGGCACCAGGCCCCGGACCAAACGCCGGCCCGAGCACGCCGACGCCGTCACCGCCATGGTGATCGGCAAGGACCGCGGCCGCTGGACGTGCGCGGTGGACGCCGACCCCGAACGCGTGGTCACGGCCATGCGCGCCCGCGAGATGGGGCGGGTCTCCGTGGTCGTCGGGGACATGGTCGCCCTGGTCGGCGACGTTTCGGGCCTGCCGGACACGCTCGCGCGCATCGTCCGCGTCGACGAGCGCACCAGCGTGCTGCGCCGCACCGCCGACGACACCGACCCGTACGAGCGCGTGGTGGTCGCCAACGCCGCTCAGCTGCTGATCGTCACGTCGCTCGCCGATCCCCCGCCGCGGACCGGGTTCATCGACCGCTGCCTGGTCGCCTGCTACGCGGGCGGGCTCGAGCCCGTGCTGTGCCTCACGAAAGCCGACCTGGCCAGCCCCGACGAGCTGCTCGCGAGCTACGCGGGCCTCGATGTGCCGGCCATCGTCACGCGCCACGACGAGAAGCCCGAAGGCCTGGCCGAACGCCTCGAAGGCCGCGTGACGGCGCTGGTCGGGCACTCCGGCGTCGGCAAGTCCACGCTCGTCAACCGCCTGGTGCCCGACGCCGCGCTGGCCACGGGCGTCGTCAGCTCCGTCGGCAAGGGCCGGCACACGTCCGTGGCGGCCGTCGCGCTGCCGCTGCCCCTGGCGGGCGGCGGCTGGGTGGTCGACACGCCGGGCGTGCGGTCGTTCGGCCTGGCACACGTGACCGCCGACGACATCGTGAACGCCTTCGAGGAGTTCGCCGAGGCCGCCGAGGAGTGCCCCACCAACTGCGGCCACCTCGGCCCGCCGGAGGACCCGAACTGTGCGCTCGACGCCGTCGTCACCGAAGGCCGCGCGAGCGCCGAGCGGCTCGCGTCGCTGCGGCGGCTGCTGGTGTCACGAGCGGGTGGCGCGGAGTAGGCGGGAACCGGCGACGGTCACCGCGCGTCCCATGATTACTCCGCAGGTGGACGGCACATCGGGTGATTCGTCACCCAAATCGTGACCTGAAGGGCGTAACCGTTGCCCCGATCCAGCGATACTGCGGGTGGAGTAATGACCTTCATAGGGGGATTGCATGCGCAAAACCACTTTCGTTGTCGCTGCGGGCGCCGCCATGGCGCTCGTGCTGACGGGCTGTGGTTCGAAGGCTGAGAACGGCGCCGCGGCGCCGGCGGGCGACAAGGCCGCCTCGGGGATCGCCGCACCGTTCGCGAACGTGCTCGAGTTGGCGAGCGCGTCCAAGCAGGGCACGTCGAAGTCGAAGTCGTCGAAGATGTCGATGACCATGTCGATCGGCGGCAAGGAAACGACGGCCGAGGGCGTCATGTCCTACGACCCGGCCAACTTGAAGATGTCAATGACGACGACCACCGACGGTCAGCAGAGCGAGATCCGTCTCATCGACAAGACGATGTACATGAAGCTCCCGGCCGCGGAGGCCGCGCAGATGGGCACCGACAAGCCGTGGGTGAAGATCTCGCCGGACTCCGACGACCCGCTTTCGAAGGCCCTCTCCGGCAGCATGTCGCAGGCTTCCGAGCAGAGTGACCCGACGAAGATCCTCGACCAGATCAGCCAGGCCGGCCGGATCATCAGCTCCGACCAGACCACGCTGGACGGCCAGCCGGTGAACCACTACAAGGTCGAGATCGACGTCGCCAAGAGCATCGACAAGATGCTGGACAGCGTCCCGGCCGAGTCCCGGGACCAGGCCAAGGCACTGCTCCAGGGCAAGAACATCAAGATGCCGGCCGAGATCTGGCTCAACAAGGACCAGCTCCCGCTCCAGATCACCATGGACGAGAGCGACATGATGAAGGCGCTGGGTGTGCCGGCCTCGGCCGCGGGTTCCGGCAAGATCCTCGTCAAGTACAGCGACTGGGGCATCCCGGTCGACGTCACCGCTCCGCCGGCCGACCAGGTCACGGACATGAGCGAGATCTCGAAGCACATGGGCGGCTGACCGCTCGCTGTTTGACGCGAAGGGCGCCTCGACAACCGTCGGGGCGCCCTTCGCATTACTACGGGTAGTGCCGCTTCCCCCGAACGGGTCTTCGGATGCGCCTGTGCTTTTGTAGGGTCTCTTTCCGCCGGTCAGGACGGGGTTTTCCGGATGCGCAGGACGGCCGTGGCGTGCGCCGCGCTGCTCGTGATCGGCGGGTGTTCGGCTTCGCCCGAGCGGTTCTCCGACGCGCGTGCCCTGGCCGACGCGGCCGTCGCGGCGACGAACGCCGGCCACTCCGCGAAGTTCACCACCGACGTCGCCGCGGGCGCCCTCGTGTCCCACGGCCAGGGTGAGGCCGAGTTCGGCCCCGGCGGCACGGCGCTGCAGATGACCACCGACTACGTCGGCGAGCCGCTGGAGCTGCGCCTGGTCGCCCAGACGCTGTACGCGAAGGTCCCCCCGAGCGCCCTCGACCAGGTGACGGGCCGCAAACCCTGGGTGAAGGTGTCGCCCGACGGCAGCGACCCGTTCTCCCAGGTCCTCGGCGGCAGCCTCGCGCAGCTCGCCGAGCAGAACGACCCCGCGCGGACACTCGAACAGGTCCGCACCGCGGGCACGCTCACGTCCAGCGACTCGACGACCCTCGACGGCACCGACGCCGCCCACTACCGCGTCGACGTCGACCTGGCCCACCTCGGCGCCGAACTCCCCGCGGGCCTCCCGGCCGACGCGCAGCTGGGCGACACGAAGGTCCCCCTCGACCTGTGGCTCGACGGTGAAAACCGGCCCCTGCAACTGGTCCTCGACCTGTCTCCCGTCCTGCGCGGTGCCGGCGGCCAGGGCAGCGCCCGCATCACGGCGCGCTACTCGGCGTGGGGCGCGCCGGTGAACGTCACGGCCCCGGCGGCGGACCAGGTCGGCACGCTCGTCGGCGGCTGACGCGCGCCGTCCTCAGGCCACCGGCGCGTGGTCGGGTGAGGGCGCGCCCGCCCATTGCTGCAGGGCCGAGGCGAGACCGGCCGGGTCGGGCGTGTCCGTGGCCCAGGCGACGACACCGTCCGGGCGGAGCAGGAGGCCGGCCGGGGCGGCAGGACCGTCGGGAACGGTCGTGACGCGAGTGGACCACGGCGCGGTGAGGCGCGAGAAGGCGCCGTCGGGAGTCCGGTCGAGCAGCACGAACCCGCCGGAGTGGGCGTGGTCGGCGAGGCGGGAGCCGTCGGATAGCCACACGTCCGGGGCGTAGCGGCCGATCAGCGGGTGGTCGCCGGGAAGGTCGACGCGCTGGGCGACACCGGAGATCTTCTTGACCGCGTGGGTGGCGCCGTCGGGGGTGGCGAGCAGGTCCGCGACGACGGTGCGCAGCGCGGCCGACTTGGCGTCGCCGCGCAGGACGCCGATCTGGGCGCGCGTCCAGTCGAGGACCCAGGAGCCGAGGGGGCGGCGTTCGGCGTCGTAGGTGGCGAGCAGGCCGTCGGGCGCCCAGCCGGCGATGACGGCGCCCAGTTTCCAGCCCAGGTTCATCGCGTCGCCGACGCCGAGGTTGAGCCCCTGGCCGCCGAAGGGCGGGTGGACGTGGGCGGCGTCGCCGGCGAGGAACACGCGGCCGCGGCGGTAGGCGGCGGCCTGGCGGGTGTTGTCGGTCCAGCGCGTGGCCGTGCCGCGCAGGGCGGTGAGGGTGACGTCGGTGCCGGAGACGCGGCGCAGACTGCCCTGCACCTCCTCCAGCGTGACGGGCGCGGCGCGGTCGGCGGGCCCGCCGTCGAACTCGACGGTGGTCACGCGGCCGGGCTGCGGGCCGCAGCGGTAGGCGCCCGCGGCCGACGACACCCAGCCGTCGGCGAGCTTCTCCGGGTCGGCGATGTCGGCGACCGCCAGCCGCCCCGTGAGCTCGGGGGCGGTGCCGGGGAAGTCGATGCCGGCAAGGCGGCGGACCACGCTGTGCCCGCCGTCGCAGCCCACCAGCCACGCCGTGCGCACCGGGCCGGCCGTCGTACCCACGACCACACCGTCGTCGGTGTCCTCGAGCGAGGTGACCTCCACCCCCCGCCGCACCGGCACGCCGAGCCGCGCGACGTGCTCGGCCAGCAGCGCCTCCAGCTCCCGCTGCGGCACGAGCCGCGCCCCGTCGACGGCGGTGTGGGCGGCGAGGTCGGGATCGGCCCAGTCGACGAGGTCGGCGTCGAGCACCATGCCCGCGAAGTGGCCGGTGAACCGCGGCCCGTCCCGCTTCTCGACCAGCCGCGCGAACGACCCCACCTGCCCGAGCATCTCCCGCTGCACCCGCTCGGCCGCGGGCAGCAACCCTCGCCGGTCGAGCGCCTCGGCCGTCGGCACGTTGATCGCGCCGGCCTTCGCGGCCGCGTCAGGCTCGGCCAGCCGCTCGAGGACCTGCACCTTCGCCCCGGCCAGCGCCAGCTCTGCGGCGAGCACCAGGCCCACCGGCCCAGCCCCGGCCACGATCACGTCCACGCGCTCATCAGACACGAACAATGTTCTACTTACGAACGTTGTTCGTGTCAACTACGCTGATCCCTCGTGAACCCCCGCGAGCGACGCGCGGCGCGCCACCAGCCGCCGACCCTCCAGGCCGACAGCCGACCACGGCGCCGCCGCAAGACAGCGATCGTGGAACAGGTCATCGACACAGCGCTCGAGGTGATCGCCCGCGACGGCTACGAGGCCCTGACCATGCGCCGCCTCGCCGACGCCCTGGACACCGGCCCCGCGTCGCTCTACAACCACGTCGTCAACAAAGCCGACCTCGGCGACCTGCTCATCGGCCGCCTCTGCTCCGAGCTCACGCTCCCCACCCCGTCTGCCGACGAGTGGCGCCACCAAATCCGCGACGTCTGCGAACAACTACGCGACCAGTACCTGAAATACCCCGGCATCTCCGCCGCCGCCTTCGCCATGGTCCCCACCGACCTGCAAGCCGTCCGCATCAACGAAGGCCTACTGGCCATCCTGCTCACCGGCGGCGTCGCCCCCCAACCCGCCGCGTGGGCCATCGACGCACTCCTGCTCTACGTCGCGTCCTACTGCCTCGAACTCTCCATCGCCCACCACCACTCCCCCCACGACGACACCACCTGGGTCCAAGACCGCGACGAACTCCGCCACCGCCTGGCATCCCTACCCGCCGCCCAATTCCCCCACACCACCCGCCACGCCACCGAACTCACCGCCGGCGACGGCCACTCCCGCTTCGACTTCACGGTGACTCTGATGATCAACGGCCTAACAACCCACTAGCAGGCAACAAAACGCACTCGACACACCTCCGTCCACAACAGACAGAGGCGACCTCACCCCAACCCCCACAAGTGGGCGGCCTCTCCGCCATCTCGTCGACCTGCCCGTCCGGCGAGGACACTCTTTTGTCTTTGAAGTCCCCCAACCCCCCAAAAAAAGGACTACATCAACTCCAACAAAAACGGCAACTCCTGCGGCGCATACCAAGCCAACTCATGATCCTCCGCATCCCCCAGCACAAACTCCGCGTCCTCATCCCCCAAATCCGCAGCATCGATCACCGCCGCAGCCGCCGCAACCGCGTCCGCCGCCTCGGCGGAATCCACATGAATCGCCGCAATCTGCGAGAGGGCAACCGGCCCACCCAACCGCACAACAGCAGCATCAAGATCCGCCCGCAACGTCACCCCGTCCACATCAGCGGACACCACCGCCCGCCGAGGCTCGCCCTTCTCCTCGGCATTGATCAACCGCAGCGACGCCCGCGCAGCGTCCAGCAACGCCGCATATTCCAGCTCCTCATCAGAGCCACTCACATACGCCTCCCGCAGCGCGGGCGTCAACGCGAACGCCGTCCCACTGCGAGCGCGAAACTCGCCGTTCGACTCGAGTTCGCGAAGCATCGCGATCGTCGCCGGAATGTAGACCCTCACCAGTGCGCACCCTTCAGCTCTTCCAACGCTTCTTCGATCATCCCGCCGAGCAGGTCGACGTCGAACGCGGCCTTGCGGTCGCCGTTGAGTCCGAAGTAGACACCGCCGTGGTAGGACGTGACCCCGATCGCCAGCGCCTGGGTGCGCATCAGCGGCATCACGGGGAACATCTCGATCAGTTTCGCCTCACCCGCGTACACCGGTTCCTGCGGCCCCGGCGAGTTGGTGATCATGAGGTTGAAGATCCGGCCCGACAGCGAGCCGCCGGCCCGCGCGCCGAGCGAATGCAGCGTCGCCGGGGCGAAGCCGCTCACCTTCAGCAGGCCGCGCGCGGCGACGGAACGGCCGGAGTCGAGGTGCTCGGTCATCGCGTGGCCGACGTGCTGCAGCCGCAGCACGGGGTTCGGCTCGCCCACCGGCAGGTCGACGAGGTAGGCCGCCACCTGGTTGCCGACCAGCGCCGGGGTGGAGTACTCGGCCGTGTCCTTGTCGCGCACGGCCATGGGCACCAGCGCGCGCACGGTGGCCGTCGACGTGAGGTTCACCCCGCGCGAAAGGAGCCATTCGCGCAGCGCGCCGGTGATCGCGGTGAGGATGACGTCGTTGACGGTCCCGCCGTGCTCCGCGCGGATCTTGCGGTAGTCCTCCAGCCGCGTGCGCACCACTGAGAACAGCCGGCCGCCGGACACGCGCACGTTGAGCGGGCCCTGCGGCGCCGGGTTGACGACCGTGCGCAGCGTGGACGCCACGTCGCCCAGCGTCTCGGCGACCTTGCCGACCGACGTCAGCGCGTCGTTGGTGGCGGAGCGGACGTTCTCCACCAGCTCACCGGGGCGTTGCACGGCCTCGCTGACGGCGTCGAACACCAGCTGCGCGCGGCTCGGCTCGCGCCGCGGGGTCCAGGTGTCCTCGTACGGCTCGGGCGGCGCCGGGGCGTCGTCGAGGATGAGCTGGCCGAGGTCGATGGTGCCGATACCGTCCACAACGGACTGGTGCGTCTTGGTCACCAGCGCCACGCGGTCGCCGGTCAGCCCCTCGACGAAGTAGGCCTCCCACAGCGGGCGCTCGGGCGCGAGCCGGCGCGACATCAGGCGCGCGACCAGGTCGAACAGCTGCTCGTCGGTGCCCGGCTGGGGCAGGGCGGAGCGGCGGACGTGGTAGTTGAGGTCGAAGTCGACGTCGTCCACCCACACGGGCCGGGCGAGGTGCCCGGGGACGTCGAGCACGCGCTGGCGGTAGCGCGGCAGGAACGGCAGGCGCGAGCCGATGAGGTCGAGCAGCTGCGCGTAGTCGAACCCGCTGCGCGGGCGCTCGAAGATCGCCACGCCGCCGACGTGCATCGGGGTCGCGTGGTCCTCGACGTACAGGAACGAGGCGTCGAGCGCGGACAGGCGGTCGGGCATGAGCCGATCCTTACACAGTGCGAGACTGACCGGCGTGGGTGATGAGGCGGAGGTTTCTCCGAAAGACCGGTTCCTGACCGTCTACGGGCGCAAGCCGGTGCTCGAAGCGCTGGCCGACGGCGGTCTGCAGGTGGACAAGGTCATCCTCGCCGACACCGCCCGCGGCCCGGCCGCCGCCGAGATCCAGCGCGCCGCGAGGGACGCCGGGGTGCCGGTGCAGCGCGCGAGCGCGCACCGGGTGAAGGTGCTGGCCGGCAACGGCAAGCAGGACCAGGGCGTGCTGGCCGACGTCGTCGCACCGCGGATGCGCTCGCTCGCCGCCGCGCTGGACGACCGCCTCCCGCCCGCGCGGGTCCTGCTGCTCGACGGCATCACGACGCCCGCGAACGTCGGCATGATCCTGCGCACGGCCACCGCCGCCGGCCTGGAAGGCGTGATCGTGCCGCGGCGCGGGGTGGCCGCGTTGGATCCGATGGTGGTCAAGGCTTCGGCCGGCGTGGCGTTCCGCGCGCCGGTGCTGCGGTGCGGCAGCGCGCGTGAGGCGGCGGAAATGCTGACTGACGCGGGGTACGGCCTGTACGCGCTGAGTGCGTCGGGCAAGTCGACGGTGTTCGACGTTCCGCTTCCACAGCGGGCGGCGTTCGTGCTGGGCGGGGAGACCGAAGGCGTGGGCGCGGCCGTGGCCGAGCTGGTGACCGAGTGGGTGTCGATTCCGATGCCCGGCGACGTCGAGTCGCTGAACGTCTCGGCGGCGGCCGCGGTGCTGTCGTTCGAGCTGGTGCGCCGGGCTAGCTGAAGAGAGCGGCCAGCTCTTCGAGGGTGTCCGCCATCGTGACGTGGTGGATGGCGACCATGCCCGCCTCCGCGGCGCCGCGGACGTTGCGGGCGGCGTCGTCCACGAACGCGCAGGTGGCCGCGGCGAGGCCGAGGCGGTCGGCGGCCACGAGGTAGATCTCGCGGTCGGGTTTGGCGACGCCGACTTCGCCGGAGAAAACCAGCGTGTCGAAGTAGTCGGCCAGCTCGTGCCGGACGGCCGACGTGGCGCCGGGCGCGTTGGAGACCAGCCCGGTGCGCGTGCCGCCGGAGCGGATGGCGCGCAGGTAGTCGTAGAGCAGGTGGGCGTCGGGGTCGGTGAGGACGCCGGCGTAGTCGACCAGCAAGCCTTTGAGCACGCGCTCACCCTAGCGATGCGGGACATAGCGCAAATTGCAGATCGAAATGGGCGGATTCGCGGATTTCGCCGGATCAGGCGCCGACGGTCCCGGTTTCGGCTTTGCCCGGCCACTACCTGCAGCGGATCGTCCGCGTTTCAGGGGAGGAACACATGACGACCCACCGCCTCCGGGGCCTCGCGGGCAGCGAGCCCGCCACCCGGCCCCGCCCCGTCCGCCACGTCACGCGGCACCGCCCGCCGGTGCGCGACCTGCCACCCACGGGCCACAACGTGGTGCAGCTGCTGGGACCCCCGAGCGAACGCCAGCTGACCGGCCGCCTCAACGCCATCCTCGAAGTCCTCGGCGGCCGCCGCGCCGCGGCGCAGGTGCAGAACCTGGTGGACCCGGCCCTGTTCGCGCGGCTCCTGACCCACGGCCGCCTGCCTGCCGCACGCCACCGAATCGGCGCGCTGCACGTGTGTCATCCGACGGACCTCGCGCTGGAAGCCGCGACGACCATCCGGAGCGGACCTCGGGTGCTCGCCTTGGCGGCCCGCTTCGAACGCACGCGGACGGGGTGGGTGTGCACGCGGTTCCACTTGCTGGCCCCGCGCCTGGGTCCGGCGCGTGCTGTGCCGGTGCGCCCGTCGGCTGCTTGACGGGACGGGTGTCCCAAACGGCAGGTCAGGGCGTCAGGTCGGCGGCGGGGTTCTCGGTTTCGCGAGGAGCCCGTCGCGGAAATGGCGACCGGCCCGGTCAGCGCCACTTCTTCGGCGCGGGCTTTCGCGACGGGTCGGCGGTCGGGCCAGGTCGCCGGTTCTCGGCGCCGGCCGCTCGGTTCGCCGCGTAAGACCTCGCGGGCGTCAGCCGAGCGCCACCGGGAGGTGCGACAGGCCGCGCATGGTGATCGTCGGGTTCCAGGTCGGGGGGCCGGCCAGGTGGAGGGTGGGGGTGCGGACGGCGAGTTCGCGCAGGGCGGTCTGGCCTTCGAGGCGGGCCAGGGGTGAGCCGAGGCAGAAGTGGATGCCCTGGCCGAAGGCGAGGTGGCGGGAGGGCTCGCGGGTGGGGTCGAAGGTGTCCGGGTCCGGGTGGGTGGCGGGGTCGCGGTTGGCGGCGCCGATGAGGACGATGGCCTGGGCGCCGGGGGCGACGTCGGTGGTGCCGACGCGCGTGGGCTGCAGCGCGACGCGGCTGGTGAGCTGCACCGGGGAGTCGTGGCGCAGGACTTCTTCGACGGCGTTGGGCGCGAGGGCGCCGTCGTCACCCAGGGCGCGGAGGCCGGCTTCGGTGCCGAGCAGGGCGAGGACGCCGTTGCCGATGAGGTTGGTGGTGGTCTCGTGGCCGGCGACGAGCAGAAGGGTGAGCGTGACCAGCAGCTCGGCTTCGGTGAGCTTGTCGCCCTGGTCGGTGACGGCGACGAGGTCCGACAGGAGGTCCTCGCCGGGTTTGCGGCGGCGTTCCGCGGCCAGCTCGCGGAAATAGGCGTTGAACTCGCGGCCGGCTTCGCCCGCTTCCTCGAGTACCGCGTCGGCAACGAGGAACGAGGGGTCGAGCGCGCGGGCCAGTGCGTGCGACCACTCGGCGAAGCGTGAACGGTCGGCCGTCGGGACGCCGAGCATCTCGCTGATCACCTCGACCGGCAGCGGTGCGGCCAACGCGGTCATCAGATCGGCCGAACCGGCTTCGACCAGGTCGGAGATCAGGCGCGCCGTGATGTCCTCGACCCGCGGGCGCAGGCGCTCGACCATCCGCGGCGTGAACGCCTTCGACACGAGCCGGCGCAGGCGCGTGTGGTCCGGCGGGTTGAGCCCGAGGAACGACACCACCGGGCGGCCCTCGGCGTCGACCAGGTCGTCCGGGTGCAGCGTGGCCGGGTCGAGAACCTCGGGCCGCGGGTGCCCGAACGCGGGATCGCGCACGACATCCGTCGCCTCCGCCAGCGCGCTCACCACGAGGAACCCGGGCGCGATCTCGGCGACGGGCTCGGCCTCGCGCCACTTGCGGTACAGCGGGTACGGATCCGCCTTGTGCTCGGGCGCGAACATCTGCGTGAAGGTTTCCAGGTCAGCCACAGCTCTCCCCCTCGACGGCACCACCATCGACCACGTTATGCGCGAACCCCGTTTGCGTCACGTGAAGGCGAGGCGCACCCGCGACGCGCGCTTGACCACGCCGCCGGCGTCCACAAGCTGCCTCGGCGCCGGCAGCACACGGCGCGGCACCAACCGCACCAGGCACGAACACCGGCCTCAGCACGAGAAAGCTGCGCCGACGGCACTGGCCTGCAGTCACACCGCGTGCCGCCCGCTACCAGACCGTCCCCTGGCGGCGCCCGAACGCGGCCCGGCACAGCACACGAAAAGGGCGGGCCGCACGAATGCGGCCCGCCCTTTTCAAAACCTGCGTCAGCGACGCGGGCCCTTCTTGCCCTTCTTCGCCTGTGCGCGCTCGGCGGCGCGGCGTTCGCGGCGGGTGTTGCCCGCGCCGGCGCTGTCGGAGTCGGCACTGTCCGAATGGGACTCCACGCCGCCGCCCTCGGCGGGGCCGGACATGGTCAGTCCGGATTGGACGCCGCCGCCGACGCCCTTGCCGCGCAAGGCCGACGGGACCGACTCGGTGTCGGTCGTGGGCGGCTGGGGCGGGGTCGGGCGCGAGTGGCGGCCGCTGTCGTTGCCGAAGGAGGCGGCCGCGGCGGCGGTGGCCGAGGTGACGCCCGCGGGCAGCGCCGACGGGTCCAGCTGCGGCGCGGGTTCCGGCTCGCTGCGTTCGACCTGGAGGTTGAACAGGAAGCCGACGGCCTCCTCCTTCAGCGAGTCGAGCATCGCGCGGAACATGTCGAAGCCCTCGCGCTGGTACTCGATCAGCGGGTCGCGCTGAGCGAGCGCCCGCATGCCGATGCCCTCCTTGAGGTAGTCCATCTCGTAGAGGTGCTCGCGCCACTTGCGGTCCAGCACGGTCAGCATCACCTGGCGCTCGAGGCGGCGCATCGCGCCCTCCTCGCCCACCAGCTCGTCGATCTCCGCCTCGCGCTTGTTGTACGCGTCGATGGCGTCGTCGACCAGCGCCTGGCGCAGGCCCTCGGCGTCGAGGTCGCCTTCCTCCACCAGGTCGTCCCAGTTCAGGCCGACGGGGTAGAGCGTCTTGAGGGCGGTCCACAGCTGCTCGTGGTCCCAGTCCTCGGCGTAGCCCTCGGAAGTGGCGCCGTCGACGTACGCGCCGACCACGTCGATGGTCATGTGCTCGATCTGCTCACGCAGGTCCTCGCCCTCGAGCACGCGGTGGCGCTCGGCGTAGATCACCTTGCGCTGCTCGTTCATGACCTCGTCGTACTTGAGGACGTTCTTGCGCGTCTCCATGTTGAGCTGCTCGACCTGCGTCTGCGCGCTCTTGATGGCCTTGGAGACCATCTTGTGCTCGATCGGCACGTCGTCGGGCAGGCGCATCGTGGTCATCACGCGCTCCACCATCACGGCGTTGAACCGGCGCATGAGGTCGTCGCCCAGCGACAGGTAGAACCGCGACTCGCCCGGGTCGCCCTGACGGCCGGAACGACCGCGCAGCTGGTTGTCGATGCGGCGGGACTCGTGGCGCTCGGTGCCCAGCACGTAGAGGCCGCCCGCGTCGCGGACCTGCTCGGCCTCTTCCTTGGCGCCGGCCTTGATCTCCTCGAGCACCTTCGGCCACGCGGCCTCGTACTCCTCGGAGTTCTCGACCGGGTCCAGGCCCTGCTCGCGCAGCTCCTGGTCGGCGATGATGTCCGGGTTGCCGCCCAGCACGATGTCGGTACCGCGGCCGGCCATGTTCGTGGCGACCGTGACCGCGCCCAGCTTGCCGGCGCGCGCGACGATCAGCGCCTCCCGGCCGTGGTACTTCGCGTTCAGCACCTCGTGGGGCACGCCCAGCTTCAGCAGCAGCTTCGAGAGGTGCTCGGACTTCTCGACGCTCGTGGTGCCGACCAGCACCGGCTGGCCCTTCTCGTGCCGCTCGGCGATGTCCTCGGCGACGGCCTCGAACTTGGCCTGCTCCGTCTTGTAGATCAGGTCGGCGCGGTCGGCGCGCACCATCGGCCGGTTGGTCGGGATCGGCACCACACCCAGCTTGTAGGTCTGGTGGAACTCCGCGGCCTCGGTCTCGGCCGTACCGGTCATGCCCGAGAGCTTGTTGTACAGGCGGAAGTAGTTCTGCAGCGTGATCGTGGCGAGCGTCTGGTTCTCGGCCTTGATCTCGACCTTCTCCTTGGCCTCGATCGCCTGGTGCATGCCCTCGTTGTAGCGGCGGCCCACCAGGATGCGGCCCGTGAACTCGTCGACGATCGTGACTTCACCGTCGCGGACGATGTAGTCCTTGTCCTTGTTGTAGAGCTCCTTGGCCTTCAACGCGTTGTTGAGGTAGCCGACCAGCGGCGTGTTCGCGGCCTCGTACAGGTTCTCGATGCCGAGCTGGTCCTCGACGAACCGCACGCCCTTCTCGGTGACCGCCACGGTGCGCTTGCGCACGTCGATCTCGTAGTGGTACTTCGAGTTGATCAGGTTGGCCTTCTCGACGCGCTCGCGCGAGCCCATCGTGGTGGTGTCGATGCCCTGCATCAGCGGCGCGAGGCGGGCGAACTCCATGTACCACCGCGACGACTGGTCCGCCGGGCCCGAGATGATCAGCGGCGTGCGCGCCTCGTCGATGAGGATCGAGTCGACCTCGTCCACGATCGCGTAGTTGTGCCCGCGCTGCACGCACTCGTCGAGCGACCACGTCATGTTGTCGCGCAGGTAGTCGAAGCCGAACTCGTTGTTCGTGCCGTAGGTGACGTCGGCCTCGTAGTGCCGGCGGCGCTCCTGCGGGTCCTGCTCGGCGAGGATCACGCCGACCTCGAGCCCGAGGAAGCGGTGGATGCGGCCCATCCACTCCGCGTCGCGCTTGGCGAGGTAGTCGTTGGTGGTGACGACGTGCACGCCCTTGCCGGACAGCCCGTTGAGGTACGCCGGGAGCACGCAGGTGAGGGTCTTGCCCTCACCGGTCTTCATCTCGGCGACCTGCCCGAGGTGCAGTGCGGCACCGCCCATGATCTGCACGTCGTAGGGCCGCTGGCCGAGCACCCGCTTGGCGGCTTCGCGGGCGACCGCGAAGGCCTCCGGGAGCAGCTCGTCGAGCGTCTCGCCCTTGCCGTACCGCTCTTTGAACTCGCCGGTCTTCGCCTGCAGTTCGGCGTCCGACAGGTCCTTCACGTCGTCTTCGAGGGTGTTGATGTGATCGGCGATGTTGCGCAGCCGCTTCACCATCTTGCCCTCACCCGCGCGGAGCAGGCGGTTCAGCACCATCCGGTCGACCTCACTAGCTGATCATGATCGCACCCGAGCCGGTCCCGGGCTTGTGGGCACGGCGCGCACTCGTAGTGCGGCGCCGCCGTCTCACCACATCGTAGGGAACACACAGTGGTCCGCGCACGCACGTGCTCGCAGAAGGTCACGAGAGGCCCCTTCGCACCCTACTCCCGGCACGCGGGTGGCCCGCACGCGCTCGCGTGCGGGCCACCCGTGGCGCCGGCCGGCTCCCCCCGGCCGCGCCGGGTCGGCGGGCTCAGCCGCCGAGCCGGATCACGCCGTAGTCGAAACCCTTCCGCCGGTACACGACGCTCGGCCGCCCGGACTCGGAGTCGTTGAACAGGTAGAAGTCATGGCCGACCAGCTCCATCTCGTAGAGAGCCTGGTCCACCGACATGGGGTCCGCGTTGTGCTTCTTCTCGCGGACGACGCGGCCGGGCTGGTAGCCCAGATCTTCGTCTTCCCAGCGTTTCTGCTGGGGCAGGGTGATCTCACCGGAGCTGACGGCCGCGAAACCTTCGGTGATCGGTTCGGCCGTGTCCGCGGCGGGTGCCTCCAGCACCGCCGTGCTCGCGGTGGGACGGGCGACGGCGTCCGGCGATCCGCCGGCCATCGCCATCGAGGTCGCCTCGGCGACCGACTCCGGGCGGCTGCGCCCGTAGTGCACGCGCCTCCGGTCGTGTGTCCGCCTCAGCCGGTTCTCCAGCTTCGTGACGGCGGAGTCGAGCGCTGCGTAGAAGTCCGCGGCGCACGCTTCGGCGCGTACGGCCGGACCGCGGCCCTTCCCGGTGATCTCGACGCGCTGGCAGCTCTTCGCCTGCCGGCGGTTCGGCTCGTGGAACAACTCCACGTCGTACCGGATGACCTTCTTGTCGTAGCGCTCAAGACGGGCCAGCTTTTCGCTGACGAGTGCCCGGTAGTGGTCGGGCACCTCCACGTTGCGGCCCTTTACGACGATGTCCATACACGACCTCCCTCGCTGAGATGACTGCGAGCTGTTGTGTGTTCACACGGCGCCGGTACTGCGGGGACGGAGCCCGGATCTGGTGGGCTGAGAAGAACTCGATGGCCGGTCACGACGTCTCGTGGCGGATGCTCGAGCGCGGACTCAGCGCGCCTCCGGCGCCAGGGACATGGGCTGCACACCTCCCTGCCTGCGGGGATTGCTGATAGCGGAGCACGTTAGCTTCATCACGCCGCTCGCAACAGCCCCCGGGCCGGGGGATGTCACGATTCGGGAACCCATTACGGCGCGCAGCGAAACCCCCGTGTGCAGCCCGAAATCCCGCCCCTGACGGCCGAACGCGATCACTGCGTTTTCACGCTTACGGCGCAACGGTGCGGGAGCCCGGAAGCCGAGAGTCACGGCCCTGTGCGCCGCAGCCGCCACCCCGGTGGAGTGTTCGGCCGCCCGCGTGATTCCGAGCCTGACCCTCATGTCCCGACAACGGCCCGCCGTCGCGTCGCGTTCCCTCTTGACATCACTCGTGTAGGTGACGTCTGCTCACCCTGCGGCGAGCAACGCGACCACAGCCGACACGGCGACCCCGGCGTCGGTGAGTGCTCGCACGCACGCGACCGCCGTGGCACCCGTGGTGATCACGTCGTCGAGCACCACGACCCGGCTGCCCGGCGGAGGCCGGCCCGCGGGCACGAACCGCAGCCGCCCGGCCAGGTTGGCGACGCGCTCCGCCCGGCTGAGACCCACGGCGTCACGGGCGCCCTTCAACTCGAGAGCGGGCGCGACGAAGGCCTCGGCGCCCGTCCGGGCGAGACAGCGCGCGGCCGCCTCGGCAAGGCGCTGCACGTGCGGACCACCACGGAGGCGTGAAGCCGAGCGACGGCTCGGTGCCGGGACGAGACACCACGGCCCGGCGCGCGCGGAATCCCCGGCGGCGGCGGAATGCCCGGCGAACATGAGATCGCCGGCGACCGCGGAACCCCCGGCGGCCACGGGCTTTTCGAGCCGCTGACCGCCGCGCGAAGACCCGACGACGCCCGGTTCACCGAACGAAGGTCCACCGAGTGAGTGTCCCTCACAGCGCGGCCCGGCGCGGGGCACACCGGCCCGCGGCAAGGCCGCCAGCGCGGACGCCAGCACCCGACCGAGTGCCGGCGCGACATCACGACGGCCACGCTCCTTGTAGGCGATCAGGACGCGCTTGGCCACGCCCTGGTAGCGGGCCAGCGCGTACGCCGGCGCGAGACCGGTCAGCGGCGCGCGGACCACCTCCGTGAGTGACCCCCACACCCGCGAACACTCCGCGCAGCACGGGACACCGCGGGCACCACAGCCGGCGCACCGGGCCGGGACGAGCAGATCGAGAACCATGACTCGCAGTGTGCACCCGGGCACCGACAGTTTCGGCGCCTCGAGCCCGCGCCGATCGAAAACGGGCGAGAAACCCTCGTCAGCCCGGGTAGAACGGCGACGCGTGCAGCATCGTGTGGGCCTGGGGCCGCCAGACCTCACCCAGTTCGGTGGCGTTCCACAGCCCGCCCGGGTCGGCCACCACGATGGGCCGGTTGGGCGCCGCCGTGACCGCCGTGACCGGCGCGGTCAGGTTCGAGCCGTTGAACGCGTCCATCCGGCGCCCGTCCACGGAAACGCGCTGCACGGGCTGCGAACTGGACGACGTGACGACCACCAGCGAGTCGGCCGTCGAACCCCAGTCGAGGTCCACGACGTCCGACAGGTCACCCGGCTGGAGCACGCGCGGCTCCCGCAGCGTCACGGTGTCGCCGTTGCGCACGACCGCCGCGACCACGAGCTGGCCGTTGACGATCGCCGCCACGCGGGCACCGTCGCGCGAGAGGCGCAGGGCGTCGATGTCGGAGCCGAGGGCGAGCAGGTCGTTGGCGTTCACGCTCTGGCGCAGCCAGTGGCCGGTCGGGTCGAGGACCATGCGGGCGACGATCGAGTGGTCCACCACGGTCCACACCTCGCCCGACGGGCCGGCCTCACTCGGCGCCGGCCGCCAGGTCGGGCGGCTCAGCGAACCGCCGGAGAGGTCCACCAGCGGAAGGTCGCGGCCCAGGTCGCCGACGCGCAGCTGAACGCGGTCGCCGTTGCGCTCCACCACGGCGAGCCGCTTGCCGTCGATCGACTGCGCAGCGCTGACCACGGCGTACCCGCCGTTGCCCGCCGGCCCCGCGATGGGCGCGCCGTCGCCGAGCGAGCGGATGCGCCCGTCGACTGTCATCATGCCCAGCAGGTCGGCGCTCGGCGACGAGGCCGCGCTGTAGGAGGGCACGTCGCTGCTGCGCCAGTACTCGTGGCCGCGCACGAGCGGCTGGCCGTCGGCGAGCAGCCGGACGCGGGTGGACGTGACGGCCTGCATCGACAGCATGATCTGCGCCGCGATCAGCGTTCTCGTCTCCGGACTCGCCCCCGTGAGCCCCGAGAGCTGCACGAGCAGTGAGCCGTCGTCGCTGTTCTTGACGTTGGTGTCGAGCGTGACCTGGTCGCCCAGCAGGTTCTTCACGGCTCCGGCCAGCCCGGCCGACGGTCCCTGAAGGATCAGGTCCATCACGCGCCCGGGCAGGCCCGACTGCGGTTTCGCGGGCACATAGCGCAGGTCGGGCACGAAGGCGCCGGAGTCGGGCGAGTAGAAGCTCACGGCGACGCGGTTGTAGTTCGCCTCGAAGTCGTCGTCGGTCACCAGCAGCGTGGGCGGCGCGCTGGAGATCCGCCACTCTCCGTTCGGCTGCTTGCGCACCTGGATCGTCTGCTCGGCCGGGCCGGAGCCGGGGATGAACGCGCTGTCGGCGCTCAGCGTGCCGAGGGTGAACCCGCGCAGGCCCACGTTGCGCACGTTCGGGTCCGGCGGCGTCGTCGTGGACGGCGACGGAGGCGGTGTCTCGTAGACGGTGCTGAACGTGTTGTCGATGATCGTGATCGCCCGGCCGGGTTTCCACGCGCTGCGCTGCTGGTCGTCGAGGTACGCGCGCGCGGCCGCGTTGTTGGACCGGGGGTCGCCGTTGTTGCGGATGAACTCCCGCACGATGTCGAGCGGGGCGAGGCCGTGCTCCGGCTCGGGCGCGTCGTTGGCCAGCGGCGGCGTCGAGTCCACGGACACGACCAGCGGCTGCGACTCCAGCGGCACGTTGGCGCAGCCGGCGAGCAGCAACAAGCACGCCAGCACGGCGAAAACACGCCTCACCGGCCGACCTCCTCGCGGTCGGCGTCGCGTTCGGGATCACGGTCGGCGAGGATCGCGTCGGGTGCCGGCTGCACCTCGAGCACCGACGACGGCGACAG
The DNA here is from genome assembly GCF_042896185.1 of Amycolatopsis sp. NPDC001319. Taxonomy (NCBI): domain Bacteria; kingdom Bacillati; phylum Actinomycetota; class Actinomycetes; order Pseudonocardiales; family Pseudonocardiaceae; genus Amycolatopsis; species Amycolatopsis sp. NPDC001319. The sequence continues at coordinate 10,022 of NZ_JBIAWY010000013.1, read as the reverse complement.
CGTGATCTCCGCCGTGGCGTCGGGTGGCGGCAGGCGCAGCGGGTTCTCCTCGATCGGCACGTTCTGGTGGCGCGGGAGCAAGAGCCGGAAGCAGGCGCCCTGGCCGAGCTCGCCCCACGCGTCGAGGACGCCGCCGTGCAGCCGCGCGTCCTCCTGGCTGATCGCCAGGCCGAGGCCGGTGCCGCCGGTGCGCCGGTTGCGCGACGGGTCGGCGCGCCAGAACCGGTTGAACACCAGGTCGGCCTCGCCCGCGCGCAGGCCCACGCCGTGGTCGCGCACGGTGATGGCCACCGCCGTCTCGTTCACGGCGACGGTGAGCTGCACGGGTTTGCCCTCGCTGTGGTCGACGGCGTTGCCCAGCAGGTTGCGCAGGATCCGCTCCACGCGCCGGGCGTCGACCTCGGCGGAGGCGTCCTCCTCGGGCAGGATCAGCTCGACGGAGCTGCCCGCGGTCCCGGCGATCACGCGCACCTGCTCGACGGCGCGCGTCGCGATCGGCCGCACGTCGATGTACTCGGCCGACAGTTCTTCGACGCCCGCGTCGAGGCGGCTGATCTCCAGCAGGTCGCCGAGCAGCGCCTCGAAGCGGTCGAGCTCGTCGACCAGCAGCTCCGTGGACCGCGCGAGGCCGGCGGGGAACTGCTCGCGAGACGCGTGCAGCACGTCGGCGGCCATGCGGACCGTGGTGAGCGGGGTGCGCAGCTCGTGGGAGACGTCGGAGGTGAACCGGCGCTGCAGCCCGCCGAACTCCTCGAGCTGACGGATCTGGCGCTGGATGCTCGCGGCCATGCCGTTGTACGACACGGCGAGCTTCGCCAGGTCGTCTTCCCCGACCACGGCGAGGCGCTGCTCCAGGTCCCCGCCCGCGAACTGCTCGGCCGCCGCGGCGGCCTGGCGGACGGGCCGCACCACCTGCCGGACCACCAGGTTCGTGATGCCGGCCAGCAACAGCAGCAGCACGAGCCCGCCGACGAGCAGCGTGTTCTGCACGGTCGACACGGTGTTCTGCTCGCTGGTCAGCGGGAACAGCAAGTACAGCTGCAGCGGGCTCGCCACCGAGCTCAGCGGCGTGCCCACGATGAGGTACGTGGTCGTCGCGCCGTTCTCGGAGACGGTGTGCTCGACGCGCGCGAGGTTGTCGCCCTCCACGAACTGGCGCAGCCGCACCGGCACCGACGTGAACGGCCCCACGAACACCGGGTCGGCATCGGACTGGTCGCGTCCGACGCTCGCGAGCACCGGCTCGAACGTGCCCGCCGTGGACCCCGTGGGCGACGCCGAAGTCGTGGAGATCTTTTTCAACGCGTTCTCAAGCCGGGTGTGCAGCGCGTCCGGCGACTCGCCGCCGACGCCCACCAGTTCACGCGCCGCGGTGTCCGCCAGCGCCTGCGTCTGCTCGACGGCGGCCTTGCGTTTGGTGTCGAGCAGGCGCTCAGTGATCTGGTTCTGCAGCACCATGCCCAGCACGAAAACCACGGCGGCCGACAGCGCGAGCGTCGAGATCGTCACGCGGAACTGCAGCGAGTGGCGCCACAGCTCGTTGAACGCCACCACCCGGCGGCGCGCCAAGACCACGAGGCGCCGGACGAGGCGCACCGTGGCTCGGGCGAAAGCGGTCGGCCGTCCCACCTTCGGGTGACTCTTCGTCCCGGCGGGTGGGCCGGCTGCCGCGGAAGCCGTCATCGGGCCATCACGGCGGGCCGGCCTTGTAACCGACGCCGCGCACCGTCAACACCACCTCAGGGTGCTCCGGGTCCTTCTCGACCTTCGAACGCAGACGCTGGACGTGCACGTTGACCAGCCGCGTGTCCGCCGCGTGGCGGTAGCCCCACACCTGCTCCAGCAGCACTTCGCGGGTGAAGACCTGGCGTGGCTTGCGGGCCAGCGCCACGAGCAGGTCGAACTCCAGCGGCGTGAGCGGGATGGCCTTGCCCTCGCGGGTGACCTCGTGGCCCGGCACGTCGATCGCCAGGTCGCCGATGGTCAGCGACTCGGCGGGCTCGGCCTCGGTGCGGCGCAGGCGGGCGCGCACGCGGGCGACGAGCTCCTTCGGCTTGAACGGCTTGACCACGTAGTCGTCGGCACCGGACTCCAGGCCCAGCACTATGTCGACGGTGTCGCTCTTGGCGGTCAGCATCACGATCGGCACACCGGACTCGGCGCGGATCGCCTTGCAGACGTCGATGCCGTTCATGCCGGGCAGCATCAGGTCCAGCAGGACCAGGTCCGGTTTGAGCTCGCGCAGCGCCGGCAGCGCGCGCGAACCGTCCGCGACCACCGCGGTGTCGAACCCCTCGCCGCGGAGCACGATGGTGAGCATCTCCGCCAGCGCGGGGTCGTCGTCGACCACCAAGACACGTGCCTTCATGAGCACATGTTCGCACTACTTGCGCCGCCGTCGAGCACGACCCGCGCGTTTGACCACCAGAAAGATCAAGATCGCGAGCCCGGGTTGCTCCATCCGGGCGTGCCGGAGCAGGCGTTGGACGGCCCGTGAAGGCTCCCGGGCAGGCGCTCGGGAACCCCCACGGGCCTCGGGTGGGAAGAGCTACGCGACACCCTCGCCGACGACGGCCGGCACCGGCGCGTCGACGAACACCACACCGTCGGTGACCACCACGGAGTAGGTGCGGACGGGGTCCTTCGCGGGCAGGCACGTCGGCGCGCCGGTGCGCAGGTCGAACTGGGCCGCGTGCAGCGGGCACTCCACGAAGCAGCCTTCGAGCCAGCCGTCGGCGAGCGAGGCGTCCTGGTGGGTGCAGGTGTCGTCGATCGCGTAGAAGCCGGTGGCGGTGTGGAAAACGGCGATCGGGGTCGGGCCGTCGATGCGGAGGGACTCGCCCTCGGGCAGGTCGGCGACGGCGCAGGCACGGATCATCGGGAAGCCTCCGGGAAACGGGTCACGGGAACCGGGAGCGGTGAGTGAATGTTGCGCATGACGCGTTGATGTGCACTGTGCGCAACAGTGCGGCCCGCCGGCCCCCGCCGTCAAGGGATTCGCCCGCTCAGCCGAACAGATCGCCGCCCAGCCGTTAGTGTTGCGCTATGCGGAACCAGGACTCGGGCAACGCAACGGGAAGCCAAGTTCAGTCGGTCGACCGCGCGATCAACGTGCTGGAACTGCTCGCGCGCAACGGGGAGTCGGGGATCACGGAGATCGCCGGTGAGCTCGGGGTACACAAGTCGACGGCGTCCCGGCTGCTGAGTGTCCTGGAACAGCACGGCCTTGTCGAGCAGCTGGGCGAGCGCGGGAAGTACGCGATCGGGTTCGGCATCGTCCGCCTCGCCGGCGCGGCGACCGGCCGCATGGACCTCGCGAAGCTCGGCCGCCAGACCTGCCAGGCGCTGGCCGAGGAGCTGGGCGAGACCGTGAACATCGCGATCGCCGACGACGGCGTGGCCATCAACATCAGCCAGGCCCGCGGCTCGGCCGCCATCACCACGCAGAACTGGACCGGGCAGCGCACGCCGCTGCACGCGACCTCCAGCGGCAAGGTGCTGCTGGCCGCGATGGGCGAGGCCGACCGCAAGCGCGTGCTCGGCCACGGCCTCGAGCAGTACACGCCGCGCACGACCGTGGACCCCGAGGAGCTCGAGTCGGAAGTCGAACGCGTGGCCGAGGACGGCTACGCGGCCTGCTTCGAGGAGCTGGAGCTCGGCATGCACGCCGTCGCGGTGCCGATCCACGGCCCGGGCGGCGAGGTCGTGGCGGCGATGAGCGCGTCGGGGCCGTCGTACCGGCTGTCGAAGCAGCGGATCAAGCAGATCGTGCGGCCGATGACCGAAGCGGCGAAAGAACTTTCGGCGCAACTGGGCTACTACGCCGGCTGACACTCCCCCGGCGTCGGATCGCCTCTGCCGGCGTCCGCGTTACGGGCTTCACCTGCCCGGGCGCAAGCGAAAAACCCCTTCCTCGCGCGGTCTTGACACGCGCCCCCGCGATCCCGCACTTTGTTGCAGAAGACGGAACACACACCCCCATCCGCAACCTGGCCCGTGCCCGGCGGGTCGTTCGGCGCGCCCGGTGAACCCCGGCCAGGAGGTACGCGATGGCAGCCCGACCGCGAGTGGTCGTCATCGGCGCCGGGCAGGTCGGCTGCGCGCTGGCCGACGAGCTCACCGAACGCGGCTGGACCGACGTCACGGTGCTGGAGCAGGGGCCGCTCTTCACCGCCGACGGACCGGGCCTCGTGCACCAGACCGACGCGGACCGCACGCTGACGGAGTTCGCGAAGTACACCGTGGCCAAATACGGCTCGCTGACGCTGGAGGGCCGGTGGTGCTTCCAGCCCGTCGGCGGCCTGGAGCTCGCGACGACGCCGCAGCAGCTGGCGCAGCTGCAACGACGGCACGGCTGGGCGACGTCGTGGGGCGTGCGCGCGTACCTGCGCTCGCCGCGCGAATGCGCCGAGCTGCACCCGCTGCTGGACCCCGCGCAGATCCTCGGCGGCCTGCACACCCCGGGTGACGGCGTGGCGAAACCGCTGCGTGCCGCCGAGGCCCAGGCCCGGCGCGCGATCGACCGCGGCGCGCGGTTCCTGGCGGGACAGCGGGTCGTGGCCGTCGAACGCGGCGGCGGGCGCGTGACGGCCGTGCGCACCGAGACCGACCGGTTCCGCGCCGACGTCGTGGTGTCCTGCGCGGGGGTGGGCGCGCCGGCGATCGGGCGGCTGGTGGACCTGGCCGTGCCACTGGTGTCCTTGGCGCAGCACTACGCGCGCACCGTTGCGCTGCCCGCGCTCGCCGGTGACAACGATGACTTCACGGAGGCGGGCAAGCCGGTGCTGCGCCACGGCGGGCTGTCCGTGCGCGAGCACGTGGACCGCCTCGGCCTCGGCAGCACCGCGCCCCGCACGGCCGGGCCGTTCGCCCCCGCGGACTTCGAGCAGCCCTGGGCCGAGGCCGTGCGCCTGCTGCCCGCGCTGGCCGACGCCAAGGTCGAGGACGGCGTGAGCAGCCTGGTCGCGGCCACCCCGGACGGCAAGCCGCTGCTCGGCGAGCACCCGGACCTCGACGGTTTCTGGGTCGCCGAGGCCGTGGCCTTCCCGCACGCCGCCGGCGTCGCACGGGAGGTGGCGCGGTGGCTCGTCGACGGGCAGCCCCGGCTCGACCTGCACGCGAGCGACCTCGCCCGATTCGAGCGGGTGCAGCTCGCGCCGGACCACGTGCGGGACCGCACGATCCGGACGTTCGCGGGCCCCCGGTCCGACCGGCCGCGGCCGCCGTTGCGCACTTCGCCGTTCTACGAGCGGCACGTCGCGTTGGGTGCGCGCTTCGCCGAAACCGGTGGCTGGGAACGCCCGGAATGGTTCTCCGCCAACGAAACCCTGCCCGAGCTGTCCCGCGTGCCGGCGTCGTCCGAACCGCGGACGGCGAGCGCCGAGGCGATCGTCGCGCGCGAGCGCGTGGCGGTGTTCGACCTGACGCCGGCGACCCGCCTGGAGGTCACCGGACCGGGTGCGCTGCCGTTCCTGCGGACGATGACCACCAACGAGCTCGGCCACGCGCCGGGCGCGGTCACCTACACGCTGCTGCTCGGCGAAGACGGCGGTGTCCGCAGCGATCTCACGGTGGCGAGCCTGGCCGCCGACCGGTTCCACATCGGGGCCAACAGCGCCCTCGACGTCGACTGGCTGCGCCGCCACCTGCCCGGCGACGGCACGGTGCAGATCCACGAAACCACGGCGGGCACGTGCTGTCTCGGCGTGTGGGGACCGCTCGCCGCGCGGGTGCTGGCCCCACTGTCCACAACGGACCTGCCGGCGGACGGCGCCGGCACCGCGTTCGTCGGCACCGTGCCGGTGCTCGTGCTGCGCCGGTCCGGTGATCCGGGCTGGGAGCTGCACACGAGCGCGGATCTGGGCCGGCTGCTGTGGGACACGCTGTGGGAAGCCGGACAGCCGCACGGGATCATCGCCGCCGGGCACCACGCGTTGTCGAGCCTGCGGCGGGAGGACGGCCGGCCCACCTGCGGCGTCGACTTCACCGCGGAGCACGATCCGTACGAGGCCGGGCTCGGGTTCGCCGTGCGGATGGACAAGGGCTACTTCCTCGGCCGTGACGCGCTGCTCGGGCGCTCGGCCGCCACCGTCGGGCGCCGGCTGACGTCGCTGGTCACCGACGATCTGGTGCTGGGCAAGGAACCCGTGTACTTCGAGGGCCGGCCAGCGGGCTACGTGACGAGTGCGGCACGCGGCCACACCGTGGGCAAGAACCTCGCGTACGCGTGGCTTCCCGTCGAATGCGCGAAACCTGGTACACCGGTGGAGATCGAGTACTTCGGCCGGCGGGTGCCGGCGGTCGTGGATCCCGAAGGACCGAGCAGCACGAGGAGAACCGCTTGACGCACTACGACGTGATCGTGATCGGCCTCGGCGGCATGGGCAGCGCCGCGGCGTACCGGCTCGCACAGCGCGGACAACGGGTGCTCGGGATCGACCAGTTCGCGCCCGTGCACAACCTCGGCTCCAGCCACGGCGGTTCGCGCATCACGCGCCAGGCCTACCTCGAAGGCCCCGACTACGTGCCGTTGCTGCTGCGCGCCCACGAGCTGTGGGACGAGATCGAACGCGACACCGGCCGGCACCTGTTCACGCGCTGCGGCGGGCTGATGGCCGGACCGCCGGACTCGCGCACGATCACCGGCAGCGTGCTCTCGGCCGAGAAGTTCGACATCCCGCACGAGCTGCTCGACGCGGCGGAGATCCGCCGCCGCTTCCCGACGATGTCCCCGCGCGACGACGAGGTGGCGCTCTACGAGCCGGGCGCCGGGTTCGTGTCGCCGGAGGGCAGTGTCGCCGCGCACCTGCAGCTCGCCGCGCGCCACGGCGCCGAGCTGCACCACGAGGAGCAGGTGTTCACGTGGAGCACGTCGGAGTCGGGCGTACGCGTGGGGACCGCGTCGAGCTACTACACGGCTTCGCGGCTGGTGCTGTGCCCCGGCGCGTGGGCGCCTGCGCTGCTGGCCGACCTCGGGGTGGACTTCGCGGTGCAGCGGCAGGTGCAGTACTGGTTCGAACCGGCGGACGCGGCGCCGTTCGCGCCCGGCCGGCACCCGGTGTACCTGTGGGAAACCGAGCAGGGCGAACAGTTCTACGGCTTTCCCGCGCACTCACCGCAGGGCGTGAAGGTGGCTTCGCACCTCGCCGGCACGCCGTGCACGGCCGACACGATCGACCGCCGCGTGCACGACGACGAGGTGCGCGCCGTCACCGAGCTCGTCGGCTCGCGGCTGCCGGCGCTGGGCACGTTCCGCCGCGCCGCGACCTGCCTGTACACGAACACGCCCGACGAGGACTTCGTGATCGCGCGGCACCCGGCACACCCGCGGGTGGTCGTGGCGTGCGGGTTTTCGGGGCACGGCTTCAAGTTCGTGCCCGTGGTCGGCGAGATCGTGGCCGATCTGGTCGTCGACGGGAGCACGACGCACCCCATCGCCCTCTTCGACCCCGCGCGCTTCGACGAACGCTGATCGCTCAGGACAGCAGCGACTTGGCCAACGTCGGCAAGTCGACACCGGCCACCCCGTCGAGCACGTGCCACGGCGCGAGCCAGCCGGCCGCGGCCAGCTCGTCGTACACGGCGGCGCACCGCTGCTGCAGGGCGTCATCGGATTCGAACGCGTCCCGCGCCCGCTCGCTGTCCGCGGCGGCCCGGCGGACGGCCCGTTCGGCGGCAACCTCCGGCGACACCCGCAGCAGCAGGTGCGCGTCGGGCCGCGGCAGCGCGAAGCGCTCGACCTCGATGCCCCACACCCAGCGCACGACGTCGCCGTCGCCGTTCTCGCGCAGGCGCGCGGCGGCGTACGCGGCGTTCGAGGCGACGTAGCGGTCGAGCAGCACCACGTCGTTGTCGGCCAGCAGCGCGCGGATCTCGTCGGCCGCGCCGCTGCGGTCGAGCGCGTAGAGCAGGGCCATGCCGTAGACGGAGTCGGCGAGGTCGCCGTGGCCGCGGTGCAGGGCCTCGCGCACGAGGTCCGCGTGGATGCTGCGGCCGTAACGCGGGAACGCCAGGCTGCCGACCCGCGCGCCCTCGCGTTCCAGCTCAGCGGTGAGCCCGTCCGCGAGGGTGCGCTTGCCGGCACCGTCCAGACCTTCGATCACGACCAGTCGCCCCACGGGGCTCACCCTAGGACAGGCGCTACCGGGCCAATGGCGGGGTGACGCCGTAGGACCAGTTGTGGTCCAGCGCGACCTCGCGCTCTCCGGTCACCGTCAGCGCGTCGAGCCGCTTCAGCTCGTCGCCGGTGAGCTCCAGCGAAGCGCCGCCGGCGTTCTCCGCCAGCCGGCCGACGTGCAGCGTGCCCGGAATCGGGACCACGTCCGGCGCCTGCGCCAGCAGCCACGCGAGCGCGACCTGGCCGGGCGCGGCGGCGTGGGCCGCGGCGATGTCGCGCACGACCTCCACGGCGGCGAGGTTCGCCTCGAACACCTCCCGCGCGAACCGCGGCATCTTGCGCCGGTAGTCGTTCTCCGGCAGGTCGTCGAACGAGGTGAGCTTGCCCGTGAGCATCCCGCGGCCCAGCGGGCTGTACGGCACGACGCTGATGCCGAGCTCGCGGCACAGCGGGAACACCTCGTCCTCGATGTCGCGCGACCACAGCGACCACTCGGTCTGCACGGCGGTGATCGGGTGCACGGCGTGCGCGCGGCGGATCGTGTCGGGCGCGGCCTCGCTCAGCCCGAGGTACCGGACCTTGCCCTCCGCCACGAGCTCGGCCATCGCGCCGACGGTCTCCTCGATGGGCGTGTCCGGGTCGACGCGGTGCTGGTAGTACAGGTCGACGTGGTCGGTGTCCAGCCTGGTCAGCGACCGCTCGATGCGTTCGCGGACGTACTCCGGACGGCCGTTGATGATCGCCGGAGCGCCGTCGAACGGACCGCGGACGATGCCGAACTTGGTGGCCAGCACGACCGAGTCGCGGCGGCGCGCGATCGCCTTGCCGATGGCCTCCTCGCTGGCGCCGTAGATGTCGGAGGTGTCGACCAGGGTGACGCCGAGGTCCAGCGCGCGGCCGATGAGGGCGTCGGCGGTGTCGTCGGTGGCGTGGTCCTCGGCCTGTCCGTACGGACGGGCGAAGCCCATCGCGCCGTAACCGACGGCTCCGACGGCGGGACCGCTCGAACCGAGTCGGCGCTGGGGAATGGGGCCCTGGGAAGCAGGCATGGAAGGAATCCTTAGTCGCGGTGGTTGCTCTCGTCGGTGCGGCTAAGTCCGCACCTGTGGACCACAATAAGTCCACGAGTGCGGACTTAGCAACCCGCACGTGCCCCGGAACCGGGGACCAGACTCGTACGCTGGCGACCATGAGTCCTGATCCGACGCCGAAGCGCCGGGACCCCGTGGCCACCCGGGCGGCGATCCTGAGCGCCGCCCGCAAGGCGTTCACCGAGCACGGCTACGACGGCGCCGGCGTCCGCGAGATCGCCCGCGCCGCCGACGTGGACGCGCGGCTGATCGGCAAGTACTTCGGCTCGAAGGAAGGGCTCTTCGCCGAGGTCGTCGAAGTCGCGTTCGAGAAGTCGATGATGATGACGCCCGAGCTCAACGCCGAGGCGGCGCGGGCCCTGCTGACCGGCGACGACCCACACGCGTCCGACGGGATGCTGCTCACCCTGCGCTCGGTCGCCAACCCGCGCGCAGCGGAGATCATGCGCGCGAGCATCGAGCGCAACTACCAGGCCCGGCTCGCCGACGCGTTGCCCGGCACCGACGCGACCGCTCGCTCCGCGCTGCTGATCGCCATCTGCGCCGGGACGCTGCTCAACCGCATGCTGCTGGGCTCGACCGTGCTCACGGGCCCCGACGCCGAAGGCCTGATCCCCTACCTGCGCGCGGCGCTGGACGCCGTGGCCGTCGCGCCGGACGAGCCGGTGGTGGACCGGCGGCCCGGCGGGAGGGACGGCACCGCCGGGCCGGCCGGTACGCCCTAGGTGTATTTGGCCAGGACGTTGGTAGCGGAAGGTTCTGGTTGACGTGGGGAGAACCTCCGGTTGAGGTGTGGCTTGTCTAGGACCCACGTC